>NZ_JBHVTK010000030.1:0-1009 GCF_042884695.1 Nocardia sp. NPDC058114 | reverse complement strand
TGCAGGTCGGAACTTACCCGACAAGGAATTTCGCTACCTTAGGATGGTTATAGTTACCACCGCCGTTTACCGGGGCTTAAATTCTCAGCTTCGCCATTGCTGGCTAACCGGTCCTCTTAACCTTCCGGCACCGGGCAGGCGTCAGTCCGTATACATCGTCTTACGACTTCGCACGGACCTGTGTTTTTAGTAAACAGTCGCTTCTCTCTGGTCTCTGCGACCTCCCCCAGCTCTGAGTGCAAGACTCGTCACCAGGGCAGGTCCCCCTTCTCCCGAAGTTACGGGGGCATTTTGCCGAGTTCCTTAACCACAGTTCTCTCGATCGCCTTAGTATTCTCTACCTGACCACCTGTGTCGGTTTGGGGTACGGGCCGTGTACCAGCTCGCTAGAGGCTTTTCTCGGCAGCATAGGATCACTGAATTCCCCTCAACGGGTACGCATCACGTCTCAGGCTATATGCAACACGGATTTGCCTATGTTGCGCCCTACACGCTTACACCAGGTATTCCATCACCTGGCCCAGCTACCTTCCTGCGTCACCCCATCGCTTACCTACTACAATCGGGGTCCTGTGCAGCCGTCATTCCCCTCACCCGAAGGCTCAGTAAAACAACATTTGGACAGTTAGCACAACTGATTCAGCATTGGGCGCGGATACACGGGTACGGGAATATCAACCCGTTGTCCATCGACTACGCCTGTCGGCCTCGCCTTAGGTCCCGACTCACCCTGGGCGGATTAACCTGGCCCAGGAACCCTTGGTCATTCGGCGGACGAGTTTCTCACTCGTCTTTCGCTACTCATGCCTGCATTCTCACTCCCGTGGCCTCCACAGCTAGTTCACACTGCTGCTTCCACGGCCACAGGACGCTCCCCTACCCATCCACACACCTGGCCCTTCTCCGAAGAAAAGGACGGGCTATTGTGTGAATGCCGCGGCTTCGGCGGTGTACTTGAGCCCCGCTACATTGTCGGCGCAGGATCACTTGACCAGTGAGCTATTACGCA
>NZ_JBHVTK010000029.1:0-1064 GCF_042884695.1 Nocardia sp. NPDC058114 | reverse complement strand
TGTTTCAGAAACCGCACAGTGGACGCGTAACACCTTCGTAGTAAGCCCTCGGCCTATTAGTACCAGTCACCTACACCAGTTACCTGGCTTCCAATTCTGGCCTATCAACCCCATGGTCTGTAGGGGGCCTTAACCCATCAAGTGGGAGAGAAACCTCATCTTGGAACAGGCTTCCCGCTTAGATGCTTTCAGCGGTTATCCCTTCCGAACGTAGCCAACCAGCAGTGCTCCTGGCGGAACAACTGGCACACCAGAGGTTCGTCCGTCCCGGTCCTCTCGTACTAGGGACAGCCTTCCTCAAGTTTCTTACGCGCGCGGCGGATAGAGACCGAACTGTCTCACGACGTTCTAAACCCAGCTCGCGTGCCGCTTTAATGGGCGAACAGCCCAACCCTTGGGACCTACTCCAGCCCCAGGATGCGACGAGCCGACATCGAGGTGCCAAACCATCCCGTCGATATGGACTCTTGGGGAAGATCAGCCTGTTATCCCCGGGGTACCTTTTATCCGTTGAGCGACACCGCTTCCACTTGCCGGTGCCGGATCACTAGTCCCGACTTTCGTCCCTGCTCGACCTGTCAGTCTCACAGTCAAGCTCCCTTGTGCACTTGCACTCAACACCTGATTGCCAACCAGGCTGAGGGAACCTTTGGGCGCCTCCGTTACATTTTGGGAGGCAACCGCCCCAGTTAAACTACCCACCAGGCACTGTCCCTGAACCAGATCATGGTCCGAGGTTAGAAGTCCAATACGATCAGAGTGGTATTTCAACGACGACTCCACCCGAACTAGCGTCCGAGCTTCACAGTCTCCCACCTATCCTACACAAACCGTACCGAACACCAATACCAAGCTATAGTGAAGGTCCCGGGGTCTTTTCGTCCTGCCGCGCGTAACGAGCATCTTTACTCGTAATGCAATTTCGCCGAGTCTGTGGTTGAGACAGCAGAGAAGTCGTTACGCCATTCGTGCAGGTCGGAACTTACCCGACAAGGAATTTCGCTACCTTAGGATGGTTATAGTTACCACCGCCGTTTACCGGGGCTTAAATTCTCAGCTTCGCC
>NZ_JBHVTK010000028.1:0-1079 GCF_042884695.1 Nocardia sp. NPDC058114 | reverse complement strand
AAATTGTCTGCTTTATTTAATTAATTATGTAATTCTTAATTCCTACATGCCAATGCGCCATAACCTCGAACGTCTCATTAGCTACCTCGTCTTCATCTTCTTCAATTCTGACAAGATCCCCGTCCTCGGCGTCCGTCAAATTCAGTTCCTTATGAATCTCTTTCAAGATCCCGCCGTAGCCGATCAACCGCCTGGCATTTAACGCATCATCCAAATAATAGACCGTATCCAAATTTTCCTCGGTCACTTCATTCCCACGTATCACATCAGTGTCTTTCACTGGATACTTAGAAATCTCTAAAATAGCTTTCTGTTCTTCCATTTCTTTGCGTACTTCTTTTTCAATCGCTTCCGCATCGATTCCCTTTTTACCTTTGACCCTCTGCACATGCACAATAGGTGTGTAATCCAATTTCATTGCTCTTTTCCAAAGGCTTGTCCATTCTTTTTGATTAATATAGTTCTTACCAAAGTAATTAGTACGAACAGGTATTAACACATGAAAATGCGGATGATATGTATTTTCTTCATGATTTTTCGTAATCTCTAAAGCTCTGAAATACCCACGCACCGCAGAATCAACTTTTTTATATTTCATCAATCTATTAAAACCTTTCATCATATCCGAAATGGTCTGTTTCAGATCATCACCCTCAACGTTTTTTACTGTCAACGTGAGAAATATCCATGCTGGCTTATATTGCCGATTGGCTTCTTCAACGATCAATTTGTTGTGATAAGCAATTTTCAATGACCTTCGCCACGCACACATAGGGCATAACCTCACTTTACAAAAATAGGCTTGATATAATCGTAGTCTGCCCGTTTCTCGATCCCTCTTAAACGCAAGACATTCCGCACAATCACATACTTTCTCTGCCTTTTTTCCGTAGTAAGGCGCACCGGTACGCTTTTCAAGTCCTTCATAGTGAGCCGCCATAAGCGACGATCTCACCTTTTTCCCCTTCCAATCCCGCTTTTTACCTGTTGCGGTTTTATCCTCGAGGATGGTATAATTCGATTCAGATGAATAAAACAAAGAAAAAACCCCTTCTGCCGCTAGTTCTCTAGCTATCTAT
>NZ_JBHVTK010000027.1:0-4611 GCF_042884695.1 Nocardia sp. NPDC058114 | reverse complement strand
CCCTAGGGAGCGGCGGCCACGCAGTGGCCGGTCGCGGCCGGGTCGCCGGTTAGCCGCCGGGGCGTAGGCGACGAAGGAGCAAGCCCCGGTGGCTAACCGGCGGCCCCCAGGGGCCGCGACTCGAGCGCGCCAGCGCTCCAACAAACACAGCGTCGAACCGCCTGGGACAACCGAACGCAGGTGACCCTCGCACCCGCGACTCCCCGCCGCATCGTCGAGAGTCCCCGCGCCGCCGGCAATTAGTCGACGCCCAGGTAGGCCGACATGACCGCAGGGTCGGTGAGCAATCCCGCACCCGGACCGGACTTGGTGACCTCGCCGGTTTCCAGGATGTAGGCGCGATCACTGCGGGTCAGGGCCTGTTGGGCGTTCTGTTCCACGAGCAGCACCGTGGTGCCCTGGCGGTTGATCTCGCTGATGATCCGGAAGATCTGCTGGATCACCATGGGAGCCAGACCCATCGAGGGTTCGTCGAGCAGCAGCAGCTTCGGCCGGGCCATGAGGGCGCGGCCGATCGCGAGCATCTGCTGTTCGCCGCCCGACATCGTGCCGCCGACCTGCTTGCGACGTTCGGCCAGGCGGGGGAACAGTTCGAAGACCCAGTCCAGAGTCTGTTGATACTCGGTCTTCTTCTCGAAAGGCCTGCCGTAGCAACCCATGTCGAGGTTCTCCGCGACCGTCATGCCCGGGAAGACACCGCGGCCCTCCGGCGCCTGGATGAGACCCTCGACCACCCGATCGTGCGCTTTCATGGTGGTGATGTCTTTGCCCTGGAACAGGATTCGGCCCGAGGTGAGCGGCAGCAGGCCCGACATCGCCCGCATGGTGGTGGTCTTGCCCGCGCCGTTGGCGCCGAGCAGAGTCACCAGTTCACCCTGGGCGACCGACAGCGAAATGCCGTGCAGCGCTTGGATCCGGCCGTAGTTCACGACCATGTCCTGGACCTCGAGCAGCGGCGCCTCGGTCTCGACCACGGCCTCCGGCTCGTCCCGCGAGCGCACCACCACGGCGTCCGCCACCGGCGTCGCCCCCTCCTCCGCGGCGGCGACCGATCCCTCGCGCACTTCCTCGATCGTGTCCGCGTCGGGCACGCCGAGGTAGGCCGCGATCACCGCCGGGTCCTCACGCACCTGGGTGGGCAGGCCGTCGGCGATCTTGCGCCCGAACTCCAGGACCACGATCCGGTCGGTCACGCCCATCACCAGGCGCATGTCGTGCTCGATGAGCAGCACGGTGTAGCCGTCGTCGCGGATCTTGCGGATCAGGTCCATCAGCGCCGACTTCTCGCTGGGATTGAAACCGGCAGCCGGCTCGTCGAGACACAGCAGCTTGGGCTCGGTGGCCAGCGCCCGCGCGATCTCGAGCCTGCGCTGATCGCCGTAGGACAGGTTGCGGGCCTTCTCCACCGCGCGTGGCGCGATGCCGACGAACTCGAGCAGCGCCATGCCGCGTTCGATGGCATCACGCTCCTCGCGCCGGAACTTCGGCGTGCGGAACACCGCACCGGGCACCGAGGTGGTGTGGCGCGCGTCGGTGCCGACGACCACGTTCTCCAGCGCCGTCATCTCGCCGAACAGCCGCACGTTCTGGAACGTGCGCGCGATACCCATCCGGGTGATCTCGTTGCGCTTGGTCTTGGCCAGCGGCCGACCGTCGAAGTGCACGCTGCCCGACGCGGGCTTGTAGACGCCGGTGATGGCGTTGAAGCAGGTGGTCTTGCCCGCGCCGTTGGGGCCGATCAGACCGAGGATCTCGCCGCGGCGGATCTCGAAACTGACCCCGTCCAACGCGGTCAGACCGCCGAACTTGACGGTCAGACCGTCGGTACGCAGCAGGGGCTCGCCCACCGCGGTCTCGATCTCGCGATGCGGCGCGACCACCTCGGCGACGGTCTCGGCATCGGCGAGCTCGGGCAGCACCGCGGTGACGTCGACCTCGCCGGTCGGCTCGACCTCGGGCGGCGGCTGGTAGCCGGCCTTCATGTCTTCGTTGTCGTACAGCGCGTCTCCCGCGCCCGGCCCCGTCATCGCCCTGCTCCGATCGATTCGGCCGCCGGCTTGCGCACGACCGCCTGGTACACCTGTCTGCCGTAGGCGAGCAGTTTCTGCCGCACCGGGAACAGACCCTGTGGCCGCAGAATCATCATCACCACGAGCGCGATGCCGAAGTAGAGGTACTTCAGGTCACCGAGGTTCTGGGCGCCGCCCGGACGGAACAGCAACACACTGCCGAACAGCAGCAGGCCGAGGATCACCGCGACGATCGCCACGCCGATCACCGTCCGCCGGACCCACGCGGCCAGCGCGTCCTTCTTCCACCGCCACAGCAACCACAGCCCGATCAGCAGCGCGACATCGAGGCCGAGCAGCAGGTAACCGGTCGACTCGCTGGACACCAGCTGCACCGACTGCAACCGCATCGGCAGGTAGGCGATGAGGAACGCGCCGACGATCACGCCGAGCTTGTTGCCCGAACCACCCAGCACCACCGCGCACAGGAACAACATCGACAAGATGATGTCGAACTGTTTGGGGTTGACGTAGGTGACCTGACCGGCGTACATCGCACCCGACAGACCGCCGACCGAGGCGCCGATCACGAACGCCCACAGCTTGAACTTGAAGGTCGGCACGCCCATGATCTCGGCGGCGTCCTCGTCTTCGCGGATGGCGACCCAGGAGCGCCCGACCCGGCTGCGCTCGAGGTTGCCGATGATCAGCAGCACCACGATCACGAAGGCCATACCGAGCCAGAACCACCAGGTGCCGTTGCTGGCCCGCTGGAAGGGATTCCAGCTGCTGGTGTCGCCGAGGTTGCCCGGGGAGAAGAAACCACCGGGGTGCGCCTCGGATTCGCCGACCGTGGGGTAGGCGATCTTGGACAGCCCGAGGCTGCCGTTGGTCAGGTCGCCCAGGTTGTCGGCCATCAGCCGGACGATCTCACCGAAGCCCAGCGTCACGATCGCGAGGTAGTCACCGCGCAGCCGCAGGGTCGGCGCGCCGAGGATCAGGCCCGCGAGCGCGGTCAGCGCGATCGCGATCGGCAGGCAGGCCACCCACGCCCAGCCGGGTTGCAGCCAGCCGCCGTCGGTTTGGTTCCACGGACTGTTCGGACTGGTCAGCAGGCCGACCGTGTAGGCGCCGACGGCATAGAAGCCGACATAACCCAGGTCGAGCAGACCGGCCTGGCCGACCACCACGTTCAGGCCGATGGCGATCAGCGCGTACATGGCGAACTGCGCCATCACACCGCCGAAGCTCACGCCCGGAGTGTCGAGCAGCGGGGGCGGGAACAGCGGCATCAGCGCCAGCAAGGCGATGATCGGCACGCCAACGGCCCACTGGGCCGGACGCGAGAGCCCGTCCCACCAGACCCGGATCGCATCGCCGATGCCACGTCGATCCTGCTGTGCGACAGGCGCTTTCGGGGTTTTCGTCAGGTCTGTCATGCGCGTGCCCTCCCCAGGCTCTCGCCGAGGATGCCGGTCGGCCGGAACATCAGCACGGTCACCAGCAGCACGAACGCGACCACGTCACGCCATTCGGTGCCGAACAGGATCTGCCCGTACTGCTCGGCGATGCCGAGGATCAACCCGCCGAGCAGCGCGCCGCGCAGGTTGCCGATGCCACCGAGCACCGCGGCGCTGAACGCCTTGATGCCGAGGATGAAACCGCCGGAGAAGATGATGCCGGTGGGGATGTAGAGCGTGTACAACATCGCGGCCGCGCCTGCCAGCAGACCGCCGATGAGGAACGTCAGCACGATGACCCGCTCACGCGAGACACCCATCAGGGTGGCGGTGTCGGGGTCCTGGGCGACCGCGCGGATGGCGCGGCCGAATTTGGTTCTGTTGATGACGATTTCGGTGGTGATCGCGAGCACGACGGCCGCGGCGATGATCACCAGCGCCACATTGGTGACCTGCGCGCCGAGGAAGCTGAACTGCACCTTCGGCTCCACGAGCCGGATACCGGTCTGGGCGTTGGAGCCGCCGAGCCCCGGCTTGATCTTGGGCAGGATGTAGTGCACGAATTCCTGGATCACGAACGACATACCGATCGCGGTGATCAGGAACGCCAGCGGTTTCGCGCCGCGCCTGCGCAGCGGCCGGTAGGCCACTCGTTCGAGCCCCACCGCCGCGATGCCCGAGACGAGCATGCCGAACAGCATCGCCAAGCCCAGGTACAGCACTGTCAGCAGGACACCCTGGGAATACACGTTGCCGCTGGGCGCGAAGCCGAGCAGTTCCAGTCCCACGTAGGTGCCGAACATGCCGAGCATGAAGATCTCGGAGTGGGCGAAGTTGATCAGTCGGAGCACGCCGTAGACCAGCGTGTAGCCGACAGCGACCAGGGCGTAGATCGAGCCATAGGTGAGGCCGTCCACGGTCAATCGCCAGAACTGGTCGATCACCCCGGAGACGTTGAAATCGATGGACCCTTCGGCCAACAGGGTCACACCGAGCGAAGCCGCTGATGTCATGGTTACTCTCGCGTCAGGCGAGCGGTGGGGGGGGGGGGAAGGCCCCCCCCCCCCCCGCACACAAAAACTGAACAACAAGACCGGGTAAAACACCAACAGGATGTTTGGCAGCACGCCCGGCTAGCCCCA
>NZ_JBHVTK010000026.1:0-5142 GCF_042884695.1 Nocardia sp. NPDC058114 | reverse complement strand
GACACTAGATCCTAAGTCTGGCGCGTCTGCCAATTCCGCCACACCCGCGTGTGAGTTAAAAGATAACTCCAAAATGGCAGGGGCAGTAGGAATCGAACCCACACTGACGGTTTTGGAGACCGTAGTTCTACCTTTAAACTATGCCCCTATAAAAAGTAGCAGTCATGACGGGATCGAACCGCCGACCCCCTGCTTGTAAGGCAGGTGCTCTCCCAGCTGAGCTAATCCTCCGATATATAAGCCTGGCAACGTCCTACTCTCACAGGGACAAAGTCCCAACTACCATCGGCGCTGAAGAGCTTAACTTCCGTGTTCGGTATGGGAACGGGTGTGACCTCTTCGCTATCGCCACCAAACCATTGAGAGTGTTCTCTCAAAACTAGATAACAGTAAGCATACATTCAAATTGGTTAAGTCCTCGATCGATTAGTATCTGTCAGCTCCATGTGTCGCCACACTTCCACCTCAGACCTATCAACCTGATCATCTTTCAGGGATCTTACTTCCTTGCGGAATGGGAAATCTCATCTTGAGGGGGGCTTCATGCTTAGATGCTTTCAGCACTTATCCCGTCCGCACATAGCTACCCAGCGATGCCCTTGGCAGAACAACTGGTACACCAGCGGTGCGTCCATCCCGGTCCTCTCGTACTAAGGACAGCTCCTCTCAAATTTCCTGCGCCCGCGACGGATAGGGACCGAACTGTCTCACGACGTTCTGAACCCAGCTCGCGTACCGCTTTAATGGGCGAACAGCCCAACCCTTGGGACCGACTACAGCCCCAGGATGCGATGAGCCGACATCGAGGTGCCAAACCTCCCCGTCGATGTGGACTCTTGGGGGAGATAAGCCTGTTATCCCCGGGGTAGCTTTTATCCGTTGAGCGATGGCCCTTCCATGCGGAACCACCGGATCACTAAGCCCGACTTTCGTCCCTGCTCGACTTGTAGGTCTCGCAGTCAAGCTCCCTTGTGCCTTTACACTCTACGAATGATTTCCAACCATTCTGAGGGAACCTTTGGGCGCCTCCGTTACCCTTTAGGAGGCGACCGCCCCAGTCAAACTGCCCACCTGACACTGTCTCCCAGCCCGATAAGGGCGGCGGGTTAGAAGGTCAATACAGCCAGGGTAGTATCCCACCGACGCCTCCACCGAAGCTAGCGCTCCGGCTTCTCAGGCTCCTACCTATCCTGTACAAGCTGTACCAAAATTCAATATCAGGCTACAGTAAAGCTCCACGGGGTCTTTCCGTCCTGTCGCGGGTAACCTGCATCTTCACAGGTACTATAATTTCACCGAGTCTCTCGTTGAGACAGTGCCCAGATCGTTACGCCTTTCGTGCGGGTCGGAACTTACCCGACAAGGAATTTCGCTACCTTAGGACCGTTATAGTTACGGCCGCCGTTTACTGGGGCTTCAATTCGCACCTTCGCTTACGCTAACCGCTCCTCTTAACCTTCCAGCACCGGGCAGGCGTCAGCCCCTATACTTCGCCTTACGGCTTCGCAGAGACCTGTGTTTTTGCTAAACAGTCGCCTGGGCCTATTCACTGCGGCTCTCTCGGGCTTGCACCCTAACAGAGCACCCCTTCTCCCGAAGTTACGGGGTCATTTTGCCGAGTTCCTTAACGAGAGTTCTCTCGATCACCTTAGGATTCTCTCCTCGCCTACCTGTGTCGGTTTGCGGTACGGGCACCTCTCACCTCGCTAGAGGCTTTTCTTGGCAGTGTGGAATCAGGAACTTCGCTACTATAATTCGCTCGCCATCACAGCTCAGCCTTCATGATGAGCGGATTTGCCTACTCATCAGCCTAACTGCTTGAACGCGCATATCCAGCAGCGCGCTTACCCTATCCTACTGCGTCCCCCCATTACTCAAACGGCGGGGAGGTGGTACAGGAATATCAACCTGTTGTCCATCGCCTACGCCTTTCGGCCTCGGCTTAGGTCCCGACTAACCCTGAGCGGACGAGCCTTCCTCAGGAAACCTTAGGCATTCGGTGGAGGGGATTCTCACCCCTCTTTCGCTACTCATACCGGCATTCTCACTTCTAAGCGCTCCACAAGTCCTTCCGGTCTTGCTTCACAGCCCTTAGAACGCTCTCCTACCACTGTTCGAAGAACAGTCCGCAGCTTCGGTGATACGTTTAGCCCCGGTACATTTTCGGCGCAGAGTCACTCGACCAGTGAGCTATTACGCACTCTTTAAATGGTGGCTGCTTCTAAGCCAACATCCTGGTTGTCTAAGCAACTCCACATCCTTTTCCACTTAACGTATACTTTGGGACCTTAGCTGGTGGTCTGGGCTGTTTCCCTTTCGACTACGGATCTTATCACTCGCAGTCTGACTCCCAAGGATAAGTCATCGGCATTCGGAGTTTGACTGAATTCGGTAACCCGGTAGGGGCCCCTAGTCCAATCAGTGCTCTACCTCCGAGACTCTTACCTTGAGGCTAGCCCTAAAGCTATTTCGGAGAGAACCAGCTATCTCCAGGTTCGATTGGAATTTCTCCGCTACCCACACCTCATCCCCGCACTTTTCAACGTGCGTGGGTTCGGGCCTCCATTCAGTGTTACCTGAACTTCACCCTGGACATGGGTAGATCACCTGGTTTCGGGTCTACGACCACGTACTCAATTCGCCCTATTCAGACTCGCTTTCGCTGCGGCTCCGCCTCTTCTGCTTAACCTTGCACGGGATCGTAACTCGCCGGTTCATTCTACAAAAGGCACGCCATCACCCATTAACGGGCTCTGACTACTTGTAGGCACACGGTTTCAGGATCTCTTTCACTCCCCTTCCGGGGTGCTTTTCACCTTTCCCTCACGGTACTGGTTCACTATCGGTCACTAGGGAGTATTTAGCCTTGGGAGATGGTCCTCCCGGATTCCGACGGAATTTCACGTGTTCCGCCGTACTCAGGATCCACTCAGGAGAGAACGAAGTTTTGACTACAGGGCTGTTACCTTCTATGGCGGGCCTTTCCAGATCGCTTCATCTACCTCGTTCCTTTGTAACTCCGTATAGAGTGTCCTACAACCCCAAGAGGCAAGCCTCTTGGTTTGGGCTGGTCCCGTTTCGCTCGCCGCTACTCAGGGAATCGCATTTGCTTTCTCTTCCTCCGGGTACTTAGATGTTTCAGTTCCCCGGGTCTGCCTTCTCATATCCTATGTATTCAGATATGGATACCACTCCATTACGAGTGGTGGGTTTCCCCATTCGGAAATCTCCGGATCAAAGCTTACTTACAGCTCCCCGAAGCATATCGGTGTTAGTCCCGTCCTTCATCGGCTCCTAGTGCCAAGGCATCCACCGTGCGCCCTTTCTAACTTAACCGTTAAAAAGAATCACTACGTGATATCTTGCATTACTAATTGAATGTGAATTACTTCTGTTATCTAGTTTTCAAAGAACAACATCTCGAAGAATCGAATGATCCTTCAAAACTAAACAAGACAGGGAACGTTCTGTTTATAAGACCCAAGGTCTTATATTCCGTTAAAATCCTTAGAAAGGAGGTGATCCAGCCGCACCTTCCGATACGGCTACCTTGTTACGACTTCACCCCAATCATCTGTCCCACCTTAGGCGGCTGGCTCCTTACGGTTACCCCACCGACTTCGGGTGTTACAAACTCTCGTGGTGTGACGGGCGGTGTGTACAAGGCCCGGGAACGTATTCACCGCGGCATGCTGATCCGCGATTACTAGCGATTCCAGCTTCACGCAGTCGAGTTGCAGACTGCGATCCGAACTGAGAACAGATTTGTGGGATTGGCTTAACCTCGCGGTTTCGCTGCCCTTTGTACTGTCCATTGTAGCACGTGTGTAGCCCAGGTCATAAGGGGCATGATGATTTGACGTCATCCCCACCTTCCTCCGGTTTGTCACCGGCAGTCACCTTAGAGTGCCCAACTGAATGCTGGCAACTAAGATCAAGGGTTGCGCTCGTTGCGGGACTTAACCCAACATCTCACGACACGAGCTGACGACAACCATGCACCACCTGTCACTCTGCCCCCGAAGGGGACGTCCTATCTCTAGGGTTGTCAGAGGATGTCAAGACCTGGTAAGGTTCTTCGCGTTGCTTCGAATTAAACCACATGCTCCACCGCTTGTGCGGGCCCCCGTCAATTCCTTTGAGTTTCAGTCTTGCGACCGTACTCCCCAGGCGGAGTGCTTAATGCGTTAGCTGCAGCACTAAAGGGCGGAAACCCTCTAACACTTAGCACTCATCGTTTACGGCGTGGACTACCAGGGTATCTAATCCTGTTTGCTCCCCACGCTTTCGCGCCTCAGCGTCAGTTACAGACCAGAAAGTCGCCTTCGCCACTGGTGTTCCTCCACATCTCTACGCATTTCACCGCTACACGTGGAATTCCGCTTTCCTCTTCTGCACTCAAGTTCCCCAGTTTCCAATGACCCTCCACGGTTGAGCCGTGGGCTTTCACATCAGACTTAAGAAACCGCCTGCGAGCCCTTTACGCCCAATAATTCCGGACAACGCTTGCCACCTACGTATTACCGCGGCTGCTGGCACGTAGTTAGCCGTGGCTTTCTGGTTAGGTACCGTCAAGGTGCCGCCCTATTTGAACGGCACTTGTTCTTCCCTAACAACAGAGCTTTACGATCCGAAAACCTTCATCACTCACGCGGCGTTGCTCCGTCAGACTTTCGTCCATTGCGGAAGATTCCCTACTGCTGCCTCCCGTAGGAGTCTGGGCCGTGTCTCAGTCCCAGTGTGGCCGATCACCCTCTCAGGTCGGCTACGCATCGTTGCCTTGGTGAGCCGTTACCTCACCAACTAGCTAATGCGCCGCGGGTCCATCTGTAAGTGGTAGCCGAAGCCACCTTTTATGTCTGAACCATGCGGTTCAAACAAGCATCCGGTATTAGCCCCGGTTTCCCGGAGTTATCCCAGTCTTACAGGCAGGTTACCCACGTGTTACTCACCCGTCCGCCGCTAACATCAGGGAGCAAGCTCCCATCGGTTCGCTCGACTTGCATGTATTAGGCACGCCGCCAGCGTTCGTCCTGAGCCAGGATCAAACTCTCCAAGAAAGTTGATTAGCTCATTTGTTACGTTGGCTTAGTTTCTAAAAGAAACTAAAAAATATTGTTTGTTGACGTTTTTGTTTGTTTA
>NZ_JBHVTK010000025.1:0-8460 GCF_042884695.1 Nocardia sp. NPDC058114 | reverse complement strand
GCCCGGTCCCATTCCGAACCCGGAAGCTAAGGCCACCTGCGCCGATGGTACTGCACTCGACAGGGTGTGGGAGAGTAGGACACTGCCGGAACATCCTTCGCGATAGGGGACCCTTATTTGGGTCCCCTATCGGCGTTTGTGGACTCGATACGAGTTCGGTACGCCAGGCGGACGATGCCCCGTCCTTCGTCCGTGGTTGAATTCTTAGTGGCGGGGTCATTGACAACACTCCCCGCAGGTCGGGGAACCTAGAGAGGGATCGCCGTGTCGGAACACAACGACGGACGGAAGCCTTTCCGCCGGGACGGAGACGCCCCCGGTTTCGGCCGGCGAGGCGAACCGACCGATCGCCCCCGCGGCGGACACGGTGACAATCGCGGCTCGGGCCGTGGCGAAGGCGGCGGATTCCGCCGCGACGACGCAGGCCGAGGCAGCAGCGCAGGTCGTGGTGGCTCCGACCGTGGCAGCTCCGACCGGGGTGGATTCCGTCGCAACGACGACAATCGCGGCTCCGGTCGTCCCGAAGGCCAGCGCGGTGGCTACAACCGCGACGACCGCGGCGGCAGCTCCGACCGTGGTGGATTCAAGCGCAGCGACAGTGGCGACCGCGGTGGCTACCAGCGCCGTGACGACGCCGGTCGCAGCGGCTCCAGCGACCGTGGTGGCTACCGGGGCAACGACGACCGCCCCCGCGGTGGTTCGGATCGTGGCGGCTCCGCTGATCGCGGTGGCTACCAGCGCCGCGACGACAGCGCGAAGGGCGGCTACCCGAAGCGCGACGACGCGAGTCGTGGTGGTTACCAGCGACGTGATGACAACGATCGCGGCGGCTACCAGAAGCGTGACGACAACGATCGGGGCGGATTCAAGCGCAGCGACAGTGGCGACCGCGGTGGCTACCAGCGCCGTGACGACGCCGGTCGCGGTGGCTCCGGTGACCGGGGTGGTTTCAAGCGTCATGAGGGCGGAAGTGATCGTCCCGCAGGTGGTTTCGACCGCGGCGGTGACCGTGGTGGCTACCGTGGTGGTTCGGATCGTGGCGGCTCGTCGGATCGTGGTGGCTACCAGCGCCGCGACGACAACAAGAGCGGTTACCCCAAGCGCGATGATGCCGGTCGCGGTGGTTACCAGCGACGTGATGACAACGATCGCGGCGGCTACCAGAAGCGTGACGACAGCGATCGCGGCGGCTACCAGAAGCGTGACGACAACGATCGCGGCGGATTCAAGCGCAGCGACAGCGGTGACCGCGGTGGCTACCAGCGCCGTGACGACGCCGGTCGCAGTGGCTCCGGTGACCGGGGTGGTTTCAAGCGTCATGAAGGCGGAAGTGATCGTCCCGCAGGCGGTTTCGACCGCGGCGGCGACCGTGGCGGGTACCGCGGCAACAATGACGATCGCCCCCGCGGCGGTTCGGGTGGCGGCTTCCGTCGTAACGACGGCGACGACCGTTCGCGTGGCAGCTCCGATCGCGGCAGTGACCGTGGCGGCAGCTCCGATCGTGGTGGCTTCCGTCGCAGCGAAGGCGGCAGCGACCGTCCGGGTGGCGGCTTCCGTCGTAACGACAGCGATGACCGTTCGCGTGGTGGTTCCGATCGCGGCGGCTATCAGAAGCGTGACGACAAGGGTGGTTACCCGCGTCGTGACGACAGCGGCAAGGGCGGCTACCAGCGGCGCGACGACAACGATCGTGGGCCGAGGCGCGACGACGACCGCGGTCGCGGTGGCTTCAAGCGTGACGCGCGCTCCGGTGGCAGCCAGGGCAAGTTCGTCGGCGAGGACGGCAAGCCGCTCGACGGCACCTACCGCGAGAAGCGACGTGAGCGCGACAGTGACGTGCTCGGCGTTGTCTCGGCATCGGCTGCCTCCGATATCGACGAGTCGATCACCGAGGACGACAGCACGGCCTCGGCCGGCCACTCCGCGACGGCGAGCGACAAGCCCGCAACCGACGAGTCGACAGCGTCCACTGAGCAGTCCGAAGACAACGCAAGCTCGGCCACGGCGCGGGTAGCCGAGACCGACGACAAGGCGACCATCGACACCGGTGAAGGTGACCGTCCTCGTGACGCCGACGGCGTCGAGTCCGAGAGCGGCAGCGCGCGGGTCGGTTCGGATCTCGACAGCCGGTCCGATGCCACCGATCGCGGCTCGGACAGTGGCGACCTGAATGACGCCGCCCGTGACGAT
Source organism: Nocardia sp. NPDC058114 (assembly GCF_042884695.1). Taxonomy (NCBI): domain Bacteria; kingdom Bacillati; phylum Actinomycetota; class Actinomycetes; order Mycobacteriales; family Nocardiaceae; genus Nocardia; species Nocardia sp. NPDC058114. Next base: position 6,270 of record NZ_JBHVTK010000025.1, on the reverse strand, counting down.
TCCGGCCTCGACGAGAGCCCCCGCGGCTTCGATCGTGACAGTGTTGCCCGAGGTGAGTCGGATCGCGACGACCGTTCTAGCGGTTCGGATCGTGACGATCGGGCCGCTGGTGACGCCGACCGTGGCGAGCGGCGTGGATTCGCGGATCGCGGTGCCCGTTCGGACCGTGACGACCGTGCGCGCAGTGGCTCGGCGTCCGGTGGTGCATCGCGGTCGGGTGACTTCGGCGATGACCGCCGTCGCGGCGGTGAAGGCGCTCGTACGACGGGTGGGCGGCCGGACGATCGCCGTGCGGCGCGTCCCGAAGAGCCCGATCTGCCCGAGGATGTGCAGGCCTCCGATCTGGATCCGGCCGTGCGCCGTGACCTGCTGAGCCTGGACAAGAACAACGCCGATTCGGTGGCTCGGCACATGGTGATGGCCGTCGAGCTGCTCGAGGACGACCCGCGCCTGGCGCTGGCACACGCTCGGGCCGCGCGGCAGCGTGCGGGCCGCATCGCGGTGGTGCGGGAGACCGCCGGTGTGGTGGCCTACCACGCCGAGGAATGGGCAGAGGCGCTCTCGGAGCTGCGGACCGCACGACGCATGTCCGGTGGCGCCGGGCTGCTCGCGGTGATGGCGGACTGCGAGCGCGGTCTCGGCAGGCCGGAACGCGCCATCGAGCTCGGTCGCAGCGAGGAAGCACAGACGCTCACCGGTGACGAAGCCGCCGAGCTGCGGATCGTTGTGGCAGGCGCCCGGATGGATCTGGGTCAGTTCGACCAGGCCGTCGTGACGCTGCAAGCCTGCGATCTGGACCCGTCGCGCACGGGCTCCGCCGCCGCGCGCCTGTTCTATGCCTACGCCGACGCGCTGGTGGCGGCCGGCCGCACCGATGACGGCCTGCAGTGGTTCCTCAACGCCGCTGCCGCCGACCTCGACGACGAAACCGACGCCGAGGAGCGGGCAACCGAACTCACCGGCGACGCACAGTAGAACCACAAGGCCGTAGGCCGGGAACGCATCCAGGTTTCCCGGCCTGCGGCCTTTTCGCATGTCATCAGAGGTTGATGTCGGCCGGCAACGCCGGATCGGGTGTGGCACAGAGGTACTCGGTCGGCTCGAGCGGTGGACCGGCCTCCTGCGCTGCGGGCAATCGAGCACGCTGTGCGAGCGGGGATCTACTTCGGCCGGCAACCGGCCTGGTTTCCCTGTTGCGTCGGTGCGCGCCCGCGACGCGCTGGGCGAGACGTCCGCAACTGGGGACATCGCGCACGAACATGTGGCACATGCTCGATCATGAAGGGTGCGAGCGCTATTCGGCAGCCGAGGGGAACCGAAGCTGTCGGTGCCTTCGCCTAGGGTCGCAGATGTGTCCGACCCGGCAGAGACGACGAAGTGAGGGTGGATGGACCGGCTACGCGATCGATACGAGGCATTGCTGCTCGACCTGGACGGAACGCTGTACCGCGGACCCGATGTCATCGAAGGGGCGCCCAAAGCGCTTGTACCGGATGGTGATTCGGCACAACGTCTCGTCTACGTCACCAACAACGCCGCGCGCGGTCCCGGTGCCGTGGCGCACCACCTGGACGAGCTCGGCTACCCGGCGACCGCGGGCGATGTGGTGACCAGTGCGCAGGCCGCCGCCCGCATGTTGTCCGAACGGCTGAGCCCCGGCGACAGGGTGCTCGTCGTCGGAACCGACGATCTGGCCGCCGAGGTGAAAGCCGTCGGCCTCGAGCCCATCCGCCGATTCGGCGAGACCCCACCAGCGGCGGTCGTCCAAGGCCACTCGCCGGCAACCGCATGGCCCGACCTCGCCGAAGCCGCCTACGCCTTGCGCGCGGGCGCGCTGTGGATCGCCGCCAATACCGACCGCACCTTGCCCAACGAGCGCGGCCTCGCCCCCGGCAACGGCTCGATGGTCGCGGCCCTGGCGACCGCCTCCGATCGTGAGCCCCTCGTAGCGGGCAAGCCCTACGCGCCGCTGATGGAAGACGCGATCGAGCGAGCGGGCACCCGCCGCGCCCTGGTCGTCGGCGACCGGCTCGACACCGATATCGAGGGCGCCAACGGCCTGGGTCTGGACTCGCTGCTGGTGCTGACCGGAGTCAGCACGCTCGAGGAGGTGATCGGCGCGCCCGCCGCCCGGATCCCCACCTATATCGCCGCCGGCCTCGACGCCCTCAACGACGCCACCGTGGCGGAGGCCGCCGCACCGGCGGACATCGCGGAACTGTTGCGACAGTATCCCGGCCGGGCGGTACGGGTGCGCGCGGCCGATTCGGAAATCCGATAGCGTTGACGCCACGATGAGTACTGCGAGTTCACCGCCGAACGGCGCGTCACAGCCACCGCGGCCCGGGATTCCCGTGCCGGGCGCTCACCTGCCCGGCGCAGCGGCGCAGCAGGAACCCGCCGATCCGCACCGGATCAAGACCGAGGTCGACGCACTACTCGCCGAACTCGGTCCGCGTCCTGTCGCGGGCCCGGCGGAGAACACCGAGGCCGGTGCCGATATCACCCGCCGTGCGCGCATCCTCGAACAGGCGCACGACGTACTGGTGGACGCGCTGGCGACAGTGGACAAGATCTGAGGTGGCCAGACGAGCGCGGGTGGACGCCGAACTGGTTCGCCGCGGGTTGGCGCGATCGCGAGAACACGCGGTCGAGCTGATCAGCGCGGGCCGCGTCCTGATTGCCGGAACCGTCGCCGTGAAACCGGCGACGGCCGTGGAGACGGGAACCCCACTGATCGTGCGGGAAGAGCCCGACGAGGTGTCGTGGGCCTCGCGGGGCGCGCACAAACTGCTCGGCGCGCTCGAGGCCTTCGAACCCGAGGGGCTCGGCCTCGCGGGTAAGCGGTGCCTGGACGCGGGTGCGTCGACCGGTGGGTTCACCGATGTGCTGCTGAACAAGGGCGCGCGCGAGGTGGTCGCGGTCGACGTGGGCTACGGCCAGCTGATCTGGCGGCTGCAGAACGACGACCGGGTCCGCGTGTTCGACCGCACCAACGTGCGCAACATCACTCCCGAATCCATCGGTGGCACAGTCGAAGTCGTTGTCGGTGACCTGTCCTTCATCTCGCTCGGGCTCGTCCTCCCCGCACTGGCGGCCTGTGCGGCCGACGGCGCCGATCTGCTGCCGATGGTGAAGCCGCAGTTCGAGGTCGGCAAAGACCGGGTCGGTTCGGGCGGTGTGGTGCGTGATCCGGCGCTGCGAACCGACGTGGTGTGTGATGTGGCGAGCGCCGCCGCCGCGCTCGGGCTGCGCACCCTGGGCGTGGTCGCCAGCCCGCTGCCCGGCCCGTCGGGCAATGTCGAGTACTTCCTGTGGTTGCGCAAGGTCGGCCCGTTCGACTACGACGCCGAACAGGTGCGGGCGCTGGTCGCGCAGGCTGTCGAGGAGGGTCCGCAGTGAGTACGCATGCCGGCGGCAGGGAGATCCTGCTCGTCGCCCATCCCGGTCGCGCGGAGATCATCGAGACCGCGCACCGGGTGGCGAAGATCTTCGCCGAAGCGGGTATCTGCCTGCGGGTGCTGGCCGACGAGGCCGACAGCACCCGGTTCGAAGACGAAGCCGGATATCCGGTGCGGGTGGTGCCGCACAGCCCGTCCGCGGCCCAGGGCTGTGAGATGGTGCTCGCCCTCGGTGGCGACGGCACGTTCTTGCGCGCGGCCGAACTCGGCAGGCCCGCGGGTGTGCCCGTGCTGGGAATCAACCTGGGCCGCATCGGTTTTCTCACCGAAGCCGAGGCCGAGAACCTCGACGAGGCGCTCTCGCAGGTGGTCGATCGCGACTACCAGGTGGAAAACCGGATGACCATCGACGTCACGGTGCGCGTGGACGACACGATCGTCGAACGCGGCTGGGCGCTCAACGAGGCCAGCCTCGAGAACGCCCAGCGGATGGGCGTGCTGGAAGTGGTGCTCGAAGTGGACGGGCGGCCGGTCTCGGCGTTCGGCTGCGACGGCATCCTCATCTCCACGCCCACCGGGTCCACCGCCTACGCGTTCTCGGCGGGTGGACCGGTGGTGTGGCCCGAACTGGAGGCGATGCTGGTGATCCCGAGCAACGCGCACGCGTTGTTCGCGCGGCCACTGGTGACCAGCCCGGAGTCGCTGATCGCGGTGGAGACCGTGGCGACCGGACACGACGCGATCGTTTTCCTCGACGGCAGGCGCACTCTCGCGTTGCCGCGTGGCGGCCGCGCCGAAGTGGTGCGCGGCGAACGTCCGGTGCGCTGGGTGCGGCTCGATTCGGCGCCCTTCGCCGACCGGATGGTGCGTAAGTTCCAACTGCCGGTCACCGGCTGGCGGGGCAGACAGCGAACGGAAGAGCACTGATGCTGACGGAGATCAGGATTGACGGACTCGGTGTCATCTCGACGGCCACCGCGCAGTTCCATGCCGGTCTGACCGTGCTCACCGGCGAGACCGGTGCGGGCAAGACCATGGTGGTCACCAGCCTGCACCTGCTCAGCGGTGCACGCGCCGACGCGGGACGGGTACGCCTGGGCGCGGCGAAGGCCGTGGTGGAGGGTCGTTTCGTCGTCGACGACGTGAACGACGCGGCTCGCACGGCGGTCGGGGAGGTGCTGGAATCGGCGGGTGCCGAGGCCGACGAGGACGGCAGCGTGATCGCGGTCCGCACGGTCAACAGCGACGGACGCTCGCGCGCGCATCTCGGTGGTCGCGGGGTGCCCGCCGCGGTGCTCGGTGAGTTCACCTCCCGGCTGCTGACCGTGCACGGCCAGAACGATCAATTGCGGTTGCAGCGGCCGGAGCAGCAGCTGTCGGCACTGGACCAGTTCGCCGGCGACGGCGTCGCCGGTCTGCTGCGCAAATTCCAGGTGCATCGTCGGTCCTGGCTGGACGCGCGGACCGAACTGCTCGAACGCACCGCGCGCAGTCGGGAACTGGCGCTGGAAGCCGACCGGCTCAAGCATTCGCTCACCGAGATCGACGGCATCGCGCCCGAACCCGGTGAGGACACCCGCCTGGTCGCCGAGATCCGCAGACTCAGCGACCTCGATTCCCTGCGCGAGGCGGGTGCCGCGGCGCACGAGTCGCTCTCGGGCCCGACCGACGCACCGGCCGACGGTGGCGGTGTGCTCGATCTGCTCGGTGGCGCCCGCGCCCGCCTGGATTCCGCCGACGACCCGGCCCTGGCTGCGCTGGCTCCACGGCTCGGCGAGGCGATCGCGGTGGTGGTCGACGTGACCACCGAGCTCAGCAGCTATCTGTCGGAATTGCCGTCTGATCCCAGCGCACTGGACACGATGCTCAACCGTCAGGCCGAGCTCAAGTCGCTGACCCGCAAATACGCACCCGACATCGACGGGGTGATCGCGTGGGCCGACGAGTCGCGCTCGCGCCTGGACTCGCTCGATGTGTCCGAGGATGCGCTGGCCAAGCTGGCCGGTGAGGTGGAGACGGCCGCGGGCAAAGTGCGCGAGGCGGCACGCAAACTCAGTGCCGCGCGCGCCAAGTCGGCGGGCAAGCTGGCGAGCGCGGTGAGCACCGAACTCAGTGGGTTGGCGATGGGGAAGGCGCGCTTGGAAGTCCAGGTCCGCCCGCTGCAGGCCAGTGCCCAGGATTCCGCGCCGTTGGAGATCGACGGTGCGCTGTTGCACGCCGGTTCGAACGGCTGTGACGAAGTGGAGTTCCGGCTCTCGGCGCATTCGGGAGCCCAGTCGCTGCCGCTCAGCAAGAGTGCGTCCGGCGGCGAGCTCTCGCGAGTGATGCTGGCCCTGGAAGTGGTGCTCGCCGGATCCGATCACGGCGCGACCATGGTGTTCGACGAGGTCGACGCAGGTGTCGGCGGCCGGGCCGCGGTGGAGATCGGCAAGCGCCTGGCGCGCCTGGCCCGCACCCATCAGGTCATCGTCGTGACCCACCTGCCCCAGGTGGCGGCTTTCGCCGACACGCACCTGGTGGTGAACAAGTCCGACGACGGAAAAGGCAAGGTGGACAGCGGCGTCCGCGCGCTGACCGACGAAGAACGAGTGGTGGAACTGGCCCGTATGCTCGCAGGCCTCGACGACACGGAGACCGGCCGCGCCCACGCGGAAGAACTCCTCGAAACCGCCCGAGCCGAGCGCTTACCCGCCTGAAGCGAGCACTACCCCCAAAACGGTCGGTCACCACACCCGAAGCCGACCGACCGCACTTTCAACCACCCCGCACACCCGGCCCGTCCCCGTCTTCAACAACCCACCCAACCCAGCCACCGCACTCCCGACCCCTAGGGAGGGACGGCCACGAAGTGGCCGGTCCGCGGCCGGGC
>NZ_JBHVTK010000024.1:0-11136 GCF_042884695.1 Nocardia sp. NPDC058114 | reverse complement strand
GGCGTAGGCGACGAAGGAGCAAGCCCCGGTGGCTAACCGGCGGCCCCTCAGGGCCGCGACTCGAGCGCGCCAGCGCTCCAACAAACAAGAAGGGCCCGCCGCCGATCACATGATCAGCAGCGGGCCTTCCGTTTACCCGATCAGTGCGAGTGACCGTGGTGGCCGTGGTCGTCGTCGGCCTCGGCCGGCTTCTCCACGATGGCGCTCTCGGTGGTCAGGATCATCCGCGCGACCGAGGCGGCGTTCACCACGGCGGAGCGGGTCACCTTGACCGGGTCGACGACACCGTCGGCGAGCAGGTCGCCGTAGGTCAGGGTGGCGGCGTTGAAGCCTTCCTTGCCCTCGGAGACCTTCGCGACCACGACGGCACCGTCGAGGCCGGCGTTGGTGGCGATCCAGTACAGCGGCGCCTCGAGGCCCTTGCGAACCACCTCGACACCGACGGCCTTGTCGCCGGCGAACGAGTCACGCAGCTCGCCCAGTGCGGCAGCGGCGATCACGAGCGCCGAACCACCACCGGGGACGATGCCCTCCTCGACCGCGGCCTTGGCAGCGGCCACCGCGTCGTCGACGCGGTACTTGCGCTCCTTGAGCGCGGTCTCGGTGGCAGCGCCGACCTTGATCACCGCGACGCCACCGGCCAGCTTCGCCAGCCGCTCTTCGAGCTTCTCGCGATCCCAGTCGGAGTCCGAGGCTTCGATCTCGCGACGCAGCTGCGCGCTGCGGCCCTTGATGTCCTCGTCGGAGCCCGCGCCGTCGATCAGCACGGTCTCGTCCTTGGTGACGACGACGCGACGCGCCTGACCCAGCTGCTCGATGGTGGCCTCGCGCAGGGTGACGCCGAGATCGGGGTTGATCACGGTGCCACCGGTGACGACGGCCAGGTCGTCGAGGAACGCCTTGCGACGGTCACCGAAGAACGGCGCCTTCACGGCGACGGCCTTGATGGTCTTGCGGATCGAGTTGACCACCAGGGTGGACAGCGCTTCGCCGTCGACGTCCTCGGCCACGATCAGCACGGCCTTGCCGGACTCGGCGATCTTCTCGAGCAGCGGCAGCAGATCGGGCAGCGAGCTGATCTTGTCGCGGTGCAGCAGGACGTAGGTGTCCTCGAGCACGGCCTGCTGGGTCTCGGGATCGGTCTGGAAGTAGGGCGAGAGGTAGCCCTTGTCGAACTGCACGCCTTCGGTGATGACGAGTTCGGTGTTCGTGGTCGAGGACTCCTCGACCGTCACGACGCCGTCCTTGCCGACCGTGGTGAGCGCCTTGCCGACCATCTCGCCGATTTCCTCGTCACGTGAGGAAACGGTGGCGACCTGGGCGATGGCCTTCTCGCCGGAGACGGGAGTGGCCAGCGCGAGCAGCACTTCCGACACCTTCTCGGCGGCAGCGGCGATGCCCTGGCCGAGGGTGATCGGGTTGGCGCCCGCGGCGACGTTCTTCAGGCCGCCGCGCACGAACGCCTGGGCCAGCACGGTGGCGGTGGTGGTGCCGTCGCCCGCGACATCGTTGGTCTTGGTGGCGACGCTCTTGACGAGCTGTGCGCCGAGGTTCTCGAAGGGGTCCTCGAGGTCGATCTCACGCGCGATGGTGACACCGTCGTTGGTCACGGTGGGGCCACCGAAAGCCTTGGCCAGCACCACATGCCGGCCGCGGGGGCCGAGGGTCACCTTGACGGCGTCGGCCAGCTTGTCGACACCGCGTTCCAGAGCCCGGCGAGCCTTTTCGTCGAACTCGATCTGCTTGGGCATAAGAGGATTCAGCTCCTGTTTGTGAACGCAATCCGCCCCGGGCCTGTGAAGACGCCGGGGCGGAACGCTGATGCGGCGTTGGCCTTACTTGGTGACGACGGCCAGGATGTCGCGCGCCGAGAGGATGAGGTATTCCCCACCCTGGTACTTGATCTCGGTGCCGCCGTACTTGCTGTAGATGACGACGTCGCCTTCCTTGACGTCGACCGGGATGCGGTCACCCTTATCGGTGACGCGGCCCGCTCCGACGGCAATGACGGTGCCCTCCTGCGGCTTCTCCTTGGCCGTGTCCGGGATGACCAGGCCGGAGGCCGTCGTCGTCTCGGCCTCGTTGGCCTGGACGAGGATCTTGTCCTCGAGCGGCTTGATGTTCACGCTCGCCACGTTGAGCCCTCCACTTTCAGGGGAAATTCGGTTGTCCGGAACTGGTGTCCCGGACCGGGTTTCGGTCAGCTCGCGACCCTGCGCACAGCCCCGTCGTCGCGGGTGCCGGAGCCGAAGCCCAGAAGTCGACTTGGCACTAGTACAGCTACGCAATGCCCATCTAGTACGTGCCGACTAGCACTCTATACGCGAGAGTGCCAGCACTCAAGGTCGGGTTCTGCCGACGTCGCATTTTCGACACGCCCACACTGGCCAGTGATCTTCACATCGCCTGCCACAATCTGTAACGTTCGCATAACAGGCTGTGACATAGCACAGGAAGGCGCCATCCGCTCGGAGAGCACCATCGGCTTGAAGGGAGGTGAACATGCGAACATCCCTCGGCATCTCGGCCGGGAACGAGGTGGTGTGCTCGGCATTGGTCGCGACGGGGCCCGCGGGCGAGCAGACTTTCGACTACCGGGTCGTTTCCGCAGATGAGGCACATTCCGACCTCGGCGATCTAGTGTCGTCCTCGATCGAATTGATGACCACCCAGCTGCCGGTGTCACAGGTGGCGATGGCAGGCGAACCGCTCGGGCGCTACTCCGGCGGCCACCGTCGCGCCGACTCGGCGCGATCACGTCCACCGACCAGCGTCGCTGTCGCCTACCGCAACAAAGAACAGGCACAAGCCATTCGGGCCGCCACCACGCGCCACCGTGATCTGCGGCTCGTCACCGAGGGCGCCGCCGCCCTCGCCTATCTGCGCCACACCGGACTGCTCGACCGCTACCCCACCGTCGCCGTGATCGACCTGGGCGCGACCGGACTCACCGTCACCGTGGCCGATTACACCGACAACGTGGTGCTGCACACCGAACGCACGCCGACGCTGAGCGGCAACGCGATCGACGAGCTGATCTACCACCACCTGGTCGACCTGCACTACGCCCGACGCGGCACCCGGCCCAACCGCACCACACTGACCAACCGCGGCCGCGCGGCCAAGGAACACCTGTCGCTGGCACCCGTCGTCACCATCGATCATGTAGCGGGACAGGGATTGGAGCTCACCCGTCCCGATTTCGAGGAGCTCATCGACGGCCTCCTGCGCAATATCGCGCTGTTCTCGTCGTCGGTGTTCACCCGCGCGCCGAAGTACCCCGACGCCGTCGCCGTGATCGGCGGTTGCGCCAATATCCCGTGTGTCATCGACATTCTCGAATCGCGCCTCGATGTCCCCGTGCTCACCGTGCCCGACCCGGAGGCCGTCATCGCCAAGGGCGCGGCGCTGGTCGCCGACGCCGCGGCACCGTCCGGACTGCCGGGCGGTGGGCACGCCGACGCACCGAGTGGCACCTTCGCCAAGGTCGTCGGCACCCTGGTCGGCGCGGTCGTGGTGGTCGGCCTGGTGATCGGCTACGGCGTGCAAGCAGTGTCGCCCGATGCCCCCGACGTGACTCCCGCCGGCACGAGCAGCACCGTGCGTCAATCCCCGTTACCGCCGGTGCCCTCCCCGGCACCCACCCCCGCCAATCGCGAGAGCACCGAACGCACCGGCGCCACCGTGGCACCGCCCGCGACCGAAGCACCGAATGCCACCACCGGGGCGCCGAGCACGAACGCCGCCACGCCCTCCGCACCCACCTCGACAACGGCCCCCACCCTGCGCCCCGATCCGAACCTCCCGCAGATTCCCTACCCCGAGTCTCCGCTCGGCCCCCTGGACAGCGGCTCCTCCGGTGGCGGCAGACAGCGTCCCTCCACTCCCAACACCTCGCCCACGCAGGCCCCCGCCAACAGCACCCTCCCGATTCCGTCGGCCACCACGACCGACGAAATCCCGTTGCCGCCAGCCGATTAACGCGCGCACCGCGCCGGGTGGACCGGTGGCGGGTTCTTCAGGGTGCCGTGCGACCAGGCAGGACGGGTGCTAGCCGCGCAGGGCGCTCACCGAGACCGGCAGCCCGGGATCGGTGGCGACAGTCAGTTCCGCAGGCTGCGCGCCCGCCGCGATCACATGCGCGCCCAGCGCGGCGATCATCACACCGTTGTCCGTGCACAGCCGCGGCTTGGGCACCCGAAGCGTCAAACCCGCCGCAGCACACCGCTCTTCGGCCAGTGATCGAATGCGCGAGTTCGCGGTGGCGCCGCCGCCGAGAACGATCGTGTCGACACCGACGTCGGTCGCCGCCCGGACAGCCTTCATCGTCAGCACATCCGCCACCGCCTCCTGAAAGGACGCGGCGATATCGGGAATCGGCAGCTGGTCGGGCGTGATGCCCTGACGCTGCGCGGCCTCGACATAGCGGGCCACCGCGGTCTTGAGACCGGAGAAGGAGAAGTCGTAGCGCGCGTCACGGGGCCCGGTCATCCCACGAGGAAAGGCGATCGCCCGCGCGTCACCGGAGCCGGCGGCAGCGTCGAGGGCTGGCCCACCGGGATAGCCGAGACCGAGCAGCCGCGCGACCTTGTCGAACGCCTCCCCGGCGGCATCGTCGACGGTGCTGCCGAGTTCGGTGATCGGCTCACCCAGATCCGTGACCTGCAACAGGTGGGTATGCCCACCGGACACGAGCAGCGCCACCGCGGGCGGCATCGGCCCGTGCTCGAGCGTATCGACCGCCACGTGCCCACCGAGGTGGTTGAGCGCGTAGAACGGCACGTCCCACGCCGCCGCATAGGCTTTGGCCGCGGCCACCCCCACCAGCAGCGCACCGGCCAGCCCCGGCCCGATGGTGACGGCGAGCGCGTCCGGCTTGCTGATCCTCGCGGTCGCCAGCGCACGACGCATCGCGGGCACGATCGCCTCGAGATGTGCGCGCGAGGCGATCTCGGGCACCACGCCGCCGAAGCGGGCGTGCTGGTCGACGCTCGAGGCCACCTCATCGGCGAGCAGCTCGACGGAGCCGTCGGAATGACGGCGCACGATGCCGACTCCCGTTTCGTCGCACGAGCTTTCGATCCCCATGACGATCACGACAACACCTCGTCCTGCCGGCCGCGCGCGGCCCATTCATCGGCCGCGGCGGTGAGTTCCGGACGGCGCATGGTGTACGCGTCGGCCCCGCTGGGGTGGTAGTAGTTCTTACGCAGCCCGATGATGTGAAACCCGTGCTTGGCGTACATCGCGATGGCGGGCGCGTTGTCTGTGCGCACCTCGAGGAACACCGGCCCGCCGCGTTCGGCCGCCGTCGCCAGCAGCGCTTCGAGCAGCAGCGTGCCGATGCCGCCCCGGTGACAATCCGGGTCGACGCCGATCGTGTGCACCTCGGCCTCGGGATGGGCGTCGTCACCGAGCAGCGCGATGCCCGCGTAGCCGACCATCACGCCGTCGGCGGTGCGCGCGGTGATGTAGCGGTTGTGCCCGCCGGCCAGCTCGGACCGGAACGACACCGCCTGCCACGGGTCGTCCTCGGGAAACAGCAGGTGCTCGAGTTCGACGCAGCGGTCGATGTCGGGCAGCGTCATGGGAGCGATCAGGTACTCGGTCACGGCACTCACGCCCCGGTCCGGTCGAGGGTTCGGAAGCTGTTCTCCACCGCATCGGGCCTGCGCAGATACAACGGCACCAGCGCTTGCGGTGTCTGTCCCGCCAGCAACGCCGGCGCCGCGACAGTGACCAGCCCGGCAGGCGAGGGCGTCTCGCTGGGCAGCACCGGCAGATCGAAGAAGTCCACGTGCGCGGCCGACCCGGCGATCGCCGCGGCGTCACCCACCGGCACGTCGACAGCCTTGTTCACCTCGGGACCGGCGACCCGCGCCCCGTTCAGATACTTGGCCCAGTACACCTCGCGCCTGCGCGCGTCGGTGACCACCAACAGCTCGCCGGGATCTCGCTTCTCACCGATGGTGTCGGCGGCGATGGCGTCGAGACTGCACACCCCGTGCACGGGTAACCCGAGCGCGTCACCGAAGGCGGCCGCGGTGGCCATTCCCACGCGTAGCCCGGTGAACGGTCCGGGTCCGAGCCCGACGACGACCGCGTCGAGCTCGTCGCGGCGCACCCCCGCCGCGGCTAGACACTCCAGGATCTGCGGGGTGAGGACCTCAGCGTGCGCGCGGGCGTCGACCTTCACGCGGGCAGCGAGCGTCGCCACGGCGGGGCGGGTGCCGGGTTCACCGGCAGGTGACAGGTGCACCAATCCCGCTGTAACGGCGGGTGTCGCGGTGTCGACTGCTAGTACGAGCATGATTGTCTCAACAATACCGGGTGGTATCGGCGCTCGGCGCGCACCGGTGCGCGCATGATCGCGCGTTATTCGATCCATTCCCAGATCGCCGTGCGCACATCGGATTCCGGCTCCCGGGCGAGTTGCACTCGCAGGTGCCGGTCAGCGAGGTGTTCGACGACCCCCTTGCCCCATTCCACGACGACGACCGCGTGGTGCAGGTCGGTGTCGAGGTCGAGCGAGTCCAGTTCGTCGAGGTCGCCCGCGAGGCGGTAGGCGTCGACGTGCACCATCGCCACCCCGGGCGTGCCGTCCGGCCGCACTCCGGCCTTGTGCGCCCGCGCGATGATGAACGTCGGCGAGCTGACCCGGCCCGCGACACCGAGTCCGGCGGCGATTCCTCTGGTCAACGCGGTTTTACCGGCGCCGAGCGGGCCGTCGAGCACGACCAGGTCACCCGGGCGCAGGGTGGCCGCCAGTTCGCGGCCGAATGCTTCGGTGTCCTCGACAGTGTCGAGAACGCGCTGGTGTGGGTCAGCCACCGACGGCCTCCTCGCCGCGGCTGCCGATGATTCCCGCCCGCGCGAGCAGCCGGTCGAGTGCGGCCAGGCTCACCTCGGGGAACTGCAGGTGCGGCATGTGCGCCGCCTCACGCACCCGGACCAGTTCGCTGCCCGGTAGTTCCGCCGCCAGTTCGCGGGAATTGCGGAACGGGATCACCACGTCGTGCGCACCACCCAGAATCAAAACCGGCAGTTCGCCCAGGACGGGCAATGCGGCTGACTCGTCGTGCAACTCAATCGCTTTCAGAAACTTTTCGATGGTGCCGACGGGCGTGCGGTCGATCATCATCGTGGTGAAGCGCGACAGCGTCGGACTCACGGGGCCGTGGAACGAGCTCACGTGCAGGATCGGCGTCACCACGTGCTTGCTCGCGCTGCGGCTGAACTGCACCAGCGTCGGCGCGGTCCGCACCGCCAGCTTGAAGCCGTCGACCGCGGGATGCCGAACCAGTTGCGAGATCCCGGTCGCGGTCACCTCCGCGGCGGCGGTGCTCAGCAGCCCGACCGCGCGCACCCGCGTGGCGAACAGTTCGGGGAACTGCGCGGCCGCCGCGAGCACGGCCATTCCGCCGAGCGAATGCCCGACCAGCACCACCGGTCCTGTCGGCGCGCACTCACGGATCACCGTGGCGAGGTCGCGGCCGAGCTGGGCGACCGTGCAGCTCTCGGTACTCGGCGTGCCGGAGCGTCCGTGCCCGCGCAGATCGAAGAACACCATCCGCACCCGCGACCCCCACTGCCGCGCGAGATCGCGGCGCTGGAAGTGGAAGGACTCCATGCTGTTGCAGAAGCCGTGCACGAAAACGATCGTGACCTCGGCGGAGTCGTCGCCGTAAGTGCGGGTGGCCAGCGACACACCGTCGTCGGCGAGCACCATGCCCGGTTCGTCCTCGTCGATCAGGGCGAAGTTCTCGTCGCGGTATTCGTCGCGTTCGGCGGGCCACATCACCCGCGCGCCGATCTGGCGCAAGGTATGGGCGATGGCGAGGCCCGCGAGCAGGCCCGCGGTCGCCAGGCCACCGCGCCGGATCACCGTGCGCCGGGTCATCGGCCGGTACCCACGTAGCGGCGGACCACCCGGCCGCGCGGCGCGCAGACGACCTCGTAATCGATCGTGTCCAGCGCCCGCGCCCAGTCGAGCGCGTGTGGCTGTCCCGCGCCGCCGCCGAACAGCACCGCGCGGTCGCCCTCCCGCACGCCGCCCGCGTTGTCGCCGAGGTCGACCATGAACTGGTCCATGCACACCCGCCCGACATTACGGTGCCGGGCACCGCCCAACCACACCTCGAAACGTCCACTGAGCGAACGGAATACGCCGTCGGCGTATCCCGCGGGCACCAGCGCGATCGTGGTGTCGCGCGGTGCGATCCACCGGTGCCCGTACGACACGCCTTCCCCTGCCGCCACCTGTTTCACCAACGCGACCTCCGCTTGGAATGTCATCGCGGGCTTCAGACCGAATTGTCCGAGCTCCGGAATGGGCGAAAGCCCGTACACCGAAATACCCGGCCGGACCATGTCGAACCGCAGATCTGGTCTGGTCAAGGTGGCCGCCGAATTCGACAGATGAACGAGTTCGGGTTCGAGACCGTGCTCTTTGGCCAGCGCGATCGCCTCGACGAACCGATCCCGCTGCCGATCCACCATCGGATGCCCCGGCTCATCGGCGTGCGCCAGATGGGAGAAGATCGCCCGCAACCGCACCACCTGCGCGTCGACGAGCCCCCGCACAGCCCGCAGGACCTGCGGATACTCGGTCACCGACACCCCGTTGCGGTTGAGCCCCGTATCCACCTTCAACGTCACCGTCGCGGTCTGCCCCGCCGCCACCGCGGCCCGCTCCACCGCCCGCAACTGCGCCAGCGACGACACCCCGATCTCGAGATCGCCCGCCACAGCACCCGCGTAATCAGCGTCGACAGTATTGAGCCAGCACAGCACAGGAGCCGTGATCCCCGCCGCCCGCAAGGCCAGCCCCTCGCCCACGGTGGTCACGCCGAGCTCCCGAGCGCCCGCCCCCAACGCGGCCCGAGCCACCTCCACCGCCCCATGGTTGTACCCGTCAGCCTTGACCACCACCATCACAGCAGCCCCGTGCGCGTACTCCCGCAACACCCGCACATTGTGAGCAATGGCATCCAAGTCGACGACCGTCTCCACTTGCGCATTCACACCCCCGATCGTGCCAGGACCCGCCGAATCCGCCATACGTGGGGCGTCCTGGGACGACCACTGCTCGGCTTCGTCCCGGGCTACCAACCCTCGTCCCCACCAACCTCCCGCAAAACCCGCACCGCGCCCCGAACATGCCCCAGCAACGGCGTAGCGGAAACAGGAGCCCCCGCCGCCCGACCCTCATGAGCAGCCAGATTCGCCGCCAAGGCATGTGCCCGAGCCCCCGCAGCCGCAGCCCACCCCGCCGCACACCCCGCGGCGAGCAACGCCCCGATGATCCCCGACAGCACATCCCCCGACCCCGGCGTAGCCGCCCAATCCCCACCTGCGTCATTGACCAGCGTCGGCTGCCCCGGCGAAGCGACAACCGTCGCCCGCCCCTTGAGCAGAACCGTCACACCCCACTCATCAGCCAGCCTTCGCACCGCCCCCACCCGATCCGCCCCCACCGCACCACCGGTCAGCCGAGCGAATTCCCCCGCATGCGGCGTCAGCACCGTCACCCCGGATCGCCCCCGAACCAGCCCCGGTTCCTCGGCAAGAATCGTCAACCCGTCCGCGTCCACCAACACCGGCAGATCAGTACCCAGCACCTCGGCCAACCGATCCCGGGCCCCCGGATCAGTGCCACCCCCCGGCCCGAACACCCAGGCCTGCACCCTCCCGGCCTCCGAAATCGACGAACTGGCGACAACTTCGGGAAACTTCTCCAATACCGCGGTATCGGACCCCACATACCGAACCATCCCCGAGGTCGCCACCACCGCGGCGCCCGTGCACAACACCCCCGCCCCCGGATACTTCGCACTGCCCGCGCAAACCCCCGTCACTCCCTGACTGTATTTGTCGTCAGCAGGCCCCGGCACCGGCCACCCGGCCCCCACCGCTCCTGGATCGAGCTGTACCAGCCCAGCCTCTGGAAGGCGTAACCCGATCGGCACCAACACAATTCGCCCACACTGGGGCACAGCCAACGCATGTACCGGCTTGTACGCACCGAATGCCACCGTCACATCCGCCGTCACCGCGGGCCCATCCACCGCCCCCGTATCCGGATCGACTCCACTGGGCAGATCTGCCGAGACAATCGGAACATCCAGGGCAGCAACTATTTCCGCCGCCCCGGGCCGCAAAGGCCCCCGTCCGGAAATCCCCACGATCCCATCGATCACCAGATCGACACCATCGAGCCGATCGACCACCCGGCCCCCAGCTGCCCGCAACGCAGCAAGCCCTTCCCGATGCGCCCGTTCAGGATTCAGCAGAACAACCGACACCCGGACGCCCCGACGCCGTAGGAAGGCACCCGCCCACAACGCATCCCCGCCGTTGTCCCCCGACCCCACCAGCAGTCCGACGGTTCGCCCGACCACGCCCCCGGTCAGCGACCGCAATTCGTCGACAACCACCCCGGCCAGTCCGAAGGCGGCCCGCCGCATCGGCATTCCCACGGGCACCCGCGTGAACAGCTCGGCTTCCGCCGCCCGCACCTCGTCGACTGTGTAATAGCCACGTCGATCCGACATAGTCGCCTCCCAGCCGCCCGAAAACGGGCCGCCGACCGGCCCGGGGTCGCTCGCAGACTACGCTCCACACCCATGTCGATGGTTCGTCACCGCGCCGCATCCGCCCGGTTTGCCGCCGGATTAGTCGTGGCCGCCGCCCTGTTGTCCGCCGGCTGTTCCGGCGACTCGGGAAACGCCGCCACCACCACAACCCGCAAACCCCGCCCGGTCACCACCACGACCACCCAACAGCACGCGCCGACCAACCTCACGGTCGAGGTCGGCAACATGAAATACGCCCCCGCCGACGCGACCATCAAGGTCGGCGAGACGGTGACCTGGAAGTTCTCCGACAAGGTCCCGCACAACGTGCAGGGCATCGGCGACAAGGCGATGGGCCTCAACAGCCCCATCTTCGACAAGGGCGAATGGTCCTACACCTTCACCCAGCCCGGCACCTACCGCTACATGTGCACCCTGCACCCCGACATGCGCGGATCCATCACTGTGTCTTAGGAGCGCTGGCGCGCTCGAGTTCGCGGCCCCGCCGGTCCCGTCGATCAGGCACCGTTGCTTGCTCCTTCGTCGCCTACGCAACGGCGCC
>NZ_JBHVTK010000023.1:0-16095 GCF_042884695.1 Nocardia sp. NPDC058114 | reverse complement strand
AGGCGACGAAGGAGCAAGCCCCGGTGCCTGACCGGCGGCCCCTCAGGGCCGCGGACACGCGCGCGCCAGCGCGCCAAAAACACAGCGTCAAACCGTTCGGGGGCTACCGAACATCAGATCCAACCCGCCCGTCGGACCCGACGCACCACATCACAAACTGGCAGACTCGATGGCGACACTGTTCGACTAGCAGAGGTACCGATGCCGCAACGCCGTTGGATTTCCCGTTCCGTGCTGTTGATCGCGGGCGCGCTCACCGCCGCGACCCTGACCGCCTGCGGGGGTACGCCACCGGCCTCGACCGGCAGTGCGGGCACCACCACCTCGGCCGCGCCGACGACCACCGCGCCGGCCGGGACGTTGACGATCAGCCCCTCCTCCGCCGCGCAACTGTGCGACATGATCCGGCCCGAACTGTCGAACTTCCGGGTACAGGGCCCGACGCTCGGGCGGATCTCGCTCAACGCCATGGTGCACGACTGGGGCTTCCGCAACGGCGGCATCAACGGGCACGTTCTCGCCGACAAGGCGATGATCGACCGGGTGACCACCGAGAGCTGCCCCGAGGTGCGGACCGAGGCGCTCACCGCTCTCGAATTGCCTTCCCTCGCCGCGGGATTGGCGTTCTGATGCGCGGTCTCTACCCCGAGATCGAACCGTTCGAGCAGGGCCTGATCGATGTCGGCGACGGCCAGTCGGTGTACTGGGAGGTCAGCGGTGATCCCGACGGCAAGCCCGTGGTGTTCGTGCACGGCGGACCCGGCGGCGGCACCGGGCCCCTGCAACGGCGCTTCTTCGACCCGGCCGTGTACAAGATCGTGCTGTTCGATCAGCGCGGATGCGGAAAGTCTATGCCGCACATCGCCGATGGGGCTCCCCTGGACACCAACACCACGCCGAATCTGATCGCCGACATGGAGTTGCTGCGCGACCATCTGGGGATCGAGCGCTGGCAGGTGTTCGGCGGTTCGTGGGGGTCGACCCTGGGCCTGGCCTATGCGCAGGCCCACCCCGAGCGGGTGACCGAACTGGTGTTGCGTGGCATCTTCTTGTTGCGGCGCAAGGAAATCGACTGGTACTACAACGGCGCCGCGGGCAACGTCTACCCCGCCGAGTGGGCGCGATTCCTGGCGCCGGTCCCCGTCGAGGAACGCGGGGACGACCTCGTGGAGGTGTATCACCGACTGCTGCACTCCCCCGATCCGCAGGTCGCGCTCGATGCCGCGGTCGCCTGGTCGACATGGGAAGGCGCGACGAGTTCCCTGCTCCCGCAACCGGATCGGGTCGCCGAAACCGCCGAAGCACGCTTCGCTCTCGCGTTCGCCCGGATCGAAAACCGCTATTTTCGCCACGGCGGATTCCTCGAGGAGGGACAGTTGCTGCGAGACATAGATCGGATCGCCGACATTCCCGGCGTGATCGTGCAGGGCCGCCACGACATCGTGTGCCCCGCGGTGAGCGCATGGGATCTGCACAACGCGTGGCCGTCCTCGACGCTGCACATCGTCGAGGACGCCGGGCACACCGCGCACGAGCCCGGCATCACCGCCCAGCTGGTGGAGGCGACCGACACGTTCGGAAAGCGAGGCTGACACCATGGCGACCGAGGCCGGAGAAGCCGTCGTCGCGGCGCTACGCGAGGACATCGACCGGCTCTTCGACGCCGAACCCGATGTGCGCGCCGACGCCGACGATTCGGTCCACCAGATGCGGGTGGCCACGCGCAGGCTCCGCAGTGTCCTGCGTTCCTATCGCAAGCTGTTCGACGCCGAGGAAGCCGCCGGCACCGAAGCGGAACTGAAGTGGCTCGCCGACCTGCTCGGCGTGGCCCGCGACGCCGAAGTCCGCGCCGAACGGTTCATCGATCTGCTGACCGGTTACGACCGAGTCCCCGCCGAGGTCACCGATGCCCTGGTCGGGGCCTCCCGTGCGGCCTACACCGCTGCTCACACGGAGGTACTGAGCGCCATGGACGGCAAGCGCTACCGCCGCCTGCGCAAAGTCCTCAAAACCTGGCGCACCGATCCCCCGCTCGCCCCCGAACTCGCCCGCGACAACGCGACCGCCGTCTTCGGCAAGGTCTTGCGCCGCGACCGCAAACGCCTGCGCACACTCGTCTTCGCCGAGCCCACCGCCACCCCGGCGGACCGCGTAGAACTGCTCCACGACATCCGCAAGGGCGCCAAGCGTTTACGCTATTCCTGCGAAGCCGCCGCGACGGTCCTCGGCCCCGACGCCACCGACCTGGGCACCCGGGCCAAGCGCCTGCAATCCGTCCTCGGCGACCACCGCGACGCCGTCGAATCCCGCGAAGCGATCCTGGTGGTAGCGGCAGGTACCCACGCGCCCGCGGCAACCATCTACGAACTCCTCGCCGACACCGAGGAAGCAGCCGCGGGCCGAGCCATCGCCCACTACCCGGCGGCCGCCGCATTCATCTCCGCGGCGAACTGACAGTCGTCACTATCGACGCGGCCCGTCGTATTCGAACCCGATAGTCCGGGTTCCCGGATCAGCGACAGCCAACCGCACCGCGACCTTCTCCCCTTCCGGCGGCTGTCCCGCACACCGCGCGAGGATCGGCGGTTCACTGACAAAGATCTCCGCGGGCCGGGACCCGTTGGCATCACGCAAAACCACGGCGGCGAACTCGGTGCCTACCCGAGGCTGGAGGACGGTGGCCTCGGTCAGGTCGACGCAGGCGCGATCGACCTTGTTGGCTACGGCATCGGTGCGGCGCATCGTCTCGGCGGCGGCCTTCACACCGTCGGTCACCCATTGCGGCACGTCGGCTCCGGCATCGTAGGCCAGGCAGATCTCGGTGGTGAACCGGTCGGCCAGCCGTCGCAGTGGCGCCGTCACGTGGGCGTACGGTGCGCCGATCGCACTGTGCGTCAGTTGTTGCGGGGTCGGGTCGTCGAGTTCGGCGAGCAGTGTGTAGCTCGCGCCGCGCAACAACCCGGTGGCTTCCGACATCAGCACCAGCGCGGCGGGGGTGTTCGCGTCGAGTCCCGCGAGCATGCGGCCCACCGGGACCTCGGCGGGCCACTCGACCCCCAATGCCGCCGCCGTGCGCCGCATCGAATCGATCGCGCTCTCCGGCGGTGGCGGCATCGTCCGCAGTAAGCCGACACCCTTGTGCTCCAGCATGATTCGCGCCGCACACATGCCGGTGAGCAACGAGACCTGTTCGTTCCAGTCGTCGGCCTCGGTCCGGGGCTCCAACCGCAGGCGCCAGCCGTCACCGTCGGGGATCACTTCCTGCGCGGGCAACCGCAGCGAGATCGCGCCTCGGTCCAACCCCGCCTCGATCCGCAGCCGACCGAATTCGGGCAGCGCGGTCAGCGACGGCGGCAGAGTACCGGCGTCGGCGGCAGCCTGGACCTGTGCGTAGTCGAACCGCTCCCGGGAGCGCACCAGTGCGCGCTTCACCGAACAGCTCAGTGGCACAGCATCATTGTCGAGTTCTATGGTCCACAACACGGCAGGCCGGTCGACGCCGGGCAGCAGACTCGCGGTGCCCTCGGACAGCACGGTCGGATGCAGTGCGACATTACCGTCGGGCAGATAGAAGGTCTGCCCCCGCACTTCGGCCTCGGCGGCCAGCGCACTGCCCGGCACGATCACCGCACCGAGATCCGCGATCGCGTAGTGCAGGGTGAAGCCGGTGGGAGTGCGTTCGATATGCAGCGCCTGGTCCAGATCCAGCGCGCTGGGCGGGTCGATGGTCACGAACTCGATATCGGTCCGATCGACCCGAGTGCCCGCGAACGCGTCCACCGCGTCGCGGGCGTCGGAGACGGCCTCGGCCGGATAGTCCGAGGCCAGTCCGAATTCGGAACGGATGGCGCCGAAGTCGACCGGCGCCGAGACGATCCGCTGATGGAGTTCCATTCTCGCAGAGTAGCGATTTCCTACTGCAGTGCGAGCATGGTGCCGTTGAGCTGATCGAGCGGGCCGTACACCGTGAAAGTGACCCGGCCGTTGGGCACGGCGGAGGACACGGTCGCGGCCGCGTCGAGCGCCTGACCGAACGAGGCCGCCGACGGGTGCGGCAGACCGGCCACGGTCAGGCCGAATCGGGACTGGTGCACCCAGGCGGTATCACCCGGGCTGAGGTCGACCTGAACCCCACCGTTGAGCGGGGTCACCGCGACCGCGCTCGCCGAACCGGCACCAAGCGTTGCGAAAACCGCAGTGGCTCCGGCGATCAGTGCACCGGCGACAATGGAACGAACTACCCGCATGTAAATGTGACCTGCTTCCGCGATCGAATGTGTTGGGCTCGCGGAAGTGGCAGCGAGCCCTGCCGACGGCGATCACTCTATGACCTCGCTCACGTTCCCGGCGAGTTCCAGCGCATTTTCCCTGTCTCGGCACACGATCGCCGAGACATTCCGGGCAATTGTTACTGTGGCGGCGGCGCACTCGGCAGCTGCCGGGTTGTGCGGCACTCACGTCGATAAATGGGAGTTTGCGAACGTATGTCGTGGCTGATTTTCGATTACCTGTCGCCGATCCTCGGACCGGACGCGGCCAGCTATTGGGCACACCTGCTGGCGATCAACCCGGGGTAGCTCACCGCTTCGATCCGGAACATGTCGCTTCCCGTTAACCACACGGGAAGCGGCGTGTTTCCTGGGCGGCTAGCATCCCGCTGCGTGAGTAGAACTACCGCCGCCATCGCGGCCAGCGCCACCGTCTTCGCCCTGCTTCTGGCCGGCTGCAGCGATGACTCTTCCTCTGCCGGTTCCCCCGCCGCGTCCACCACGCCCGCGCCTTCCTTCCAGGTCGAAGCCAGCAAGGCGGGGATGTTCGTGGTGAGCTACCGCAACGCCTTCCCGAAGCTGGCGCAGGGGCGCGACGACGCCGCCGTGGCCGCGGTGCTGAACCATTCCTGCTCCGAGATCAAGGCGGGCAAGTCCGAGGCCGACACGATCGCCACGATCAAGAAGGCGGCCAAGAACGGCGCCACCGACGCGACCACCGAAGAGGCCACGGCCGTCTACCAGATGTCCACACTGATGTGCTGAGCCGCTGTGCGGCCGAGCGAGGCGGCGGCTCCCGGTGGGAGCCGCCGCCTTCGCGTTGCCAGGGCGGGCGAGCCGGCCTGTAAGCCGGATCCTGTCCCCGATTCGCATCGGGGGGCGACCATCCATCTGGACACACCGTTGCCGGGTGCCTCGAGCGGTCCACCCGCAGGCTCGGGCGAGCAGCCCTCGAACACCTGCGCAGCCGCACCGTTGCCGATGCGACCTTCGACCTTGCTCCGGGCGGGGTTTACCTAGCCGCCCCGGTCACCCGGGGCGCTGGTGCGCTCTTACCGCACCGTTTCACCCTTACCGCACGTGCGTGCGGCGGTTTGTTTTCTGTGGCACTGTCCCGCGGGTCACCCCGGGTTGCCGTTAACAACCGCCCTGCTCTGTGGAGTCCGGACTTTCCTCGGCACCGGGCAGCGGCACTGTTCGTGCCCGTTCCCGTTACCGCGGTCGCCCGGCCGACTCGCCCGCCGGTACAGAGTACTCGCTACGGTATTGACTCATGGAACGTGTCGACGTCAGTTTCCCTTCGGGTGACCAGCAGTGCGCCGCGTGGCTCTACCTGCCCGATGGCGCGCCTCGTCCGCGGCCGTTGGTGATCATGGGACACGGGCTCGGGGCCACCCGCGAGATGGGGTTGGATCGGTATGCGCGGCGGTTCGTCGCCGCGGGAATGGGGGTGCTCGCGTTCGACTACCGGAATTTCGGTGCCAGTGAGGGTTCGCCGCGCCAGGTGCTCAACATCGGGCGACAGCGGCAGGACTGGAAGGCCGCAATCGCCTACGCGCGCAGCATCCGGGGCTTCGACGCCACTCGGATCGCGTTGTGGGGCACCTCGTTCGGCGGGGGACATGTGCTCGCGGTGGCGCCCGACGACGATTACCTCGCCGCGGTGGTGGCCCAGGTGCCGTTCACCAGCGGGTGGGCGTCGGGAATGGCGAAGGGCCCGATCAGCCTGACCAAGGTCGCCACCATCGCCGCCACCGACCTGCTCTTCGGGCCGATCCGCCGCAAACCCGTCCGCATCCGCCTGGCCGGGCGCAAACGCTCCGCGGCCTTGATGAGCGCCACCGACGTGCCGGAAGGCTACGGCCGACTGGCCGAGGAGAGCGACACCTACGATCCCAAAGTGGGTGCCCGCGTGGCGTTCTCGACACTGTTCGACTCCCCCGGCCGCCGCGCGAAGTCCTTGAAGGTCCCGGTCTTCTACGCGATCGCCGAGAACGACTCGATCGCCCCCGCCGGCCCGACCCGCAAGGCCGCCGAACGCACCAAACACGCTGTGGTCAAGCAGTATCCGGTCGGCCACTTCGACGTGTACTTCGACGATGTCTTCGAGCAGGTAGTACGCGACCAGACCGATTTCCTGGTGTCGGTCCTTCGCCCCTGAACTGCTCGGATACCCCGCGCCCGTGGGGCACCATGGGGTGATGGAACAGATCAGCTCGCGCACGATTTACACCAACCCGTGGATGCGGCTGCGGGAGGACACTGTTCGGCGGGCCGACGGATCGGTGGGGATCTACGGCGTCCTCGACAAGGTCGACTGGGCGCTGGTGATCCCGTTCGACGGCACGGGATTCCATCTCGTCGAGCAGTTCCGCTACCCGCTGGGCATACGGTGCTGGGAGTTCCCCGCGGGCACCCCGGCGCAGGGGACCACTCCCACACCGATCGAGCTGGCGCACAACGAATTGCGCGAGGAAACCGGGCTGCGTGCCGACCACATGACCCCGCTCGGCGCCTTGGCCACCGCACCCGCACTGACCGACCAGCGCGGCCACTGCTTCCTGGCCACCGGCCTCACCCCCGGCGAGCCGGACCGCGAACACGAGGAGCAGGACATGCGCACGGCCTGGTTCTCCCGCTCGCAGGTCGAGGCGATGATCCTGCGTGGCGAGATCATCGACGCCCACGCGGTAGCCGCCTACGGCCTGCTGCTCATGCACGAGCGCGGCCTCGGCCCCGGCTGATCCCACGACGACATCAGCGTGGCAATGACCTCGGAGGTCATGGCCTTGCCTCGAGCCGGGCCGATACGCTGGGCGGGCGACGACGACGAGCGCCCAGATCGGCCCGTTGATGCGCGAGTGGCGGCAGCGGCGCAAGCTCAGCCAGCTCGACCTGGCACTGATCCCCTCGACGACGCCACCGCCACAGCGCTGCGGGCGATGGGCGACGCACAGTCACCCGGGTGATCGACCACGACAAGGGGCGCAGCACCTGATCGGTACTGCGCCCCTTGTTTTCGTATGTAGATCAGATGGGCTGGAAGCCCGCGCCTACGCCGCCTGCGCGGTTGAGCACGTCCAGGATCACCTGGATGGGCTGGAAGTACGCGGGCGAGTGGATCGGGTTCGCGCCACCGGTGCACGGGACGTCGAAATCGACCGGGCCCAGGCCGGTGAGACGGCCCTGGTTCATGCCGACGAGGCGGTCGCCGACGACGACGGGGCCGCCGGAATCGCCCGGCTGCGAGCAGTACTGGTTGATGGAGGTGCCTTCGAGCTCACCCCACACCACGCCACAGCTGCGACCGCTGGTACGGCCGTCCGAGCACACCGTGGCGCCGGGGCCGGGCGAGGCGCCGATACCGGCGACGGTGGTCTGGCCGATGGTGCGCACCGGCAGTACCTTCGACGCATCCAGTTGCAGCACAGCGAAATCCAGGTAATCACCGTCGTCGGAGTACGCGACGGTCCCGATCACGCCTGCCTTGAGCGCCTGCTCGGCGCCGACGCGCGAACCGGTCGGCGCGCAGTGTCCGGCGGTGAGGCCGACGAGGCGACCCGCACCGTCGTGGCCGATGGCCGTGAGCGAACAACCGGAGTTGTTGTCGAAGACGATGCCCGAAGCCGCGCCGAGCACCACGCTCGGATCGGCCGTCACACTGCCCGCACCCGCGGACGCGGTGAGCACCCCCGCGATGGCCGCCGCAAACGCCGCCATCCGTAGAAACCTCATCAAGTACCTTTCCTGTGTGGCCGCGGCATTCCGCGCGCCCGAGAATATTTCGGGCGATGCGGCGTCGTCGTTACGCCGACCGTGCGCCGGGGCGACCGTACCGTGCCCGGGTGACGAGCGGCTAGCTCACAGGTACGAGGTGTCGTTGACCAGGCGCACCGAGGCGCCGCCGTCGGGATAGAACTCGGCCACGCACAACGACGCGAGGTCGAGGTGCAGGCGGTACAGCAGCGACGGCCCCACCCCCAGCGCCAGTTGCAGCAGGGTTTTGATCGGGGTCACGTGGCTGACCACCACCACGTTCTGGCCCGGGTACAGCGCCACCAGATCGCGGCGCACCCCTTCGACGCGTTCGCGGACCTGATCGAAACTCTCGCCGCCGGGTGCGGGGATCGACGGGTCGCCGAGCCAGTCGCGGTGCAGCAACGGGTCGCGCTCGGCGGCCTCGGCGAAGGTGAGACCCTCCCAGTCGCCGAAATCGGTCTCGGTGAGGCCGTCGAGGATGCGCAACGGCACGCCGAGGGCTGATGCCGCGGCTTCGGCGGTGGACCGGGCGCGCTGCAACGGGGAGCTCACCACGGCGGCGATATCGCCTTTGGCGGCAAGCATTTTCGCGGCGCGGTCGACCTGCTCGCGACCGAGGTCGGTCAGCGGCGGGTTGCCGCGGCCGGAGTAGCGGCGCTCCACCGACAGCGCGGTCTGGCCGTGGCGCAGCAGCAGCAGGCGGGTGGGCTTGCCGACGGCGCCGGTCCAGCCGGGCGAAACCTTGTTCGCGTCAACAGATTTCGGCACGTCGACTTCGTCACCTGCGGCATGTCCGGCCGCGACGGCTTCCCGCACGGTTCCGGTGAGTTCACCGTCGTCCATCGCCTCGTTCGCGAGCCGGTCGGCGTGCGAGTTCTCGGCGCGCGGAATCCAGGTGAAGCTCACCCGATCGAATCCGGCGACCAGTGCCCGTGCCTGCTCGGCGAGCGGAATCATCGAGGCGTGCTTGATCTTCCAGCGTCCCGACATCTGCTCGACGACGAGTTTGGAGTCCATCCGCACCGTGACGACGCGGGCGCCCAGCTCGGCCGAGGCCGCCAAACCCGCGATGAGACCACGGTATTCGGCCACGTTGTTGGTGGCGACGCCGATGTACTCCTTGCGTTCGGCGAGCACCCGCACGTGATCGGCGGCGAACACCACCGCGCCGTAGCCGGCCGGGCCGGGATTGCCGCGCGAGCCACCGTCGGCTTCGACGATCACCTGGCTCATCGGCGCACCGCCGCGATCACAGCCCCGATTCCTTGGTGCGCACCATGATCGCGCTGCATTCCGGGCAGCGCAGGACCGCGTCGGGCGCGGCCTGGGCGATGCGCTGCATCTCGCCACGGTCGATCTCGATCCGGCAGGCGCCGCAGCGACGGGCCTGCAGCAGGGCCGCACCGACACCGTGCGCCGCGCGCTGCTTGTCGTAGACGGCGATCAGGTCGGCGGGGAACAGGCCGATCAGCTCGGAGCGGTCCTTCTCGCAGCGCTGCTGCGCCACTTCGAGATCGGCCATCGCCTCGTCGCGCAGACGTTCGGCGTCCTCGAGGTCCTGGTCGGCCTTGCTCAGCCGCGCACCGGCGTGGTCGTGGTCGGCGAGCATCGCCTCGCGCTGCTCCATCACGGTCAGCAGCTCGTCCTCGAGCACCGAGCGGCGACGCTCCAGGCTGCCCAGTTCGTGCTGGATCTCGGAGAGCTGCTTGGCGGCGACGGTGCCCGAGGTGAGCATGCCGCGGTCGCGGTCCTCACGCTTGCGGACGGCGTCGACCTCGCCCTCCAGCTTGCGGATGTCGCGGTCCAGATCGTCGATGCCGATCTCCACCGCCACGGCCGCGTCCTTGTAGCCGTGACGTTCGGCCGCCAGACGTGTCACTTCCTGCTGTTCCGGCAGGGCGGAACGGCGGTGGGCGATGCGCGTCAACTCGGCATCGACTCCTGCGAGCTGCAACAGCTTGGTCTGGACCGACGGTTCGACATTCAACGCGCACGAACTCCTGAACACAGTGGACGGATGGATCGATCAACCGTACCGCGCCGCGGGGTGTGATCACGCCATGACCCGAAGAGATGGCCGAAGGCGGGAACCGAACGCGTCCCGGCCGCGTCCAAGCAAGTGTGACCACATCGAACCCGAGAATTGACCTGGCACTGCCGCTGCGCCCGCACATCTTCGACTCCCACGCCGAACCGCGCCAGCTTCAGCTGACATTGGCGACCCCGTTACCCCCGGTGTGTCTCGGGCACGGGCAGGACGCGATCGAGCCGAAGGAGCAGATCCTGCGGTTCTGGGGCAAGCCGGGCGCCTACCGCCAGGAAGGTGTCGGGCGGCTGCTGTGGGAGCGGCCCAAGAGTGCCCTCGGCGCGCTCGTGGTCGATTGCAACGAGCCGCTCGCGATCGTCAAGGCGCGGTGGCCCGAATGTGAGCGATGCGCGGCGCGGGCGGATGCGCGCATCAAGAAGCTGATCGCCTACTACGTGAGCAGCCTGGTGCCGTTGTTCGTCGGCGGGGCGCTGATGATGGCCCGTCCGTCCGCCTTCGCGTGGATCCTGTGCGCGGCCGGAGTCGGGCTCGTCTTTCTCGCGGTGCTGCTCGGTCCCGCGGTGTTCGTACGTACCGACCGCTACCTCGAAGCGACCCTGGCACCGGACGCGAGCTCGGTCACCGTGCGGGCACATCCCGACTTCGCCCGATCGTGGTCCGGTCAGGCGCAGTGGTGACACCGATCAGCCGCTGACCGTCCACGGGTCGGTGCGCAGCGTGCAGACGCGGGTCCGCACCGCGGGAAGGGCGATGTTGACGAACTGTTCGGCCTGACCGCACCAGGGGAACTCGGTGGCCCAATGAGCGGCGTCGATGAGGGCGGGGCCGCCGCGCCGCAGGTGCTCGTCGACGGGGTGGTGACGCAGGTCGGAGGTGAGGTAGGCGTCGACGCCGGCGCGGATGGCCCTGTCGAGGTAGGAGTCGCCCGCGCCGCCGCAGACGGCTACCCGTTCGATGACACGTTCCGGATCGCCCGCCGCGCGCACACCCCAGACGGTGCGTGGCAAGCCGGCGCCGACGCGTGCGGTGAACTCGCGCAGGGTTTCGGGCTGCGCGAGTTCGCCGATGCGGCCGATACCGAGCGAGGACGGCAGGGGTGCGCGTTCGGTGACGTGGTAGGCGGGCTCCTCGTAGGGGTGGGCGGCGCGCAGGGCGGCGAGAACGGCCAGGCGCGAGGTCGGGGGCGCGACCACTTCGACAGCGTCCTCGGTGACGATCTCGACCGTGCCGATCGCGCCGATCGCCGGGGCGGCGCCCGCGATGGGCAGGAATTGCCCGGTGCCCGCGGTGTACCAGGCGGCCTCGCGGTAATCGCCGATCGCGCCCGCGCCCGCGGTGAACAGGGCCGACATCAAGGAAGCCGTGTGGGTCTGCGGCACCTGGATGACCCACTTGTCCACGGCGGCGATGGGTTTGGGATCCAAGGGCCCGGTGACAGTGAGGCCGACGGCCGCGGCCAGCGCGTCGGAGACGCCGGGGTCGGCGGAGTCGGCATTGGTGTGGGCGGAGAACAGGGCACAGCCGGATCGGATCAGCCGGTGCAGCAGCGCGCCTTTGGGCGTATCGGCGGCGACGGTGTCGACCCCGCGCAGCAGTAGCGGATGGTGGACGACCAAAGCCTGTGCGCCCCAGCCGATCGCCTCGTCGACCACAGCGGCGGTCGCGTCGACGGCGAAGACCACCTTGGTGACCTCCTGTGCGGGGTCACCGCAGACGAGCCCCACCGAGTCCCACGATTCGGCCAGTCGCGGCGGGTACGCCGCGTCGAGTACCCCGATCAGTTCGGCCAGGTCGGTCACCGCCGCCTCCTTCGTTGCGTGGGAATATTCGTCGTGGTGTCCACGCGCGCCGAGCCTGCTGTTCCGCTCTGCGCGCGTCCGCGTCGATGTGCCCGATTCACCACAGTGCCGCGTTCAGCGCATCGATCAACCCGTCGACTTCGGCTGCACCTCGCACAGCGACACGGAGGTGGTCGGGCCCCAAGCCGGGGAACGTGTCGGCCCGGCGAACGGCGACGCCGCGGTCGGCGAGACGTTTACGCAGGAGCGCGCCATCGCGGGCGCGGAGCAGGAGGAACGGTCCGGTGGCCGGGGTGTGGACGTCGAGGCCGAGCGCGGTGAGACGGTCGATCATCGCGGTGCGGTCGACCGCGATCCGGGCGGCGTAGCGCTGGGACTCCGCGACGGCGGCGGGTTCGGCCGTCGCGATGATCGCCTCGAGTTGGAGGGTACCGAGCGGCCAGTGCGGGCGGCCATGGGCCAGACGGGCCAGGACCTCGGGAGCGCCGAGGGCGTAGCCGCATCGCAGACCGGCCAGTGCCCAGGTCTTGGTGAGGCTGCGCAACACGATGACGTCGGGGGCCGACAGACCCGCCAGCGACTCCGCCTCACCGGAAACGACGTCGCCGAGCAGATGGCCGTCCGACGCGGGATCGTCATCGACGCCGGCCACCCCGAACGGCGACGAGCGGGAGGTGCGCTCGTCCGCGATGCCGGAGGGCGCGCGCCGACCGACGACCGCGTCGGTGAAGGCTTCGTCGACCACGATGGTCCGACCTGGGCGGCGCAGCGCCTGAATCGTCTGCGCGGAATGCAGGACCGAGGTGGGGTTGGTGGGGTTACCCAGGACGACGAGGTCTGCGTGTTCGGGGACCAGGGTGGGGTCGAGGGTGTACGGGCGTTGCAGGATCACCCTGGTGACCGGGATGTCCGCCTCGCGCAGTGCCAGTTCCGGCTCGGTGAAGGACGGGTGGATGACGGCGGCGAGGCGCGGGGCCAGGCGCGGCAGCATCGCGAAGCCCTCGGCGGCGCCTGCCAGCAACAGCACCTCGTCGGGCGAGCGACCGTGGCGGGCGGCGACGGCGGCGCGGGCGGCGTGCTCGTCGTCGGCGCTCGGGTAGCGGCCGAGGTCGGCCAGGCGGGCGGCCAGGCGATCGCGCAGCCAGTCGGGTGGGGCGACGCCCTGGACGTTCACGGCGAAATCGAGCATGCCCGGACGCGCCTCCACGTCGCCGTGGTGGCGCAACATAGCGGGATCGACGGAGTCCTCGAGCACAACTGCACACCCTACGTGGCGGCGATTCGGCGCCACGGGCGAGAATGGCTCTCGTGGGTCCACTACATGTCTCGTTCATTTGCACAGGCAATATCTGCCGGTCACCGATGGCCGCGAAGATGTTCGAGGCGCACCTCTACCGAGCGGGTCTCGCGAACCGCGTGCGGGTGAGCAGCGCGGGCACCGGTTCGTGGCATGTCGGCGACGCGGCCGACCCGCGTACCGAGGCGACCCTGCGCCGCGCCGGATACCCGACCGAGCACACCGCGGCGACCTTCGGTCCCGAGCACAGTGACGCCGACCTGATCATCGCCTTGGACACCGGCCACGATCGCGAACTCGCGCACCGCGGCGTCCCCACCGAGCAGCGCAGGCTGCTGCGCAGCTTCGACCCCGCGGCCGACGGCCGCGATGTGCCGGACCCGTACTACGGCGACCAGTCCGATTTCGACCTCGTCCGCGACCAGATCGAGGCCGCCATCCCCGGCCTGCTCGACTGGGTCCACGCCGAGCTCGACGCGCGCAACCCCGCCGACGTGCAGCTCTGATGCGCAAACTCACCTTTCTGCTGCGTCCCAGCTGGCTGATCCTCGCGGTGATCGTCGCCGCGTTCGCCTACCTGTGCTTCACCGTGCTGGCGCCGTGGCAGCTCGGCAAGAACAACAGCACCGAACACCGCAATCAGCTGATCGCCGACTCTGTGCAGGCCGACCCCGTGGCCGTCACCGATGTCCTCGACGGCGACTCCGGCACCCACACCGAGTGGCGCAAGGTCACCGCGACCGGCGCCTTCGTCCCCGAGTCGACCGTCCTGGTCCGCCTTCGCCACCTCGACGGCGCCCCCGGCTACGCCGTCCTCGCCGCCTTCCGCCTCGACGACGGCCGCACCCTCCTGGTCGACCGCGGCCTGGTCGCCTCCGTCGACGGCACCCGCCCACCCGCGATCGCCGACCCGCCCGCGGGCCCGCAACGCATCGAAGCCCGAGTCCGAGCCTCCGAGGGCGTGGTTCCCGACAAAACGCCCAGCACCCAGGACGGCTTCCGCCAGGTGTACACGGTCGACACCACCCAGGAATCCGCCGTCCTCGGCACCCCCCTCACCCCCGTTCCGACCGGCACCGACAAGGGCGGCTACCTCCAGCTGGCCGCCGACCAGCCAGGCGCCTTCACCCCGACCCCCCTGCCCCAACTGGACGCGGGCCCCTACCTCTCCTACGGCCTCCAATGGCTCGCCTTCGGCCTGATGGCCCCTCTCGGCCTCGGCTATTTCGTCGTAGCCGAGCTCAAAGCCCGCCGCCGAGACCGCGCCCAACCGTCTACCCCGACGAACCCCACGCCCACCGCAGACGCCCCCGCCCAACCCACTACAGAAGCCCGCCTAGCGGACCGCTACGGCCGCAACCGCTGACAGCTGTTCGCCACCCGGCGAATCCAGCACGT
Organism: Nocardia sp. NPDC058114; assembly: GCF_042884695.1. Taxonomy (NCBI): domain Bacteria; kingdom Bacillati; phylum Actinomycetota; class Actinomycetes; order Mycobacteriales; family Nocardiaceae; genus Nocardia; species Nocardia sp. NPDC058114. The sequence continues at coordinate 1,527 of NZ_JBHVTK010000023.1, read as the reverse complement.
CGTCCGCGAACTCAACTGCCTCTCGTCTGCGCACACCGCGAAGACCGCAGCTCCACGCACCCCCAGCCACACCGTGCACCTCAGATCCACCATGACCGCCCCCCACACAGCCACACCGCGCACCCCAGGCCCACCATGACCGCCACCCCCACAGCCACACCGCGCACCCCAAATCCGCCATGACCGCACTCCCACCCACCACCCGCGACCCCTAGGGAGCGGCGGCCACGAAGTGGCCGGTCCGCGGCCGGGCCGCGGACACGCGCGCGCCAGCGCGCCAATAAACACAGCGTCAAACCGTCCTGGGACTACCGAACAACTGTCCACAGAACCACCCACCCGGCACACCCGAGTACCTCCGCAGAAAACCAGCGAGGCGCGGATTCCGAAGAATCCGCGCCTCACTGGTAGTTCGTCTTCAGCTGTCAGTTCTTACGCCCCGGCGACTTCGCACCCGACTTGAACCCGAGACCGCCCGGCTTGGCAGTCGGCGGCGCCACCGAGGTGCCGTTGCCGTTGCCGTTGCCATTGGCAGGCTCAGCCTGAGTAGCCGGTTCCGCCGCAGCAGTTTCGGTTTCGGCCGCAACCGGCTCCTCAACCGGAGCCGCCTCAACCGGAGCCACAGCCGGAGCCGCAGCAGCCGGAGCCGCAGCACCGGGCGCCTTCGGCCCTGGACGCTTCAACCCGGTCTTCATAGCCAGCCCCTTGGCGGGAACCGACGGCTTCGATTCGGCAGGAGCCGAAACCGCAGGGGCGGCAGGAGCTTCAGCGGGAGCCGCCTCCGCTGCCGACGCTTCAGCTGCCGGAGCGGCCGGGGCCGCCGGAGCGGCCGCCTTGGCACCAGGCGCCTTAGCCTTGCCCTTCATGCCAAGCCCCTTGACCGGCGCGGCGGGCGCCGCAGCGGGAGCGGCTTCGGCGGGAGCAGCCTCGGCGGCAGAAGCCTCCGCGGCAGGAGCAGCCGCAGCCTTCGCCCCCGGAGCCTTCACCCCACCCTTCATCCCGAGCCCGCCAGGAGCCTTGGCAGCACCCTTCATCCCCAGCCCCTTGACCGGAGCCGCAGGTGCCGCGGTCTCAGCGGCCGCAGCCGCATCGGCCGGAGCTGCGTCAGCCGCAGGAGCCTTGGCACCAGGGGCCTTGGCGCCCCCCTTCATACCGAGGCCGCCACCGGGAGCCTTCGCTCCACCCTTCATACCCAGACCCTTGGCCGGAGCAGCTGCGGCCGGAGCAGCAGGCGCTTCAGCGGATGCCTTCGCACCCGGCGCCTTGGCAGCGCCCTTCATCCCGAGTCCACCGCCGGGAGCCTTGGCAGCACCCTTCATACCCAGGCCGCCACCGGCGGGAGCGGCCTTCGGCGCGGCGGTGGTCGCGGTCGCGACCTCGGCCACCGGCTCCGGTTCCACCTCGGGTTCCGGTTCGACCTTGGGCTCCTGGGCGACGACCAGGTTCGCCGACAGTGCCGCGGAATCGATACGGGTGATCGAGTCCAGCATCAACTGCGAGACATCGACAACCTCGACACCCTCGCCC
>NZ_JBHVTK010000022.1:0-19323 GCF_042884695.1 Nocardia sp. NPDC058114 | reverse complement strand
GCGCCGGGGCGTAGGCGACGAAGGAGCAAGCCCCGGTGCCTGACCGGCGGCCCCTCAGGGCCGCGGACACGCGCGCGCCAGCGCGCCAACAAACACAGCCTCAAACCGTCCCGGGACTACCCCAACCCCTGATCAGTCACTTCTCCAACCAGCCAGGTCAGCCCCCATACAAGCCCGCGGCCATTCGTCGAGCCCATGAGCGATCTCACTGGCACGTATCGCCCGCAACCCAGGAGTTTCGTCAGCAGGCAGGATGTAGGTGAACCCGAGACGTTCGTAATACGGACCGTTCCACGGCACCTGGGTGAACGTGGTGAGCGTGATCTCCTCCAGGCCGTTGCTCTTGGACCACGCCACCGCATGGTCGATCAGCCGCTTGCCGATCCGCGCCCCCGCATGGGCCGGGTCGACGGAAACCTGATCGATATGAGGCTGCCCGTCGACCAGCCCGAGAACCAGGTAGCCGATCGGCTGATCGTCGTCGTCCGGCCACACCCACGCCCGCCCCTCGACGACGAAGGCCCGCAACACCTCTCGCGAGGGCGGCTCGTCCTCGGCGATCGCGGTCATGCCCACCTCGGCGAACGGCGCACCGGCCCGCCGCTCGATCTCCTGCAGCGCCGCGATCTCGTCCTCGCGCGCGAGCCGGGCTGGTCCACCGGCCACCGGAGTGGCGATGATCCCGTTGAGCAGCGCGCGCAGGCCCCAGCGCGCACGGATGTCACCGGCGGTGCGCTGTACGGATTCGGCGGCGATATGCCGGTAGATCAGGTCCACGGCCCAGGTCGAGGTCGCGGGATCGAGGCCGCCGTCGCGCAGGAGGGCCAGCAACTGCTCGATCAGGCCGAGGGCGTGTTCGGTGGTGGGGAATCGGCCGAAGGCGACGAGCGCCAGACCGTCGTGGCGGCCGAGAGCCTCGATCGCGGACTCGACCAGCTGGGTCACCCTGGTACGCCAGTCACCCTCGGTGGGCGCCTTGACCTGGGACAGAACGTGGTCGAGCATGCCGGTCAGCAGGTCGTCGCGATGGGCGAGGTAGACGTACAGCGACGCGGCGCCGGTGTCGAGTTCCTTGGCGACCCGGCGCATGGTGAGCGCGGCCGCGCCCTCGGTGTCGAGGATGCGCAGTCCGGTCTCGATCACGAGTTCGCGGCTCAACGGGACTTTCGCCGGTCGGGCCCGGCGACTGACGGGTGCGGCGTTCATGCGCCGATCCTACGCGGCTGACGAACATCGTTTGGTACGAACGCCGTTCGAAATTTACCTTCGGACCTTATCCCCGGGCGCCGGTCCATCTATGCTGGCGGCGGAGACCAAGGTCGCGGTCTGCCGCACAGCGGGGTCGGCCGAGGCAGCGGTGAAGGCCAGTCCGACAAGGAGGCGTTGATGCACGCGCATTCGTCCACCGTGGCCATCGTGCCGGGGACCGGGATCGTCGCTCGATTCGGCGATGTCGTCGTCTATCTGGCCGGGGAGACACCGTCGACCGATCGGTTACTCGGTGCGGTGGAAACCGTCGCCAACAACACCGCGGCGAGCGCGCCCGGTGCGGCCCTGGCGCAGCGCCTGGCGGGCGTGGTGTTCGGCGGCGCTTCTGCCCCACCGCCTTTCGGTGTGCTCGCCCCGACCGCCGACGGGATGCTGATCCTGTTGCGCGGCGCGGTGATCGCCGAGATCTCCGGTGCGGAGGGCAACCGCCGCCTCGCCGGCGACCGGGCCTTCACCTGGGTCGACGAGATCATCCGCGAACCTGTCCGCCGGATCGCGGTCGGCGCCGAGATGGCCGACCCCACCAGCGCCAATCCCCGCACCGACCTGCGCGCGGGCATCGTCACCGGCAACGGTTTCGTGCTCAACCTGGGCAGGCGTCGCAATCCCCCACCGCGCCGGGTCGAATCCGTCGACGAGCCCGCCCCGACGGAGGCCACCGGCTTCCAAGCCCTGCGCCCACCGACCGCGCGATCCACCGACACCAGCGACGCGCTCCCGGCCACGGCGGGATTTCCGGCGCCGACACCCGACCAACCCGCGACCTCCGGTTTCCAGCCCGACGCCGGCCGACCCGACAGCGAGACGGTGAGCACGGGCAGCCGGCCGACCACCGGCGATGTCGCAGGCACCGGATCGAGCAACTCCGAAAGCGTCACCGTGAGCACGGGCCCGCGCAGCTCACCCGCCGCCAACGCGCCCCGCGCCTGGTCCCAAGCACTCGATGCCGCCCAGCGCGCCGAACCGGTCGCGTTGAGCAAGGGCGCGCCGTCCCACAGTGGTTCGCGGGGCGCCCTGGTCACCGAAGACGGGCTGAGCTACCCACTGGACCGGCCCTATGTCCTCGGCCGCAACCCCTCGGGGGAAGAATCGGTTCGCGCTTCCGCGGCGACGCCGATACTGATCGAACGCGATCGGCTCGTCTCGCGGGTCCATGCCTTCGTCGCCCCCGACCGTGGCAAGGTGTTCGTCCGCGAGGCCCCCGCGACCTCCGGAACCTTCTTCGCCGCCCCCGACAGCGAACGCTGGTCTCGCGTCGGCACCCTCCCGATCGAGTTGCAACCGGGATGGCGCCTGCGGATCAACGACTTCCTGCTGACCTACTGCGTGTAAATCACCTACTACGAATCACAGACCATCCCGACGCCCGTGCATCCAGCTCCACGGGCGTCGGATCGCGAATCGGCTCAGGCCTCGAGGGCGTCGAGCAGGGCCGCGCGCTGACGAGCACCCAGGCCGCCGATACGGCGATCCTCGGGAATCTCGGCCTGGTCCATCAGCTTGGCGGCCTTGACCGGACCGACGCCCGGCAGTGCCTTGATCACGGCAGCGACCTTGGTCTTCTTCACCAGGTCGTCGCTGTCGGCTTTCTTGAGCAGATCGGCGACGGTGACCTTGCCCTCCTTCACCTTGCCGATCAGTTCCGAGCGCGCCTTGCGCACGGCAGCCGCTTTGGCCAACGCCTCGGTGCGCTGTTCGGCGGTCATCGTAGGCAGTGCCATGTCTCCTCCGCTTCCACTCGTCACTCGAACATCTGATTGACGGACCGAGTAAACAGCACGAAATCGGCAGCACCAGTCCGACACACCGCGAGGATACGCCGATGAGTTTTGCTTGCCGAACCCGTCGTATTCAGTGAAGGCCCTGCAAGACGGACCAAACGGACGAAATGACGGGCGGTTCAGGAGGGCGTAACACCGCGGTGACCAGCAACGACACATCATCAGAAGCACTTTTGCGGGATCAAGGTTCAACGGCGAACCACGGAGGATCGACGAAGCTCCTCGGCCCGGGCGCGACCCGTTCTCGAACGGTCGTCACCGTCTCCCGTTGCGCTACATCGACAGCTACACAGTTGTGCGCCAGACATTTTCAGCGCCTGCGGGTCGAGCAATTCAGGCCCGCGGGTGTTCTCTGCCCGCTCGATGCGCAACAATGACGCGACCCGGCGAACCCTTTTGCTACCTGGAGTTGCGATGCGCGAGGAACACCCGCTCGACCATGAGGTCACCGCTCTACCCGTACGGGTGGAACGGGCCAGGCGTCGCATCGCCTATCAGTCCGACCCGGCACTGACCGACGCGCTGTCCGAAGACGAGTTGCGCGCGGAGCGCGAACTCGCCGAAAAGATCCGCACCTACGAGCGCGATCAGCGCTGGAAGCACATCAAGGCCGCCTCCTCGCATGCCGACCGCTTGCGTGACACCACCGCGGAGCTCGAGCGGGCCGAGATGTCGGACCTGATGCTGGCCCGCAAGGCCATCGCCGCGCAACGTCGCGAGTCCAACCCGCGCGCCCGCCTCGCCTCGCTCTATCAGCACCGCACCTGGTCGCTGCGGGCGCTGGCCGGCGTGGTGATCACGGGGATGCTGTGGTCGGCGGTGAACGTCCAGCACAACATCGCCCCCGGCGGACCCACCGACCCGCTCTACTGGGCCAGCTTCGGCCTGGAGGCGATGATCAGCGTGTGCCTGATCATCATCATGATCGGCACCACGCGAGTGGCCGAGTGGGGCGTGATGGGCAACCGCAACCAGGTGCTGATCGCCGAGCTGTTCCTGCTCACGCTGACCATCGCCCTCAACACCTATCCACACCTGAGCGCACAGCACTGGTACGACGCCGCTGTGCACGCGGTGGCCCCGGTGATGATCGGTGTCGCACTGCTCATCCACAATGCCGCCAGCGCCCGCTACAGCACCGCGATCGTCCGTGCCAGCGCGGAGATCCCGGCCGACGACGCCGACGATCCCCTGGCCGCGCCGAGCCTGGGTAATCCGGCCGTCACCTAGCTTCCACCGACGCACAGCGAAGGGCCCCTCCGAATCAGATCCGAAGGGGCCCTTTGCCGTTGGTTTGTTACGCCGACTTCTCGCGACGCTCCGGACGCTGCGCCTTGCGCGGCACGATCGTCGGGAGGACGTTGTCGATGACGGTGTCAGCGTTCACGACCACCTTGGCGACGTCGTCACGGCCGGGGATGTCGTACATCACCGGCAGCAGGACCTCTTCCATGATGGCGCGCAGGCCGCGAGCACCGGTGCCGCGCAGGATCGCCTGATCGGCGATCGCTTCGAGGGCGTCGGCGGTGAACTCGAGGTCGACGCCGTCCATCTCGAACAGGCGAACGTACTGCTTGACCAGTGCGTTCTTCGGCTCGGAGAGAATAGTGACCAGCGATTCCTTGTCCAGGTTCGTCACCGAGGCGACGATCGGCAGGCGGCCGATGAACTCGGGGATCAGACCGAACTTGATCAGATCCTCGGGCATCACATCGGCGAAGTGGTCGTCGGTGTCGACCTCGGCCTTGGAGCGCACCTCGGCGCCGAAGCCGATGCCGCGGTGACCGGTGCGGTCGGAGATGATCTTCTCCAGGCCCGCGAACGCGCCCGCCACGATGAACAGCACGTTGGTGGTGTCGATCTGGATGAACTCCTGGTGCGGGTGCTTACGACCGCCCTGCGGCGGCACACTCGCCTGGGTGCCCTCCAGGATCTTCAGCAGCGCCTGCTGCACGCCCTCGCCCGACACATCGCGGGTGATCGACGGGTTCTCGCTCTTGCGGGCGATCTTGTCGACCTCGTCGATGTAGATGATGCCGGTCTCGGCGCGCTTGACGTCGTAGTCGGCAGCCTGGATCAGCTTCAGCAGGATGTTCTCGACATCCTCACCCACATAGCCCGCCTCGGTGAGCGCGGTGGCATCGGCGATGGCGAACGGCACGTTCAGCATCTTGGCCAGGGTCTGCGCGAGGTAGGTCTTGCCGCAACCGGTGGGGCCGAGCATCAGGATGTTCGACTTCATCAGCTCGACGGCCTCACCGCGGCTGTCGCGGCCCTTGTCGCCCGCCTGAATGCGCTTGTAGTGGTTGTAGACCGCGACGGCGAGGGTCCGCTTGGCGGTGTCCTGGCCGATCACGTAGTTCTCGAGGAAATCCCGGATCTCCGAAGGCTTGGGCAACTCGTCGAGCTTCACTTCGCTCGACTCGGCCAGCTCTTCTTCGATGATCTCGTTGCACAGGTCGATGCACTCGTCGCAGATATACACCCCAGGGCCCGCGATGAGCTTCTTGACCTGCTTCTGGCTCTTTCCGCAGAACGAGCACTTCAGCAGATCGCCGCCGTCTCCGATGCGCGCCATCTCGTAGGTCCCTACTTCCTTGTCCGAGTGCGACCGTCGTCCCCCGATTGGGCCGGAAATACGTCTCGGTGCCGTCAATCAGAGCAATGGTCCCTGAGTCGACCGTACCTGGTGTGCGCGAGACAGGTCGACAACTCGCGCATGTTCGATGTGAAGGGTTGTGCGGGTCCTCACCATTGTGAGCCACCGCGGCTGAAAAAGCCGGGCCCGCCGCCCAGATCAGGACAGCGGGCCCGGGCGTGTCACTTCTGTCCGCTGAGCTTCCGGTAATCGAAGACCTGGTCGATGATGCCGTATTCCTTGGCTTCCTCGGCGGTCAGGATCTTGTCACGGTCGGTGTCCTTGCGCACCTGCTCCTCGGGCTTGCCGGTGTGGCGCGAGATGGTGACTTCCATCAGGCGACGCATCCGCTCGATCTCGGCCGCGGCGATCTCGAGGTCGGATACCTGGCCCTGCACACCGCCGGAGGACGGCTGGTGGATCAGGATGCGCGCGTTGGGCAGCGCGGCGCGCTTGCCGGGAGCGCCCGCGGCCAGCAGCACCGCGGCGGCCGAGGCCGCCTGACCCAGGCAGACCGTCACCACGTCGGGGCGCACGTACTGCATGGTGTCGTAGATCGCCATCAGCGCGGTGAACGAACCACCGGGCGAGTTGATGTACATGGTGATGTCGCGGTCGGGGTCCTGGGACTCCAGCACCAGCAGCTGCGCCATGATGTCGTTCGCGGACACGTCGTCGACCTGGTTGCCCAGGAAGATGATGCGCTCTTCGAACAGCTTGTTGTACGGGTCGGAAGTCTTGACGCCGAACGAAGTCTGCTCGGTGAACTGCGGCAGGATGTAGCGCGACTGCGGCAGGCTCGCACCGGAGCCGTGGCCGGCGCGCGGGTCGAAGAGGTTGGCCATCTTTATCTCCAAGCTTGTCTCGAGTGAGGGGGGACGGCGGCGGTTACTTCGCCTGGTTCGCGTGCGTGACCACGTGGTCGATGAAGCCGTATTCCAGGGCTTCCTTCGCCGTGAACCAGCGGTCGCGGTCCGCGTCCTCGGTCACCTGCTCCACCGACTTGCCGGTGTGCAGCGACTGCAGTTCGTTGAGCTCACGCTTGGTGTGGGCGAACTGCTCGGCCATGATCGCGATATCGGCCGCCGAACCACCGATGCCCGCCGACGGCTGGTGCATCATGATCCGGGTGTGCGGCAGCGCGAAACGCTTGCCCTTGGTGCCCGCGGTGAGCAGGAACTGTCCCATCGATGCGGCCAGACCCATCGCGACGGTCTTGATGTCGCACTCGGCGAACTGCATCGTGTCGTAGATGGCCATGCCCGCAGTGACCGAGCCACCGGGCGAGTTGATGTAGAGCGCGATGTCCTTCGTCGCGTCCTCGGCCGAGAGCAGCAGGATCTGCGCGCAGATCTTGTTCGCGATCTCATCGTCGACCTGGGTGCCCAGGAAGATGATGCGCTCGCGAAGCAGCCGTTCGTATACGGAATCACTGAGGTTGAGTCCAGCGGTAGCGGCTGTCATGACCCCTGCCTGGTTGATCGTCACGGATACCTGCCTTCTCTTCTCACCGATTGCTACGGCCATACGAATACGGTTCGTCGTCACAAACACTAACGAAGGAGGGCGGCGCCGAACTCCCGGCACCGCCCTTCTTCGCTCACAGCGCAATCAAATCACGCCGCCGAAACCTACTCGGCAGCGGCTTCGTCCAGCTCGATGTCAGCGGATTCCGCAGGGTCACCGAACATTTCGGTGGTGTCGACCACATTGCCCTCGGAGTCGGTGACCTTCACCTGACCGACAACTCCGGCCAGCGCCTTGCCGCGTCGCACGTCGGCGAAGACCGCGCCCAGCTGGCCCGCCTGCTGCACCTGCTGGATGAACTGCTCCGGCGACATGCCGTAACGCTGTGCCTGGAACAGGATTCGCTCGGTCAGCTCCTGCTGGCCGACCTGCGTGTTCTCGGCCTCGGCGATGGCATCGAGCAGCAGCTGGGTCTTCACCGACTTCTCGGCGGCTTCCTGGGTGTCCTTGTCGAACTCCTCGCGGGAGGAGCCCTGCGCCTCGAGCGCCTCGGCCAGCTTGGCCTCGTCGTGGTCGAAACCGTGGACGGCGTCGTGGACCACGGCGTCGACCTCGGCCTTGACGACGGCCTCGGGCAGCGGGACCTCGACGGTCTCGAGCAGGGTGTCGAGCACCTTGTCACGGATGGAACCGGCCTGCTCGACCTTCTTGACGCGCTCGACGCGGCCCTTCAGGTCTTCCTTGAGCTCGTCGATGGTGTCGAACTCGCTGGCCAGCTGGGCGAACTCGTCGTCGGCCTCGGGCAGCTCGCGCTCCTTGACCGACTGCACGGTCACGGTGATCACGGCTTCCTTGCCCGCGTGGTCGCCCGCCACCAGGGTGGAGGTGAACTCGGCGGACTCGCCGGCCTTCAGGCCGATGACGGCCTCGTCGAGGCCCTCGATCAGCTGACCCGAACCGACCTCGTGCGACAGCCCGGTGGTGGCCGCCTCGGGGACGTCCTCACCGTCGACGGTGGCCGACAGGTCGATCGACACGAAGTCGCCATCGGCCACGGCACGCTCGACACCGGTGAGGGTGCCGAAGCGCTGACGCAGCGAGGTGAGCTGCTCCTCGATGTCGTCGTCACCGATGGTGAAGGAATCGACGGTCACCTCGATGCCCGAGTAGTCGGGCAGGGCGATCTCGGGGCGCACGTCGACCTCGGCGGTGAACGCCAACTCTTCGCCGTCTTCGATCTTGGTGATCTCGATCTCGGGCTGGCCGATGACCTTGACCTCCGAGGTCTGGATGGCCTCGGCGTACTTGTTCGGCAGTGCGTCGTTGACGACCTGCTCGAGCACGGCGCCACGGCCGACACGGGTCTCGATCAGCTTGGCCGGAGCCTTGCCGGGACGGAAGCCGGGGATCTTGACCTGCTGCGCCAGCGCCTTGTAGGCCTTGTCGAAGTCGGGCTTCAGCTCCTCGAAGGGCACCTCGACGTTGATCCGGACCCGGGTCGGGCTCAGCTGCTCGACGGTGCTCTTCACGGACATACTCCTTGGTTCGTAGTTCATGGTGGTGTCCCCACAGGGGGCGACGCGCCATAGTCAGGCACGGCTAAGCCAGGTGCGGCGCACAATGCGCATCCCGACCAGGGTAGTTGACCGCCTGCGCGGTCGCGCAATCGGTGTTTGGTTGAGGGTGCCGCTAGCGGCCGACCTGCACGGCGTCGGTCACGAAGACCAATGTCTCGTTCGGCGGCACACCGTTGCCGCCCTCGCCGTAGCCGAGGTTCGGCGGCACGATCAGCAGCCTGCGCGTGCCCTGCTGCACGCCGATCAGCCCCTCGTCCCAGCCCTGGATGACCTGGCCCGCGCCGAGGGTGAGCCCGAACGGCTTACCACGCTGGAAGGAGCTGTCGAGTACCTGCTTGTCCGACCAGGTGACCAGCTCGTAGTTCATCGTCAGCGGCTGGCCGGCCACCGCGCCCGGCCCGGTGCCCACCACCAGGTCCTTGGTGATCAGAGTCTTGGGCGGGTCACAGCTGTCGGGGATGGTGATCTTGGGCGCCTCGCCGTAACCGCCGCTGACTTTCACGTCGTCGGCGGTGCATTCGCGACCTGTGCTCGCGGAGCTCCCGCCGGCCGCGCTCGAGCTCGGCGCGCTGCTCGAATCCGTGTCGGAGCCGCAGGCCGCTGTCGTGATCGCGGCGGCCGCGACGAGTCCGATTCCGATGATCCTGCCGAGAGAATGCATGGCCCGCAGAGTAATCGACCGCCGTTGCGGCGTCGGGAACCGGCACGACGGTAGGCTCGGCGGTGCGTTTCTCCACCGGTGTCGCCGGTCCTCGATCGGCGCCCGTGCAGGCCCCCGCGGCGCGGACGGCGCCGTGACCTCATCGAGTTCGAGGAGTCCGCGATGACCGAAACCACCGTGGGCGACACCGCGGCGGACAATGTGGGAGACGGTCAGGGCGAGACCATCGCCCCGAAGCCCTACGTCCTCACCGACGCGCCCGGTCCGCTCTCGCGCGAGGAACTCGTCGCCGTCGACGCGTGGTGGCGGGCGTCGAATTATCTCGCGGTCGGCCAGATCTATCTGATGAGCAATCCGCTGCTACGCACCCCGCTGGTCCCCGACGACATCAAGCCGCGCCTGCTCGGCCACTTCGGCACCGTGCCCGGCCTGAATCTGGTGTGGGCCCACGCCAATCGGGTGATCCGGGACCGCGGCCTGAACGCGGTCTATGTCGCGGGCCCCGGTCACGGCGGCCCCGGCCCCAACGCCTGCGCGTGGCTGGAAGACGCCTACGCCCAGCTCGAGCCGGACATCCCTCGCGACGTCGACGGCATGCGCCGATTCTTCCATCGGTTCTCCTTCCCCGGCGGTGTGCCGAGCCACTGCGCGCCGGAGACGCCGGGGTCCTTCCACGAGGGCGGTGAGCTCGGCTACTCGCTGCTGCACGCCTACGGCGCCGCCCTGGACAACCCCGATCTCGTCGTGTTCTGTGTCGTCGGTGACGGCGAAGCCGAGACCGGTCCGCTGGCGGGCAGCTGGCACGCGAACAAATTCCTCAACGCGGGGCGCGATGGCGCGGTGGTGCCGATCCTCGCGCTCAACGAGTACAAGATCGCCAATCCGACGATCCTCGCCCGCGTTCCCGAGGAAGAACTGATCGAGCTGCTCCGTGGCTACGGCTACGAACCGCTGATCGTCTCCGGCAACGACCCCGCACCGGTCCACCAGGCGATGGCCGCCGCGATGAACACCTGCGTGGACCGGATCGCGCAGTTCCAGCGGGCGGCCCGCGAGGACGGGGACACGAAACGTCCGCGCTGGCCGATGATCGTGATGCACACGCCGAAGGGCTGGACCTGTCCCCCGGTGGTCGACGGCCAACGGGTGGAGGGCACGTTCCGCGCCCATCAGGTGCCGCTGCCGAACGCGCGCACCGACTCCGAGCACCGGCGGGTGCTGGAGCTGTGGTTGCGGTCGTATCGGCCGGAGGAACTGTTCGGCCGGGACGGGTCGCCGGTACCGGCCCTGCTCCAGCAGGTGCCCGCGAATCCGATGAGCCTGAACCCGGTTGCCAACGGCGGCTTGCTGATTCGCGATCTCGACCTACCCGACTGGCGCGACTACTGCGTGGACGTCGTGTCGCCAGGTGCGGGTGAGCACGAGGCCACCAGGGTCCTCGGCGGCTGGCTGCGCGATGTCACCGCCCGCAATCCGCACAACTTCCTCACCTTCGCCCCCGACGAACTGGTCAGCAATCGGTTGCAGGACATTCTCGAGGTGACCGGACGCGACTGGCAGGAGGAAGTCGGGCGCTGGGACGTGGATCTGTCGACGGTCGGGCGCGCGGTCGAAGTGCTGTCGGAGCACATGTGCGAGGGCCTGCTGGAGGGCTATCTGCTGACCGGCCGCCACGGCGTCTTCACCTGCTACGAAGCGTTCATCCACATCGTCGACGCCATGTTCAATCAGCACGCCAAATGGCTCGATGCCAGCTCGGCGGTGCCGTGGCGGCGCAAGATCCCCAGCCTGAACTACCTGCTCACCTCGCATGTGTGGCGTCAGGACCACAACGGGTTCACCCATCAGGATCCCGGTTTCCTCGACGTAGTGGCGAACAAGAGCCCCGATATCGTGCGCGTGTATCTGCCGCCGGATGCCAATACCCTGCTGTCGACCTACGACCACTGCCTGCGATCGCTGCACTACGCGAACGTGGTCGTGGCGGGCAAACAGCCGGGGCCGGACTGGCTTTCGGCCGAGGAGGCGGGGCTGCACTGCACTCGCGGCCTCGGAATCTGGGAGTGGGCGTGTCACAACGACGACCCCGGCACCACGCCCGATGTCGTGCTCGGATGCGCGGGCGATGTGCCGACCCTGGAAACTCTGGCCGCGGTGGCGATCCTCCGAGATCGGCTGCCGGACCTGCGGATTCGGTTCGTCAATGTCGTCGACCTGATGCGCATGCTGCCCGCGGACGAGCACCCGCACGGCCTGCCCGACGCCGAGTTCGATGCCCTGTTCACCACCGACCGCCCGGTGATCTTCGCCTTCCACGGCTACCCGTGGCTGGTGCACCGGCTCACCTACAGCCGCACCAACCACGCCAACCTGCACGTGCGCGGTTACAAGGAGAAGGGCACCACCACCACGCCCTTCGACATGGTGATGCTCAACGATCTGGACCGCTTCCATCTGGTGCTCGACGTGATCGACCGTGTTCCGGGGCTGCGCGAGCGGGCGGCGGGTCTGCGCCAGGAGATCGTCGACGCCCGGTTGATCGCGCGCCGCTGGACCCGCGAACAGGGCGCCGATATCCCGGTCGTGGCCGATTGGGTCTGGCCCGACTCGGCGATTCCCACCGCGCGGTAACACGGTTGCGGCGCGGGCCCGCCCTGCACGACGATGGAAGGGATATGACCGAATCCCGCCGCACCGAGCTCCTCCCCCGCGATCGCCGCGATCTGACCGGACCGTTCGACGTGATCGGCGACGTCCACGGCTGCCGCTCCGAATTGGAGACCCTGCTCGGCGAACTCGGCTACGTCCTGGACCGTGACGACCGCGGCCGACCGATCGGCGCCGCCCACCCCGGCGAGCGCACCGTGGTCTTCGTCGGCGACCTCGTCGACCGGGGCCCCGACACACCCGGGGTGCTGCGTCTGGTGATGGGGATGGTGGCCGCGAGAACCGCCCTGTGCGTCACCGGCAACCACGATCACAAGCTGATGCGCGCCCTCGACGGCCGCAATGTCCGCATCGCGCACGGCCTCGAACAGTCGCTGTCCCAACTGGCCGACGAAGACCTCGAATTCCGTACGGCCGCACACGCTTTCCTCGGCACCCTGCCGAGCCACTACCTCCTCGACGGCGGCGCGCTGGTCGTGGCCCACGCGGGTCTGCCCGAGAGCCTGCACGGCAGCACGTCGGGCCGAGCCCGCTCCTTCGCCCTCTACGGCGCCCCCACCGGTGAGCTCGACGAACACGGCTATCCCGTCCGCTACGACTGGGCCAAGGACTATCGGGGCGCCCCCACGGTCCTCTACGGCCACACACCGGTCCACACCTTGACCTGGGTCAACAACACCCTCTGCCTGGACACCGGCGCCGTCTTCGGCGGCACCCTCTCCGCCCTGCGCTACCCCGAGATGACCACGATCTCCGTCCCCGCCGAGCAGGTCTGGAGTGAACGCGCGGGCATCACGCCCGTGCCCGACTGAGCCTGTCGACGCGACACCGCAGCGCCGGGCGCCGGGACCCGTCGCCGAATCGTCAACGTCGAACCCGGGTGTGACGTGCGGATTTCCAACCCGATGGGCCTACCATCAGCAGCGGACGACCCGACTCATCGACGAGGAGAGGTTCATGCGCCGTACATTTCTCGCTCTGTCCGTATTCGCTCCGCTCATGGTCAGCGGTGTCGCGAGCGCCGATCCAGCACCGCTGGGGACGGGGACGCTGACGGCGTGGACGTTCACCGGACGGGAGCCGGTTCCGGTGAACCGGGCCGATATCGAGGTGACGCCGTGCGAGGCGAAACAGGTGGTCGCGACGCTGGTCAGCGGGGCCGACGGGCGCGCCACGGTGGCGCTGCCCGCGGGGTGTTACGAGGCGAAGGTGGTGACGGTGCCCGGCGGCTGCGGGTTGGCCGTCACCGAGCCGGTGCGGGTCACCGTGGCCGCGGGTACGGAGGCGCGGGCGGACTTCCGGTTCGGCTGCGCCTGACCGACGTTCAGTCTTTCGGGCCACCGGCCACGTAGATGACCTGGCCCGAGACGAAGCCGGCGCCCTCGCTCACGAAGAACGCGGCGGTGTTGGCGATGTCTTCGGGCGTGCCGACCCGGTTCACCGGGATCTGCGCGGCCGCAGCGGCCTTGAAGGCCTCGAAGTCCGCGCCGACCCGGGCGGCGGTGGCCGCGGTCATCTCGGTTTCGATGAAGCCGGGCGCGATCGCGTTGGCGGTGACGCCGAATTTGCCGAGTTCGAAGGCGAGGGTCTTGGTGAACCCCTGCATGCCCGCCTTGGCCGCGGCGTAGTTGGCCTGGCCGCGGTTGCCGAGTGCCGAGGTGCTCGACAGGTTGACGATGCGACCGAACTTGGCCTCGACCATGTACTTCTGCACGGCGCGGGTCATCAGGAAGGCACCGCGCAGGTGCACGTTCATGACGGTGTCCCAGTCGTCGACCGACATCTTGAACAGCAGGTTGTCGCGCAGCACGCCCGCGTTGTTGACCAGCACGGTCGGCGCGCCGAGCTCGGTGGCGATCCGCTCCACCGCGGCGGCGACGGCCGCTTCGTCGGCCACGTCGGCACCCACCGCGAGGGCGGCGCCCCCGGCGGCCTCGATGGCGGCGACGGTGCCCGCGCAGGCGGCTTCGTCGAGATCGAGGACGGCGACGGCGTATCCGTCGGCGGCGAGCTTCGTGGCCACTGCGGCGCCGATGCCACGGGCGGCTCCGGTGACGATCGCGACCTTGCGTTGCGTGGGCATCCGTCTCCTACAAGCCTGAGCTGGGCGAATGGTGATGGTCGGGGTGACAGGATTTGAACCTGCGACCCTCCGCTCCCAAAGCGGATGCGCTACCAAGCTGCGCTACACCCCGATACCTCACCGGCGAGAGCACCGTGGAGGCAATACATGTTTGAGCGGGTGACGGGAATCGAACCCGCACCATCAGCTTGGAAGGCTGAGGTTCTACCATTGAACTACACCCGCAGGCATACGACATCGATGGGATCGCCACGATGTCGTGTGCGCCACGACTGTACCGAACCCCGCGCGAAAAATGCCAATCCGGCCCCTGCCTGCCCGATTGATGCGTGTCGGCCGCCGGTGTACCCCACTCCTCGCGCGACCAACCCTCGCCATGCCCGATTAGGGCCTAATGACCCTATCCCCGAAACCCCCTCCCGGCGACGATGGTTGATGCGCCCATGGGGGCCGGCGCCTGCTCCACCGGGGGATTAAATAGGAGAATTTTCCTTAAAAACCCGGCACGTGGGCGGCGAGTAGGCCACCATGAGAATGCGCGTGACGACTACTGCCACATCGTCACGACTCGCACCCCGTGCCAGGAGGGACCCATGGCGACGCAACGTCCACCGCCCAGCGGAGGGCATCACGCTGTATGTTTCGGCTCACGAAATTTCTTTTCGGGAAATATGTAACGCCGGAGACGCTGCAGCGATGTCATACCCGATCGCCATTCGCGAGAGACCAGAGAACGCGTTGCAGAACGTGACTTTTCGGTCTCGGGTGGCTTGCTAGGATCCTTTTTGCCGGACGGGGGTATCTGGAAAGGGGGCGGTGAGCGTGTGCCGAACTCGGTGGACCCAACCGCGTAGCAGTGCGAATGATCGAGGTGGCAAGTTCGTCGCCACCTACCGCCGGTGATGTCGATGACTGTCCACATCGAGCCACCGGTCGCCGCGATGGCCCGCGCCTGGGCCCGCGCGGTCTGCGCCGAACCGGGCTCTTCCACGGCGCCGCACCAGTTGGAGCCGGTGCTCGTCGACATCGTCGAGCGGCTGCTGCACCTGGCTCGGACCGAACCGTTCCCGGTTCCACAGGCGCGCAAGCTCGGCGCGCGGTTGGCCGAGGCGCCGTTCGAACGCACCAGGATGCTGGCCCACGCCAGTCGCTGGCTGCTCGGCTTCCCCTCGGGGGTTCCGGGTTCGCTGGTGGCGACCCGCTGGCCGCTGGTGGCCAGCCAGGCCATCGACAGCTACGCACAGGCTCTGCAGGAACGCGCTCTGGCGCAACAGGAACAGAACATCTCGGCGAAAGTGTCACTGCGCGTACAGGAGATCGCCGCGCTGCAGCACCGCTTGCGCCACGAGGCGACCCACGACGCCCTCACCGATCTCGCGAACCGCACGCTGCTGCAAGAACGGGTGCGCGCGTTCGCCGCCGACCCGAGCCGCGGTGTCGGTGTGCTGGTGGTGGACCTGGATCGCTTCAAACAGATCAACGACGGCTACGGACACGCGATCGGCGACGAGGTACTGGTCGAACTGGCCAACCGCTTGCGTGAGGTGTGCCCGCCCGACACGGTGATCTGCCGATACGGCGGCGACGAGTTCGTGGTGGCGGCCAACCCCCGCCGCGACACCCTCGGCGAGTTGGCGCACCTCGTGGTCGCCGCACTGCGCGACCCGGTGTGGTCGAGCGCGGGCCCCGTGCCGGTTTCGGCCAGCGTGGGCACCGCGTTCTGTCCACCGGGAAAGACGTGCGATTTCACCGACCTGCTGCGTCGCGCCGACCGCGCGATGTACTCGGCGAAATCGGCGGGCGGGCGGCGTTTCGCGCTCGCTGAATCGGGCGACCCCGAACTGGGAACGGCGGTCGCCGGCTGAGTCGGATCGCGAAGCCTGCACTTCGCGTTCCGGCTCAGCCGATTTCGACCGGATCGAGTCGTGACATCGCGGGAGTCCGTGCTCGGCATCGGGGGCACCGGCTGGTTACGGCGCGTTGATGGCCCGCATCGTGACCGTGCGCTCAGTGTTCGAGATAGGTGACCGCAGCCTGGCCGGGGGTGTCGACCGCTACGGCAGACCGGTCCTCGGTGGTGTCGCATCTGCGCACCACGACGATCAGTGGCGCGCACTGAGCGACGCCGCCGAGCCGAAAAACGATGCGGTGCTGCCGGAATGCTCGCCACATGTCACGTGCGCTCGGACTGACGCCATCCGTACCGCGGATCCACCTCAGGCCCATCAGAAGTTGACCGACGGTCGCGCCGAAGACACTCGGCAGCACCGTGGCGTTGGTCACCAGCAGGATCACCAGGAAGATCATGGACCCGAACATCACCGGGGCCTGGTCATCCATGTCGAGCATCCAGTCGTGACCGACGAGCAGCACAACAGCGACGAACGCGACCACGACCACACCGTAGGGAAGCACGATGTCGGCGAGGTTGGCCGCTACGTTGCGTAACTTGCGCGGTGACGGGTAGCGCGGATCACCATCGGCGCCATGATATTCCGGCCCGGGTTGCGTCATCCGATCATGCTCGCACACCGGCGGGAATCACACGGCGGTTGTCAGCGGGGCTGGCAGGTGGGGCACCAGAAGAGGTTTCGGGCTTCCATGACCTTGTGCGCGATGGGGGTGGCGCAGACTCGGCAGGGTTCGCCCTGGCGGCGGTAGACGTAGGTGCGGGGGCGGTCTTTGGTGTAAGACGGTGCGCCGGTGTCGTGTTCGGGGCGAACCACGTGCATGCGGCCGGTGGTGACGCCGATCGGCATGAGGTCGACCAGGTCGGCCCAGAGCGCGTCCCATTCGGTAGGGGTGATCGAGGTGCCGGGGCGGAAGGGCGAGATGCCGTGGCGGAAAAGGACTTCCGCGCGGTAGACGTTGCCGACACCGGCGATCAGGGCTTGGTCCATCAGCAGTGCGCCGATCGCCCTGCGGGAGCGCCGGATTCGCGCGCCCGCTCGTTCGTGGTCGGCGTCGGCGCGCAACGGATCGGCGCCGAGGCGTGCGGTGAGCGCGTCCACCTCGGGCGGCATCAGCACTTCACAGGCCGTGGGCCCGCGCAGATCGGTGCCGAAATCCGTTGCGGCCCCCAGCATTCGCATACGCACCTGCCCGACCGGCGCCGTCATCGGCAACTCGGCCTCGCTGAAAGTGCCGTACAGCCCGAGATGCACATGCACCGTCGATCCGGACGCATAGTGATGCAGCAGATGCTTCCCATAGGCCTCGGCCCGCTCCAGCACCTGCCCGTCCACCAGCGCGGCCCCTTCGGCGAACCGCCCCTGCGGACTCGAAACCCGCACCACCCCACCGGAGAACCGCTGCTGATGCAGGTCGGCGATCCGGTGGAGGGTATGTCCTTCCGGCACTACGTCAGTACGCGGGGATTTCGGGGGCGATGCCGGTCTTCTCGTAGTCGGCGAGAATGTCGATGCGACGCTGGTGACGCGCCTCGTCCGACCACGCGGCCGCGAGGAACGCGTCGACGATGGCCAGCGCATCGGCGGTGGAGTGCATGCGGCCGCCGATGCCGATCAGGTTGGCGTTGTTGTGTTCGCGGGCCAGCACCGCGGTTTCGACGCTCCAGGCCAGGGCGCAGCGAGCGCCGGCGACCTTGTTGGCGGCGATCTGCTCGCCGTTGCCGCTGCCACCGAAGACCAGGCCGAGCGAGCCCGGATCGGCGACGGTGCGTCGGGCCGCCTCGATGCAGAAGGCGGGGTAGTCGTCGAGAGCGTCGTATTCGAGGGCGCCGCAGTCGACGACCTCCACTCCGGCCTCCTGCAGATGAGCCTTGACGTGATTCTTCAGTTCGAAACCGGCATGGTCGGCACCCAGGTAAACGCGCATGGCTGCGATTGTCGCAGGCCCGCTTAGAGTCGTTTCATGCACCCGCACGAACCGCATTCCCCGCATTCGGCAGGTTCCCCGCCGGAGCACACCGGACACCAGCCCGACCGAACACCGTCACTGGACAAGGACACAGCGCCGCCCTCGCCGTGGGCCCAGCCCGATCCGCGGACGGGCGGATTTCCCGCGCAGGACAGCCCACCTCAGCCGCAGGCCGGCCCGTATCCGCCGGTCGCGCCCGGCCAGTACGCCCCTGGCTACTACCCGCCGAGCGGTCCGCCCGCACCGCCGCAGCACCGACCGCGCGGACTCATGCCGTGGGATCGTCCCGCCCGGCATCCGTGGGAGATCCCGCTGCTGATCGTCGTCATCATGATCACCGCGGTCGCGTACCTGCTCGCGCTCGCGCTCATGACGGTCGAGCTGTTCGCCGATCCCATCGTCGACGAGCACGGTGTGGAGCAGACCAGTTCGATCGTCACCAGTCCGTATGTGCTGCTGCTGTTGTTCGCGCCGGTGCTGCTGTGGGCTGGTCGTGGTCTGAATCTCGCGACCCAGCGCGTGAACGGGGTGAAGATGTCGCCCACCCAGTTCCCCGAGGGGTACCGGATGGTGCAGGAGGCGGCGGCGCGATTCGGGATGTACAAGGCGCCGGACGCCTACGTCATCCTGGGCAACGGCCAGATCAACGCGTTCGCCGCGGGCCACGGGTTCCGCCGGTTTGTCGTGGTCTACAGCGACCTGTTCGAAATCGGCGGCGCGGCGCGTGAGCCCGACGGACTCGCGTTCATCATCGGGCATGAAGTCGGCCATATCGCCGCTGGTCACGTCTCCTATTGGCGCCAGCTGGGCATGTTCGTCGCACCGTGGCTGCCGATACTCGGGTCGTCGCTGATCCGTGCCCAGGAGTACACCGCCGACAATCACGGCTTCTGTTTCCGGCCGCACGGCGCGTCCACCGCGATGGCGACGCTCGCCGCGGGCAAGTACCTCAACACCGATGTCGGTGTCGACGAGATGGCCGACCGTGCCGCGCTCGACCGGGGTGGTTTCATCTGGCTGGTCAACGCGATGGCCAGCCACCCGGTGCTCACCTGGCGGATGTGGGCGCTGCGCGATCGCAGCAGGCCGGGCCCGATGTTCTGGCGTCCGAGTGCGCCGCATCCCGGCATGATCCCGCCGCACGGCGGGTATCCGCTGAATTCGACGCCGCCCGCGTTGCCGCCGAAGCCGGTCTGATCGGTCGGGGGGGGCCCCCGGGGGGCCCCCCGGCCCGCAGGTAAGGCGGCGTCCCGGTGCGCGGTGGCGGGGGGGGGGTTGTCGGATAAGATGGGGTTAGATGG
>NZ_JBHVTK010000021.1:0-43057 GCF_042884695.1 Nocardia sp. NPDC058114 | reverse complement strand
ACACACTTCTACCCACAACTTCTCGGAGGGGTTTCGGTGAGGCAAGGGTTCAAACTTAGCTCAGACAACCGGCCGGAAGCAAATCCGTACCGAGTCCCTCTGAACACGCAGCCAGTCAGGCGCTCATCGTCCTACCTCGTGTCTCGGCCGCTGGGCGGCTGAGTCGGTGTCCGTGTCGCTCTGACTCGAATAAAGTTACGTGTCGCGAATTGCAATGTCAAATCCCCTAGTCAGGGGATATTTTCGCAGTGTTCATGTATGAAAGTGCGCATGGCGGAGGAACATAGCGGGAAGCGTCGGCGGTTGCGTCGCATGGCGAGAGCCGGACTTGTCGTGGCGGGTGGCCTCGCGTTGGTGACAGCTGGGGCGAACATCGCTATGTGGAGTTTGTCGTCCGGTCATAGAAGTGATGTCGCGGCCGCGCCCAGCGCACCTGTCGTGATCGTCCCGGGTGCCAAAGTCGGGACGGATGGAACTCCGATGGCCTATCTACAGGGACGTCTCGATGTGGCGATCGAGTTGGTCGAAGCGGGCAAGGCCGAGGCGATTCTGTTGTCCGGGGATGCCGGCGGCTCGTCGGGCGACGAGATCGCGTCGATGACGCGCTATCTCCTCGACCACGGCATCGACCCGGCCATCGTCCGATCCGATCGTGCCGGCCTTTCCACGCGGGAGACCTGCGAGCGAGCGAAGTCGCTGTTCGGCATCGACCGGGCGATCATCGTGAGCCAGTACCAACATCTCCCCCGCGCGGTCGCGCTGTGCCGGGCCGCGGGTATCGAGGCCGACGGGGTGGTGGCCTATTGCGAGTGCAGGCAGGTCACCGAGGCACGCAACAACGTTCGTGAATGGCTGGCAGCGCCGAAAGCCGTGGCGGAGATGCTTCTGCGCTGACAGCGCGCCGGGAGCGCAGAGAAGCGACGAACTCCCGCAATCTCGCGGGCCGCGCCGACCGAGGCACGGGAGGCGCTGTGACCAGATGGAGGAAGGCCGGCGCGGCATCAGCAGCGAGCAGGGCTGTCGCGTGAGCTCGTGCCAGCCCGACCCTGACGTCGACTTCTCGCGCCCTCCAGTCGTGCACGAGCCCGAGCTCGGCCATCGCGGTGCGGAACAGTTCAGGAGCGGCACCGCAGTCCGTCCGGGGCAGACAGGCGAGCTCTACCAATGCTGGACTGTCGAGTCCACGCGCGAGTGCCTCGGCGGCGGCCATCGACAGGTCCGCACCGTGGAGCGCACCGAGCACGAATCGGTCTGCGGCGTGGGCCAAGTCGTCCATGGTCTCAGCGTGCGCGGCACAAGGTTGATGGGTCAAAGGGTTTTCCGGGGCGGTTGTGGGCGGCGAGGTGCTCGCCGCGGCGGCAGGACCAGCACCGATGTTCTCGCCACGGCAGGCGCGACCGCCGGGGTGGCGTGCTCGAGGGATCCGGATCGCGTACCGTGATCGGGGTTGTCTGCAATGATCGCCGACCGGATTGGGGTGCATCGTGGGCGGTTCCGAGCACGCCGCGCGGCTCGTGCGTTTCTGGCAAACGGTGGAGTTGTTCGGCCCGCAGCTTGTTCCCGACGTCGAGACCGGCGGACTGGTGGTCGATCTCGCGCCCGATGACCGCGCGCCATGGGAAAACCTCGCCGCGCTGCCCGCGTTGAAAACCGGGCGGGTGTGGCAGTTCGTCGTGTACGGCGGACTGTTCGAGGTGGGGCGCGCGCGGGAAGCGCTGGTGCGGACATTCGGCGAGGACCAGCTGGAGGCCGACGCCCGACGGGCCGGGACCACAGCGGCTTTCGCGGTGACGTTGACCGACGGCGGAGTGGTTGTCGAAGGCTCGGCGACGTTGTCGGGGCTGGCGTGGGCCGTGAACCGGCTGCGCGCACCAGGGCCCGGCGACGTCGGCTGGGCCGACGGATTCGACCACGACTCGGCGGCGTTCACCGCCGCGCTCGACACGCTGACGCGAGAAACTCACCCCGATGCCGAACAGATGGGTCCGGCACCGCGGTGGCGTGCGCTGGACGTGGCAGGCCGCGGGGTAGCGGCTTCGGTGCTCGCGGCGGGAGCGGATGGCGTCATCTCGCCCGGTCTCGCCGGGATGTCTGCGTTGGCCTTCGCCGAACGGTTCGCCGTCCTGCCTGACGACGACGTCGTCGATGTCCCCCGATTGACCGGCCGCGACCTGCAGATCTTCACCGGTGAACTGTGTGCCGCGCTGGGCATTCGATCGGAATTGCGGGCCGGCGGTGTGCGGGTGGCGTGCATCCAGGTCGCGGCGCGCGACGCCGACAGTGACGCTGCCGAGGATCGCCTGAACAGCGGGCTCGGCACGGACCTCGCCGAGCTCGCGAAAGCGGTGGAGCGCGGCGACATCGGTGCGGCGCTGCGTGACTACCTCTCGGCGGCGGAGTCGCTGCCGCTCGATGACCGGATCGATGTCCGGCGACGCCAGGACGCTGTCGTCGAGGGCCTGCTCCCTCATCTCATTCCGGACGGACGCTGGCCGGGCGATCCGCTGGTTTCCGGACAGCAGTTCGCGGTCGATCGCGCGCTGTCCGAATTGCGCGACGATGCGGGCATTTTCGCGGTGCACGGTGCGCCGGGCACCGGGACGACGACGATGCTGCGAGACCTGCTGGCCGGGATTCTGGTCGAGCGGGCCGCGCAGCTGGCGGCGTTCGACGATCCGATGGCGGTGTTCGCCGGGATCACCGAGCAGGTGCAGGTGGCGAAGAACTACACGGTGGGCGCGCACCGATTGGCGAACTGTGTGACCGGGTTCGAAGTGGTACTGGCGACCGGCAGCGATGCCACCGCGGCCGATGTGGTCGCCGAGATCCAGCATCGCGACGCGATCGATGGCGAGCTCAATCACTTCACCGACCTGGCCGAACTCGTCGGCGGCGCACCGGCGTGGGGACTGGTCGCCGCGGCACTGGGCGGGACGCGACGAACGTTCGCCGAACAGTTCTGGTTCGGGGATCGGTTCGCCACCGAACGGAAGACCGGGACACCGAACGGCGGGATGCTCGACATCCTCAAGCAGGCCGAGGCCGACCCGGATTCGATTCCCGATTGGCCGACCGCGGTGCGGGATTTCACCACTCGCCGCGCCGAGGTGCGCAGACTCGCGCAGGCGCGCCAGAACGTCGCCGACGCGGTCGCCGAGCTGCCGACCATGAACGCGGGATTGCAGTCGACGGCGGCCGAGATCGCCAACGCCGATGACGCGCACGCGCACTGGCGCGAACGTCATCAGCTGGCCACCGAGCATCTGCGGGCCGCGCAGGCCGCGCACCACCGGGCGGGCAAGTTCCTCAGCGAGCACGGCGGGCAGAAGCCGGGGTTCGTGGCATCGCTCTCGACGGGATTCCGGGCGGGACGGCGGTGGAGCGCGCGCAGCAACGAATTGCTGCGCGAACGACATATCGCCGAGGCGGACATGCGGCGGCGCCAGACCGAGGTCGAGTACACGCGGGAGCAGTGGGCGCAGGCCGCCGAGAACGGCCGCACGCTGATTCGCGAACACGTCGAGTTGACGGAGCGGCGGGCGACGGCGCTCGACGTTATCGAGCGGGGGCGCGAGAACTGGTCGCGCACCATCCCGTTCGGTGATGTGGCGGGTGACGACGAGCAGTTCCAGCTGTGCAATCCGTGGGCGGACGAGCAGTACGCGAGCGCGCGGCGTGAGCTGTTCCTGTCGGCGTTGAAGTTGCATCGCGCGTTTCTGCTCAACGCGGCCCCGCGGATTCGCGACAATCTCATCGTCGCCATCGCGTTGATCCGTGGTGAGCTCGCGGTGGAGCCGAAGCCGGAAACCATTGCGGCGGCATGGCAGACACTGTTCTTCGCGGTGCCGATGATCACCACGACCTTCACCGCACTGCCCCGGTTGTTCGCCGGGCTGGGGTCCGAGGCCCTCGGATGGTTGTTCGTCGACGATGCCGGGCAGGCTGCGCCGCAGTCGGTGGCCGGTGGGTTGTGGCGGGCTCGGCGGGCGGTGATCGTCGGTGATCATCGTCAGCTGGGACCTGTCGGTGTGCTACCCACTTCGGCGCAGGAAGCATTCGTACAGCAGTACGGGCTCGATGCGGAGTGGATGCCGGATCAGGCGTCGGCACGCCAGGCTGCTGATCGTGGGGTGCGGTACGGGACCTGGCTGATGCCCTCCGATTCGATCGCGCCGGTGTGGGTCGGCACGCCGCTGCGGGTCCATCGGCGTAGTGACCGGCCGATTTTCGAGCTCACACATCACATTGCCTATGACGATGACCTGCTGGTGTTCGCCACGCCGGATCGACCGGAGTTTCCCGGGCACGATCGGTGGATCGATGTCAGATCCGCACGGGCCGAAGGTAATTGGATTCCCGGCGAAGGCGAAGCGCTCGCCGCGCTGCTCGCGCGGTTGACCGAGGACGGGGTGGCAGCGGCCGACATCCGTGTGGTCAGCCCGTTCCGCGACGTCGCCCATGGCGCGCAGGAGATCGCGCATGAGGTGCTCGGTGCGGAGTTCGCGCAGCGGCAGGTGGGCACTGTCCATGCTATGCACGGCAATTCGGCCGAGGTCGTGGTGCTGATCTTGGGGACATCGCCCGCGGCAGGTGGGTCGCGACGGTGGGCGGCGACAAATCCGAATGTGCTCAATACGGCAGTGTCGCGGGCTCGGCGGCGGGTCTACGTGATCGGCAACTACCGATTGTGGAGCAGCCAGCGCTATTTCGACGATCTCGCCAGGCGCTGGACGGTCGAGACCGAACAACTCGCCGATCAGACCGTGAGCCGGTAGAACCGCCAGAATCCGAAGTCCTCGATCGGGAGGACTTCCACGGCGGTGAAACCTGCCTTCTCGGCGTACTCCCCCAGTTTCGCCGTGCGCATGACGGTGCCGGTGCCCGCGGAGTCGGGATGCGCCATGCCGTCGGGCAGGCAGACCAGCAGGCTGAACCCGTACATCAAGCGGTCGATATCGGCCGCCGGTGCGGTGAATTCCGGCGCGACGGCCTCATCCATGATGATCACCGCGCCACCTGGACGCAGGGCTTTGCGCATCGAGGTCAGTACCTCGACCGGGTGTGGCATGTCGTGCAGGCACTCGAACGCGAACAGCGCGTCGTAAGTGGATTCGGGGAGGTCGGTGGTGGCGTCGGCGTGGTGGAAACGGACGCGATCGCCGAGGTCGGTGGCGTTTTCGGTGGCCATCCGCACCGAGGGCCCGTCGATGTCGTAGCCGTCGACCGCCAGCTCCGGGTAGGCGCGGGCAAGGGCGATCGCGGACCAGCCGCCGCCTGAGCCGATATCGGCCGCCTTGGCATCGGGGCGCGACAGCAGCGCGTGGATATCAGCGACCCCGGCCAGACCCGCAGCGAGACGGTGCTCGAACCAGGGGCGATTCATGTCCGACTGGGATTCGCGCATGTCGGCGCCGTACTCGGACCAACCGACGCCGCCGCCGTCGCGATACGCGCGCACGAGCGCGGGCATCTGGGCGGCGGCACCGGCCAGCATACGAGCCAGTGGCGCAAGGTAATCGAGACTGCTCGGGTCGGTGAGCACCTCGGCAGCGCCGGCGGGCAGGGCGAACCGCCCGTCCGCGGCCACCGTCAGAATCCCGGTCGCCGCCTGCTGCTCGAGCCACTCCTGCGCATACCGGCGATCTCCACCCGCCCGCGCGACCAATTCACCCGCGTCCGCGGGCCCACCCTCGGCCATCGCCCGATACCAGCCGAGCCGATCCCCGAGATGCACCGCCAGAATGTCGATAGTCCCGAGCGCGGCCCCGAACAACCGCTCGGCGAACTGCTCACTGGATTGCTCAGCTCCGGTCATCGGTCATCCTCCTGTTGACGCGATACGAATCGACGCCGACCCGCTGATACGGACTACGGGTCGGCTCGCCGAAAGGTTCAGCAGCAGGTCAGGGTGGCTATGGCGAATCGAACAGGAGGCTGCCGGATTCGACGGTGGTGCCGACGGTGTCGGTGTAGACGGAGTCTTTCGCCGAGTCCATGACCACGACGGGACAGATGACCGAGTAGCCGGTGGCGGCGGTTTTCGTCGGGTCGAAGGTGACGATGGGGGCGCCGGCTTCTACGGTGTCGCCTTCGGTGGCGAGCAGTTCGAAGCCTTCGCCTTTGAGTTTCACGGTGTCGATGCCCAGGTGGACCAGGACGCCGACGCCGTGGCCGAAGATGACGAAGGCGTGGGGGTGGAGTTTGAGGATCTTGCCTGCGATGGGGGCCGTCACCATCAGGGTGCCGCGGGTGCGGTCGGGGTCGAGCGCGACGCCGGAACCGACGATCTGCTCGGCGAAGACCTGATCGGGGACCTCGGAAAGGGCCACGACCTTGCCGGGCAGCGGCGCGACGACCGGGATGCTCACAGAATGTCCTCGATGTCGTCGGCCAGGGTATCGGCTTCGGGGCCGACGACGACCTGCACGACCGTGCCCGACTTGAGGACACCGTGGGCGCCCGCGGCCTTGAGAGCGGCCTCGTCGACCTTGCTACCGTCCTTCACCTCGGTGCGCAACCGGGTGATGCAGGCCTCGATCTCGACGATATTGTCCGCGCCGCCCAAGCCCTGGACGATCGCTTCCGCTTTGGACATCTGTTCTCCCTTTCGGCGGTGGTTGCCAGTACCAGTATGGGAGTCTCGAATGTGCGCCACATCATATTCAGCGGTTGACATCCGACCTCCACCTGGTCAAACTGGCAACTGGTTATGACCGGACAGTACCCGTCAGGTACACCGGTTCACAACAGTTAACCCGGATCGGCGGGCAAGCCGGTCCTCCCTCGCCGAGACCGCCGCGAAGCCGGCACGAAGAAGGTCGACATGACTGCCGTTACCGACACACCCCAACAAGAATCGAAGGTGTTCGCGGGATTGCAGCGCCTCGGTCGCAGCCTCATGCTGCCGATCGCGGTGCTCCCCGCGGCGGGCATCCTGCTGCGCATCGGCCAGGACGATCTCCTCGGCCGCTTCTCCGCGCTGGAGAGCACCGCCTCGGTTATCTCGGCAGCCGGGCAGGCCGTGTTCACCTGGCTGCCGCTGATCTTCGCCGTCGGTATCGCGATCGGCTGGGCGAAGAAGGCCGACGGGTCGACAGCGCTGGCGGCAGTGGTCGGCTACATGGTGATCAACGGCGTGTTCGAAGCGATGTCACCGATCGTGCTCGAAGGGAAAACCGACCCGAAGGGCGCGCAGGCGCTGATCAACTACGGCGTCCTCGCCGGCATCGTGATGGGTCTGCTGTCGGCGATACTGTGGCAGCGGTTCTATCGCACGAAGCTGCCCGACTTCCTCGGCTTCTTCAACGGCAGGCGGCTGGTGCCGATCCTGACCGCGTTCACCGGCCTCGTCGTCGGCGTCGGCATGGCGTTCCTGTACCCGGCCTTCAACTCCGCGCTCACCTGGGTGGGCGAGACCGTCGCGGACAACTCGGTCGTCGGTGGCGGCATCTACGGCGCGGCCAACCGCCTGCTCATCCCGACAGGGCTGCACCACATCCTGAACTCCACGGTCTGGTTCCTCGTCGGCGACTACACCGACGCCTCCGGCCAGCTCGTGCGCGGTGACCTCAACCGCTTCTTCGCCGGTGATCCGACCGCGGGTACGTTCATGACGGGCTTCTTCCCGATCATGATGTTCGCGCTTCCCGCTGCCGCGCTGGCCATTTGGCGCAACGCGCGCCCGTCGCAGAAGAAGCTGGTCGGCGGCATCATGCTCTCCACCGGCCTGACCGCGTTCGTCACCGGCATCACCGAGCCGCTGGAGTTCTCCTTCATGTTCGTGGCGTGGCCGCTGTATGTGGTGCACGCGATCTTGACGGGCACATCGATGGCGCTGGTGAACGCGCTCGGTATCCACGACGGATTCACGTTCTCCGCGGGTGCGATCGATTACCTGCTGAACTTCGGCAAGGCCACCAATGCCTGGATGCTGATCCCGATCGGGCTGGGTTACGCGGTGATCTACTACGTGCTCTTCAGCTTCGTGATCAAGAAGTGGAACCTGCGCACGCCGGGTCGCGAGGCGGAAACCGATGTCGAAGCCGGTGTGCCCGACGCGGCCCTGGTCGAAGCGGAGACTGCTCTGACGGCCACGGGCGATACTCGAACCGACGCACCCTCGGTCGCCGAAGTCGAAACGAAGCTGGACAAGAAACTGGAAGGTGAGTGAGGCAATGAGCACCCGCACCGTCATCGTCGGATCCGAGGTGGGGCTGCACGCGCGGCCCGCCGCGAAACTCACGCAGGCCGTGCAGGCCGCGGGGGTGCCGGTGCGGATCTCGTTGGGAGGTGGCGAGCCGGTCGACGCGGCCAGCGTGCTCGCGGTGATGACGCTGGGCGCGGGACACGGGGCCGAGGTGACCCTGCACGCCGAGGGGGCCGACGCGGTTCTGGACCAGCTGGCCGAACTCGTCGCCTCGGATCTGGGCGCCGCCTGATGCCGGAACAGGTGATCGGTGGACTCGGAGTGAGCCCGGGCGTGGTGTGCGCGCCGTGGTTGCGGTTCGGATCGCAGCTCGAGACATCGGCGCACGATCCCGTCGGCGGCTCGGTCGCCGACGAGCTCGCCCGGGTCAAGGACGCGCTCGGTGGCGTGTCCGACGAGATGACCGCCAGGGCCGCACGGGTGAGTGGTGTTGCGGCGGAGATTCTTTCGATGTCGGCGACGATGGCCCGTGATCCGGGCATCGTCGCCGCCACGGAGAAGGAACTCGCCGCCGGGATGCCGACGGCGCACGCGGTGCACCTGGCGTTCGAGGGATTCTGCGCGAAGCTGGAAGCGCTCGGCGGGTACATGGCCGAGCGGGCGACCGATCTGCGCGATATCGGCGGGCGGACCGTGGCGGTACTGCTCGGGCTGCCGATGCCGGGGATTCCGGAGCCGGGATATCCGTTCGTGCTGGTCGCGCGCGATCTCGCACCTGCCGATACGGCGATGCTGGGTGACAGTGATGTGGTCGGGTTGCTCACCACCGAGGGTGGGCCGACCAGCCACACCGCGATTCTCGCGAAGTCCCTCGCGTTGCCGGCGGTGGTGAACTGTCCGGATACCGATCGGCTCGTCGACGGTGTGCCGGTGCTGCTCGACGGCACCACCGGTGAGGTCGTGATCGACCCGAGTCCTGAGCATCAGCAGGCAGCACTGGAACAGGCAGCGGCGGACAAGGCGCGGATCGCGGCGGCCACCGGGCCGGGACACACCGCGGATGGGACGCCGGTGCAGCTGCTGGTGAACATCGGCACCGTCGACGACGCGGCGAAGGCCGGGTCCATCGACAGTGAGGGGGTTGGCCTGTTCCGCACCGAGTTCATGTATCTCGGGAAGACGTCCGCGCCGTCGCTGGCGGAGCAGACCGCCTCGTACACAGCGGTTCTCGAACAGTTCGCCGGTCGACGAGTCGTCGTGCGGACACTCGATGCCGGGTCGGACAAACCGCTGCCGTTTCTCGATCTCGGCACCGAGGAGAATCCGGCGCTCGGTGTGCGCGGGCTGCGGATCGGCACGGTGTTCCCGGAAACTCTGGCCACGCAGCTCACGGCTCTCGCCCGTGCGGGCGAGGCCACGGGAGCCGACCTGTGGGTGATGGCGCCCATGGTCGCCACCGCGGACGAGGCTGCCGGATTCGCCGCGCTGGCAAGGGAATCCGGGCTGACCAAAGTCGGGGCGATGATCGAGATCCCGGCGGCGGCGTTGCGCGCCGCCGATCTGCTCGCGCATCTCGACTTCGTGAGCATCGGAACCAACGATCTGAGCCAGTACACGTGCGCGGTGGATCGAATGGCGGGCGGGCTCGCACAGCTGCTCGATCCGTGGCAGCCCGCGGTGCTCGATCTGATCGCGATGGTCGGTGCGGCCGGCGCGGCGGCGGGTAAATCGGTCGGGGTGTGCGGTGAGGCGGCGTCGGATCCGACGTTGGCGCCGGTGCTGGTGGGGCTGGGCGTGACGAGTTTGTCGATGTCGGTGCCCGCGTTGCCCGCGGTACGGGCGGCGTTGGCCGCGGTGGATGTGCAGCAGTGCCAGGACGCGGCCGACGCGGCGTGTGCGGCACGGAATCCGCAGGTGGGGCGGGCGGCGGTCGCGGCGATCATCGGGCGGGCGTGAAAAAGGTTGTTGTGCACACGGTCCGGCCGTCGGTCGGATCGCGATGCGGTGTCCGGTGGTGGTCCGCGATCGCTGTGGTGGATGGCGTATCGGGTCGTTCAGGTGTGGGGGCCGGGCAGGGCTCCGGTGATGGGGAAGGTTCGTGGTGACGAGAATCGTGCGGGGTCGTCTCGTCGGGACGGTCGAGGGTGACATCGCCGACGGCGTCGTCGAATTCCAGGACGGGCTGATCACCTGGGTCGGCGATGCGGCGAATCATCCTGCACCCGATCGACTTCCAGCATCCAGTGATGATCTGGTGCTTCCGGGGTTGATCGATCTGCACTGTCATGGTGGGGCCGGGTTCGGGTTTCCCAATGCTGATGCGGACGGCGCTCGGGTCGCGGCGGCGCATCATCGGGCGCACGGCACCACCGGGTTGATGGGGAGCTTGGTGTCGGATCGGCCGGAGGTACTGGTCGCACAGGCGGCGATGTTGGCCGATCTCGTCGAGGACGGCGTATTGCTCGGGGTGCATCTCGAGGGCCCGTTCATAAATGCGATCCGCTGCGGGGCACAGGATCCCGCGGCGATCATTCCCGGCGATCCCGCGTTGTTCGAGCGACTCTACGCGGCCGCCCGCGGGACGGTGCGGTCGATGACACTGGCGCCCGAGACCGCGCACTTCGATGAACTGCTGGCCGCGATGCGCCGACATGATGTGCTGCCCAGCCTCGGGCACACCGATGCCGATGCCGCGACCACCGCGGCGCGCATCGCCGAGGCCAGTGGTGGCCCTGTTACCGCCACGCACCTGTTCAACGGGATGCCAGCACTGCATCACCGCTCCCCCGGGCCGGTCGCCGCCTGTCTGGCCGCGGCCGGGCGAGGCCAGATGGTGGTCGAATTGATCGCTGACGGTGTGCATTTGGCGCCGGAGACGGTGACGATGGTATTCGATACCGTCGGCCCGGATCAGATCGCGCTGGTGTCCGATGCGATGGCGGCGGCGGGCATGAGTGACGGCGGCTATCGGCTGGGCGCCCTCGATGTTCAGGTCCACGACGGCGTTGCCCGGCTGGCCACCGATGACGGTTCGCCCGGGGCGATCGCGGGGGGCACGGCACGGCTCGTCGACGTCCTGCGCTGGACCGTCGACGTCGCGGGCATACCGCTGTCCGATGCGGTCGTCTCCGCGACTCGAACCCCTGCTCGTGTTCTCGGTCTCGAGGGCGAACGCGGCAGTCTCACCGTCGGCGCGCGTGCCGACATTCTTGTCACCGACCAGTCATTGCGGCCGCGGCGGGTGCTCGTCGCCGGAACGGAAGGAATCTGATGGAGATCGTGATCCGGGCTGACGAAAACGAAGTGGCGAGTACGGTCGCCGATATCGTCGGCGGCTATGTGCAAGTCGGCAACGCGATCCTCGGCTTGGCGACCGGGTCGTCGCCGCTGGGGAGCTATCAGGAGCTGGCGCGACGGTACCGGGAGGGCGAGCTGGACTTCACCACCGCCAGCGCTTTCCTGCTCGACGAGTATGTCGGTTTGCCGAAAGATCATCCGCAGTCGTATTTCTCGGTCATCCGGTCGGAGTTCGTCGACCATGTGAACCTGGATCCCGCACGGGTGCTGAGCCCGAACGGGGAGGCGGGTGACGTGGCGGGCGAGGGCCGCCGGTACGACGCGGCCATCGCCGCCGCGGGTGGGGTCGACGTGCAGTTGCTGGGGATCGGCACCGATGGGCACATCGGGTTCAACGAGCCCGGGTCGGCGCTCACCTCGCGCACGCGGGTGAAGACGTTGACCGAACAGACGCGTAAGGACAACGCGCGCTTTTTCGACGGACCGGAGGATGTGCCGCATCACGTGCTCACCCAGGGCCTCGGCACCATCAACGAGGCCGGGCACCTGGTGATGATCGCGCTCGGCGCGGGGAAGGCCGATGCGATCGCCGCCGCCGCCGAAGGACCGTTGTCGGCGTTCTGCCCGGCCTCGGTCATGCAGTGGCATCCCCACGTCACGGTGGTGATCGACGAGGCCGCGGCGAGCAAGTTGAAGCTGGCGGACTACTACAAGTACGCGCTGGCGAACAAGCCCGCCTGGCAGTCGTTCTGACGTGACCGCCCTCGAGTTCGCGGTGCAGGACGCGGCAGGCGCGCTCGGCGCTCGCCGCGCCGGGGCGGATCGGGTGGAATTGTGTGCGGCGCTGGGCAGCACGGGTGGGCTCACGCCGAGTATCGGGACGATCGAGGCTGTGGTGGGAACCGGTATTGCTGTCCATGTGCTGATCCGGTGCCGGGCCGGAGGTTTCGTGTACGCCGACGCAGCCGAGCTCGCGGTGATGAATGCTGATGCGCGCGCGGCAGTTTCGGCTGGTGCGGCCGGTCTGGTGATCGGTGCGCTCACCCCGGACCACCGGGTCGATGGCGAAGGGCTGAGTCGTGTTCTCGATGGTGTCGCTGTCGATGGCATAGAGCTGACCTTTCATCGTGGGATAGATCAGATCCGCGACCGTGCGGCCGCGCTCAACACATTGATCGCCGGTGGCATGACCCGGGTGCTCACCTCCGGTGGGGCACCCACCTGCGCCGAGGGACTCGATGAACTCGCCACGATGGTCGATCACGCGGCGGGGCGCATCCAGATCATGGCGGGTGGCGGGATCGCCGTCGGTGACATTCCGGCATTGCACCGGGCGGGCGTCGACGCCATCCACCTGTCGGCCCGACGCGTCATCAGTGATGACGGTGGACCCGGTGGCGGCGGCACCTCCGGCCACGAGCAACTGGACGAGGAACTCGCGGTCGCCGCTGCCCGTCAACTGCTCGCGGTAGACCGGCCGAACGGCTCCGGACACCCCTCGGCCTGATGCGGGCTGCTCGCCTACTCGGCATGCGGCGGGCCCGGCCGCGTTTGGGGCCAGTACGGGTTCGGATTCGCCCGGCCGTCAACTACTCGCTTCAGGAGCGCTCGGCCAGAATCAATTCCGCCTCGCCAGGACCGCAGTCGAAGGCCGCTTGTACTGCCGCAACGGCTTTTTCGTGTTCGCCCGCGGCTACCAACGCGTCGATATCGGCCCACTGATCGGTGGGCGGGGCTATCGACGGGTCGAGGCGGCGGTCGAGGCGTTCCCACATGCGGGCCACGGTGGGGTCGTCGGCGAGGAGTTCGCCGAGGTGGGCCTTGAAGGTGGGGTGTTCGGTGCGGTACATGCCCATCCAGCTGCTGGCGGGCGGGCTGGCTTCGGCATTGGCGGTGCGGTCGGCGAGTTTGAGGATGACGGCCCTCGGATGCGCGGCGATCTTGTTGTAGGCGTTCTGGTTTCGCGCCTTGCGGTCGGGGCCGATTCCGGTGACCGCCCACACCAGGTCGAGAACGTCACGGCCGAAACGCGATTCGACGTCCTCGGCGGTGACGGGGGTGTCTTCGACGACATCATGGAGCCAGGCGGCGAGGGCGAGTTCACCGCCGTAGCCGAAATCGTCGAGGACACCCCGCACGGCCGCGAGATGGGTGGCGTAGGGATGGTCGCCGTAGCGCTGATCGCCATGCGCCGCGAGGGCGAACTCCCGTGCCTCGATTTCGCGCTGATCGAACTCCATGCCGCACCCCCGTGCTCGATTGGTGATCGTGTCGAGATCGACCCTAGCCGAGGGCACCGACAGGTTTCCCGGATCAGTGGGGGGCGACCGGTTTCAGCGCGGTGAGGATGCCCGTCTGGTCGCGGCTCTGGGTATAGCTGAGATCGGTGAAGCCGGCGGCCTCGACCCGAACGGTGTAGTGGCGGATATCGGCATCGGCGAACGGATCGCCACCGCGACCGAAGAACAGTACGAGGACTGTCCGCATCCGAGGGGAGGGGGACGCGTCGGCGAGCAGAAGCCGTCCGCCCGGCCGCAACACCCGCCACATTTCGGCGATCGCGGCGTCACGCTGCGACTCGGGGATGTGGTGCATGACGAAAGTGCACGTGACCACGTCGAATTCGGCATCGGGCAGGGGCAGCGACTGCGCCGGTCCGACCACGTAGCGATGATGAGTGGCACGATCTCGGTCGCGGTTGTCGGCGACCGCCGTGGCGGAGGGATCGACACCGACGGCGGCACCGTTCGGACCGACCGCTCTGCCGAGCCCGCGCACGAGTTTGCCGGGCCCGCAACCGATATCGAGGGCACGCGAACCCCGACGCGCACCGGAGAGCGTGACGAATTCGGCGAGCAGACGACGGTGCCTGCCCAGGAAGAACACCGTGGTGAAGAGGTTGTAGCGGCGCAGGCCCGCGATGACAAGGCCGGTGCCTGCGTCGTCGACGAACATGGGGGTGAGAAGCTGATTTCGGGACATGAGTTCATCCTCGGGCGCTGCCGCGCACGTCACCAGGAGCAGAATCGCCGGAGGTGTCCGTTATCGAACAGATCCGGGGAAACCGTGCAGGAGGAAGCGATGGCCGAGCACCCTGATCGCCGGGTTCGACGCACCAGGGACACGCTGCACAAAGCGCTGATCGAGCTGATGATCGAGCGCGGCTACGACAAGGTGACCGTGAGCGACATCATCGGCCGCGCCGACGTGGGGCGATCCACCTTCTACGCGCACTACCGCGACAAGGACGACCTGCTGCTGGTGAGCTGCACCGAGTTCCTGCGCCGCGAGATCATCCGCACGACGACACCGGGTTCTCCGCTCGCGCCGCTGCGCGTGATGTTCCATCTCGCCGCGCAGTACCCCGAGGTGTATCGCCCGCTGATCGGGCCGAAGGCCACCGCCACCGTCGTGCGCGCCTATCGGCAGTGTGTCGCCGACCTGGTCGGTGAGCTCCTCGGTGAGCAGCCGGCGGGCACGATCGAGTTCCTGTCGTGGGCATTGCTCGGCGTGCTGGGTCCGGTGATCGAGCCGACCGCGCCGACACCACCGGTCCAGGCGTGGCAGCGGTTCGAAACGCTCGCGCTGTACGGGCTCACTGGCTCCGGCGGCCCAGGTCCGGCCACGGCGGGCGACGCAGAATCGCCAGCGCCGCGATGACCCCGGTGAGCAGGCCGATCCATTCGCCGAGCTGAGCGATGCGATTGGCGTCCATCGCGGGCGTCCAGTGCGCGCGCCCTTCGTGGACGACGAACACACCGACCGGACGAGGGTGGCGCAGCGGACCACCACCGCGCGAGACGGTGATGACCGTAGCGCCGCCGGAAGTGTCGATCGGCTCGCCGAACACGATCGGCGGCTCGGTCACCAGCTGTTCGACGCGATCTCTGATCGTCATCGCCATCCTGTCTCCTCGTCTGGCATTGCCGTCGAACATACGCGCACCGCGTATCCGGCGCCGAGGTTCGTTCCGCGCGGCGCGCCGCCGATCGCCGGAGCGAGTCGCACAGCGAATTGCGTTGTCACCCATTCCTTTCCGAATCGGCTGCCAGCCGAGTAATCCCGGCACGCATCGCTTCGGGAATGCGCTGCCCATCAGCTGCCATGATGGATGGGTCATAGCCGTGGCGAAAGGTGCACCGATGTCAGAGCAGACGCTGTCGACACAGTGGTCACGATCGCTGGGGCTGCGGGTGCCGCTGGTGAACGCGCCGATGGGCGGCGCGGCAGGCGGACGGCTCGCGGCGGCGGTGAGCGCGGCGGGCGGGCTCGGGATGATCGGCATGGGCAGTGCGGGATCGGTGGCGGCGTTGCGCCGCGAACTGGATGTCGCCGGAGCACCGGACGGGATCGGGCTGGTCGACTGGGTCCGCGCCCGCGAAACCGGGCTGCTCGAGGCTGCGATCGCCGCGGGTCCACGGATTATCTCGGTCAGTTTCGGCGCTGATTTCTCCTGGGTACCCCAGGTGCGGGCGGCGGGCATCCTCGCCGTCACCCAGGTGTACGACGCACCGGGCGCCCACCGCGCGCAGGACGCGGGAATCGACATTCTGGTGGCGCGCGGCAGCGAAGGTGGCGGCCACGGCGCCGACCGATTGGCCTTGCTGCCGCTGCTCGACGCCGTCCTCGACATCGCGACCGTCCCGGTCCTGGCCGCCGGTGGCATCGGCTCCGGGCGCACGCTTGCGGCCGTGCTCGCGGCGGGAGCGGCGGGCGCTTGGCTCGGGACCTGCCTCGCCGCCGCGGAAGAATCTCTGCTGCCAGAATCCGCCCGCCTCGCGATGCTCGCCGCCGATTCCAGCAGCACCACCGTCACCACCGCATTCGACGAGGCACTCGATCTGCCCTGGCCACCGATCTATCCCGCGCGCGTCCTGCGCAACGAGTTCACGGATCCGTGGTCGCGGCTCGAGGGCGACGACGTGCCCGATTCCGACCGCCTTCGCGCGGCGATCGCGGACGACGATCCTCGGCTCGCACCGGTGGATGCGGGTCAGGGTGTGGGATTGGTGACCCATATCGAGCCTGCGGCGGCCATCCTCGACCGACTCGGCGGGGACGCCGCCGAACTGCTGGCGTCACGCCACGGGTAAGGCTGGTTGCGACCGGGCGAGCGGTCGGCCATTGCAAAAATATGTAGACCAGTCTAGTTTTATCGAGTGGGCAAAAAGGGAGCCGAAACGCGGTGCAAGTTGATCAGGGCGACGCGGTCGCTGATCGAGTCGCACGGATATTTCGGCGCCGGGCTCAACCAGATCGTGCAGGAGAGCGGTGCGCCGCGCGGGTCGCTGTACTTCCATTTCCCGGGCGGTAAGGACGAATTGGTGGCGGCGGCGCTCGCCGAGAGCGGCACCGACATCGCGACGATCATCCGCACGGTCGAGGCGACGGACGCGCGAGATTTCGCGCGGAAGATGGTGAACCTGCTGGGCGATCAGCTGGAAGCGTCGGACTGGACCGTCGGGTGCCCGGTGGCGGCCGTCGCGTTGGACACCGCGTCGACCAACGATGCTGTGCAGCAGGCTTGTTCGGCGACCTATCGACTCTGGGAGGAGGCGATCCGGGAACGATTGATCGGATTCGGCCACCCCGAACCCGAACGGATCACCACGGTCGCGCTCGCACTGATCGAAGGCGGGCTGGTGCTGGCCCGCACCCACCGTTCCCGCCAACCACTTCAGCACCTCGCCGACACCATCGACGTGCTGATCTGAGCCGTTCCCGACCCGCAGCTCGCGCCATATCATAAAAATATGTAAATCGGTCTACTGAAAGTAGGACACCATGGCACACACCGACTCCGTCGTTTTCGGCGCCGCCGGGTTCATCGGCCGCTCCCTGGTCGCCGAATTACTGCGAAACGGGAACACCGTCACCGCCGCACTGCGTGCGGGCAGTCAGGATCGGTTGCGGACCTGGCTCCACGGGCAGCGTGTCGACACCGCCGGTTTGACCATCACCTCCACCGATATCGGCGAACCGGATCTCGCGCTGGGCGACACCGTCGAAGGGGTGCGTGATGTGTACAACGCGGCCGCGTTGATGAAGTTCGGGCTGGATGCGCAGGTGGCGCGGCGGGTCAACCTCGACGGGGCGGTGCACGTGCTGGAATGGGCCGCACGGCAACCGGATCTGCGGCGCGTCGTCCACATCACCGGCTATCGCGCGGCCGACGACGGGGGCGAGCAGGACTACGGCAACGGCGCGTACGAGGCGTCGAAGGTCGAGGCCGATGCCCTGCTGCGGCGGCTCGCGGCCGAGCGCGACATCCCGCTGACCATGGCGAATCCTGCCGGAGTGCTCGGACCCGGCCAGTACTTCGGCCTCTCCGACATCATCGACAATCTCTGGCAGGGTCGGTTGCCCGCGTTGCCGGGCTCGGCCGATACCTTCGTTCCGGTGGTCGATCTCGATTACGTGGCCCGGTTCATCGTGGGGCTGCCCACGCACGCCGATACGGTCGGCAAGTCCTATCCACTGCTGGATGCCGCGACTCCCGTACTGCCCGAACTGATTCGGCTCGTCGCCGACCATCTGCACGTCGGCGCGCCGCGCTTCACGCTGCCGACCGCGCTGGTTCGTCGATTGCCCAGGGCAGTGACCCACGCCGATCCCGAAGCGCTGTCCTTTCTCAGCAGCGATCGGTACGACACCAGCCGAAGCGACGCCATCGCACAGCGTCTCGGCATCAGCCATCCGCCCGTCGACGAACTGCTGCGCACCTACGCCGACGGGATCGTCGCCGGCCGCAACGGCACCGTCGCACCCACACCGAAATCCGGATTCCGTGACGGGACCTGGTTGGTCGGCGAGCGAACCGACCCGGAATATGTGCTGTTGCACGGGATTCCGCTCGACAGCGAATCATGGTCCGACGTGGTGCGGGAGTTGGATGCACCTACCCTGGCAGCCGACCTTCCCGGGCTCGGGCGCTCTGCGGTGTCCGCGCAGTCGGCCGGGGATTGGATGGAGGATCTGATGGCGCCGGTGCGGACGCGGCCGATCATCGTCGGTCATTCGTTGGGCTCCTGGGCCACAATCGAATTCGCGCTGCGCCATCCCGATCGGGTGTCACGGCTGGTACTGATCGCGCCCGCTTTCCTCCAGCAGCCCGCCTCCCGGCTGACGGGTTCGCCCCTCGCCGCCGAGGTCGTCAAGCGGATGTCCGCCGCGACAGTGGCCGCGCGACTGGGCATTCCGGAGGGTCCTGCCATTACCTCCGCTCTCGCGGCTCTGCGACGACCTGGCGTTGCCCAGCGCACGTGGGCGGCCTTGCGCGCCGCCGGTGCTTCCCGAGACGAACTCGCCGCGAAGCTGACCCGGGTCACCGTTCCGGTCGACATCATCGTCGGTTCGGACGACCCACTGGTCGAGCCGACCGATCGGCCGGTCACCGCGATCGCCGGCACCGGCCACTATCCGCACCTGACCCATCCGGATCTCATCGCGCGTGCCCTGCGCGGCGAATCGGTCTCTGCTGCACCGTAAGACCACCCGACGAGCAGCAGCCGCTAGTTGGGCCGACAGCCAGATCGGTCCGCGACGCTCACCCGGCCGGAGCCGTGAGTTCGATCCGGAGTGCGGGGTCGTTCACCATCTCCGGCTGGAGTGCGATGGTTTCCTCGGTTCGCCACCGTGCGTGCCAGATGGGGACGCCGCCGGGGAGATTCAGTTCCCGCGGGGTGGTGAGCAGGGGTAGGTCGAGGCGGGCCGAAGCGACGGTAACGGCGGCGTTCGTCGGCGTGTGCGACCATACGTCGTCGACCGCGTTGGTGATCCGGACGCCGAGTCGGTGGCCGGTGGCCAGGCGGGCATCCTGCCAGAGCAGCCGGATCCCGGATTCCGAGCGGACCGGGGCGATACCGCGGGTGATGACGGTGGCGCGTCCGTCGGGGGCGATGTCGTAGAGCTCCAGTGCGACAGTCGCTTCCGGCGGGCCGCTGAGGGTCAGCGCGGCAGTGGCGCGGCCCGCGAGGTGCACGGGCTCGGCGACCGGGGCCGAGATCGACCAGATTTCCCGGTCCGCGCCGGGCAACAGACCACGATCGCTGTAGCTGCCGGTGCGCAATGCGATGGATGTGCGCTGGGCGTCAGTAGGCGGCCAGGCGGGTTCACCGCGCCACCCACCATCGAACTGGCCTACGGTCACCGGTGGTCCGGGTACCTCGACATCGGCGCCCGCCACGTGTTTGTCCAGGAATGCGTAGAGCTCCGAGGCGAAGTGGGGTGTGCCGCACTTCTCGCGGCAGTCCGAGTGGCCCCACTGGCCGAACCAGGCGCGGTGTTCGCCGGGGCCTCTGGCTTCCCATGCCTCGATGATGCGGTCGGCGCGGGTATTGGAGTCGAGGAAGCTCTGGCCGAGAAACATCGGGGTGGTATTGCCGCGGACGGCCTCGACCATGTCGCGCTCGCGCCAGTCCGGGTTGGCGCCGTTGTGGTCGGTGGTGAGGGCGAGGTAGCCGGCGGCGCAGTCCTGGGTCATCTGGACGGCATTGGCTTTGTACTCGTCGCCGTCGTCGGGGTGAGCGGGGGTCGAGGCGATGGCCAGGTGTTCCGCGCCCGCGGTGTCGGCGGGGCGGATACCGTCCTCGGTCAACGGTTTTCCGCCGAACTTCCACGCCGTGCCCTGCATGTAGAGG
Organism: Nocardia sp. NPDC058114; assembly: GCF_042884695.1. Classification (NCBI taxonomy): domain Bacteria; kingdom Bacillati; phylum Actinomycetota; class Actinomycetes; order Mycobacteriales; family Nocardiaceae; genus Nocardia; species Nocardia sp. NPDC058114. The sequence continues at coordinate 22,975 of NZ_JBHVTK010000021.1, read as the reverse complement.
TAGGAGTACGGATCGACGACCGGTTCGAACGCCGCCACCGCCGCGAGCCCCTTCGGCTTCGCGGCCAGCGCCATCATCCCGGTCCATCCCTCATAGGACGTGCCGACCACGCCGACCCGCCCCGTCGACCACGGCCTGCTCGCCGCCCACTCCACCGCCGCCGCTACATCCGACCGCTCCCCCGGGCCGCCGAAATCCGGGCACCCGTTGGACCCACCGAATCCGCGCAGATCGACGATCACATACGTGTACCCGGCCCGCAGCGCCCACTCGACCGGCAAGTTGTCGGTCGAGGGCCCACCACCCGGGCGAGGCTGGGACAGGTATGCCAGATGCGCCCGGTACGGACTGGCCGTCAGCAGCACCGGAGTCCGCGCGTCGGCGGCCACACCCGGCGGCCGAAGGATATCGGCGTGCAGCCGCGTGCCGTCAGGGGCGGTCAAATACTCCTGCGTCCACGTGAACGCCACATTCACCGGTTCCGCTGTCGCCGGCGCCACCATCCCGAGCACCAACGCCACACCGGCCACCGCCCGCGCCACCACAACACCCAATCGCACCCCCGGACTATTGCCGGTCCCCGCCTCGCCGTCCAGCCCCGATAATCCGGGGCGTGTCGCCGATCAGCGATCCGCCCGGGCATCCAGCTCGGCGAGCAACTCCAGACTGTCGCCGTAGAGAGCGTGCTGCACCCGTTCGTCATAGGACGCGGCCGAGGACCGGACCGGTGTGCGGCGCACCAGATACTGACCGGTGATTCCCTCCCGGTCAGGTGCTGCGACCAGCCATGCGAGATCCGCGCCGGACCCACGCGGCGTGCGAACTCCAGGGAGTACGACAAGGGCGCGGGCGATCGTCTTCCAGCCCAGCCGCTGGACGGCACTAGCGTTTCTGGCCAATCCGGTTCCAGGCATCAGGCCCGGGTCGAACGCGTTCACTGTGATGTCGTGTGGGGCCAACTCGCGAGCGAGGTGATAGGCGGTCTGGAGGTTCGCCAACTTCGAGGTGGTGTAGCGGCGGCGAGCGTCGCGCTGTGCCGATTCGGTCGGTGGCGGCGGATAGGCGAGTTCGCGGGCGGTGGCGCGCAGTGGGTGCGGCATCCCGGTGAACTGGTCGGGATCATGAGTTCCCGAGGACACCACGATGATTCGCGCGGGTGCGGTGAAGTGGGCGAGCAGGTCGATGACGAGGCCGAGGTGGCCGAGGTGGTTGGTGGCGAACGTCGCCTCCATGCCGTCGGAGGTAAGGGTCCGGCCGGTGAACTGAACGCCCGCGTTGCACACCAGGCCCGCCAGCGGTGGTAGGTCCGCGGCGACGAGTTCGGCGACGAACCCACCGACCGACGGGCGCGAGGACAGGTCGAGTGCCATGCCGTGCGCGCCGATCGTCGCGGCCAGTTCCCGAGTTCGCGTCGCGTCGCGACCGGTGATCACCACCGTGTTGCGCGGGTCGAGGGCGAGGTTCCTGGCGCATTCGTAGCCGAGTCCGCTCGTGCCGCCGGTGATCACGATAGTTCTGTCACTTGATGTCATATGACACAGTCTGCCAGATTGTGGAGTCGTGCGACACTGTCTCGATGTCGCTGCGGGAACTCAAACGGGAACGGACCAGGCAGTCCATCGTCGACACCGCGTTCCGCCTGTTCGCCGAACGAGGCTTCGACCGCGTCACTGTCGCCGAGATCGCGGCGGCCGCGGAAGTCGGCACCCGCACCCTGCACCGCTACTTCACCAGCAAAGAAGAGCTCGTCTTCCCCGAAGACGATGACCTGCGTGCCGACCTGGCACGACTCCTCGCCGAACGCCCAGAGGGCGAACACCCCGAAACCACCCTCGCCGTCGTCATCACCCCGCTGATCAGTAGATTCGGCGGCGAACAACTCGCACAGGCGCGCACTCGCGACGCCCTGATCACCAGCACGCCGGCGCTACAAGCCCGCGACCTGGCCAAACAGGCCGCCGTGGAAAAGCTCATCGAACACCACCTGGCCCGCCGACTCGGTGTCGCTGTCGACAGCGACGTGCGGCCGGCCCTGTGGGCGAAGATCGGGATGGCGTGCTTCTTCTCCGCGTACCGAGTCTGGCTCCATGAAGGCGGCGACCTCGCTCAATACCTGATCGATGCCCGCACGGCGTTGGCCGAATCCGTTCCCCGACGCACGTGACGCGCCTCGTTGTGCTTGACCGGTACTCCCGTAGCGGTCGGTAGTGCGGACCCGTGCTGCGCCCACGAACCGGTCCTGCGCTGGATCGATGAGCGTCTGGCAGGGCAGGCCGCGCCGGACGGTTGCTCGACGCGCACGGTGACGTCCATGTCGCTCGGTGGTGCCTAGCGCGCGGTCGGGACTACGAGTCGGCACCTCCGGCCGGATACAGACGAGTCCGCCCGCTCCGTGATCACGGAGCGGGCGGACTCGAAACCGTTCACTGCGGACGGAACGGTCCGATCAGGCCCGTTTCCGCAGGTCAGGATCACACGTCGTAGTAGAGCTCGAACTCGTACGGGTGCGGACGGAGGTTGACCGGGGCGATCTCGCTCTCGCGCTTGATGTTGATCCAGGTCTCGATGAGGTCAGGCGTGAAGACGTTGCCCTCGGTGAGGTAGTCGTGATCTGCCTCGAGGCGGTCGATGACCGTGGCCAGGCTGGTGGGGGCCTGGGGGATGTTCTTGGCCTCCTCCGGCGGGAGCTCGTAGAGGTCCTTGTCGACCGGGGCCATCGGCTCGATCTTGTTCTTGATGCCGTCCAGGCCTGCCATCATCATGGCGGCGAAGGCCAGGTACGGGTTGCCCGAGGAGTCCGGCGCGCGGAACTCGATGCGCTTGGCCTTCGGGTTGTTGCCGGTCACCGGGATACGCACGGCGGCCGAGCGGTTGCGCTGCGAGTACACCAGGTTGATGGGGGCCTCGTAGCCCGGCACCAGACGGTGGTACGAGTTGACGGTCGGGTTGGTGAACGCCAGCAGCGACGGGGCGTGGTGCAGGATGCCGCCGATGTAGTGACGCGCCAGATCCGACAGGCCACCGTAGCCGGCCTCGTCGTGGAACAGCGGCTTGCCGTCCTTCCACAGCGACTGGTGCACGTGCATGCCCGAGCCGTTGTCGCCGAAGAGGGGCTTCGGCATGAAGGTGACAGACTTGCCTTCCTGCCACGCGGTGTTCTTCACGATGTACTTGAACAGCTGCAGGTCGTCCGCCGCCGAGAGCAGCGTGCCGAACTTGTAGTTGATCTCGGCCTGACCGGCGGTGCCGACCTCGTGGTGGCCGCGCTCGAGCTCGAAGCCCGCGTTCTGCAGGTTGGTCGAGATCTTGTCGCGCAGGTCGACGTAGTGGTCGTACGGGGCGACGGGGAAGTAGCCACCCTTGTTGCGGACCTTGTAGCCGAGGTTGCGGCTGCCGTCCGGGTTGAACTCCTTGCCGGTGTTCCACGAACCGGAGACGGACTCGATCTCGTAGAACGAGCCGTTCATGCCGGAGCCGTAACGGATGCCGTCGAAGATGTAGAACTCGGCCTCGGCGCCGAAGAAGGCGGTGTCGGCGATACCGGTCGAACGCAGGTACTCCTCCGCCTTGCGCGCGATGTTGCGCGGGTCGCGGGAGTACGCCTCACGAGTGAACGGGTCGTGCACGAAGAAGTTCAGGTTGAGCGTCTTCGCGGCGCGGAACGGGTCGATCCGGGCGGTGCTGAAGTCGGGGAGCAGGAGCATGTCCGACTCGTCGATCGACTGGAAGCCACGCACCGAGGAGCCGTCGAACGCCAGACCCTCTTCCGCCAGGTCAGCGGTGAACGCCTTGGCCGGGATCGAGAAGTGCTGCTGGACGCCGGGCAGGTCGGAGAAGCGGATATCGACGTATTCGATGTCCTCTTCCTTGATGTACTGGATGACCTCTTCGGCCGTGCTGAACGTCACTTGCTCTCCTTACGAATCGGTTCCCAGCCAGTCGCGATGCTGGCCCTTTCGAACGACCTGCGCGCAGTCGCTACGAAGGGGTTCGTCGCGACCTGACGCTAAGGACGCGGTGTTTCCCAACAGTCAAGGCTATGTTTCGCCAGTGTTACGCGAGCCGGATGCCTGGGTGATGTCAGCCATCCGGGTGCGATCTTCACGCTAATCCTGCCATCCGCGTGATCCCGCGCTGACGTGACCTCCATTAATGCGGTCGTGGGCGACCGATCGCGCGCCACTATCCTGGATCCCATGGCGCGTATTACCGGCACATGGCTATCCGGATCCCCGGGCGAACCCGGCGACTCGGACATCTCCGGCTACCCCGGTGAGCTGTACGGGCTGCCGCGCGAGGGAGCGGGCTCGCTCGCCCCGACGTGGCGACGCGTCGTCGCGCTGTTCATCGACTGGTTCATCGCGGTCGGGATCGCCGCGGTGATCACCCGCAGCTTCGCATCGTCGTCGATGCCGCTGCTGGTGTGGTTCGTGGTCGGCGTGGCCGCGGTGACACTGTTCGGGTTCACCCCGGGGCAGTACTTCACGAAGCTGCGGGTGCTGCGCATCGACGCTCCGGTGGCGGTGGGTTTCGTGCGCGCGCTGGCCAGGCAGGTGCTGCTGGTGTTCGTGGTGCCTGCGCTGTTCACCGATGCCGACGGCCGCGGCATGCACGACCGGGCGACCGGGACGGCACTGGTCAACGCTCGCTGAGCCGTTGGGCCCGCTCGTACTCGCGCGCGGCCATACGATCAAGCCGTGTCACTGAATCCGGCCATGTTGGCCGTACGTTTTCTGCTCGAATTGATCGCCATCGCCTCGTTCGGCGTCTACGGATGGCGCGCCTTCGACTCGCCATGGCGGTACCTGCTCGTGGTGGTCCTGCCGATCGCGGCCGCGACGCTGTGGGGCGTGTTCACCCTGCCCGACGATCCGGGACGCGGCGGCGGTTCACCGGTGCCCGTCTCCGGCCCGGTCCGGCTGCTCGTCGAGTTCGCGGTGCTCTTCGGTGGCGCCGCGGCACTGTGGGCCGCTTCGCTGCCGCGGCTCGCCTTGATCTCGGCGGCTGTTCTCGTCGGTTACCACCTGTTGGCATACGACCGGGTCCTGTGGCTGCTGACCGGCCGCTCACCCAACGCCTGAAACGGCGCGAGCCCGTCACCTGACAAGGTGACGGGCTCGCGGCGGGAGTGGGTCAGCGGCGACGGATCGCGCGCTGCATGCCCTTCATCTTCGCACCGGGGGGCATCGGGCCCTTCGGCATCGCGGGACCACTGCGCGAACTCAGGGCCGAGAGCCTGCCCTCGATCTGGTCGATCCGCTTGACGTCGATGTTGCGCGGCAGCTTGGTGAGGTACTTCTGCAGCTCCTTGAGGGGAGTCTGGCCTTCCTCGTTGCCGACGATCACTTCGTAGATGGGGGTGTCACCGACCAGGCGGGCGGTGCGCTTCTTCTCCTGCGCGATGAGCGAGCGGACCCGCTGCGGCGAACCCTCGGCGACGAAGATCACCCCGGGCAGGCCGATCACGCGGTGCACGGCGTCGAGCTGGGTGGTCGCGGCGACGCCGTTGGCGACCCGCCACTTGCCCTGCAGGTTCTCCAGCACCCACGCCGCGGCGCCCGCCTGACCCTCGGCCTTGCGGTACACGTTCTTCTGCACGCGGCGCCCGAACAGGATGAATGCCAGCAGCACACCCAGCAGCAGACCCAGCGGCAGCAGGAACCACTGCATGTCGAAGATCAGCCCGATGAGGAAGAAGACCACCGTGGTGCCGACCAGTGCGCCGATCATCAGCGGCAGCAGCGCCTTGTCTTCCTTGCGCTGCATGTTGAACGCCTGCCACAACTGCTGACGACGCTCGCGTGATGCCTGCTTACGGGCCGCTTTAGCCGCGGCCCTGGCTTCCTTCGACGGCTTGCCGCCCTTGCCTCCTGCCATGGTGTCAGCTTAGATGGCGCGCCGCCGGGGCGTCTGACCGCATCACACCGCGCGACGATCCCGGCGTTTCGGGCACGTTCGGCGGGCGGCGGCCCACGCCACAGGCCACAATGGCTGAGATGCGCCCGATCACCGAGAACCCCGCCCTGCCCCCCGTCACCGAGGGCGTCGATGACGAGGTCGCCCGGCGGCTGGCAGTCGCCCTGCAGTGCGTGACGGTATCGACCGAAGATCCCGCGCACACCGCACACGCGGAGTTCGCGCGCCTGGCCACCCACCTCGAGACATCGTTCCCCCGCGTGCACGCCGAGCTGACACTGACGACCTTCGGTCACAGCAGGCTCTACCGCTGGGACGGCGCCGAGCCGGGCGCGGTGTCGGCGATCCTGCTCGCCCACCAGGACGTGGTACCGGTCGACGACGCGCAACGCTGGACCCATCCCCCGTTCGACGGTGTCGTCGACGACGAATTCATCTGGGGCCGCGGCGCGATCGACGACAAGAGCCGCGTGCTCGCCGTCCTGGAAGCGGTCGAGTCGGCGCTGGAAACCGGAATTCGCCCGCGCCACACCGTGTTCCTCGCCTTCGGTCACGACGAAGAGGTCTTCGGCGACGGCGGCGCGGTCCGGATGGCCCAGCACCTGCGCGACCAGGACGTGCGCGCGGAGCTGCTGCTCGACGAGGGCGGGGTGATCACCGACGGCGTCGCCGACGGCGTCGACCGGCCGGTGGCCAGCATCATGCTCGGCGAGAAAGGCTATGCGACGGTACGGCTTTCGGTCACCGAGACCGGCGGTCACTCCTCGATGCCCGGCAAGCAGACCGCGGTGGGACGGCTGGCACGCGCGGTCGCACGCGTACAGGACCATCCGATGCCACTGCGGCTGACGCCGGTGATCAGCGACATGCTCGCCCGCATGCGTGAGGCGCTGCCCGAACCGCGACGCCGGCTGCTCGAGCTCACCGACGCACGCGGGCTGTCCAGGCTGGCCGGACCGCTCGTCGCCCGCATCATGGCGACGGGCCCGACCACCGAGGCGCTGGTGCGCACCACCACCGCGCCCACCGTGATCAGCGGCGGCGTGAAGGCCAATGTGCTCCCGCAGAGCGCCGAGGCACTGGTGAATTTCCGTATCCTGCCCGGTGATTCGGTGGCGGCGGTGCTGGCGCACTGCACCAGGGTGATCCGCGATATCGGCGTGGCGATCGACCTCGTCGGGCCCGCATCGGAGCCCTCGCGGTTCCACGGGCCGGGTCCGGCTTTCGACATGGTCGCCGAGCTGGCGTCGAGCGTGGTGCCCGGGATCGTGACCACCACCGGGATCGTGCCCGGCGCCACCGATTCACGCCACTACGACGGCCTGGCCGCGACCCGCTGCAACTTCGCGCCGATCGTGTTGACCGCGGCGGATCTGGAACGGATCCACGGAACCGACGAGCGGATCTCGCGACTCAACTACGCTCGGCTGATCGAGTTCAACCGGCGTCTCATCGAGCGGCTCGCCGCGGCGCCCGAAGCAGGAGGAGCGCCACGATGACGACCGACACCGGCGAGTTCGCGGGCCACGGCGGCAAGATCGCCTGGCGCGCATGGCAACCGGAGTCCGCACCGCGCGCGGTGGTGGTGCTGGTGCACGGCGTCGCCGAACACTCGGGTCGCTACGAACACGTCGGCACCACACTGGCCGAGGCCGGCTTCGCGGTCTACGCGCTCGACCACATCGGGCACGGCCTGTCCGAGGGCCCGGCGGCCAATATCGGTTCGATGCAGGGCGCCGCCGACAATGTCGCGACCCTGCTCGATCTCGCGGGCGCCGCCCATCCCGGTGTCCCCCGGTTCCTGCTCGGGCATTCGATGGGCAGCCTCGTGGTCCTGCACCAGGCGACCCGCGGACCGGTCGACGTGGCGGGCATCATCGTGTCCGCGCCGCCGCTGGACATCCCGCTCGGCAATCCGCTCCAGCGCCTCGCCGCTCCCCTGCTCACCCGGTTCGCACCGAATCTCGGTGTGCTGACTCTGGATTCGTCCACGATCAGCCGCGATCCCGAGGTGGTGCGCGCCTACGACGACGACCCGCTGGTGTTCCGCGGCAAGCTGCCCGCGCGCACCGCGGTGGAGATCCTGCAGCACACCGCGCTGGTGAAGCAGCGTCTCGGCGCGCTCACCGCGCCGCTGCTGGTAGTGCACGGCACCGCCGACGTGATCGCGTCACCGTCGAGCGCCGATCTGCTCGAGCGTGACGCGGGCTCGACCGACGTGACAGTGCTGCGCTATCCCGGGCTCTACCACGAGGTGTTCAACGAGCCCGAGCGCGCGAAGGTGCTCGGCGATGTCACCGACTGGCTGTCAACCCATGTTACCGGTCAGTAAGTTTCTGCGCGGGCGACACTAGTAGACTTACCACCCATGACCACGTCTACCGGCGCCGTTGCCTTCATCCGCGCCAGCTGGCACAGCTCCATCGTCAACAAGGCGCACGAGGGCTTCCTCGCCGAATACACCGGCTTCGGGTTCGATCCCGAGGTCGTCGAGGTGTTCGACGTCCCCGGCGCGTTCGAGATCCCGCTGCATGCCCAACGCCTGGCCCGCACCGGCCGCTACGACGCGATCGTCGCCGCGGCCCTGGTCGTCGACGGCGGCATCTACCGCCACGACTTCGTCGCCTCCGCGGTGATCGACGGCCTGATGCGCGTGCAGCTCGACACCGATGTGCCGGTGTTCTCGGTAGTGCTCACACCGCACCACTTCCACGAGCACAGCGAGCACGTGGACTACTACACCAACCACTTCGTGACCAAGGGAGCCGAGGCTGCCCGCGCGGTGGCGAACACCCTCAGCTCCCTGCGGTCACTGCCTACCTCGCGCTGACTACTTGAACTGGTTCAGGCAGGCCTGCTCGCCGCTGAGGACACCGGTGCGGAACGCCTCGAGGCGCTGATATCCGCTCGGCACCACCTTGCCGTTGACGTCGGAGGCGGCGAGGCCGTCGGCGAGCAGGCCGGAGACCGCCTCGTCGAGGTCACCGGCCGACAGGCGCGGATCACTGTTCGGCTCACTGAGTTTCGTGGTGAGCACGCCCGTCAGGCACGCCGTGCGCAGGCCCGCCGACTCGGCACCCGACATCGACAGCTTGCGATCCTGCTGCACCGCGAGGGCATAGCGGGACACGAACACCGCGGCGGCGTTGTAGTCACCGGTGACGACCGCCGACAGCGGCTCCTCCTTGGCGCTCGACCCCTCACCCGCACGCTTGGCCATGGCGGGGACATCGGTGCCGATGGTGTTCGAGCCCGGGCAGTAGGAGACCGGCTCGGTGGTGGTCGTCGACGCGCAGTTGCGGGTGACGCCGGCGTAGTCGAACTTCGGCGCGGTCTTCACCGGCATCGACTTGCCGAGCTGGGCGGCCAGGGTGGTCAGGGTCTCCTTGTTCACCGGCAGTTGCTTGTCGCGTTCATCTTCTTCGAAGGTGACGGGCAGACCGGCGCGACGCTTCTCGATCTCGTCCTCGTTGATGTCCTTGCACGACTTGGCGCCCTGGGTGTAACCCATCTGCACCGCCGTCACCCGCTCGAACGCCGAACCGTGCACGGCGTCGGGATCGTTGGGGTCGCGGTCGCGCACGGCGACGGTCGCGCCGAGCACACCGTTGAGCCCGTCGGTGGTGTTGAGCGTGAAGTGCTTCGAATTGCCTTCTGCCACATGGCGAAGGAACACACCGGCCAGGCAGTCGGCCTGCTGCTCCTTGACCAGCGCATCGGTGAGGAACCCGCGCAGCAGGTCGGCCTGGGACTGGATGGCGTGCCCATATTCGTGGGCGAGCACCATCACCACCGACATTTCCTTGTACTTGTCGACCAGCAGCGGCAGCAGGACGGTGCGGTCCCAGCCGATGGTGTGGTCGAGCGGGCAGTACGCGGCGTTGACCAGCTTGTAGGTGCTGCTCTTGCAGAACTGCACCGACTCCGACTCCGGCGCCTTCGCCGACCAGGAGATGTACTTCGAGGCGGGCTTGAAATTGCCACGGAAAGTCTTGGAATACTCGGTCTGCCAGTACTCTTCGATGTCGGCGATGGCGTTGAGCGCGAGCTTGTCGATCTTGCCGTTGTCGCCGTTGTCGGCCTTCTTGTCCGTGTCGGGCACACCGGGACGCGACCCGCTGGGACCGGTGGACGACGCCGCGCCCGCCACCTCCCATGGATTGTCCATGATCGGCTGCGCCTGGTCGCTCGCGACAGTTGTCGCGCCGCAACCGGATACGAGCATGCCGATACTCATCAAAGCTGCCATGGTCGCGCCGAACCGATGTCTTCTCATGCGCTGTCCTCCCCAAAAAATGACGCGGCCGCCTTGCGGTCCGCGATCGAGCGCTCACATGGTAAACGACTACTGTCACAGGTCCATTCGGATCGTGGCCAGCACCGCACGATGGTCGGAGCCGGGGATGGTGAGCGTGCGGATCTGTTCGGCCACCCCACCTGCGACGAGGATGTGATCGATCCCGATCACCGGTCCCCACCGGCGATCCGCCGGGTAGGTGAGCAGGACACCGTCGCCGGTCTGGTCGGCGGCCGAGGCGAACGCGCCGTCGAGCAGTGCTCGATAGGCCGAGTGGTCGTGTGTCGCGTTGAAATCCGCGCCGACGATCGCGGGTGCGCTGGTCGCCGCGAGGATCTCGTCGACCCGGCGCATCTCGGCCGACCAGGCACCGAAGTCGATATTCGGCGGGATCGGATGGAACGCGAAGACCGACATCGGCCCGCGCTGTGGATGTTCCATCGTCGCCGAGATATTGCTCATGACGAAGCCGTCGTATTTCTTGGTGTCGCGCAACGGGTATCGGCTGTAGGTGCCGGTGCCGCCACCACCCGACTGCGCCGGTTCCAGGTAGAAGTAGGGCAGTCGTTCTTCGAGTCCGGCCACACGCAGACCCGTGATCGAGTCGACGGTCAACTCCTCGACGGTGAGCACGTCGACGTTGTTCTCCCGCACCGCACCGACCACGGCGACCGGATCGGCCTGGCCGAACAGGATGTTCGACTGCATCACCACGAGCTCGGGCCCATCGGCGGCCCTGGCCTCCGGAATGTAGGACGGCACCACCAACCACGCGGCACCGGCCAGCACCAGTGCCGCCGCCCCCGAGCTGCGCCAGCCTCGGGCGAGCAGCAACAGCACCAGTCCCACGACCGCGCCGAGCATCAACCACATCGCCCCCGATGCCAACAGCACCATCGACTTCTGGCGCCAGTCCACGACATGCAACACGATCCCGGCCACCGCCGCGACCACCGCGCCCCACCCCAGGACGAGCAACGCTCGTTCCGCCCATTTACGCATCATGAGGTCACCCTAAGCGGCGCCGCTTTCAGGTCTCTTGCGGCTGTCTTGGGAACTCCGCGAGGACCTACACTGGCCGCCGGAAGGGAGGTGACCGTGTACATCGAAGAGTTCTCCGCCGCGGGTCCACTCACTGAGCGGGCCGTCGAGGAGCTGATGACCGTCGCGAACAAGTACACCTCGGCGATCACCCTGACCGTCGGTGAGCGCACCGTGCAGCTCCCGGTTCTCCCGGTCTGCTGGGATGAGCTGCGCGTCGGCGCGGGCACCGCGATCACGGTCGAAGCCGACCGCGGCTACCGACCGGCCGACCTCGAGGACCGCACCGCGCTGACCGACTTCGTCTCGACCTTTCAGCGCGCGACCGGTAGGCCCTAGAGCGGCAGACCCGCCTCGATCCAGTTGTAGGCCTGGATCTTTCGGGACTCGGGATCGTTGACCACCTGGTTGATGAGGTCGTTGATCTGATCGGTGGACAGGGGGTAGCCGTAATGTTCGGCCGCGCCCGCCGACGCCCACAGCGAGGCGAACAGACCCGGCCCACCGAGAAGTTGGGACAGCACGGTGGCGACCTCGTCGACGGTCTCGATGACCCCGTGGACCAGAGCGATCGCGATGTCCTCGTCGCCGGGCGACATGCCGGGGGCCAGCGCACCGGATTCGACGGCGCGCTGGGCCAGCCACGCACGCGGGACCAGCGGGCTCGGGCCGATGGCGTCGCCGAGGTAGTAGCGCCATTCGCCCGGGTTGCCCTGGTCGAAAGCGTGGATGTAGAAGGTGCGGGTGAGCGCCCACAGGGCGATGTAGCGCAGGGCCAGCTGTTCGGGACCGAGCAGCGCGTCGGGGCCCTCGGCGCGGTCACGCTCCAGCAGGTTCCAGGCGAAGCGGAACCAGACCTGTTCGGAATTGCCGACCCAGGTGGCGGGCAGGCGGTCGGCCAACGCGGCCAGATCGCCGACCGGGCCGTCGATACCGCTGTCGCCGGAGGCTTCCACGCGCAGGTTGTCGACATAGCCGCGCAGGGCGTCGACAGAGGTGAACACCGCGTAGCCCAGCTGGGCGAAGCGGGTGAGGTCGGCATTGGACGGCTCGAGCACGAGCACCACCGGCATGCCGACGCCCGGCTGCAGGCCCTCTGGCCAAAAGGCTTCGGCGACAGCGAGTTCGCGGCCGGTGACCGGGTCGGAGACCTCACTGTCGAGCAGCGGGAAGCCGAAGCCGTCGGCGACGAGGTCGTCGACGAGCGCGTTGACCTGGTCCACCGCGGGATCGCCGATGGTCACTCCGGCGACACCCACCGTCAGCAGGGTCGGGCGGTGCAGCTTGCCGGTGCGCAGCTTTTCGAGGAACGCATCCGCCGAGGCGGAGAGCATCTTGCGGCGGGCCCGCAGGAACTCACGGTAGTTCTCCACCCGCCACAGCGACGGATCGGTCGGAATCCACTGCGAGGCGAGCACACCCGGGTTGCGGCGTTCCATCTCGGCGAAGTAGTCGGCGGGCTCACGCTCGCCGAGCTCGGCCTCGGAGCCGGGGCTGAGGAAGCAGAAATTGGCGATCGCGTTGATCTCGTTGCGTTCGTAACCGGCGTCGCGCAGCAGGGTTTTCGGGAACAGGTAGTGCACCTGCACCGGCGTGCGCTCACCGAACTGCTCGATGCCGAGTTCGGAGCCGGTGCCGAGATCGCGGGAACCATCGACGCGGGTGAGCATGTACAGCAGCGGATAGAACCGGGAACCGCGAGTGGCACCGGCGAAGTCGTCGGCGCACAGGTCGAGCGAGCCGCCGCGCAGCCGTTCCAGCGAGCCGATCAGCGCGTTGATGCCGCCGCGTTCGAGCGTGTCGTAGTCCTGTTGCAGGAACGTCTCGGTGGAGCCGCTGAACCGGCCCCAGAGCGCGGAATGCACGTACCAGTACAGCACCCGGTCGCGGTGCAGGTCGTCGTCGAAGCGGCCGCCGTTGAGGAACAGCAGGCGGGTGATCACGGGAATCGCGTAGCGCCCCATCAGGACTCGGTCGTGATCGAGGCCGAGCCTGCCCGCCACCGTGTCGAGGAAGGTGTCCACCTGTTTCGTGGTGGCCACCAGGGCCTGCTCGAATTCCGCGGGTGCCAGATCGCCGAGCGCGTCGAAGTGCGCGCGGCCGTTGCCGACGGCGATCACGTTGCGCAGCAACCAGTCCAGGGTGAAGGTGTAGCCGTCTTTGTCCCAGCGGATCAGGTGGTCGCGCAGGTTGCCGCGGGCCTGCGGCCACTGCGCGCACAGAGTGGCCAGCGCGAGGTCGCCCTTGGACAGTTTGGTGCCGCCGGAGTTGACCCGGTTGAAGATGTCGACCACCTCGTCGACCGTGCGATCCGATCCGGTGATGGTCTCGACGTTGAACTCGCGGTTGGCGACCTCGCGAACCTTGTTCAGCCGATCGAGATAGAGGGCAAGGGTTTCCGGCGACTCGTCCGGGAACCTGGCCAGATAGTGCATCGGGCCCTGGGCGAACAGTTCGGTGATGTCGATCCAGGCCGGTGCGGTATCGCGGCCGGGCACCTGGAATTCGAAGAGCTCCCGCTCGACATCGAAATGCAGACCGGTGAAGGCGATCTCGTCGCCTTCGAAGAACGACGGCGCTGTCCCGCGCATGATCCCGTACAGCGTGGTGATGCGCTGCTGACCGTCGAGCAGCAACTGGCGCAGCCCCGAGCCGGTCGTCGACCCGCGTACCGCGATCTCCTCGGACCCGGTCTCCCACACCAGCAACCCACCGACCGGATACCCGAGATACAGCGACCGCATGAGTCCACGCACCTGGTCGCGGTTCCACACGTAGCCGCGCTGGAATTCGGGCAGCAGCACAGCACCGGAGTCGATCTGGTCGAGCAGGGTGGACAGACGTGTCACGGCAGCCTTTCGATCGAGATCCGGTGGCAGACAAGCGCCCCATCGTTGCACGAATCGTACCGACACATCCCGACATGCCAGCGGCCGAACGGAACTGGCGTGATCACTCCATCCCGGACACCGCTGCCCGGAAGGCCTCCGATGCGTAGAACGGTGCCAGCCTGCGACGCAGCACGGTGTCGAGATAACCGCGCTCGTCGAGTGTTTCGAGGACCGGCGGGCCGAAACGCAGCGCCTCCTCGAGCATCTCCGCGCGCCCTACGCCCAGCTCAGCCAGCAATTCGGCAAGGGGGGTGTCGCCGTACTTGTCGAAGACGTGGTCCACGCCCTCGTCGAGCAGGGCGCGGAAGTAGTCGGTATCGCGGAAGGTGCGCCAGAATTCGAAGACGAGCACGACGATGTCTTCGACATCGGTGGCCGAGACCAGATCACGGAACGAGCCGACGGCGACGCCGGTGTGTTTGCGCCAGGTCTCGCGGGCGCTGTCGAGCAACACTTCGTCGGCGTCACTGCTGTTGCCGCGCAACACGAATCGCGCACCGGTGCGGGTGAGCCTGCCGACACCGTGCTCGATCGCGGGCATCGCGGGTTCGGCCAGCCGCGACAGCGCACCGCGCAGCGTCCGGGCCAGGCCACCGCCTTCGGGGTGTAAACCGTCGTCGACCGCGGTGACCACCGCGCGCTGGACCGCCTCGACGCACGCGTCGACGGTCACCGGGCTGTTGAGCACCAGCCGCACCAGCCGGTGGGTGAGATCCAGATCGGCTACGCCGTCGACCAGCTCGTCGAAGCGGCGGTTGTCGACGAGCTCACCGACCTCGATCTCGTCGTTGGCGCGATGGTTGTACAGGCGGGTGGCGATCTCACCGACGAGTTCGGGAATAGCACCCTCGACGGGAACCTGCACGGCGAACTTGTGCGCGACCGCCTTGATCTGCTCACGGGTCACCGCCTGCGCGAGGGTCAGTTCCGCGGCCTCGTCGAGCGCGCCGTCGATCTCCTCGGTGACGAACTCGAGGAAGCCGGCGGGCTCGCGCAACTGCTGCTTGGTGAACGCCACGTGTGCGTCGAGCACCCGCATGGCCAGGTCGACGTGCCCGCCACGCCCCGCGTTCATCTCACCCATACCGCTCAGATTGGCACAGTCCGCGACGCGATGTGAAAGGGGCGTTCACATTGGTTGCCGACCGACTCGACACGCCGATTTTCCACGGTATACGCCGCCCACATCGCAGTGTGACAAACCGCAAGGCGCGGTTTGCTGGCGAGTATGGCATACTGGGTTGCTGAGACTGGGCTGATCGCAAGTGATCGCCATGGCTCACCTACGGAAAAGACTTTTAAAACATGACTCAAGGCACCGTCAAGTGGTTCAACGGCGAAAAGGGCTTCGGCTTCATCGCCCAAGACGGAGGCGGCCCCGACGTCTTCGTTCACTACTCGGCTATCGGCGGCTCGGGCTTCAAGTCCCTCGAAGAGGGACAGCGGGTGGAGTTCGAGGTCGGCCAGGGCCAGAAGGGCCCCCAGGCCCAGGACGTCCGCGCCATCTGATTTCGGCGTGAACTGAAAAAGCCCCGCACCACTGGTGCGGGGCTTTTTCATGTCCGGACTATCCCCCGAACACGCGCTCGACGACGGCCTTCGCGCGGCGGGTGATGCGCATGTAGGTGTCGAGGAATTCGCTGCCGTCGTCGTTGGGCCAGCCGGCTACCCGAGCCACCGCCGAGAGCAGCTGGCCCGGGCCGGGGAGTTGGTCGGTCGGCTTGCCCTTGACCAGGACGAGGGCGTTGCGGGCGGCGGTGGCGGTGATCCACGATTCACGCAGGAGCGCGACGTCCTCGGGTTCGAGGATGCCCTCGGCCTCGATCACGTCGAGCGACTGCAGGGTCGAGGTGTTGTGCAGCGCGGGTATCTCGTGCGCGTGGCGCAGTTGCAGGAGCTGGACGGTCCATTCGATATCGGCCAGGCCGCCGCGGCCCAGCTTGGTGTGGGTCGACGGGTTGGCACCGCGCGGGAGTCGCTCGGAGTCCACGCGCGCCTTGATGCGGCGGATCTCGCGGACCGATTCCTCCGACACCCCGCCGGTCGGATAGCGGATCGGGTCGATGACGTGCAGGAAGCGCACGCCCAGATCCTGATCGCCCGCCACCTGGTGGGCGCGCAGCAGCGCCTGCACCTCCCACGGCTGGGCCCACTGCGCGTAGTAGGCCTGATAAGCGGTCAGCGTGCGGACCAGGGGCCCGTTGCGCCCCTCGGGACGCAGGCCCGCATCCACCTGCAAAGGCGGGTCGACGCTCGGTGCGCCGAGCAGCCGCTGCACCTTCTCGGCGATCCCGTTGGCCCATTTCACGGCCGTGGCCTCGTCCTCACCGGGGCGCGGATCGCAGACGAACAGCACGTCGGCGTCGGAGCCGTAGCCCAGTTCCATCCCGCCCAGCCTGCCCATGCCGATCACCGCGAAGTCGGCGGGCGCGGGCGCACCACGTTCGGCCTCCGAGGCGCGGATGACCGCGCTCAGTGCCGCCTCGAGCACCGCGACCCACACCGACGACAGCGCCGCGCACACCTGCGCGACGTCCAGCATGCCGAGCACATCGGCCGAGGCGACCCTGGCCAGTTCGTGGCGGCGCAGTGAACGTGCTGCCGCGACAGCACGTTTCGGGTCGTCGTAGCGGGCGGCCGCGGTCTGCATGCCGCGGGCGACGTCTTCGGGTTTTGTGCTGAGCAACTGCGGGCCGCCGGGCCCGTCGGCGTACATGCGGATGGTGTCGGGCGCGTTGATCAGCAGGTCGGGCAGGTACTCCGAGGAACCGAGCACGATCATCAGACGCTGGGCCACCGCGCCCTCGTCACGCAGCACGCGCAGGAACCAGATCTGGTCGTCGAGCCCCTCAGACACCCTGCGGTACGCGAGCAGCCCGGCATCGGGATTCGGTGTGTCACCGAGCCATTCGAGCAGAGTCGGCAGCAGCAGCGCCTGGATGCGGCCCTTGCGCGAGACGCCGCCGGTGAGCGCCTTGAGATGGCCGAGCGCGTTGGCCGGTGCGCCGTAGCCGAGGGCGGCGAGCTGGCGGACGGCGGCGTCGGGGCTCAGGCGCAGCGCGTCGGAGTCCATCCGGGCGACCGCGTCCAGCAGCGGGCGATAGAACAGTTTCGCGTGCAGGCGCCGGACTCGCACGGCGTTGCGGCGGATGTCGGTGTCGAGCACGCCGACCGCGTCCTGGCGGCCGTCGGGACGGATGTGGGCGGCGCGGGCCAGCCAGCGCATGCCCTCCTCGTCATCGGCCGCGGGCAGGGTGTGGGTGCGCTTGAGCCGCTGCAATTGCAGGCGGTGCTCGAGCAGGCGCAGGAATTCGTAGGAGGCGGTGAGGTTGGCGGCGTCCTCACGGCCGACGTAGCCGCCCGCGGCGAGGGCCGTGAGCGCTTCGACGGTATTGGTGACGTGCAGTGCCTCGTCGACCCGGCCGTGCACCAATTGCAGCAGCTGCACGGCGAATTCGACATCGCGCAGGCTGCCCGCGCCCAGCTTGAGCTCGCGCTCACGCATGTCGGCGGGGACCAGGTCCTCGACCCGGCGGCGCATGGCCTGGACGTCGGCGACGAAGTCGGGACGTTCCGACGCGGTCCAGACCATCGGCATCAGCGCGTCGCGGTACTGCTTGCCGAGTTCCATATCGCCGGTCATCGGCCGGTTCTTCAACAGCGCCTGGAACTCCCAGGTGCGCGCCCACCGCTTGTAGTAGGCGAGGTGGGAGTCGAGGGTGCGCACCAGCGCCCCCGCCTTGCCCTCGGGGCGCAGTGCGGCGTCGACCTCGAAGAAGGCCGAGCTCGCGACGCTCATCATCTCCGCGGCCAGCCGGGTCGCGGTCGCGTCGGCCGGTTCGGCGACGAACACCACGTCGACGTCACTGACGTAATTCAGTTCTCGCGCACCGCATTTGCCCATCGCGATCACCGCGAGGCGCACCGGCACCGGGCCGTTCTTACACACCCTGGCCACCGCGACCGACAGGGCGGCGGTGAGCGCGGCATCGGCCAGGTCCGACAGGTGCTTGCCGACCACCAGGTAAGGCGGCACCGGTTCGTTCTCGACGGTGGAGGCCAGGTCGACCGCGGCCAGCAACATCAGCTGATCGCGGTACCTGCCGCGCAGCAGGGCGACCGCCTCCGGACCGGCGATCCCGGCACGCCACAGCATCGGCCCCGCATTGGGTCCCGTCTCCGGCGCCGCGTCGACGGCGTCGAGCAGGTCGGCGATCAGCTCGTCACGGCTGGGAAGTTCGTTCTCGCGCAGCACTTTCCACGCGGCCGGGGCAGCGACCAGGTGGTCGCCGAAGGCCGTCGACGAGCCGAGCAAGCCGAACAGCCTGCCGCGCAACGTGGTGTCGGAACGGATCGCAGAATCCAGTTCGGGCCATGCATCTTCGAGCGATTCGCGCAGCCGCACCAGCGTGGACAGGGCGAGATCGGCATCGGGCGAACGCGAGAGTGCCCAGAGCACCGGCACCCCGTCGACGTTGTCCCAGCCGAGTTGATGCAGGGAAGCCGCCGCTGTCGGTTCGAGGAGACCGAGCCGGCCGACGCCGGGTACAGCGGAGCGGGCAGTCGGTGGCCGGACCATAGCTGTGATCCTAGCGGCTGACGCCGCGGGCTTTCGGCCCGGAAGCCTTGATCCGGTCAGCCCGGATCAAGGCGGCTCGGGATCACTCAGAGACTCAGGTACTCCTTCAACTCCCAGGGAGTGACCTGTGAGCGGTAGTCGGCCCACTCACGGCGCTTGTTGCGCAGGAAGAAGTCGAAGACGTGCTCGCCGAGGGTTTCGGCGACCAGCTCGGAGCGCTCCATCGCCTGCAGGGCCTCGTCGAGGGTGCCGGGCAGGGTACGGAAGCCCATGGCGCGACGCTCGGCGTCGGTCAGCGACCACACGTCGTCCTCGGCCTCGGGGGGCAGCGTGTAGCCCTTCTCGATACCGCGCAGACCCGCGGCCAGCAGCACCGCGAAGGTCAGGTACGGGTTGCAGGCGGAATCAGGGCTGCGGATCTCGACGCGACGCGACGACGACTTGTTCGGGGTGTACATCGGCACCCGCACCAGCGCCGACCGGTTGGACCGGCCCCACGAGGCCGCGGTCGGGGCTTCGCCACCGTGGATCAGCCGCTTGTAGGAGTTGACCCACTGGTTGGTGATCGCGCTGATCTCGGGGGCGTGCTCGAGGATGCCGGCGATGAACGAGCGCGCGGTGCCCGAGAGGTTGTTCGGGTCGTCGGGATCGGCGAAGGCGTTGTTCTCGCCCTCGAACAGGCTCATGTGGGTGTGCATGGCCGAGCCGGGGTACTGGGAGAACGGCTTGGGCATGAACGTCGCGCGCACGCCCTCGTCGATCGCCACCTCTTTGATCAGGTAGCGGAACGTCATCACGTTGTCGGCCATCGAGAGCGCGTCGGCGTAGCGCAGGTCGATCTCCTGCTGGCCGGGAGCGCCCTCGTGATGGCTGAACTCGACCGAGATGCCCATCGATTCGAGCGAGTCGATGGCATGGCGGCGGAAGTTCGGCGCCGAATCGTGCACGGCCTGGTCGAAGAAGCCGCCGTTGTCGGCCGGGGTCGGCTCGTAGCCGCCCTTGAGGTTGTTCTCCAGCAGGAAGAACTCGATCTCAGGGTGCACGTAGCAGCTGAAGCCCGCGTCGGCGGCCTTGTTCAGCTGACGGCGCAGCACGTGGCGCGGGTCGGCCCAGGACGGCGAACCGTCGGGCATGGTGATATCGCAGAACATCCGGGCCGAGTGCTGGTGGCCCTTGGAGCTGGCCCACGGCAGCACCTGGAAGGTCGACGGATCGGGCCGCGCGACCATGTCCGCCTCGGACACGCGCGCGAAGCCCTCGATGGCCGAGCCGTCGAAGCCGATGCCCTCCTCGAAGGCGCCTTCGAGCTCGGCGGGCGCGATGGCGACGGACTTGAGGTAGCCCAGCACATCGGTGAACCAGAGACGGACGAAACGGATATCCCGCTCTTCGAGCGTCCGCAGCACGAATTCCTTCTGGCGATCCATACCGGCGAGCGTAAGCACCCGGCGTTAAATCCGTGTTACATACGGAGACGGGTTTGCGATCTCGTCACATCGTTCGCACATCTCACCGGCCACGACGGGGCGCGGTGAGCACATGTGGCTCTCAGCATGTGAGACCGGGCGCGGGCGTGGCGAGATCGACGAGGTAGTCGATCACCGCGGTGTCGAGGCACTGATCGCCCGCCACCAGAGCGGCGGTGTGCCGATTGCCGCGGAAGGTGATCAGGTCGGCACCCAGCTGGGCGGCCAGGTCGACACCGGCCTGATACGGCGTGGCCGGGTCGTCGGTGGTGGAGACCACCACGGTGGGCGGCAGTCCAGGGGCCGAGACGCGATGCGGGCTGCTGGTGTTGGGCACCGGCCAGGCGGCGCACAGCTCCAGTGGGGCGGCGCCGGTGCCCTTGCCGTCGTCGAGGAACGGGGCGGCCTTGCGGTATTCGGTGTCCTGACGGCCGGTCACCGCGGGATCGGTGACGCGCGGATCGTCGACGCAACGGATCGCGTTGAAGGCGTCCTGAGTGTTGGCGTAGGTGCCGTCCTGACGGCGGCCGTCGTACATATCGGCCAGCTGCAGCAGGGTGTCGCCGCTGCCCGCGCGCAGTTCGGTGAGGCCCTGGGTGAGGATCTGCCACAGGTCGTCGCTGTAGAGAGCCTGCTGGACGCCGGTGATCGCGTCGTTGTAGCTGAGCCCGCGCGGGTCGGCGGTCGGCGCCGGGGCCTTCTCCAGCGGCCCGACCAGCTCGCGGAAACGAGTGACGGCCTGGGCGGGATCGGTGCCGAGCGGGCAGTCGGCGTTCTTCGCGCAGTCGGTGGCGTAGGCGGTGAACACGCCCTGGAAGCCCGCCGCCTGCCGCAGCGACTCCTGGACCGGGTCCTGCGAGGAGTCGACGGCGCCGTCGAGAACGAGCGCGCGCACGTTCTGCGGGTACTTCTCGGCGTAGGCCGAACCGAGGCGGGTGCCGTAGGAGTAGCCGAGGTAACTCAGTTTCGCGTCGCCGAGCACGGCCCGCATGACATCCATGTCCTGGATCACCTCGCGGGTACCGACGTGACCGAGCAGGTCGACGCCGGAGCGCTGGGCGCAGCGGTCGGCGTACTCACGGTTGTCGTCCTCTGCCTCGGCGATGCCCGCCGGAGTGTTGTCGGTGGGCGGCTCGGCACGTTCGGCGTCGGCCTGCTGCGGGGTGAGGCAGACGATCGAGGGCAGCGACGAGCCGACACCGCGCGGATCGAACCCGACCCGGTCGAACTTCTCCGCCAGTTCGGTGCGGTTGCCGACACCGACCATCGACAGGCCGGAGACGCCGGGCCCACCCGGGTTCATCAGCAGCGAGCCGACCTTCTCGCCGGTGGCCGGGATCCGGGAGAGCGCGATCTGGGCGGTCGGGCCGTCCGGGCGCGCGTAGTCGATCGGCACGGTGATCCGCGCGCACTCGGTTTTGGGTGGCAGCCGGTCCTCCGGGCTGCCGTAGCCCTCGCACGAGCCCCAGTCGATCTGCTGGTCGTAGAAGCTGTTCAGACCCGGTGGGGGCGGGGGCAGTTCAGCACGCGGCGCGCTGTCCCCGCCGGTGCCGCATCCGGTGACGATCAACGCAGAGACAGCGCCGAGGAGCACGACGAGCCGGCCTCGCTGCACAGTGGGCCCACCTTTCCGCGCCCTGCGGCGCACACAATGCGCCCGAACGGGCTCGCATCACGGTAACCGAATCGCCCGGTGTGACCGATCACACCGGCGCCTGGCCTTAAACCCCTGCGGGCGCAGGTGGCACACTGAGGTGGTCAGAAACGCCCGGGGACCCGGTATGGGCCTCGAGGAACCAGACGAAAGGGACGATGATGTCCGTATCCGATGAGCAGACTCCTGCCTACGGTGCCACTCCCGCCGACAACAAGCCACGCCGCAAGACCCGCGTCCAGCATCTCCAGCAGATGAAGGCCGACGGTGAGCGCTGGTCGATGCTGACGGCCTACGACTACTCGTCCGCCCGGCTGTTCGAGGAAGCCGGTATCCCCGTGCTCCTGGTCGGCGATTCCGCCGCCAATGTCGTCTACGGCTACGACACCACCGTGCCGATCACCGTCGACGAGCTCATCCCGCTCGTGCGCGGTGTCGTGCGCGGCGCCCCGCACGCGCTGGTCGTCGCCGATCTGCCGTTCGGGACCTACGAGTCCTCGCCGCAGCAGGCGCTGGCGACCGCCATCCGCTTCATGAAGGAGGGCGGCGCGCACGCGGTGAAGCTCGAGGGCGGCGAACGGGTCGCCGAGCAGATCGCGCTGATCACCTCCGCGGGCATCCCCGTGATGGCCCACATCGGATTCACCCCGCAGAGCGTGAACACCCTGGGCGGTTTCCGTGTCCAGGGCCGAGGCGACGGCGCCGAGCAGCTCGTCGCCGACGCGATCGCCGTGCAGGAGGCCGGTGCGTTCTCGGTGGTCATGGAAATGGTCCCCGCCGAGATCGCGGGCCAGGTCACCCGCAAGCTGACCATCCCGACCGTCGGCATCGGCGCGGGTGCCGACTGCGACGCCCAGGTGCTGGTCTGGCAGGACATGGCCGGCTACACCAGCGGCAAGACGGCCAAGTTCGTCAAGCGCTTCGGCAACGTGGGCGACGAACTCCGCACCGCCGCGGCCACTTACGCCGCCGAAGTCCGCCAAGGCACCTTCCCCGGCCCAGAACACAGCTTCTGACCGGACCCACAACAACCTGCCCCCGTCTTCAACAACCCACCCAACCCAGCCACCGCACTCCCGACCCCTAGGGAGGGACGGCCACGAAGTGGCCGGTCCGCGGCCGGGCCGCCGG
>NZ_JBHVTK010000020.1:0-52422 GCF_042884695.1 Nocardia sp. NPDC058114 | reverse complement strand
CCCGGGTTTCCGGGGGCGTTTGTTTGCCCTTTCGCCCCATACGCAACGGCACCTGAACAGCGGGACGGCCGCGAACCGCCGCTGCGCGGCGGACCCTCCTCGAGGTCGGGTCGTGCGGGGCTGGGAGTGTTCTGCCGCCGGACACGGAGGTGAGCGAGGGTGCGGTTCCCTGCGTCTGTGGCGTCCTTGGGGCACAGTGGTGTCATGACGAACCCGAGGAAGCGGGGGCGCGCGGAGGAGCCTGCTCCGGCGCAGGCGCGGAAGGTGCCGGGGGCGGAACTGCTGTCGGCGGCGCAGGCGGCGGTGGGGGCGGCGCAGACTGCGGCGGGACAGGCTATCGATGCTGCTCAGCAGACTGCGGGGTACGCCTTCGATGCGGCGGTTCGGTTGCCGCCCGCGTCGGCGCAGCTGGCCGCGCAGTTGCCGGATCTGGTGGAGAACCTGTCGATCGCGGTCGATCGGCTCAACAGCACGATCGATCGGCTCGATCGGACGTTGGCGCTGGCCGATCCGGTGTTCGCGACCTATGACCGGCTGTTGCCACGGCTCGAGGCGATGATCTCCCTGGGCGAGGACGTGTTCGGCGCGGTGGCGAAGCTGCCCGGTGTCGGATTGCTCGGGCGGATCACGGGGCGTGGGGGCGAGGAACCCGCACCGGAACCGGAGTCGGACAAGCGCGGCCGTCGGCGGCGCTGATTCCTCGAACGCCGTCCGCTCCGGCGGCGAGGTGGCCCGACCGGTGTTGCCGCGTGCGCGTCGAACTCACCTTTCGGGAGTCAGCGCCCGGAATGTCGCCGCCGCCTTGAGTACCATCTCCGCGTACTCGTCCTCGGGATCGGAATCGAGGACGATCGCGCCGCCCGCGCCGATCCGCCACTCGTCGTCGTAGCGGACGGCGGTGCGGATGACGATGTTGAGGTCGGCGGTGCCGTTCAGGCCGAGGAAACCGATGGTGCCCGAATAGATGCCGCGCGCTTGGGTTTCCAGTTCGTCGAGGATTTCCATGGTCCGCAGCTTCGGCGCGCCGGTCATCGAACCGCCGGGGAAGCACGCGCGCAGGCAGTCGATCACCCCGGCGTCGGGGAGCAGCGTGCCACGCACGGTCGACACCAATTGGTGCAGGGTGGAGTAGGTTTCGGTGTCCATCAGCTTCGGGACGTGCACCGAACCCACTTCGCAGACGCGGCCGAGGTCGTTGCGCAGCAGGTCGACGATCATCAGGTTCTCGGCCCGGGTCTTCGGGTCGTCGGCCAGCGCGCGACGCAGGCGCTCGTCCTCGTCGGTGGTCCGTCCGCGCGGGGCGGTGCCCTTGATCGGCTTGCTCTCGACCACCCGATCCCGGTCGATCTTCAGGAACCGTTCCGGCGAGGAACACGCCACGTCCAGACCGTCGAAGCGCAGGTAGGCGGCGTACGGTGCCGGATTGCAGCGGCGTAGTCGCCGGTAGAAGGCGAATCCGTCCCCGGGCGCCGCGGCGACGGCGACCGCGTCGGTCAGGCAGATCTCGTAGGACTCGCCCGCGTGCAGCCGGTCCTGACACACCGCGATGTCGGCGAGGTAGCGGTCGCGGCCACGTACCAGATGCGCCTGCACGGCGCCGGGATCGGCGGCCACGGGCAGGTCGGCGGGATTGACCCAGGTGGGGAGATCGTCGAGGGAGTCGGAAGTCTCGCGCAGCCACTGCTCGGCGTCGCTCGCGGTGGCGGGTTCGCACAGGGCGAGCAGGTGGGTTCGCCCGGCCTCGTGGTCGACGACGATCAGCCGGTCGGCGAAGATCCACTGGGCATCGGGGGTGGGGGAGCGGTGCGCGATGTTCGCACCACAGTCGGCCTTCACCTCGTAACCGAGATAGCCGACGTAGCCGCCCGCGAAATCGAAAGGCAGCGGCGGGGTTTCGCAGTGCCGCGCCCGGAGTTCGCGATCGAGATAGTCCAGGACCGTGCCCGCGACGGTACGGGTGCCTTCGATGTCCGTCACGGTGACGCGGGCGTCGCCGACCCGATAGCCGACGATTTCGGCATGCGGCCCGCTCGCGTCGCCGAGGAAGGAGAACCGGTCCAGGCCGGGTTCGACGTGCTCGCTGTCGAGCCAGAACGCGTTCGGAGCGTCGGCGCAACGGCGCAGGAAGATCGCTTCGGTGTCGATCGCGCGTTCGATCACCTTGTGCCGCAGGCTGAATGAGCGTTCATGGGAAACGGGCGCCACGACACTGGGTCCGCGCACGACCACCGGTGCGGCTACCCGCGTACGCGCTTTGGTGAGATCGGCGAAGTTGCGCAGCAGCGCGGCGCCGAATTCGCTCGACACCGACTCGGGGTGGAACTGCACACCCCACTGTGGCCGCTCGCGATGGCGCACCCCCATGATCACCCCATCGCTGGTCGACGCGGTCACCTCGAGCGAGGCGGGCAGCGGCTCCCGCGCCGCGAGCGAGTGGTAGCGCACCACGGTGAAGCCCTGCGGTAGACCGGCGAACAGATCCCGATCGTCGTGGGTCACCTGATCGAGGAAACCGTGCCTGGCCTGTGGCGCGCGCTCCACCGTTCCGCCCGCGCCGAGCACGATTCCCTGATGGCCCAGGCATACGCCCAGCAGCGGCAGATCGGTCTGCGCGATCAGCGCTGTCGACGCCCCCATGTCGCGGGCGCGGTCCGGGCGGCCGGGTCCGGGCGAGATCACCACATTGTCGAACTGATCGAGGTCGAGGGAGCTGTCGGCCTCGTCGTTGTGCACGACGGTCGGCTCGCTCCCGTTGACCTCGCTGATCAGCTGATAGAGGTTGTAGGTGAACGAGTCGTAGTTGTCGATCAAGAGCGTGCGCATCGTGGCAGAAACATTACGCCGGGCGTGCGCGTGCGCATTCCCGCGCAGTCCCCGCCGATCTCCGGGCACAATGTGCGGCATGGCTGTTTCTCAACCTGTCGATGTTGACCCGGCGATCGCCGATTTCGCGGCGATCGGGCGGTGGATGGACGAACAGGGCTTGCCCGGGACGGAATTCGATGCGGTCACCGCTCTGGGCGGCGGCACGCAGAACGTGATGCTGCGCTTCACCCGGGGCGAGCGCGAGTACGTGCTGCGGCGCGGGCCCAAGCATCTGCGTGCCAAGAGCAATGAGGTGATCGGCCGGGAATCACGACTGCTGCGCGCGATCGCCGGCACCGAGGTGCGCTCGCCCCGGGTGATCGCGGCCTGCGACGACGAGTCGGTGATCGGTGCGGTGTTCTATCTGATGGAGCCCATCCGCGGCTTCAACCCGCAGACGGAACTGCCTGAACTGCACGCCGGTGATCCCGAGGTCCGGCGCCAGATGGGTCTGTCCGCGGTCGAGGCCATCGCCCGGCTCGGCTCCCTCGACTATCAGGCGCTCGGCCTCGGCGACTACGGACGTCCCGCGGGTTTCCTCGAGCGGCAGGTCCCGCGCTGGCTGCGCGAACTCGACTCCTACAACGCCAACGAGGGCTACCCCGGCCCGCAGATCCCCGGTCTCGAGCGGATCGGTGACTGGCTCGAGCGGCACCGGCCGGCGGACTGGCTGCCCGGCATCATGCACGGCGACTGTCACCTGGCGAACATGATGTTCGACTACGACGGCCCCGAGGTGGCGGCGATGGTCGACTGGGAGATGTCGACGATCGGCGATCCGCTGCTCGACCTGGGCTGGCAGCTGGCGACCAGGCCCGAGCCCGGCACCGTCGGGGCGGGTCTGATGGGCACCCTCGGCACCGTCGGCGGTCTGCCGACCGAGGCGGAGATGATCGAGCACTACGGCAAGTTCTCCGATCGCGATCTCAGTGCCGTCACCTGGTACACCGTGCTGGCCTGCTTCAAGCTGGGCATCGTCCTCGAGGGCACGTACGCGCGGGCCTTCGCGGGCAAGGCGCCCAAGCCGGTCGGCGACTTCCTGCACGCGGTGACGCTGGAACTCTTCGAGCAAGCGAATCAGCTCGCCGAATAATGCCGGATCTCGCCGATAGTTGGCTGAATATTGATGGAGCATAAAAAGAGGACAATTTAGGCTGACTTCCATGATCGTCCCCGACACCAAGAACTGGACCTGGGTCCTCGAACGCGCCTGCTCCGAGTGCGGATTCGATGCCGAGGCCACCGCGTACTCGGCCGTCCCCGAGCTCGTGCTCGACAGTGCCACCCGCATCGGTGCGGCGCTCGAACGCGACGACGCACGAGTGCGTCCCGACGAGCTGACCTGGTCGGTCCTCGAATACGGCGCTCACGTGCGCGATGTGTGCCGGATCTTCGATACCAGGCTCGCGCTGATGCTCGACGGTGACGGGGTCGAGGCGCCGCGGTTCGAGAACTGGGATCAGGACGCGACCGCCGTCGCCGATCGCTACGACCGGCAGGACCCCGCCGTAGTGGCCCGGGGGCTGGCGCTCGCCGCCGATCGGGTGGCTGCCGCGTTCGGCGCGGTGCCCGCCGATCGGCTCGATCTGCGGGGCGCGCGCAGTGACGGTTCACTGTTCACGGTCACCTCGCTGGGCCGGTACTTCGTGCACGACGTCGTGCACCACGTCCATGACGTGCGCGGATAGAAATCTCTCGAATATTTTCTAGAACGTGTTTCAGAAACCGGTGATTTGTGGCTAGGGTGAGTGCAGTCACAACGAGGCACGAGCTTGGCGAGAGGTCTACCGGCATGAAGACGAAGGGCGCGATCCTGTGGGGCACCGACCAGGAATGGTCGGTCGAGGAGATCGAGGTCGGCGACCCCGTCGCCGGTGAAGTGCAGATCCGGATGGAAACGGCGGGCATGTGCCACTCCGACCATCACATCGTCACCGGCGCGACGCCGATGCCGGCCTACCCGGTGATGGGTGGGCACGAGGGCGCGGGTGTGATCACCAAGCTCGGCCCGAACTGTCCGGCCGACCTGGCCGTGGGTGACCACGTCATCCTGTCGTTCATCCCCGCGTGCGGCCGCTGTCCCTCGTGCGTCGCCGGCAACATGGCGCTGTGCGACCTGGGCGCCGGACTGCTGATGGGGCAGGCCATTTCGGACGGCACGTACCGCATCCAGGCGCGTGGCGAGAATGTCATCCCGATGTGCCTGCTCGGCACGTTCTCCCCGTACATGACGGTGCACCACACGTCCGTGGTGAAGATCGATCCCACCATCCCGTTCGAGGTGGCGTGCCTCGTCGGCTGCGGCGTGCCGACCGGGTTCGGATCGTCGACCCACGTGGCACAGGTGCAGCCGGGTGAGACCGTGGTGATCGCGGGTATCGGCGGCGTCGGCATGAGCGCGCTGCAAGGGGCTGTGCTCTCCGGTGCGTCGAAGGTCATCGCCATCGACCCGAATCCGTGGAAGCGTGAACAGGCGCAGAAGTTCGGCGCCACCCACACCTACGAGAGCATGGCCGCCGCGATCATGCCGATGATCGAGGCCACCGAGGGTCGGATGGCCGAGAAGGTCATCCTCACCATGGGTGAGATGCACGGCGACTACGTCGAGGAGGGCCTGATCCTCACCGGCAAGGCGGGCACTCTCGTCGTCACCTCGATGGGGCGCATGGACGCCGGCGACGTCAAGATGAACAGCTTCCTGCTGTCGATGTTGCAGAAGACGGTGAAGGGCACGATCTTCGGCGGCGGCAACGCTCGCCAGGACGCGCCGCGCCTGCTCTCGCTCTACAAGGCGGGCCAGCTCAATCTCGACGACATGGTCACGCGCACCTACTCGCTCGAAGAGATCAACCAGGGCTACCAGGACATGCTGGACGGCAAGAACATCCGCGGCATCATCCGCTTCACCGAAGCCGACTGGTAGTCAGCTCTTGCCCGCCCGCTCGGCGAGGCGGACCGCGACCTGGGCGATCAGGTCGTACGGAATCGGTTCGCCGAGTGGGAATTTCAAGGTGCCACGGCCCGAGTTGTAGGGCTCGACGGCTTTCTCGAGCGCCTCGTCCCCCTCGGGGACGGGGTACACGCTCACGTGGGACTTCCAGCCCGCGAAGAAGATGAACACCCGGCCGTCGATGGTGGCGGCCGGGATGGCGTAGCTGATCTTTTCGCCCGTGTCGGGCACCGCGCGGTGGATCGTTTCGCGGATCCGCTGCAGGACAGCGCGCTCCGACGGCGGTTGGGCCGCCAGATAGGCGTCGACGGAGTCGGGTTTCTCGGTCATGTCCTCGACTCTAGGCTCTGACCAGCACTTTCTCCGGATGACCCGCGGCCTTCAGTCGCCCGTCCCGCAGCAGCAGACAGTGGTCTGCCCGGCTCGCCTCGTCCAGGTCGTGGGTGGCCTGGACGACAGTCACGCCTTCCGTGCTGATCTGCGCCAGAACCCGGGAGATCTCGGTCTGAGACGCCTCGTCCAAGCCTGCCGCCGGCTCGTCCAGCAGTAGTAGATCGGACTCCTGCGCCAAAGCCTGTGCGAGCAAGGCGCGTTGGCGCTGACCGCCCGAGAGGGTGTCGAGCCGCCGGGTCGCCAGGTCGGCGAGCTCCATTCGTTCCAGGCAGGTGCGCGCGATCTCGCGATCCGCACGGGTCAGACGCCGCCACGGTCCGCGGTGTGCCCAGCGCCCCATCGCGACCACTTCTCGCACCGTGATCGGCAGCGTCGGCGGAATGGCCGTGTGTTGCACCACGAAGGCGGGTCGCCGGGTGGTGGACCGGTGCACCGTCCCCTCCTGTGCCGCCACGGTGCCGGCGAGAACGCCGAGCAGGGTCGATTTCCCCGAGCCGTTGGGTCCGACGATCGCGGTCACCTGCCCCCGCGGGATCGTGGCCGTCACCTCGTGGAGTACGGGCCGCCGGGCGTAACCGGCGGTCAGCCGCTCGATCCGGATTGCTGCGTCATCTGTGTGCTGCATCTCACCTCAATTGAAACGATAATCATTTTCAGTAT
Organism: Nocardia sp. NPDC058114; assembly: GCF_042884695.1. Classification (NCBI taxonomy): domain Bacteria; kingdom Bacillati; phylum Actinomycetota; class Actinomycetes; order Mycobacteriales; family Nocardiaceae; genus Nocardia; species Nocardia sp. NPDC058114. Next base: position 45,554 of record NZ_JBHVTK010000020.1, on the reverse strand, counting down.
ATCGTCTCGCGCTATGGATTGGCTGTTCGCCCCGTTCGAGGTGGCTTTCGTGCAACGCGCGCTGTGGGGTGGGCTGCTCGTGTCGTGCGTGTGCGCCCTCGCCGGGACCTGGGTGGTGGTGCGCGGCATGGCATTTCTCGGCGACGCGATGGCGCACGGGATGCTGCCCGGCGTCGCGGTCGCCGCCTTGCTCGGCGGGAACCTGATGATCGGCGCCGCGATCAGTTGCACCGCGATGGCCGCCGGAGTGTCGCTGCTCAGCCGTGGCAAGCGGTTCGCGCCGGATACCGCGATCGGGCTGTTGTTCGTCGGGATGCTCGCGACCGGGGTGATCATCGTGTCGCGGTCGCAGTCCTTCGCGGTGGATCTGACCGGGTTCCTGTTCGGTGATGTGCTCGCCGTGCGTGCCGTCGACCTGTGGTATCTCGTTGCGGCCCTTGGCGTCGCGCTGGTGGTGGCGGTGCTCGGACATCGCGCGTTCGTCGCGCTGACCTTCGATGCACGTAAGGCACACACCCTCGGCCTGCGTCCGAAGCCGGCGCACGCGGCGCTGGTGGGGTTGGTGACCCTGGCGATCGTGGCGTCGTTTCATGTCGTGGGGACGCTGCTGGTCTTCGGATTGCTGATCGCACCGCCCGCCGCCGCGGTGTTCTGGTCGAACCGGGTGCCGGTGGTGATGGCGATTGCCGCGTTGATCGGTGGGCTGTCCACCGTGGGGGGACTGGTCATTTCGTGGCACGCGGGAACCGCGGCGGGGGCCACCATCGCGGCGGTGGCCGTCGGCGCGTTCTTCGTGTCCGCGCTCGTTTCCGCGGTGCGGGAACGGGTCGGTCGGGTGGGCGTGGTCGCGCTCGCCGCTGTGCCGTTGGTCGGCTGCGGGGCAACGGAGGTGCCGATCGTCGAGGAGACGGCGCCGCACGGGTTCGTCGCGGGCGCGGAGGAGATGAGCGAGGCTCAGACACGCGTGGTTGTCACCGACGGGGCCGGGGCTGTACGGGTGATCGATCTGTCGAGTGGGGAGGTCACGACAGTTGCCGTCGGTTCATCGGAAAGTGCTCGAGCGCAACCGCATTCGAGCGCACCAGGTGGTGCTGCGCCGTCACCGAGCAGTGGCGACCAGAAGGCGTCGACCGTGGGAGTGGTGGGGGATGGGCGTTTCGCGTACCTGAGTTCAGGTGGGTCTATCCAGGTCGTGGACAGCGGGGCGTGGACCGTCGACCACGGTGACCACCGGCACTACTACAAGGCCCCCGTGCGGGAGATCGGTGCGATTGCCGCGACCGACAGTGGTGCGACTACCGGGCCTGGCGCCGCAAGTGTTTCTCCCGCACCGGAAGGCGCCCGCGGGGTTGTCGGGGCGTACAGCGATGCTGCCGTCGCGTCGGTGGTGCTGGACTCCGGCGCGTCGATCTTGTTCGACCGTCCGGCGCTGGACGGCGGCGTCGTCCAGACGCAACGCCGCATCGAGGGCATCGCGGTGCCGTATGCCGAGCGGATCGTGGTGGCTGACAGCTCGGGTCGAGTCGAGGTGCGCGGGCGTGACGGCGCGGCCGGGCGAGTGCAGGCTGCCACGTGTCCGCAGCTGAGAGGGCAGGCCGTAACCAGGCGCGGAGTAGTTTTCGGCTGTGCCGACGGCGCGGTCGTGGTGGCACAGCGCGAGGGCGAGGTCGTCGCCGAGAAGATTCCCTATCCGGCCCAGACCTCGGACCGGGCGAGCGCCTTCACCCACCGCCCCGGCAGCACCACCCTGACCGCGCTCGCGGGCCGCGATGGTGTGTGGACGCTCGACATCAGGAAGAAGACCTGGGCTCGTGTCGCGATCTCCGGCGCGGTCGCGGTGAACACCGCCGGTGAGGGATCGCCGCTGCTGGTGCTCACCCGCGATGGCGTGCTGCACGGCATCGACCCCGGCACCGGCACGGAGACGACGCGGACCGCGCTCATCGCCGGACCCGTCGAAGGAGACCCGGTGATCAGTGTCGACCCGGAGCGCGCCTACATCAACGACTCTCGGGCGCGCACCGTCCACGAGATCGCCTACAACGACAATCTTCGCGTCGCGCGCACGTTCTCGCTGGACATCGCGCCCTCGCTGATGGTGGAGACCGGCCTGTGAAGCGCGCGCACATCTCTCACGTTCTGCCCTCGAGCCGACGGCGGGCAACTGCCGTGCCGTCGATACCGCTTCGCCGCTACGACATTGGTCGAATCACGGGGACGATCCGCCGCGCAGTCCCGCTCCTGTTCGCGGCTGCGCTGCTCGTGCCGCTGGTGAGTGCGTGCAGCAGCGCGACCGAGCGGTCCGGGATCGTGGTGACCACCAACATCCTCGGCGATCTGACCCGGGCCGTCGTCGGTGACACGGTGCCGGTGACGGTGCTGATGCAGGCGGGGGCCGATCCGCATTCGTTCGGTATTTCCGCACGTCAAGCAGCCGAGATCGAGCGAGCGGCGCTGGTGGTGCACAACGGGCTCGGGCTCGAGGAAGGTGTGGCCCGGCACGTGGGGGCTGCCGCCGGTGCCGGGGTTCCCACCCTCGCCGTGGCCGAGCGGGTGGATCCGATCACCTACACCTCCGATGAGTCGGCGGGACAACCCGATCCGCACTTCTGGACCGATCCGCGCCGGGTGCGCACGGCTGTCGAGGTGATCAGTACCGAGGTGCTCGCCCGGGTCGACGGCATCGACGCCGACGCGGTGCGGGCGAACACGCAGCGCTACCTCGGCGAGGTCGACGAGCTGGACCGGTGGATGACCGATCGGTTCGCCGCCGTCCCGGCCGAGCGCAGGCAGCTGGTGACCGACCATCACGTCTTCGGGTATCTCGCACAGCGATTCGGATTCCGGGTGATCGGCGCGGTGATCCCCAGCGGCACCACCCTGGCCTCGCCGAGCGCCTCCGATCTCGACGACCTCGCGACCGCGATCAGGACCGCGGGTGTGCGCGCGATCTTCGCCGACTCCGCACAGCCCGATCGGCTGTCGCGCGTCCTCGCCGAACACACCGGGCTACAGGTGCAGGTGATCGCCCTGCACACCGAGTCGCTCACCGCGCCCGGTGACGGCGCGGCCACCTATCTGGAGATGGCTCGCGCCAACACCGAGGCCATCGCCCGTGGTCTATCCGGGCCAAGCACGTAATGCACGCACAAGAGATGGAGCACTACATGAACAGGTCACGGACCACCACCATGGTGGCCCTGTCCGCGGCACTCGCCTCGGCGATGGCGCTGAGCGGTTGCGGCACAGCGGATTCCGGTCACGACCACCCGCACACGCCCGGTGCCGAACCGATCGCCCTCACCTATGACGGCGGCATCTACGTCCTCGACGGCGCGTCACTGGCCCAGCGGGGCGAGGTGAAGATCGACGGCTACAACCGGCTCAACCCGGTCGGGGACGACGACCATCTGATGGTGTCGACCAAGGACGGCTTCCGCGTCCTCGACGCCTATGAGGCCGCGTTCACCGGAACCCAGTTCCCGGCAGCCAAGCCGGGCCACGTCGTCCGGCACGCGGGTAAGACGGTGCTGTTCGCCGACGGCTCCGGTGAGGTCACCGTCCTCGACACCGCGCAGGTCGACAGCGGTAAGCCGACGGAGGTCTACAAGGCCGCCGCCCCGCACCACGGTGTCGCGATCGAGTTGAGCAACGGGAACATGGTGCTCACCCTCGGCACCGAGGACAAGCGGGTCGGCGTCGTCGCGCTCGACAAGGACCGCAAGGAGCTCACCCGCAACGAGGACTGCCCCGGCGTACACGGCGAAGCGGCGGCCCAGGGCGAGGCGGTCGTGATCGGCTGCCAGACCGGCGCCCTCGTCTACCGCGACGGCAAGATCACCAAGGTCACCAGCCCCACCGCTTACGGGCGGATCGGCAACATGTCCGGCAGCGACGCGTCGCCGATCGTGCTCGGTGACTACAAGCAGGACAAAGACGCCGAACTCGAACGCCCGCAGCAGATTTCGCTGGTGAACACCGTCGACGGCACGCTGCGACTGGTCGACATCGGCACCAGCTACACCTTCCGTTCGCTGGCCCGCGGCCCGCAGGGTGAGGCGCTGGTGCTGGGCACCGACGGCAAGATCCACGTCATCGACCCCGTCGCGGGTGCGGTGGTTCGCACCATTCCCGTGATCGGCAGCTGGCAGGAGCCGCTCGACTGGCAGGTCGCCCGCCCGAACCTGTTCGTTCGCGACGGCGTCGCCTACGTGAGCGACCCCGCGTCCAAGCAGGTGCACCGTGTCGACCTGGCCGCCGGAAACATCACCGCCAGCGCCACTCTGGCCGCCACGCCGAACGAGCTGACCGGCGTCACCGCGCACTGATCGAGGTCACCACGCTCGCCCGTGTTCGTTTCGGGGACACCGGGCGAGCGTGGTGCTCGTCGGTTCGGATCGTGGACTCAGGCGGCGCACCGCACGACGACCTCGCGCAGGTTGCGGCTGCGCACATCGTCGAGAATCGCCATACCGAGGCGATTCATGCTGTAGCCGAAGCCCACTCCGGTTGCCGGGTCGGCGAATCCGAAGGAGCCGCCCAAACCGGTGGTGCCGTACGCGCGCTTGTCCGAGCCGAAGCGGAACGTGCCGCGCGACTTGCGGAAACCGAGGTGGTAGCGGCTCTTGGTGTGCAGCACCAGATCGTCGGCGGGCACATCGTCGGCGGTGTCGGCGGCGGCCAGCAGGTCGAGAACGTCCTCGCTGATCGGCAGCACACCGGTGCGGCCCGCGGCGGCGCCGTAGACCTTCGCCAGCGCGCGGGCATTACCGACGCCGTTCATGCCGGGCCATTCGATGTCTAGGAACTCCCGTCGCGCGGCGCGGGCGGGAGCGCCGGGGCGCGGATTGGTCAGGGCCGCGTAGGAGTATCCGCGCTTGGCATAGACCTCACCGCCGATGCGCAGCGGCAGATCGCGCCACTCATAGCGCCAGATGTCCCAGCCCTTGGTCGCCGAGAGCTGGGCGACCCGGTCCATCGACTCGGTCTCGGGCAGTCCGATGAACAGATCGGCGCCGACCGGGGCGGCGATCTCCTCGGCGAAGAATCGCCCGAGACTTCGGCCCGCCGGATCCACCCGCCGCAGCAGTTCGCTCTGATACAGCCCCAGCGTGAGCGCGTGATAACCGTGCCGAGTGCCCGGCTCCCAGGCCGGCTTCTGCGCGGCCAGCAGCTCGCCGAGGGCATCGCGGTCGACCAGTTCGCGCAGTTTCACGATCCGGTCCAGTCCCGACAGCCCGGCCTGATGGTCGATCAGCTGACGCACCGTGATGCGCTCTTTGCCGTGCGCGGCGAACTCCGGCCAGTACTTCGCCACCGGGGCCTCGTAGTCGAGCAGCCCCCGCGATACCGCCGTCGCGAGGGTGAACGCCGACATTCCCTTCGACGAGGAGAACACCGGCACGATCGTGTCGCGCTCCCAGGCCACCTCGCGCTTGCGGTCGCGATGGCCTGCCCACAGGTCGACCAGGGGTTGGTCACCGGAGTAGACGGCGACGGCGGCGCCGATCTCGCCGTGCTCGGTGAAGTTGCGGCGGAAGGCGTCGGCGACGGGGCCGAAACCGGCCGCCACGTCGCCGTGGATCGATGGTGCGGGACTCATGGTGTCCACGATCGTAGCCGCGTCTCGTACGCTGCCGATATGCGATCGTTGCAGCAGGTTCAGCACTGGCCGGTCGAGAACGCCGCCGCCGCCGTCGTCACCGCAGGCACGGTGTCGAGCATCGGCGACACCGAACGGGTGTTCCGGCTGGCCTCGGTCACCAAACCGCTCGTCGCCTACGCCACCCTCGTGGCGCTCGAGGAAGGCGCGGTCGAACTCGACCAACCGGCGGGTCCGCCCGGTTCGACCGTGCGGCATCTGCTGGCCCACACCTCGGGCGTCGCGTTCGCCACTCCCGAAGTTCTCGCCGCACCAGGGGCCCGGCGTATCTACTCGAGCGCGGGCTTCGAACTGCTCGCCGATTTCCTCACCGAGCACACCGGGATCGAATTCCCGCAGTATCTGCGCGAGGCGGTTTTCGAGCCGCTCGGTATGCGCACGGCGGTCCTCGACGGTTCCGCCGGCCATGCGGGCAGTGCTTCCCTCGCCGACCTCACGCTATTCGCCGCCGAGTTGCTGACACCTCAATTGATATCTCAGCAAACTCTGGACGACGCGACCTCGGTGCAATTCCCCGACCGCAACGGAGTCCTGCCCGGATACGGCTCCCAGCGCCCCAACGACTGGGGATTGGGATTCGAAATCCGCGACGGGAAAACCCCGCATTGGACGGGGGCAACCAATTCCGCCCGTACCTACGGGCACTTCGGGCAGTCCGGCACGTTCCTCTGGGTCGATCCGGAAATCGGAGTGGCGACAATCGCGTTGAGCGACGAGAATTTCGGGGACTGGGCCAGAGCGGCGTGGCCGAAATTCAGCGATTCCGTTATCGCAGAGACACATAACACGCAGTAAAGTAACACGCGCAACACCGCACACTTCAGTACACTCGTGCCACGCCAGACCACGACGGGCCGTTGGGGAAGACGTTCCTTGTCGAGGCTGGAGGTGTTGGTAAGTGCGCGCATCGAGTCAGTTCGCTGACGCGACGGCGGGTGTGGTCTACATCCACTCATCGCCCGCCGCGTTGTGCCCTCACGTGGAATGGGCGCTGTCCACCGCGCTGTCGTCCCCCGCGAAATTGCGCTGGAACACCCAACCGGCCGACGGACAACTCCGCGCCAGCAGCGACTGGGTCGGCCCCGTCGGCACCGCGGCCCGGATAGCCCAATCATTGCGCACCTGGCCTGTACTCCGTTTCGAAGTCACCGAGGACCCCAGCGAAGGCGTCGACGGCGAACGCTACAGCTTCGTGCCCGCCCTCGGCCTCTGGCACGGATCCACCGGCGCCAACGGTGACGTGATGCTGGGCGAGATGCGATTACGCGCCTTACTCCAAGCCGCCAAAGAACTGGACGTCCACGGAACCTTCGACCTCTCCACCGAACTCGACCGAGCGCTGGGCGCACCCTGGGACGAGGATCTCGAGGCGTTCCGTCAAGGGACCGACAACGTCGGCGCAGAAGTCACCTGGCTGCGACGGGATGTGGGCTGAACCCTGAACCGTGTGCCGCGGCGTTCATCGTGACCGGCCGGTCGAGGTCAGTCGGCGAGGTCCATGCGGAGGAACTCGGTGATGCGGAGGAGTTTCGGTGGGCGGGGGATTTCCGGGGGAAGTGCCTGGAACGCTTCGTCTCTGCCGACGACGCGGGGTGCGGTGAGGGCTACTTCCCGGCCGTCCTTGCGGAGTTGCGCGGTGCCGGCGGCCAGGATGTTCTGCACCCAGTCCGAGGCTGATCCGTAGACGAGGACGAACAAGTAGCCGCCGTCGACGGGGTGGGCGTCGAGTGGGGTGCGGTAGGTCTTTCCCGAGGAGCGGCCGGTGTGGGTGAGGACCGGCCATTTTCCGCCTGCGACAGCGCGGGGGTTGAAGACGCGCTTGTTGATGTGGCCCCACCAAATCGGAATAGGCATGAGGTGCTCCCTTGTTCGGGTCGGTGTGACTTACACCTGTAAGGCTGACTTACACCTGTAAGGTTGTCAACACTTCGTCACCGAGGAGGTCCCATGCCTGTACGGCAACCGCTCAGCCGCGATCGTGTGCTGGAGGCCGCGATCCGGGTCGCCGACCGTGGGGGAGTGGAGGCCATCACGATGCGGCGGGTGGCGCAGGAGTTGGGCGTGGAGGCGATGTCGCTCTACAACCACGTGCCGAACAAGGACGCGATGCTCGACGGGGTCGTCGACGCGGTGTTCGCGGCGATCGAGTTGCCGAAGGCGGACAGTGCGCAGTGGCGGGAGGCGATCCGCGACAGGGCCTGTTCGGCGCGTTCGGTACTGGCGCGACACAGCTGGGCGCTCGGGCTGATGGATTCCCGCCGGAATCCCGGATCGGCGACGCTGCGGCATCACGACGCTGTTCTCGGAGTTCTTCGCGAGGCCGGGTTCTCGCTGCCGATGGCCGCGCACGCGGTCTCGCTGATCGACAGCTACGTCGGCGGGTTCGTCCTGCAGGAGGCGAACCTGCCCGTGTCTGTGCCTGCCGACGTCGAGGAAGTCGCGGGCGGCATCCTCGCGAACCTTCCGGCAGGCGAGTTGCCGTATCTCACCGAGATGATCGTCGACCACGCACTGCGACCGGGGTACGACTACTCGAGCGAGTTCGGGTTCGGTCTGGATCTGATCCTGGATGGGCTCGAAGCGCGCCGAGCTTCGCGCTGAGGCGCCAGCCCCCGATTGCTGGGGCACCGCCGTCCTTGTTTCGAAATCCTCTGTGGTGCAGCATCAAACGTGTGATGAACAGACGAATTTCTGGAGCCATCCTCGCCGCGTCAGCCGCGGCGGTCGCCTTCGGTCCCGGCGCGCCCGCAAGCGCGGCGACCCCGTTCGTAGCGCCCGAGATCAGCTTCGCCGGTACCGCGGCGGGCACCGTCACCGCCACCCTGCGCAACCCGAACGACCGGGGCCAGTGCTGGGCCGAAGCGGGCGTCGGTCCCGAGAACAACCACGTGTTCTTCGGTGACAGCGCCCCGGAATCGCTGGCCGACCCCGGCAAGACGGTCGTGACCTCGCTCGACGGTCTCGAGCCCGGCAGCACGATCACCGCCCGCGGTGGCTGCGTCAACGGCGCCGAGTTCGCGTTCTCCGAGTTGGTCACGGTCACCGTACCGGCCGCGACGCCCTCGACCGGAAGTTTCGGCTTCTAGGTTCGCTGACAGCCGCGGCCGGTGTGCCGCGGCTGTCCTCACTCGCCTGTGCGTCGCGGCGGGAGGGCGACACGGTCGAGATCGTGGGCGAGGACGGCGCCGGGGAAGTCGGCCTGCTCGATGAACAGGTGGTCCTCGCTTTCGGTGTAGCGCTCCGAGAAATGCGTCAGAACAAGGGTTTTCACACCGCAGGAACGCGCGACCTCGCCCGCCTGACGCGCCGTGAGATGGCCGCGTTCGTGCGCCTGATCCGTCTCCGAGTCGAGGAAGGTGGACTCGATGATCAGCATGTCGACGCCATCGGCGAGCTCGAAGACGTTGTCGCACAGGCGCGTATCCATGACGAACGCGACCTTCTGGCCCGGCCTCGGCGCCGAGCATTCCTCCAGCAGCGGTCCGGACAGCTCGCGGATCGCGGCGCCGGAAATGCCGTGCTCACGCAACTTCTCGGGCAGAAACGTTCGGCTGTCCGGTTCGGCGAGGCGATAGCCGTACGTGGGGATGCTGTGGGCGAGGGAAAGCGCGGTGAGGGTGAAACCGTTGCCCTGCAGGGTTTCGCCGGGGCCGCTCACCGGGTGCTCGATCAGCGTGGGAGAGCCGTAGTAGCTTGTCGCGTACCGCAGTCGTTCCCAGTACTCGGCGTTCTCGCCGGGGTAGACGGCATGCACGCCGTGGGGCACCCCGTCGCGTCCGAGCCGCTGCACGATGCCTGGAACACCCAGCGAGTGGTCACCGTGAAAATGGGTGATACACAACCAATTCAGTTCGGTCGCGGAGGCGCCCGCGTGCGCCATCTGACGTTGCGTGCCTTCGCCGGGATCGAACAGCACACCCTGCCCGTCCCAGCGCAGCAGGTAGCCGTTGTGGTTGCGACGGCGGGTGGGCACAGCCCCGGCTGTGCCGAGGACGACGAGTTCTCGTGTCGACATCGACCCATCCTGGCGGGTCGCCGTGTCGGTGTCACGTCGATTCGAATGACGGACGCGACGACCGGGTGCGCGGAGGAAGGTGATGGTGAGATGGACCGAGTGCGTGCCGCCCGCCGAGGCCCGTACCGATGACACAGCTTCCGGAGGACGACGATGGATCTGTTCGACTACGACGCCGAACTACGTCTGCACACTGCTCACTTCTTCGCGGCCGCGCGCGTCGGAGCCGGTGATCGCGTGCTCGACATCGGTTGCGGCACAGGACAGACCACGCGCGAGGCGGCTCGCGCGGCCGTCGACGGGAGTGCGGTGGGGGTCGACATCTCGGAGGTGATGCTCGAACAGGCCCGTCGCATCAGCGCCGACGAAGGGCCGTCGAATGTCAGTTTCGAGCTGGCCGATGCGCAGGAGAACACCTTTCCGCCCCTGTACTTCGACCTCTGTATCAGCAGGTTCGGGGTGATGTTCTTCGCCGATCCGGTCGCCGCGTTCACCAACATCGCACGCGCATTGCGTCCGGGCGGTCGTCTCGCGTGGCTGGTCTGGCAAAGCCACGACCGCAACGAATGGGCGACGGTGTTCAGCGACGTCCTCGCCGCGTCGATCGCCACGCCCGGCCGCGGACCCTTCTCGCTGGCCGACCGGACCGCGACCGAATCCATGCTGACGACAGCGGGTTTCACCGACATCGACTTCACCGAGATCGACGACCCCGTCTACTACGGTCCCGACAGCGCGGCCGCCTACGACAACCTCATCCGCCTGACAGGTTTCACAGCCTTCCTCACCGCGCTCGAGCCCACGAAAGCCGACCGAGCCCGCACACGGTTGCGCGAGATCCTGGCCGACCATGAGACAGAAACCGGTGTGTATTTCGACTCACGCTCGTGGCTCATCACCGCTCGTCGTCCTTGAGGGGGCCTTCGGGGATCTTTGCTCGCAGGTCCGCGGCGGCTGCAGCGGCGACGGACGAACCGCAGCCCGAGGAAGGAGCCGGACAGCACGAAATTCGAACGATGCCGAGGGGCGTGTCGATTGCCGACGAGTTTCGGGACGGGTGAATCCTTTCGGGGAGCCGGTGCCTCTTATGTGTGTCGCGACGGACGTCGGGACAGGACACGGAGGTTTGTTGTGGTCATCGGTATCGGTGTTGTCGTCGGTCTGGTGTTGCTCTGCACGTGCATGGTGGTCGTGAAGCGCAAACGAGCTGGGCGTGGGTGAGTCGCGGTGGCCCGATGAGCGATTGATCGTCGCCGCGCAGGGTGGTGACGTGGATTCGATCGCGGCGCTGGTGGCGGGTTCGCATCCACATATCCAGCGCTTCGCCCATTCCCTGTGTGCCACACCGGAAGACGCTGAGGATGCGGCGCAGGAGGCGCTGATCATCCTGTATCGCAAGATCGGGATGTTGCGGGCCTCGGGTGCGCTGGCGTCGTGGATGTTCCGGATCGTTCGCAACGAGTGCCTGCGTCGGGCGCGGGCGGGTCTGCCGGGACGAGTCCTCGTGCAGGACACCATCGCGGCTGCTTCGGCCGAGGACGAAGTACTGCGACGTCTGGAAGCGGGCAGGGTGGCGGCCGCGGTCGCCGATCTGCCCGCCGACCAACGCAGCGTGCTGATCATGCGCGACATCCAGGGCTACAGCGGGCGGATGGTCGCCGATGCGCTCGGGCTCAGTACGGCGGCGATGAAGTCACGGCTGCACCGGGCCCGGGCGACAGTTCAACACGCGCTACAGGCCACGCCTGATGAGGCTGCCGGAGGAAATGATGAGCGATGATTTCGCGAGTAAGTCCATGGTCGAGCACCTGGTGCGCGGCGGGGTGGGGTTCGGCGCGCTGATCGGGTCGGTGGCGTTGATCCCGGTGGTCGGGCCGATCAGCTTGTTGCTGCTGCCCGTGGGTTTGATCGCACTGCGCGGGTGTCCGACGTGCTGGGCGATCGGACTGATGCAGACCCTCTCGCGGGGTCGGCTCCAGCGCTCCTGCGACGGCGGCCAGTGCACGCTGACCGTCAGCGACACCCACCGAGTCGCTTCCTAGGAGCTGACGGCTTCGAGCGGTCGCCGATCCGGCCGACCGCTCGAAGCAGCTCACACCGCGCCGAGCAGGGGCAGGCACGGTGCGAGTCCATCGATCTCGACGGTTGTTCGCTGCAGGCTCTCCCATTTCGCGCGCGAGAGACGAACTCGGCGCTGGACGGTGGCCTTCCCGCGCACAGTGAGGCGCCGGATCCCGTCCGGCTCGTAGCCGAGCTTCTCGGAGACTCGCAACGATGGCGAGTTGTCGGCGAAGGCGCCGGACGTTGCGTCGGTGGCTTCGAGCCCTGCGAAGGCCAGGTGGAGGACCGCTGCGCGCATTTCGGTGCCGATGCCTCGCCCTTGATGTCGAAGACCGATCCAGGAGCCGGTGTCGACCTCACGCAACGTCGCGTAGTCGCGGGCGGCGATCGCCTGCTGTCCGACGATCCGGCCGTGCTCGAAGACCGCGAGGTTCAGCGTCCAGTTGCCGGGGGACCAGTTGCCGAGTCGGAGCCAGTGGTATTGGACCACCGAGCGTGCTCGGTCGCGGGGAGGAAGGTCGGTCCACGGGACGGCGAACGGCATGCGGTCAGGGGCGTGGACGCCGTCGGCCGCGAGCTCGGCCAGCTCGGCGAGCTCGGCATCCGAGGGCAAGCGCAGTTCCAGGCGGGGTGTGGACAGTCGCAGTCCGAACAGCGGCCAGTGATCGGTGAGCATGAGTCATTCTGCGGGGCGGACCCGACCCTTCTCACCTCATTTTCAATGGCAGTGAATCCCCAGCGCCGCAATTGAACCGAGGGTGCGAACCCGCTGTCCGGACCGAGCGCGGCTTCCGCGTGATCTCCGGGTGTGGTCCAGGGTTGTTCCGGATGTGTGGACGGTGGGGGATTCCTAGGGTTGGATGATGCGCAGATTCTCGATCGTTGCCACGATGGCGGTTGTCGTCTCCTTGGTGGGGTGTGCGAGTCCGGCGGACGGTCCCGAGGTCTCGCCCTCCGAGAACCGCGCGGAATCCTCCGGCCGGGTGCAGCGGGTGCGCGACGACATCGACGCGGCAGTGGCCTCGGGGGTGTCGGGGGTGATCGCGACACTCACCGAGAACGGCAAGACCACCACGTTGGCCGCCGGTGTCGGCGATCAGGCCACCGGGGTGCCGATTCCGGTCGAGCCGCCGCAGCGGGTTCGGGTCGGCAGCGTGTCGAAATCCTTTGTCGCGGCGATCGTGCTGCAACTCGTGGCCGAGGGGCGAATACAACTCGACGAGCCGATCGATACCTATCTGCCCGGCTCGATCGTCGGTGACGGCGTCGACGGACGGGCCATCACGGTGCGTCAGATCCTGCAGCACCGCAGCGGGTTACCGGAGTTCGCCGACGCACCGGAGATCGACGAATACCGCGCCGCTCTCGACCATCGGACGTTCACACCCGCCGAACAGCTCGCCATCGCCTTGCGGCGGCCGGCGAAGTTCGCACCGGGTGCCCGCTTCACCTATACGAACACGAACTATCTGGTTGCCGCGATGCTCGTCGAGCGCGTCACCGGACGCCCCTATGCGGATGCCTTGCAGGACAGGATCATTCGCCCGCTGGGTTTGACCGGCACGTACCTGCCCGCTACCGGCGAGCACGATATCCGCGGTCCGCACCCGCACGGCTACGCGCCGATCGACGGCACCCGCACCGATGTGACCCGGATCGAGCCCTCGGTGCCGTGGGCGGCAGGCGCCCTGGTCTCCACCGGCGAGGACCTGAACCGATACTTCCTCGACCTGGTGGCGGGAAAGGTGGTGGCGGAACCGGAACTGCAGCAGATGCTCGCCACCTTGCCGACCGGCGTGGACAGCATGCCCGAATACGGTCTCGGCGTGATGTCGGCCGAACTGTCCTGCGGCACCCGCTATATCGGGCACACCGGCGGAATCACCGGGTACGCCACCTTCGCGGGCGCCACCACCGACGGGCGGGCCGCCACGATCGTCTGGACCGAGCCGCCCAGCGAACAGCCGGACCTGATGGCGATCCTGACCCGCGCCCTGTGCCCCTGACTCGGCTATCCCCCGAACAGCAGATACAGCCCGGTGAACGTGAAGCCGACCATGGTCAGCATCAATGCCAGCTGGCCGGTCAGCCGGTGACGCGGTGGGAGAAGAACTAGGCAGCGATCGTGCGCGGCGGCGACGCCGAGGATGTGGCCGATCAGGACAGCGAGCACTTTGCAGGTGGCGAGCACGCTCGGATGACTCGACAGCACGTAGGCGACGTCTCGATCGGCCAGGCCCGCGATGTTCCATCCACGGTCGAGTGGGTCCGCGAACAGCAGTACTGTCGCCTGCCCCTTCTCGAGGAGGAACGTGAGGTAGTGGGCGATCAGATAGCCCGCCACGATCGGGGTGAGGCTGAGTGCCAGCCGCCGCGGCAGCAGCGCTCGATCGGCGGGGGAGAGGCCGCCGGTGGCGCGCGCGGCGACGGAGAACAACCCGCCCACCGCCCCGATGAAGACCAGCAGTCCGGCCGTGCGCACCAGTGTCGCGTCGACGACCGGAGCCAGATCGTCGACCAGTTCGCGCCACCGCGGAAAAGCGGAGAAGCTGTCGAAGGCGGTGGATCCGAGCAGCGTCGCCGCGACCGCGACAGATCCGGCGAGTCCGGGAGTCCCCGCGAGATTGTTCAGCGGCATCCGCAACACCGGCTGCCCGGCGTGGTCGCGGCCGTAGGCGCTCAGGTGCGCCAGCAGCGTGCTGTACACCTCGAGCGGATCGGCCCGCTCTGCCCAGACGGTGCCGAACAGCGTGAGACCGATCGTGGTCACGACCAGATAGCCGAGCAGCCAGGTGAGCACCGAGCTCACCGACCCCGGTGCGCGCCAAGCCAATTCCAGCCACACGAAGGAGAACAGGCCCGCAGCGGCCGGGAGGTAGCCCCACTCCTCGCGATAGCGGAGAAGTCCCTGCTCCGGCGGGCGCCGCAGCAGGAGGCAGCCGAATCGATGGATCGCCCGGACCGGCGAAGCGACCTTCCAGACCGGTCCGATCAGCAGGGACGCCACCATCACCCCGACCCAGACGCCGATGTACAGCACTCCCGGCACCGGATTCAGGGCCGGATCCGAGGAGCCGAACACCGCGATGACGAGCACGCAGCCGGTGACCACCACGCTCGCCACGGCGATGACCGTCCGCGTCGCGCGGGCGTCGATCATCCGGCGAACCGGCATGGGCAGTGGGAATCCCGGTGAGTCGGGGTCGAGCCGGGGTCGACGCCAGGCGAGGAACAGCAGGGCGAACGAGAAGGTGAGCGCCCACGCCGCGCCGATCAACGCGTAGGTGAGCGGAATCGGCAGGTCAGCGGCGCCGTTGAGGCCGTGGGCGAGGGAGTTCACTGCCGGACCAGCAGCGTCGTCACCGTCCGTCCGAGGTGGTGCAGCTCGATCTCCACCCGGCCCGGCACCGTCACGGTGAAGTCGAACCGCTGGCCCGACGCCGCGGCGACGGGAAAGGTGTGCGCGGGGGCCGAGTGGACATGCAGTTCGTCGGTGGCGTCACTGTCGACCCGCAGCACGATGCGTTGCCCGGCCGTGGTTTCGGTGCGCGTATTGGCCGGGGACACCGCGCCGTTCGCGATCCGGATGTCGATGATGCGGGCCGTGCTCGCGGGCTCGCCGGCCGGCTCGGACTCCGCACCCGATGAGCAGCCCACCAGCAGCGAACCCGCGGCGACCGTGACAAAGCCGTACCGGAGCCGACGAGGGGTCACGGATTCTCCTCGGTGCGGTCGATCGGCACGGATTGTGCTCGTGCGTCCTCGTTTTCGCGCTTCTCCGCGCGCCGGTCACGCATCGCGATGAACAGCACCAGGCCGACCAGTGCCACCGCGGGCAGGAAGGCCGGGATCGCCAGCAGGAGGGAGTGGTCGGCGAGGATGTCGACGTGCTCCTGGCCGATCATGGTCCGACCGTCGCCCGCTGGTCCGGTGTGCTGCCCGCCGCCAGATACCGGTCGTTGACGCGGGCCGCACCCCACGCCATCGCCGCGATCAAGGCCAGGCTGCACGCCAGCACCACCAGGCCCGCCAGCCCGATCAGCCAGGACGGATGATCGAAGGACCGCTCGCGTTGCAGGACCGAGATCTCCTCGACGAACGGCCGCGTGAAGCTCGCGGGCGCGGGCACCTCCGCGGCGCCGATGCCGCGATCGAGCGGCATGAAGATCGGGAGCGCGGATTGCATGCGCCCGTCCTGCAGTCGCAGCAGTGTCTTCCAGGTGCCGTGCACGGGTACGGGCCGGGTGGAGACGAAGCGGTCGTCGGCGACGCGACGCAGCTTGTCCACGACTAGGCCGTGGCCGGGGCTGTCGTCGCCGGTACCGCCCTGCCAGGCCAGGATCTCCACCCACTCCGGATCGGAACCGATCAGATCGCCGGGGGAGAGCCGGATGTCGGCGGTGACCATCCGCCCACCCTGCTCGGGATCGGCGTCGGTCAGCGCGACTGTCGCCGACGCGTTCTCCGGTACCCGGATGATCAGCCCGTTCGCGGTCGCCGCTGCCGCGATCACCACCGCGGCGACCACGAGTCCACGCCGCACCGCACGTCTGGGCAGTGCCTCGCCGCGCAAGACGGTGCCGAGCATCGCGCCGATCACACCGCCCGCCACACCGACCGGCACCGCCATCGCGAGCAGTTCCAGCCACATCCCGCCGACCCAGGGATTGACGAACATCCGCTCGATCCACAGCGATTCGAGCCAGATGCCCACCGTCGCCACACCGAGCCCGGTGAGCGCACCCCACCAGAGCGGTCGGCGAATCAGCGGAACAAGGGCGAGCAGTTCGACCACGATCGCGGCACCGAGGTAGAGCGGGAACACATTGCGTGGCGCCTCGAATCCGGTGCCGACGAGGACCGCCACGATGGACCGCACGCAGAAGGCGAAGGCCACGAGCAGCAGTGTGCTGAGTGGGCCGAGCGTCAACCGCGCCGAGATCAGCGCGATCGTGGCGGCGAAGACGATCAACATCGGTTGCAGCACCAGCCGGAACTGTTCGACGCCGAAGTCGAACTCCACCTGGAACACCGACAGCCCGATCACCAGGCCGCCGAAAGCGAAGGCCTGGATCGCCCACAGCATCCGCCCGTCGGTCCGTTCGGGGTCGGGCCGGTTGTAGCGGCCTTCGAGTTCGAGCAGGAGCACCCCGATCAGCGACAGACCGGCGCCGCCGATGAGCATGAGGTGGGTGGGTCCCCAGAGCGTGACGTCCTGGCCGAACAGCCGGTGCCAGATGTCGTCGAGCGGGAAACCGATCAGCGCGTACAGGCCGGCACCGGCGATCAAGATGCCGCCCACAGGGGCGTACCAGTCGCGGGTGATCTTCACCGCGGCCCTGCCCGGCTTCTCGTCGAGCGGCAGGATGATCGCGAGCATGCCCGCCATGAAGAGGAAGAACAGGCCGACGAGGATGAAATAGTGCGCCGGGTTGGCCAGCGGCCCGTCGTCGCGGCCCTTGCCGACATGCAGGCTCACGTCCCAGATGAAGCCGAGAAACGCGGTCAGGATGGTCGCGAGGAACATCGCGATCGGCAGCGCCACCCAGCCGGGACGGTTCATGAGGCGGCCGCTGAAGTCGGCCAGCCGTTGCAGCCAGGTGATGCGTCGCGTCCGATGTAGGTAGGCCACCCACAGCAGCACCGCGCCGACCACCGCGGCAGCTCCGGTCATCAGCGCCACCTGATCGAGGGCAGCGCCACCACCCTCGGTGCCCGGGGCGGCCAGGATCGTCGACGGATCGCTCAACACTGTGGCCACGGCAGTCCTCCGATATGTCGAAGCGCCCGGTCTGCGGGGTAACGAACAGTATCCCGAATTCCGCGCTACACCGATACCCCGCGCGCGGGTCGCGGTCGAGCGCTCAGCCGCGCCAGGTGTCTACCCGGCCGGACGCAGCTGCTCCCGGTACTGCTCGCCCCAGGTCTCCATCAGCTCGATGATCGGGACGAGACCGCGGCCGAACTCGGTCAGCTCGTACTCGACCCGGGGTGGGACCTCCGGATACACGGTGCGGGTGAGCACGCCGTCGCGCTCGAGTTCGCGCAGCTGCGCGGTCAGCATTCGCTGGGTCACGTGCGTCATGGCGCGGCGCATCTCGGTGAACCGGGCCGTACCCTCGCTCAGCTGGAAGACGATCATGCCCTTCCATTTGCCGCCGATCACATCGAGGGTGACCTCGACCGGGCAGTCGAAATCGAGATCCTGCTTACGTTTGGCCATACACATCCTCGTCTCACCGGCAAAGGTATGAAAAAGGGTACTGGGTAACAGAAATGTGCGTTCTTACGCGGATATTCCCCGTCGGGCAGGCTCGATCCAGCAAGCAGATTCGGTCCCGACAGGAGTTTCAGAGATGGCCCAGCTACTTCAGCTCGATGCCAGCCCGCGCCGATCGCGCTCCCACACCCGCACGCTGGTCGGGGAGTTCGTCGCGCGCTGGAGCGAGGGCAGGCCCGGTGACACGGTGATCCGCCGCGACCTCGGCCATGAACCGCCTCCGCACCTCACCGAGGAGTGGATCGCCGCCGCTTTCACCCCACCGGGGGCGCGCACCCCGCAGATGCGCGACACCCTCGCCTACAGCGACCAGCTGGTGGACGAGCTGTTCGCCTCCGACGTGCTGGTACTCGGAGTCCCCATGTACAACTTCGGGGTACCGGCCATGCTGAAGGCCTACATCGACCAGATCGTCCGGGTCGGGCGCACCTTCTCCTTCGATCCCGAGGCCGCGGCTCCGTACACACCACTCACCTCCGGAAAGCGCGCCTTCGTCATCGTCGGCACCGGCGACGCCGGCTACGAGACGGGCGGTCCGCTGGCGAGCATGAACCACGTGGAGCCGTACCTGCGCACGGCTCTGGGTTTCATCGGCATCGACGAGGTCGAGTTCGTGTACACCGGCAACGACGAATTCGGCGGGGAGCGCCTCCAACGGTCCCTCGAACGCGCCCGCGACCGGGTAGCCGACCTGACTCTCGAGCGTGAAGTTGTCGATCTGGCGGGCTGAGCAGCGGCTATCACGCCGAAACCCCGGACATGGCCCGGGGTTTCGGTAACCGACCTGAGTGATTCAGGGTCAGCGAGTGGCGATGATCGCCGAACCATGGCCGAAGAGACCTTGATTCACCGCGATGCCCGCGCGGGCGTTGTCCACCTGGCGGCCGTCGGCCTGGCCGCGCAACTGCCAGGTGAGCTCGCAGACCTGGGAGATGGCCTGTGCGGGGATGGCCTCGCCGAAGCAGGCGAGTCCGCCGCTGGGGTTCACCGGTACCCGTCCGCCCAATGTCGTTGCGCCACTGCGCAGCAGAGCCTCCGCTGCACCCGTCTCGCAGAGCCCGATGTCCTCGTACCAGTCCAGTTCCAGCGCGGTGGAGAGGTCGTAGACTTCCGCGAAGGACAGGTCGGCGGGACCGATTCCGGCCTCCTCGTAGGCGGCGTGCGCGATGGCGGACCGGAAGGTGCGTGACGGGGGCTCGACGGCCACGGCGGAATCCGTCGAGAAATCCGGCAGATCGAGCACGGTCTTCGGGAACGTCGGCGTCACCGTCGACAGCGCGGAGATGCGCACCGGATCGGCGATGCCGTGGCGGCGTGCGTAGTCCATCGACGTCAGCACCAGCGCGGCCCCGCCGTCGCTGGTCGCGCAGATGTCGAGCAGCCGCAACGGATCCGACACGATCGCCGAAGCGGAGATCTCCTCGACCGAGACTTCCTTGCGGTAGCGGGCATTCGGGTTGTTCAGGCCGTGCCGGGAGTTCTTCACCTTCACCGCGGCGAAGTCGTCGAGAGTGGCGCCGTGCAACGCCATGCGGCGGCGGGCGTAGAGCGCGAAATAGATCGGGTTGGTGGCGCCGAGCAGATGGAAGCGCAACCAATCGGGGTCGTCGCGGCGCTCGCCACCGACCGGCTGGAAGAAGCCCTTCGGCGTGGTATCCGCGCCGACCACCAGCGCCACCTCGCACAGCCCGGCCAGGATCTGGGCGCGCGCGTTGGCGATGGCCTGCGCACCGGAGGCGCAGGCGGCGTAGCTGCTCGAGATCTGCGCACCCGACCAGCCGAGCGCCTGCGCGAAAGTCGCGCCCGAGACGAAGCCGGGATAGCCGTTGCGGATGGTGTCGGCGCCGGCGATGTAGCCGACATCGCGGTGGTTCAGCCCGGCATCGGCCAGCGCCGCACGCGCGGCCACCAGACCGTATTCGACGAAGTTGCGCCCCCACTTGCCCCACGGGTGCATGCCCGCGCCGAGGACGGCGATGTCGCGATCATTCGTATCAGTCATTGACCGGCCTCCACATCCACACCGTGTGTTCTGCGTCCTCGTCCTCGTACAGCGTCCCGACGGTCAATTCGACCGGCATGCCGACGGCCAGATCATCGACGGTGAGACCGCGCACGACCTGCCCGAGAATCACCATCTGCTCGACCTCGAGCTCCACGGCCGCGACGACATAGGGCACGAAGGGATCGGCCGAGACGTAGGGCGCGGGCGGCTTGTACCGGGCGTCGGCGTACGACCAGATCCGGCCGCGCGTGGAGAACAGGTACTCGACGAGCTCGGAGCCGTCGTGGGTACCTGTGCACTGGGGGTTGCGGCAGGCGAGTGTGTTCTTCGGGAAGTACGGCGTGCCGCAGTCGTTGCAGCGAGTTCCTTTGAGGCGTACCTGGCCGTCGTCCGCAGTGAACCAGTCAGCCACGGCGGGGCGTTGTTCTTTCTGCACGTGGCCGACGGTATAGGAACACGTTCTACTTTGGGGCGGAATTCCGTTCCAGCGCTGCTCGGGCGCGGGTACGGTGAGCGGATCGAGGATGCGATGACATCGATCTGGAGTACCGCGCGATGGGCACCAAAGCTATTGACCCGCAGTCGATCCGCAACGTCACGATCATCGGCGATGCCGACGAGACGGCGCGAGTGGTTCATCGCCTGCGCCGATGTTTCGGCGACACCGAGAACACGGTCCACTGGTCGATGGACGGTATCGAGCACACGATTCGCGTCACCGAGCTGTCGAGCGACGCGCTCATCGCCGACTTGGAGCGATCCATTCGCGTCGCCGACGGGGTCATCGTGGTCGTGAACGCCGCCGCGCACGCCACCCCGCGACTCGAAACCATGTTGCGCGTCGCCGACGATCATCAGGTCGCCCGCCTGTGCTTGGTCGGCGGCCTCGATCAACCCACCGCCGACTTCGACCGCTGTGTCCGCACGATCGCCGACGCTCGCGGGGCGGTGCCGTTGGCCCTCCAGGTCCCCGTCGGCGCCGGTGTCGGCTTCGACGTCATCGACCTGGTCTCGCTACCGGCCCTCGAACATGCGGCAACCGAAACCCTGGGAAGCCGAAGGCAACTCGCTGAGCGGTGGTATCGCGTACTCAGGGCGACCCTGACCGAACACCACGCGGACTCGCTCACCGTTGGAGACCTGCACACCCGCATCCGGCGCCGCACCCGCAACGGCGACATCGTGCCCATTCTGTGCGCCACACCCCTCGCACGCGACGACATCGCCCCCCTCCTGGACGCCGTCGTCCGCTACCTGCCATCGCCCCTGTACGTCTGTCAGCCGGAGCATGCCCTCGACTACTGACCGCCGCGTTCGGGCCTGATCGGGACTCGCTCGGCGGTGGTGTGCCCAATCGTGTCGTCCAGCCGACGAAGTGCATAATCGAACGTATGTGCGACTCGATTCGGCTCTACCTGCGCAATGGACGCTGGACGGAACCTGCGCCGCGCTTCTGCCCCAACGGCCACCGGCTCGGAGCAGGCCGGTCGCTCGTCAGCGTGTTGCCCTGTGTCCGGATCGGCGGACACCACCGAACGCACACCTGCCTGGCCTGCGCCACGACCATCTACTGCCCGCCGATCCACAACGACTGCGAGCACTAGGTCCGCACCGGCCGAAATCCCCCGCCGCCGAAGCCTGACAAGGCCGTGTCCCATCATCACTCGACGAGAAGGCCCCTTGCCGCTACGCGGTGATCTCGCCGATCTACAGAGGGATGACAATGGGCCCGCAGGAGTTGGCGCCGACGGCACATCCGATCGCGGTGAGCACGGACTGCACCAGGGAGGAAGAGCCGGTGCCCGACGAGTCGCTCCCCGAACCCAGCGGGGCTTCCGCAGCGGCGGGCCCGGCGGCGGTGACCAGTCCGGCGGTGATGGCGAGGGCCGCGGCGCCGGTGCGCAAGGCCCGACTGGTGAGAGTCATGCCGGAATCGTACGGTCGATCAACAGATTCCAACCGCCCCCGAATCCTGGGGCAGCAGTGGTGCAAGGGCGATTGCCTTCCACCTGCAACGTGAAATGTGGGCGCAGAGGGGATCGAACCCCCGACCGCTGGTGTGTAAAACCAGTGCTCTACCGCTGAGCTATACGCCCTGGCACCGCCGGGGAGTACCGGCGGTGTCGGGTTATGAATCTAGCGCGGCGAGGGCTTTCTCCCAAGCCGCCTGGTCACGGGCTTGTCCGGGGCCGTTCATCTCCGCGAAAGTGATGTAGCCGGACTTGTCGACGACGAAGGTTCCGCGGTTGGGGTAGCCGGATTTCTCGTTGAAGACGTCGTAGGACTGGGTGACGGCGCCGTGCGGCCAGAAGTCCGACAGCAGGGGGAACAGGTAGCCCTGTTCCGCGGCCCAGATCTTGTGGGTGGGTGGCGGTCCGACGGAGATCGCGATGATCTCGGCGTCGTCGTTCTGGAATTTGGGCAGCTCGTCGCGGACCTTGCACAGCTCGCCTTGGCAGATGCCGGTGAAGGCGAGCGGATAGAACACCAGCAGCACGTTCTTCTTGCCGCGGAAATCCGACAGGGTGACGGGCTGGTTGTTCTGGTCCTTGAGCGTGAAATCCGGCGCGAGAGTGCCAACCTCTAGCGGCATACTACGAATCCTCCGTCGTGTCGGGTCCCAGCCGGGCATGCGAGCCCAACTGAGACCCTAGCGAACGGCGGATTCAGCGCTGTTTGGACGGTGCCTTCGGCTGAACGAGGCGTGAGCCCGTCCAACTGCCGAGGCTGATGGTGGATGTCTGGGTCAGGCCGGCCGTGGGTGCGGCTTCGGCGATCTCGCTCGGATCGACATGGCCTTGTTGACCGGTTTTGGGGGTGAGGACCCAGATGAAGCCTTCATCGGCCAGCGGGCTGATGGCATCCATCAGCTCGTCGGCCAGATCGCCGTCACCTTCTCGCCACCACAGCAGGACGGCGTCAACGACCTCATCGGAGTCTTCGTCGACCATTTCGCCGCCGCTGACCTCCTCGATCTCGGCGCGCAATGCGTCGTCGGTGTCCTCGTCCCAGCCCAATTCCTGAACAACCAAGCCGTGAGAAATGCCAAGCTTCTGAGCGTAGTTCTGCGCGTCCGCCGCGGCGACCACGGTGGTGTCCTCCCTAAACTTCCGACAGTAAGATAGGTGCAAGCGAACATGGTTATCGGCCGCAGCGCAAGCTGATCGGATGAATTGGGACCGTATGCCGCGTGTCGGGAGGGCGAAATCGGCCGTCTCAACAGGCGTCGTGGACGGCGGTGCGTGCCTGGTTGATGGTGCGGCTGGCCTCGTTGAGCTTGCCGACAGGTGAGTTGTAGGTCATCTTTCTGGTCTGCACGGCCAGCTCGCGTGCCGCGACGACATACGCGGTGAATTTGTCGGCCAGTTCGGTCGGCAACGCGCCCGCCGCGGCGACGACGCCGGACTCCACTTTGGTCGCCGCGTTGTCGAGGGTGGTGGCCGCGGACTCGCGCTTGGCGGCGTAGTCGGGAGCGTTGGTGTCGTGGGCGGAGACGAAGTCGTTGTACGCGGTGACGCCGGCGCCGGTGGTGGTGGCGAACTGGCCGCAGTTGTCGGTGATCGCGCGCTCTCGCGCGGCCGCGGCGCGCGAGGACGCGGCGGCCGAGGACGACGCCGCGGCGGTGGTCTTGTAGGCGGCCACTTCGGCCGCGTCGGTCGTCGGTGTGCCGGGGATCTGCTCGGCACAACCCGCCACCACCGAACCCGCGGTCACGGCGACAAAGGCACAGATCAGCCCCAGTCGGCGCGCGTGCAGCTCCCTCATCGTCCGGCGTTCCCTCTCACTCACGTGCGTGACTCGTATTTCCCCGCAGAACCTACCTAATGGTATTCGCGCCGAGGTGATGACCTCGGCAGCCGTTTCGGTAAGGATGGGGGGTGCACCCGAACCTTTCGCAACGGGTGGTCCGCACACCAAGCGGGCAGGCCCGGGGATAGCGACGCCGACCAAGCAGTTCAGCCCCCATCACGAGGAGCAGATTTGACCGACCTGATCCACTCTGCAGCTTCCAACGATCCAGTAGCGACCTCCACCGGGGGCGGTGAATCCACCACCAAACCCACCGGTGAACGGGTACGGGTCATCCGCGAAGGAGTGGCGTCGTATCTACCGGATATCGACCCCGAAGAGACCAGTGAATGGCTGGAATCCTTCGACGACATGCTCGACCGGGAAGGTCCGGGTCGCGCCCGCTACCTGATGTTGCGCCTGCTCGAGCGAGCGGGCGAACGCCGTGTCTCGATTCCGGCGCTCACCTCCACCGATTACGTCAACACCATTCCCACCGAGAACGAACCGTGGTTCCCCGGTGACGAGGAAGTCGAGCGCCGCTTCCGCGCCTGGATCCGGTGGAACGCCGCGATCATGGTGCATCGCGCGCAGCGCCCCGGAATCGGTGTCGGCGGCCATATTTCGACCTACGCGTCCTCGGCGGCGCTCTACGAGGTGGGCTTCAACCACTTCTTCCGCGGCAAGGATCACCCCGGCGGCGGCGACCACGTCTACATCCAGGGCCACGCCTCGCCGGGCATCTACGCGCGCGGTTTCCTCGAGGGCCGCCTCAGCACGGACCGGCTCGACGGATTCCGTCAGGAATACAGCCACGGCGGCCTGGGCAAGGGCCTGCCGTCCTACCCGCATCCGCGGCTGATGCCGGACTTCTGGGAGTTCCCGACGGTCTCGATGGGCCTGGGCCCGATGAACGCGATCTACCAGGCCAGGTTCAACCACTACCTCACCGATCGCGGCATCAAGGACACCTCCGACCAGCACGTGTGGGCGTTCCTCGGCGACGGCGAGATGGACGAGCCCGAGTCGCGCGGCCTGATCCAGGTGGCCGCCAACGAGGCGCTCGACAACCTGACCTTCGTGATCAACTGCAACCTGCAGCGGCTCGACGGCCCGGTGCGCGGCAACGGCAAGATCATCCAGGAACTGGAGTCGTTCTTCCGTGGCGCGGGCTGGAACGTGATCAAGGTGGTCTGGGGTCGCGAGTGGGACGCGCTGCTCGGCGCCGACCGCGACGGCGCACTCGTGAACCTGATGAACTCCACCCCCGACGGTGACTACCAGACCTACAAGGCCAATGACGGCGCGTACGTGCGCGACCACTTCTTCGGCCGCGACCCGCGCACCAAAGCGCTGGTGCAGAACATGTCCGACAGCGAGATCTGGAATCTCAAGCGCGGCGGACACGACTACCGCAAGGTCTACGCGGCGTATTCGGCGGCGATGGCGCACAAGGGCCAGCCGACGGTGATCCTGGCCAAGACGATCAAGGGCTACACCCTCGGCAAGCACTTCGAGGGCCGCAACGCCACCCACCAGATGAAGAAGCTGGCGCTGCAGGACCTCAAGGACTTCCGCGATCTGCAGCGCATCCCGATCAGCGACGCCGAGCTGGAGAAGGACCCGTACCTGCCGCCGTACTACCACCCCGGCATGGACGATCCGGCCATCGAGTACATGCTGGCCCGGCGCACGTCGCTCGGCGGTTTCGTGCCGGAGCGTCGCTCGCCCGCCAAGGCGCTGAAGCTGCCGGGCGACGAGGCCTACCGCTCGGTGCGCAAGGGTTCGGGCAAGCAGAAGGTCGCCACGACGATGGCGCTGGTGCGCCTGGTCAAGGAACTGTTGCGCGACAAGGAGATCGGCAAGCGCATCGTGCCGATCATCCCGGACGAGGCCCGCACCTTCGGCATGGACTCGTGGTTCCCGACGCTGAAGATCTACAACCGCAACGGCCAGCTCTACACCTCGGTCGACGCGGAACTGATGCTCGCCTACAAGGAGAGCGCGGTCGGCCAGATCCTGCACGAGGGCATCAACGAAGCCGGTTCCACCGCCTCGTTCACCGCGGTCGCCACTTCCTACGCCACCCACGGCGAGCCGATGATCCCGCTCTACATCTTCTATTCGATGTTCGGATTCCAGCGCACCGGCGACAGCTTCTGGGCCGCGGCCGACCAGCTCGCGCGCGGATTCGTCCTCGGCGCCACCGCGGGCCGCACCACCCTCACCGGTGAGGGTCTGCAGCACAACGACGGGCAGTCGCTGCTGCTGGCATCGTCGAATCCCGCCGTGGTGACCTACGATCCGGCGTTCTCGTTCGAGATCGCGCACATCGTGCGCGACGGTCTGCGCCGGATGTACGGCGGCGGCGAGGCCCCGGCCAGTCAGCTACCCGGCACCGAGGTGCCCGCGGTCGGCACGTTCGGCGGGGAGAACATCTTCTACTACATCACCTTGTACAACGAGCCCTATCAGCAGCCGGCCGAGCCCGACGACCTCGACGTCGCGGGTCTGCTCAAAGGCCTGTATCTGTACCAGGGCGGCGGTGAGAGCGAGGTTCGCGCCCAGATCCTCGTCTCCGGCGTGACCGTGCCCGACGGGTTGCGCGCGCAGGAGATCCTGGCGCAGGAGTGGGGTGTGGCCGCGGACGTGTGGTCGGTGACCTCGTTCGGCGAGCTGCGCCGGGAGGCGCTCGACAAGGAGATCGCGGCGCTCAAGCACCCCGATGCGGATTCGGGCTCGCCGTATGTCACCCAGGCGCTCTCGGCCGCGCGGGGACCGGTGGTCGCCGCGACGGATTGGATGCGCGCGGTGCCCGATCAGATCCGGCAGTGGGTGCCCGGCGACTACATCACCCTCGGCACCGACGGGTTCGGCTTCTCCGACACCCGCACGGCCGCGCGCCGGGTGTTCAACGTCGACGCGCAGTCGATCGTGGTCGCCGTGCTCGAGGGTCTCGTCCGGGACGGCACGTTCGACAAGGCCAAGGCGGTGGAAGCGGCCGCGAAATACGGCATCGACAGCGTGGCCGCCGCGCCGAAGCCGAGTGCGGACGCGGCAGAGGAACTCGCGTAGCGGACTATTGGACTGTGGAGCGCAAACCGCCGCGGCCCCGTCGGATCACCGAGGGCACCAGCGAACACGAGGTCTATCTGCCGACGGGGGCTCTGTCCCCGAATCGGCAGACCCGTGATCCGCTGCCCGACACGCTGCTCAAGCGGGTCAAGCAGTTCTCGGGCCGGCTGTCCACCGAGGCGGTGGGGTCGATGCAGGATCGGCTGCCGTTCTTCGCCGATCTGGACGCCGCGCAGCGAGCGGGCGTGCAGATGCTGGTGCAGACGGCGGTCGTGAACTTCCTGGAGTGGTTGCAGGATCCCGATTCCGATATCCGCTTCAGCCTGGACGCGTTCCAGGTGATTCCACAGGATCTGGCGCGGCGGCTCACGCTGCGCCAGACCGTGGACATGGTGCGGGTGGCCATGGACTTCTTCGAGCAGTGGCTGCCCGCGCTGGCGCGCAACGATCGGCAGCTGGTGGCGCTCACCGAGGCGGTGCTGCGGTACGGGCGTGAGCTCGGCTTCGCGGCCGCCTCGGTGTACGCCAGCGCCGCCGAGTCGCGTGGTGCGTGGGATACCCGCCTGGAGGCCCTGGTGGTCGACGCGGTGGTCCGCGGCGACACGGGTCCCGACATGCTTTCCCGGGCCGCCACGTTGAACTGGGACGCCACGGCGCCCGCCACGGTGCTGGTCGGCACACCGCCGCTGGACCAGGGCGTGTCGACGGTCGGCGCGGTGCACACCATCGCGACCAAACACGGCAGGGCCGCGCTGGCGGTGGTGCAGGGTGCGCGGCTGGTGATGGTGGTCAGCGGGCACCTGGGGGAGTCGGGCATGGGCTCGCCGTTCCTCACCGATCTGCTGGCCGAGGTGTTCTCCGACGGCCCGGTGGTGATCGGTCCGACGATGCGTACCCTCGGGGCGGCGCACGCGTCGGCGATCGAGGCGCTGGCGGGAATGGAGGCCGTGGTGGGCTGGCGCGCGGCGCCAAGGCCCGTTCACGCCACGGAGTTGTTGCCCGAGCGCGCGTTGCTGGGCGATAGAGCTGCGATAGAGGCGTTGAACGAGTATCTTGTGCTCCCGTTGGCTGCTGCCGGATCTTCGTTATCCGACACACTCGACGCCTACCTGGATTGTGGCGGAGCAGTAGAAACTTGCGCTCGGCAGCTGTACGTCCATCCAAATACCGTTCGGTACCGACTCAAACGAATCGGCGAGGTCACCGGCCGCGATCCGATGAATCCCCGGGACGCCTATGTGCTCCGAATCGCAGCAACAGTGGGCCGTTTGACACGAACGCATAACGAATCGTCTCCTTCTGTCACAGAAACCCCGTCTGCCCCATTGGCTCACGACCCCCTGTAACGGGATCGGGGAATCGGTCGATCCCGACACCCCACCTCGGATTTTGTGGGACCCCTACAAAAGCGATCGGAAAGCTTCATTCGCGCCGACATCTCATGCGGCGGGGGTCACAGTGTTGTCTTAGGGGGTGATCGCGTTGCTCACCCCTGGACAGGGGTCCCAGACACCCGGCATGCTCACGCCGTGGCTCGCACTTCCCGGTGCGACTGATCGCCTCGAGCTCTGGTCGAAGGCCGCAGGCCTCGATCTGGTCCGTCTCGGTACCACCGCGACGGCCGAGGAGATCGTCGACACCGCGGTGACGCAGCCGCTCGTGGTCGCCGCCGCCCTCCTCGCGTTCGCCGAAATCGCCCCCGGGTCGATTCCGGCGGATACAGTCGTCGCCGGACACTCGGTCGGCGAATTCGCCGCAGCCGCTGTCGCCGGTGTCATCACCGCCGACGAGGCAGTCGCCCTCGCCGCCATCCGCGGCCGGGAGATGGCCAAGGCCTGTGCGCTGGAGCCGACCGGCATGTCCGCAGTGCTCGGTGGCGATGAGGCCACCGTGCTCGCACGGCTCGCCGAACTCGATCTCGTCCCGGCCAACCGCAACGCGGTAGGCCAGATCGTCGCAGCGGGCCGCCTGGAAGCTCTGGCGGAGCTCGCCGCGAACCCGCCGGAGAAGGCACGGGTCCGCGCGTTGCCCGTCGCCGGTGCGTTCCACACCGTCTTCATGGCCCCGGCACAAGAAGCTGTCGCCGATGCCATCGCCCAGATCTCGCCGAGCGACCCGATCCGGACGCTGCTGTCGAACTTCGACGGACGACCGGTCACCTCGGGCGCCGACGCGATCGAAAAACTTGCCGCTCAGGTCACTCGCCCGGTGCGCTGGGACCTGTGCAACGAGACCATTCGCGCCGCGGCCGTCTCGGCCGTGGTCGAGTTGCCGCCGGCGGGCACGCTGGTCGGCATCGCCAAACGGGAACTGAAGGGCACGCCCAATCTGGCCCTGAAGACCCCAGAAGACCTCCCCGCGTTGGCCGAACTGACCACCTCGGGCTAGCTTTCCCCCGGCGGTTGTGCACAGCGAAGTGCAGGCCGTTCACGAACCCTACAAATAGCAACAAGAAGGGAGCCACCAAAGTGGCCGCTCTGACCCAGGAACAGATCGTCGAAGAACTCGGCAAGATCATCGAAGAGGTTACGGGTATCGAACCCTCCGAGGTGACCCTCGAGAAGTCCTTCGTCGACGACCTGGACATCGACTCGCTGTCCATGGTCGAGATCGCTGTGCAGATGGAAGACAAGTACGGCGTCAAGATCCCCGATGAGGATCTGGCCAGCCTGAAGACTGTCGGTGACTCCGTCGCTTACGTCCAGAAGCTCGAGGCCGAGAACGCCGACGTCGCCGCCGAGCTCAAGGCCAAGTTCGACAGCGCCGGCGAGTAGGGCCGAACTTTGACCACTCCTGCTCCCAGTACTTTGAACGGGAACTTCCCCAACGTCGTCGTCACGTCGATGGCGGCGACCACGTCGATCGCTGGTGATGTCGATGCGACGTGGAAGGGACTCCTCAACGGTGAGAGCGGAATCGACGTTCTCGAGGATTCCTTCATCGAGGAATACGACCTGCCGGTGCGAATCGGTGGTCACCTGAAGGTCAGCCCCGACACCCTGTTGAGCCGGGTCGAGATCCGCCGTATGGCGTATGTCGAGCGCCTGGCGACCGTTCTCGGTCGTGAGGTGTGGAAGAACGCGGGCAGCCCGGAGGTCGACAACGACCGTCTCGGCGTCGCGATCGGCACCGGACTCGGCGGCGGCGACGCCCTGATCGACTCGGTCGACAAGCTGAAGAACGGCGGCTATCGCAAGATCTCGCCGCTGGCTGTTCAGATGGTCATGCCGAACGGTCCGTCGGCGGTCGTCGGTCTCGAGCTGAAGGCCAGGGCGGGAGTGGTCACTCCGGTCTCGGCGTGCTCGTCGGGTTCGGAGGCCATCGCCAACGCGTGGCGGATGATCGTGATGGGTGACGCCGACATCGTCGTCACCGGTGGTGTCGAGGGCTTCATCGACTCGGTGCCGATCGCGGCGTTCTCCATGATGCGCGCGATGAGTACCCGCAACGACGATCCGAAGGGTGCTTCGCGTCCCTTCGACAAGGATCGCGACGGTTTCGTCTTCGGTGAGGCCGGCGCGCTCATGGTCATCGAGACCGAAGAGCACGCCAAGGCGCGCGGTGCCACCATCCACGCTCGTCTGCTGGGTGCCGGTATCACCTCCGACGGGTTCCACCTGGTCGCTCCCGATCCCGAGGGCACCGGTGCGGCCAGGGCGATGACTCGCGCGATGCAGACCGCTGGTCTGACCAAGAGCGACATCACCCACATCAACGCCCACGCGACCGCGACGCCCATCGGTGACTCCGCCGAGGCGAACGCGATCCACAAGGCGATCGGTAAGCACGCTTCGGTGTACGCGCCGAAGTCGGCACTGGGTCACTCGATCGGCGCCGTGGGCGCCCTGGAGTCGATCCTCACCGTGCTCGCGATCCGGGACGGCATTGTTCCGCCGACACTGAACCTGGACAACCAGGATCCGGAGATCGATCTCGATGTGGTGCACGGGGAAGCCCGTCGCCAGGAAATCGAGTACGCGATCAACAATTCCTTCGGTTTCGGTGGGCACAACGTCGCGCTCGCCTTCGGTCGGGCATAAGCCGCCGACTGCATTCCGATCCCCGGTGGGGGTCGTGCCAACTGAATGGTTCGACTCCCACCGGCGGTTCGCCACAGCAGCCGCCGCCGCGGCAATCTTTACGAAGGAGTGAGCGCGATGACCATCATTGCTCCCGCGTTTCAAGACACCACCACCGATCCGCGCGACCCACTGGGTCGGCTCCAGCGCTTCTTCGACCCCGGCACCGTCCTGCCGCTGCATCCGCGTGACCGCTCCGGCGTGCTCGCCGCGATCGGCGAGGTCGACGGGGTCCGCACCGTGGCCTATTGCTCCGACGCGACCGTCATGGGCGGCGCGATGGGCGTCGAGGGCTGCAAGCACATCGTCGACGCGATCGACACCGCGATCGAATCCTCCATCCCCGTCGTCGGGCTGTGGCACTCCGGTGGTGCCCGCCTGGCCGAGGGTGTCGAGGCGCTGCACGCGGTAGGCCTGGTCTTCGAGGCCATGGTTCGCGCGTCCGGTCTCGTTCCCCAGATTTCGGTGGTCCTCGGCTTCGCCGCCGGTGGTGCCGCCTATGGTCCCGCGCTGACCGATGTGGTGATCATGGCGCCGGAGGGCCGCGTGTTCGTCACCGGACCCGACGTGGTGCGCTCGGTGACCGGCGAGAACGTCGACATGGCGACCCTCGGTGGTCCCACCACACACTTCAAGAAGTCCGGCGTCTGCCATATCGCCGCCGATGACGAGGCCGACGCCATGCACCGCGCGCGCCGGCTGGTGTCGATGTTCGCCGAGCAGGGCGAGTTCGACCTGGTCGCGGCCGAGCACGGCGATGTCGATCTCAAGGCGATGCTGCCGGAGTCGGCCAAGCGCGCCTACGACGTGAAGCCGATCGTGCACGAGCTGCTCGACAACGTCGACGGTGAGTCCTCCTTCGAGGAACTCCAGGGTGGTTACGCCCGCAGTATGGTCACCGGTCTCGGTCGTCTCGGCGGTCGTACCGTCGGCGTCCTGGCCAACAACCCGCTGCGCCTCGGTGGCTGCCTCAACTCCGAAAGTGCCGAGAAGGCTTCACGTTTCGTGCGACTGTGCGACGCGTTCGGCATCCCGCTGGTCGTGGTCACCGACGTTCCCGGCTACCTTCCCGGTGTCGGCCAGGAACTCGAGGGCGTGGTTCGTCGCGGCGCGAAGCTGCTGCACGCTTTCGCCGAAGCCCGCGTTCCGCGCGTCACCCTGGTGACCCGCAAGATCTACGGCGGCGCCTATATCGCGATGAACGCCCGCGCCCTCGGCGCCACCGCCGTCTACGCCTGGCCCGGCTCCGAAGTCGCCGTCATGGGCGCCAAGGCCGCCGTCGGCATCCTGCACAAGAAGGCACTCGCCGCCGCCCCTGAATCCGAGCGCGAAGCCCTCCACGAGCGCCTCACCGCCGAGCACGAGCAGCTCGCGGGCGGCGTCGAACGCGCCGTCGCCATCGGCGTCGTCGACGAGGTCATCGACCCCGCCAAGACCCGCAGCATCATCGCCGCGGCCCTCGCGGCGGCTCCGGCCCGCAAGAGCCACCACAAGAACATCCCCCTGTGATCTGACCGCGGTAACACTTCCACGGCCGTCGCCCTCCTCCTGATTCAGGAAGTGGCGGCGGCCGTTTCGCTTGCGCCCGAGTCGTATTCGTCAATATCGAGTTCCGCACCGGTCGCGAGCAGGAACTCGAGTACGGGCGCCGAGAGGTGCCACCCGAGCGGACGTGGCCAGGTGCGCGCCTGCGCCCATGGTGTTCCGCCGGGTGCCCCGTGCACACCATCTGGATCGTCGTAGTAGCGCACGACATTCATGCCCGCACTCACGTCGGGTTGCTTTGTCAGCAAAATGACCTGGGAGAGTACGGGATCCAGCCTCGCGATCAGATGCTCGATCTGTTCATCGATGCTCTCGGTGCTCCGCCGGACGATTTCCCAGCGGTGGGCGCGGGGAATGCGATGCTGCGCGGATTTGCTGCCCAGCACCACGGCTTCGTCTGGATCCATCTGTAGCTGGGCGGCCATCTCGACCGCTGACATCGTTGCGCTGTACAACGCGAAATAGGAATACTGACGGATCTTCATCACCGCGAGATCCCACCACGAACCCGTCAGTTCCGTCAGCTGGATTTCGCCGCGAGGACGGCGGAAGTGCGATCGAAAGTGGCAGACGGCGTGCTGGCGGAAGAGGACAGGGA
Source organism: Nocardia sp. NPDC058114 (assembly GCF_042884695.1). Taxonomy (NCBI): domain Bacteria; kingdom Bacillati; phylum Actinomycetota; class Actinomycetes; order Mycobacteriales; family Nocardiaceae; genus Nocardia; species Nocardia sp. NPDC058114. Next base: position 12,445 of record NZ_JBHVTK010000020.1, on the reverse strand, counting down.
AGTGGCCTGGGACCGGAGACCGTCACGGTACGCCGGGGACCACTAGCCCGGTCGCTTTCAGCGCGCCCACGCGCATAATGGCAGGGTGCGCTATGAGGAACTCGCAGATGTCCCGTGCTCGATCACGCGGCCGCTGGTGATCTTCGGTGATCGCTGGACCTTGCTGATCCTGAAGTACAGCTTCGCCGGTGTGCGCCGTTTCAATGCGTTCCAGAGCGCGCTCGGTATTTCGCGAAGCCGGCTGCGTGACCGCCTCGATCGTCTGGTCGAACACGAGATCCTGGTGAAACGTCCGGCCGATGACGGCGTCTACGAGGAATACCGCCTCACCGAGAAAGGCCACGCCATCTATCCGATCCTGATGGCTGTCCGCGACTGGGGCGACACATACATGGCACCAGACGGACCACCGGTGGAATACCGGCACCGAGGGTGCGCCGGCGAAGCCCACACCCACCTGACCTGCGACACCTGCGCGGCCGACGTCACCGCCCGCGACATCGAGCCCGAAGCGGGCCCCGGAATGACCGCGCGCACGCTGGACAATTGATCACCACGCTCTGACGTGAGTATCGGTCGAGAGCCGGCCGCCACCAGCGCGTGGTGATCTTGATCCGCGGGGTGGGTCAGGAGGTGTGCCAGGTGACCTGGTCGTCGAGGGGGGCGCGGGCGGTGCGGAAGGTGTTGATCGGGTGGGTGGTGTCGGGGTGGCCGAAGGAGATGCCGAAGACGACCTTGCGGGTGTCGGGGATGGCGAAGTAGTCGCGGATGAAGGGGGCGTAGGAGGCCAGGGCGGCTTGGGGGGCGGCGCCGAGGCCGAGGGCTTGGGCGCCGAGGAGGAAGTTCTCGAGCCAGAGGCCGCAGTCGACGGCGCCGTAGATGCCCAGGTCGGCTTCGGAGGTGACGATGGCGACGTGCGGGGCGTCGAAGAACTCGAAGTTGCGCACCATCTGGCGCATGGTCTTCTCGTGGTCGCCCTTGACGATGCCGACGCTGTCGTAGAGCTGGAACCCGCAGGCACGGCGACGGTCCCGGTAGATGCCCTCGTAGGCGGCGGGGAACTCGAAATCGGGTGTGTTGCCTGCGGTTTGGATGTGGTCGAGGAGTTCCTTGCGGAACCGCTGGGTGCCCTCGCCCGCGGTGACCACGACCTGCCAGGGCTGGGTATTGCACCACGACGGCGTGCGCTGGGCGAGGGTCAGCAGCTGTTCGATGGTCGCGCGGTCGACCTGTTCGGCGGTGAACTGACGGCAGCTCCAGCGTTCGTCGGCCAGCCGCTGGAGGGTGGCGAAATCGCTGCTGTCGTGGTCGGTCTGCGCCATCGCGTGGCTCCCTCGGGTACGGAGAACTGGTCTCATTTCGAGACTGAATCTAGCAGTTCCGCCGCTGCCGCGGAACCCGCCGGCACCACGAGTTCGGGTGCCGGCGGGCGCGGATCAGCCGCGTCGGCGGCCGACGACCAGGATCGCGATACCGATGCCGGCGACCAGCGCTACACCCGCCCCGATCAGGACGTACCAGGCCCACGGCCGGGCGATCGTCGCCGGACCGCTCACGGCGACAGGCTGTTCCGCTGCCTGCTGCGCACTGGCACCGATATAGGTCGGGCCGGGCTCCGCCGCACCGGCCACGGTGACGTCGAGCTGTACCGGCGTCGGCGGCAGAGCGTCGGCGCCGGTCGGGATGCCGACCTTCACCGCGAGGTAATACCAACCTGCCACCGACTGCGCGCGAACGTCGTAGCTGTCGCGGTTGGCGTAGCGGACCGGCACCGATGCCAGGCGAAGTTCGGCGCCCGATCGGCCGGTATAGGCATTGGTGTCGGAGCCGATTTCGGTGCCGAGCGGGGAGTACAGCGTGGTCGTCACGTTCGAGGCCGCGATGCGGTTGGCGCCGCCGGTCTCGGCGAAACGCACCCGGTAGGCCAGGCCCTGTCCCCACTCGAGCCGAACACGGTAGAAGACGTACTCGCCCGACTGCACGGTGTCGGTGTAGCTGCCGCCGCCGGGCAGCGTGGCGGCGGTCGTGAACGAGCCACTGCCGCCGACCGGCCGGGCAGGCGACGTCGGTTCGGCGAACGCGGTCTTGGTGGTCGAGGCCGCCGGGCCGGGATCGGTGACGCCGGGTTCGATGCCGACGAGAATCTCCACGGGCAACCGATCGGAGGAGCCCTCCGACACCAGATCCCAGGTCAGCTCGAAGGTGTAGCGACCGGCGCCGGTGCACTTGTCGGACTCGAACAGCGGTTTGGCCGCGCCGTCGAAGGCCTTGGCGATGGTGAGGGTGGCGCCGTCGCTCGATCTGGTCTCGAGTTCACGCTCGCGAATGCCGCACTCCACGCTCTCGCGTCCGAAGAGGCGAAGGTCGAGTGCGTTCATGTCTTCGGTCGTCGAGGTGCTTCGCCCGCGGGGGAACGAGACGATCCCGGTGAAGTAGGCCGTGGCGCCCTCGGGCACGTCGACCGCGTAGTACCGCTTCTCCCGCTGGCCGAGGGTGTCGAGGTACTGGCCGGGCTTCGCGACCGGTGCGGTGCCGATGCTGCCGGTGCCGGTGATGGGCGTGCCGGTGGCCTGGTAATCGCGCAGTGCGGCCGTACTCACCCGCGGCAGAATGCGTTCCAGCGCGGCGCCGTCGGCCGCATCGCTGTAGGTGCCGCCGGTGGCCTGCGCCGTACAGGTGAGCTGGGCGCGCGCCTTGTCGTCGACGGCGAAGCCGATCGAATGCACGATCAGGTCGACGCCCTGCTGCTTCAACTCCTTGGCGACCTCACACGGGTCGGGCGGGGAGCAGGTGTCGTCACCGTCGGAGACGAGCACGATCGAGCGCGGACCGGAATCGGGCAGTGCGTCGGCGGCTCGGCGCAGCGCGGTGCCCATCGGGGTCCAGCCGCGCGCGTGGATGCTGTCGACAGCGGTGGTGAGGGCGGGCTTGTCGATGATCTTCGGCTGCTGCAGCACTTGGACGTCGCGGCAACCGGCCGCCTTGTCCGCCTCGGAATTGCTCGTGCCGGTGCCGTAGGTCGTGAGTCCGACCGAGGATTCGGTGGGTGCGGAGGCGACGAACGAGCGGACGGCCCGCTTCGCGGAGTCCATCATGGTGCCGCCCTGATCGGGCCGTTCCATCGAGCCGGAAGCATCGAGGATGAGCATGGTCGGCGCGTATTGTGCGGGGTCGGCCTGCGCCATGGCCGGTAACGATGCGGGCAGCACGGTGAGGGCTACTGCGGTGAGTGCGGCGGTCAGCGTGCTGATTCTCGGCATCGTCCTAGATTCGGTGTCGCGGGGTGAAACCGGACAGACGTTACCGATCGCTCGGTGGTCGCTCCACCCCTGCTGAAGTGGTGCAGCCCACCGTTTGAAAACATCGGTCACGTTTGGGCAGGTGAGGACGTTGCGCTCGGGGGCGGCTCGCGCCTGCGGCGAATCGGGGCAGTTCCGGGGCACAATCGACCGCATGGCTTCGCAGGCCCGCGACGCGCAGGAGCGCAAACGGCACGGCAGGCACTACACGCCACCGGAACTCGCGCGGTTCCTGGCGCGACGGGCGCTGCGCCACGCGCCACGCGCCACGACGTTGCGTGTGCTCGACCCGGCCTGCGGGGATGGCGAGCTGCTGCTGGCGGTGCATCGGGAAATCGCTTCGAACGCACCGGATGTGACGGTTCACCTCACCGGATATGACCTGGATCGACAGGCGGTCGCCGAAACCACTGGGCGGGCCGACGCGCTCGGCGTCGAAATAGACTGCCGTGCAGGTGATTTCCTGGCAGCCTCCGCTCAACTGGCCGACGGCTCCTTCGATTTGATCATCAGCAATCCGCCCTACGTCCGGACCCAGCAGCTGGGCGGAGCGACCGCTCAGCTGCTGAGCAAACAGTTCGGCCTGCGCGGGCGGATCGACCTCACCCACCCCTTCGTGGCCGTGGCGCCGCGGCTGCTGACTGCCGGGGGCGTGCTCGGATTACTCTGTGCCAACCGCTTTCTCACCACGCGGGCCGGATCGAACCTGCGCCGAATTCTCACCGATGAACTGACCCCGGTGGAGCTCTACGACCTCGGTGACACCAAACTCTTCGCCGCCGCGGTGCTGCCCGCGATCACCGTCGCCCTGCGTGCCACCGGACCACCCGACTGCCGCTATGTCTCGGTCTATGAGGAATCAGGGATCGAACCCGACTGCACCACCGAGCTTTTCGACGCGCTGGCGGGCGACGATGCCTGCCGCGTCGGCGCCGGGGGGCGGGTGTTCGCGGTGGAGGTCGGCGTGCTGGCGACCGGCGACGTGGTGGCCCGTGCGCCTGCGACAGACGTGCGGTCGCCGCAGCCGTCGGCCACGGTGACGGCCCCGCCGACGGCGGGTGCGGAGCCGGCAGGGCTGCTCGCCCCGCGAGGCGGGATCCGATCCGGCCGTCACGGTGACGCCGCGTGGCGCATGTCGCGCCCCGCTGTCGATCACTGGCTCGGCCGGATCGCCGATCGCACCTGGCGCTCGTTCGGGGAGGCCGCGCGGATCCGGGTGGGGATCAAGACGACGGCCGATCGGGTGTTCATCTCGGACCGCTGGGATCAGATGGACCCGACGCCGGAGCCGGAACTGCTGCGGGAGTTGATCACTCACCATGATCTGCAACCCTGGCGAGTCGCGATGGCACGCGGGACGAAGGTGCTCTATCCCTACGATCTGCTGCAGCCGCGCCGCACCCCGATCGACCTTTCCGAATTCCCTTGTGCGGCAGCATATTTACAATCACACGAACAAGCTCTGTCGGGCAGACGTTACGTACTCGACGGCGGCCGGAAGTGGTTCGAGATCTGGGTTCCACAGCGCCCGCATCTCTGGGGCGCACCGAAATTGGTGTTTCCCGACATCAGCGAACGTCCGCGATTCGCCCTCGACCGATCGGGTGCGGTGGTCAACGGTGACTGCTACTGGATCTCGCTCACCGATCTCGGCGCGGGCCGCGCGGCCATCGATCTGGCGTACCTGCTGATGGGCGTGGCGAATTCGGCACTGGGACTGCGGTTCTACGACGCCGTCTGTGGCAACCGGCTGTACTCGGGCAGGCGCCGCTGGATCACCCAGTACGTGGCGCGACTGCCGGTGCCCGATCCTGGCTGTCCGGCGGCGGGTGAGGTCGTGCGAAGGGTGCGCGCCCTGCTGGAAGACGGTGTACCGGTGGCTGATTCGGGTATCGACGAGGTGGTGGCGGCGGCCTTCGGCGTCTCAGTGGATGTCGCGCAGACCGACCATCGGTAGCAGCGTGCGCCGCGCGAACTCGCGCCCGGCTTCGGCGTCGTCGAGTGGAATGAGTCCGTCGGGGGTCAGCGCCAGCGACAGCGCGAGTCGCGCCATGATCTCGGCGACCAGATCGGGATCGAATTCGGGCACCGGCGCGCTGACCTGGAGCTCGCGCAGCTTCTCGGCCAGATACGCGCGCCCGACGGCGAGGATGGGCCCGGCGTCGGTGGTGAGCCGGGGCAGGATGATCTCCGGCTCGGTGCTGAGCAACCGGCGTAGCAGTTCATTGCCGGCGATGGTGGTGACGAAGGCGACGAAGATCTCGACGAGCTGCTCGCCGGGTTCGGTCACCGCGCGCACCCGCTCGTCGATCTCGGCCACATAGCGCTGCGCCTCGCGCACGCCGACGGCTTCGACCAGCTCGTTCTTGGATTCGTACCGCCGATAGAGGGTGGCCGGGCTGATGCCGGCCCGCCGCGCGATCTCGCCCATGCTCGTGCGCTTGATCCCGAAGTCCAGAAATGCCGACAGCGCGCTGTCGAGCAGCTTCTCCCCGTCGGTGACAGGCTTTTCGAGTATCCGCGCGAGGATCGACGTAACGGTAGGCATTACCCCATTATCCCCGCGGCGGCAGATCCAAGGCGGCCATCTCCTGCTCGATCGCATTGGCCGCGAAATGTACTCCGCGAGAACGGAGTTCGTGAACACGGGATTGGAGTGCCTCGACCCCGCCGGGCTGGGCCGCGATATCGGCCACGCTGAGCCGTCCCGCCGCTCGGCGCACACCGGAATGCACGTAAGCCACCGTGATACCTCCTGCCTCGCGTATCCGGTGCCGATCGTCACTCTTATGATCGGACGCAATACGCAGGACAAATGCTATCAGGGTTCCCTACTGGTCACTTGCTCAGTGTGACGGGTCACAACACCTCGGCGTCGCGATGGTTGGTCAGATTGTGTAGATACACCGCCGCGTTCAGCTTGATGCCGTCCTGCTGTGCCGGGGTGAGTTCGCGGCGCACCTTGCCCGGTACTCCTGCCACGAGTGAGCCGGGCGGAATCTGCGCGCCCTCGGGAATCAGGGCATTGGCCGCGATCAGGCTGCCCGCGCCGATCACCGCGCCGTTGAGCACGGTCGCGCCCATGCCGACGAGAACATCGTCGCCGATGGTGCAGCCGTGCAGAATCGCGTTGTGTCCCACCGAGACCCCGGTGCCGACGGTGAGCGCGAAACCGGGGTCGGCGTGCAGCACGCAGCCGTCCTGGATATTGGTGCGCGCGCCAATGCTGATCTGTTCGAGGTCGCCGCGCAGCACCGCCGAGTACCAGACGCCGACCTCGGCGCCCAGACGCACCCGCCCGATCACGGTCGCGTTCGGCGCGATCCAGGCAGTGTCGTCGATCTCGGGAGTGAACCCGCTCACCTTGATGATCATGAACGTCATTATTGCGCCGCACCGCGGAACTGCGCACGGTGGGCCGCCGGAGACGTGCCGAGCACCCGGTGGAAGTGGTGACGCAGACTCACCGTGCTGCCGAAGCCGGTGTCGCGGGCGACCCGGTCGACAGTGTCGTCGGTCGATTCCAGCAGCAGCCGGGCATGGTCGATGCGCTGCTGCAGGAGCCACTGCTGGGGACTGGTGCCGGTGCGATCGCGGAAGCGGCGGGTGAAGGTACGCCGCGACATCAGCGCCTCGCGTGACCAGTGGTCGAGGTCGACGGCGGTGTCGAGGCGGGCGCGAGCCCAGGCCATCGCGCATTCGATCGGATCGTCGGGATCGTCGTCGGGCACCGCGATCGGGATGTACTGCGCCTGCGAGCCGTGGCGGTGCGGTGCGGTGACCAGCGATCGCGCCAGTTCGGTGGCAGCGCGGACGCCGAGGTCGGTGCGGACGATGTGCAGGCAGCAGTCCAGCGCGGCGGCGACGCCCGCGGAGGTGATCACGTCGCCCAGGTCGCTCCACAGGGTGTCGGCGCGTACGTGGACGTCGGGGTAGGCCAGAGCCAGTGCGTCGGCGGCGGCCCAGTGGGTGGTGACCTCGCGGCCGTCGGCGAGCCCGGTCGCCGCGATCGCCCAGGAGCCGAGGCACAGGCCGACCAGCCGGGCGCCGTGGGCGTGGGCGGTGTGGACCGCCTCGTTCAGCGCGGGCGAAATCCCTTGGTCACGGACCCATCCGGGAAAGACCACCAGGTCGGCGGTGCGCACGGTATCGAGGCCATATCGGACGGTGATGTCGAAACCGGCTGCGGTGGACAGTGTTCCGGGTTCCTCGGCGCAGACCCGCACGTCATAGGGCGACGTGTCGTCGACGCCGGTACCGGATCGGCCGAACACCAGGCTCGGCACCGACAGGTGGAACGGGCTGATTCCGTCGAACGCGATCACGGCCACCGAGGTCATGGCCCGATCTTAGCGTTGTACGGCCTGCAGGCCACTGTCGGGCGGTGGCCCGCTCGGCGAAAGTTATCGGCATGACCGAGATGATCACCCGCCCCGCCCTGGCAGCCGCCCTGCACATCGGCGGCCCGACCCTGCGTTTCCGCTACGGCGGACTGACCTGGCTCACCGATCCGACGTTCGACGAGCCCGGCGACTACCCGGGTCCGATCACCCTGCACAAACTCAGCGGCCCGGCCGTACCCGTCGAGGAGATCGGGACGATCGACATCGTGCTCCTCTCGCACGACCAGCACGCCGACAACCTCGACACCGCGGGCCGTGCGCTTCTCGCCGAGGTCGACACGGTCCTCTCGACACCGGATGCCGCGAGCCGGATCGAGGGTGTGCGCGGCCTGGCGCCGTGGGAGACGGTGACCGTCGGCGCGGTGGAGGTCACCGCGGTGCCCGCACTGCACGGGCCGCCGGGATGCGAGCCGCTCAGCGGTGTGGTCACGGGATTCGTGCTGCGCGCGCCGGGCGAGCCCACGGTGTACGTGTCCGGCGACAACGCCTCGGTGGAGTTGGTGGAGCGGATCGTCGAGCGGGTCGGGCGCATCGATGCCGCGGTGCTGAACATCGGCGGGGCCAATGTGGGGCGGTTCGGCGACAGTGACGTCACGTTGAACGCCCGTACCGCCGTCGCGGCCGCCGCGGCGCTCGGCGATGCCGTGATCGTCGCCGTGCACGCGGAGGGATGGGGTCACTTCAGTGAGTCGCTGGACTATCTCGAGCGCACCTTCGCCTACGCCGATCGCGCGCATCAGCTGATCGTGCCGGTGCGAGGTGAAATGTTTTCCGTGTGAGCGGCGATTCAACGAATAGTTCTGCTATCTAACATCTTTCGTGCGACCCGCACCTGCTCCTGCAGGTGCGGGTCCGTGGGCTGAGGAGAAGACATGTTGCGGAAGTTACTGAGGGGCAACCTGTTCCGGATTGCGCTCGGTGTGCTGATGGCTGTGGTGGTGTTCGCTGTCGGTGCCTGTTCGTCGGACGGTGGTGACTCCGGTGATTCCGGATCGACTTCGGTATCGAAGACGTCGGTCACCGCGACGCCGTCGGTGCCGCCGACGAGTTCGCCCGCGGCATCCACTGTTCCGGGAGGTTCTGGTGGTGGATCGACGCCGGAGTCGTCGTATTACCACTCACCCACGCAGGCCGCGCCGGGGTCGCCCGCACAAGGCGAGATTCCGCCCGGGTACACCTGTGTACCGGGGCCTGAGTGTGGAACGGACTCCTGCGGTCACAACGAATGCGGTATCCCGCCCGGGTACAACTGTGTGCCCGGCCCGGATTGCGGAACAGACTCCTGCGGCCACAACGAGTGTGGTGAAACGGTCCCGCCGGTCACGACGACCCTCGCCCCGACCACCACGCCACCCGCGGTGACGACCACGCAGACAACAGCGCCGCCGACCACCACCACCGTTCCGGCGACCGCCCCGGAAACGACGTCCAGCCCGCCGGTTCCAGCCCCGGCGTAATCGGCGCTGCCGCGACACGCGATCGAGCCGACGGCTGAGCTCCGGCCCAGGTCCTAGGCTTGCCCGATGACGCGAACGGGCGTAGTCGTCGGGGTGCCGACGGAGGTCAAGCCGCAGGAGTTCCGGGTGGCGCTCACCCCGGCGGGCGCCGCCGAACTGGTCGCGCACGGGCACGAGGTGCTCGTGCAGGCCGGTTCGGGTGCCGGGTCCGGCTTCGCTGACGACGACTACCGCGCCACGGGTGCGTGGATCGTGGCCGACGCCGATCAGGTCTGGGCACGAGCGGATCTGGTGGTGAAGGTGAAAGAGCCTATCGCGCGGGAATACTCACTGATGCGCCGCGATCAGGTGCTGTTCACCTTCTTGCACCTGGCGGCATCGAAGGAGTGCACCGACGCGATCCTGTCCGCGGGAGTTGTCGCCATCGCGTACGAGACGGTGCGCGGGCCCGACGGGTCGCTGCCGTTGCTCGCACCGATGAGTGAGGTGGCGGGCAAGCTCAGCGCGCAAGTCGGGGCCTACCACCTGATGGCGCCGATGGGGGGCGGTGGCGTGCTGCTCGGCGGTGTGCCCGGGGTGCGACCGGCCGATGTGGTGGTGCTCGGCGGCGGTGTCGCGGGGACGAACGCCGCGAGTATCGCGGTCGGGATGGGTGCCGTGGTGAGCGTGCTCGATACGAACCTGGCGCGCCTGCGTGAGCTCGACGCTCGCTTCGCCGGTCGGGTCGGCACCCTCGCCTCGCATGCGCTCGAGATCGAAAAGGCCGTTGTCGCCGCGGATCTGGTGATCGGGTCGGTACTGGTGCCGGGGGCAAAAGCGCCGAAACTCGTGTCCGACGAACTCGTCGCGAGGATGCGGCCCGGCTCGGTGCTCGTCGATATCGCCGTCGACCAGGGCGGTTGCTTCGCCTCGACCCGGCCGACCACCCACGCGAATCCGACCTTCGCCGTGGCCGATTCCCTGTTCTACTGCGTGGCGAACATGCCGGGCGCGGTGCCGCACACCTCGACGGTGGCGCTCACCAACGCCACCCTGCCGTTCGCCTCGGTGATCGCCGACAAGGGCTGGCGCGGAGCCTGCGCCGCCGACCCCGGCCTGGCCGCTGGACTCACGGCCGTCGACGGCAAGCTGCTGTCCGCCGAAGTCGCGGCCGCGCACGGATATTCCCTCGGCGCGTAACCGGGCCGCGTCGCGGCTACCGGCCGCCGCCCAGGTACCAGTCCGGGTCGCCGTCGATGGGCAGGTCGCGCAGCTTGTCGGGATTGCGCACCACATTGATGGCGACGACGCGACCGGCGTCGATGACGAACGAGAAGACGCCCATATTGGTGCCGTCGAAGACGACCAAGCCCGGCATGCCGTTGACCAGCACCGCACGACCCCAGCCGTTCGCGGCGGTGTACCAGCCGAGCAGCATCTTCGCGATGAGCTCCGCGCCGCGCACCGGCTGGCGGATGGCGGGCACCTTGCCGCCGCCGTCGGCGGTGAGGACCACGTTCTCGTCGAGAATGCCGAGCAGCGAACTCAGATCACCCGAGCGCCAGGCCAGCGAGAACGCCGAGACGACCTTCTCCTGTTCGGCGGGCGAAGCGGGAAAACGTGGAGTGCCGTTCTCGACGTGCTTGCGGGCACGGGAGGCGAGCTGCCGGACCGCGGCAGGCGTACGCCCGACCACCTCGGCGACCTCGGGGCCGGTCATGCCGAACACGTCTTGCAGCACGAACGCGGTGCGTTCGGCGGGCGAGAGCGACTCGAGCACGACCAGCAGCGCGGTCGTGACGCGTTCGTCCTGGGAGATGCGGTCGGCCGGATCGTCCCAGGAAGTGACCTCGGGTTCGGGCAGCCACTCGCCGACGTACTGTTCGCGGCGAGCGCGCGCGGACCCGAGCTGATCCAGAGCGAGGCGGCCGATGACGGTGGTGAGCCAGGCACGCAGGTTGTCGATCTCGTCCGCCTTGCCCGCGTCGAACTGCCGTTGCAGGCGCAGCCACGCGTCCTGCACCACGTCTTCGGCGTCGCTGATGCTGCCGAGCGTGCTGTACGCGAGACGCCGCAGGTACGGGCGGTGTTCCTCGAAGCGGCGGGCCAGTTCGGCCTGATCGAGAGGCTGCGGTGCGGTCATGGTGTGCGCCCGTTCGGTTGATCTTGCTCGGTCCCGGCGAGTCTAGAAGTGCCGTCACAGTGATGACGAAGCAGTGGTCGCGGGTGTGACATTCCGGTCGAGGGTTACCCTCGGCCGGTGCGGAACGGGACACCGACGGCGGTCGGGCTGGTGCTGGGATTTGTGCTCGACCGGGTCTTCGGCGATCCACGGCGGTGGCATCCGGTAGCCGGGTTCGGTTCGGCGGCAGTGGCATTGGAAGCCGAGACCTATGCCGACGATCGACGTGCGGGGGTGGTGCACGAGGTGATCGCGGTCGGGTCGGTGGTCGGGATCGGTGCGCTCGCTATCCGCCGGAGAGGCGCGGGTGGTGCTGTGCTGCTGACCGCGGTGGCTACGTGGACCGCGTTGGGCGGTCGCAGCCTCGTGCGTGCTGGACACGCTATGGCCGATCGTCTCGACGCCGGCGATCTCGTCGGTGCCCGCGAACTGTTGCCTTCGCTGTGTGGGCGGGACCCGTCGGTGCTCGATGCCGAGGGGCTTGCGCGCGCCGCGCTCGAATCCATCGCCGAGAACACCTCGGATGCGGCGGTCGCGCCGTTGCTGTGGGGCGCGGTCGCGGGTGTGCCGGGGGTGCTGGGGTACCGCGCGGTCAACACACTCGACGCGATGGTCGGATACCGGAACGAGCGGTACGAGCGGTTCGGCTGGGCTGCTGCTCGTACCGACGATGTTGCCAATCTTGTTCCTGCCCGGGTCACCGGGCTGCTCACGGCGGCCCTCGCTCCGTTGGTCGGCGGGAGACCTTCGGGTGCGTTGCGCGCGTGGCGGCGTGATGCTGCCGGGCATCCGAGTCCCAATGCGGGGGTTGTCGAGGCGTCTATGGCGGGTGCGCTTGGTATCGGGTTGGGTGGACGCACGCAGTATCGGCACGGGACCGAACTTCGGCCGACGCTGGGTGACGGGCCGGCGCCCACTGCTGCGGATCTGCGGCGTGCGGTGCGGATGTCGGGGGCTGTGCAGGTTGGTGCGGTTGTGGTTGCGGGTGTGATCGCCTGGCTGCGGGGTGGTAGGCGTGTGGGGTGGTAGTGGTGGGGATGACAGGGGTGGGGATGACAGGGGTGGGGATGACAGGGGTGGGGATGACAGGGGTGGGGATGACAGGGGTGGGGATGACAGGGGTGG
>NZ_JBHVTK010000019.1:0-65991 GCF_042884695.1 Nocardia sp. NPDC058114 | reverse complement strand
TTCCCCACTGCTGCCTCCCGTAGGAGTCTGGGCCGTGTCTCAGTCCCAGTGTGGCCGGTCACCCTCTCAGGTCGGCTACCCGTCGTCGCCTTGGTGAGCCGTTACCTCACCAACAAGCTGATAGGCCGCGGGCCCATCTCGCACCGATAAATCTTTCCACCACCGAACATGCATTCAGTGGTCATATCCGGTATTAGACCCAGTTTCCCAGGCTTATCCCGAAGTGCAAGGCAGATCACCCACGTGTTACTCACCCGTTCGCCGCTCGTGTACCCCGAAGGGCCTTACCGCTCGACTTGCATGTGTTAAGCACGCCGCTAGCGTTCGTCCTGAGCCAGAATCAAACTCTCCGTTGAAGACTCTCGAAACAACCCTCCGAAGAGAGCGAATCAAAATTATCTAACTAGAGTCCGAAAACCTAGCAAAGCGAACACCAGCAAAAAGATTCGCTGTTGTTCAATGTCCAACCTCCCACGACCGGGGGGTACATGAAAGATTGGAACCAATAATAATTATTGGCACTGACATTCATCGACACACTATTGAGTTCTCAAAGAACACACGCACACACTTCTACCCACAACTTCTCGGAGGGGTTTCGGTGAGGCAAGGGTTCAAACTTAGCTCAGACAACCGGCCGGAAGCAAATCCGTACCGAGTTCCTCTGAACACGCAGTCAGTCAGGCGCTCATCGTACTACCTCGTGTCTCGGCCGCTGGGCGGCTGAGTCGGTGTCCGTGTCGCTCTGACTGGAATAAAGTTACGTGCCGACAAACGCGAAGTCAAATCGCCTGGAAGATTCAGCATTTCCCCAGCTCACGCCCACCGCGGTGCTGCGGGTTCAAGCCACGCGCTGGTCGGCGAACATCGCACTCGCCGAGGGTGGATGCCCGGCGATCGGATGGCAACTGATCATTCGTCCAGGCCGTGGATGATCTATAACACACGTTCCACCTGGCCTCATGACGCGACAAGCATAGACAGAACCCGCCCTCCGATATACAGTTTGCCCTCGTTCAGCAATTTCATAGCTAACACTTGGGTGGAAGGTAGGCCGAGGTGATAGAGGATTTCGACTCGGTCGAGCGTCGCGCCTGGAGCGCGGTGGTCACCCTCTCGATGCGCGTACCGAGCGCACTCGATTCACGACTACAACGAGAGTTCGGCGTGACCCATTTCGAGTACCGGGTCATGGCCCTGCTCCACGACGCGCCGCGACGCCGGATGCGGTTGAGCATGCTCGCGGCCCGGGGGCACGGGTCCATTTCGCGGCTCTCCCACGTGGTGTCGAAGCTGGAGCGGGTGGGCTGGGCGCGGCGGGAAGCGACGGAATCAGGGCGCGGTATCGACGCGGTACTCACCGCAAGCGGGCAGGCCAAGGTGGTGGAGGCGACACCGGACTACCTGGTCGCGGTGCGCAAGCTGGTGCTCGACGGGCTCGACGATCCGCAGAAAGCCGAGCTCGCGGTCCTGGGCGAACGGCTCTCATCGCATCTGATCCACACGCTCGGCGACGCCGAGTCGGGGCAAACGGCACTCGACTACTGAGACGACCGACGCCGCCTCGAAGATCCGGGGCGGCGTCGGTCGGATGGATCAGGACAGCTCAGGCGTTGTTCGGTCGCCAGGTGGCCACCGCCCAGATCACCACGATGTCGATGGCGATGATCAGGATCGACCACCACGGGTAGTAGGGCAGCCACAGGAAATTGGCGATGATCGACAGGGCGGCGATCACCATCGCCGATACCCGGCCCCACGTCTGACCGGCCAGCAGTCCGATCGCGACGATGACCGCGATCGCACCGAGAACGATGTGCCACCAGCCCCAGCTGGTGAGGTCGAACTGGAAGGTGTACTCCGGTCCGACAACGATGAGATCGTCGTTGGCGACCGCGGAGATTCCCTGGAAAATCTGCAGGACACCGACAACCGCCAGCAGGATGCCAGCGCCGATGGAGGTTCCTGCCGCGATTCCGTCGCGCACCCGGTGCTGATTCGTGTCTGTCATCGCTGGGCCTTTCCGTCAGGTCAATGCCACGTGCCACCACGGCACACGACAACGGTAGAAACCCGACGGACCCCGCGCCTCACCCGTTGCGGGTGAACTCCGCTACCCGGCGCGGCACCGGTCGCAGGGTTTTGCCGAGGTCGGTGCGCAGGGTGATCAGCGCGTCGAGCAGGTAGTTCTGCCTGACCCGCCACGGATGACGGTCGCCTTGACGGGGGAACGCCGCGATGGAGCGCAAGACGTAGCCGGCGTTCAGGTCGAGCAGTGGGCGTTCGGCGAGCGCGCCCTTGGGCTCGGGGACGACCGCGGCGCTGCCGGTGCGGTCGAGGTGGGTGAGGACTTTGCAGACCAAACGGGAGGTGAGGTCGGCGCGCAAGGTCCAGGACGCGTTGGTGTAGCCGACGCAGATGGCGAAGTTGGGCAGGCCGGTGAGCATGGCGCCCTGCCAGACGAACTGGTCGGCCAGGGGCACGGGGGTGCCGTCGACCGAGGGTGCGATGCCGCCGAAGGCCAACAGGCGCAGGCCGGTGGCGGTGACCACGATGTCGGCGGGCAGCGTCTCCCCCGACACCAGCCGGATCCCCTCCGGCACGAAGGCGTCGATCCGGTCGGTGACCACCGAGGCCTTGCCCTTTTTCATCGCCTTGAAGAAGTCGGCGTCCGGGGCAGCGCACAGGCGCTGGTCCCAGGGGTCGTAATCGGGAGTGAAATGTTCGGCGACGAGTTTGTCGTCCTTGAGGATGCGGGTGGCGAGGTCGGTGAGCAGCTTGCGCGCGGCGGCGGGACGACGGCGGCAGAACTGGTAGAAACCGACGCTGAACAGGATGTTCTTGGTCCGGATCAGCCGGTGGGCCAGACCGGCGGGGAGCAGCGCGCGGAGCTTGTCGGCCTGCTTGTCGCGGCCGGGGACGGCGCTGATCCAGGTGGGGCTGCGCTGCAACATGGTGACGTGGGCGGCGTCGGCCGCGAGGTTGGGCACCAGGGTGACGGCGGTGGCGCCGCTGCCGATGACGACGATCCGCTTGTCGCGGGTGTCGAGGTCGGCAGGCCAGAACTGCGGGTGCACGACGGTGCCCGCGAAGGTGTCGCGACCGGCGAACTCGGGGGCGTGTGGCTGCTGGTAGTCGTAGTAGCCGGCGCACGCATAGAGGAAACCGCAGGTCAGAGTGCTCAGTTCGGGGCCGTCGGGGCCCTCGTGGGCGATGGTGAGCCGCCAGTGGGCCTGCGCCGATGACCAATCCGCGCCGATCACCCGCGCACCGAAGCGAATGTGCCGGTCGATGCCGTTCTCCTGCGCGGTCTCGCGGATGTAGTCCAGGATCGCGGCGCCGTCGGCGATGGAGCGGGCCGCGCGCCACGGCTTGAACGGGTAGCCGAGGGTGAACATGTCCGAGTCCGAGCGGATGCCCGGGTAGCGGAAGAGGTCCCAGGTGCCGCCGAGGTCGGCGCGCGCCTCCAGGACGGCGTAGCTGCGATGCGGGTGCTCGGTCTGCAGCCGGTAAGCGGCCCCGATGCCGGACAACCCGGCGCCGACGATGACGACGTCGAGGTGTTCGGGGGCAACGGCGGTATCGGTCATGGGCTCCAGTGTGCCTGGTGGAGGACCGCGGCAGAAGAGCGTGTGGTCCGCCTCGATCGCGGGCCCGGCGGCCGTCGTGGAGATTTCGGTATCGTCGGTGCCGTGTCGATCTTTCGGCGTGCGGGATGGTTGCTCGTCGGCGCACTGGTCACCGTGCTGGCTGCCGCATTCGCCGGCTGGCCGGTCTTCGTGCATCCCCAGATCGACCCGCTGCGGCCCGCCGACGTGATCGTGGTGCTCGGCGGCACCCCGTACGAGCGGTTCGACCTCGGCATCGAACTCGCCGAGCGCGGACTCGCCCCCGAGGTGCTGATTTCGCAGTCCACCGGCGCCGATGACCCGATGATGGACAAGTACTGCGGCGGCCGATTCGCCTTCCGTGTCTCGTGTTTCGTGCCCGACCCGTGGACCACCGATGGTGAAGCGCGCGAAATCGTCCGGCGCGCAAAGATCTACGGGTGGAACCACATCATCGTGGTCACCTTCACGCCGCATGTGTCGCGCGCCAGGTACATCGTGGAGAAGTGCTACGACGGCGAGATCACCATGGTCGCCAGCCCGTCGGAATCGGGGCTGGGGTTCTGGTCGTATATGTATGTGCGCCAATCCGCCGGGTACATCAGGGCTTTTGTCAATCAGCATTGCGAGACCGACTGACACACGATGGCGCTGCTCTTACAGTGAGAACAGCGGTGCGGGGGCACCGCCGGTGAGAGGACCGCCGATGCTTGTCGAGGATCTGCGCACCGTCGGTGACGACGCGTTGCGCACCCAGATCTGCGTCATCGGGTCGGGCCCTGCGGGCCTGACGGTGGCCACCGAACTCGCCGCCGCCGGACTGCGGGTCCTGGTGCTGGAGAGCGGCGGACACGAGATCACCGCGGACGACAGAGCATTCGCCGCGATCGAGAACATCGGCGCACCGCGCGCGCAACCGCACCGGATCGCGGGAAACCGGGTGCTCGGCGGCAGCTCACACACCTGGGCAGGGCGCTGTGGCGTGCTCGACGACCTCGACTTCGCCACTCGGCCCTGGGTCACCCGCTCCGGCTGGCCGATCGACGCGGGCGCACTGCGCCCCTTCGCCGACCGTGCCGCCGCGCACGCCGGGCTCGGGCACGGCACCGGCTTCACCGAGCACGAATTCTGGCCGCTGGCCGGGCGGCAAGCACCCGCCGACGCGCTCGACACCGCCGCGCTGCGCCCCTGCTTCTGGCAGTTCAGCCGCGACCCGGCCAACCGGTTCGACTGCAAACGGTGGGGACCGCGGGTGCGTGACATCGTCGCGCCGACCGCGCGGGTACTGGTGAACGCGACGGTCACCCATATCGATACCGATACCACCGGCGCGCATGTGAATTCGGTCGAGGTGACCGGAGCGGGTGGCCGTGTACGCACTGTCGAGGCGCGGGTGTTCGTGCTGGCCGCGGGCGGAATCGCGACACCACGGCTGCTGCTGGCGTCGCGGCGCACCGTCGTGGGCGGGATCGGGAATCGGTACGACCAGGTGGGGCGATGCCTGATGGATCATCGCAGCGGCGTGGTCGCGACGCTGCGCCCCGCGCAAGCCCGGGCAGCGCTCGATCGGTTCGGCAAGTACGTGGTGAAGAGCGCACGGGGCAAGCACACCTTTCTGCACGGAATGGCGTTGTCGCCCGCGGTGCAGCGGCGCGAGTCACTGGTGAACTGTGCGCTGTGGTTGCAGGAGATCACCGCCGACGACGATCCGTGGGACTCGGCGAAGCGGTTGTTGCGCGGCCGGGTTCGGTGGCAGGACCTGCGAACCATGCTGTCCGACAACGGACTTGTGGCCGGCGGTGCGCGGCGCAGATCGGCCGACGGTGCCGGGTTGCCACACCGGCTGGTCCATGTCGAGGTGCGGGCGGTAGTGGAGCAGACACCGGACGCCGACAGCCGGGTACGACTCTCGACCCGCACCGACCCGCTGGGAATGCCGCTGCCGCAAGTGGATTGGCGGATCAGCGATCAGGAGGATCGAACGGTGCGCCGGGCGACAGCATTGCTCGTGGGCGAGTTCGCCCGGCTCGGGTTGCCCGCGCCGCAAGTAGTTCCCACGGCGTTGCCCGACAGCACCGATCCCCTACCGCTCACCGACTGCGCGCACCCCAGTGGCACCACCCGGATGTCGGCCGACCCCCGGCACGGGGTCGTGGACCAGCACTGCCGGGTGCACGGGGTGGACAACCTCTACATCGCGGGCAGTTCGGTCTTTCCGACGAACGGGCACGTCAATCCGACGTTGACCGTGATCGCGCTCGCGGTGCGTCTGGCCGACACGCTGCGCGCGGCCCTGGCGGCCACTGCTGATTCCCCGATTGCCCGACGGAACTGAGCGGTGGCCGACTTGTCTGCGGCGAGCCGATGATCTGCTGGTTGTGCCCACTAGGCTGAGCGGGTGCCGGACTCGCCCGCAGAGAACAGTCGTCCGCGGAAGGCCGGGGGTTCGCCCCGGTCAGATCATCCGCATGAGCCGCATACCGAAGGTCTTGCGACCCGGTTGAACTGGTTGCGTGCCGGAGTGCTCGGCGCGAACGACGGCATCGTTTCCACAGCTGGGTTGGTCGTCGGCGTCGCCGCGACCACGAACAACGCCCAGACGATCCTCACCGCGGGCATCGCGGGACTGGTGGCGGGCGCGATCTCGATGGCCGCGGGCGAATACGTGTCGGTGAGCACGCAGCGGGATTCGGAGAAGGCGCTGCTCGCCAAGGAACGCCGAGAACTGGCGGATGAACCCGATTTCGAACTGGCCGAGCTGGCCGGGATCTACGAGAAGAAGGGCCTCAGCCCGGCCACCGCGCGCACCGTGGCCGCCGAGCTCACCGCCCACGACGCGTTCACCGCGCACGCCGAGGCCGAACTCGGCATCGACCCGCGCTCGCTGACCAACCCGTGGGCGGCCGCGATCTCCTCGGCGATCGCGTTCACCTGCGGTGCGCTGCTGCCGTTGCTGGCGATCGTGTTGCCGCCCACCGCATGGCGGGTACCGGTGACGTTCGCCGCGGTGCTGATCGCCCTCGCGATCACCGGGTCGGTGAGTGCGCGGCTCGGCGGTAGCAATCTCGGACGCGCGGTGCTGCGAGTGGTGCTCGGCGGTGCGCTGGCCATGGCGATCACCTACGGAATCGGTGCCGCCACCGATTCGCTGGGAATCGGCTGAGCCCCGGGCAGGTCGGCGCGCGACCGTGCCGGAAACGGTGCGCGCTCAATGCATCGGGCCGAGGTCGAGCCGGCGGGTGACGCGGTCGACGACATCCGGGGGCATGCCGGGTTCGCGACGAGCGGCTTGGGCTTCCCGACGGCCCGCCTCGGTGACGGCAGCACGGACCGCACGCATCTGGGAGGCGAGTTTGCGTTCCTTGTCCAGCGTGGCTTTCGCATCGGCATCGGCCGCCTCGGGATCGGCTTTGGCGGACAGCCGGCGCAGGAGCGCCTTGAGGTCCTCGTAGACGTCCTCCGGAAGGTTGTCGCGGGCGGCGATCGCTTTGAGTTCGGTGAGTTCGGCATTGACGACCCTGGTCCAGAGCGCCTGTTCGACGGCGCGTTCCTGGCGGGTGTCGGCGTGCACCCCGGTGAGGCGGACCACCAGTGGGAGGGTCGGGCCTTGTACGAGCAGGGTGAACAGCACGACCGCGAACGCGATGAACAGGATTTCCGAGCGGGCGGGGAAGTCGGCGCCGGTGTCGAGGGTGAACGGCACGGCCAGTGCCAGCGCCACCGTCGCGACCCCACGCATGCCCGCCCACCAGGTGACGATCACCTCGCGCCAGGTGAACGGTTCGTCGGTGTTGGGTAGTTTGCTGCTGATCGCCCAGGTGGCCATCAGCCAAGCCAGGCGCAATCCGACGACGACCACGATCACCGCGGCGGTGACCCCGGCCAGTCCGGGCCAGTTGTGTCCGGTGGTGTCGATGACCACCCGCAGTTCCAGGCCGATCAGGGCGAAGGCGAAACCGGTGATGAGCATTTCGGTGATGTCCCAGAACGAGTCGGCGACCAGCCGATAGTCGCGGTCGCCGATCTCGGTCACGGCATCGGTGAGGTACAGCGCGCAGACCAGCACCGCGAGGACCGCCGAGCCCTCCCAGTGCTCGGCGATGCCGTAGGCGGCGAAGGGCAGCAGCAGGCTCACCGCGACCTGACCGGTGGCCGTGTCCAGATACTTGGTGAGCTTGCTGCCGAGCCAGCCGAGCAGCAGGCCGACGGCGACGCCGACCACCGCGGCGATCGCGAAGTCACCGAGCGCGTGCCACGGCGAGAACAGGCCGGTGACCACTGCCTGGATTCCGACCGTGTAGATGACGATCGCGGTGACGTCGTTGAACAGCCCTTCGCCGCCGAGGGTCACGATCAATCGGCGTGGCAGGCCGAGGCTGCCCGCCATGGACGTGGCCGCGACGGGGTCGGGCGGTGCGACCAGGGCGCCGAGCACCAGGCCGGCGGCGACCGCGGTGGCGGGATTCCACGCGTGGAAGACCGCGGTGACCGCGATCGCGGTGACGATCACGAGCCCCACCGCGCGCAACGCGATGATCTGCCAGTTCTCCGCGAACTGCCGCCATGACGTGCGGCGCGCGGCAGCGTAGAGCAGCGGCGGCAGGACCAGGGGCAGGATCAGCTCGGGCGGGATGTGCAGGCTGGGCACGGCCGGAATCAGCGCGAGCAGGCAGCCGAACACTGTCATCAGGATCGACGGCGCGAGACCGAGGCGCGCGCCGAGTGGTTCGGCGAGCACGGCCGCGAGCAGGATCACCAGAGTCAGCACCAACTGGTCCATAGCTGACCAGTCTCACCGACATCGGCGGCACACGGGGATCGACCCGCCGCCGGTCAGGGCCGGACGGCCGCCGCGGGTGGGAGCAAAATCGGCGGGAGGGGGAACGGGAGTTGCAGGACAGGGGGCGGCGGCGGGGGCGGGGGCGGCGCCGGGGCGGGGGCGGGTTCGAAGACCGGGGGCGGAGGCTCGGGCGGAGGCGGCGGCTCGTAGGCGGGCGGCTCGTTGGCAGGCGGCGGAGGCGGCGGCGGCTCGAACGCAGGCGGCGGAGGTGCCTCGACAGGCACGGGCCCGGGGGCGGGTTCGGTTCCGGGCGGCGGGGGCGGAGGTGGCGGCGGCGCGGGGGCCGCTGCCGGGGGCAGGGCGTCGGGGGTGGTCACCGTGCACTGCCAACTGCCGTCGTCGTGGACGCGCCAATGCGCGACGATGCCACCGGCCGAGCAGTTCCCGCCGACCCGCCTGGCCGGCCACGGGGGCGCGAATTCCTGGTCCTGATCGGTCCCGGCGATCGGGAGACCGTTGGCGTCGGAGCCCATCGGATTCACCGAAGGGTTGTCGTCACCACCCTGGTCGGCGCGCATCACCAGGCCGAGCGCGACCACCAGCGCGAGTATCGCGGCGAGTACCGCCGCGATCGCGATCATCCGAGTACTGCTGCCGGTCCGTGTTTGTGGACCCTCGCTGCTCTCTGCCATCGCACCGCCTTTGCCGCGGACCAGGTCTCCCCTCGTTCGGTCACGCTACCGTACGGTTGCTCACAGATCGCTCCGGTCGACGGCACAACCACTGGCCAGGGCAGATACCTATATCCGATGGTTGCCAGATGTTTACTTGATCGCGACCCGCACCTTCACCGCGTCGGCGTCGGTGTTGTGCAGAGCCTGCGCGATCAGTGCGCTCAGATCGAGCTGCGGAGCGGCCGCGGTCACCGATTCGGTGAGCGGGCGCAGTCCGGGCAGCAGGGCGGAGAGCTCGGGGCCGAGCTCGTTCAGCTTGGCGCTGAGCTGCTCGAGCAACGGCACCAGACCACCCTCGCGCAGGTGCATCTGCGGATCGCCTTCGGTGGCCCGGCCGACCGATTCGACGAACTGGTCGATCACCTGGCTCAACCGGATGAAGGCGGGCGCGGCGGCCGAGGTGGCCGGCCCGGCCCAGCCGATGTCGCCGGAAACGTACTCGAAGTTGTTCTGCAACTCGCCGATCGCCGGTGCGCGGCTCATGAGGGCCGCGGCGAGCAGGTCGCCCGCCCTTGCCAGCTCGGGGACGACATTCTCGGTGCCGACCATCGCCGTGCCGAGGGTGTCGACCAGGGATCCGACGACCGCGGGATCGAGCTGCTCGACGGTCTTGGTGACCAGCCGCGCGACCTCGGGGATCGACATCGGAGTGCGCACGTTCTCCCCGGACAGTCGCTGCCCGTCGGTGAGATAGGGACCGTTCGCGTCACGCGGCACGAACTGCACGTACGGCTCACCGAGGGAGGACAGGTGCTCGATGGTGACGACGCTGCTCATCGGCACCTTGTGGTCGGCGCCGAACCGGAAGCCGACCTGCACCCGACCGCTCGCCGAGGTGTCGACGCCGGTGACCTCACCGATCTCGATACCGGTCAGCAGGATCGGCGAACCGACACTGAGGCCACCGGAATTCGCGATCTCGATCGAGGCCGCGGTGTAGTCGGCGAACGGGTCGACGCGCACCACTCCGAAGGTCAGGTAGCTCGCGCCGAGCACCGTGATGGCGGCGATGCCGCCGAGGGAGGCCAGTGCACCGATCTTCATCGCACCATTCCGATCATCCGCAGCGCGGTGACGATCTGCGCCACCTGGTCTTCCTCGGACACCTGGACGCCGGTGACGTTCACCTTCGGGCCGTTCTCGACGAAGGGAATGATCTTGTCGCGCAACAGCGCGGTGAGCAGCGCCATGTTCGTCGAGGAGCGCAGGTCGGCCGAACCGCCGGTGGCCAGCGGCAGGAACGCGGTCGCGGCGGCGTCACCGGAGCTCGCGATCGGGGCCAGCCAGGTGAGCGAGGAACCCACCGGGCCGAGCGCGTCGAAGATCTTCATCGTCTTGGCGATCGAATCCTGGGTGCCCGTCAGCGAGGCGACAGCCTCGGGCGTGAGGATGCTGGTCAGCGCTTGCTCGGTGTCGTCGTGCAGGATCGCCGCATTGCGGCTCAGCCCGTTGACCAGCAGGTCGACCTGGTCGAGATGGGCTGCCAGGTCGGCGGCGTCGGCGCCCATCACCGCCGAGATGCGCGCGGTTTCCTTGGGATCGGGTGGCATCACCGAGTTGATCCGGCCGAGCATCTCCTGCAGCTGACCGATCGCACCGCCCTGCACGAACAGAGCCATGGTGGCCATCGTGTCTTCCAGTTGCACAGGCGGTTTCGTGCGCTCGATCGGGATGGTGCCGCCGTCGCGCAGCAGGTCGCCGAAGCCGTCCTTCGGAGTGGTGAGCGAGAGATGGATGTCGCCGAGGATGGTGTCCTGGCGCAGTTCGGCGATGGACTTCGCCGGCAACTGCACGGTGTCGAGGATGTCGGCCTCGACGATGACGTAACCGCCACGGCCCGCGGGCGCGTCGGCGGGCTGGACCACCCGCACACCGTCGACGATGCCGATCTCGGCGCCGTTGGCGATCACCTTCGACTTCGCGGGCAGGTTCAGCGCGCTGCTGAACTCGATCTGCACACGGTAGGTCGAACCGCTGACGGTCGAGCCGGGGACGGGCACTTCGGCGGGGTCGAAACCACAGCCACCCACCGCGAGTCCGGCCGCGACGACGAGTGCGACCACACTGCGGCGCAACATCTTTCGGGTGTTCATCGAGCACCTGCCATTCCCAGCACAACCTGCACGAGATTCACATCGGCCAGTCCCTGCGCCGGGTCGGGGCACTGCCCCGGAATCAGCTCGTTCACCGCGCCGCACACCTGGTCTGCGTCACCGACGGGCAAGGCGACCTTCGGCGGCGCGTAGGTGATCGCGGTGCCGCCCGCGGGATCGGTAGCGCTGCGGAAGGCGGAGGCGAGCGCGGGCATCTTCGCCACGATCTCGCTGAGCGATCCGACGTTGGCGCGCAACAACTTCACCAGCGGGACCACGTCGTCGAGCGCGCCGATCAACGGATCACCGAGAATGACGGCGACATCGTTGAGTATCGGCAACAGCTCGCCGAGACCGTCGAACAGCGAGGTGGCCGGGCCGAGCAGGTCGTCGGAGGCCATGTTGAGCAGCGGGGCCAGCCGGACCAGCATCGTCTGCAGGTCGCCCCAGTTCGCGGAGACCCGGTTCGAGACCGAGGCGAACGCGTCGAAAAGACTGGCGAGATGGCCGATGTCGGCGTCGGGCTTGTTCATCGCCGAACCGAGCTTGTGGATGAGTTCGTTGACCGTCGGGCCGGTGCCCTCGGTGGCGCGGTTGAGCGAGGACAGGCCGTCCGACAGCGCACTCGGCGCACCCGCGGCACCGCCGGAGAGTTCGTCGGACAGGCTGGCCAGCGCCGTGAGCGTTTCGGTGATGCTCTTGGGTGTCAGCGTTTTGGTGATGCAGCCGCCCGCGAGCGGCGGCGCGGTCTTGCCGGTGGTGAGCACCGCCAGATTGCGGTCCGCCGCCACCGAATACGCGACGGTGGTGGCGGAAGCGTCGGAGTTGACATCGAATTCGGCGTCGACCTCGAACTCGACACGGACCTTGGCGCCCTCGTTGCGCACCGCGGTCACCTGGCCGACATCCATGCCGCGCATGGTGACGTGGTTACCCGGGTAGAGGCCGATCGCGTCGGGCATGAGCGCGCAATAGGATTCGGTCTTCTTCAGCGGATCGAAGGCGACGAAGTAGCCGCCCGCGACCAGCGCCACGAGCACCGCGACGCCGGCGATCGACATGAACGCCTGGGATCCGAGTAGTCGTTTCAGCATCAGCACGCCTTCCCGGGCAGCGGTACGCACACGCGGGCGCTCGACTGGTCGACGACCACACCGGCCTCGGGGGTCGTCAGCTGCGACAACCTGGTCTGCAGCGCACCGACTGTGCCGATGACGGGCTCGAGCTGACTGCTGAGTTCCCCGAGCCGCGGCAACGCGTCGGCCAGCGCCTGCACCTGCGGCTTCAGGGTGGAGTCCCAGGTCGGGGCCAGTCCCGCGAGGCGATTCACCACCGAGGTGAGCAACCGAACCGCTTCGGCCATTTCGGCCCGCTTGCTCAGCAGCACGTCTTCGAGCATGTTGACGTTGTCCATCAGCCTGCCCAGATCCGCCTTGGCGCCGTCGTACATGGTGATGTACTCGTCGACGACCGCGATCGACTTCGACACCTGACTGCGCTGACGGTCGAGCATGTCGACGTACTTGCCGACGGTGTCGAGCGTGGTGCGCAACGCTTCCGGCGAGGTCGCGATCGCGGAGTTCGCGGCGGCCAGGTTGTTGCGCACGGTGTCGCCGTCGACGGCGGCCAGCGGCGCGGTCGCGTCCTGGAAGGTTTCGATCAGGCTGTAGGGCAGGCGGATTCGATCAGTGGGAATCGCCTTGTCCCCCAGCGGCTTCGAACCCGCGGGGTAAAGCGCCACGTAGTGACCGCCGACCACGGTGAGCATGCGAACATCCAGGGACGTCTGATCACCCACGAAGACATCGTTTTTCACGGTGAACCGCATGAGCACTTTGTCGGGCTTCAGTTCCAGCGAGGTGACGCTGCCCACCGAGATGCCGGCCAGGCGCACGTCGTCGCCCTCGCGCACCGACTGCGCTTCGCTGAGCTCGGCGGTGTAGGTGTGCTTGCCCAGCGGCACCACGTACACCACGCCCGCGGCGATGATGAACAGCACGACCAGGCTCAGGCCGATGATCCCCATCCGCAGTTCCCGTGCGAGTTTGCCCGCTTCATCGGGGATCGGGCGATCGCCGCCGAACAGCGCGGCGAGCTTCTTCAGCGGTTGCATACGGTGACCTTCTGTCCGGCGATCAGCACCTGCAGCGGCGCGGGCACCTCGGCGGCGCCGTTGCTGCAGTGCGGCGTGAAGTCGGCGAAACCGCGCGCGAGCGAGGCGTCGACCGTGGCCAGCAGACCGGGGAGCTTGCCGAACACCTCGACGGCTTCCTGTGGATTCGGGAACAGCGCGCGGATCATCGCGTCGACATCGGCGCCGCCGCCCTCGACCAGGCCCAGCGAGGCGAGCAACCGGTCCACCGGCGCCAGCACCGAGGGCGCGGTCATCGCGAACTGCGCGACACCGCCGATATTGCGCTGCATCGCCTCGAAGATGTCGGTGAGCCGGGCCAGCAGCGGCACCAGGTGCCCGACCTTGCCGCCGTGACGCTCGGACAGCTCCGACAGGTTGTGGATCAGGGTGCTGATCACCTGCTGACGGTCATCGGCATAGCTCGCGAGCTGATCGATCGCGGTGAGCGCGGGTCCGAGGCCGGTGCCGTCGCCCTCGATCACGGCGAGCATGCTCGCGGTGAACTGGTTGATCGCTTCGGGCGACAGCGTGGCGAGCACCGGCTTGAGGCCGCTGAACAGACTCGTCACATCGAACGACGGGACGGTCATGTTGGCGCCGATCCGTGCCCCTGCCGCGATGGTCCTGCCCGGGTTCGGCGCCTGCTGCAGGTCGATATAGCGCTGGCCGGTGAGGTTCTGGTAGCGGATCGCCAGCTTGGAGTTGTCGTAGATCGGAGTGTCGGTCTTGACCGTGATCGCGACCTTGGCCTTGTCGCCTTCGAGGCTGATCTTCTCGATCTTGCCCACCTGCACGCCGAACATCCGCACGTCGTTGCCGACCTTGAGGCCGTTGGCGTCGGTGAACAGTGCGTCATGGGCGTTGGTGTCGCCGTCGACCGGGCGCTTGATCAGGGTGAACACCATGCCGAGGATGGCGATCATCACCAGGCTGAAGACGCCGAGGCGCAGTGCGGTTCCGCGAATCTTCATCGCCCACCGGCCTTTCCGAACAGCGGCACCGCGATGCCGGGGACACCGCTGAGCTCGACGTCGAGATTCAGGACAGGGCCGTTCGGGCCGTCGGGCATCGCGCCGCGCAGGTTCTGCAGCAGCGCGGTGAGATCGGCACCGGTCCGGCGCGGGTTCGGCGACATCTGCGCCAGCGCGAGCAGCATCGGTGCGAGCATGTCCGTGGTCTCGGCGAAGTGCCCGCCCGCGGTGCTCAGGGTGGTGCTCAGCGCGGGCAGGATGCCGCCGCCGATCACCCCGACGCCGATGTCGTAGCGCTCCTTGTCGACCTGGGTCACTCGGATGTCGCTGAGCTGGTCGATCACCTTCATAGTGGCGCCCGCGAACTCACCGCCGCCGTCGAAGGCGGGGCCGAGCTTGCCGAACAGCTCCGACGGCATCACGTCCTGGTTGTCGGCGAGGGTCTTGGAGACCGTGATCAGCGCCTGGACCAGCGGAGTGAAGGCCTTGAAGTCGGCGGCCAGCTGGGAGATGACGGTGGCCATCTGCGGGCTGGTCACGGTCATGCCGACCTGCGAGAGGCTGCGCAGGATGGCGCTCATCGTCGCGTCGTAGACCCGGTCGTTGTTCGTGCCGGTGAGGTCGAGGACCGCACCTTCGCGCAGCGGCGAACCGCCCGCGCCACGGCGCAATTCGATCTCGGCGATGCCGAACAGGTTGGTCGGGGCGTAGTCGATCGCGAGGCTGTCGTCTATGCCGACCAGTCGCTCGGTGTCGAGCAGCAGCGCGATCTGCTGGGTGCCACGCGCGCCGGGGGTCACCTCGGCGACCTCGCCGACCGTCACGCCGTCGACGCGGACCTGGCTGCCCGCGCTGATGCCGTCACCGAGGTGTTCGGTGTGCAACGCGATGCGCAGACCGTCTTCGGTCCGCAGATTCGAGTAGGTGACGTAGGCCAGTGCGATCGCCGCGATCACCGACAGGATGATCACGCCGGTCAGCCGCGACGTGCGCCGATCGGCCGCGACGCCGGGCATTCCATAGTTAGGCATCTAGTTCACCCCGTAAAACTGATCGCCGAGTTGAAGCCCCAGAGCATGATCGTGAGGACCATGTCGATGGCGATGATGGCCACCGAGCTGGCGCGCACCGCGCGACCGGAGGCGATGCCGACCCCCTCGGGGCCGCCGGTGGCGAAGAACCCGAAGTAGGCGTGCACCAGGATCACCACCGTGCCGAACACGGCCACCTTGATCACCGCGGCGATCATGTCGAAGCCGGAGATGAACTGGAAGAAGTAGTGGTCGTACACACCGGCCGACTGCCCGTAGACCATCGTGAGCAGCCCACGGCAGGCGCCGTAGGCCAGGATCAGCGCGATCAGGAAGGTCGGCACGATGGCGATGGCGCCGGCGATCACCCGGGTGGTGACGACGTAGGGCACCGAACGCAGGCCGAGCGCCTCGATCGCATCGATCTCCTCGGAGATGCGCATCGCGCCGATCTCGGCGGTGATCCGGCAACCGGCCTGGGCGGCAAAGCCGATGGCCGCCGCGATCGGGGCCAGCTCACGGGTGGTCGCGTAGGCCGAGATCACGCCGGTGACCGGACCCATGCCGAGCATGTCGAGTGAGGCGAACGATTCGACGCCCACCGAGGCGCCCATCACCAGGCCGAGCACGATCATCATCGGAACGGTGCCGCCGCCGACGATGATCGACCCGCGTCCCCAGGTCATATCGGTGACCGCGCGCAGCGTCTCGTCCCGGTAGCGGCGCAGCGTCAGCGGCACCGAGGACAGCACCTGCCAGACGAACACCGCGACGAAGCCGAGCGATTCACCGGCGGTGACGATCCGCTTGCCGATGCGGGCGGGCTTGCGCAGCCAGTGCAGCGAGGTGGGGATGTACGACGAGGCAGCCATCACGCCAACTTCGTCGGCAGGAACATGGCACTGATCTGGCTTGCGAGGAGGTTCACGATCGCGATCGAGACCACCGAGAGCACCACCGCCGCGTTCACCGCGTCGGCCACACCGCGCGGTCCGCCCTTGGCCTCCAGTCCGCGCTGGCAGGAGATGATCACGACCAGGAAGCCGAAGATCAGCGCCTTGAGCAGCGAGACCCACACGTCACCGGCGGTCGCGAACGAACCGAACGTCGACCAGTAACTACCCGGGGTCACGCCCTGACCGCCGACGGCGACCGCGTACCCGGCCAGCACGCCGACGAAGATGATCAGCACATTGAGCATCGGGGCGACGAGCAGCATGGCCGCCAGGCGCGGGATGACGAGCCGGTGCACCGGGTTGATGCCCATGGTGTTGAGCGCGTCGATCTCCTCGCGGATGGTGCGCGCGCCGAGGTCGGCCGCGATCGCCGCCGCGCCCGCGCCACCGAGTAGGAAGCCGGTGGCGATGGGCGCGCCCTGCTTGATCACGCCGAGGCCGCCGGTGGCGCCGAGCATGGAGTCGGCGCCGAGGCTGTGGATCAGGTTGCCGACCTGGACCGAGACGATCACGCCGAACGGGATCGCCATCAGGATCGCGGGAATGGCGGTGACCGTGATCAGGCGCCAGGCCTGCACGAGGGTCTCCCGCCACTGGAACTGCCTGCGGGCGATGTCGGAGAACGAGCCGCCGACCGATTGCTGTGCGAGATCTACCGCCCGCCCGAAGGTCCGCAGCGACGACACGACGGTGTCGGTGAAGTTCTTGCGGACGATCTGGGTAGCGGAATCCGGCTTCGCGGAGTGCAGATCGGTAGACATCAGAGATGCCTCCGGGCCGCTCGTGAAGCACGGGGCTTGGTGATTTTCATACCGCACTCTCTGGCTTCGGCGTCGGTGCCAACTCCAGCAAGCTAACCGGTACTCTGCGTCACAACAAAATTTCCAGTGGGTGACCCTCGTCGCTTTTCCGCGGTTTCCATGACAGGTCGACCTGCCCTGTGATCCGCAACACCCCAGCTACGGACTTGCGGCCAGGAACACAAACGCCGCGAACAACCCCAGGTGAACACCACTGTGCAGCAGGGTCGCGCGGCCGGGGACGATCGTCAGCGTGCTCACCACGACGGTCAGCGCGAGCAGCACCATCTGCGTGGCGCCCAGACCCAGCACCAGCGGCCCGCTCAACCAGATGGTCGCGATCGCGATCACCGGGATGGTCAGACCGATACTGGCCATCGCCGAGCCGAGTGCCAGGTTCAAACCGATCTGCACCTGATTGCGGCGCGCGGAGTTCACCGCGGCGATCGTCTCGGGCAACAGCACCAGCATCGCGATCACCACACCCACCGCCGACTGCGGCAATCCGGCCGAGGCCACCGCCGATTCGAGCGCGGGCGAGACCACCTTGGCCAAGCCGACCACGCACACCAGGGCGAGTACCAGCATCCCGAGACTGATCAACGCGATCTTGTTGGACGGCGCGTGGCTGTGGGTGTCGCTGTCGTCGACCGCGCCGCCGTCCTCCACCGGCAGGAAGTCGTCGGGGTGACGCACCGTCTGCACCATCACGAACAGCCCATAGAGCGCCAGCGAGGCGACCGCGGCGAAGGCGAGCTGCGCGGGCGAGAACTCCGGACCCGGCGCGCTGGTGGTGAAGGTCGGCAACACCAGACTCAGCGTGGCCAGGGTCGCGACGGTGGCCAGGGCGGCACCGGTACCTTCCGCGTTGAACACCGCCACCCGTCTGCGCAGTGCGCCGACCAGCAGCACCAGGCCGAAGATGCCGTTGCAGGTGATCATCACCGCGGCGAACACGGTGTCGCGAGCGAGCGAGGCCGCCTTGTCGCCGCCGGAGATCATCATCGTGACGATCAGCGCCACCTCGATCACGGTCACCGCCACCGCGAGGACCAGCGAGCCATAGGGTTCGCCCACCCGGTGGGCCACGATCTCCGCGTGATAGACCGCCGAGAGCACCGCGCCGACCAGCGCGACACTCACCAGCGCGACGATCAATCCCGGTACGGAACGCCCCCAGCTGAGTACGAGCACGAGCGCGGCGAGGATGGGCACGTACAGGGTCCATTTAGTCGTCAACGCGGCAATCATGACCCCCATCCTTCCAGCTACGGCCGGGCACACCCGGAATCGTCACCGCACGGATCTCGGCGATGGATTCACTCACACCCCCTCGATGGGGAACAATTCAGCGCGTGCGGACCCAGTTCACCCTCGAGCTCGTCGCTTTGGCCAACGACCTCACCCTGATGTCGCGCGTCGCCCATGACGCGACCGAGCGGGTTACCCAGGCGCTGGCCGGCGCCGACCTCGCGGCCACCTACGAGGTGTTCGCGCTCGACGAGCAGCTACAGCTGATGTTCGCCGCCTGCGAATCCCGCACCATGGCGCTGCTCGCGCTGCAGGCGCCGGTGGCGCGCGATCTGCGTCATGTGGTGACCGCGATTCAGGTGGCCGGTGAGCTGTCGCGGATCGGTCGGCGCACCGAAACCGCTGGGCAGTACGTCTATCGGGCCCATCCGGCCGCGGTCGCGCCCGCACCGGTGATCGCCGAACTCGTGTCGATGGGCACGCTCGCGGCCGGGTGCGTGGCGCGGGTGAGCGCGTCGGTGGCGAGCGGGCGGTTCGCCGCCGGGGGCAGCGCCGATGTCGAGGCGATGGATACGCTGTGCAAGCAATTGCGCACCGCCCTCACCGAAGCCGACGTGAGCACCGAAGCCGCGATCGATATGGCGTTGCTCGGCAGCCAATTCCAGCGCTGCGTCGACCATGCCGCGCGCATCGCACGCCTGATCCGGTTCCTGGACACCGGCATTCCGCCCGAAACGGGATCACTGCCCGACTGATCGATTGTGATCTCCATCACTATGGGTTTGCACTTCGGCGCCGCCGGTCACCTCCGTCGATAGATGAACGCTATTGAGCCGCAATCAGTTCGCGCTGTGCTGTGCGGAACCTCATAGCGGACAATCACTGACGACACCCGGCGCGGCCGTTAGGTTGTGCCGGTTCATTTTTCGACGGAGCATCTGGGTGGTACGGGCATGAAGTGGTCTTCGATCAGCGGTTCTCCCCTGGGTCGAGCCCTGCTCGCCCTCGCCGCGGCGGCGGTTATCGCCGTGGTGGTCACCCTCGCGAACACGTTCCTGGACAAGGTGAGTCCGACCGCGCCCGGTCCGGGTTCCGCGGGCGCGGCGACGGTGTCGGGCAAGGAAGTCGGCGATCTGGTCGCCACTCTCGTCGTCGCGAAGGAAGGCCCGATGACGGGCTACACGCGCGAGAAGTTCCCGCACTGGGACACCAACAAGCCCGAGCACGGTTTCACCGGCGACCTGGCGCAGTACACGAAATGCACCAGCCGCGAAGTGATGATGCTGCGCGACGCCAACGGCAAGGTCACCCTCGACGCCAAGACCTGCGACCTGAAGGTGGCGGCCGGTGGCGGCTGGCAGGACCACTACGGCTTCATCGACAAGAAGACCGGTGAACTCGGGCCGTACAAGTTCATCACCGATCCGTCCAAGGTCGACGCCGAACACATTGTGGCCCTTGCCGAAGCATGGCGATCGGGCGCGGCCGACCGCGACGAGGACACCCGTCGCCGCATCGCCAACGACTCGATGAACCTGGTCGCCGCCGACCCGTCGGCGAATCGTTCCAAGGGCGATCAGGACCCCGCGAACTACTTGCCGCCCGGCAACTTCCGGTGTGCCTATGTCGAGCACTACGTCAAGGTGAAGGTAAAATACGCCTTGACCGTTGATACCGCCGAGCACACCGCGTTGCGCACCGCAGTCGATGACTGCCTCCGCCGAGGAGAGTTCAAATAAGCGAGCCCATCGAGATCACCGCCGAGAGCGCCGTCATGACCGAAGAGGAAGGGACGGTGTCCGGCGAGCTCGATGTCATGCTCGACGACGCGGGCAAGGGCCTCGTCCGCTATCGCGGCACCGATACCTGGTACACGATCGGCAATATCGAGTGCGAGCCGCCGCGCACCTGGGACTGCGTCGCCGACCTGGTGAAGGCGATCAAGAAGGACGCGGGCACCCGCGACGTCGCGGGAAACACGGTGGTCTTCGAAGCCTGAGGCGCGAGCTGGCAATCTGGTAGCTATGCCGACTGCCTATCGACAACCACCGCCCACCGAGGTCGCCTGGTCCGCGCTGTGCCGCCGGACGCCGCGCGTGGTCGCGCTCATCGCGACCGCGGCGGTGCTGATCACCGCCCTCACCTGGGAGGTCACCAGCGGCATCAGCCGGATGGACACCGCGGTGCTCGACTGGATGATCGCGCACCGCGGCGAGCCGCTCACCAGCATCGCCACGGTGATCACCGACCTCGGCGACACGCTGTCGATGACGATTCTGGCGTCGCTCACCGTCGGGATCTTCCTCCTGCGGCGCAACCTGCCGGTCGCCGCCCTGGTCGCCGTCACCTCGCTGGGTGCGGGCGTGCTGGTGTGGGTGATCAAACGGCTGGTCGGCCGCCAGCGGCCGCCCGAGGCGTCGCGGCTGGTCTTCGAGCCCAGCCTGTCCTATCCGTCGGGGCACACGCTCGGCTCCACGGTGGTCGTCGGCATCGTGGCGCTCGTGGTGATCCCGCGGCTGCGCAGGCACTGGGTTCGGGTGATCGCCACGGTGTTCGCTGTCGCCTTTCCCGCCGCCGTCGGGTTGTCGCGCATCTATCTGGGCGTCCACTGGACCACCGATGTGCTCGCGGGCTGGATCATCGGGTTGCTGTGGCTGGTCCTGTGCGTCACCGCGTTCACCCGCGTGCGGCGCGCTCAACCCACCGCGATCACCACCTTGCCGAACGAGGCGCCCGAGCGCAGGTAGTCGTAGGCCTCGGCGGCGGCGTCGAAATCGAATGCGCGGTCGATCACCGGGCGCAGACGATGCTTCGTGATCGCGCGGTTCATCGCTTCGAAACCGGCTCGGCTGCCGACGGCGATGCGCCGGATGGCCAGGTAGGAGGAGCCGAACGGATTGTCCGGCAGCGTTGCTCCCGGCGTGGGCGCCATCGCGCCGATCATCGTCACCGTCGAGTTGTACGCGCCCGCACGCACCGATTGTTCGAGCGTGGGCAGGCCGACCGCGTCGACGATGTGCTCGGCACCGGTCCCGGTCATCTCCATCACCGCGTCACCCCAGTTCCCGGTCACGGTGCGGTCGATCACCGTGTCGGCGCCCAGCGCGCGCAACCGGTCTGCCTTCGCCCGGCTGGAGGTGATCGAGATGACCTCGGCGCCGAGGATTTTCGCGAACTGGATGGCGTACAGCGCCACCGCGCCGCTACCGACGGTGAGCACGCGCGCACCCGGAGCGGGCGGGCCCGGTGTGGTGAGCGCCGACCAGGCGACCAGGCCCGCGCAACTCAGGGTCGCCGCCTCCGCGTCGGTGAGATGGGCGGGCACGTGCACGATCGAATCCTCTTCGACGAGCGCGTAGGTGGCGAGAAATCCGTCGTAGTTCGCGCCGTACTGTTCGGCGGCGGTGGCGAGGGTTTGCGGACCGTCGACCCAATGGACGAAGTAACTCGCGGTGATCCGGTCGCCGATTCCCGCGCGGGTCACTCCGGGGCCGAGCGCGATCACCTCGCCGACACCATCGGAGAGCGGGATGATGCCCGCGGTAGCGGGCAGCGGGTAGGTGCCGTCCATCAGCATCAGATCGCGGCGGTTCACCGACGCGGCGCGGACCCGGATCAGGACCTGGTGCGGGCCCGGTTCCGGCCGCTGCTGCGCGGACCGGGTGAGACCACCGCCGAGGTGGTAGGCGACGGCGTGATCAGGGTGGATGTCGTTGTCAGGCATGGGACAACTCTGTCGGTGATGGCGTCACCGCGCGATTCCCCGGAGGGTATGGGCAGGTGCCGGTCGGGATCGGTGCCGCATCGACCGATCGGTTCTGCGAGGTGGCGCCGGAGGATGATTCCCGGCGGGAATGGTGGCGGCCGTCGACGCGGTTCACTCCATTCATGACCGCTGCTCCGCCATCGACCGGATTCGGCCCCCAACTGCGTCACTGGCGCACCCGGCGCCGGGTCAGCCAGCTCGACCTGGCGATCCGGGCCGAGACCAGCCAGCGCTATCTGAGCTTCCTCGAGCAGGGCAGATCGCAACCGGGACGCACGATGGTGGTGCGGCTGGCCGAATCGCTCGAGCTGTCCCTGCGCGACCGCAACACCTTGCTACTGGCCGCGGGGTTCGCACCCGTCTTCCCCGAAAGTGATCTGGCGGCTCCGGAATTGGCGCCCGTTCGTGCGGCGATCACCGCCGTGCTGGACGGGCATCTACCGTATCCGGCGCTGGTCGCTCGCCCGCGCGGCGAACTCGTCACGGCCAATGCCGCCTTCGACCTGTTCACCGAGGACGTGTCCCCGGAACTGCTGGTCGCGCCGATCAACATCCTGCGGTTGGCCCTGCACCCCGACGGCGTCGCCCCGCGCGTACGCAACCTGCCGGACTGGGGCAGGCACATCATGGATTCGTTGCGAAACCGCGCCGCCCACACGCCCGATCCAGCCCTCGACCAACTCATCGCCGAACTGGCGGGCTACCTCCCC
The DNA here is from genome assembly GCF_042884695.1 of Nocardia sp. NPDC058114. Classification (NCBI taxonomy): domain Bacteria; kingdom Bacillati; phylum Actinomycetota; class Actinomycetes; order Mycobacteriales; family Nocardiaceae; genus Nocardia; species Nocardia sp. NPDC058114. The sequence continues at coordinate 43,157 of NZ_JBHVTK010000019.1, read as the reverse complement.
GCGCCGCGCCCAGGGCCCGACCACGTCGGCTTCGCCGTCCCCCTGCACCTGCGTACCCCAGACGGCGACCTCCGTCTGATCACCACTCTCACCTCGTTCGCGACCGCCACCGATGTCACCCTCGCCGAACTTCACCTCGAGGCGTTCCTGCCCGCCGACGCGGAGACCGCGCGCATTCTCGCGCTGCGCTCGACCCGTCGCTGATCGCGCCGTCGGGCGAGTACCCGGTGCGCCCTCGATCGCCGCAGTGCGACAACCGAGGGCGGCCGGATCAGCCTGCGGCAGTGGCGAGTTCATCCCGGACCGGCGCGTCCCAGTCGATGCGGTATCGACGTTCGGTACCCATCGTCTTCTCCGGGTTCATCACCGTTTTGACCATGAGCGGCATCACCGCGTTCATCACCTTGCGGGCGATCGGGCCCGGCGTCTTGCTGTGGTTGATCTTCGCCGCGCGCGCCGCGATCCCCTCCACCCGGGCCCGGCGCAGCTGCTCGTAGACAGCGAAAGCCTCGGTGGGCGAGGCGATATCGCGCAGGCACCGCGCCAGCTGCACGCCGCTCTCGATCGCCAGTGACGCGCCCTGTCCGGAGCTGTTCGACGGAGCGTGCACCGAGTCGCCCACCAGCACCATGCGATCGCGATACCAGTGCGGCACCGGCGGCATGATGTGCAGGGCACCGGTGACCTCGAGGTTCTGCGCCGTGGTGCGGCGGGCGAATTCGGCACCGGGCGAGTCGGCTGCGTAGGTCTCGCGTAGCACCTCGAGCCAGTGTTCGGGAGCGACAGCGCGGGCTTCGGTGAGCGAAAGGTACTGCTTGCTGGGAAGATTCGCGCCCCACGTCACGCGGCCGTCGGCATGCTTCCAGTACAGGTAGTAGGCCCTGGCGCCGAAGGCGAACACCATGGTGTCGTCGGGCAGGTCGAGGTCGCAGTCGACCATGGCGCCGAAGCCGAGCATGCCGGTGTAGTCGGGTCCCGGTGCGGCCGGATCGATCAGACCCCGCACGGTGGACCGGATTCCGTCCGCGCCGACGAGCACATCGGCGGTGGCGGTGGATCCGTCGGTGAAGTGCGCGGTGACGCCGTCGGGGTGTTCGTCGACGTGGGTCAATCGCTTGTCGTAGCTGAACGGCACGCCCGCGGCGACCGCGTGATCGTGCAGGGTGCGGTGCAATTCGCCGCGGTCGACGGCCTGCAGCGGGGGCTGGTCGGCCAGCACCGGCATGACGTGTTCGCGGCCGCTGACGCGCAGTCGCATCTGCGCGACCGGCAGGGCGATCTCGCGCACCGCGTCACCGGCGCCGATGATGTCGAGTGCCGCGACACCGTTGGGCGCCAGCGCGAGCCCGGAGCCGATGCCCTCGGAGGGACCGGAGTAGGCCTCGTACACGTGGGCCTGGATGCCTGCCTTGTGCAGGGCGGTGGCGGCGACGGGTCCGGCGATGCCGCCGCCGATGACCAATGCGGAACGGGTGGTGGACATGGGTGATCTCCAGATCTGATGTCGGCGTCACCCAGCTATCCTGTGGTTGCCTCACCTCGTGGCCGGGTGCGCCTGGTTGCGGGACGGTATCTCGGGCTCGGTGGGGTGTTGCCGCACGCCACCGGGTCCGGGGTCTTCGGGGTCGAGCTAGTTGTTCCCCCTCTCACCGAGTTCGGGGATCTGTTCGGTGGGCATGCCGTCGACATGCCACTGCCGCCAGAGTTCGAGGCCTTCGAAGGTGCCCGCGGCCAGCTCGTCACGCAGGGAACGCGCCCAGTTCGCCTCGGCTTCCAGCATCGCCAGGCCGAATTCGGATTCGACGAGGAACAACCGGGGCAGCGTCAGCTCGCCGAGTTCGGCCCTGGTGGTCTCGATGATTCGCTCCAGCGTCGCGATGCGCGTACCGAGCAGGACGATCACCTCATCCGGCGGCAGCACCGCCAGAATCGACAGACCCGCGGTGAAGCGGTGGTGTTCGGGCTCGGGTGCGGCGAGCAGTTCGCGGGTCCAGTCCGCCATCTCGGCACGACCGGCGTCGGTGATCCGATAGATCACCCGCTCGGGGCGCGCGCCGTCGCGTTCGCTGCCGATGACCTCGAGGAATCCGGCCTTCTCCATGTTCTGCACGACGGTGTAGAGCGAGCCCCATTTGATGTCCATGTCGCGGTCTTTGCCGTGGGCGCGCAGGGTGGCGGCGATCTCGTAGCGGTGCATCGGGCGCTGCACGATCACCGAGAGCACGGCGAGCGCCAGCAGGTTGTTCACTTTGCGCTTGGTCGCCATGACCGCCTCCTTACTCGTCTACGAATATACGTCCACGAGTATTTGGCGGCAAGGTTCGTTCAGTGGAGTGGACAACCGACATCAGACTTTCGATACCTCCCTGCTATCAGCGCCCTGGTCGAGCAGCTTGGCCGCGATCTTCGACAGCGCCTCGTCGAGCAGCGCGCGGTCGACCGGATCCTCGGAATTCCAGTCGTCGAGGCGGTCACCGAGCCAGCGGCGCCAGCCGGCGCGCAGCTTGTCGACCTCGGTGCCGCCGTCGGCGGTCAGCGACAGGGTGCCCCCGTCGTCGTGCAGCAGACCCGCGTCGACGGCCTGGCGAAAAACCGGCGACAGCACCTCCACCGGCAGCCGGTGCCGGTAGGCGATGGCATACACCGTGGCGGGCACCTCCTCCTTGGAGTACAGGTACACCTGTCCCAGCGCCCACGCCGAGTCCGGGCTCAGCGTGCTGCCCGAAGCGGCGATGAGCTCGGGGATGAGCGGTTTCTCCGCCCTGGCCTTGCGCACCGTCGTGGCGACCGAGCGCTCCAGCTGCACCACCCGGTCGTGCGAATCGGGTACCGAGAAGCCCTCGCCGACGTCGCCCGCGCCGTGGCGAGCGCTGTCGCGCAACCGCACCTGCGGCAGGAACCAGGCGACGACGAAACCGACCAGCGCCACCGGAACGACCCAGCGGAACACGTAGTCGATCGAACTCGCGTACGCGTCGATGATCGGCTCCGATTGCGCGAGCGGTAACTCGCGCAACAGTTTCGGATTCGCCGCCACCTCCGGTGAGATACCGGGGGCCTGCTGCAATGCCTGCGCCAGCGCGGACTCGATCTTGCTGTTGTACAGCGTGCCGAAGACCGCGGTGCCGAACGCGCTGCCCAGGGTGCGGAAGAAGGTGACCCCCGAGGTGGCGGTGCCCAGATCGGCGTAGGGCACGGTGTTCTGCACGACGATGGTGAGTACCTGCATCGACAGGCCGAGCCCGGCACCCAGGATCAGCATGTACAGCGATTCCAGCCACACGCTGGTGCCACGGCCCATCGTCGACATCAGGGCGAGGCCGACCGCCATCACCGCCATGCCGACGACCGGGAAGTACCGGTACTGCCCGGTCTTGCCGACGACCTGACCGGAGAAAACCGACGTGACGAACAGTCCGACCACCAGCGGCAGGGTGCGGACGCCGGAGATCGTCGCCGTCGCCCCGTCGACATATTGCAGATAGGCGGGCAGATAGGTCATCGAACCGAGCATCGCGAAACCGACGATGAAACTGAGCACCGACGACACGGTGAACACGCGGCTGCTGAACAACCGCATCGGCAGCATCGGCTCCTTCGCGCGGTTCTCCACCAGCACGAACCCGGTGATCAGCACGGCGGCGAGCACGAACAAACCGATGATCTGCCAAGAGCCCCACGGATATTCGCTACCACCGAACTCGAGCCCGAGGATCAGCGACGACACACCGAGCGCGATCAGACCGATGCCGAGGTAGTCGATCACCGGCCGGGTGACCGCGCGCAGGTGCGGCAGCGTGCGCGCCGCCATCACCACCATGATGATCGCGATCGGCACATTCACGTAGAAACACCAGCGCCAGCTCGCGTGGTCGGTGAACAACCCGCCCAGAGTTGGCCCGACGACGGTGGTCACGCCGAACACCGCGCCGAGGGCGCCCTGATACTTGCCGCGTTCGCGCAGCGGAATGGTGTCGGCGATCAGGGCCATCGAGGTGACCATCAGCCCGCCCGCGCCGACGCCCTGGATTCCGCGCGCCACGATCAGCACACCCATGCCGCCCGCGACGCCGGCCAGCGCCGAGCCTGCGATGAAGATGATGCCGCTGATCTGGAACAGCAGTTTGCGGCCGAACAGGTCGCCGAGCTTGCCCGCGAGCGCGGTCGCGACGGCCTCGGCGAGCAGATACGCGGTCACCACCCAGGCCATGTGCCCGGCGCTGCCGAGGTCGGCGACGATCGAGGGCAGCGCCGCCGACACGATGGTCTGGTCGAGGGCGGCCATGAGCATGCCGAGCACCACCGTCGCGAAGACAATGTTGATCTTCGCCTTACTCATCGGCTCGACGGGCTTGTCCACAGCAACACCATCCGGCATGCCTCAGTATGGGCTTTCAGGTCCCGCACGGGAGCTCAGTGACACGGCAGCAATCGCCACCGATCGCTCAGCGGACGGCGTAGTTTCCCAAGCCGGGTTCGAGCGTGTCGAACGCGATCTCGGCATCACGGGTCAGCGCGGCGGCGATCTCGGCGTTGGATTCGCCTTCCAGGGTGCGGCGCATGATCTCGTTGAACAGCACCCGTTGCACGCCGGCGATCTGGGCCGCGGCGACGCGCGGGGTGATGTCCTCGGGCGCGGCACCTGTCTCGGCGGCGAGTACGTCGGCCAGTGCCAGTTGACGGGCGTCGTGCAAATCGCGCCCGCGCGCAGTCAGCGCGGGACTGTCGGCGATCATCCTGGCGAACGGCTCGCCGCTGAAGCCGATGAGCTGGTCTTGCGCCGCGATGGCCGCCAGGCAAGCGTGACGCAGCGCGGCCAGTGCCGACTGGCCGGGCGCGCGTTCCCGAACGATCGACGCGAGTTGATCGATGTAGATCTCGCCGAGGTCGAGTGCCAGGTCTTCCTTGCGGGGGAAGTAGTTGGTGACCGTCATCTTCGATACATCGGCGGCCGCGGCCACCTCGGCGATGGTCACCTGGTCGAATCCGCGAGCCAGGAACAGCTCGGTCGCCCGGTCCGAGATCTGCTCCCTGGTCTGCTGCTTCTTCCTGGCCCTGAGGCCCTGCTGCGTCGTCATGCCACCAGCATATCTGAACTCGTCCTAAATTTGTTCTTGACATATTTTTAGGTTCGTTCTAAGTTTATGCCCGTCGCCGCAAGCGACACGATCGAAGGAGACAGCGCATGCCGCACGGACCCGATATCGCCGCCGAGCCCCTCGACACCCGTTCCACCACCGAAGGAGCAGCCGATATGGCCCGATTCACGACGATGCGAAGTTCACTCGACGACGCGGTCCGCGAGATCACGACCACGCCGCAACCCCTCCCCCTGCCCGGCCGGCCCCGGGCGGCACGCCGCGCCGAAGCGCCTTTCCCGACCCCACGACGACGTGGAACGGGCTCGGCCATTCGCGGCGCGCAGACCCGGTCGACGGCCGTGCGCCGCCCGATCCGGATTCCCGGCAAGTAGTCACTGTGTTCCCCGCGTAACCCGACCGGTGGGGCTGCCTCACCCCACCGGTCACCAGCCCCACATCGAACGGGAGTTCTCTTGACCACCACCGTCACCGCCGATCCCATTCGCGACTACCTGACCGCCATCGGACGCACTCCCCTGCTGACCGCCGAACAGGAATACGCCCTCGGTGCGCGGATCGCCGCGGGCGCGACCGCGCGGGCCGAGATCGATGCGGCCGGTGCCGAACTCACCGCCGCACGACGAGAACTGTTGCGCCGCACCGAACTCGACGGACTGCGCGCGAAAGATCACATGGTGCGGGCGAATCTGCGCCTGGTCGTCTCCATCGCGCGCCGGTTCCCGACCAACACCGGGATGTCGCTGCTCGATCTGATCCAGGAGGGCACGCTGGGGCTGATGCGCGCGGTGGAGAAATTCGACCACGAGCGCGGCCTCAAGCTCTCCACCTACGCGACGTTCTGGATCCGGCAGTCGATCGGGCGCGCGCTCACCGATCAGGGGCGCACGATCCGGCTGCCCTCGAATGTGGCCGATGTCCTGCATCGGGTGATCCGGGTGCGGCGCGAGCTGGCGCATCAACTGGGGCGCGCGGCCACCACCGAGGAACTGGCCGCGAGCGCCGACCTCACCGTCGCGCAGGTAGCGGCGGTGCTGCGGCACGAAGCCGAGCCGGTGTCGCTGCACGCGCCCGTCGGCGAGGACACCGATCTGGGCTCACTGTTGCCCGACACCACGCCCACACCGGCGGATGTGGTCGCGGCTCGGATGCTCGGGGGCTATGTGGAGGCGGCCCTGGCGGGGCTCACCGAGCGCGAATCCGCCGTCATCCGACTGCGTTTCGGCCTCGACCGCGGCGAGGGCCGCACGCTGGAGGAGGTGGGTTCGGCGCTCGGCTTCTCCCGCGAACGGGCGCGCCAAATCGAGGCGAAAGCCATGATCAAGCTGCGCAAACCCGCCTGCACCCGTACGCTGACCGGATTGCTGGCCTGACCTTCCCTCCTATCTTACTCCAGAGTAAGATAGGCGCATGGCATGGAAACCAACTGACATCGCGGACCAGTCCGGGCGCACGTTCGTGATCACCGGGGCCAACGGCGGCCTCGGTGCCGAGACCACCAAGGTGCTCGCAGGCAAGGGCGCCACGGTGATCATGGCCTGCCGCAACGCGAGCAAAGCGCAACCGATCGCCGACGCCATCCCCGGTGACGTGCGGGTGGCCGCGCTCGACCTGGCAGATCTGGCCTCTGTGCGCGAATTCGCCGCGCAGCAGGGCGAATTCGATGTGCTGATCAACAACGCGGGCCTGATGAACATCCCGTTCTCGCGCACCGCCGACGGGTTCGAGACGCAGTTCGGCGTCAACCACCTGGGCCACTTCGCCCTCACCGGACTGCTGCTCGACCGCGTGCGCGACCGGGTGATCTCGCTCGCCAGCATCGCCCACAAGCAGACCCCGAAGCTGTGGATCGACGACCTCAACTACGAGAACCGCCGCTACCAGCGCAATCTCGCCTACGCCCAGGCCAAGCTCGCCAACCTGATGTTCGGTCGTGAACTGCAGCACAGGCTCACCGAGGCCGGGTCGGCGAAGAAGTCCTACGCCGTGCACCCCGGGGTCTCGGCCACGGACCTGTTCGCCCGCACCGAGACCCCCCTCGACAAGGTCAGCAAGCCGTTCATCAAGCTCATCGGCCACCCGCCGCACAAGGCCGCCCACTCCACCTTGTTCGCGGCCACCGAGCCGGACGCCGACCCCACCGTGTATTGGGGTCCCAACCGGCTGATGCAGTCGCAGGGACCGGTCGAGGCGTGCCCGTCGAGCAAGATCTCGCGCAATCCCGAGCTGCTGCGCAGGTTGTGGGAGGAATCCGAGCGGATGACCGGGATCAGCTACAAGTTCTGATCATCCGCACTGCGTGACCGTGAGCACGATCTTGCCGCGGGTCCGCTGATTGTCGCTGATCTCGTGGGCCTTGCCCACGAGTTCCAGTGGCAGGACCGTTTCCACGTGCGGTCGCAGCGCACCGCTTTCGACCAGGTCCGCGAGAGCGCGCAGACCCGCGCCGTCGGCTTCGACGATCATGAACCCGGCCCGCAGGCCGAGCGGGCGGGCGACCTCCACCAGGGCCGCTTCCGCCGGGGAGGCCAGCGACACGATGATGCCGCCGGGCCGGAGGGTTCGCAGCGAGCGCGGGCCGTATTCGCCGCCGATGGTGTCGACGACGATGTCGATGCCATCGGCCGCGTCGACGAAATCTGTTGCGGTGTAATCGATCACCTCATCGGCGCCGAGGTCGCGAACGAAGTCGTGATTGTCGGCCCGCGCCGTGGCGACGACGTACGCACCGCGCGCCTTGGCGATCTGCACCGCGACATGCCCGACCCCGCCCGCGGCGGCATGAATCAGGACCCGGTGGCCGGGCCGCACGTCGGCGGTGTCGACCAGCGCCTGCCAGGCGGTGAGCGCGACGAGCGGCAGCGCGGCGGCTTCGACGTGGGTGAGATTCGACGGCTTGCGCGCGAGGTGGCGGGCCGGTGCGGTGACGTACTCGGCGTAGGCGCCCGCGGCGCGCGGCTGCCGCGGCATGCCGAAGACCTCGTCGCCCGGCGCGAACAGGGTGACACCGACGCCGACGGCCTCGACCACACCGGACACATCCCAGCCCAGCGGTGCGATCGCGCCGAGCAGTCCACCGGTGGCGCGGTGCCAGGAATCGGTCGGGTTCACCCCGGCCGCGTGCACGCGGATCAGCACTTCGGCCGGTCCGGGGCTCGGCTTGTCGACCTCGATCACCCGCAGGACCTCGGGTCCGCCGAAGGTGTCCTGACCGATTGCCCGCATGGCGCTTCTCCCTGTGTCTCCCAGGCCGTTTCGCTGCGAACCGGCCGTGTGCAGTCCACGATGCCGGGTGCGCGAATCATCGACGAGTGGCAAGAAAGCCAATATGTGCAATAATCTTGCCATGCATCGCGTGGTGGTTCTGGCGCTGAACGGGGTCTATCCGTTCGAATTGGGAATTCCCGCCCGGATCTTCGGCACGGCGACCGATCCCGACGGCGCCGCGCTCTACGACGTGCGCACCTGCAGCCTCGACGGAGCCCCGGTCTCGACCAACGCCGACTTCACCATCGCCGTCGAATACGACAGCAGCGCGCTCGCCGAGGCCGACACCGTGGTGATCCCGCCCTTCTCCGCGTGTGACGCCCCCGAGGAGGAGTGGATGCCCGCCGACCTGGCCGATGCGCTGGGTCGACTCCGGCCGGATACCCGCATCGTGTCGATCTGCACCGCGGCGTTCGTCCTGGCCGCCCTCGGCTTGCTCGACGACCGCCCCGCGACCACGCACTGGCGACAAGCCGATCGGTTTCGCGCTCTGTTCCCGCAAGTCAGGATGGATGCCGACGTGCTGTTCGTCGACGAAGGACGCATCCTCACCGCGGCGGGCAGCGCCGCCGGCATCGACGCCTGCCTGCACCTGCTGCGCCGCGATCACGGCAGCGCGGTCGCCAATCAGGTCGCCCGCCTGTGCATCGTGCCGCCGTGGCGCGAAGGCGGACAGGCCCAGTTCATCGACCGGCCGATCCCCGAACCCAGCACCGCGACGACCGCCGCCACCCGCGCCTGGGCCATGACCCACCTGGATCGCCCGCTCCCGCTCACCGAACTCGCCGCCCACGCTCGCATGAGCGTGCGCACCTTCTGCCGCCGATTCCGCGAGGAAAACGGCCTCCCACCCGGCCAATGGCTGACGCAGCAACGCGTCGACCACGCCCGCCACCTCCTCGAAGCCACCGACCTCCCCATCGACCGCGTCGCCGCCGACGCGGGCCTCGGCACCGCCGCCTCCCTGCGCCAGCACCTGTCCGCCGCCATCGGCGTCTCCCCCACCGCCTACCGCCAGACCTTCCAGGCCGGGACCTCGCGCCCGCGCGCCACCCGGACCACTGTGCTGTGACGCCTGACTCCGCGGTTGACTCCGGCCGCGACCTGCTCCTACGTGCTCTGTAGTAGGCGGGTACCGTGGAGCGCGTGTCCGTTCCACCTCCTCGCCCGGCGCACAATCGACCGGCCCTGATCGCGCTGGTCTGCGTCGTCGCGCTGGGCTGCCTGGCGCTGGCCTGGTGGCAGTGGGAACGGTTCGAATCGTCGTCGGGAACCGGCCAGAATCTCGGTTACGCACTGCAGTGGCCGCTGTTCGCCGGGTTCGCGGTGTTCGCCTATGTGCGGTTCGTGCGGCTGGAACGCGAGGCCGAGGAGCCCGCGTCGCCGCGGCCGGGCAAGGCCGAGGCGCCGCGCGAGATCCCCGCGGGCATCCTGCCCGAACGCCCCAAGGCCGCGAAGTCCGACGACCCGGAAACGGCCGCCTACAACCAGTACCTGGCGCAACTGCACGCCAGCGACATCGATGCGCAGGTCCGCACCGCCGGCTTGCATTCCCCCGAGAGGAACGCCGGGTGACCGACAACACCACCACCACACCGTCGCCGGACGAAGCCATCGCCGCCCCCGCGGGCAGCGCCCCCACCGCCAAGATCACCTCGGCCCTGCAGCGCTACCGCGTACTCGCCTGGGTCACCGGCCTGTGGCTGCTGCTGCTCACCGTCGAGATGATCGCCAAGTACGGCTTCGGCGTCGACACCCCCAGCTGGATCGCGGTCGTGCACGGCTGGGTGTACTTCGCCTATCTGCTGGTCACCGCCGACCTCGCCGTGAAGGTCCGCTGGCCCATCGGCCGCACCATCGGCACCCTCGTCGCCGGCACCATCCCGCTGCTGTCGTTCTTCGTCGAGCACCGCAACGCCAAAGACGTGAAGCAGCAGTACAGCCTCTGACTTGCACGAAAAGCGCCGCCGCCCCGGCAATCCGGAGCGGCGGCGCTCGTGTTGTGTGGTCGGTCAGGCCAGGGCGGCCAGGGCCGGGATGAGCTGAGTGAGCGCGCGGCCCCGGTGGGAGACCGCGTCCTTTTCGGCGGGGGTGAGTTCGGCGGCGCTGCCGGTACCGCCCTCTGGCAGAAACAGCGGGTCGTAGCCGAAACCGCCGTCACCGTGCGGTTCACGGGCGATGGTGCCGGGCCATTCGCCGCGCACCACCGTGGTCGTACCGTCGGGCAGGACCAGCGCGCAGGTGGAGACGAAACGGCCGCCGCGACGGTCGTCGGGGACGTCGCCCAGCTGGGCGAGCAGCAGGGTGTTGTTCGCGGCATCGTCGCCGTGGCCGCCCGCCCACCGCGCCGACAGCACACCCGGCATCCCGTTCAGCGCGTCGACTTCGATGCCGGAATCGTCTGCCACGCAGGGCAATCCGGTGGCGACGGCACCGTCACGCGCCTTCGCGATCGCGTTCTCCTCGAAGGTGGCGCCGGTCTCGGGCGCCTCCTCGTACGGGGGCACCTCGTTCAGGCTCACCAATTCGATTCCGGCCACCCCGGCTTCATCGAGGATCCGGCGAAGCTCCTTCAGCTTCTTGGCATTTCGGCTGGCGACCAGCACACGCACGGCCACGACTACTTCTTCGCGGACGGCTCGGGCAAGGTGCCCGGGTACGGCAGTGCCAGCGCCGCCTTCTGGATCGCGAACAGCTGCTCGGCACCGGCGAAGGCCGAGTCGAGCATCTTGTCCAGGGTCGACCGCGGGAACGTCGCGCCCTCGCCGGTGCCCTGGATCTCGACCAGAGTTCCGGTATCGGTGGCCACCACGTTCATGTCGACCTCGGCGCGCGAGTCTTCCTCGTAGGGCAGGTCGAGGCGAACACGCCCGTCGACCACACCCACGCTCACCGCGGCGATCATGCACGAAATCGGCTGCGGATCAGCCAGTTTGCCCGCGGCGGCCAGGTAGGTCACCGCGTCCGAGAGCGCCACATAGGCGCCGGTGATCGCGGCGGTGCGCGTGCCACCGTCGGCCTGCAGCACATCGCAGTCGAGCGCGATCGTGTTCTCGCCGAGCGCGGCCAGGTCGATGCAGGCCCGCAGCGAGCGCCCGATCAGCCTGCTGATCTCCTGCGTCCGCCCACCGACCTTGCCCTTCACCGACTCCCGCCCACTGCGCGTGTGCGTGGCCGCGGGCAGCATCGCGTACTCCGCGGTGAGCCAGCCCAGCCCCGAATCCCGGCGCCACGGCGGCACCCCCTCGGTGACGCTCGCGGTGCACATCACCCGCGTCTGCCCGAATTCCACCAGCACCGACCCCGCCGGGTGCGTAGTGAATCCCCGAGTGATCTTCACGTCGCGGAGTTCGTCATCCGCCCTACCATCAGCTCGTCTAGACACAGCCGACACACTAGCGCGTGCCCCCCACTCCCCGCCCAGCCACACCGAAGCCTCCGAAGCCCGCACCCACACCGCACTCCCAGCGACACCGCACACCCCAAGGTCCGTAGCTCTACCGCACTCCCCGCGACACCGCGCACCCCGAAGTCCACACCCTTACCGCACTCCCCGCGACTCCACACACCCGAAGCTCACACCCCTACCGCACTCCCCGCGACTCCACACACCCCGAAGTCCACACCCCTACCGCACTCCCAGCGACTCCATACACCCGAAGTCCGCAGCCCTACCGCACTAGCCGGCCCCACCGTTCAACCCCAGATCCGCCATGACCGCACCACCAACCACCGCACTCCCGACCCCTAGGGAGGGACGGCCACGAAGTGGCCGGTCCGCGGCCGGGTCGCCGGTTAGGCGCCGCGGAGATGCGACGAAGGAGCGATTCCGCGGCGCCTAACCGGCGGCCCCTCAGGGCCGCGGACACGCGCGCGCCAGCGCGCCAATAAACACAGCGTCAAACAGTCCCGGGACTACCGAACTCCGAATCCCGCCCTAAAGGTCGAACGTCTCCCCCGGCGACACCGCGTGCACCGGCCCCGAGAAAGCCGCCTTGGCCTCAGCGATCACATCCTCACGCGAAGTCCACGGCGGAATATGGGTCAGCAACAGCTCCTTGGCCCCGGCGCGAGTAGCGATTTCCCCCGCCTCGGTCCCCGAAAGATGAATCCCCGGCGGACGATTCGCCGGATCATGAGTCCACGACGCCTCGGCCATCAGCACATCCGCACCCTGCGCCAAGTCGACCACCGCATCGCACATCGCCGTATCACCGGTGTAGACGAAGACCCGGCCGTCGCCCGCGGTGATCCGCAGCCCATAGGACTCCGGCGGGTGGAACATCCGCCGAGCTTCCACCGTGTGACCGGGCCCGAACGGAATCGGTGTGTTCTCGACCCACGCCTGCGAGTCGATCACATCGGACCAGTCGTCGGTCTCGCCGCCGATCTCCGCAGACGCATTGCCGATCCGCAGCGCGGAATCGGACGGCCCGCGGACCAGTGCCTTCCCGGTCGGCGGATTCGGGTGGTAGCGACGCCACACCAGCAGTGCGGGCAGATCCAAGCAGTGATCCGCGTGCAGGTGGGTGAGGAAGATATCGACATCGGCCGGGTTCATGTGCTTCTGCAGCGCGCCGAAAATACCGGGGCCGAAGTCGATGACAGTCGGCCGCATATCAGGGCCCGTCAGCAGGTAGCCCGACGCTGGGGAGTCCGGGCCGGACACGCTGCCCGAGCACCCGAGGACGGTAAGGCGCATACCCCCATGCTGCCACGACGTGCTGGTGCTCAATGCAGGATCCCCCCAATTTCCAGACCGGATCCCCGGTTACCGCGTTGGTAGTGCGCGGCCGACCGATGCTCCACGGCGGCGTCGACGTTCATCTGACGAGAGTACCCAGCCCGCGAGCACTCCACCCACCGCCCCGAAAAGATGCCCCTGCCAAGAAATTCGAGGGTCGCTCGGCAGCACGCCCCACAGCATCGAGCCGTAGAACACGAGGATCACCAGTCCCACCACGATCTGGCCCACATTGCGCGTGAACCACCCGCGGCAGATCAGGTACGTCAGCCAGCCGAACACGATCGACGACGCTCCCACGTGCACACTTCCCGCCGACCCCGTGAGCCAGGTACCGACGCCCGCGATCACCCAGATGATCGCCGTGGCCGCGATCCCCCGCCCGATCCCGGAGAGCAGCACGAGGAAACCCAGCACGAGCAACGGCAGCGTGTTGGCGAACAGATGGTCCCACCCGCCGTGCAACAGTGGGGCCCACAGAATCCCGTCGAGCCCGGATACCTCGCGCGGCTCGATTCCCGCCGAGTCGAGTTCGCCGACCGATCCGGGTGGCGAATCGTAGGAGAGCACCATGTCGACGCCCTCGATCACGTACAGCGCCCCCACGAAGCCCAGAATCACCACCGCGGCCCGAATCCACGAACCGCCTCGCGACGCGCCGATGCCCGAACTCGCGTTGCCACGCAGCCCCGAGATCCGATCAGGATCGAACGAGGCACCCACCCCACCGCTCACCGACATCGCCTCCACTCCGGCAAGGGACCGTCGAACAGCCCGTTGACCAGAGCGTACCGAAGCCGGGTCACATCGCGTCAGGCCCAGAGTTGCCCGTCCAGCTTCTCCTCGGCTTCGTCCAGCGTGCCGTCGTATGCCCCGGTGGACAGATACTTCCAGCCGCCGTCGGCGACCACGAACGCGATATCGGCCCGTTTCCCGGCCTTCTGCGCCTTCTTGGCGATGCCGAGCGCGGCGTGCAGGATCGCCCCGGTGGAGATCCCGGCGAAGATTCCCTCCTCGCCGACCAGTTCGCGAGTCCGTTTCACCGCGTCGTACGGGCCCACCGAGAACCGGGTGGTGAGCACCTTCTCGTCGTAGAGCTCGGGGATGAATCCCTCGTCGATGTTGCGCAGGCCGTAGACCAGTTCGCCGTAGCGGGGTTCGGCGGCCACGATCTCGATACCGGGCACGTTTTCACGCAGGAACCGGCCGGTGCCCATCAACGTCCCGGTCGTGCCGAGTCCCGCGACGAAATGGGTGATCTCCGGCAGGTCGGCCAGCAGTTCCGGCCCGGTGTTCTCGTAGTGCGCGAGCGCGTTGGCCGGGTTGCCGTACTGGTACAGCATCACCCAATCCGGATTCTCCGCCGCGATCTGCTTGGCCATCGCCACCGCTTGATTGGATCCGCCCGCCGCGGGCGAGTCGATGATCTCGGCGCCGAACATCGTGAGCAGTTGCCGCCGCTCCACCGAGGTGTTCTCCGGCATCACGCACACGATCCGGTAACCCTTGAGCTTGGCCGCCATGGCCAGCGAGATCCCGGTGTTGCCGCTGGTCGGCTCCAGAATCGTGCAGCCGGGGGTGAGCAGCCCGTCGGCCTCGGCCTGTTCGATCATCCGCAGCGCGGGCCGGTCCTTGATCGAGCCCGTGGGATTGCGGTCCTCGAGCTTGGCCCACAGCCGCACATGATCGTCGCCGTCCCACTGGGGCGACAGTGTCTGCAATCCGACGAGCGGCGTATTGCCGAGCGTCGCGATCAGCGATTCGTAGCGGGCCACGGGGTCAGGCGCCGCCGGCCACGGCGGGCAGGATGGTGACCGACGCGCCCGCGGGCACCTCGGCTTCCAGCCCACCCGAGAAGCGCACGTCCTCGTCGTCGACGTAGATGTTGACGTAGCGGTTCAGCTTGCCGTCCGACAGCAGCTTCTCGGCCAGCCCGGGGTGGTTCGCGTCGAGATCGGCGATGAGCGCGGACAGCGTCGAGCCCTCGCCCTGCACCCGCTTCTCACCTCCGGTGATACCACGCATGATGGTCGGAATGGACACGGTTACCGGCATGGGGGCTCCTCGGGGATGGTGACTGTTCTCGGACGGTTCAGTAGGAATCGACGATGCGCACCGGTTCTTCGGTGACCTCGCCGTCGACGATGCGGTAGCTGCGCAGTTCGTGCTCCTGCGGGTCGCGCGTGGAGACCAGCACATAGTGCGCGTCCGGTTCGGCGGCGTAGGAGATGTCGGTGCGGCTCGGGTAGGCCTCGGTGGCGGTATGCGAGTGGTAGATCACGACCGGCACTTCGTCGGCGTCGTCCATCGCGCGCCACACGCGCAGCTGTTCACCGGAATCGAACCGGTAGAAGGTGGGCGAGCGTTCGGCGTTGACCATCGCGACGAAGCGTTCCGGCCGGTCGCTGCCCTCGGGGCCGGCGATGATGCCGCAGGCCTCGTCCGGGTGGTCGGCGCGAGCGTGCGCCACCATCGCGTCAACGAGATCGGCCCTGATCACCAGCACTTCATCGACCCTTTCCACATCCTGCGTGCGCGCTGTCGAGCACCTTCCCCGACAACGACCCACCCTATTCGGGTATTCCGCGGGGTATGCACTCCGGTCCCAGCCGGGTCGTCACCGCAGGCGCGGCAAGCCGCCGAAGGGCTGGTCAGCAGGCAGTTGCGGCCACCGGGCAGCCGCACCACCGACAGTGGGCGACCTCGCGCGAGGTCGCCGATCAGCGCGGAAACAGATCGTAGTAGGCGGGGATCCCGGCGATCGAGGTCGCGGCGAGCACCGCGTCGACGACGGCGCGCTCGACGACCACCGCCGCGGCCGTACACAACTGGTCGAGCAGCAGCAGGTCGGTGGGGAAAGCGCGCGGCAGCGCGAGCGGGGTGACCTCGACCGCGCCGGTGGACAGCGCGAACAGGGTGTCGCCGTCGAGCGGGGAATGCACGGGGCGGATCGCCCGGGCGAGTCCGTCGTGCCCGGTCGCGGCCAGCCGTCGACAGCCGGCTGGGTCGAGGGCGGCATCGGTGGCGATCACCCCGATCGTGGTGTTGAGCACCATGCTCTTCGCGGGGAGCGCGGCAAGTGCGGCGATCTCGTCCGCTGTCGCGTGCCGCAACCCGAAGAAGTCGGGTCCGTCGGTGCCGACGCCCCACGGCAACCCGGTGCGCGGATCGACGACCGACCCGACGGGATTGGCCACGATCACCGCGCCGACGGTCACCCCGGCCCCGGGGCCGTCCGCGAGAACCACACTCGCCGAACCGATTCCGCCCTTGATCGCGCCCGCCCGCGCACCGACACCGGCGCCCGCGGTGCCCCGGGCGAACTCGGTCGACGCCGCCGCGGCCGCGCGATAACCGAAGTCCGCGCCGGGCCGGATACCCCAGTCCCCGACCGGCAGATCGAAGATCACCGCGCCGGGCACGATCGGGACCACCCGACTCGGGTCGGCCGGGTCCATCGGAATGCCCTCGCGGTGTTCCTCCGACCAGCGCATCACCCCGTCCGCGGCGGCGAGGCCGTACGCGCTACCTCCGGTGAGGAGCACGGCATTCAGTTGGCGAACGGTGTTGGCCGGGTCGAGTAGGTCGGTTTCCCTGGTGCCGGGTCCGCCGCCGCGGACGTCGACCGAGGCCGTCGCGCCGCCGGGGACCCGCACGACCGTGCAGCCCGTCGCGGCGCCGGTACCGAGGGTGACTTCGGCGTCGAGCGCCTGGTGATGCCCGACCAGCACCCCGGCGACATCAGTGATCGAGTTGCGTACTCCGGGGCCGCTGCGCATCATCTCGTCCTTCGTCGGCGATTCCGGTCGTCGCGCTCACGGCGCGAGCGCTTGCAGTAGTGAATCCTGCATCCAGGTGAGCCAGTGGTAGACGTCCAGATGCGGGGCGCGCGGGTCTTCCGGATCGAAATGGTCGGGCGTGTCGTCGTCGATGTCGAGCAGGGTGCCCAGCGCGAGCCGGACATCGGTGAGCGCGGCCAGCCACGCGTCGGCCTGCTCGGGCGTGAGCGCGATCTTGCCGCCCACTTCCGGGCAGCTGTCGAGGACGGTCTGCCCGGCGGCCAGTTTCGCGTCGATGATCTCCGGCTCGTGCAGGCTGCGCAGCGCGCTGTTGAGATCGGCGCGCGTGGCATCGGGCGAACCGGGCTCGGCGCGGTGGAAATCGGGCAGCAGACGCAGCAGTTGCGGATCGTCGGGCGGGGTGGAGCTGCCCGTGCGCAAGCCGGTGAGCGCGGCGAGTTCGTCTTCGGGAGCGTCGGCTGCGCGGTCACTGAGCAGTCCGGACACCGCGCCGATCAGAGAGCGAAGGACGGTGGCCTCGTGCTCGTCCATTTCGGATCGAAGCTTGAGGCCACTCAGTGAGTTCTTCCTGCTCCACTTACGCACAGGCCCAGGTTACTCAGGTCGTCAGTCGCGCTGCATGGTTGCCCAGAGCCCGGCGGCGTGCAGCCGGCGCACGTCCTGCTCCATCTTGTCGCGCGATCCCGAGGACACCACCGCCTTGCCCTCGTTGTGCACCTGCATCATCAACTCGGTCGCCTTGGCTTTGCTGTAGCCGAACAGCTTCTGGAAGATGTAGGTGACGTAGTGCATGAGGTTCACCGGATCGTCCCAGACCACGGTGACCCAGGGCCGGTCCTCGGCCTCCAGGATCTCGGTGTATTCGGTGGTCTCCGGTGTCGCCTGCGGTGCCGACAGTGCGGCGTTCACAGCGTCGGTGACGGCGCCGGCCCGAACGTTATTGCACACGGCCATAAAAACCAGGGTACGACGAGGCCCGCAGGAAACAACACCCGCGGTGACTAGAGTTTCTGGTGTGCAGATCCGTGACGAGTTCGCCAGCAGCGCGCTGCTGACCGACCAGTACGAGCTGACCATGCTGGCCGCGGCGCTGGCCGACGGTTCGGCTCAGCGACAGTGCACCTTCGAGGTGTTCGCCCGGCGGTTGCCGAACGGGCGCCGCTACGGCGTCGTCGCCGGCACCGGCCGTCTGCTCGACGCGCTGACCCGCTTCCGCTTCGGCCCGCAAGAGCTGGCCGTGGTCGCGAAGTTCCTCGATCCGGCCACCGTCGACTGGTTGCGCGAGTATCGCTTCACCGGCGATATCGACGGCTACGCCGAAGGCGAGCTGTACTTCCCCGGTTCCCCGATCCTGACCGTGCGCGGCAGTTTCGCCGAATGCGTGCTGCTCGAGACCCTCGCGCTGTCGATCTTCAATCACGACAGCGCCATCGCCTCGTCGGCCGCCCGGATGGTGAGCGCGGCCGCGGGCCGCCGGATGATCGAGATGGGATCGCGACGCACCCACGAGCTCGCCGCGCCGTCGAGCTCGCGTGCCGCCTACCTGGCCGGATTCGACGCGACCTCCAATCTCGAGGCCGTGCGCAGCTTCGGCGTGCCCGGCGCGGGCACCAGCGCGCACGCCTTCACGCTGCTGCACAGCGGCGCCGACGGCGAACACGAAGCCGCGGCGTTCCGCAGCCAGATCGACACGCTCGGCATCGGCACCACGCTGCTGGTCGACACCTTCGACATCACCCGGGGTGTCGCCACGGCCATCGAGGTGGCCGGGCCCGAGCTGGGCGGTGTGCGCATCGACTCCGGCGACCTCGGCGTCCTCGCCAGGCAGGTCCGCGACCAGCTCGACGAACTCGGCGCCACCGGCACGCGCATCGTGGTCTCCGGCGACCTGGACGAGTACGCGATCGCGGCGCTGCGTGCCGAACCGGTCGACGTGTACGGCGTCGGCACGTCGGTGGTCGTCGGTTCGGGTGCCCCGACCGCGGGCATGGTCTACAAGTTGGTCGAGGTCGACGGCATCGCGGTGGCCAAGCGGTCCAGTCACAAGCAGTCGCGCGGCGGGACCAAGAAGGCGGTGCGATTGGCCCGCGCCACCGGCACGATCGTCGAGGAGATCGTCTATCCCGAAGGCGGAGAAGCACCGGCCACCAACGGTTTTCAGGTGCGGGAGCTGCAGGTGCAGCTGGTTCGCGAGGGCAAGGTGGTCGACGGTGTGGCGACGCTGGCGCAGAGTCGCGAGCTGGTCGCGCGCGGGTTGGTGAGCCTGCCGTGGGAAGGGCTGAAGCTCTCGGCGGGCGAGCCCGCCGTGCCGACAACGTTCCTCGGCTGAGCGTCGCGGCACGCCGACGTGCCGACGACTCTCGACCGCACCGGCACCCGGTCGGCCACCGCGCCGGGGTGGCCGCGTGGCGTCGCGCGGCGGAGAATGGTGCGGTCGAACGAGCTGGAGGATGACATGGGACGCGGTCTGATCATCGTGGACGTACAGAACGATTTCTGCGAGGGCGGCTCCCTCGCGGTCGCCGGCGGCGCGGCGGTAGCGGCCGCGATCACCGACTTCGTCGCCGGTGAGCAGTACGATGCGGTCGTCGCCACCCGCGACTGGCACATCGACCCCGGCGCCCACTTCTCCACCGAACCCGACTACGTCGACTCCTGGCCGCCGCACTGCCGAGTGGGCACCCCCGGCGCCGATTTCCATCCCGCGCTCGATGTCTCGCCCATCCAGGAAACGTTCTCCAAGGGCGAGTACACCGCCGCCTACTCCGGCTTCGAAGGCGCGGCGGCGGACGGCACCTCTCTCACCGATTGGCTCCGAGCTCGCGGCATCGACGCCGTGGACGTGGTCGGCATCGCCACCGACCACTGTGTTCGGGCCACCGCGCTGGACGCCGCCGAGGCCGGATTCGACACCACCGTCCTGCTCGATCTCACCGCGGGCGTCGCCCCCGAAACCACCGAGACCGCCCTGACCACCCTCCGCGATGCGGGCGTCGGGCTGCGTCCCTGAATACTTCCCCCATGGACTATCGATTCCCGGCGCACACCCGATCCGCCCTGACGAAGGCACTCGCCGAGACCGACAGCATCCACGACGCCGCCGACACCGTGTTCTGGTCGAACCCGGCCACCGACGACCTGCAGCGCCTCGGCATCGCCGCGTTCGGCAAACTCCCCCCGGCCTTCTCCCACCTGCTGGCCCTGTCGAGCCTGCACACGAGCGTTCTCGACGCGGGCTTCTCGAGCTACCTGAAAACCCGCCGCAGCGAACTCCCCTGGGCCACAAGAGGTTTACGTGCAGCAGGCATGCCGCAACTGGCCGCCGCGGCCATCATCGCCGCCCGCGACGCCTCCCTCAGCTCCCCGAACGACGACCTCGACCGCTTCTGGGAAGACGAACACCAGACCCTCGCCACCCCCGACCAGATCCGCCGCCCCACCGGCGACCGCGCCGAAGACCCCGACGAGATCTACGACATCAACGAACCCGAGGATTTCGAGCAGCGAGTCCTCGACTACGTCCGCGATCACATCGACGACTTCGTCCGCGAGTCCTGACCGGGCTCGCCATCGCTCGGGCAAACCTGTCCGAGGGTGCGGATAAGCTGCCAGCGTGCCCGAACTCCCTCCCGTCGCCGACCTGCTCGTCACCGCCGTGCATGCCCTCGGTGGCAAGGAACGCACCGGGCAGACCACCATGGCCACCGCCGTCGACCACGCGATCGACACCAAGGAGCACCTGGCCGTCCAGGCGGGCACCGGCACCGGCAAGTCGCTGGCCTACCTCATCCCGAGCCTGCGGCACGCGGTCCGTACCGGTCGCACGGTGGTGGTCTCCACCGCCACGATCGCGCTGCAACGCCAGCTCGTCGACCGCGATCTGCCGCGCCTGGCCGAGGCACTCACCAAGCCGCTCGGCCGCGCACCCAAGTTCGCGATCCTCAAGGGCCGCAACAACTATCTCTGCCTGAACAAGATCAACAGCGTGATCCCGGAAGACACCGGCGGCGAGGCCGAGCTGTTCGACGCCTTCGCCATCTCCCGCCTCGGCCGCGAAGTCCAGCGCCTCAACGAATGGGCCTCCGACACCGAGACCGGCGACCGTGACGAACTCGCCCCCGGCGTCACCGACCGCGCGTGGCGCCAGGTGAGCGTGGGCTCGCGCGAATGCCTCGGCAAGTCCCGCTGCCAGTTCGGCCAGGACTGTTTCGCCGAGAAGGCCCGTGCGGAATCGGCCCAGGCCGACGTGGTGGTCACCAACCACGCGCTGCTGGCCATCGACGCCATCAGCGGCATCCAGATCCTGCCCGAACACGACGTGGTGGTGATCGACGAGGCGCACGAACTGGTCGATCGTGTCACCGGCGTCGCCACCGCCGAACTGGCCGCGACCGCGATCAGCGCGGCCGCCCGCCGCTGCACCAAGCTGATCGACGAACGCGAGGTAGACCGCCTGGAGGGCGCCGCGGAGGCCTTCCACCAGGCACTGGAGGATCTGCCGCCCGGCCGCTGGGACCAGATGCCCGACGGCATCGCCCCGGTGCTCGCCCTGGTTCGCGATTCCGCCTGGAACGCGCGCACCGCCATCGCACCGCAGGGCACCGTCAAAACCCAGGACGACCCCGACAACGCCGCCGCCCGCACCATGGCCGTGGCCGCCATCGACGACGTGCACGACGCCGCGGTCCGCGCGCTCACCGCGTTCGAGGAAGCCGACCCGGCCGCCCGTCGCGATGTCATCTGGTTGTCGGCCGACGAGATGCGCGGCGTCGCCCGCCGCACCTTGCGGATGGCGCCGCTCTCGGTCGGCGGCCTGCTGCGCAGCAGGCTGTTCGGCACCGCGACAGTCGTGCTCACCTCGGCCACCCTGCAGATCGGCGGCTCGTTCGACGGGCTCGCGATCACCTGGGGCCTGCCGTCGCAGTCGCGCGGCAAGGTCGATGCGGCCATGGCCAACGGCGCCACCGCACCCGCCGACCTGGAATCGGTGCGCTGGAACGCCCTCGACGTGGGTTCACCGTTCGACCACGCCAAGTCCGGCATCCTCTACGTGGCCAAACACCTGCCCGCCCCGGGCCGCGACGGCCTCTCGCCCGCCTATCTCGACGAGATCGAACAGCTCATCACCGCCGCCGGTGGCCGTACACTCGGCCTGTTCTCCTCGATGCGCGCCGCCAAGGCCGCCACCGAGGCGCTGCGCGAGCGGCTCGACACCCCGGTGCTGTGCCAGGGTGACGATTCGATGGGCGCGCTGGTGCGCAAGTTCGCCGACGACCCGGCCACCTCATTGTTCGGCACCCTCACCCTCTGGCAGGGCGTCGACGTGCCCGGACCGTCGCTGAGTCTCGTTATCCTGGACCGCATTCCGTTCCCCCGGCCCGACGATCCGCTGCTCACCGCGCGCCAGCGAGCGGTGGAGTCGCGCGGCGGCAACGGTTTCATGACCGTGGCCGCCAATCACGCCGCCTTGCTGCTGGCCCAGGGCACCGGCAGGTTGCTGCGCAGCGTCGACGACCGCGGCGTGGTCGCGATCCTCGACTCCCGCCTCGCCACCGCCCGCTACGGCAGCTACCTGCGCGCTTCGCTGCCGCCGTACTGGGAGACCAGCGATCCCGAGGTGGTTGCCAAGGCACTGCGCCGGCTCACCGACTCCGCCTGAGCGAAGCCGACGCTTGCAGGTCGAGTCTTGCAATCGAGGTGACCACACTCGTGAATCAGCGAGCGTGCGAACGCAAGACGTGAGAACGTGTGGTGATGATGCACCACGCCGATGGCGAGGTACTCGGCGAATTTCTGGTCAGCGCAAGATCTTTGGCCGAGTACCGCGCGATGTTCCATCTCTCCGACGATGATCTGGCTGGGCGCCGTGTCCTCGATTGCCCCGGTGGCGCAGCAAGTTTCGCGGCCGAGGCAAGCGCCATGGGTGCCGAAGTCACCGCGATCGATCCCATCTACGCCACCCCACCGACCGAACTGGCCGCCCGCGCGACCCCCGAAACCGAACGCGCCGTGGCCTGGGCACACTCCCACGCCGACCGCTACCGCTGGGACTGGTACGGCTCCACGACAGAACACGCCGCGATCCGTCGCGGCGCCGCCGCCCGCTTCGCCGACGACGTGCGCGCCGCGCCCCACCGCTATCTGGCCGGCTCGTTACCCTCACTCCCGTGTCCCGACGACGCGTTCGACCTGGCCCTGAGCTCGCACCTGCTGTTCAGCTACGCCGACCGGCTCGACGCCGACTTCCACCTGGCCGCCCTGCTCGAACTGGCGCGCGTCGCCACCGTCGAAACCCGCGTCTACCCGCTGCTCGACTACACCGGCGCCCCACTCGACGACCTCATCGACCACCTGCGCACCGAACTCCACGACAAGGGCATCGCCACCTCCCTGCAAAAGACCGGGTATGAGTTCCACCACGGCGCCGACACCATGCTGACGTTGCGTCCGGCGGCCTGATGGGCGAGTGCGGGGCGGGCGCGGCGGCCCGCAACGCGCACGCCGAGAACGGTTCGCCGCCAGCCGTACCCGCTTTCATGTCGTTTTCCTACCGAAGTCGGTCCGCCGCCGAGCGCCGTCGACCCGGCGCGGTAGGTTCTTAGTCGTGCATACGATGTGGGCCGGCCGGTAGTACGGCCGTGGCGGAGAGATCTCGAGGCGTGGCACTCCCGCGCACGACCCTGACGCTTCTTCTGCTACTCGGTGCCGCCGCCTTAGGCGTGACGCTGCTGTTCACCACCATGGACCCGTGGATGGACAGCGGCGGGATTCTCGTCGGTGGTCTCGACGTGCACATCTACCGCGACGGCGGCTGGCGGGTCGTGCACGAACGGGCGCTCTACATCGAGCCGACGCACTACGGCCTGCTCTACACCTACACGCCGTTCTCGGCCGTGGTCTTCCTACCGCTACTGCTGGTGCCGTGGGCGCACGTCACCACGACCTGGATGGTGCTCAACCTGCTGGTGCTGTTCGGGGTTGTGCTGCAGAGCTTCCGGATGCTCGGCTACCGCGCCACCCCCGGGCTGGCCGCCGTCAGCGCACTGCTCACCCTGGCCTGCACCTTCGCCGAACCGGTGCGTACCACGCTCTACTACGGGCAGATCAATCTGGTGCTGATGCTGGTGGTGCTGTGGGATTTCTCCCGCGCCGAGAACAGCAGGTTGCGCGGCATCGGCGTCGGTATCGCCGCGGGTATCAAGCTGACTCCGCTGTATTTCATCGCCCAGTATCTGGCACAACGGCAGTGGCGCGCGGCCGCGACCGGCGCTCTCACCTTCCTCGCGTCGATCGGTCTGACCGCGCTGATCCTGCCGAGCGACTCGTATCAATACTGGACGTCGACGTTCTTCCATTCCGGTCGCATCGCCCCGGATGTCCACCCCGCCAACCAGTCCCTGCGCGGCGCCATCGCCCACCTCACCCACGGCCCCGCGCCGGTGTGGTTGTGGCTGTTGATCGCCGTGCCGATCGCGCTGGTCGCGCTGTGGCTGGCCGCCGTCCTGGTCCGCCGGGGCGAACCCCTGCTCTCGGTCACCCTCGGCGGCCTCACCGCCTGCGCGGTCTCCCCGTATTCGTGGGGTCACCACTGGGTGTGGTTCGTTCCGCTGCTGGTCTACCTGATCCACCGCGCTCAGACCCGCGCGCCCTGGTGGCTCGCCGCGGCCGCGCTCTACCTGTCCATCGCCGCCTGGACCTACACCTACACCCCCACCTGGGTGAGCGTCGGCACCTTCCTGCTCCCCCCGTGGTGGCCGCTGCCCCAGGTCCTGATGAACATCTACGTGATCATCTATCTGAGCACCCTCGCGGGCATCGCCCTGCGCATCCGCGCCCGCAAACTTCCCCCGGCCCCCATCGAGCCCGCCATCGATCTCGCTGTCCCCGAACAGCTTTCACCCGAAACCCGGACCGTCGCCGCCCCACACCCCGACGACGACCGCCCGGCGATGATGAACTGAACTACCCGCAGGACCAATCGAAAACGCCCGACTCCAGGTCGAGCTGGGCGTTGCCGCCGCCGAAGTTCATCCCGGAGATCTCCTCGATCTCCAGGTAGTACGGGGTCAACCCCTCGGGCAGCGCCTGCACGGGGAAGGCGGTGCCGCCGAGGTGGGAGCGGCCGAAGAGCGGCTCGGCCCACGTGGTCCAGCCGGAATCCTCGGTGAGCGGGTCCTGGTATTTGGTGTTCGGCTCGTATTCGACCGGGGGAACGCCCACGTTCGGGTCGGCGATGCGCTCGGCGAGCCAGACGCCGACGGTGGGGTGCACGTCGTCCCACGCATTACAGCCCTCATCGCTCGCGGTCGGGGAACCCGGCTTGCGAACATCGGCGGGCGGGGCGACGGGGCCGCCGGCGAATTCCTTGTCGGTGAGCCAGATCAGCGCGAAGGCGCCGCCGATCTCGTCGTGCATGATCTGCAACTTCGGGTGCAGGCGGGTGGACACGAGATCGCGGGCAAGGGGATCGTCCGACGAGGCGTCGGCCTCGACCGCGTCGGTTCCGGCGAACTGCCCCTCGCCCTGGAAGAGCGCGATGGCGGGGAACCCGGGTCCGCGACGCTGGAAATCGGTGGGCAGGCGCAAGGTGAGCGCGTGCATCATCGGCAGGCCGGTGACAGGTCCGCGCGGCCACGTCGCCGGATCGATGGCCGGTCCCTCACTGCCGATCCAGCCGGAGCGCACCGGCGCGTCGAGCACCAGCGGATCACCCTCGGGCGTCTCGGCCAGTTTGTCCGCCGAGTCTCCGAAACCCAGGTCGTAAGCCTTCATCGCAGCTCTCCTCTTCCATCCGCGGACAATGCGTGGCGCCGCTGTGTACAGGCGCCGCCACGAGGTTAATCGCTGCCACCGACTCCCCGCGCGTGCTCCGTGGAACCACGGACGTACGGGCGATGACGAATCAGCTCGAGGCGGCGCGAAAGAGGCGGCGCGGCAACCGAACCCCGGTCACCGCGCCGCCTCTCGACGATCAGCGTTGCTGCGTCGGATCAGAGCACAGCCTTGAAGATCAACGTCACCACCGCGGCCACGACGGCGAGCGCCACTGCCCCACCGCCCCACACCACACCCTTACGCTGCCACGGCCGCCCGGCGTCGAGCGAGAAACGCCCCGGTCCGGTGAACGCCAGCGCCGCGGCGGCCAGCGCGAACAGCAGCGGCGTCGTGAACCCCGGTACCGACGGATCCGCCGGGAAGAGCCCGCCGCTCCACAGCACGTTGATGGCGTTGATCATCGTTCCGAGCACGATGGCGGCGGCCAGCGGCGTGAACAGCCCGAGCACCAGCAGCAGCCCACCGACCAGTTCGGCGAGCCCGGCCAGGGTGCCGAAGAGTTCGCCGGGGTTGTAGCCCATGGCGGTGAAGCCGTCGGCATTGGCACGCCAGCCTGGTCCGTTGAACCAGCCGAACAACTTCTGGGTTCCGTAGGCGGCCATCAGTCCACCGAAGCCGACGCGCAGCACCAGCAGGCCGATGCCTGCGGCGGTGGTTTCGTCGGTGGTGGCGGTAGGAGTCAGGCGGGTAGCGGTGTCGGTCATCGTGTCCTCGTCTGCGAATCGGAAACATCCCCGCAACCGGACCGCGGTCCGATTGCCTTCCTCGATCACAACCCTGGGTCCGGTGCCACTATTTCACGCCGTTCCGAGCAATTCTGTGATGCCGGTCACAATCGATCGAAAAGGGCCGCCCCATCGGGGCGGCCCTGCTCGCAATTCCTCAGATCACCACGCCATGGTGGCGTAGCCGACCAGGGTCTCCTCGGACTCCTGCGACAGCTTCCACATGCCACCGATGTTCTTCCAGGTCACGGGGATCGGGAAGGCGTAATCGCCGAGGCGGCTGTTCAGAGTGGCCGACAGAGTGTCGCCGTCCACGGTGACCGGGCCGGAGACATCCCAGCTGTAGCCCGGGATCCGGTTGACAGTGTCGCGCACGACCGCGAGGCTGCCGCCGTTGCCCGACTCGAGCTCGGCCGACGAACCGTTCATGGCCGCCTGCAGCTTGCCGTACAGCTCGCCGACCGAGGGCGTGGCCGGTGCGGCGATCGCGGCGGGGGCGGTGGCGACAACAGCGGCGGTAACCGGCGCGAAGATGGTGGCAAACGCCATCGACGCGGCAACGAGCGAACGCTTCATGGGTGGATCTCCTCTAGTTAGGCAAGCCTAGGCTAGCCTGAGTATAGACACACCTATGGCCGGAACGTCTACTCGACCAAGAAGAAGAAGTACGCGAGAAACAGCACCATCAGCGCCCACATGGCCGGGTGCACATCCTTGATGCGACCCTTGGCGACCATCACGATCGGGTAGAAGATCATGCCCATGGCCAGACCGTTCGCGATCGAGTACGTCAACGGCATCATGATGACGGTGATGAACGCGGGCACCGAGTACTCGAGGTTCTGCCAGTCGATGTCGCCGAGCGAACGCGCCATCAGGATGCCGACCACGATCAGCGCGGCCGAGGTGATCTCGGCCGATCCGGCGACCACCGAGAAGATCGGATAGCAGAACATCGCGATCAGGAACCAGCCCGCGGTGGTCACCGCCGTGAGACCCGTTCGGCCACCCGCCGACACACCCGCCGTCGATTCGACATACGCGGTGGTGGTGGAGGTACCGATGATCGCGCCCGCGGTGGTACCCACCGAGTCCGCGGCCATCGCGCTCGCCGCGCGCGGCAGGGTGCCGTCCTTGTTCAGCAGACCGGCCTGGTTGGCGACGCCGATCAGGGTGCCCGACGCATCGAAGAAATCGACGAACAGCATGGTGAGCACGACCACGATCATCTGGCCGGTGAACGCGTCGGGCAGATGGATGATCGCCTGACCGAAGGTCTGATCCAGGCCCTTCGGCATCTCGGCGATACCGTCCGGCACGCCGACCAGACCGGTCACCATGCCGAGGACCGTGGTCGCGACGATGCCGTACAGCACCGCGCCGTGCCAGCCGATCACCAGGAAGACCACGGTCACGATCAGCCCGAACAGCGCGAGCAGGGTGGTGCCCTTGGTGAAATCGCCGAGGGTCACCAGCGTCGCGTCACTGTTGACGACGATGCCCGCGTTCTTCAGACCGAGGAACGCCACGAACAAGCCGATACCCGCGCCGACCGCGAACTTCATCTGCAGCGGGATCGCGTTCAGGATCCGTTCCCGGACCTTCGTGACCGCCAGAACGAAGAAGATGATGCCCGAGAGCAAGGTGCCCGAGAGCGCTACCTGCCACGGGATACCCATGCTGAGCACCACGGTGTACGCGAAGAACGCGTTGAGACCCATGCCCGGCGCGAGCGCGATCGGGTACTTCGCCCACAGGCCCATGACCAGCGTGCCGAAGACGGCGGCGACGGCGGTAGCCGTGAAGACCGCCTGCATCGGAATGCCCTTGTCGCCGAGGGCGCCTTCGTCACCGAGGATCGACGGGTTCACCGCCAGCACATACGACATCGCCAGGAACGTGATCGTGCCCGCCATCGCCTCGCGCTTGAAGGTGGACCCACTCGACGAGATACCGAAGTATCCGTCGATGCGCCCTCGGGCACGGGTTAGGACGTCGCTGGCCATGACTCTCCTCAATGATCGACCCAGGAACGGTAGCGGAAAGTTCACTGAATCGAATAACCCGGCGCCTGTGTCACCGTGTACGGTTACGCGCCCGCGACGGCCACCAAGCCCAGTTCGGCGTCGGACGCGAGCAGCGCGTTGTGGGGAAGCACACGGACCGTGTACCCGACAGCACCCGACAGCGGGACCGGAGCCTGGATCGAATACAGCTCGCTGCCCTCGTCGGCGCCGATGTGGCGCATCTCGATCGTGGTCGTATCGGAGAGGTCGTCGGTCGGCGAGACCCGGCCGAGTATCGCCTGCACCACCACATCCGACGGCGCGAGCCCGCCGAGGTCGACGCGCGCGTGCAGTGACAGTTCCGCGCCGATCACCGGGGTGTCGGGCAGGCCCGAGCTGTCGACCTGCGCGATCCGCACCGACGGCCACGCGGCGTCGACGCGCCTGCGGTACTCGGCGACCGCCGCGGCGCCCGCGAACTTGTCGGCGGCGGCCCGGCAGAACGCGGCGGCCGCCGGTC
This sequence comes from Nocardia sp. NPDC058114, assembly GCF_042884695.1. Taxonomy (NCBI): domain Bacteria; kingdom Bacillati; phylum Actinomycetota; class Actinomycetes; order Mycobacteriales; family Nocardiaceae; genus Nocardia; species Nocardia sp. NPDC058114. Next base: position 14,161 of record NZ_JBHVTK010000019.1, on the reverse strand, counting down.
CGTAGTACTGCTCGGCGTAGTCGCGCACCATCCGCGAAGCCAGGACCTTCGGGCTGGTGGTCTGCAGGGTGTGGCGCACCATCTCGGTCCAGCGGACCGGCACATCGCCGGCGTCGCGGTCGTAGAAGCGCGGCGCCACAGTGCGTTCGACGAGTTCGTAGAGCGCCGAGGCCTCGAGATCGTCGCGGCGCGATTCGTCGCGGACACCGTCGGCGGTGGGGATGGCCCAGCCGTTCTCGCCGTCGAACATCTCGTCCCACCAGCCGTCGCGGATGGACAGGTTGAGGCCGCCGTTGAGCGCGGACTTCATCCCCGAAGTACCGCACGCCTCGAGCGGGCGCAGCGGATTGTTCAGCCACACATCGCAACCCCAGTACAGGTAGCGGGCCATCGACATGTCGTAGTCGGGCAGGAAGACGATGCGATGACGCACCTCGGGATCGTCGGCGAACCGCACCACCTGCTGGATCAGGGCCTTGCCACCGTCGTCGGCGGGGTGGCTCTTGCCCGCCACCACCAGCTGCACCGGCCGTTCGGGGTCGAGCAGCAACGCGCGCAGGCGTTCGGGGTCGCGCAGCATGAGGGTGAGCCGCTTGTAGGTGGGGACACGGCGGGCGAAACCGATGGTGAGCACGTTCGGATCGAAGACGTCGTCGATCCAGCCGAGTTCGGCGTCGGCGGCGCCGCGCTGTCGCCAGGAATCGCGCAGCCTGCGCCGCACTTCGTCGATCAGGACGCCGCGCAACGTGTTTCGCGTCGACCACAGCTGACCGAGGTCGACGTCGCTGAGCTTCTCCCAGCCCCGCGCCTCCTCGACCAGTTCGGGCCCGACGAGTTCGCGGGCCTTGTCGATCCATTCGCGCGCGGCCCAGGTCGGGGCGTGCACGCCGTTGGTGACCGAGCCGATCGGCACCTCGGCCGCGTCGAATCCGGGCCACAGCGCCGCGAACATCTCCCGGCTCACCTCGCCGTGCAGTTTCGATACCCCGTTGGCGCGCTGGGCCATGCGCAGACCCATGTGCGCCATGTTGAACACCGAGGGGTCGCCCTCGCGCCCGAACGCGAGGATCCGGTCCACGGAAAGCCCCGGCAGCAGCGCGGATTCGGACTCGCCGTGCGAGCCGCCGAAGTACCTGCGCACCAACGGCATCGGGAAACGGTCGATGCCCGCGGGCACCGGGGTGTGCGTGGTGAAAACGGTTCCCGCCCGCACCGCGGCGAGCGCGGTCTCGAAATCCAGTCCACCCGCGATGAATTCACGCATGCGCTCGACGCCGAGGAAACCCGCGTGGCCCTCGTTCATGTGGAAGACATCGGGATCGGGCAGGCCGTTGGCGCGGGTGTAGGCGCGCACCGCGCGCACGCCGCCGATACCCGCCAGGATCTCCTGCTTGATGCGGTGATCCTGGTCGCCGCCGTAGAGCCGGTCGGTGACGGCCCGCAGTTCGGGGTCGTTCTCGGCGATATCGGAATCGAGCAGCAGCAACGGAATCCGCCCCACCTGCGCGATCCACACCCGTGCCCGCAGTACCCGCCCCTCGGACATGCCGACGTGGATGAGCACCGGCGCACCGTCGCTGGTGAGCAGGCGCAGCGGCAGGCCCTGCGGATCGAGCGCCGGGTAGTGCTCCATCTGCCAGCCGTCGGCCGACAGCGATTGCCGGAAATACCCCGAGCGGTACAGCAGCCCGACGCCGATCAGCGGCAGCCCGAGATCCGAGGCGGCCTTGAGATGATCACCGGCGAGGATGCCGAGGCCGCCGGAGTAGTTCGGCAGCACCTCGGTGACACCGAACTCCATCGAGAAATAGGCGATCCCGGCGATGTCGGTGCCGGTCTGCTCCTGGAACCAGCGCGGCCGTGTCAGGTAGTCCCGCAGACCCGCGGCGGCCGCGTCGACGCGCGCGAGGTAGGCCGGGTCGGCGGCGAGCTCGTCGAGCCGTTCGGCAGGGACCTCACCCAGCATCCGTACCGGGTCCTGACCGACGGTTCGCCACAACTCGGGGTCGAGCTCGGCGAACAGATCCTGCGTCGGGCCGTGCCACGACCACCGCAGGTTGGTCGACAACTCACCCAGCGCGGCGAGCCGCTCCGGCAAATGGGCACGGACAGTGAACCGACGGAGTGCCTTCACCCCGGAAGAATAAACGATCGCGCCCGCACTGGGGGTCTAGGTGAATCGGGCAGCGAACTCGGGGCTCGGCGGGACCTCGGTGATCACGTCGATCAGGACGCCGGCGGGGTCGGCGACGATGAAGTGGCGCTGACCGAAGTCTTCGGTGCGCAGGTCGAGCTCGGCGCGCAGGCCGCCGGTTTTCACGAGTCGGTCCCACTCGGCGTCGACATCGTCGACCTCGAAATTCAGGACAACACCCTGTACGGGTTTTCCGAAGCCTGCCGGGATCGTGGGGTGGGTGGGGTCGAGCAGAGCCAGTTCGTAGGTCGGCTCGTCGTCGCCACCCGGCCGCCGCAGGCTGACGTACCAGTCCGCCTCGAAGACGATCTCGAAGCCGAACCAGGCCGTGTAGAAGTCGCGCGATTGCGCGATTCGGGTGGTGGCGAGAACGGGGTAGTAGCTGCTGAGTTTCATGGGATCACCTTTCACATACCGTCGGTATGTATCGTACGATAGTTCACATACCATCGGTAGGTCAACGGGAGGGCGCTCGATGAGCTCGACGGCACGGACGCGGCAACGCGAGGAGACGCGGCGCATCCTGCTGCACGAGACCAGGGCGCTGTTCGCCGCGAAAGGCTATGCCGCAGTAGGGCTATCGGAGATCGTGACGTCCGCCGGGGTCACCAAGGGCGCGCTGTACCACCACTTCGACAGCAAGGCCGACCTGTTCCGTGCGGTCCTCACGCAGGTGCAGGAGGAGGTGGGCGCGCAGGTGGCCGCCGCCGCGGACACCGAGTCCGACCCCTGGACGCAGCTCACCACCGGCTGCGCCGCGTTCCTGCGAGCCTGCGCTGACCCCCGTGTCCAGCGCATCCTGCTGATCGACGGCCCCGCCGTCCTCGGCTGGCACGAATGGCGGGCCATGGACGAAGCCAACTCGGCCCGCCACCTCGACGAAGCCCTGCGAACCCTCGTCGACGCCGGTGTCCTTGCTCCGCAACCGATCGCCCCGCTGACCCAACTGCTCTCCGGCGCGATGAACGAAGCCGCGCTGTGGCTGGCCACCACCACCGCCCCCGGCGCGCTCACCGACACCATCGCCGCCCTCGACCGCCTCCTCGCGGGCCTGCGCATCGCCTGACCCCACGAAATCCGTTCGCCATACCCGGCCTTACGTGTCACCATGCACCGATGCCGCACTGGGTCGATGTCCTGCCCGAATTCCTGGTCGCCGCCATCATCTTGGCCGCGCTTCCCGGACCCGCGACGGCGCTGTTCCTGCAGCGATCGGTACGCGACGGGCGCTCCGCCGGTCTGGCCGCGGTAGTGGGCAACGAAATCGGCATTCTCGGCTGGACGCTCGCGGGCGGCACCGGGCTGTCGATCCTGCTGGCGGCCAACCGCTGGCTCAACACCACCATGCACGTCGTCGGCGCCGCGGTGCTGATCTGGCTCGGCGTGCAGTCGTGGCGCCACGCCCGCGGCCACCACGACGAGTTCGGCGCCGCGCTCACCGCGAAACTGCCCGGCGGCAACACGCCCACCGCCGCCTTCCGCGCCTCACTGATCTCGATCGCCGCCAACCCGAAGGCCGCCGTCTTCGGCATGACGATCCTGCCCCAGTTCCTCCCGGACGAAGGCCCCGTCATCCCCACCCTCCTCATCCTCGCCACCATCCAGGTCGTCGTCGACGGCGCCTGGTGCGTAGGCGTGGTGCTGGCCGCCGACCGAGCGGGCGCCTGGCTGCGCCGCGCGGCGATCCGCCAACGGATGGAACGAACCCTCGCCGCCATCCTGGTGGCCCTCGGCCTCGGCCTGGCCGCGGACACCCGCTGAACACCGCGTCCTCCCCCGGCCGCCGACGCTCCCCACCCAGCGAAAGTGCAGTAAGTTAGCCGAGTGACCGGCCGGATTGCCATCGATGACATCGCCCCGTCCATTCCCGGCGGCCGCCCGGCCAAAGCCGCAGTCGGCGAGGTGTTCCCTGTCCGCGCCGTCGTCTGGCGCGAGGGTCACGACGCGGTAGCCGCCACCCTGGCGGTCCGCGCCCCCGGCTCCTCCCGGATCACCCGCATCCGGATGACGCCCGACTACCAGCCCGACGTGTTCAACGCCCTCTTCACCCCCCACCTCCCCGGCGTGTGGACCTACCGCATCGAAGGCTGGAGCGACCCCCTCGCCACCTGGCGAAGCGCGGTCGAGGCGAAGTTGTCGGTCGGCCAGTCCGCCGCCGACCTCGCCAACGACCTCGAGATCGGCGCCGTCCTGTTCGAACGCGCCGCCCAAGCCGTCCCGAAGAAGCAGTTCGAACGCCTGCGCGCCGCCGCCACCGCCCTGCGCGGTGACGAACAACTCCCGGCCCGGGTCGCGCCCGCGTTCTCCGAGGAGGTCGCCGAGATCCTGCGCGCCACCCCGCTGCGCGAAATGGTCACCCGCGGCACCCAGTTCTCGGTCCTGGTCGAACGCCGCCGCGCCCTGGTCGGCTCCTGGTACGAGTTCTTCCCGCGCTCCACCGGCGGCCGCGACGCCGACGGCGCCCCGATCCACGGCACCTTCGCCACGGCGGCCCGCGAACTCCCCCGCATCGCCGGCATGGGGTTCGATGTCGTCTACCTCCCGCCGATCCATCCGGTCGGCGAGGTGAATCGCAAGGGCCGCAACAACACTCTCACCACCGAACCCGGCGACGTGGGCTCCCCCTGGGCCATCGGCTCGGCGGACGGCGGACACGATGCCGTGCACCCGCTACTGGGCACCGAGCACGACTTCACCGAATTCGTCTCCGAGGCAACCGCTCTCGGTCTGGACGTCGCCATCGACCTGGCCCTGCAATGCGCCCCCGACCATCCGTGGGTCGCCGCCCACCCGGAGTGGTTCACCACCCTGCCCGACGGCACCATCGCCTATGCCGAGAACCCACCGAAGAAGTACCAGGACATCTACCCGGTCAACTTCGACAACGATCCCGACGGTCTCTACGCCGAGATCCTGCGGGTGGTCCGGCACTGGATCTCGTTGGGCGTCACCATCTTCCGCGTGGACAACCCGCACACCAAGCCCGCCGACTTCTGGGAGTGGCTGATCACCGAGCTGCGCCGCACCGACCCCGACGTGATCTTCCTGTCCGAAGCGTTCACCCGCCCCGCCCGCCTCTACGGCCTGGCCCGCCGTGGCTTCAGCCAGTCGTACACCTATTTCACCTGGCGTGTGCACAAGTGGGAACTCACCGAGTTCGGCTACGCGATCGCCGCCAAGGCCGACGAGGCCAGGCCCAACCTGTTCGTGAACACCCCCGACATCCTGCACGAGAGCCTGCAGTACGGCGGCCCCGGCATGTTCGCCGTCCGCGCCGCCCTCGCCGCCACCCTCTCCCCCACCTGGGGCGTGTACTCCGGTTTCGAGCTGTTCGAACACGAGGCGGTCCGCGAGGGCAGCGAGGAGTACCTCGATTCGGAGAAGTACGAACTGCGTCCCCGCGATTTCGCCGGCGCCCTCGAACGCGGTGAATCGCTGGAACCGTGGCTCACCCGCCTGAACGAGATCCGCCGCAATCACCCGGCGCTGCAGCAGTTGCGCTGCATCCACTTCCATCACGTCGACAACGACGCGCTGATCGCCTACTCCAAGGTCGACCCGGCCACCGGCGACGCGGTGCTGGTCATCGTGAACCTCAACCCCTATGCCGCCGAGCAGGGCCACATTTCACTCGATCTCCCCGCCATCGGCCGCGAATGGCACGACCACCCGGTGGTCTTCGACGAGGTGAGCGGCGAGGAATACCACTGGGGCCAGCAGAATTTCGTGCGCCTCGACCCCACGCGCGCGGTCGCGCACATCCTGTCACTGCCCGCAGTCCCGGCCGCGGCCCGCGCACCGCTGGCCTACCGCGAGACACTGTGATGAAGCGCCGCGATCTCCTGCTGCTGGCCGCGGGCACCCATCCCGACCCGCACACCGTCCTCGGCGCGCACGCCCACGCCGACGGCACCGCGGTCCGTGTCCTTCGCCCCCACGCCGACACTGTGACGGTGCTCGTCGGGGAGTCCGAACATCGGCTGAAATCGTTGGGCCACGGCATCTTCGACGCGATCCTGCCGTATCCGCAGATCGACGACTACCGCATCCGCGCCGAGTACCCCGGCGGCCAGACCGTGATCTCCGCCGACGGCTACCGCTTCCTGCCCACCGTCGGCGAACTCGACCTGCACCTTATCGGCGAAGGCAGGCACACCCGCCTCTGGGAGGTTCTCGGCGCCCACCCGCGCCACTACACCACCCTCGACGGCGACGTCGACGGCACCTCGTTCGCGGTGTGGGCCCCGAATGCCCGCGGCGTCACCGTCTTCGGCGATTTCGACCACTGGAGCGGCACCTCGGCCCCGATGCGCGCGCTGGGCAATTCCGGTGTGTGGGAGGTGTTCGTGCCCGGCGTCGGGCCGGGCACGCGGTACAAGTACCGGATCCACGGCGCCGACGGCCGCGTCGTGGATCACGCGGACCCCCTTGCCTTTTCGACCGAGGTTCCCCCCGCGACCGCCTCGGTGGTGGCCCGCACCGACCACGTGTGGACCGACAGCGCCTGGCTCAGCCGACGCGCGAAAACCGACGCGGTGCGCTCCCCCATGAGCGCCTACGAAATCCACCTCGGTTCCTGGCGACCCGGCCTCGACTACCGCGAATTGGCCCACCAGCTGGCCGATTACGTCCGCGCGACCGGATTCACCCACGTGGAGCTGCTGCCGGTCGCCGAGCACCCCTTCGGCGGCTCGTGGGGGTACCAGGTCACCTCGTACTACGCCCCGACCTCACGTTTCGGCAGTCCCGACGACTTCCGCTACTTCGTCGACCACCTCCACAACGCGGGCATCGGGGTACTGCTCGACTGGGTCCCCGCGCACTTCCCCCGCGACGAATGGGCACTTGCCCGTTTCGACGGCACCCCACTCTACGAACACCCCGACCCGCGCCGCGGCGAGCAACTCGACTGGGGCACCTACGTTTTCGACTTCGGGCGCAACGAGGTCCGCAACTTCCTGGTCGCCAACGCGGCTTTCTGGATCTCCGAATTCCACATCGACGGCCTGCGCGTCGACGCCGTCGCCTCGATGCTGTACCTGGACTACTCCCGCCCCGACGGCGGCTGGGAGCCCAACATCTATGGCGGCCGGGAGAATCTGGAAGCGGTCGACTTCCTGCAGGAACTCAACGACACCGTGCACGGCGCCCATCCCGGCGTGGTCACCATCGCCGAGGAGTCGACCACCTGGCCCGGCGTCACCCGCGGCACCGACGTCGGCGGCCTCGGTTTCACCATGAAGTGGAACATGGGCTGGATGCACGACACTCTGGGCTACCTGGGTCGCGACCCGATCCACCGCTCCTGGCACCACAACGAGATGACGTTCTCGCTGGTCTACGCATGGAGCGAGAACTACGTCCTGCCGATCAGCCACGACGAGGTCGTGCACGGCAAAGGCACCCTGTGGACCCGCATGCCCGGCGACGACTTCGCCAAGGCGAGCGGCGTGCGCGCCCTGCTCGCCTACATGTGGGCCCACCCCGGCAAGCAACTGCTGTTCATGGGTCAGGAATTCGGCCAGTTCCGCGAATGGGACAACGATCGCGGCCTGGACTGGCAGGAACTGGACAACCCACTCCACCAGGGCATTTCAACAATGGTCGCCGATCTCAATCGCACCTATACCGCCCACCCCGCGCTGTGGACCCAGGACACCACCCCCGGCGGCCACTCCTGGATCGAAGCCGACGACAGCACCGCCAACGTCTTCGCCTTCCTCCGCTGGGGCACCGACGGCAGCGCGGTGGCGGCCGTGTTCAACTTCTCCGGTTCCCTCCGCGAGAACTACCGCATCGGCCTGCCCCACCCCGGCCCCTGGCACGAGATCCTCAACACCGACGCCCACGAATACGCGGGTTCCGGCATCGGCAATCTCGGCATCGTCACCGCCGTCGACACCCCCAGCCACGGTCACCCCGCCTCGGCCACCGTCACCATGGCGCCCCACAGCGCCCTCTGGCTGTCCTGGACGGTCTAACGATCCAGGTCGACCCGAATCGTCAGCAGGTCGGTACCGAACGCCCGCACCGCGGTGCTGTTGTAGCGCGGCAACTGCCGCAGTCTGGCCCGCGCGTCGTCCCCGGGCAGCAGCACGGCGGTCCCCGGGTACCAGCGTCCACCTAGACGCACCCTGACCTTGTTGTCGGCTTTGATGTTGCGCACATACTGCGAGCGATCCCCGAACTCGGAGACCAGCCAGAACTCGTCGCCGACGCGCCGACCACCGATCGGGGTGACCCGCGGCTGCCCACTCACCCGCCCGACCGTCTCGAGCAGCTGCTGACCGGGCAGTCTGCCCAGTATCGGATTCAGTCGCCGCTGCAACGCGGTGACGATCCGATGCTGGATATCGTTCTTGGACGCCATATTTCGACCGTAGCACCGCTCACTCGCACGGCGGTCGGTCGAAGGTGACCCGAACGTGGCTGGGCTGTGGGTGTCAGTACAGGGCGGCGGCGAGCTTGCGGCGGGCCGCGATCACGAAGGGCTCGGCGGGGTCGAACAGCTCGAACAGTTCGAGCAGGCGGGTGCGCGCCTTGGTTCGGTCGTCGCCCGCGGTGCGCTTGACGATCGCGATGATCCGTTCGAAGGCCGCCTCGGGGCGCTGTTCGAACATTTCGACGTCGGCGGCGTCGAGGGCGGCGTCCAGGTTCGCCGGGTCGGCGTCGGCGGTGGCCACCACCGCCGGATCGAGCTGCTGGGCCCTGGTCAGGAAGCGCAGCTGACGCAGGGCCGCCTTGGCTTCCTCGTTGCCGGGTTCCTCGGCGATGATCGCCTCGTAGGCCGCCTCGGCACCGGCGAAGTCACCTTCGGACAGCTTGTCCTCGGCGTCGACGAAGCGCGGATCCTCGACCTCGGGTTCGGCGGGGGTCGCGTCGGGGTCGCCCTCGAGCTTGCCCGCGGTCGCGTCCATCACCGCGTCGAGCCACTGGCGGACCTGCGGGTCCGGCTGGGCGCCTTCGAAGTCGGCCAGCGGCTGCCCACCCGCCACCGCGATCACCGTCGGAATGCCCTGCACACGCAGCGCCTGGACGATGTTCATATTGGCTTCGGCCTCGATCGCGGCCAGATCCCAGGCGCCGCGGTCTTCGGCGTTGAACCGTTCGAGCGTGCGAACCAGCTCGACGCTGCCCGCGCTGCGCTGCGAGAACAGCACGACCACCACGGGCACCTGCGTGGAGCGCCGGATCACCTTGGCTTCGAAATCCGCCTCGGTGACCGTGTGGTTCCCCGAGGCCGGAGCAGCAGCAGCGGCACCGCCGGGCGCGGCGGGCGGCTGCTTCAGCGCGGACAGATCCACCGCGCCGGACATGGCGGCGGCAGCGGCGGGCGAAGGACGGCGGGCAGCGGGTCGAGTCACGGTTTCCAGTTTGTCACGAAGCCGTCGGGGCGGCAGCCGCGGAGCCCTTGCTCGCGTCGGCGCTCAGCTCGCCCAGCTGACCGGTGCGCACCGCCCAGACCTCGAAGATCACGGTGAACAGCGGCGGAATGCTCGACGCCAGCGCCAGCACCGTGGTCTTCCAGTTCCAGTTCAGCTCACGCGAGGCCAGCAGCGCGGACAGCACGAACAACACGAAGATCCCACCGTGGACCGGGCCGAAGATCTTCACGCCGATCTCGTTGCCCTCGGCGGGCAGGTACTTGAACGCCATACCGGTCAGCAGACCGATCCAGGACAGCGCCTCGAGCACCGCGAAGAACCGGAACCGGCTGGCCGTTGACCGCAAATCGAAGAAACCCATGCCCACCATTGTGCCGCATGATCTACGACACCACGTAGTTGGACCGGTCACAGCGAAAGCCCTGGTACTCACGAGGAATACCAGGGCTTTCGTGGTCGAACAGGATCAGGCGGGAACGCGGATGATCAGCGCGTCGCCCTGGCCGCCACCGCCACACAGCGCGGCGGCACCGACGCCACCACCGCGACGCTTCAGCTCCAGCGCCAGGTGCAGCAGGATGCGCGCGCCCGACATGCCGAGCGGGTGCCCGATGGCGATGGCGCCACCGTTGACGTTCACCTTCTCCGGGTCGTAGCCCAGCTTGCGGGTCGAGGACACCCCGACGGCCGCGAACGCCTCGTTGATCTCGATCAGGTCCAGATCGGCGGGCGTGATGCCCTCCTTCGCGCACGCGGCGAGGATCGCGTTGGCCGGCTGGTCCTGCAGGGTCGAATCCGGCCCGGCGACCTGGCCCGCGGCGCCGATCTCGGCGATCCACTCCAGGCCCAGCTCTTCGGCCTTGGTCTTGCTCATCACGATCACCGCGGCCGCGCCGTCGGAGATCTGCGAGGCGGTGCCCGCGGTGACGGTGCCGTCCTTGCGGAAGGCCGGACGCAGCTTGCCCAGCGACTCGACGGTGGTGTCGGCGCGAATGCCCTCGTCCTCGGTGACGTAGACCGGGTCACCCTTGCGCTGCGGCACGGCGACCGGAACGACCTCGTCTTCGAACAGCCCGTTCTTCCACGCGGCGGCGGCGCGCTGGTGCGAGGCCGCGGCCAGCGCGTCCTGATCCTCGCGGCTCACCTTGTCCAGGTCGTTGCGATCGTCGGTGAGCAGGCCCATGGCCTGGTCGGTGATCACGTCGTGCAGGCCGTCGTAGGCCATGTGGTCGACGAGGGTGGTGTCGCCGTACTTGAAGCCCTCACGGCTCTTGGGCAGCAGGTGCGGGGTCTGGCTCATCGACTCCATGCCGCCGGCCACCACGATCTCGTGCTCACCCGCGCGGATCAACTGATCGGCCAGCGCGATCGCGTTGATGCCCGACAGACAGACCTTGTTGATCAGGATCGACGGCACATCCATCGGGATGCCCCCGGCGATGGCGGCCTGGCGCGCGGGCAGCTGCCCCGCGCCCGCCTGCAGCACCTGGCCGAGGATCACGTAGTCGACCTGCTCGGGCGCGACGCCGCCCTTCTCGAGCGCGGCCTTGATCGCGACACCGGCCAGATCCGAGGCCTTGAAGCCCTTCAGACCGCCCAGCAGCCGACCGACCGGGGTACGCGCACCGGACACGATGACAGAAGTGGTCACGAAAGCCTCGCATTCATTGAGTCGATCCTCGCGGACGCACACAGCAGCACCGCACGCGTACAGGAGTTGGACTCCACGGTAACCGGTATCGGCCCGCGCCCGGCACGCAGGTCCGCGCTAGCTTCGTGGGGTGACCAATGAGAACTTCATCCCCGCCGACTACGTCATCGCCGTCGACCACGTGGGCATCGCCGTGCCCGACCTGGACACCGCGGTGGCCTGGTACACCGACAACCTCGGCATGGTCGAGACCCACCGCGAGGTGAACGAGGCCCAGGGCGTCGTCGAAGCCATGCTGTCGTGCCCCGCCGCCGCCGACCGCGCCACCGCCCTGCAGTTGCTGGCCCCGCTCACCCCGGAGTCGACCATCGCCAAGTTCATCGACCGCAGCGGCCCCGGACTGCAGCAGCTGGCCTACCGGGTCACCGATATCGACGCGGTTTCGGGTTTCCTGCGCGGGCGCGGAGTGCGTTTGCTGTACGAAGCCCCTCGCCACGGGACCGCCGATTCCCGCATCAATTTCATCCATCCGAAGGATGCTGGCGGTGTGCTGGTCGAGCTCGTGGAGCCGAACCCGGATGTTACGCACTAGTACGCCGGTACTGTCGGTAAATCTCGGCGAGATCACAATCACGGTCGAGTCTCCATACGCTCGCTCGAGGCTGTATTTTGTGTGCCATGTCGTCACCTGAGTCCGATCGCAATCGCTTCGTTGCACTGCCCTTCACCGTTGTGCGCAAGGGTTATGCGCAAGACGAGGTGCGCAACTACTTCGACCGCTTCGACGCTGAGCTCCGCGTCACCGCCACCGACCGGGACGCTGCCGCAGCGCAGGCCCGCAATCTCGCCAGCCAGCTGGAAGATGCACGTGACGAGATCGACGAGCTCCGCAAGGAGGTCGACCGGCTTTCCGTGCCGCCGACCACCGCCGAAGGCATGTCCGACCGCATCTCGCGCATGCTGCGCCTGGCCTCGGACGAAGCGTCCGAGGTCCGCGCGCTGGCGCAGGCCGAAGCCGCCGAGATGGTGTCGATCGCCGAGCAGCAGGCCACCGAGATGCGTGGCAAGTACGAGTCGCTGCTCGCGGAGACCAAGGAGAAGCGCGAGGCGCTCGAGATCGAGTTCGAGCAGACCCTCGCGAACGCGCGCACCGAGTCGGCCAAGATCATCGAAGCCGCCCAAGCCGATGTCGAACGTCTGGGCAAGGAGGCCGAAGCCAAGCGCAAGGCCACCCAGCAGGACTTCGAAGCCACCATGAACGATCGGCGTACCAAGCTGACTCGGGCCATGGAGGAGCTCGAGGCCACCAGTCGCGCCGAAGCCGCCCAGCGGATCAAGGACGCGACCGACGAGTCGAACCGCCTGATCAGCTCCGCCACCCAGACCTCCGAGCGCAAGATCGCGCACGCGAAGGAACTGGCCGAGGAGATGCGCGTGCTGCGCGGCCGGGTGCTCGCCCAGCTGCTCGGTATCCGCGGTCAGCTCGATTCCGTGCCCGCCATGCTCGCCGCGGTCAACCGCGAGAGCGAACTGCTCGACGGCACGCCGGAGCGCAAGTCGATCAGCAACAACGGCAACAAGTCGGTGTCGAGCTCGCGTCAGAACAAGGCCATCCCCGAGGTCGCCGACGAGGACATCGTCGATGAGGACCGCGAGAGCGCCGACGTCAACTAACCAGCTGTCGGACTCGTCACGACATTCACCCGGAAAACCGAAGGCCGCCTCGAATCATCGAGGCGGCCTTCGGTTTTCTGTCTCTCAGGTCACGACCAGCGACGGGTGATGCCGCGAGTGCGCCTGCCGTTCCAGCAACCCTGGTGCCAGTGCCTGCGGTCCTCCTCGCCACCCTCGACGGCCCAGGCCACGATGTGGGCGACACCGATCGCGATCTCGTGGTCGCAGCCGGGGCACCGATAGGGCTTCACCGCCCGAGCGCCGGGAACCGTTCGCACGATATAGGTTTCGTCACCTGGGCCGTCCTCGGTGCGGCCGTACACGTCGCCGATCGGCCTAGGCGCCGCAGAACGTCCGCTGCGCGGTCTACGTCGCGGCATGACACTCCTTCCTAGAACAAGCGGAAAACGTTGCTCTCCGTGCCGCGTAGCTCGTCGTAATCGAGCGTGAGGCACCGGATTCCACGGTACTCGGCCAGTGTCTTCGCCTGCGGCTTGATCTGCTGTGCCGCGAACACCCCGACCACCGGGGCCAGCAGCGGGTCGAGGTTGAGCAGTTCGAGATACCGGGTGAGCTGCTCGACACCGTCGATGTCACCACGCCGCTTGATCTCCACCGCCACGGTGGCGCCGTCGGCATCGCGGCACAGCAGATCCACCGGGCCGATCGCGGTCATGTACTCGCGCCGCACCAGGGTGTACCCCTCCCCGAGCTTCGTCACGTGTTCGGCGAGCAGCTCCTGCAGATGCGCTTCGACGCCGTCCTTCACCAGGCCGGGGTCGACTCCGAGCTCGTGCGAGGAATCGTGCTCGATCTCCTCGATGGTGATCCGCAATTCCTCGCCGGCCTTGTTGGTCACGACCCACAGCGCCTTAGCCGTCACCGGCTCCGGAGTCTGTCCCTCCCGCAACGGCCGTACGCCGTCGGGCAAGGCGGCGGGCATCGCGTCCGGCACTTCCTGCTCCACCAGCCAGCACGGCGGACTCATCCAGTTCAGCGGCTTGTACGAGCCGCCGTCGGAGTGCACGAGCACCGACCCGTCGGCCTTGATCAGCAACAGCCGACGAGCCATCGGAAGGTGGGCGGTCAGTCGACCGACATAGTCGACCTGGCAACGAGCAATGACGAGGCGCACCCAAGCACTGTAGGCGACGACCCGGGGAACGCAAAAAGGCCCTCCAACCGAAGTTGGAGGGCCTTTCGCAAAGATGTTCCGGCAGTGTCCTACTCTCCCACACCCTGTCGAGTGCAGTACCA
>NZ_JBHVTK010000018.1:0-73434 GCF_042884695.1 Nocardia sp. NPDC058114 | reverse complement strand
CCTTCGTCGCCTACGCAACGGCGCCTGATCGACGGGACGGCCGCGAACCCGCCGCTGCGCGGCGGATCCCTCCTCGGGGTCGGGATGTGCGGGGCTTGGTCGGGCCTTTATTCGACGGTGACCGACTTGGCCAGGTTGCGGGGCTTGTCCACGTCGTAGCCCAGGGTCTGGGCCACCTCGGCGGCGAAGATCTGCAGCGGCACCGTGGACAGCAACGGCTGGTACAGGGTCGGGGCGGCCGGGATCTCGATCAGGTCGTCGGCGAACGGGCGCACGGTGTCATCGCCCTCTTCGGCGATCACGATCGTGCGAGCACCGCGCGCCTGGATCTCGCGAATGTTGCTGAGCAGCTTGGAATGCAGCACCGCGCGCCCCTTCGGCGACGGCATCACGATGATCACCGGCAGGCCCTCTTCGATCAGCGCGATCGGCCCGTGCTTGAGCTCGCCCGCGGCGAAGCCCTCAGCATGCATGTAGGCCAGTTCCTTGAGCTTGAGCGCGCCTTCGAGCGCCACCGGATAACCCACGTGGCGACCGAGGAACAGCACCGTCGGCACATGCGCCAGCTCGCGCGCGATGGCCCGCACCTGTGGCGCGGTCTCGAGCACCCGGGCGATCAGCTTCGGCATCGATTCCAGTTCGGCGAACTCGCGAGCCACCTCGTCGGGGTACTTGGTCCCGCGCGCCTGCGCCAGTGCCAGACCGACCAGATAGTTGGCAGCCACCTGCGCCAGGAACGCCTTGGTCGAGGCGACACCGATCTCGGGCCCGGTCCGCGTGTAGATCACCGCGTCGGACTCGCGCGGAATCTGCGCCCCGTTGGTGTTGCAGATGGCCAGCACGCGCGCCTTCTGCTCCTTGGCGTGGCGCACCGCTTCGAGTGTGTCGGCGGTTTCACCGGACTGCGAGATCGCCACCACCAGCGTCGACCGGTCGAGAACCGGGTCGCGGTAACGGAATTCGCTGGCGAGCTCCACCTCCACCGGCACCCGGGTCCAGTGCTC
This sequence comes from Nocardia sp. NPDC058114, assembly GCF_042884695.1. NCBI lineage: Bacteria > Bacillati > Actinomycetota > Actinomycetes > Mycobacteriales > Nocardiaceae > Nocardia > Nocardia sp. NPDC058114. The sequence goes on along the minus strand of NZ_JBHVTK010000018.1, from coordinate 72,430 downwards.
GATCGCGTACTTGGCGAGCAGGCCGGCGTGGTACGAACTGCCGCACGCCACGACGAACACCTTGTCGAACTCGCGCAGCTCCTGGTCGGCGAGGCGCTGTTCGTCGAGGACGATCCGGCCGCCCTTCTCGTCGACGACGAAATGCCCCATCAGGGTGTCGGCGACGGCGGTGGGCTGCTCCTCGATCTCCTTGAGCATGAAGTAGTCGTGGCCGCCCTTCTCCGCGGCGGCGAGGTCCCAGTCGATGGTGAACGGCCGGCTGACCACACCGTCGGTGTTGCCCGCGAAGTCGGTGACGCTGTAACCGTCCTTCGTGATCACCACGGCCTGGTTCTGCCCGAGCTCGACCGCCTCACGGGTGTGCTCGATGAACGCGGTGACATCGGAGGCGATGAACATCTCACCCTCGCCGACCCCGACGACCAGCGGCGTCGACCGGCGAGCCGCCACGATCGTGCCGGGATGGTCCGCATGGGTGAACACCAGCGTGAACGCGCCCTCGAGCCGCTGCAACACGGCGTGGACACTCGCGGTGAAGTCGCCCGCGGTAGGGCCGTCGGCGTACGCGCGCGAAACCAGGTGCACCGCGACCTCGGTATCGGTGTCGCTCAGCAGCTCCACACCCACATCTTCGAGCTCGCGGCGCAGCGGCGCGAAGTTCTCGATGATGCCGTTGTGGACGACGGCGAGCTTGCCGGAGAGGTCGCGGTGGGGGTGCGCGTTGCGGTCGGTCGGCGCGCCGTGGGTGGCCCAGCGGGTGTGCCCCATCCCGGTCGACCCGGCGAAACGCTCGGTCCCCGCCTCGCCCAGTTCGGCTTCCAGATTGGCCAGCCGCCCGGCCTTACGTTCGACCGCCAGAGCACCGTTTCCATCGAGGATCGCGACCCCCGCGGAGTCGTATCCGCGATACTCCATGCGTCGCAGCGCGTCGACGACAACGCCCAGCGCATCCCGGTATCCGACGTACCCCACGATTCCGCACATGGTCCCCCACCCTACTGATCGGATACTCTTCTCGCCGTGTCGGTGTCTGCAAAATCGCTCGTGAGCACCCTGTCCGTGCGCGGCCCCCACCGGGTGCTGCGTGGGAACTTAGGGATCGCAGGTCAGCCGGGTGTGGTGTACACGCCCGAGTCCGGGCTGAACCTGCCCGCTGTCGCGTTCGCGCACGGCTGGCTGACCAGCGCCGAGAACTACAAGAGCCTGCTCGAACACATCGCGTCGTGGGGTTTCGTGGTCGCCGCGCCCGACACCGAGCGTGGCCCGATTCCGTCACATCTGGACCTCGGCACCGACTTGCTCACCACGCTCGACATCGTGAGCAAGGTCCGCCTCGGTGACGGCACCATCAGCGTCCACCCCGACCGCCTCGCCCTCGCCGGCCACGGCATGGGGGCGGGCGCCGCGGTGATCGCCGCGGCTCAACGCCGGGTAGCCGCCGTCGTAGCGCTCTTCCCGGCCCCCACCTCCCCCGCCGCGGAGAACATCGCCCCCGACATCGACGCGCCCGGCCTGATCCTGACCGGCGACGACCTCGACTCGGTCAGCTCCAATGCCCGCGCCCTCGCCGCCGCCTGGTCGGGCCCGTCGATCCTGCGCACCCTCGACGGCGCCTCGCACAACGGCATCATCGAGGGCCGCCGCCTCTTCGCCGCCCTCGGCGCGGGCCGCTACGAACACAAAACCGACAAGGCCACCCGAGCCCTGGTCACCGGCTACCTGCTCGCCACCCTTCTCGCCGACAAGAAGTACGCGATCTTCGCCGACCCGGAAGCCGAGATCCCCCACACCAAGGTCGTCGACCCCCACGCCGAGGTCGAGGTCGAGGCGCCCAAGTTGTCCATCGGCACAGTCGCCAAACTCATCCGCGGCTAGAAGCGCCCGGGCCGTCCGAGCGACGCCGGCCCGGCGCGATCACCCTCCGTATTCGGCCTGGCGCCGGTGATCAGACCAGCCAGCTCTTGCGCTGGTAGTACTCGGCTTCAGGATCGTCGTCGTCCAGCGGAGCAGCGCGGTCATTGGCCCGTCGAGCGGCGATAGACCGTGCGATGGCTTCGCGCTGCTCCCTGGCCGCGGCCTCCTGACGCTCGCGTTCCTCCGCTTCGAGCCGTGCCCGCTCTTCGGCCTCGGCAGCTTCGCGTTCCCTGGCCGCTTGAATCTCGGCGAGGATCTCGTGACCGTTGTTGTGTACGGCGAGGCTGTTGCGCATTTCGTCGTACTCGTAGTCCAGAATCTGCACCCGGCGAAGGAAATCGTAGGCGCCTTCTTCGATCCGTGATCGACTCATGACGAAACCCCCTCAATTCGTTGATTCACAGCGGCCCCGCCTCCGCCAGGACCGCACCGGAGTCACCCGGATCGGGTTGCTGGCTCACCGGATATTCTTCCGCCCAATGTTCACCGTCGGGCTCGTTGTCCGCACTCGGCGTGGAGCCCGCCCCCGGCATGTTCTCCGCGGCATAGCCTTTGGCGTCGAGGGAACCGGTCGGGTTCGGTGTCGCACCCGAGGACGTCCCCTCGTCAGCGTCTTCGAGACCGGTCGGCCCTTGGCCCGTGCCGGTCTCCGGTGTGCCCGAACCGATTTCGCCGCTGGTCTGCTCGTCGCTGATCACTGGAATGCCGTTGGCATCGAGCGTCATGCCGTATTCGTGCGAGTTCCCGGCAGAGTCGGTGGTACTCACCGTGAGCTGGCCGTTCGCATCGGTTCCCACACTGACCTGGGTGCCGTTCAGGTCGAATGTCGCGCCACCGGACATCAAGCTGCTCAACTGGCTCGAAATCGACGCGAAACCCTCCTGGACCGAGGTACTGAGCGAGGTGAGGCCGGAACTGATCGTCTCCGCCGTACTCGTGACGAGCGATTCGAGTTCACTCACCGATGACACGAGCGACGTGAGACCGGTCATCACTTCGCTGACGGTATCGGTGATTTCGCTGATCGTATCGGTGATGTCATCATCGTCGTCATCGTCATCGTCATCGTCGTCCTTGGTGGTCGACGGGTCCTCGGTGGTCGCCGCCTTGGTCGACGTGTCCTCCGTTGTCGACGGTGTGCCACCGGTCGACGTGTCACCCTTCGACGTATCTTTCGTCTGAGGCTGCTGCGTCGTCACGGGTGTCTGCGGCTTGCTGGAATCCTGCGGCATCGGGTATGCGCCGGTATCGAGTCCGTTCAAGGCTTCGACAAGAACGCCGTAAATCCGACGAACCTCGGTGTCGACTTCTTTGCAAAGCTGAATGAATTTATCGTATGTCGCGTTGACGTGCGGCATGAAGATATCGACCAACCACTGCTTGGCCTTCTTGCCCGCATCAGAATCCGGGTTGGACGACACCTCTTGTATGTAATCATCGATCGCAGTGCGGCTCATCCCGCTGCTGTTCTGCTGGGGGATATCAGGCGTATTGGGAGACCAAAAGCTTTGGACCGTAACCGCTTTGTGCCGTACGGCAGTTCGCAGCGCAGTCGCCACATAACTGAGCTCCAGCGATATCGTCGCAGCTTCGATGCGATCTTGCTCGGCACGGAGAATCTGCGCATTCAGCATATTGGATGCGGTGTCAGCTGCCTGCCCCTGCCATATCGACGGCAATGCCGAGAGCTGCCGCCGCTGTTCGTCGATCTCAGCGGGCAATTTAGCCATCACCTTGGACAAAGCCGCAGACATTCGATCGATTGCCGCGATATCCATGCCACGTTCGGTGTCGTATTTCGCATAGATCGAATCGAAATCCCCATTTGCCCCCGCCAGCAGTTCTGACCTAGCAGGAGCGTGCGCAACCGCTGATGCTTTTCCATAGCGAGGTAGGTATTCGACGAAATACTGCAAACCTTCCGCCCCCAGGTCGAGCATCTCGTCTGCGCTACCACCGGTGGGAATACTGGCCCAGGTCGGGGAGTCAGCCATGAACGCCCCCGGACACCACGGCCGAACATGTGGATACGAACGCGCGCATCAAAGGTTCACCCCAGCAGCGGTTATCTTCTTGACGTTGGCATCGTCGACCGTCGCGTACGTATCCGCACTGGTACCGAACTGCACGCCCGTCTTGTCGATCGCGGTCTGCCAGTTCTTCAACCACGTCTCGACCTTGCCGATCACGCCCCCGACCTTCGTCCCCTCGGCACCGTAGTCGCGACCGGCTTGCGCGGCGGTGAAGGACCAGCCCTTGACGTCGGCAGAGCACGTCCCGATATCAGCCGCCGACGCCTTCAGGTTCGACGCAGCCTTACGCAGAGCCGTCGGATCGACCGTTACTGAATCGCCCACTTCCCCCTCCTTCTGGTCAAGCGCCGGCAGGCGCACTACTCCCTTAGACGCGCCACGACCCGGATCGGTTCCACGATCACACGACGAATGCCGCTGTGCTCGGATTCGATCACAGCGGCACCCTGGTGCGCTACTTCTCCAGGTTCCCCTGGTCGGTCTTGCGCCACTCCGACGTGCCGTCGGGATGACGGTGGTATTCCCAGGCGGCGTAGTCGCCGTCTTCCTCGACGACGGTGACGTGATCGGCGAGGCCGTCGTGGTCGTAGTCGGACCAGATGCTGGTCGAGTCGGCATCGCCGGTGGAGAGGGAGTCGACGACGCCGTCGTGGTCGAGGTCGAGGGATGGGTTGTTCAGCTCGACGGGGCCGAGGCCGCCCAGGGACGAGTGGGCGTCGATGTCGGGTAGGCCGAGGCCGGGGAACTCACCCGAGGTGACCATGACTGCTCCTCCAACGGAAAACTCGCGGATGACGACGTGGCGGGGTTGCCACCATCTTGTCATCCGCGAGCGGGCGCCGGGGGGTTCGGGGCTACTTGTTCGGGATGAGGATCCACATCGCCAGGTAGATCAGGAACTGCGGGCCGGGCAGCAGGCAGGACACGACGAAGACCAGGCGGACGACGTTGGGGTTCCAGCCGTAGCGTTCGGCGAGGCCGCCGCAGACGCCTGCGATCCACTTGTTGCTGGTCGAACGGGTGAGGCGGCGGGCGGGGGCGGTCATGGTGTTGCCTTCCTGTGGAGCGGTGATGTCTCCACTGTGCCGTCGGAGCACGCCCGCCCGCATCGGTCCACAGACCCATCCGCACCCTGATTTCGACAGGCCCCGACCTCAGGGTCAGACCCCGAGACGGGCACAATCGTCGAGGTGAGCACGACATTGCACGCCAGTGGCCTCTCCGCGGGGCACGCCGAACGGACCCTGTTCGCCGACCTCGATTTCACTCTCGCCCCCGGCGATGTGATCGGGCTGGTCGGGGTGAACGGCGCGGGCAAGTCGACGCTGCTGCGGATGCTGGCCGAGCGGGAACCGGGCGAGGGCACCATCGCGTTGAGTCCGCCCGACGCGACCGTGGGTTATCTGACCCAGGAACCGGAGCGCATCGAGGGCGAGACGGTGCTCGAATTCCTTTCGCGCCGAACCGGTGTCGCACACGCCCAGCAGGTGATGGACGCGGCGGCCGAACGCCTCGGCGACGGTGGCGACGACGACTACTCGCCCGCGCTGGAACATTGGCTGGCGTTGGGTGGCGCGGATCTCGATCAGCGCGCCGAAGAGGTCGCCGCGGACCTCGGGCTGACCCACGGCTTGGCCGGTGGGCTCGACACCCCGATGACGGGCCTGTCCGGCGGCCAGGCGGCACGCGCGGGGCTGGCCTCGGTGTTGTTGTCGCGCTTCGACATTCTGCTGCTCGACGAGCCGACCAACGACCTCGATCTCGACGGCCTCGACCGGCTGGAACGGTTCGTCACCGGGGTGCGCGTACCGCTGATGGTGATCAGCCACGATCGAGAGTTCTTGGCGCGCACCGTGAACAGCGTCCTCGAACTCGATCTGGCGCAGCAGCAAACCGGTTTCTACGACGGCGGCTACGACGCCTACCTCGCCGAACGCGAGATCGCCCGCAAGCACGCCCGCGAGGCCTACGACGAATTCGCCGACACCAAAGCGGGTTTGGAGTCGCGCGCGCAGATGCAGCGCAACTGGCTCGAGCACGGGGTGCGCAACGCCCGCCGCAAGGGCAAGAACGACTCCGACAAGATGGGTCGCAAGACCCGCGCGGAATCCACCGAGAAGCAGGCCGCCAAGGCCCGTCAGACCCAGCGCCGGATCGAACGCCTCGACGTGGTCGACGAGCCGCGCAAGGAGTGGGAGCTGCGGATGGAGATCGCCACCGCCCCACGCAGCGGCGCGGTGGTCGCGACCGCCAACAACGCCACCCTCACGCGCGGCGAATTCACCCTCGGCCCGATCACCACCCAGATCGATTGGGCCGACCGGATCGTGCTCACCGGCGCCAACGGCTCGGGCAAGTCGACCCTGCTCGGCCTGCTGCTCGGCAAGATCGCCCCGGATTCCGGTACCGCCGCACTGGGTTCCGGCGTGGAGATCGGCGAGGTCGACCAGGCCCGCGGGCTGTTCCGTGGCGACGACGCGCTGGCCGACACCTTCGCCGCGGCGATGCCCGACTGGCCCGACGCCGAAGTCCGCACGCTACTGGCCAAATTCGGCCTGCGCGGGCCGCACGTGACGCGTGCGTGCGACACCCTGTCCCCCGGTGAACGCACCCGCGCGGCCTTGGCCCTGCTCCAGGCGCGCGGGGTGAACCTGCTGGTTCTCGACGAGCCGACCAACCACCTCGACCTGCCCGCCATCGAACAGCTCGAACAGGCCGTCGAATCCTTCACCGGCACGTTGATTCTGGTGACGCACGATCGCCGGATGCTGGATTCTGTTCGTGCGACCCGTCGTTGGCACATGTCCGGTGGGCTTCTCAGCGAGGAATGACGCATGGACTACGCATTGGGCATCGACACCCGAATCACCCTGCTCGTCACCGGATTCCTCTTCCTGAGCGCGTTGCTGCTCGGGGTGTGGAAGTACCACGGCATCCGGACTGACGGCGCGGCGCACGTCTATGTCGACATCGCCCACCGCGCCGCGCTGATGTACTCCTTCGCGGGGATCCTGCTCGCGGTGTTCACCGAGCTCAGCGCCTGGCCGACGATCGTCAATCTGACCGCCGACCTGGTGGTGCTCGCGTTCTTCGCCGGTGCGATCGCCAGTTACGCCCTGCACGGGCTGCGCCGGGACACCACCAATCAGTTCGACGGGAGGATTCCCGCCGAACTACGGCTGTCGATGTACGGGCTGATCGTGGGCGAGATCGGTGGTTTCGGGGTGCTGTTCAGCGGATTCGTCGCCGGACAGTTCTAGAGCGACTGCACTACAGCGGGCTCGGCCGCACCGAACAGGTCGATGTCGGAGCCGAGCTTGGCCCCGATCAGGCCGACGCCGAAGGTGACACCGAGCACCGCGACCACGGCGATGAACGACCGCGAGCGCGGCACCCGCGGCGCCGCGAACGCGCGGGTGCGTGGCGCCTCGGCGACCGGCTCATAGGCGGACTGCCCGTAGCCTTCGTCCCGGATCGGCACAGTGTGCGAATACCCTTGCGGCACTTCGCGGCACCCCGGTCGCCCGCAGGCCCCACCACAGCGGTGTGGCTGGTCGGCTTCGCCGTACTCGTACGGGTACTGGTCCTGGTAGTTGCGGGCAGGCAGCGGCGGAACCATGATCGGCCCCCTTCGAATCGTGCTGCGCGCCAAAATAACCGCCTGCGCCGAGCAGCACACACGCGCCACGGGCACACAGGTCCAGACGGCGTATCCCGATACTAGTGGGGCCCGGTGGAACACGCCACAGCACCGATCGCCGACCCGTCGTCCGGGTCCCGGCGACTAGACCGCGGCGACCCGCTTGGCCAGATCATCGGCCAGCTGACGCGCCTGCGCGGGATCGGTGGCCTCCACCATCACGCGCACCAACTGCTCGGTCCCGCTGGGCCGCAACAGAACCCGCCCGGTGTCCCCGAGGATCCGCTCGGCCTCCGCGACAGCGTCCAGCACCTCGGGAGCGACAGCGACAGCACCCTTGTCCGACACCGCGACATTGATCAACACCTGCGGCACCGTGGTCATCACCGAAGCCAGCGAGGCCAGCGAGCGGCCGCTCTGCGCCATCCGCGCCATCAACCGCAGGCCGGTGAGCACCCCGTCCCCGGTGGTACCGAACCGCGGGAACACCACATGCCCGGACTGTTCCCCGCCCAGGCTGTATCCGCCGCGACGCAACTCCTCGAGCACGTACCGATCGCCGACAGCGGCGGTGATCACGGTGATCTCGGCGGCACGCATCGCGATGTGCAGGCCGAGGTTGCTCATCACGGTGGCGACGAGGGTGTCGTCGACCAGCTCGCCCGCGTCGCGCATCGCCAGCGCGAGTACCGCCATGATCGCGTCACCGTCGACGATCTCGCCCGCGGCATCGACGGCGAGGCAACGATCGGCGTCACCGTCGAGCGCGATGCCCAGGTCGGCGCCGTGGTCGAGGACCGCGCGCCGCACGGTGTCCAGGTGCGTGGAACCGCACCCGTCATTGATGTTGAGCCCGTTGGGTTCGGCGTTGATCGCGATCACCGTCGCGCCCGCCTCCCGGTACACCTGCGGGGCGACCTCGGCGGCCGCACCGTGCGCGCAGTCGACGACGACGGTCAGCGAGGACAGGTCCTGGCTGGTGGATTCGAGCAGATGCTCGACATAGCGCTCGTGGGTGCCCTCGACGGTGTAGTCGCCACGCACGCGGCCGATGCCCGCGCCGGTCGGGCGCACGGTGACGCCTTCGGCGATCAGGGCTTCGATCCGGGCCTCGATGGCGTCGTCGAGCTTGTGCCCGCCCGCCGCGAAGATCTTGATGCCGTTGTCGGGCATGGGGTTGTGCGAGGCGGAGATCATCACGCCGAAGCACGCGTCGTACAGGCCGGTCAGGTAGGCCACGGCCGGGGTGGGCAGCACGCCTACCGAGAGGACATCGACGCCGACGGAGGTCAGGCCCGCGGTGACCGCGGCCTCGAGCATCTCGCCGCTGGCGCGCGGATCGCGACCGAGCACCGCCACCGGGCGCTTCTTGCCGCGCGAGAGCACCTGCGCTGCCGCGGCGGCGACGCGCATCGCCAGTTCCGGGCTCAGCGACTCGTTGGCGAGTCCGCGAACACCGTCTGTGCCGAATAGCCGTCCCATAAAAACCCTCTACCAGTAGTAGGTCCCCGAATACAGCACAAGAGCAGGCGACCAGCGGTGCTGGAAGCCTGCTCTTGCACACACGCTCCGCCGACCAGGCTCATCCCCACTCGCGCGGGCAGCATACCCAGCGTATGCGAAAGCCGAGAGTCGACAGTGCGTAAATCAGCGCTTCGAGTACTGAGGCGCCTTACGGGCCTTCTTCAGGCCGTACTTCTTACGCTCGGTGGCACGCGGGTCACGCGTCAGGAAGCCGGCCCGCTTGAGCGCGGGACGGTCGTCCGGGGTGACCTCGATCAGCGCGCGGGCGATGGCCAGACGCAGGGCGCCTGCCTGACCCGACGGGCCGCCACCGACCAGGCGAGCGAAGATGTCGAAGTTCTCGACCCGCTCGACGAGGACCAGCGGGGACTTCACGAGCTGCTGGTGCACCTTGTTCGGGAAGTAATCCTCGATGGTGCGGCCGTTGAGCTCGAAGTTGCCCGAACCGGGCACCAGGCGAACGCGAACGACGGCTTCCTTACGGCGGCCGACGGTCTGCACCGGGCGGTCGAGGCCGATCGGCTCGAAGGCCAGCTCTTCCTCGACGTACTCGCCTTCGGCGTAGCCTTCGCCGTCTTCGACGATCTCGACTACGACCTCATCGGTGGCGTCGAACTCTTCGGCTGCGAACTCTTCAGGAGCGGTCACTGGGCCACCTGCTTGATCTCGAACGGAACCGGCTGCTGCGCGGCGTGGGGGTGGTTCGGGCCTGCGTAGACCTTCAGCTTGCCCGCGATCGCGTTACCCAGCTTGTTCTTCGGGATCATGCCCTTGACGGCCTTCTCCACGAGACGATCGGGACGGGTCGCCAACACCTCGCCGACAGTGCGCGACTTGAGGCCGCCCGGGTGTCCGCTGTGGTGGTGGATGAGCTTGTCCTGCTTCTTGTTGCCGGAGATGGCAACCTTGTCCGCGTTGATGATGATGACGAAGTCGCCACCATCGACGTGGGGTGCGTAGGTCGGCTTGCCCTTGCCGCGCAGCAGGCCAGCGGCCTGCACGGCGAGACGGCCGAGGACTACGTCAGTGGCGTCGATGACGTACCACTTACGGGTGACGTCACCCGCCTTGGGGCTGTACGTAGGCACAGTCGTTCCCTGTCTGTCGTCGGTGTTGCCGGCCCTGATGTGTGGATCGAGGCTGTCCTGGCGGCCGGTGGAGACCCAGGACATCGAGGAGACGCCGATCCGCGAACGGTTCGGCGTTCCACACGCCAACGGGCAACGATACCAGCCACGCATCACCGACCCGTAATCGGGCGAGGCTAGATCACGACCGGCGGACCCGGGTCGGTCGCACGCGCGGGACCGGGAATCAGGTAGCGCAAAGTATCGATGCCGGGGGTGACGCAGGCGGAGTCGTCGACCAGCAGGCCACGCGCGGTCTCGATGCCCTCGCGCGGGACCGTGTTCGCGTACGGAGTGAACGCGCAACTCACCGGTTCGGCGGCCGCGGCGACGGCGGGATCCGGCTGGAGCGCGACCAGCGCCAGCGCGCCGACCACGGCCGGTGCGCCGAAGAAGCCCTTCTTCACCTTGCCGAGCAGTTTGCCGCGGCGGTCGTCGTCCTCGGCATCGTCGTGTTCGAGCGCGTGCCGCGGCGCACGAGCGGGTGGACCTGACGGCTGCGGCGGTTGCGCGGTGGGCGGACCGGCGACGAACCCGGCCGGTCCGGGCGGCTGGGCGGCTGGCGGTGCGGTGGGTTGGGCACCCCACCCGACCTGTGCGGCGACTGCCTGACCCGGATGTCCCGAGTCCGGATAGTCGTCCTCCTCGTCGTCGAGATCGGGCTCGGTGACCAGCAGATGCGCGGCGCCGAGGACCAGCGCGTGCATCGGATGATCGGCCACGTGCAGGCGCTGGCCCAGGTGGTTCTGGAAGGCGAAGCGCAGCGCGTCGTTGAAGCAGACGTTGCCCGCGAGCAGCACCGTCGAGGTGTCCGCCCCGATCGAACGGGCCGCGGCCATCGCCTCGATCACCACGTTGTCGGCCGTGCGGGCATCGCGCAGCGCCTCGGCACTGACCGAGACCTCCGTCGATTCGGTCGGCTGCTCGTCGTCGCCGTGCACCGCGACCACCAGCAGCGAGCGACCGTCGGAGTAGATCCCGGTGGCGCCGATGCCGGTGCGATGCCGCTCGCTGGGCGGGGAGACCAGGCCGAGCGCGCGCACGTAACCCGAGAGCGCGACGCTTTCGGGCAGCGGTTCCACGACCACGTCGAGCTGTTCGACGAGCGCCGCGTACACCTCGACCTTGTCCTCGGGCCAGCTGTCCGGATACGGCAGCGCGACCAGCTGCGGCTTGCCCTGTAGGTACTTGCCGATCGCGGCCAGCGGGTTGTAGAGCCTGGCCCGGAAGACGAGTTCGGCGGGCCAGGTGGCGCCGGCGATCACGATCTGTGGGTGGCCGAGGATGTCGCGCACATCGGCGATCGCCATCCCCAGGTCCGGGCGCTGCCGGTCGACACCGGCGGTGTGCAACCTGCCCGCGGCATCGGCGAGCAGGTAGGCGGGCGGGGTGTAGGTGCCCTCGACCTGTACCGGGCGGACCGGGGTCGCGCCGCCACCCGCGGCCACGGACACCACGTCCCACCCCAGATGTAGGGCCCCAACTCGAACGGTCACAGGATCAAGTGTGCCCGGTCGGCGACAGACACGCGCAGCTTGCCCACCGAAACGATGCTGACCTGGCGGATCATGCCTGCGACTTCTTCAGTCGTAGTCTGCTCCAGGTGATCAGGGCGAGGATCGAGGTGATCACGATGAGCATCACGATGTCCAGGATCCAGATCCCCGCGCTGTGCCCCCAGAGTGGGTCGTCCTGCGAGCCGAAGACCAGCTCCGTCAGGTCCACCGTCGACGCGCCCGCCGCATAACCCCAGCGTGAGGGGAACAGGTACGAGATCTGCTCGAGGCCGACCCGGTCGGTCACCGGGATCAGGCCACCCGCCATCACCAGCTGCACCATGATCATCACCACGAGCATCGGCATGACCTGCTCGTTGGACTTGGCCAGGCTCGACATCAGCAGGCCGAACACCACACAGCACACCGCGGTCATCGCGATATCGAAATACAGCTCGACGCTGCCGCTCGGAATCAGCGAACCGGCGCCCGGCGGCTTCTTCCCGATGAACGTGATACCGATCAGGACCGCCGACTGCAGGAACGCGGTCACGCTGAACACGACGATCTTGGCCATCAGGTATGCCGAGGGCAGCAAGCCGACCGCGCGCTCACGCTGGAAGATCGACCGTTCGCCGACCAGGTCGCGCACGCTGAGCGTGGCGCCCATGAAGCACGCGCCGAGGATGAGCACCACCAGCAACTGCTGGGCCTCACCGCCGCTCTCCCGCCCGAACGAGCCGTCGGGCAGCTGCACCAGCGCGCCCGCCGTGAACCCGTCACTACCCGGCACCACCAGCGACAACGCGCCGAGGATGAAGGGCAGCACCACCAGGAAGATCAGATATCCCCGGTCGGAGAAGATCAACCGCAACTGCCTGCGAGACAACGTGCTGAACTGCCGCATCGCGCTCGATTGCGGCGGCGCGCCCACGTTGCCGCGGTTCGGCTGCGCGGGCGGCGGTGGCGGCACATAGGCCTGCCGGGACCGATACTTCGCGAAGGCCTGATCAGGGTTGGCCGCGACCTCGGCGAAGATCTCCGCCCAGTCGCTGGTCCCCATCGCCGCGCCGACCCCACCCGGATGACCGGCGAACGCCGTCTTACCGCCGGGGGCCAGCAGCACCACCTGGTCGCACATATCCAGGCAGGCCACCGAGTGCGTCACCACGATCACCACGCGACCGGCGTCGGCCAGTTCGCGCAGCATCTGCATGACCTGCCGATCCAGCGCCGGGTCCAGACCCGAGGTCGGCTCGTCGAGGATCAGCAGCGACGGACCGGTGAGCAGCTCCATCGCCACCGACGCGCGCTTGCGCTGGCCACCGGAGAGCCGGTCCACCCGGGTATCGGCGTGCTGGGTGAGCGAGAGCTCTTGCAGCACGCCGTCGATCACCTTCTGCCGGTCGGACTTGGTGGTATCGGGCGGCAGCCGTAGCTCGGCGGCGAAGCCGAGCGCCTGGCGGACCGTGAGCTGACGGTGCAGCACGTCGTCCTGGGGCACCATGCCGATGCGCGAACGCAGCGCCTCGTATTCGGCGTGCAGGTTGCGGCCCTCGAAGGTCACCACACCACCGGAGGGCTGGGTATTGCCCGCGATCAGCTTCGACAGCGTCGACTTGCCCGCGCCCGACGGTCCGATCAGCGCGGTCAACGTGCCACGCCCCGCCGTCATGTTCACATCGACGAGCAGTTGCTTGTTGTTCTCGACGGTGAACCCGACCCCGTGCACCGACAGGCCCTGCTCGGCGACCGGCTTCTGCCGATGCGCCAGCGCCCCCTGGGTGACGACGAAGTCGATGTTGCCGATGGTGACGATGTCGCGCTCGCGCAGCACCGAACGCTGCTGGCGGTGACCGTTGACGAAGGTGCCGTTGGCCGAGCCGAGGTCTTCGATCACCAGGCCCTCGGGCGAGGCCAGCAGCTTCGCGTGCGCACGCGAGGCCAGCGGATCGTTGACGACGATCTGGTTGTCCGAGGTGCGGCCGATGCTCAGGCCACCGGGCGGAATGCGGTCACCGCGCGCGACCGGTTCGGTCGAGGCGGCCTTGCGGACCGGCGGCAGCATGGACGAATCGGCGCGGCGGGTCATATTGATGTTGTCCTGCGGCTGCGCGGGCAGCTGCGAAGTGGGAACGTATTGCGGTTGCTGCTGTTGCGGGCGTGACGGCGACTGGAAGCCGGGATGCGGCTGCTGCGGACGCGGCTGCTGATAGTGAGGTTGCTGCTGGTGCGGCTGTTGCTGTGGTTGCGAAGGCGGCGCGACCATGGTCGCCGCGTGGCGCGCCCCAGGCGCCGCGGGGACCAGGTGCAGCAGCGGCCCGGTGATCGCGTCACCCAGGCGTACCTGGGTGGGTCGATCGATCGAGACGGGCTGGTTGAGCCTGCGCGCGTCGACGAAGACGCCGTTGGTACTGCCGTTGTCGGCGAGCACCCACGCGCCGTTGCTGAATCGAAGAGTGGCGTGCACACGAGAGACCAGCGGACTGTCCACGAACAGGGTGACCTCGGGCGCGCGGCCCATGGTGATCTGCTGACTCGCTTCGAAGACTCGTTCGGTTCCATCATGGCGCACGGTGATGGTCTGCGCCCCCGGTGAAGACATGGAGCGGATACTATGCCATCGCCCGGACATCGGCGGTGCCCCCGAGACGGCTTTGTGCCCGATCCGGCGATCGACCTGCACGTGTATCCGGCCGACCAGGGGGACGTATGCCGAAAGCCCAAGTGTTCGTTGCGATCTCTGTCGTGCTATGCGCGCTGATGGGTGTCGGGTGCACGCGGGCGATCGATGGGCACGGGGTCTCGATCTACGACGATCCGTTCCAGGTGGCGGGATTGCCGACCACCGGTGGGCCGAACGGCCCGCGCACCGGGGTTCCCGATTCGCCCCTCACCGCGTCCAACGGCGACGGCGGCGAGGTGGACCAGCTGGCGCTCAACGCGATCGACGACATCCAGTCCTACTGGCAGGCGGGCTTCGGTACCGAGTTCCCCGGCGAGACCTTCGACCCGGTCGAGAAGCTGATCTCCTGGAAGGCCAGGGCGGCCCGCAGCCAGGCGGTCGAATTCTGCAAGGAGACCACCTACCACCTGGTCAATGCCGCCTACTGCCGCAGCGACAACTCGATCGGCTGGGACCGCGAGATGCTGCTGCCCACCATGAGCGAGACCTTCGGCACGATGTCGGTGGTGATGGTGCTGGCTCACGAATACGGCCACGCCATCCAGAGCATGGCCAAGATGGTCACCAAGAAGACGCCGGTCCTGGTGAAGGAGCAGCAGGCCGACTGCTTCGCGGGCGCGTTCATGCGCCATGTCGCGGAAGGCAAGTCGAAGCACTTCACGATCAACACCTCCGACGGCCTGAATTCCGTTCTGGCCGCGACTGTTTCGATTCGCGACTCCGATCCCGACGACCCGGAGAGCGTGCACGGTTCGGCCTTCGAGCGCGTCACCGCGGTCCAGATCGGGTTCACCGACGGGCCGCGCGGCTGCAAGGGCATCGACGAGGACGAGATCGACTCGCGCCGCGGCTCTCTGCCGCAGAGTTTCTCCGGCGACAGCGGGCGCGGCGAATACCCCGTCTCCAAGGAAAATCTCGTCGAGCTGAGCAAGGCGCTCCAGGCCATCCTGCCGGTGAAGGACGCGCCGACCTACGACTACGCGGGCTCGCGCATCGACTGCAAGGACGGCGCGGTCACCGAACCGGTCACCTACTGCCCCGCCAAGAACACCATCGCCACCGATGTGCCCGGACTGGCCGAACGCGGGGCCAGCGACACCGACGACGACGGCCCGCTGCCGGTGAAGGTCAGCGGCGACTACAACGGCTACGTCGTCTTCATCTCCCGCTACACCCTGGCCGTGCAGCGCAGCCACGGCCAGCAGCTGACCGGCGCGAAGACCGGACTGCGCGCGGCCTGCCTGTCCGGGGTCGTCACCGGCAAACTCGCCCAGCCCGGCCGTCCGGTCACCCAGGGCGACATCCAGCTGTCGGCGGGCGATCTCGACGAAGCGGTCTCGGGCCTGCTCACCGACGGACTGGCCGCCAGCGACGCCGAGGGCAACACGGTGCCCAGCGGGTTCTCCCGCGTCGACGCCTTCCGTGCGGGCGTCCTCAACGGCGAAACCACCTGCCTGTCGCGCTACAGCTGAGTTGTTGGAGCGCTGGCGCGCTCGAGTTCGCGGCCCCGCCGGTCCCGTCGATCAGGCACCGTTGCTTGCTCCTTCGTCGCCTACGCAACGGCGCCTGATCGACGGGACGGCCGCGAACCCGCCGCTGCGCGGCGGATCCCTCCTCGGGGTCGGGATGTGCGGGGCCGGGAATGCGATCGGTGGAGGGCTGTCAGCCGAAGGGCGGTGGTGCGGCCGGTTCGTAGCGCAGCACCCGGTTGCCGATCATCACCTCGGTGCCGGGGACGAGCACCATCGGCTGATTCGGGGTGAGGCGGACCCAGTCGCGGTAGCCGGGGTGCCGGCTGCGGGTGCCGTTGGTGGAACCGCGATCGATGAGCTGCACGTCCCAATTCACCAGGTGCACTTCGGCATGCGCGCGCGACATGCCGCCGGAGGTGTCGTCGATGCGCAGCGGGATGAGTCCGCGCTGGGCGGCGTCGGAGTTCTCCGGGTCACGCCCGATCACCGCGTCGGCGGCCATCAGATAGGTCATGCCGTCGTCGAGCACGAGCATGCCGAGCGGCGGGCGGACCACCTCGGCGAGCGCTTGGGTCTGATCGACCGGCATGCCGCACACCGTGCAGAACGCCGAGCGCGGATCGCTGGGATGCGCACGCGCGCACTTGAATCCCATCACCTTCACCGCCAGCACCGTCGACTTGGCGGTGGCTTCGAGCCTGCGCTGCAGGTCGGGGTCGGGTTCGGGCGCGGGATTGGTTCCGGAGAGCCGGGTTTCGGCGTTGTGCGGGTCGGCGACGGGGGTGTCGACCGTGCCGTGCGCGGTGCCGGTGACAGCGTCCAGCATCGAGGTCGCCGGCTGCATCCCCGTCGCGGGCTGCTCGGAGGGTCGTGAATCCGGTTGCGCCGCACGTGGTTCCCGATCGATACGCGCGGTAGGCGGTGGCGGCCTGCGAGTCCGGCCCACCGGTTCCGCGGTGCGCACCCGGCTGCGCACATCGTTGGACCACATCACGGCCCCGCCTGCCTGCGCGATTCCCTCGACCAGCCAACCGATTCCGCGCTCCGGCGGCAGATCCGGGATGCGGCCCTTGGCGTCGTCGACGAACAGCGCGACCGCCTTCGCGGGCTCGGAGGCGACCCGGTCGACGGTGAACGCCGCGTCACTACCGCGGTAGTACTCCGGGCCGTGGTCGTCGGCGAGCACCGCCGTCACCGAACCGTGCAGGAAGATCGCCACGCCACCGTTGTCGGCGGCCGAGAGCACCCCGAAATCGATCGGCACGCCCGGCGAGATCTGCTCGGCGTACTTCATGAGCCACCGCGTCGCCTCGCGCGCCACCACCGAACCCGGCCCCGACGGCGCCTGCTCGTGCGCGTCACGCACCAACTCCGCCAGCGATTCCAGCGCGATCGCCGCGGTATCGCCGGGCGTGAGCTTGCCCTGTCCGCGATGCGCGACCACGATCACCGCGCCCGCGACCCGTGCGACCGCGTGACTTCCGAGCACCACTTCGACCTGCCGATCCCTCACAGGTATCGGCCTCCACCGGAACTGCACAGCAGGGGGGTCGCCATGTCATCCAGACTATGGCAAGCACCCCGATCAGGTCCCCCTGGGCGGGGTAGGTCCGGTAACTTCATAGGTGTCGCGGGAGGAACATCGAGGGGAACCTGATGATCGATTCGACCAGAATTCGCATCGCGCTCGCCTGGGGTGGGGCTCTGATCGTCCTGTCCGGCTGTGCCGTCAACGGCACAGCCGTCGCCGGTGAGCCCGATGTGCGCGGCCTGGAGACCGGGACCTTCGCCACCGACCGGCACGGCTACACCGACACCGCGGGCGACAGAGGCGCGATCGTCGAGGGTGCGCGGATGTCGGCCGCCGTGGTGCCCGCGGTGCGGATCGATCCGTCGCTCTCGCACGGACGCGGCGGCGTGATCGTCCCCGATATCGAACGCGCGCTGGATTTCGTCGCCAACGTCTCCAAACCTGTTCTGGAGAACCGCAAGTTCGTCACCGGCTATGTCGCGCTCGGCGCCGACAAGGCAGATCCCGACGGCCAGACCCGTCCCGGTCCCGACGCGACCGCGCTGACCACAGCGCTGTTCCGCTTCCCCACCGCGGCGGCCGCCACCCTCGCCGCGCGGGAACTCGAGGACGTCGACCTGGCCGTCTCCCCCGACAACCGCAAACTCGCCTCCACCGAATACCCTGACGCCTACCTGCATTGGCGCCCCGGCGTGCCCACCATCGGCGCCTTCCTCGCCCACGAAGAGTTCGTGATCTCGCTGTTCATCCAGCGGCCACGGGCCGACGCGACCGACCTCACTTCCTGGGTCGACAAGAATCTCGCCGCCGAACTCGCCCAGCTCGCGAAGTTCGACCCCACGCCCACCGAGAAGATCTCCGACCTCCCGGTAGACCCCGCCGGACTCCTGGCCCGTGCGGTCGTCGACGACCGCGCCGCCATGCGCCCCGGCCAGTACTCGTTCGCCTCCTATGCTCCTGAGCATCTCGTCAACAAGGCAGCCAACCTCACCACCCGCCAGAACCTGGTCGACGCAACAGGAGTGGAAGCCCACGCGGTGGTCGAGGGCGGCTCCGTCACGCGGGTACGCGACCAGTCCGCCGCGCAATCGCTCATGCAGGGCCTGATCGATTCGGCGGGCCACTACGACCCGATCACCGCCCCCGCCGACGTCCCCACCGCGACCTGCCTGAAACTCAACGACAACGGCAACAAAGAAGACGACTACGTCTACCGCTGCTATGTCGCCTACAAGCGCTATCTGGCCATGGTCAGCGCCGACGGTGAGCCCGAGGTCCGCCAGAAAATCACCGCCCAGTACGCCCTGCTGGCCAACAGCTTGTGAGTTCGCTCGGCCCCACTCCTCGATTGCGGTGACGTAGGATCTCGCCGACGATCGTTTCGGGGAGGAAATGAGTTGCGAGCCACCAAAGTCGTCTGTGTCCTGGCGACCGCACTGTTGACCACTGTCGTCACGGCCTGCGGTGGTCCCGACGAGATCGCCGCCACCGACGCCCCGGTGGACCTCGCCACTCTCGACGTCGGCAACTATCCGACCCAGCCCCGCCAGGTCGGGACGGTCGCGAACCTGGACCAGGGCCGCTTCATCGAGGCCGAACGCCTCGGCGACTTCGTACCGACGCCCGCCGATATCGATCCACGATTCATCCACACCAATCCGTCGATCGCGTCGGTGTTCCTCGACGCCGAAGCCGCGCTCGGCAAGATCATGGCCGTCGACCGGTTCGCCGAGGTCGCCCCCGATTTCATCGGCGGATTCGTGAGCTCGGCGGAGACGAAGCCCAGCAACATGGGCCTGGACATGGTGAACGCGGTGATGATCTTCCCCGACGCGCAGAAGGCCACCACCGCCGCGGCCGAGCTGGAGAAACTCGATTTCGGCTACGCCCCGAACAACCAGCGCATCGAGATTCCCGGTTATCCCGCGGCGATCGCGCACTGGCAGCCCGATCAGCAGTCGATCGGGTCCTGGTTCGCCACCGGTCATCTGGTGATCTACACCTGGTTCTACGACTACCTGAAGATCTGGCTGGAGAAGGTCGACAAGCAAGCGCTGCTCGACCTCACCCGCAAGAGCCTCGACACCATCGTCCCCGCCGTCGCGAAATTCACCCCCACCCCCAGCACCGAACTGATGACCCTGCAGCGCGATCGCGACGGGATGCTCGGCCGCACCGCGCCCCGCCCCCGCGAGGATTCCTGGATCAACCCACCCGGCGTCTACGCGGGCCGCACCGCCCGCCACTTCCTCTCCGACCCGGTGAGCGCCGCGAAGATGATCGACGACTACGGCATCGACCTCTACGCCAACGACGGCGCCGAGGTCTACCGCGCCCGCGACATCGCCGGCGCCCAGGGTGTCCGCGACGAGCTCGGCGGCGTCACCCGCAAATTCACCGCCTCCGCCGCACCGAAGAACCTGCCGAGCGCCCAGTGCAAGGAATACATCGGCAGGAAACAACGGATCGCGATCCGCTTCTATTGCGCGGTGTCCTACGACCGCTACGCCGCCTACGTCTGGTCGAACCAGCTCCTCGACGCCCAGCAGCGGATCTCGGCCCAGTACGCATTGTTGGTGAACGCGAAATGACAATCCGATCCGCCGTGCTGGCCGCCGCGCTGGCCACCGTCCTGACCGCGTGCGGCTCCACCCTGTCCGGGCAGGCGCTGCCGGCCGAGATGGATGTTCGCAGCCTCGACGTCGGCTCGTACCCGACCGAGCCGGTCAACGCCCACGACGACGACCCGGTCCCGCCGTTCTACGAGATGTACGAGGTAGCGGCGATGCGGATCGCCGACTATGTGATCAACTCCCGCGACGTCGACGCCCAGATGACCTACGGCAAACGCGCGACCACCGTCTCCGCCGGCGTGATGCCCTCCGCGCTCGGCGACGAGCCGGCGATGTCGGCGATCGCCAAGAAGTACAAGATGCTCTACGGCTTCGAATCCAATGGCGCCGCCAAGGATTCGCGGGTCGAAACCTACGGTGACTGGCCGACGAAGAAGGCCGACAACAGACTCACCGCCACCACCATGGTCCTGCAGTTCCCCGACGCGGACCGCGCGACCGCCGCCGCGAAAGAGTTCTACGACACCGACTTCGCCATGAAGGAAGGCCGCAACCAACCCGTTGCCATCCCCGGACACCCTGCGGCCCTGTCGCATTGGCGTCCCGACTCACCCTTCCTGCGCACCGTGCTCCCCCACGGCCCGTACGTGATCGCCTTCCTGCTCTCGGTGCCTACCCCCGACCAGCAAGCGCTCACCACCCTCGCCGCGAACGCCCTCACCGAGCAGATCGCGGCACTCGCCGAAACCACGCCGCTCACCGACGAAGAGGTCATGACGCTGCCGTGGGACCCCGACCACCTGCTGATGCGCACCCTCAACCCCGACCAGCTGGCCAACCCCGAGGGCTCGGGCTACTACGTGGTCACCGGCAAACACGGCATCCTGCACTACGCGGGCGACCAGCTCCCCACCGATCGCCACTACATCGACGAGCAGCTCACCAAGATGAGCGCCCAGCAGGTGGCCCTGTCCTGGGGCTCGATCGCCGTGCGCACTCCCGACGAGCAGACCGCCCGCCGCGCGGTCACCGAGAAGATGTTCCTCTGGCAGGTAGAAACCGAAGCCGCCAACCCACCCAACCTCCCCGACACCGCCTGCGTGGAGAACAAACGCACCGGCGCGGCGAAACGCTTCAGCTGCATCCTCGCCTACAACGAATACGTCGGAATAGTCAGCGGCAACCAGCTTTTGGATGCCCATCAACGTGCGGCCGCGCAATATGCACTATTCGCCAACAGCCGATAATCCCACACCGGCCGACCCCTACGGAGTCCTATATGCTCCAGCCGGGAAAGCGGCAGTGTGCGGCATTGAGTCAGGAGATCGTAAAAGATGGTGATGAGCCACGGCACCATCGTCGGCGGGTACCGCGTGCAGCGGGTACTCGGTGCCGGCGGCATGGGCACGGTTTACCTGGCCAAACATCCCAGCCTGCCGCGGATGGACGCCCTGAAGGTGCTCAGCGCCGAACTCAGCCGCGACCCCGAGTTCCGTGCCCGCTTCGAGCGCGAGGCCAATCTCGCCGCCGGCCTCGACCACAACAACATCGTCTCGGTCTACAACCGCGGTGAAGAGCACGGCCAGCTGTGGATCGCCATGCAGTACGTGGACGGCACCGACGCCGCTGCCGAACTGGCCCGCGACCCGCACTCCATGACCCCGCTGCGCGCCCTTCGCATCACCAGCGAGGTGGGCAAGGGCCTGGACTACGCCCACCGCCGCGGCCTGCTGCACCGCGACGTCAAGCCCGCCAACTTCCTGCTGTCGAGCAGCGACGGCGAAGAGGAACGCGTCCTGCTCACCGACTTCGGTGTCGCGAAGTCCACCGACGACGCCACCGAACTCACCCAGACCGGCAGCTTCCTCGCCACCATCGCCTACGCCCCGCCGGAACAACTCAGCGGCGCCGTCCTCGACCACCGCGCCGACATCTACAGCCTCGCCTGCGCCTTCTACAAACTCCTGACCGGCCAAAACCCTTATCCCGCAGCCCAACCCGCCATGGTCATGATGGGCCACCTCCACGAGCCCCCACCCCAGGCAACCCGAGTCCGCCCCGGCCTCCCCCACGCCATCGACCACGTCTTCGCCCGCGCGATGGCCAAAAACCCCGCCGAACGTTTCGCCACCTGCCGCGAATTCACCGATGCCGCATCGAACGCGCTCGTCCCCGGATTCAATCCGACGGGCCACAACACTTCGCCGACGTACCCGATCCAGGTGCCCGATCCGCGACCGAACACCGATCCCCGCACGTCGTATTCCGCGCCGTCGGGCATCTACCAGACCCCACCGGCTCAGCCCGAGCGCCCGAAGAGCAGGCGGTTCGCGCTCATCGGTGCGGCAGCGGCGGTTGTCGTCGCGTTGGCGGCCGGAGTCGGCATCTGGGCGACCAGCGACTCGGGCGGTAGCCCGGGAACCTCGCCCACGTCCGCTGCCGCGCCGTCTGCGGCGCAAACTCCGCGGGAAAAAGCACGCGTTGAAAACCCCGGCTTCGCCGGCAAAACGATCACTATGGTCGACGTACTCTCGAACCGCGAAATGGCAATATATCTCGGCACCACTCCACAGACGACGTTTCTGCAGGACCTCGGCTTCGTCTACAACCTCGAGTACACAAAGCGCGCCGACGAAGTGTCGCCCCGCCCGATGGATGGCGTATTCGATCGGGTCAAAGCCGACGACAATACCTACATTCTTGCCGTTCGTAGCGACGAAAAGGCTGGTGGTGGCGGGCTTTCGGGCCTGCCCGACGATCTCGCGCGATCCAGGGCAACCGTCATCCCCGTCGATGATCCAGCGACCATATCCGCCATCCGTAACTGGTCGGAGAACTCCGAGCAAGTGCTGATCCAGAAGCTGGTGCCGGTGCTGCGCAACAGGATCAAGTGAACCAGGCCTCGACGATCTGGGTCGTCTCCCCTCCGCTCGAGATGCTATGTTGACGCGTGCGATGCTGACGGTCGGCTAGGGACCAACACGCTCGTCGCCGGGGGATCAAGCTCTGATTGGCATGTCCTCCACCTGCGTATAGACCACTGGAGGGGATCAATGCGGGCACCATCGACATTTGTGGCAGCGAGCCTTGCTCTGATTACATTCGGAATTTCCGGATGTAGTTCGGACGAGGCACCTGAGGTCGAACAGCCTGCGCCTGTCGACATTTCGGCACTCGACATCGGAAGCTATGCGACGGCTCCACGCACGATCGGTAAACAGAATATCGACCGAGCTCGTCTGACCGAAGGCCAACGCCTCGGTAACTATCTGCCCACTCCATTCGAAGTCGACAGCAGATTCAAATATCAATCCGGGATGGATTCGAACTCTGTCTACGGGTTCATCGAGCGCATATACACGGTCGGTGACACCTTCGCGGAAGACGCGCCCGGATTTGTCGGCGGATTCTACAGCTGGGCACAATCACACGACGACATTCTCATCGCCGAGACCCTTTCGAACGCGGCGATGATTTTTGACAGCGAGGCATCGGCATCCGCCGCGGCAGATGCGCTGGCACGCAGTCAACGTGCGAAAAAAGAAGGTCGAGTCGCTGTTCAGATCCCCGGATTTGCCGATGAACATGCATTCTGGCAGCCGGATCGACAAGAACTGTTCACCTTCAAGGCATACAAGCAGCTCGTCGTATATACCACTATCAAAGACTACGCAAAAATCGAAGTCGGGACGACCGACCTCGGTGCAATGACTTCTATGGCAACGAAGAACTGG
This sequence comes from Nocardia sp. NPDC058114, assembly GCF_042884695.1. NCBI lineage: Bacteria > Bacillati > Actinomycetota > Actinomycetes > Mycobacteriales > Nocardiaceae > Nocardia > Nocardia sp. NPDC058114. The sequence continues at coordinate 48,700 of NZ_JBHVTK010000018.1, read as the reverse complement.
TCGACCATTCAGCCTCGTGTAGACAAATTTGATCCAACAGCTGTCGGCAAATTGACCGACGTGGAACTCGACCACGATCAACTTCTCGGACATTCGCTTGCTCGCCAAGGCGAAGAATCACAGAAGAACCCCCCTGGTATCTACAACCAACAAGGCGCGTTGCACATCACCACCACACCGGAGAGCGACAGGAAGCTCTTCGAAACAGCTGGCGTGGAATGGCTCGGCATCAATGCCACCGAGCTCTATCAGACCAAAGACGAGAAGGGCGCAGAGCTCCTCAGCGATGAGCACAGTGCACTGAACAAGAAACTACGGTCAGCAGGCTCACCAAAAGGCTTACCCGCAGCCCAGTGTAACGAACTGAAGGTCAAAGACTCCCTCACAATGAGATTTCACTGCACCGTCGCTTACGGCCGCTACGTCATCGAAGCGCGCTCCAACCAGCTGATCGATGCCCAGCAGCGAATCTCTGCCCAGTACGCCATGCTCGCCGCCAAGGCCAAGTAGGGATCCAGAAGAGGACTTGGAGACATAGCGATGAAAATCAGAGGCATCAGAAAAGTCGCGATCGCCCTGACGGTCCTTGCGGTCAGTGGGTGCGGGCAGACCGTGACGGGAGATTCGACGGCAGGCGAAATCGATGTCCGTAAACTCGAAGTGGGAAAATACCCTACTGAGCCACTCGACTCGTACTACAAATTCTCGCACTCGGTCCGAAGCGGAAAGAGCTTGGCCATCACCCGCCTCAGCGATCACGTTGTGATCGGCAACGACGTCGATCCAAAGCTGCGCTACGGGACAGGCGTCCAGGAAGTTCTGAAGCCCGAGGATGTCGCCCAATCCATGGCGGAACCGAGCCGTGGAGTCGCCGAGCGGCACAAGATGCAGTTCGGATTCATCTCCGGCAGCAGCGATACCGAGGTCGTAGCCTTCGAAAAGTCTCCGGCCTCTGCAACTTTGCTCACCGTTACCGTCCTCCAATTTCCGAGCACCGATGCAGCGGATACCGCCGCGCGCGAGTTCGAAGCGGTTGACTTCGAGATCAATCCGGAGGAAAACAAGCGGGTTCCGATCGGCAAATACCCTGCCGCGTACGCACATTGGCGCCCTGGGACGCCGACAATCGGGTCGACCGCCGCGCACGGCAACTATACGGTGAGCGTTTTCGTTTCGACGGCAAGCGCCGATCTGCCGCTGCTCACCTCATTGGTGGAGAAGACCTACACCGCCCAACTTCCCATGCTGGACTCGCTCCCGCCGCTGTCACCCGAGGAGGTCATGCGCACTGAACTCGATCCGGAAGACATGAAGCGTCGCGTACTGAACCCGGACAAGCTCGGAGTTCCGGCGCTGGGAGGGTTGGCCACCAACACCGTTCAGGGCTTCTTGCATTTGCAGACCGACCGCGAAGCTGCCAAGAAACTGTACGCCGCCGGCAACGTCGAATTTGTGACGATGGGTCAGGCCTACTCCGGACAAACCTACAGCTTCAACACCAAGGGGATTGCGCAAGGTTTCGGTACCGGCTCGAGCCAGCTACTCGACGGGGCCATCATCTATCGCAGTAAGGACGAAGACTCGGCGAAAGCCCTGTGGTCCGGTCTTGCCGCCAAGCCGGACCCTGCGCTGACGCCGACCGGTGTCCCTGACTCGAAGTGTGCCGACGAACCCAAGCCAGGGTCGAAGGTTAAGTACTTCCTCTGTGTTGTCCGCTACCGCAACTACATCGGCACGGTGTGGAGCACTCAGCCGCAGGACTCCCAACAGCGCGCAGCAGCCCAGTACGCCGTGCTCGCCAACAGTCAGTAGTGCACATGTATGGAGTGATCGCGTCATCCCTGTCGTTTCGGTATGGTGATGCGAGCCAGCCCACTTACCGTCGAACGGTCAGCACAGGGGGAGGAGGGGGGCAGGGGCTGGCTACTGGGATCGGTCCGCGTCGGCTTGTACGACCGGGAACCGGCCGCTGACCAGGTCGAACGCCGCACCATGCAGGTGCGCGCGACCGGAGTCTGCACTGAAACCAAACTTTCTGGCAATTGGATGGAACCGATCGAGGTCGGGCAGCGTCCAAGTATATGAACTGGGAAAACGATCCCAGACCGCAGCAGCCAGGATCGAACCCGAAAGGAAGCCAACATGGCAGGACAGCTCGACGCGAGCAACGAGAAAATCGGCGAGTTCGCGAAGGACATCAAGCAGAGGCACCTCGACCTGATGACGGCGATCCGCACTCTCAAGGCCAAGGAAGACCAGACCACCGCCACGTGGAGCGGTGGAGCGCGCACCGCGTTCGACTCCTTCATGGAGCGCTACTACTTCCAGGCCGACAAGCTCAACGACAAGCTGCTCGAAACCTCCGAGAAGCTGGTCAAGGCCGGTTCCCAGTACGAAGAGCAGGACACCGACTTCGCCCAGCAGGTGAAGGCTCAGGTCTCCAGCCTCGACCTGCCCGCGCTCTGACTCACCCTCGAACCAAACTCTCAGAATAGGAGCTCAGATGGCTGCCAACGACCCCACTCGGATTTCCGCGAATTTCGGCGAAGTCGAGGCCGGCGCCCAGGCGATCGTTACCGAAGCGCGCAACGTCATGAACCTGCTGGAAGACTTCCACAAGACGGTCACCGACTTCGTGACCAACAACTGGAAGGGTGACGCGAACGACTCGTTCACCGAGCTGCAGACCCAGTGGAACACCCATGTTCAGCAGCTGAACACGACCCTCGAGGGCGCCGGTACGCTTGTCGCCCAGGGCAACTCGGATCTGCAGGGCACCGACACCGCTCTCGCGGGTCTGTTCTGATCCAGCACCATGCCAGTCAGGCCCCGGCTCAGCCGGGGCCTGACTTGTCTCACGAGCAGGCCGGGCTACCTGGTCGTGAGATGACTACTACCCGCTGATCCGCACACCGCTGAGGATCGTGTCCAGATCCGAGCGGTAGCGGGGGACGTTGGTGATGGGGGTTTGGGTGGTTATTTGGATGGGGTAGAACTTGTCGCCCACCGGGTAGGCGAACTCCAGATAGTCGTGGTGGGAGTTGGCGGTGGTTCCGGCGGTGAGGTGGGCGGGGGTGCCGCAGATCCGCACCTCTTCGGAACGTGTTCGGTGCCAGTCGGATTCGTGGGGGCGCAGGATCTGAAGAGTGTTGCTCGCGGCGTCGGCGGTATTCGCGGGGCTGAAGGTGGTGACGGTGACCGTGGCCATGCCGAAGGGTGGGTCGGCGCCTTCGATGGTCTCGAAACGGTGGAGGACGAGACCACCACCTTCGACCGGCTGGGTCGACCAGCCCGGGAGTTGGGGGCGTGGATGGTGAAGCCGGCGGTGTTGGCCGTGGTAGCCGAAGGAACGTCCGTCGGGCACGAGGGCGTGCTGGAGGTCGACAGGTCGGCCGGGGTACATGCCAGCGTGCAGGACGCCAGGAGCGCAGCGAAGAGGATGCGGCTCATGGCCCGACGTGGACGCCTCCGACGACCTGCTCGCAGGCGGACATCACACCGGCCCAACCATTTTCGGCGTACTGGCAGCCGATGCTGACCTGGACTCCGCGTTCGACGAGGACCTGCCAGCGAACCGTTGACCCGTCGGCGGGACGCTCTTCGTAGGAGAGTCCGGGGCGGCCGGCGAAGACTACGTCTCGGCGCACCGGGGTGACGGTGCCTGCGGGCTTTTTGGCGATTTGGGCGCTGAGGTCGGCGGCGACCTCGTCGTAGCCGGCACCGGGGGTGACCGGCTTCTGGGTGATGGTGATGCGGTGGCGGGCCGCCTCGTCGGGGACGAGGTCGGCGCGGGCCTCGGTGGCCGTGGTGCGGTGCCAGCCCGCAGGGATCTCGATGACGACTCGGCCGACCGTCTCGGTGGTGGGTTTCGGCTTCGGCTTCGCCGATGTGGGCTGGGGTGCTGCGCTCGTCACCACGGGGGCCGAGGTGGTCGCGACGGCGGCCGTGGCCTGTTGGTCGCCGGATCCGAACAGGAAGAACCCACCGATCGCTGCCGCTGCGACGACAGCGGCGAGAGCCGCGGCGCCGATGTAGAGCGGGCGGCGATCGACCGGGTTGGTCGCCGCGGCACGTTCACGCAGGGGCTGCATCCACTCGGCCGCGGGCGGGATGTTCGGCGTGTAGGCGGGGGTCTTCTGAGTAGGTCGCGCCAGGTCTGTTCCGGTGAGCGGACTGACAGGAACGCCTGCGCCGCACGCACTTTCGACTGCTGCGGTGACCGAGGCCAGTACCGCCGGATCGGTGGCACCGAACACCTGGACGACGTCGGCGGGGCGATCGGCGAGCAGCCGGCCGAGAAGTGCCGTGAGCCGGCCGAAGCCTTCCTCGTCGGCGAGTTCCGAGGCCGCCAGGTTCGGTTCGACCTCGACCGCCTCGACGTGGGTGCCGTACGTGTCGTAGGTGACCGACGAAGCCGAGGTCGACAGCATGCCGAACTCGATGATCGCGGTGCGGCGGCTACGACTGGCGGTGACATCGACGGCCGAGGCCCGCAGTGCACAGGCCTCGAACGTCACCTCGTGGGTGAATTGTTGTGCGGCGGTGCCGAACAGATCGAGTTCGGGTTGCCCCCACGAGGTGGGATGCACGACGACGATCTGCCCACACAGCGGCGTCACCCGCAGAGTGTCCATGATCGCCGCGAGCAGCGCGGACAGGGCTTGGCCCACCGTCGGCATCCGAGGTGGCAGCGCGAGTACACCGCCGGCCAGGTACTGCACCACCGACACCGCCTGGGTGGGCGGGGTCAGCGGCTCACCGACGACGAGATCGGAACCGTTGCTGCCCAAGACAACCGACGGCGCGACATCCCAGTGGGTGGTGGCGCCACGCGCCCACACTTTGGCTTCGCTGACAACGAGCTCGACGACGGTCATTCCGGTTGCGGCATCCAGGCGGTCTGGACCAGGCCCTCGGTGTTACGCGTGACGAAGGTGCCACGCCCGGCGGGTTTAGGGCCGGGACGCGTGGTACCGACCATGACGCCTTCGTCTTTGCTGCAGCTCATCACCAGTGCGGCCGAACCGAGGTCCTTCATCCGGGCCAGCGTCGCCTCGTACATGGCGCGGCTGGCTCCGCCGGAGCGGCGAGCGATGATCAGGTGGAAGCCGAGGTCGCGAGCGTGCGGCAGATGCTCGACGAGTGCCGAGACCGGGTTGCCCGACGAGGTGGCCACCAGGTCGTAGTCGTCGACGAGCACATACAGCTCGGGACCGGTCCACCACGAACGCTCACGCAACTGCTGTGGCGTCACCTCGGGACCGGGGGTTCGCTTGGCGACATACGCCGCGAGGTCGGCCATGTTCTGGGTGAATTGCGGTGCGGTGGAACCGTATCCGGCCTGGTAACCCTCGGGGATGATGCCCAGCATCGAGCGGCGGTAGTCGCCGACGATGAACCGTGCCTCATTCGGGGTGTTCGACGCGGCGATGCCCTCGATGATCGAGCGCAACAGCGTGGTCTTACCGGACTCGGAGTCGCCGATGATGATGAAGTGCGGGCTTTCCGCGAAATCGATGTAGACCGGAGCGAGCTCGGCCTCGTTGATACCGATCGGGATTCGCAGGCACTTGGTCGCCGGATCGACCCGCGAGGGCCAGTTGCCCGCCAGGTACAGCAGCTGTTCGCGGGGCAGCTGATCGGGCAGCATGCGGACCTGCGGCGCGGGACGGCCCGGCGTCATCCGGGCGATCGTCTCGACCGCGGACGACACCGCTTGGCCCAGATTGGACGGATCGGCGGAGCCGTCGATCCGCGGCAGCGCGGTGAGCATGTGCAGGCACTCGGCGGTCATACCGCGGCCGGGACGACCCTGCGGAACCAGCGACGCGAACTTGCGGCCGAGGTCGGAATCCATCGGATCGCCGAGGCGCAGCTCGATGCGGGTGCCGATCTGGTCCTTGAGCGCGGGGCGGGCTTCCGCCCAGCGGGCGAGCGCGATCACCACGTGCACGCCATACGAAAGACCCTGCACCGCAAGGTTCATGATGACCTGCTCGAGCGCGTCGAAGTCCTGGCGGATCGAGCCGTAGCCATCGATCACCAGGAACACGTCACCGAACGGATCCTCGTGCGCGCCCTGGGCAGCCGGGCTCGACGCCGGGTCCATCGAACGCAGACGACGGAACTCGACCATCGACTCGATGCCGAGCTGACGGAACTTCGCCTCACGGGTGCGAACGATCGTGGTCATCTCGGCGACGGTGCGCCGGACCTGGTCCTCGTCGAGGCGGCTTGCCACCGAACCGACGTGCGGCAGACCCTGCAGGCTGGTCAACGTGCCACCACCGAAGTCGAGGCAGTAGAACTGCACCTGCTCGGCGGTGTGGGTCAACGCCATCGCCATGATCATCGAACGCAGGGCGGTCGACTTACCCGACTGCGGACCGCCGACGATCGCGACATTGCCTCGCGAACCGGACAGGTCGACCACGAACGGGTCGCGGCGCTGATCGTAGGGGCGGTCGACGATGCCCATGGGGGCACGCAGGGTGGCGATCGCGGCGAATTCGCCGGTGAGGATCGAGCGCGGCACGAGCTGATCCATGGTCGGCGCTTCCTCGAGCGGCGGCAACCAGATCTCGTGGGCAGGTCGGCCGTGGCCCGAGATGCGCGAGACCAGCATGTTCAGGTTCGACATCTGCTCGTTGTCGTCGCCGACCGGCTCCGGCTCGAACTCGGCTTCCACCGGCAGCGGAACCCGATCGGCGGCGCGGAAGCCGACGTGGGTCGCCGCGAAAGGCCGGGCGTTGACGTCGATCTCGCCGCCGACGATGCCGGCGCTGGTGACCTCGCGGGCCGAACCGCCACCGACATAGGGACCCGACACGTACGAGGCCTGGAAGCGCTGGATCTCACCCGAGTCGGACTTCAGGTAACCGCCACCGGGGGTGCTCGGCAGGTTGTAGGCGTCGGGGACGCCGAGGACCTGGCGGGACTCGTTGGCGGAGAAGGTCTTCAGGCCGATGCGGTAGGACAGGTGCGATTCCAGGCCCTTGAGCTTGCCCTCTTCCAGACGCTGCGAGGCGAGCAGGAGGTGGACCTGCAGCGAGCGGCCCAGGCGGCCGATCATCACGAACAGTTCGGCGAAGTCGGGGTGCTGGGTGAGCAGTTCGGAGAACTCGTCGAGCACGACGAACAGTGCGGGCAGCGGGTCGAGGTCGGCACCGGCGGCGCGGGCCTTCTCGTATTCGGAGACGTTGGCGAAGTTACCGGCCTGGCGCAGGACTTCCTGGCGGCGGTTCATCTCGCCCGCCAGCGCGTCCTTCATACGGTCGACGAGGTCGGCTTCGTCCTCGAGGTTGGTGATCACCGCGGCGACGTGCGGAACGCCGTCCAGGCCGAGGAACGTCGCACCACCCTTGAAGTCGACGAGGACCAGGTTGAGCTGGTCGGGCGAGTGGGTGGCGAGCAGGCTGAGCACCAGGGTGCGCAGGAATTCCGACTTACCGGAACCGGTCGCGCCGATGCACAGGCCGTGCGGGCCCATGCCGTTCTCGGCGGCTTCCTTGATGTCGAGCTCCACCGGTGCACCGTCGGCGCCGATGCCGAACGGCACGCGCAGACGCTCGCGGCCGTAGCGGGGACGCCAGGCGCTGGCCGGGTTGAAGTTGCCGATATCGCCCAGGTTCATCAGCTGCGACCAGGTGGAGATCGTCTCGGTCTCGTCGGTCTCGACATCGCTGCTGCGCTGGGTGGCCGCGCGGTAGGGCGCGAGCCTGCGGGCCAGCTGCTGGGCCTGCTCGGCGCTGACCCGGTCGATGGTGGCGAAGCGTTCCTGGTTGCCGGTGGCGCCGCGGCCGAGGCACTCGCCGTCTTCGACGACCATCTTGATGCCGCGCGAAACGGCAAGGCGCGGTGCGTAATTGCACAGGTCGATGATGGTGACGCCCTCGTACCCGGACTCACGCAGCTGGTCGTCCTCGGCCTCGAGCAGGCCACCGTCGACGACGATCACCACGTGCACCATGTTCGGGTTGTTCGGCTGGTTACGCGAGTAGCGGACCCGGTTGCCGAGCAGCGGATGCAGGCCGCTCATCGCCTCGCGGATGGAGCCGTAGAACATGCGCTGGGTGCCGATGCCGTCCTGGGAATCGGGGTGCTGGGTGTGCGGGAGCCACTTGGTCCACTCCCACTCGCGGGCGGTGTCCGGGCCACAGACCACGGCCACGAGCACCTGGTCGGGCGCCTGGAACATGCACAGCTGCAACAACATCGCGCGCGTCATGTCGCGCGCTTGGGCGCGGTCGCCGTCGAGGGCGACGGTGCCGAAGCCCTTCACCGCGATGGCGGTGGGCAGATCGGGAACCGTGGAATGCGCGCGCACGAAACGGCGCAGCGACACCGCGGCGATGGGCTCCAGCTCTTCGACGGGGCCGGTTTCGGGGGCTACCAGCCTGGTCGCCAGACGCTGGCCGCCGAGACCGATGCGCGCGTGGCAGAAATCCTTGTCGCCGGAGCGGCGCTCCCACATCCGGCTGGTGCCCGCGAGCATCCAGATCAGGCCGGGCTCGGGGTGGCTCCACTCGACGGCGGCGCGCTGCTGCTTGGCGGTCTCGTCGACGTCTTTACGGACCTGATCGAGGTAGCGCAGATAGTCCTTGCGGTCCTCGTTGGCCTCAGCGGCCTTGGCGCCCTTGCCACCACCCTGTCCGAACATGGTGACCATCGACATGATCATCATCATCGGGAACATCATCGACATCGGGTTGGACAGCATGCCGCTGCCCTGGGTGAACATCAGCGCCATCATGCCGACCATGCCGACGACCATGACGACGGGCATCAGCTTCGCGAGCAGGTTGCCCGGGGTGATCCGCGGGATCTCCGGCGGCGGCTGCAGCGTGACCTCGCCGCCGGGTGTACGCGGCATCTCGCGCCGGGCACGGCGCTGGAACCTGACGGTGCTCATGGTCGAAGACTCCCCCTGCTTGACTACTCGCTCATCTGTCGTCGCGACGGGCTCAGTGTAGAGGTCGCGGCCGACATGTCGTATGGTTCGTCAGGCATTCTGCTGTCCGAACGGTGGGTTCCGCAAACTGTCGACCGTGTGAGCGGTCGAGCGGAAACACGAGGTAGAGACGGAACTGGGGGAGTTTTGACGCACGCGCGACTCGATCATGTGGAAGAGGACTCCGCGCGCGGCATCGTGCGCGCGCCGGACCTTGCCCGAGTAACCATCCTGGCCAAGCACACGCAGGTAGACATGGCTATTCCGGTGGATGTGCCGGTCGCCCTCGTCATCCCCAGCGTGGTCGACATGGTCGCGCAGCACAGCCGCTCGAATGATTTCGACAACGACGGCGAACGCTACGAACCCGCCGAATGGGTGCTCGCCCGCATCGGCCACCCCCCGTTCTCGAACTCGCTGAGCCTCGGCGAACAAGGCGTACGCGACGGCGAACTGCTGATGCTGGAGAGCGCCTCCCACGCGGCGCCGACGCCCCTGTTCGACGACATCATGTACAACGTCGCGGTCGCCGACGCCGAGCACTACCGCAGCTGGACGCCGAAGACCGCCCGCGTCACCGGTTCGGTGCTCGCCGCGCTCACCATGCTGGTCGGCTGCTTCGGCCTGCTGGCCGCGCCGGATGCGTTGCCGTTCTGGGTTTCCGGGTCGCTCGCATTGTTCGTCGCGATCCTCTGCGTGGTGGCGGGCACGGTGCTGAGCCGCATGTACCGCGACGCCTCGGCCGCGCTCGTGCTCGCCGGCTGCGCGCTGCCGACCGCGTTCACCGGCGGCATGCTGCTGGTGCCCGATCACTACGGGGCGGCGCATCTGCTGCTCGGATTCGCGCTGCTCGGTTCCATCGCGGTACTCGCCTGGCGCGTCACCGGCATCGGCCTCGCGCTGTTCATCGGCGCGGCGACCGTCTCGGTGTTCGGCGTGCCCGCGGCCTTGGTGGGGCTGCTCGCCGATCAGCCGGTCAAGGCGATCGGCGCGGTCGTCGCCGCGCTCGGTCTGGCCGGACTCTCACTCGCGCCGCGTGTTTCGATGCTGCTGGCCAAATTGCCGTTGCCGCCGGTCCCCTCCCCCGGCACCCCGATCGATCCGACCGAGGACGATCCGGACGACCACCGCGCCCTGCCGACTCTCGACGCCCTGCGGGCGCGGTCGGAACGGGCCCGCAACTACCTCGCCGGCCTGGTCAGCGCGACCACGCTGGTCACCGTCGCCGGCGCGCTGCTGGCGACCGACGCGGGCTCCGAAGATCCCTACTGGCCCGGCATCTCGCTCGCGCTGGTGTGCGCGGTGGTACTGATGTTCCGCAGCCGCACCTACGCGGGCGCCGAGCAGGCCATCGTGCTGATCGCGGGTGGCTCGTCGATCGTGCTGATAATGCTGGTCGGCGTCGCGCTCGAAATGCGCCAGCCGCTGGTCGTTTTCGGTGCCGCGCTGGTGATTCTGATCTCGGCGCTGGTGATGGGCCTGATCGTGCCGAACCAGTCCGCGACGCCGCCGATGCGCCGGGCCGTCGAACTGCTCGAGTACGCGTTCGTCGCCGCGGTGCTGCCGCTGGTGTTCTGGGTCGCCGATCTCTACTCGCTGGTTCGCGGGCTGTGAGGCTCGGCTTTCGACTGACGGCCGTTGCTCTGGTCGTCGGTCTGAACGCCGGATTCGGTCTCTACGGCACAGCGCACGCGGACCGGCCGCCGGCCATCGACCCCGGACTGCTGCCCGCGGGAGATCCCGCCGCGCCGCCGGACAAGACCGAGCGCGGCAGCGGTACCAACGGACTGTGCTTCCGCACCCAGGCGAGTACCGCGACGGCGGTGATTCCTCCCAGCCAGCGTTCCCTCGATCTGGAGCGGGCGTGGGAATTCTCGCGTGGCGCAGGACAACTCGTCGCGGTGATCGACACCGGCGTGGAGCCCCATCCCCGCCTGCCCGATCTGTGGGCGGGCGGTGACTACGTGGCCGCGGGCGGCAACGGGACCGAGGACTGCGACGTGCACGGCACCGTTGTCGCCGGGATCATCGGTGCGACCAAGATCGACAACCAGGGTTTCTCCGGTGTCGCGCCCGAGGCCCGCATCCTCAGCATTCGCCAGACCAGCTCCCTCTATCAGTCCGAGGGCGCGGGCCGGAACAAGGGGCCCGACGATTTCCCCGAGGGCTACGGCAAGGTCTCCTCACTCGCGAGCGCGATCCGGCGGGCGGCCGACTTCGGCGCCCGCGTGATCAACATCTCGCTCGTCGCCTGCAACAGCGGTTCCCCGGCCAACGAAGCGGCGTTCGGCGCGCTCGGCGCGGCCGTGCGGTACGCGGCGCTGGAGAAGGACGTGGTGATCGTCAGCTCGGCGGGTAACTCCGACAACGCCTGCAAGTCGGGCAATCCCGGGCCGGACCCGCTCAAGCCCGCACAGGATCTGTGGAGCACGATCCGCACCTATGTGAATCCCGCCTGGTACGACGAATATGTGCTCTCGGTCGGCTCCATCGGCGCCAACGGCGCACCGTCGTCGTTCACCGTGCCCGGTCCGTGGGTCGGCATTGCCGCACCGGGAGAAGGCATTACGTCCCTCGATGCCAGGACCGCCGGCATCTCCGACGGCAAGTACGACAACCAGGGCAAGTACATGGCCTACAGCGGAACAAGTTTCGCTTCGCCGTACGTCGCAGGCGTCGCCGCACTGGTGCGCGACAGGTTCCCGGACCTGACCGCCAAGCAGGTCATCCAGCGGTTGCAGGCCACGGCCCACGCACCGGCAGAGGGCTGGAATCCGTACATCGGTTACGGCGCAGTGGATCCCGTCGCGGCGCTGACCAACGAAGTGCCGAGGGAACTTCCGCCGAAGCAGGCCAGCCCGGCGCGCAGCCTGCAGCTCGCGGTGCCCGCACCGCCACCGCCCGCGGACAACACCGCGCGCAACGTGGCGCTGATCGGTTCCGGCGCCATCGGCCTGATCCTGGTCCTCGGCGTCTTGGCGTCGTTCCCGATCCGGCGCAAATTCGGGATGTCGGCCGACGATCTCTGACCTGCTCGACCAAAGAGCAGGGTACGGTCGGCGGGCCAGAGCCCGTCGACCCAGGTAGCCGCATGAATTCGTCAACAACCGACCGTCCACTCACCCGCAGGCAGCGGTGGGAGCGCGCGACCAATCTGCCGTTGATGGCGCTCGCGGTGGTGTTCGTCGTCATGTACGCGTGGCGGGTGCTCGACACCGATGTGTCACCGCGCCTCGATACCGGTCTCGTGCTGGCCGATATCGCGATCTGGGCGGTGTTCTTCGTCGATTTCGTGGTCAGATTGCGGCTCTCGGGCGACCGGTTGCGCTTCCTCCGCAAGCATCCTCTCGACCTGCTGGTCGTGCTCGTGCCGCCGTTTCGCCCGCTGCGGCTGCTCCGTGCTTCGCTGCTGCTGCTCGACGCTCTCAACCGCGCGACGCACCCGCGCACCCGCCTGGTGACCTTCGTGGCCACCAGTTCCCTGCTGATCCTGTTGCTGTCGAGTCTGGCCTTCTTCGACGCCGAATACGGCGCACCCGACTCCAAGATCGAGACCTTCGGCGACGCACTGTGGTGGTCGGCGGTCTCGGTGACCACGGTCGGCTACGGCGACGTCTACCCGGTGACCACCGAGGGCCGACTGGTCTCGCTGGTGCTGATGACGCTGGGCATCGGCCTGATCTCCTTCGCCATCGGCACCATGACCAGCTGGGTCGTCGAACAACTCAAGACCGTCGACGACGCCGCCGACCGCGCCGAGAGCATGCTCCGCGAACTGGTCGACGAGGTCAGAGCCCTACGGACCGAGGTCGCCGAACTTCGCTCCGATTCCGCGAAGTCGGCGACCCCGTCCGGCTAGTTCACCGTGGCGACAGGCTTTTTGGCGGGCGACGGATCCGGCGCGACACCGTCGTGCGCGACCATCGCCTCTTCCCGACCCATCGTCGGCCCACCCGCGAGCAGTCCGATGATCGGCCACGGCGCCGGTTCGGCCTTGACTTCCTCCAGGCCGAGCGCCTTGACCGCGTCGGCGTTCTTGACGCCGAAGCGGACGCCGGTATCGGCGATGTAGAACAGGCTGTCCTTGCGGCGGCTGTTCGGTTCGATGCCGGTGGACTGCACGTAGGCGCCGGACGCCGGCGGAATGAAGACGGTGTCCGCGTTCGGGCCCGCGCCGTCGGCCTGCGCGAGGTCGACCATCTTCGCCTTGTCCGGGATCGGCAGATCGATGCCGGTCAGCAAGGTCAGCTCGGCGCGTGCGGTCGCGTCGGTGTTGTCGGTGGCGCCCGCGATCGGCTTCCACGACATGCAGCTGACCGGCTGGTCCTTGGCGGTGATCAGCGTCGGCCGGTCGCGCGGGTAGTCCTGCACCTTCAACGTCTGGACGATGGTCGCGTAGGTGCGGTCGGTCGACTGAATAGTCGTGCCGTTCATCATGGTCGGATAGAAGTTGCGGATGATCTGGGCGGTCAGCGCCGAAATCTCCTGCAGTCCGTTCTGGAGCACCACGTAGTTCTGGTTGGGCTCGTTGAACACCTGGACCACGTCGCCGATCTTGTGGCCGCTCACGTTGTAAGTCGGTGTGCCACCGGGGTTGTCGATGACCGGCGTGATCAGGGGCAGCACTTCGGGAATCGCGTTGAGCAGGCCCTCGCTGATCGGACGCGGAGTCACGCCGGTGATCCCGAGCGCGTGGGTGACGGCCGGATCGTCCATCTTCACGCGGGCACGCTTGCCGTCGTAGACCAGGTAGACGGCGTCCTTGCCCTTCACGAGCATGGCCTTGCCCGCATCCACCTTCGATGCCTTGGCGCCGAGATTCGGGTCGCCGGCCAGCACCGACGTGGTCAGATCCGCTGTGCCGTCGGACTTGAGCTGATCGCACACCGTCCAGGTGCGGCCCTTGCCGCCCTTGTCGTAGAGGATCGACGACGGGGCGCCCGGAATACCGATCAGCTGACCGCGAGGCTTCTTCCCGAGCTCGGACTCCTTGACGATCGCCGCCTTGGACGCCTCACCGGCCGCCAACCGGGCCGAGGCCAGGTTCAGCGCGGGATGCACCACATTGTCGACGACCACGTAGACGCCGCCGGATTCCTTGGCGATCAGGATCTTGCTGTCGCCGATCTTGTCCTGCGGGCGCAGCAGCGCGAGCACGCCACAACCTGCTAGGACCACGATGCCGAGCACCAGTCCGACCACGTAGGCACGGGTCTGCGCGCGCATCGGGTCGTGCAGCATGCGCACATCCCGGCGCACCAGGGCGTGCTCCATTCGCCGCACCAGGAAGCGGTATCCGCTGACCTGCCAGCGCGTTGTGGGTTTTGAAGGCATGGTTCCTCCCCCGAACAGTGCTCTCGTCCGGGCAACACAGTACAGTTCCCGGCAGCAGTTGTTCGCATTCGGCCATCGGCCGATCGACAAATGGGTACCTGGGGGAGGAACGAATGGCTGAGTTCACCGGGGCGGGACCGCGCCCGCTGTTCGGTCGGATTTCGCTGCCGCACCTACTCATTGCGCAGGTCCTCGGCCTGATCGCGGGGGTTGTCGCGCTGATCTGCCGCATCGATGCGCTGATATCGCTCGCCATCGCCGTCGTGGTGGCGCTGGTGCCGCTGATCCCGATCGGCAAGCGCACGATCCTCGATTGGATCTCGACCATCCGCCGGTATTCCGCCAAGCGCGACTACACACTCGGCGACACCGTCGACTTCCGTGACACCGACGGGCGCTCGCTCGGCCTGTACTGGGACGGCAGCCGCGTGGTCACCGTCGTCGAGGTGCTGCCGCCGCGCGGTGGGCTGACCCGTATCGCGCGCACCGCCGTGCACGCCTCACACCTGTTGCCGCTGCCCGAACTGGCCGCGTGCCTCAACCAGCACGACATCCTGCTCAGCGGGATCGACATCATCAGCCACGGCCACCGCAGCCGGTCCGGCACCCCCGCGGGCGCGATCTACGAATCGCTGCTCGGCCCGCTGCCCGCGACCGCGCACCGCACAGTGTGGCTCGCGATCAGCTTCGACGCGGTGGCCTGCCCGGATGCGACGGCTCGTCGTGGTGGGGGCACCGACGGCGCTTCCCGCTCGGTCACCATCGCCACCCAGCGGATCATGCGCACGCTCGAAGACGCCGACTGCAACGCGCGCATCCTCACCGCCCCCGAGATCCGCAAGGCCGTACAGCAGATCACCGCGGGTCTCGATCCGCGCACGCTGAGTCAGCGGTGGAAGTACGCCGAGATCGGCAACGCGGTGAACATCGGCAGTGCGGTGGATCCCAAGCAGCTGGGTTCGGATCTGCTCGCCCAGCTGTGGGTCGCGCCGTCGCGGGGTACGACGGTCGCTGTGCGGTTGCGTCCCGGTAGCGACGCCGAATCCGTGAGTGTCGGCGCCGCATGGCGATTGACCGCGCGCGAGCTGCCCGAGAAGACCAAGTCCAAGGGCATGGTGTCGATGAGCGGACGCCATCGCGACGCGCTGCTGGCACACCTGCCGATCGCGGTGCCCGGTGTCGACGACACGATTCCGACCATCGAGTACCCGATCGATGTCATCGGCGCGCTGCACCTTCCGTCGTCGGGGTGCGGGCAGCTGCTGGGCTCCGACGACGAGGGCAACGGCGTCGCCACCAGGATCGTCGGCGCCGGTATCTCCACCGTGTACGTCGCCGGTGAGCTGTATCTGGCCCAGCAGTTGGTGTTCCGCGCGCTCGCTGTGGGCGAGCGGGTGCTGGTGCGCACCGACCGGGCGCAGGCCTGGGAGCAGTTGGTGACCACCGTCGGCAATCCGGAGCGGCTGACCATCGCCGTCGAAACACACCAGTCCGACGCGGGTTTCACCGCGACGGTGGTGGACGGTGTGCTCGCGCCCGCCCCGCACGCCGGTGTCACCACGATCTACCTCACCGGTGATCCGAACGGCTGGCCCGCTTCTCGCCCCGACCTGGAGATCTTCCAGCCGGGAGCGATCGGCAACCGCGTGGTGCTGCGTACGGGAACGACCAGGGTGAACCTCACGCTGGTGTCGATTCCGCGCGAGTCGACCTACATCGGCCAGCCGCGTGGTCAGCGTGCGATGGCGTCGGCCTGATCGATTCGCCGTAGCTCGCGTCACCACGCGGGCGATGTCACCGCCGGCTCAGCCCGGATAGGGTTCCACCGTGCGGGCTGCCCGCAAAGTCGTTCCCCACCAGGCCAATTGGTTCAACATACGGTCGCATGCGTCGATCGCGGCGTCGTCGTCGGTCATGCCTGCCTTGTCGAAGCGGCGTTTGGCCTGGGCGAAACTCACCGATTCGCGCACCGAGACCATGTGCAGTTCCGCGACCACCTGACGCAACTGCTCGACCGCGCGCAACCCACCCGACAACCCGCCGTAGGACACGAACCCGATCGGCTTGGCCCGCCACTCGTGCTTGGCGCTGTCGAGCGCGGTCTTCAGCGAAGCCGGATACCCGTGGTTGTACTCGGAGGTGACGGCGACGAACGCGTCCGCACCGGCCAACCTGGCCCGGAACGCCTCGACCTCCGGCGTCTCGGTGAGGTCCACCGGCAACGCCAGATCCCGCAGATCGAGCACCCCCACCTCGAATTCCGGCCGCTCCCCCAGCGCGGTGACCAGCCAGCCCGCCACCACGGGCGCGAATCGTTCGGGCCGGGTGCTGGCGACGATGATCTCCAACCGCAGCGGTGCATTCATGCCGCCGAGCTTATCGACCCCGAAATGCCCCGGTACCGGAGCCGCTGACCGGCTCGTGCACGATAGGGCGGTCGGTTTCGTTCATGGGGCGCAGGGGGTCGCACGCGTGATTATCGGACGTTGGCAGTTGGTGGAGACGTTGGGGACGTCGCGGGATTGGTCGATGTTGACCGCGGGTACCGCGCCGCGCGAGTGGGCGTCGTATCAGCGGGCTGTTCCGGCCCGGTTGCAGCCGTTGATCGCGGCCGCGCACGAGACCGGGGCGCCGGTGGAGGAGGTGTTGCCCAGGTCGCGCAATCCCTGGTCGGAGTTGCGGTTTCGGGCCGTGCCGGTGTTGTGGCCGGACTCGTCCGTGCATGCGGTGAAGGTGTGGGTGGGGCCGGAGGTCCCGGCCGACGAGCTTCGGGTCGCCCCGTTCCAGGTCGACGCCTACGCCCGGGTGGTGCGTATGCATCCTGCCGGGCTCGGATCTCACTTCGGTTCCGCCCCGGTCGAATACAGCGGTGCCGAGTCGTTCGAGCGGGTCGAGCGTTTCGATCGCGCGCTGGAATTCGTTGCCGCGCTGCACCATTCGCAACCTCGGAGTCGCTGGTCGGGCGTTGCCACCGTGCATTCGACGATCGGCCCGCGTTCGCTGCTGGTGGCCGCGCGCAACGGCGACGCCGAGCAGCGGTTCGCGTGGCGCGGCGTGTCCGTCGATGTCACCGACAGTGTCGCCCCGCAACACAAGTCGTTCGAGGCCGCGACGCTGGAATTGCTGCGCGAGTCCCAGCCGGGCCTGTACCTGGTCATCGTCGACACCGCCCAGGTGCGCGCCGTGCGCTGGGTCACCGAGCCGGTGCCGGGGCTGACATGGCGCGGAGTCGACGAGCGAACCGTCCCGCATCCCGAGGACCGGCCCAGAATCGCCGCCCTGCGGGCCGAGGTGCTGGCAGGGGCCACGCGCGCCGGGTTGAGCGGGTTGCGGCTGGCCGCCGAGGCGGGTGGCTGGCTCACCGTCGACGTCGAGGTGTCACCGCTGCCCGGCGGCGGCGCGGCGCCTGCTTTCCTACTCGCTCAGGTGCAGGTCACCGCGCAGCCGGGGTGATCAGGGCAGTTCGAAGGGCAGCGACACCCCGGCGTGCACGCGGCAGCGTTCGCAGGTGCCGGTGTCGTCGACCGCGGTGACCGCACGTCGCATGAGCTCTTTGAAAGGTCCGAGGTTCTTCTTGAATTCGGCGAACACATCGACGGCGTGCACACCGTCGCCCTCTTCCAGACCGGCATCCAAGTCGGTGACGAGAGCGACTGCCGCGTAGCACATTTCGAGTTCGCGAGCGAGAACGGCCTCGGGATGACCGGTCATGTTGACCAGGTCCCAGCCCTGCCCGGCGAACCAGCGGCTCTCGGCGCGGGTCGAGAAGCGCGGGCCCTGAACGACGACCATCGTGCCGGAATCCTCGACCCGGAGGTCACCGGCGGACTTCACCGCGGCGGCGCGCAGATCATCGCAGTAGGGATCGGCGAAGGAGACGTGGACACCGCCGCCGTCGAAGTAGGTCTGCGGGCGACCCGAGGTCCGATCGACGAGCTGATCCGGCACCGCCACGGTGCCGGGACCCCAATCGGCGCGCAGGCTGCCGACCGCGCACGGCGCGAACACCCGGCGCACCCCGAGCGAACGCAGCGCCCACATGTTCGCCTGGTAGGGCAGGGTGTGCGGCGCGAACTCGTGCTGCTTGCCGTGCCGGGGCAGGAAGGCGACGGCGCGGCCCTCGACCTCCCCGATCGCGACCGGCGCACTCGGCGCGCCATACGGTGTGTCGACCTCGACGTGCACCGCGTCGTGGTCGAAGAAGTCATAGAAACCGCTGCCGCCGATGACGGCGAGTGCGGGCCGGGGAAGCGAACTCATAGCGCCGATTCTTCCGCCCGGGCCGACCGCGCGCAGCACCGGGGACCTGTCATCTGACATTTCGACCGCGAAACTGTACCCTAGGGGGGTATTAGTTCGCCACGCGAGCTACCAGGCAGGCGAGGAGACCACGGTGACAACACCCACCCCCGACACCGCGACCGGCGACGAGCACGCGGGCCACGCAGGCCACGGCTACATCACCGCCAAGGACGACTACCTCAAGCGACTGCGCCGCATCGAAGGTCAGTCGCGCGGCCTCCAGCGCATGGTCGAAGAGGAAAAGTACTGCATCGACATCCTCACCCAGGTCTCCGCCATGACCAAGGCACTACAGGCCGTCGCGATGGGGCTGCTCGAGGATCACATCTCACACTGCGTCGTCGACGCGGCGATCGCCGGTGGACCCGAGGCCGAAGCCAAGATCAAAGAGGCCACCGACGCCATCGCCCGGTTGGTCAGGTCCTGACCGGCTCACGAAATCACCAGTGAGCCCGCGAGCCGTACTGTTCGCCGCGACCACGATGTCGTCACCGACCTGGCGATACACGGTGAATCCGGAGAACGCGGCGACGTGGACCTGCTCCCGCCACAGGTCCACGCGCCGGTCCGGGCACACATGGTCGGCTCCCCCAGGACGCCGACCCGGCCCAGTTCGGTGTGGTAAACCGCCGACGGCGCCACACCGTCGGCAAAGACTTCACGTTCCAGTGGCGTCACTGGAACTCGGACCCCCGGTCGACCGACTTCAGCCATCGCCACCACGACGAGCTGTGCTCCACCGGCCCCGGCATCCTCGATGAAGCCGATCGTCTGCGCCCGCGGGCAGATGCAGCCACGCGGGCTCGGCCTGCACCGCTGCCGCCCTGATCCGAATCGACATCGTGATCGCTCCTCGTACCGCACTGGTCCAACGAAATCCAGTGTGCTGCGAGAACGATCGTGCCGGCAGTCCTCCCGCGCCAAGCCTCTGACAATCAGTGCCACGTTGATCAGCCGATGTGTGACTGCCGATATTCACCGGGCGTCATCCCGGTCTCCTGCTGGAACACCCGATAGAAGTGCCGTTCGGAGGCGAATCCCGAGGCGTAAGCGACCGCTGCGGGCGGATGGCTTCTCGTGCGGGCCAGCAGCTTGCGCGCATGCATGATCCGCAATCTGCGCAGGGTGGTGCTGAGGCTGTCGCCAGTGCCGTCGAAGATTCGGAACAGCGTGCGGCGCGAGATGTGACAGGCCGCGGCCACCTCGTCGACGGTCAATTCCGGGTCGGTGCACCGCTTTCGGAGGTAGACCATGACGTGTTCGCGACTGAGCGCGTCGGCAGGGGCCTCGACAGGCTCGCTCCCCGCGGCGAGCAGCACCGCCGAGCCGAGGAGGTCGAGCGCACTCCTGGCCAGGATGTCGGCCTGTGCGGGCGATTGCGCGCGGACCCGGGCGAGCTCACGAAAGTAGGTGGCCACCACACCCGCCGGGCTGTCCGGAGCAATCGCGGTGGCGGTCGGTATGCGGACCTCGGCGAGACCCGGCTGCAGGCGGAGCAGTCGCGTGGGCACTCGCACGAGCACCTGCTCGTAGGACACGCTGTCGTGCCAGAGCGAGGGCCGCGCGGTGTCGAGGAACGTCATCTCGCCCGGCCTCAGTAGCACCGAGCGGCCGTCTTGGGTGAGTCGGGCATGACCGGCGACCTGAATGCTGACAAGCAGGTATTCCTCGTCGGCACACGCCACATGCGTCTTGGTGCGCCGGAATTCCTGATTCCCACCCGCGAGCGCGGTCAGCGAGAAGTCGGCGACACCGGGCAAGGCACTGCTGGTGAGCCTGCCGAACGTGGGCGCGTCCAATGTGGGATCGAGCGCGAGTGGGAAATACGTCTTCGTCATCAACGCCTCCCACTGCTCGAACTCCGCACTGCGCGGTGTCTGCGCCGAGAACTCCAGCGTCGTCGTTTCGTTCGCCACAGGCGACCTCCGGAAACGAGAATCAGATGCTGCCGTCGTGCGGCATCGCCCAGAAGAATACCCCCGCTCCGCGCCTCGAATGCAATTGCAAATGTACTTACATTCGGTCTTGACCAGGTAAAATCTCTCTGCGCAAGCCTCTTTCAGCACGCTCCGGTACGAGGGCCGCGGACAGCACCCGACACACGTGCGCGCGGTGTACCGGAAGACGTGACCGGGCCGTGTTTACTGGTGGTTGCCAGCAGGATGCTCGTCGACGCGCCACCGGGAGGACACGTCCATGTCTGCCGAATCCGCCGTCCTGTCCGTGCGCTCCGAGGACGGCCGCTCGTTCGTCGTCGAGAACGCCGCGGCCAGCCCCTTCCCCGCCGGATCCCTGATCGTGGTCAGTTGCGCAGGGCGCAGGCAGCTCGGGCTGGTCGAGGAGCGCACGGCGACCGTGCCCGTCGGGTTGCGGGGCAGGTTGATCGGCGAACTCACCGATGACGGGATCGACACCAGAGCCAGTCACGCGTTCGACGGCGGGGAGATCGGCCCCGCCGATCGCGACACCGTCACCGCGCTCCACCACATCACCGGCGCCGAGCTCGAGGTCGGCGTGAGTCTGTCGGCGCCCGGCGGCCCCGCTCGACTGCTCCCCACCCGTTTCAACCGGCACACGT
Organism: Nocardia sp. NPDC058114; assembly: GCF_042884695.1. Classification (NCBI taxonomy): domain Bacteria; kingdom Bacillati; phylum Actinomycetota; class Actinomycetes; order Mycobacteriales; family Nocardiaceae; genus Nocardia; species Nocardia sp. NPDC058114. The sequence goes on along the minus strand of NZ_JBHVTK010000018.1, from coordinate 27,536 downwards.
TCTGGTGTGGACAGAGCGGTTCCGGCAAGACCTACGCTCTCGGCGTCGTCCTCGAGCAGCTGATCGCGTACACCGCGCTGCCGATCGTCATCTTCGACCCGAATTCCGATTTCGTCCGCATCGGCGAGGTGATCCCCGGCGCCACCGGCCCCACCGCGCAGGCCCTGCGCGAGCGCGACATCCGCGTCCTGCGACCGAAATCCGAACCACCCGGTCGCCTGCGGGCGAAGTTCATCGACATGCCCTTGACCTCGAAGGCCGCTGTGCTGCAGCTGGATCCGGTGGCCGACAGGGAGGAGTTCAACGAACTGATCCATCTGGCGTCGGCGATGTCCGGCGAAATCCACGATGTCCTGGACAACCTGCGCGCCGTCGAGAACACGGCTCGCCGCCGGCTCGCGATGCGCGTGGAGAATCTGGGGCTGCTCGACTGGGAGGTCTGGGCGGGAGCCGACCAGGCGGTCACCGAGATCGTCGCCGATCGCCCCGATGTGACAGTCCTGGATCTCGGCGGATTCTCCACGCCCGCACAGCAACTCGTCGTCGCCTTGTCGCTGCTCGACGATCTGTGGGCCAAACGCGAGGAACGCCGCCCGGTTCTGCTGGTGATCGACGAAGCGCACAACCTCGCCTCACCCCGACTCGAATCGCCGGTGGCCGTCGCGGTGCGCGAGCGGTTGATCCAGATCGCCGCCGAGGGGCGCAAATTCGGCCTGTGGTTGCTGCTGTCGACACAGCGGCCGTCGAAGGTGCACCCCGGCATCATCTCTCAGTGCGACAACCTCGCCTTGATGAAGATGACCTCCCCCTCCGACCTGGAGGAACTCGGCACCTACTTCGGCTACGCGCCGAGCGGCCTGCTCGCCCAGGCGCCCTGGTTCCGGCAGGGTGAGGCGTTGCTGGCCGGCGGATTCGTCCCGACGCCCGCACTGGCCAAGGTGAACGCCCGGCTGACCCGTGAAGCGGGCGCCGATGTCTCGGTGCCGCTGCGATGACCTCCGGCTTCGTCGCACTGTGGTTCGCGGCCGTCGTCTCAGGCCCCCGTGAGGCCGACGCGCACCGGCTCACGCCGCACGATCCGACCGCTCGGTACCCGGAGCGGCAGGCGCTCACCGCGGGGCGCGGCCGCGGTGGCCGGGCGCACGGTGCGGCCGAGATCTAGATCGGCGTAGAGCAGTCCCTCGTCACCTTCGGCCAGCGGTGCGGCGAGTTCGAGTCCGCCGGGCCCGAAGATCCGCGAGACCCCGCCACCGCCACGCAGCAGGCGCCGCTCCGGCATCCGCGCGTCGACGACCTCCCAGCCTGCCACCGGCACGACCGCGACGGGCGCGATGACATGGGTCGATCCGTCCATCGCGTAGCGAACACTGGCGGCGGTATTGAGATCGGGCCCCCATTCCTTGCCCTCCCCGTAGTACACGGTGAAGCCCGACCACGCGGCGATGTGGAGCTGCTCGCGCTGATCGTGCATCTGTCCACGCAGGTCGGCACGGAGATGATCGGCGCCGCCGAGTACGCCGATCCGGCCGTGCACGGTGTCACGAACCAGCGGTCCCCCACCGGGTGCGGCATTGAAGACAGTGCGCTCGAGCCCGGTGGGTTCCGCCTTGCGAGCGACAGCGATGGTGCCGTCGGCATCGATCAGCGCCTGGGACATGAAGACCTCGTGCCCGGCCCGCTCGGCGAAGCCGATCGAGACGTGCACGCCCGTGCGCCGGGCGGCGTAGGCGATGGCGCGCAGTTCGGGGCCGTCGGCGGTCAGCGCGTTGGCCAGATACCTGGCCAGGAATTCCTCGCCCCAATCGACCGAATTGAGCCACATCCACCACGGGAATCCGGGCAGGAATGTCTCCGGAAAAGCAATCACTTGCGCGCCGCCGCGTTCGGCCGACGCGATGTATTCGATTGTCTGTTCGACTCCGGCAGAAAGATTCAACCACTTCGGCTCGGCTTGCACCGCTGCCACGCGTACCCGACTCATCGTGCCCCCTTGTCGCTCAACCAGTGAAGAGTGTTCAATTCACTCTCTCGCAGAATGGCGCCACACAAACTGTCATCCCGTGCCAGCCGACTGACGGTCTGTGCCAATCCGCCGATTGCGATGAGTTTCGCCGAAGGTCTACCGAATATCGCGTGAGAACAGCGGTATCAGATAGACAGCGCGCTCGACGCGAGCATGCGGAATTCGCCGGGAGTCATCCCCGTCTCCAGCCGGAAGGCCCGGAAGAAGTGTCGCTCGGAGGCGAAGCCGGACGCGAGCGCGACCGTCGCGGTCGCGCGGCCGGGGTCGCGGGTGAGCAGGGTGCGCGCGCATTCCACCCGCATACGCCGCAGCACGGCGCTGAGTCCGTCTTCCACATCACCGAAGAGCCGGTACAGCGTTCGACGCGACACCAGACAGGCACGGGCGATGTCGTCGATGGTCAGGCCAGGGTCGGCGCACCGGGTCCGCATGAAGGACAGCACCTGCTCGCGGGACAGCGCCTGCGCGGGCTGACCCGACGGGATCTCCCCCGAGGCCAGCCGGACCGCGGAGGCGAGCAGTTTGACCCCGTTGTCGGCCAGGACAGTCGCATGGCCGGGAGCGCTCTGCTGGATGCGGGCCAGATCGCGAAAGAAGCCGGCGACCGCCCCACCCGCGCTGTCGGCGGTGACCGTCACCGCGGTCGGCAACGGGGATCCACCCGGGCCGAGCTGCTGACGCAGGACCTCGAGTGGCGTCTGGACCACGACTTGCGCCCACGGACCCTCCAGGTCCCAGTGGTATGGGCGCGAGGTGTCGTAGAAGACCATGTCGCCGGGGCGGACCAAGGCGACTCGATCGTCTTGGTGCAGCAGTCCGGAACCTTCGGTCAGGATGGAGACCAGGAGGAATTCACCGTCGGTCTTCGCGATTCCGCGCGGGGTGCGGCGGATGCGCTGGCCGCTCGCGCGGACCGTCGACAGATCGAAGCCGGGGTGACTGCTGCGCTCGATGCGGCCGTGGAAGGTGCCGTCACCGCTCGGATCCGCCATCAGCGGGACGTAACTCTCCGACAGCAGCGACTCCCATTCGGCAAACGATTCGCGTGCTCCGGCGCGCGTCTGCGCGATCTCCATGCCAACCACCTCGCTTCCTATCCGAGTCGAACAGCAAACAGTTGGCGTCGCACAATCGTCGGGCTCGCCCGTGGCCGAGCCTGCCAGATCAACCGTCCAATTTCCATCAGTTGTTTCCGAATGGGATGGTTTGCCGACATCGGAAATGCGTCTAGCACTGTCGATTCCAGCGGATAACCGACCCGGGTCTTTCAATATGAAACATCCATGTGAGGCACATCACCTAACCCGGCTTGACGGCAATCGTCAGCCGATATCGGCGCCGGAACGAGCTACTACTCGGTACTCACCCGGCGTCATACCCGTCGCCGCGTGGAACGCACGATAGAACTGCCGCTCGGTGGCGAATCCCGATGCGGTCGCCACCGCGGCGATCGAACGGAAGTCGCTCGCCACGAGCAACACCCGCGCCCGCTCCAACCGCATTCCGCGCAGGACCGCCCCGAGCCCGCCCTCGAATTCCGCGACCACCCGATAGAGCGTGCGCCGCGACACCCGGCAGCCGTCCGCGATCCGTTCGATCGTCAGTTCGGGGTCGGTGAAATGGGCGCGCAGATAGTCCAGCACCTGCTGCCCGTTCACCGCCGCGATCTGCGCCCGGCCGGGCCGCTCGCCCGCCGCGATGGTGGCCGCCGCACCGAGGAGGTCGATACCGCTGCCCGCGAGCACCGCCGCCGACGCCGGATCGGTGCTGTGCAGCTGGGCGACCTGGCGGAAGAATCTGGCGAGCATCAACCCGACGCCCCCTTCCCCGATCACCATCCCGGCAGGCAGCAGATCAGCACGGATACCCAGGTAGTCGACGACCTGCTGCCGGGGCACCCGGACCGTGAGATCCTCGATCAGGCCCTCCGAGCGCCACCGAATCGGCTGTTCGGTGTCGTAGAAGATCATCGCGCCCGGTGCCAGCTCGACGCGGTTGCCCGCGTGCTCCACCTGGGCGTGGCCGGCGAGCACCACGCTACCGATGACGTGGAAATCGTCGGCCCTGGCGATATGCCTGCGCGTGCGGCGCAATTCGTGACCCTCGGCCACCACGGTGCCTACAGAGATGTCCCCGAAATCGGCCGACCTGATCCGCCCCTCGAACGCGCGCGACACAGTGGGCGCGATCGACACCTCGGTGATCGCGCCGGCGACCAGCTGTTCCCAGTGCGCGAAAGCATCCGGCGGCGCGATCTCCGCGGTCGAGCAGATCTCGGGAAATCCTTCGAACGATGTCATCGCCCGACGTCGCTATTCCACCGCGACAGGGCGCACGCTCGCCCCGAATTCAGCTGACGCCATTCGTGTCTCCGCCATGATCGCTGCCACTCGCCGAATGCGGTGACCGAGGAAGTATCCATCGTCTGGGAAATCTAGCATCGCCCCCGATTACCACACCGATAACGTGAGCGCCGCCACCACAACTCGGCGGCCGAGACAAGAAAATTTTCTTACTTTCTTCGACTAGGGAAAGTCTCGAACAAATATCGGATCGCCACTCGACAGTTCAGGTGTCACAGAATTCGGTGAACGGATACGGCTATTAATCGCCGCAGCAACCGCCCTCTGCCACCGGCACAGTTCTGGATTCCCGGGTTTGGGCATTACGCGCGGCGAGGTCGGCGTCGGCCGGATAGTCGACGGCGATGAGGCTCAAACCGTGGGCGGGAGCTACCGTCACCGAGCTGGAACGTGCCGTCTCGGCGAGCAGGGACGTAGTCCATTCGGGGGCGCGGCGGCCCTCGCCGACCGCGAGGACGGCGCCGACGAGGCTGCGGACCATCGACCAGCAGAAGGCATCGGCGCTCACGTAGGCGGTGAGCAGGTCGCCGTCACGTTCCCAGTCGAAGCGCTGGAGTTCGCGGATGGTGGTCGCGCCCTCGCGACGTCGGCAGAAGGCGGCGAAGTTGTGCAGGCCCAACAGGTTTCGTGAAGCGGCGCGCATGGCCTCGAGTTCTACGCCGGGCTTGCACGGCACCACCCCGCGTGCCTGCAACGGCTGGGCGCCGTAGGGGGCGGTGGTGAGCCGGTAGGCGTAGTGGCGGCGCATCGCGGAGAAGCGGGCGTCGAACTCGGGCACAGCGGTACGGATTTCGGTGATCCGCACGTCCTTGGGCAGGAACTTGGCCATCCGGTACAGCAACTTGTCGGCGTCGAACTCGGACTCGGTGTCGAAGTGCGCGACCTGTCCCTCGGCGTGCACGCCCGCGTCCGTGCGGCCGGCGACCGTCAGCTGCAGCGGCTCACGCAATACCTTCGACAGCGACTCCTCCAGCACGCCCTGCACGGTGCGCAACCCCGGCTGCCGTGCCCAGCCGGTGAAATCGGTGCCGTCATAACTGATCCCGAGCCGCACCCGAGTCATGCCATCCTCCTGAATTCGCACGCGGAAAAGAACCGAGCCCGCCACCCACGAAGGGTGACGGGCTCGGCAGAACTCCTGAGAATCAGGCGTCCTTCTTGTCCTCGGTGGCCTCGTCGGCGGCCGGGGCGTCAGCCACGGTCTCGTCGGCGACGGTCTCCTCGACCTCAGCGGCCGGGGCCTCTTCGGTCTTCTGCGAAGCGGCGACGCGACGGGCCCGATCGGCCTCGTTGGTCACGGTCTTCTCGCGGACGAGTTCGATGATGGCCATCGGCGCGTTGTCACCCTTGCGCGGCAGCGCCTTGGTGATACGGGTGTAGCCACCCTCGCGACCCTCGAACGAGGGGCCGATGTCCGCGAACAGGACGTGCACGACGTCCTTGTTGCGGATGTCCTTCATGACCTCACGACGGTCGGCAAGGCTGCCGCCCTTCGCCTTGGTGATGATCTTCTCGGCGTAGGGACGCACCGCCTTGGCCTTGGCCTCGGTGGTCGTGATCCGACCGTGCTCGAAAAGCGCCGTGGCCAGGTTGGCGAAGATCGCCTTCTGGTGCGACGCCGAGCCGCCGAACCGGCGGCCCTTCTTGGGCTTGGGCATTGTGGGTTTCTCCTGGGCGTATTAAAGCTGTTCGGTTTCGGCGTAGTCCTGCTCGCCGCCGTCGGTATCACTGAACGTGCCGCTGTCGCTCCACGTTCCGGTGCTCGCGTCGTAACCCACCACGGAGGACGGGTCGAACGACGCCGGGCTGTCCTTGAGCGAGAGGCCCAGCGTGTGCAGCTTGACCTTCACCTCGTCGATGGACTTCTGGCCGAAGTTGCGGATGTCGAGCAGGTCCGACTCGGTGCGGGCAACGAGCTCGCCCACCGTGTGCACACCCTCGCGCTTGAGGCAGTTGTAGGACCGGACGGTGAGGTCCAGGTCCTCGATCGGCAGACCGAACGAGGCGATGTGGTCTGCCTCGGCCGGGCTGGGGCCGATCTCGATGCCCTCGGCTTCGACGTTGAGCTCACGGGCCAGGCCGAAGAGCTCGACCAGGGTCTTACCGGCCGAAGCCAGCGCGTCCCGAGCCGTGATGGAGTTCTTGGTCTCCACGTCGAGGATGAGACGGTCGAAGTCGGTGCGCTGCTCGACACGGGTGGCCTCGACCTTGTAGGTCACCTTGAGCACCGGGGAGTAGATCGAATCCACCGGGATCCGGCCGATTTCCGCGCCGGTCGCCTTGTTCTGCACGGCGGGCACGTAACCGCGGCCCCGCTCGACGACGAGCTCGATCTCGAGCTTGCCCTTGTCGTTCAGGGTGGCGATGTGCATGTCCGGGTTGTGCACGATGACGCCGGCAGGCGGAACGATGTCACCGGCGGTGACGGTGCCCGGGCCCTGCTTACGCACGTACATGGTGACCGGCTCGTCCTCTTCGGAGGACACGACCAGGCCCTTGAGGTTCAGGATGATGTCGGTGACATCTTCCTTCACGCCGGGGACGGTGGTGAACTCGTGCAGGACGCCGTCGATGCGGATGCTCGTGACCGCGGCCCCCGGGATGGAGGACAGCAGGGTACGACGCAGCGAGTTGCCGAGGGTGTAACCGAAGCCCGGCTCGAGGGGTTCGATGGTGAACTTCGAGCGGTTCTCCGCCACAACCTCTTCGGTCAGTGTCGGACGCTGGGAAATCAGCATGAGGATCTACTTCCTGTTCAGGGCATCCGCTATTTGATGCCTCGTCAGTGATTGCGGGGGTCGCCGCGTAGCGACCCCCACCGTTAAGCGATTACTTCGAGTAGTACTCGACGATGAGCTGTTCCTGCAGCGGCACATCGATCTGCGCGCGCTCGGGCAGCTGGTGCACCAGGATGCGCAGGCGGCCGGGGACGACCTGCAGCCAACCGGGAACCGGACGGTCGCCGACGGTCTCGCGAGCCACCTGGAACGGCAGCGTCGGGAGCGACTTCTCCTTGACATCGATGATGTCGTACTGGGAGACCTGGTAGCTGGGGACGTTCACCTTGACACCGTTGACGATGAAGTGACCGTGGCTGACCAGCTGACGGGCCTGACGACGGGTACGGGCCAGACCGGCGCGGTACACGACGTTGTCCAGACGCGACTCGAGCAGACGGAGCAGGTTGTCGCCGGTCTTACCCTTGAGGCGGTTGGCCTCTTCGTAGTAACGACGGAACTGCTTCTCCATGACGCCGTACGAGAAGCGAGCCTTCTGCTTCTCCTGCAGCTGCATGAGGTACTCGGATTCCTTGATCCGCGCGCGGCCGTGCTGGCCGGGCGGGTAAGGACGACGCTCGAACGCCTGGTCGCCTCCGACGAGGTCGACGCGCAGACGACGCGACTTGCGGGTGATGGGGCCTGTATAACGTGCCATTTTGAGCTTTTTCCTTTCCCGCTATTAGACGCGACGCCGCTTGGGCGGACGGCAGCCGTTGTGCGGCTGAGGAGTGACATCGGAGATCGAGCCGACCTCCAGGCCGGCGGCCTGCAGCGAACGGATCGCGGTCTCGCGGCCCGAACCCGGGCCCTTCACGAACACGTCGACCTTCTTGACGCCGTTCTCCTGCGCCTTGCGGGCAGCGTTCTCGGCAGCGAGCTGCGCGGCGAACGGGGTGCTCTTACGCGAACCCTTGAAACCGACGTGACCCGACGACGCCCACGAGATGACATTGCCCTCGGGGTCGGTGATCGAGACGATGGTGTTGTTGAACGTGCTCTTGATGTGCGCGTGGCCGTGCGGGATGTTCTTCTTATCCCGGCGACGCGACTTCTGAGTCTTCTTCGGGCCAGCGGCCCGGCTCTTCGGAGGCATACGCTATCCCTACTTCTTCTTGCCGGCGACGGTCTTCTTCGGACCCTTGCGCGTACGCGCGTTGGTCTTGGTGCGCTGACCACGAACGGGCAGGCCACGACGGTGGCGGATGCCCTGGTAGCAGCCGATCTCGATCTTGCGACGAATATCGGCCTGAACCTCGCGGCGCAGGTCACCTTCGACCTTGTAGTCCGAAGCCTCGATGTACTCGCGGAGCTTCGCCAGGTCGTCGTCGTTCAGGTCCTTGGAGCGCAGGTCGGGGCTGACGCCCGTCTCGGCCAGGATCTGGGTGGCGCGGGTGCGCCCGATTCCGAAAATGTAGGTCAGCGCGATCTCCATGCGCTTTTCGCGCGGGAGATCAACGCCCATCAGACGTGCCATGTGGCAGGTTCCTTAATGGTTGCGGAGGTCTGCTCCCCGTCCGTCCCCCCGTCTTCACAAAGGTGGGGGCACCGGCCTCCGTGCCGGTGGATGGCGCGCACAAGTGCGTGCGTGCTGGAACTGGGAGTGCTTCTTTCGGTCAGTCCGATCAGACGATCGGTGCCCGGTGGTGAGGCTGTATCAGCCCTGACGCTGCTTGTGGCGCAGGTTGTCGCAGATCACCATGACCCGACCATGACGGCGGATCACCTTGCACTTCTCGCAGATCTTCTTGACGCTCGGATTAACCTTCACGTCAGTCCAATCTTGTATTGGTCCACACAGGTGGTGTGAACACAGTTTTTCCCCAGCCAGAGGACCGGGGAAGTCTGGTGTGCGTCCCGTTGCCGGGACGCTGTGCGACGCCGCGCGCCGGTGAGGCTCGCGACGCCGTCAGGCATCACTTGTAGCGGTAGACAATCCGGCCGCGTGAGAGGTCGTACGGCGACAGCTCGACGACCACGCGGTCTTCCGGAAGGATACGAATGTAGTGCTGCCGCATCTTTCCGCTGATGTGCGCGAGAACCTTGTGACCGTTCTCGAGCTCGATCCGGAACATCGCATTGGGCAGCGGCTCGACAACTCGACCCTCGACCTCGATGGCCCCGTCTTTCTTCGCCATATCCTCCGCGATCCCGGTTACGCTCAACCTGAGTTTGATGGCCGTCCGCGTGTGTAGCGTCGACCAAGAGCCCGTCGACATGCATGCGAACAGTCGGCGCATAGGTGCACCGCCGCTCAAGCTTACCGGGCCGGGCGGCCAGAGGCAAAAGTGCCCCGAACCGTACACCCTGACCGGGCACCGTGCCGCACAATCGGGAGGCCTGCGCGCGCGCCGCCCTGAGCACGGTGTCTAGCCACCGGGCGGCCACCACGCCGTGGGGGTTGTCGCGTAAACTCACCGGCGTCGGAGAAGTGGGTCGATCAGATCGGGGGACCCTGGTGAGCGAGGCGTGCCGGTGAGCCGCAACAACGACAGCCTCCCCATGCTGCCGCCGTGGCTGTCGGAGAGCGACGTCACACAGGTCGGTTACGAGGCTCCGGTCGAGAACCTGCCCCAGGACGACGAGATCGACGACGCACCCAAACGCCGCCGCTTCATGGGCGGGCGCGGTGACGACGCGCCGCGCAAGGAAAAGGGCAGGCGCCGCCGCAAGGATCGCGAATCCGAGGAAGAGGCAGCCACCCCGCGTCCGGGCGAGGCTGTCGACCAGCGCCGCCCCGCCGAGCCGACCCACCATTCCGGTTCCGGCTGGTCCACCCCGCAGCAGCCCGCCGACCCGCTGATCCCCGGCCCGTCCCACCAGCAGCCCCGCCGCGACGAGCAACCGCGTCCGCAGCCCACCTACGAGCAGCCCGCACCCCAGACCGGCCGCGACGCGTCGCAATACCAGCAGGCCGCGCCCGCACAGCCGAACGCCGGGTGGCCACAGCCGAACGCCGGGTGGCAGGCCGCCCCGAACCCGCTGACTCCCCCGGTCAACGCGCCGTTGTCATCGGCGGATCCGGCACCGCGATCGGACACCAACGGTCCGTCGTCGATTCCGGGGCCCTCGGCCGCGGATCCGGCGCCGTGGGCAGGCGGTCAGGCGTCGACAGCGGCTCCGTGGTCGGCAAGTCAGCCACCGGCAGATCACGCGCCGACATCCACCGGCACACCCCCTCCGCTCCCGCCGTCGCCCACCAGCGTGCCCACACACACGGGCCCGGCAATACCCGCGCCGACCAGCGAGGCCGTGGACCACGCCGCGAACGCGCTCCCGACCCGGACGCCCGCGCCACCGTCGACCGGCTTCACCCCGCTCGGCCCGAACCAGCAGCGCCCCGACCTTCCCCCGCCCCCTCCGCTGCCGGACCCGCCCGCGCGTCCGACCCAGGCCCCACCGCGCCTGACCGTCCCGCCGCAGCCGACCACCACCACCGAACCCCGGCCGACCACCGCCGAACCGCAGCCGACCACCGCCGAACCCAGCCTGGTCGCCGCCGAACCGCAGCCGATCGGCGCCGACCAGGCGGTCGGGCAGGCAGACCATGCGCCATCGCCGGTCACCGCACGGGACGCGGTCGAACAACACGCCACAGAAACACCGTCGACACCCGCGCCCAGCGAGGTCGCGCAGTCCGCCGATGTGGAACCACGCCCGCCGTCGTCGTTCCAGGAAGCCGAGCAGGCCACACCGCCTCGTCGCGCAGCGGCCGAGGTGGCCGAACCATCCCCAGCGACAACCGCTGCGGAGGCCACCGAATCGCCGACAACCGGTGCGCGCCACTCGGCCGACGGGCGGTCCGCGCCCGACGAGGACGCGGTCGCGTCACAACACGGGTCGCCGTACAGCTCCGCCGAGTCCGTAGCTCCGCAACAGCCGCCGGCTACCGAGCAGCGGTCGCCGTACGCATCGGGCGAGCGCGTGCCGCCGTCGGCTTACCCCGCGACGCAGTACAACTCGGTCCCCGGTGACCCGACACCGGTCGCGCCGACGCATGCGCCGGATGGGCGGACCGAGGTGTACCGGTCCGATGATCCACGGCTACAAGGCAGTGCGCCGGGTGAGCACGGGCAGGCGAATCGGCAGGGTGGCACGAACCCCGCGGAACAAGCACGCGCCGCGCAGACCGGGTATCGCTCGGGTGAATTCGTGCAGGCGGCCGACACCGCGTCGCCGTATCCCCGCCCCGACGGCACCCCGGCCCAGCACCAGCAGCCCGACGGTCTGCCCACGTACGGTCCCGACGGCGTCGCCCAGCGGCCCGACGGCGCGGCACCGCAGTATCGGCCCGATGCCGCACCCGCGCAGCAGCCCGACGGCGCCCCCGTGCAGCAGTATCGGCCGGACGGCTCCCCCGCTCCGCACTATCAGCAGCCGAATCAGGGGGCGCAGCAACAGTTCCCGCCGAACGGTCCGGCCCCGCAGTACCAGTCCGACGGCACGCCCGTTCCGCAGTACCAGCCCGACGGCACGTCGGCACAGCAGTACCAGCAGCCGCAAGGCCTCGGTCAGCAGTACCAGCCCGACGGCACGCCCGCGCAGCAGTACAACCAGCCCAACGGGCCCGGCCCGCAGTACCAGCCCGACGGCACACCGGCACAGCAGTACCAGCAGCCGAACGCGCCGCAGCAGTACCAGCAGCCGGGCAACTACCAGCAGGGCCACCAGCAGCCCTACGGCCAACCGGGTTGGGGCGCACAGCCACAGGGCTACCAGCCCTCGCTCGACGACGTCCCGGTCAAGCGCGCCAAGAAGGCTCCCGGCAGTGGTTGGCGCAAGGCCGTGCATCACGTGTCCGGCGGTGCGATCAACCCGGGGATGTCCGCCGAGGAGCTGCGTCTGCAGGAACTCGTGGCCCGTATCCGCCAGCCTGTGCGCGGCGACTACCGCATCGCGGTCCTCTCGCTGAAGGGCGGCGTCGGCAAGACCACCACCACCACCGGTCTCGGCTCGATCTTCGCCTCGATCCGCGGCGACCGAGTGATCGCCGTCGACGCCAACCCCGACTTCGGCACCCTGTCGCAGCGCGTCGCCATCCAGACCCGCTCGACCGTGCGCGACCTGCTGCTCGACCCGGCGATCCAGCGCTACTCCGATGTCCGCAGGCACACCTCCCAGGGCTCGAGTCGCCTGGAAGTCCTTGCCAGCGAGCGTGATCCGGCTGCGTCGGAGGCGTTCAACGACGAGGAATACCGGGCCGTGGCCCGCATCCTGCAGCGCTTCTACAACATCATCCTCACCGACTGCGGCACCGGTCTGATGCACTCGGCGATGAGCGGCGTCCTCGACCTCGCCCATTCGCTCGTGCTCATCTCCTCGGCCGCCATCGACGGCGCCCGCAGCGCCGCCGCGACCCTGGACTGGCTGTCCCTGCACGGCCACGACCATCTGGTCCGCAACGCGGTGGTCGTGATCAACCTCCCGCGCGAGGGCTCACCGAACGTCGGTGTCCAGCAGCTGCGCGAGTACTTCCTGTCCCGCTGCCGCGCCGTTCACATCATCCCGTTCGACGAGCACCTCTCCGAGGGCGCCGAGATCGACCTGCACCGCTTGCACAAGACCACCAAGCGCGCGTACGTGGAACTGGCGGCGACGGTGGCCGACGAGTTCGGCGTCCACCACCACCGACTCGGCTGACACGCACCGCACACCACGCCCCGCGGGGCGTGGTGTGCGGTCGAGGTGCCAGCTCACCACTCGGGCAGCCGCCTGCGCCCGGCCAGTACGTCACGCACCAGATCGTCGTAGGCGTCGGCCAGTTCGGCCAGGTGGTGCCACGCGCAGTGCAGCATTTCGTCGTTGGCCGCCAGCGTCATCAGTGCGTGGTGCGCTCGCACGGAAGCCTCGGCCATGCGGTCGATGACCGAGCCGACGGTCTCCGTGTGCAGCGTGGCGCCGAGGCGGTGCTGCGGGATGGCCCGCAAAACCCAGTCGTCGATCGCCAGCACCAGTTCACTACGCCGGCAGTCGATTTCGCGCAGGACCACCGGGTCGGTGTCGACTCGCCCCCCGCGCCCGACGATCCGTTTCTCGTGCAGCACGGCCAGATCACGCGCGAACCACAGCAGCGGTCCCCCGACCACCCGATGTCCGCGACACGCCCGGACGAGAATGTCGGAGAGGGGTAACAGACCGGTAGCTGCCGGGAGCCCGGCGGTATCGACACTCCGCACTGTGTCGGGGAAAGCCATTACAACTGTAGAACTCTCCGAACCAGCCACGTTGCCTCGCCGTCATCGCCGCAGAGCACCGGATCAGGACGTTCATTACAATAAACCTCGCAAGCTTTCTGTCAAGCATTACTCGGCCGTAGGTAACCGATACGAGTACACTTCGTTACCTGCACGACCTACCGAGGAGCATGATGGCGGACGGTCCGACCTATCTCCGGATCGCGAACCTCCTCCGTGAGGAGATCCACGCGGGCACATGGAAACCGGGCGACCGGTTACCCAGCCACTCCGAGCTCGCCGATCAGATGCAGGTCTCGATCACCACCTCGCGCAACGCGATTCAGGTGCTCGTCGCCGAAAATCTCGTCTACACAGCAACTTCCCGCGGCACCATCGTGCGCAACCAGGAGGTCCTGGAGTCGGTGGTCACCGACCACATCCGGCGCGATCGGCCCAGGTCGGCACACGACATCTTCGAGGAGATCGCGCGCGCGGCCAACCGGGAACCGTCCAAGCAATTCAGCACCAGGATGGAACCCGCGAACACCGAAGTCGCGCGCTGGCTCGGTGTCGCCGCCGATTCCTGGGTGCTCGCGCGCACGGTGGTGCAGTACCTGGACAACGAACCGTGGTCGTGGGAGGTGAGTTTCTACCCCCGCGACCTCGCCGAAGCCGCGGGCATCGACTCGCCACACGACATCCCCGAGGGCACCACCCGCCGTCTGGCCGATCGCGGCTACGGCGAGACCGCCCACCGCGACACCGTGCTGGCGCGCGCCGCCACCGCCGAAGAAGCGGCAGTGCTCGGCGTCGCCACCGGCACCGTCCTGCTCGACCATCTGCGCATCGGCGCCAACCACGAACGCGTCACGCGCGCCACCCGCCACCGTTCCCTGGCTGGCCGCAACCAGCTGGCCTATCAGCTCGGCGACAACACGGGCACCGACGTCATCGCCCGCACATTGGGCATCGCACCCGGGTTGGCCGTCGCGCTGCCATGACGGCGGTGCGCCTGCGCCCGGCCACCCTGGGCGACCTGCCGCTGATCTGCCGCCTGCGCGTGCAGCGCACGTCGTGGCTGACGGCACGCGGGTCGGATCAGTGGACGGTGGCGGGACGCGGTCGACCGATCGAGATCTTCGCCGGGGCGGTCGGGCGGGCGCTGGATCGCGGTGAGACGTGGATCGCGGAGGTCGACAGTGAGCCCGCCGGGACGATCACGGTCAACCAGCGAGCCGATCCCGGCCTGTGGTCGACGTGGGAGCTGGCCGAGTCGGTGATCGTGCACTTCATGATCGTCGACCTGCGGTTCGCGGGTCTGCAGGTGGGGCACCGGATGCTCGCCCACGCCGCCCGGCTGGCCGACCAGAAGCACCGGGACTGGGTCCGCCTCGATGCCTGGACCGCCAACCGCCACCTCCACGACTACTACCGCCGCGCCGGCTTCACCCTGGCCCGCATCGCCGACCCACTGGCGAGGGGCCCGTCCTGCGCGCTGTTCGAACGCCGCACCGACAGCTGGTGCGGTTCACCGGTCCGCCGCCCGGCGCACCGGCGTTCCGTCCCGGCACTGCCGCTGATGGATCGCTTCCCCGGCTGAGTGCGGGGTTACAGCGGTGGCAGGTCGGCGATGTGCACGAGTTCGATGCCCTGGCTGCGGGAGACCAGCGTGCCTCGGCCGGGCGGCATCTTGCTCGGGCGGACATCGCCGATCAGCTTTCCCTCGTCCCGGGAACCGCTCATGATCAGCGTCTGCACCGACAGGTTCTTCATCGCGCCGAGCACCGGGTCGTACAGCGCCCGCGACGCGCCACCGATGCGCCGGGTGACGACCAGGTGCAGGCCGATATCGCGTGCCTGCGGCAGGTATTCGAGCAGCGGGGCGAAGGGGTTGACCGATCCGGTGACCACCATGTCGTAGTCGTCGACGACGACATAGATCTCCGGGCCCGACCACCAGCTGCGTTCGCGCAGTTGCTGCTGGGTGATGTCGGAACCGGGAATTCGCTTGGCCAGGTATCCCGCGACCTCGGCGATCATCGGCCCACAGGTCTGTGACGAGGTCGAGTATCCGGCCAGCTGATCGCCCTCGAGCACACCGAGCATGGTGCGCCGGTAGTCGATCAGGATGACCCGCGCCTCGGACGCGTCGGACTGTTCGGCGATGCTCATCACGATGTTGCGCAGCAGCGTGGTCTTGCCGCATTCCACGTCCGCGAAGGCCATGAAGTGCGGTTCGAGACCGAAATCCAGTACCAGCGGCTGCAATTCGGACTCGCCGAGACCGACGACGACCTTGCTGCGGTCGAGCTTCACGCCCTGTCCCTTGGCGGTGGCGACGACCTCGTCGCGCGGGAAGCTCAGCGGCAGCATGCGCACCTGCGGGGCACGGCGGCCCGGATACAGCGCGATGAGCTCTTCGCGCGCCCTGGTGACACCGTCGGCGACCGTGGACGGATCGGAGTCCGAATCCAGGCGGGGCAACGCGATCAGCATGTGCAACTGTTCGCGGGTGAGACCCCGGCCCGGCCTGCCGACCGGAACCTGGTGCGCGGTGCGGCGATTCATCTCCGAGTCACCGGGGTCGCCCAGGCGCAGCTCCAGCCTGGTACCGACCTGGTCCTTGACCACCGGCCGGATCTCGGCCCAGCGCGAGGCGCCGATCATCAGGTGGACGCCGAAGGAAAGACCCTGGGTGGCAATGGCATTGATCAGCGGTTCGAGGATGTCGAATTCCTCGCGGATGGCGCCCCAGCCGTCGATCACCAGGAACACGTCACCGAACTGGTCGGCGGCGAGCAGGTCGCCCGGTGCGGCGGTGGTCCCGTTGATCTGTCGCGCCTCGAGCGCGGAGAACTTGCGCCGGCGGAACTCGGCCATGGATTCGATGCCGAGCTCGGCGAATCGTTCCTCGCGCTGCCGCATGAGGGTGGTGAGCTCGGCGATGGTGCGCCGGACCCGATCGCCGTCGAGACGACCGGCAACCGAACCGACGTGCGGGATCCCGACCAGACCGGCCATGCTGCCGCCACCGAAGTCGAGGCAGTAGAACTGCACCTGCTCGGGCGTGTGCGTGGCGGCCGCGGCCAGGATGATCGTGCGCAAGGTGGTCGACTTGCCCGACTGCGGGCCACCGACCACCGCGACATTGCCCTGTGCGCCCGCGAGATTGATGGTGAGCACGTCGCGGCGCTGCTCGTAGGGCTTGTCGATGACACCGATCGGCATCCACAGCTGACCGTGCCGGTTCACCGGCGATCGCCAGTCGGGGTCGGGCAGCAACATGTCGGCGGTCGGCGATTCCTCCAGCGGTGGCAGCCACACTTCGTGGGCGGGCCTGCCGTGCCCGGTCAGCCGCTTGACCACCACGTCGAGCAACGAATCCGGGATACCCTCCTCGGCGCTCTGACCACCGGGCGGGGGCGGTGGTGGGAGTTCCGGCCGGCCGCGCAGGATCGGGTCGGTCTCGTCGTGTTCCGGCTCGAGCTCGGCGGCTTCGACGGGGGCCGCGGTGAACACCACGGGCCGTTGCCCGCCGACCGGCGCGCCGTCGTCGTCGATGACCGTGCCGACCGGCGCGACATAGGAACCCGAGACGTAACTGGCGTTGAACCGAAGCGGTTCGGAGGCATCGCTTTTCAGGTAGCCCGCGCCGGGCACGCTGGGCAGGTGGTAGGCGTCGGTGATGCCGAGTACCGCGCGCGATTCGTTGGCCGAGAAGGTGCGCAGACCGATCCGGTAGGACAGGTGCGATTCCAGGCCGCGCAGCTTGTTCTCCTCCAGGCGCTGCGAGGCCAGCAGCAGATGCACGTGCAGCGAGCGACCGAGACGGCCGATCATCACGAACAGTTCGGCGAAATCCGGTTTCTGCGAGAGCAATTCGGAGAACTCGTCGACCACCACGAACAGCGCGGGTAGCGGATCGAGCGGAACGCCTGCCGCCCTTGCCTTCTCGTAGTCGGTGACGTTGGCGTAGTTGCCCGCCGAGCGCAGCAGTTCCTGGCGGCGGTTCATCTCACCGGCGAGCGCGTCCTTCATGCGGTCGACCAGCGAGAGCTCGTCCTCGAGATTGGTGATCACGGCCGCGACGTGCGGCAGCGAGTCGAGGCCGAGGAACGTCGCGCCACCCTTGAAGTCGACGAGCACGAGGTTGAGGGCATCCGGCGAATGCGTGGTGACCAGCGAAAGTACCAGCGTACGAAGGAACTCCGACTTGCCCGAGCCGGTGGCGCCGATGCACAGGCCGTGCGGGCCCATGCCGTTCTCGGCCGACTCCTTGATGTCGATCTCGACCGGCGTGCCGTCCGGGGTGATGCCGATCGGCACCCGCAGGCGTTCCCGCGCGGTTCGCGGTCGCCACACCCTGGCCGGGTCGATCTGGGCGGCGTCGGGAATGCGCAGCAGGGCCATCAGGCCGGGGTCGCTGGTGGTGCCCTCCCCCAGGCTGACGATCTGCGCGGCCGTCGCGAGCCGGTAGCGGGCGAGTGAGCGCGCGAAGGCCGCCGCCTCGGCCGAGCTGACCTCGTCGGCCGTGGCGAACCGTTCCACCCCGGCGGCACTGCGCGCCGACACCGCGCCGTCGGCGACGACCAGTTGCAGGCCGCGGCGCGCCGCGAGTCCGTTCTCCGGCGCGGTCAGGTCGAGCACGGTCACCGAGTCGAGGCCGGATTCGCTGATGGTGCGCTCGTTGCCGCTGATGTAGCCGTCATCGATCACCACCACCAGGTGCAACCGGCCCTGGGTGGGCTGCGGATTGCGCATGAACCGGCCGCGTTCCATCAGCTCGGTCTGCAACGCCGATTCGAGCTCGCCCAGCGAGGTGTACATCATCCGCGCCGAGCCCAGTCCGTCGCGCACCGACGGATGCTGCACGTGCGGAAGCCATTTCGCCCAGGCCCAGTGCGTATCGGGATCGGCGCAGACGATGGCGACGACGAGATTGTCCGGCCCGTGGAAGGTGGTCAGTTCCATCAGCATGGCCCGCACCAGCTCGCGGCCCTCGTCGAGGTCGCCACCGATATTGATGGCGGGGAAGGCCCGCAGCGAGACCGCGGTCGGCAGTTCGTGCACCACCGAATGCGTGCGGACGAAACGGCGCAGCGCCACCGTGGACACTGGTTCGAGGTCTTCGAGCGGGCCGGTTTCGGGCCTGGCCAGCTTGGTGGCGAGGCGGTGGCTGCCGACGCCGACCCGCACATGCCCGAAGTCGGGGTCGTTGGGGCGGCGCTCCCACATCCGCCTGCTACCGATCAGCGAGGGCAGATCGGCGGGTTCGGGATGACTCCAGCCGAGCGTCTCGAGCTGTTTGGTGCCGGTGGTGCGCACGTCCTTGCGCACCTGGTCGAGATACCGGAAGTAGTCCTTGCGTTCCTCGTTGAGCTCGACGGCGCGCTTGGGACCACCGCCGCGCATGCCCGCCATCATGCCGACCATCGACATGAGCATCATCATCGGGAACATCATCATCATCGGATTGGCCAGCAGATTGCGGCCCATCGTGACCATCATCGCGATCATGCCGACCACCGCCACCACCATGATGACGGGCATCAGCTTCATCATCAGCGGCGACGGGATGGCGCGCTGGATCTCCGGCGGCGGGGTGAGCGCTACTTCACCACCCGGTGCGCGCGGCGGCGCGATCCGGGGGCGACGGACGAAACCTTCGGTTGCCATCGAACCCTCTACTCCTCGAATTCCTGATTGAGGTCAACACCGCGGCGGCGGAACGGGAACCCGAACGCGGCGCCGATTCCCAAGGCGGCCAACAGCAACAGCGATCCGGCGATCGCGACCTGGCGCGGGCGGGAATCCGGTTCCGGCGCCACGTAGGGTTCGGCGATCGGATGGCCGATGTCGGCGCCCCTGCTGGGCGGCTCGGCGGACAACGGTGCGGTGAGCGCCGCGAGCGGGTCGATCAGACCGGCGCCGATGGCGTCGTCACGGCCGCGCCCCGGTGCGTGCGCGGTGCGGGTGATCCGTTCGATCACCTGCTGCGCGGACAAGTCCGGAAAGCGCGACCGGATCAGCGCGGCCAACCCCGCGACATACGGTGCGGCGAAACTGGTTCCGTCGACCGGCTGTACACCCTCCATCGTCTGCACGCCGTCGACCAGCCCGGTGCCACCGGGCTTGCTGTCCAGCGACACGATGTTGCGGCCGATCGCGGCGGCCCCGACCCACGGCCCGCGCAGCGACAGCGCCGAGGGCTGGCCGTCGGCGTCGACCGAACCGACCGACAGCACGTACGGGGTGAACCACGCCGGGGACGGGACAGTGGTCACCGAACTCCAGCCGGACCCCTCGTTCTGGTTCTGGCACGGCCCGCCCTGCTCCACATTGCCCGCCGCCGCCACGACCACCACGTTGCGGTCGTAGGCGTACTTCACGGCGGCGCCGAGCGCGCCGTCGGCGGTATTGGAACCGGCTGCGGTGCAAGCCACTTCGGAGATGTTGATCACGGTGGCCCCCATGTCCACCGCGCGCACGACCGCACCGGCGAGGGTGAGCACACTGCCGTAGCCGTCGCTGCGCAGCGCACCGTCCTCCTTGACCGAACCCGCCCGGTCCTTGCGGTCGTAGGCGAGGCTGAGCTGGCGGATGGCCAGGATCTCCGCGTCCGGGGCGACCCCGACGAACGCGTCGTCGGGTGAGGGCCGGGCGGCGATGATGCCCGCCACCAGTGTGCCGTGGCCGTCGCAGTCGACGGTGCCGTCGGTATCGCTCACGTAGTCGCCGCCCGCTTGCAGCGCGGGCAGGCGCGGATGCCGGTTGACGCCGGTATCGATCACGGCCACCTTCTGCCCGGCCCCCCGGCTGAACTGCCAGGCCGAGGGCAGATCGAGGACCTGCTGCGACATCGGCGGTTCGACCGGGGCGTTGCCGCGCAGCACCGGTTCGGCACACAGTTCGCGCTGTTCGGTCGCCTCGAGTGGAGCCGGCCTACCACTCAGCGCCAGCGCGGCGTCGAGCGCGCCCGGATCGATGCGCGGCGGAGCGATGGCGCCCGCGGGCGCCGGGAATCCGGCGACCGTACCGAGCACGGTCGCCGCACAGGTGAGCCGCAGCAGCGCGCGCCGCATGGCTGCGCCGGTCATATGTTGCGGGCGGTCGAGTACACATCCATCACCCACAGCGCGAGCGGGATCATCGTGATGATCAACAGGTACTCGAAGATCTCGATCATCCGCCGCGTCACCGGTGTCACTTCGACATGGGGTCCGATGACGCCGAACCCGATCACAGCGCCCGCGGTCGCCAACAGCAGTGCCACCGCGACGAATTCGAGCGATTCGTGGCCGAGGCCGAGGCCCGTGAGCAACGCGAACAGAGTGAGCGCGCCCGCGATGATCAGCGTGGCGGCCTGCACCAGGTCCGCGTAGGAGCGACCGCGCAGACACAGCACGATCCCCGCGACCGCCGCGAGCGCGACGCCGCCGGAGTGGAACGAGCCGAACGGGTCGGCCGCGCCCACGGCACCGATCAGCGCGGCGAGCGCGCAGGCGACGACGAGGCCGGTCTGGATCTGATTCGCGACCCGGGCACGTTCGCCGAGCCCGGCCGCCGAAGGCAGCGCGATCGCGCCGACCGCGCCGACGCCCTCGATGGTGGGGCGCTGTTCGTGATCGGCGGGATCGATCGCCCCGCCCGCCGTGGGCACCGGCGGAATAGGCAGCCGTGCCGTCACCGCGGCCAGCCGTGGCACCGACGACAGCAGCATCACCGCCGCCACGAGCACACCGGCGAACAGCTTGGCCAGCCCCGGATGCCAGATCAGGTAGATCACACCCGACACCGCGCCGAACACGCTGAGCGTGATCGCGGCGGCGAACAATCCGGCTCCGATTCCGGTGACCCGATACCCGATCACCGCGGCGACCAGGAGCATCACGCTGCCGAGCAACAGGCTGCCCGCACCGAGCACGCCCGGCACCACCAGCGCACCACCGCCGAACAACAGCAGCAGCGCGTCCAGCGAAAGCCAGTTCGCGGTAATCGAATCCGTGAATTTCCGCGCGGCGATTCCGGCCGCCGCCGACGCGGCGATCCCGGTGCCGAGCAGCGCGAACGCCGGGGCGAGCGGATCGGTGTGGGTGCGCGAGACGATCAGCAGCGCGAGCGCGGCGATGATCGAAACAGTCGCCAGTACAAGCCCGGCCCAGCGGGCCGCCGATCCGGACCAACCGCGGAACTCGCCTGCGGTGAGCCGGGATACGGCGTCGATGACGTCGTCGAACAGCGCGGGCGACTCCCTGCGGGTCACCGGGCTCAGCACCAGCAGCTCACCGTCGTAGACCTCGGCCTCGGTGAGCGTGCGGCTCGGCGCGAGGGGGTCCTGCCCCAGTCGCGCCAGCGTCCAGTGCTGGGCGCGGATCGGAGCGGAGTCCTCGTCGCCGTCGGGCAGGCGCGGATCCCGCGAACGGATCAGCGCCACCAGATCACCGATGAATCCGGCGATCGGCACCGTGGCGGGCAGACCTATGTCGAGCTGCGTATCACCCCCGATCACTGAAACTCGGCATAGTTCGGGCTCATTGCCTAACAACGTCGACACCAGTGATGAACTCTCAGTCGTAGCTGACTACTTCCGTTGCGACCACACGGCAGCGTTACCTAATCTAACGGACAGGGCAAACCGGCGCGATCGAAGTCCTACCGCCGGATTGAACACCAGCTGTCCATCAGAGGAAGATTTCGGGGTCCGACACCACATGCCAGACATTCGCCAGGCTCAGCGCGCCTTCGACGCGGGCGTCCTCTCGCTCGGTCTGTCCATCGACGGTCAGGAGTCCGCGCGCGACGAGGAGTACGCGAAGCTGGCCTTCCAGCGCGCGACGGAATGGGATTCGTCGATGTGCGACGCGTGGCTGGGCCGCGCGGCCGCCGGCGAGGTGACCAAGGAGGTGCTGTTCAATCTGCACCGGACCAGCCTTGATTCACTCGGTCGCGAGCAGCGCAGGATCGGCCTCGCCCCGCGCGCCATGGCCGGCCGGTTCCTGCCCGGGCTCTACATCGACTACCCGCTGGCCGGGCTCACCGAGATCTGGCTGGCCTGGGCATCGCAGCTGATCGCCGACACCGACTACGACCAAGCCGAGCAGGTGCTCGACGAACTGGCGAGGTTGCGCGGCGGTCGCGCCGACGACCCCGACAAGCAGATCGACGATCGGATCAGCTCCTACATCCGCGGCATCCTGCACTACAACACGCAGCGCTGGTCGGACGTGATGACCGTGCTGGCCGGCTCGGAAAGCTGGAAAGACCCCTATCTGGCCACCGGTGCGAATGTGATGGTGGGCACCGCGTGCGCGCAGCTGGGATTGTTCGGCGAGGCGATCCGGCGGATGGAACAGGCCGAGGCGGGCCCGATTCCGTCGGCCAAGTTCACCGCCATGTACAACCGTGGCCTGTGCCTGCGGGAATCGGGCAACGAGGCCGAGGCCCAGAAGCTGTTCGAGCAGGTCTACTCGCAACTGCCCGATTTCGCCGCCAACACGACCGCCATGCGCGACCGCACCTTCCGGATCGTGGTCACCAGCCGCGAGGTGATCGACGCGCGCACCGACAAGTGGGATTCCGGCTCGGCGCCGACGCTGGCCTCGATGAACGAAGCCGCCGCGGAGGACCGGGCGAAGACCGTGCTCGCCGAGGCCCGCGCACAGCTCGACAAGCAGGTCGGACTGGCCTCGGTGAAGAACCAGGTGGCCAAGCTGCAGTCCTCGGCGCAGCTGGCCAAGATCCGTGCGGGCAAGGGCCTGTCGAGTCAGTCCCGTGGCCAGCACCTGGCCTTCACCGGCCCGCCCGGTACCGGTAAGACCACGATCGCGCGAGTGGTCGCCAAGATCTATTGCGGTGTCGGGCTGTTGAAGACCGACAAGGTGGTCGAGGCCAAGCGTGTCGACTTCGTGAGCCAGAACCTCGGCGGCACGGCGATCAAGTCCGAGAAGCTGATCGACAGCGCGATGGACGGCGTGCTGTTCATCGACGAGGCCTACACGCTGATCCAGACCGGACTTTCGGGCGGTGACGCGTTCGGTCGCGAGGCCGTGGACACGCTGCTGGCGCGCATGGAGAACGACCGCGATCGGCTCGTGGTGATCATCGCCGGGTACGACGGCGAGATCGACCGGTTGCTCGCCGCCAACGACGGCTTGGCCTCGCGTTTCGCCAAGCGTCTGCAGTTCCCCTCCTACACGGCCGCCGAACTCGGGCAGATCGGCGAAATCGTGGCCGGCAGCCGGGATTCCCAACTCTCGCCGGAGTCGCTGGCCACCCTGATCGAGACCTGCGACTACCTGTACAACCTGGAGAGCACCGACCAGAGCGGGCAACCGCGCCGCGGTGTGGACCTGGCAGGCAACGGTCGCTTCATCCGCAATGTGATCGAGTCGGCGGAAGAGGAACGCGAGTTCCGGCTGGCCAATACCGACGGGCTCGACCTGGCCGAGGTCGACGACGACGTGCTGATGCGCATCGAGGAGCCGGACATGCGGACCGCGCTCGCCGGGATCGTCGCCACCCTCAATATCGGACAGATCCCGAACCTGGGCTGAACGCCGAAGGGGCCCGGTGCGAATGCGCGCCAGGCCCCGCTCTTTTCGGCTACTTACTGGCCGAGGGTAACGAATCGTAGCTGGTCAGTGCGTCTTTCGCGGACAGCGTCGGGCCGGGGACGAGCTGGCCGATGATCGACCACGGCGCGAGCTTCGGCTTGTCCCCGAGGCCGAGTACCGCGGCGGTCGCGGCGTCGGGGATGCCGTAGCGAATCCCGTTGTCGGCCACATAGAACAGCGATTCACGCCGCAAGCTCCCCGGCTCCACGCCGGTGACCTGCACGAATTCGCCGGTGCTCGGCGCCAGGTACACGGCATCCATTCGGTTGCCCGAACCGTCGGCGGTCGCGAGAGTCACCGGCTTGGCCGATCCGGCCAGCGGCAGTTTCGTTCCGGCGAGCAACGTCACCGTGGCGCGTTCGGTCGGCCCGTCCACCGACTTGCCCTGCGCGGTCGCCTCACCGGGGTCCTTGGCCCAGTTCACGCACGCCACGGGGGCGTCCTCGGCGGACAGGATCCGGGGCTTGTGTTCGGGAAAGGCGTCGATCGGCAAGGTGTGCAGCATCGGCATCCGGTCGAGTACATCCGGCGCCAGCTCGGCGATCTCGCGCATACCCCGCGAATCGGCGTTGCGCAGCAGGTCGGCGGTGAACTCCGAGACGCGCTGCACGCCGTCGGCGAGCACCACGTACATCGTCTCCTTGCCCGCGGCCTCCACGCCGGTCACCGAGATGATCCCGCCGATCGGCACATTCGACAGTTTGCCGGGGCCGGGTTCGCCCGCGCGCTCGATGGTCGGCACGGCGAGCGGCGGGGCCTGGGTGGTCGCGCCGAGCACCGCGCTACCGATCGGACGGACCTGCTGACCGGTCAGCCCGAGCGTCCTGGCGAGCACCGAGTTGGTCGGGTCGACCTCGGCCCTCGCGCCCTTGTACAGGAGGAAGGTCTTGTCGCTGTGGCGCATCAGCATGGCGTCGTCGGCGCCGACCGCGCCGATCCGGTCGCCGGTCTCGAGCTTGCCGACGATGGCGGTGGTGAGGCCGCCGCCCGCGCCGGACGCGCTCCCCGCGGCCGAGAGCGGGGTGGTCTCGCACAGCGTCCAATTCGAGCTCGACCCCTGTTTGGAACCCGGCATGGCCGCCGGGGCGCCGGGAATGCCGAGCAGCGGACCACGTGGCATCGAACCGAGCTTGTCGTCCTTCACCGATTTCGGGGCTTGCGCGTCGCCGGCGATGAGCCGGGCCGAGGCCAGATTGAGCACCGGGTGGAGGGTCTTCTCGCCCTCTTTCGCCTCGACGACCACATACATGGCGCCGCTCTGCTTCCCGGTGACGATCAGCGCGTCGCCGATCGCGCCCTGTGGTTTCAGAAAGCCGAGGATGGCCGCCCCTGCCACGATGATCAGACCGAGGACCGCGCCGACCATCAGCGACCGGCTCTGCGACTTCATCGGATCGTGCAACATGCGCACGTCACGGCGGACCAGGGCATGATCGAGCCTGCGTAGCAGAAAGCGATAACCGTTGACCTGGGCTTTGGTTGTCAGCTGTGCCGGCACAGGGACTCCATTGCTGAGTTGATCACCATCTCGTCGGACACGGTACCGTAAATCCGGAACTTGTCCTTCACCATGATTCGACGTACGCCAAGCGGGGACAACGGCTTTGAACAACAGTATGAACGCCGGGCAAACCGGCAGCGCACACGTCTACGACACCCTGCGTGACCCGGAATTCTGGTTGTTCCGGATGTACCCGCTGCGTGCGTGTGTGCCGACCGCGATACTCGCGGCGATCGTGGCCTGGATCGTGCTGGCGACGACGGATTCGGTCTACGGCGCGATCGGCGGCGCCGCGGTCGTGCTGTTGATCGGGCTCGTGCCGATCCGGCGACGGCCCCCGGCGGTCCGCATCGGCGACTGGTTGGCCCGTCGCCTGCGCGGCCGCGCAGACACCCTCGATCGGGCGCCCGCGTTCGACGTACCGCTGCCGGAGGGCGGCGGTTGCGGGGTGCGCTGGGACGGCGACCTGCTGCTCACCATGCTGCGGATCGACCCGCCGCCGGACACCCTCACTCTCCTGCGTCGCGGCTCGCTCAGTGCCGACCAGCTGCTGCCGCTCACCGAAGTGGCGCGCTGCCTCGAGCAATTCGATGTGGGCCTGGTGAGCATCGATGTGATCTCCACCGGCGCGCGCACCGCGGGCACCGGCGCGGCCGCACAGCTGTACAACCGGATTCTCGGCCCGCTGCCCGCCATCGCGCACCGCACCTGCTGGCTCGTGCTGCGCCTGGACCCCGTGGCCAACGCGACCGCGGTGGACAAGCGCGGCGGCGGTGCGACCGGTGCGCTGCGCACCATGATCATCGCCACCCGCCGGGTCGCGAATCGGCTGGCCACCCAGGGCATCGACGCCGCGGTGCTCACCGCGACCGAGATGAACAGCGCGCTGCGCGAACTGTCCTACGGCTTCGACCCGCTGCGGCTGACCGAGTCGGCGCACGGCCTGGAATCCGAGTACGGCAGGCACCTCACCCACTACCAGCTCACCGCACCGATGATCGGCACCAACGGACTGGCCGAGATCTGGTCGCTGCCCACGTTGTCGACCACAGTCACGCTGCGCCTGCACCCCGGCGCGGGCCGGATCGGCCGGGCGGACGACAAGGCGGGGACCGTCGTGCTCAACGCCGTGGTCCGCTTCGATTCGGTGGAGCCCTACGACAAGGCGCCGATCGCCGGTCTGCGCGAGCTCCCCGGCAGCCAGCGGCGAATCCTGCTCGACACCTTGCCCATCGGCGCCGCCGACGCCCTCGGTGGCCGCGACGGCTACCGAGGCACCCTCACCGCACTCACCGACATCGCCGTGCCGACGACCGGCTGCGGCCAGCTGATCGGCGCCGACGAACGCGGCCAGGGCATCGCCGTCCCGCTGATCGGCGCGGGCACACGCCACGTCGACGTGATCGGGAACCTGGACCTGGCTCAGCAGGTGGTCCTGCGGGCCACCGCGCTCGGCGCGCACGCCGTCGTGCACACCACGCGCCCGCAGGCGTGGCAGTCGATGGTCGCCAATCTGGCTACCCCCCAGCTGCTGTCGATCGCGCCACGCGCCGCGGGCGCGACCCCACAGGCGCCCCCCGGCCCGCCACCCGTCCCCGCGGCGCCGTATCCGACCACCACCGTCCTGGTGTTCGACGGCATCGCGCCGACCACCCACCTGGGCGGTGCGACCTTCGTCGAAATCCGCACCACCGAACGTGATCCGGACGCGCTGCCACCCGACGTGACCCTCATCCAGGACCCGTACGCCCCGAACCGGATCACGGTCCGAACCAGCACCGGCAGCGCGACGGTGTCGATGGTGACCACCCCCGACGAAATGCACTACATCGGCGAATCACTCGCGGCCCGCTGAGAATTGCCCGACTTCACACCCAGTTCGGGAAAACCGCACTACGAACCCAGCACCAACACAACCGAACCCCATACGGGCCGACCTCGCACGGGTCCACCCCGTACGAGCCCGACCCGCACAACCCAACCCCCACGGGCCGACCTCGAGGAGGCCCTCGCCCGCGCAGCGGGCGTAGCGGCCCGGCCACCCGAAAAACGGGGCGGGACAAAGTGCCGAAGGCACGAGTCC
>NZ_JBHVTK010000017.1:0-76612 GCF_042884695.1 Nocardia sp. NPDC058114 | reverse complement strand
GGTACTGCACTCGACAGGGTGTGGGAGAGTAGGACACTGCCGGAACATCTTTGCGAAAGGCCCTCCAACTTCGGTTGGAGGGCCTTTTTGCGTTTCCGGAAACCCTCGGGGACCACTATGTCCGATTCCTGTGTGGGCCAGGTCACCCTGGAGTATGTTGTCGAGAACAACATTCGCTCCAGCTCAACCGCCCACAGGCGGTGGTTCCACGAAAGGCCCACGCTCATGCGTCAGGGGATCTTCGGCATCGCGGCCGTCTCGATCGCACTTCTCACTTCGCTCACCGCCTGCGGCGACGACACTTCGAACTCCTCGGGAGGGGGCGGCGCCAAGATCGGCGTCATCCTGCCCGACAGCAAGACCTCGGCGCGGTGGGAGACGGCGGATCGCAAGTACCTCCAGCAGGCGTTCGACGCCGCGGGGATCAAGGCCGACATCCAGAATGCCCAGGGCGACAAGAACGCCTTCCAGACGATCGCCGATCAGATGATCACCAACGGCGCCTCGGTGCTGATGATCACCAACCTCGACAGCGGCACCGGCAAGGCCGTCATTCAGAAGGCAAAAGCGCAGGGCGTCACCGTGATCGACTACGACCGGCTGACTCTCGGCGGCGGTGCGCCGTATTACGTGTCGTTCGACAACGTGAAGGTCGGACAGCTCATGGGCGACGGCCTCGCGAAGTGCTTGGCCGACAAACAGGCGGCCAAGCCGGTGGTCGCCTACCTCAACGGCGGCCCGACCGACAACAACGCCGCCCTGTTCAAGAGCGGTTACGACGGCGCGCTGAAGCCGAAGTTCGACGCGGGCGAATATGTGAAGGGCCCCGATCAGGCTGTTCCGGAATGGGACAACACCAAGGCGGGCACCATCTTCGAACAGATGCTCACCGGCACGCCGAACCTCGGCGGCACCGTCGCGGCCAACGACGGGCTGGCCAACGCGGCCATCGCAGTGCTGAAGAAGCAGAAGCTGAACGGGCAGATCCCGGTGACAGGTCAGGACGCCACGGTCCAGGGTCTGCAGAACGTCCTGGCCGGTGATCAGTGCATGACCGTGTACAAGGCGATCAAGCTCGAGGCCGCCGCCGGCGCGAAGCTGGCGATCGCGCTGGCCAACGGGGAGAAGGGCGAGGCGCCGAGCACTGTCGACGATCCCGAGGCGAAGTCGAAGGTGCCCGCGGTGCTGCTCGAGCCGAAGGCGATCTTCAAGGACAACGTGAACGACGTCGTGGCGGACGGCTTCGTCGACAAGGCCGAGCTGTGCACCGGTGAGTTCACCAAGCTCTGCGCGGACAACGGCGTCCGCTGATGACCGACACCCCGCTCATCGAATTGCGCGGATTAGAGAAGAGTTTCGGCCCGGTCCATGTCCTGCACGATATCGACTTCTCCGCCTACCGCGGTGAGGTGACGGCCCTCGTCGGCGACAACGGCGCAGGCAAGTCGACCCTGGTCAAATGCATCGGCGGCACCCATGCGATCGATGCGGGCGAAGTGCTGTTCGACGGTGAGCCGGTGCAGATCGGCAATCCGCGAGACGCGGCCGAACTGGGGATCGAGATCGTCTACCAGGATCTCGCGCTCTGCGACAACCTCGACATCGTGCAGAACATGTTCCTCGGCCGGGAGAAGAAGCACGGCCTCGTGCTCGACGAATACGGCATGGAGGAGCTCGCGGGTGCGACCCTGGCCGGGCTGTCGGTGCGCACGGTGAAGTCCGTGCGTCAGAAGGTGGCCAGCCTGTCCGGCGGACAACGCCAGACCGTCGCCATCGCCAAGGCCGTGCTGTGGAACAGCAAGGTGGTGATTCTGGACGAGCCGACCGCGGCGCTCGGCGTCGCCCAGACTCAGCAGGTTCTCGAACTGGTGCGCCGCCTGGCCGACAAAGGTCTTGCGGTGGTGCTCATCTCGCACAACATGAACGACGTCTTCGCGGTGTCGGATCGGATCGCGGCGCTGTACCTGGGCCGGATGGCCGCACAGGTACAGACCGCCGACGTGACGCATTCGCAGGTCGTCGAACTGATCACCTCTGGCCGCAGCGGGAGTCTCGGAATCGGAGTGCAGGCATGAGCGCGGTTGTCACGGACAAGGCCACCGAGCCTGCCGCACCGGTGACCGAGTTGGTCACCGGCTATGTCGCGCGGATTCGTGGCGGCAACATGGGCGCCTTGCCCTCGGTTATCGCCCTGGTCGTGCTGTCGGTCGTCTTCTGGATCGCGCGGCCGGTGTTCATGACCCAGGGCAATATCGCGAACCTGCTCACCCAGGGCGCCGCCATCGCGGTGATCGCCATGGGCTTGATCTTCGTGCTGCTGCTCGGGGAGATCGATCTGTCGGCCGGCTTCACCAGCGGTGTGTGTGCCGCGGTGCTCGCGGTCCTGCTCACCGACAAGGGCTGGCCCTGGTACGCGGCGGTGCTCGTCTCGTTGCTCACCGGTGTGGTGATCGGGCTGACCATCGGCGCGATCGTGGTGAAGATCGGGGTGCCGTCGTTCGTCGTGACGCTGGCCGCGTTCCTGGCGCTGCAGGGCGTGGCACTGAAGATCATGGACAACGGCCGCAACATCTCCATCCACGACGAGACGATCCTGGCGATCGCCAACAAGAATGTGCCGCCGCTGCTCGGCTGGGTCATGTACCTGGTGCTGGTGGGTGGGTTCTCGTTGGTGCAGTACCGAAAGTTGCGAGCGCGCACCACGCTGGGGCTGACCGGCGAGACGGCACCGGTGGTCGCGTTGCGGATCGCCACGGTCGCGGTGGTCGCGGGGATAGCGGTGCTGGTGCTCAACGACGAGCGCAGTCGCAACCCGGAGGTCAACTCGCTGCAGGGCATGCCGATCGTGGTGCCGATCATCATCGCGCTGTTGCTGCTGTGGACCTTCGTGCTCAATCGCACCTCGTTCGGCAGGCATGTCTACGCGGTCGGCGGCAGCGTGGAAGCGGCTCGGCGCGCGGGCATTCCGGTCGACCGGATCAAGATCAGCGCCTTCGTGCTGTGCTCGACGATGGCCGCCGTCGGCGGTTTGATCGCGGCCTCGCGGGCCAACTCGGTCGATCCGAACACCGGCGGTTCCGATGTTCTGCTCACCGCAGTCGGTGCGGCGGTGATCGGTGGGACCAGCTTGTTCGGTGGTCGTGGCCGGATGCTCGATGCGGTACTCGGTGCCGCGGTGGTCGCGGTGATCAACAACGGGATGGGCCTGATGGGCTACAGCGCGGGCACGAAATTCGTTGTGACAGGATTTGTCCTGCTGCTCGCGGCGGGGGTGGACGCGCTGTCGCGCAAGCGTTCGCTGCCAGGAAGTTGACCATCGACCGGGAAGGCTGGGCCGGATGAGGGCTGCACCCGCCCCGGACGAGATCCGAACACGTAATCTCGCCGTGCTGTTGCGCCACGTCCATCTGAGCGGGCCGGTCTCGCGGGCGGAGCTGGCCGAGCGAATGGGCCTGAACCGCAGCACAATTCTGGCGCTGACCACCGATCTGGCCGCTGCCGGGCTGGTGAGTGAGCAACTGCCACGCCAGACCGGGAAGGCCGGTCGGCCGTCGCTGGTGGTGCGGCCGGAGTCGGAGCGGGTATTCGTGCTCGCGCTGGACGTCGGCGCGGATCGGCTCGCGGTAGCGCGGGTCGGTCTGGGCGGTGTGATTCTCGACCGGCGTGAAACGCCGCGTGAGAGTGCGGCTTTCGATCCCGACGAAGTGATCGAATCCCTGGCGGTGCTGGCCGAGACGATGATCGACACGGCAGGACGCGACAGTGTCTGCGTGGGTGTGGGTCTCGCGTTCTGCGGGATGGTTCGGCAGGGCGACGGTGTGGTGCGGTACGGGCCGAACATCGGCTGGGTGGATGTGCCGGTGGGCGCGAAACTGTCCGAGCGGCTCGGTGTTCGGGTCGTGGTCGGCAACAACGCGAATCTGGGAGCGCTCGCCGAGCGTGAGCGGGGTGTCGGTGCGGGGGTGTCGGAACTGATCTACCTGCACGGTGAGGTCGGCATCGGTGGTGGCGTCATCATGGGTGGTGAGTTGCTCGGTGGTGAGGGCGGCTACGGCGGCGAGGTCGGGCACATGATCGTCAACCCCGGCGGGCGGACGTGCCGGTGTGGTTCACGTGGGTGCCTGGAGGCCGAATCGGGGGAGCTGGCGTTGATCGCGCTGGCGGGGCGGGCCGACCTCACCGGCCGGGCGGCGGTCGAGGCGATCGTCGACGCGGCGGCTCGCGGTGACGCGGCCGCCCGCGACGCGTTGCACCAGGTCGGGGACTGGCTCGGCTACGGGGTGGCCAATCTCGTCAATATCTTCAACCCGACGATGGTCGTGTTCGGTGGTGTCCTGCGCGAGATCTACCTCGCTTCGGCCGCGCAGGTCCGCAGCCGGTTGGCGGAGAACGGACTACTCGCCGTGCGCGAACGCGTTCGTCTGCGAACCTCCGCGCTGGCCGACGACGCGCCGCTGATCGGGGCCGCGGAACTGGCGTTCGCCGACGTGCTGACCGACCCACTCCAGACACTGGCGCGTAGCTCCGGCAGGTGATCGATCGGCGCCGGTCTCGCGACTATCGTGAAGGAATGGCGACCACAAGGATCGGCACGCAGATCAATGCGCCGCGCTCGACCGTCTACCGCCTGATGTTGGACGCCGACGCGGTCGCGGCCTGGATGCCCCCGCCCGGGATAACGGCCGAAGTGCATCGGTTCGAGCCGAAAGAGGGCGGATCGTTCTCGATCACCCTCACCTATGACGAGCCGACGGCCACGGGTGAGACGCGGCCGCCGCACCGCGACGCCTGTTTCGGGACGTTCCGTACGTTGGTACCGGATGAGCAGATCATCGAGGTGCTGGAATTCGTCACCGAGATCCCGGACATGACCGGTGCGCAAACCGTGACGTTCACCCTGACCGACGCCGACGGCGGCACCTACCTCGACACGGTGCACGAGGGGGTTCCGCCGGGGCTGAGCTCCGCCGACAACGAAAGGACCTGGCACCAGTCGTTGGCGAAACTGACCGCGCTGGCCGAGCGGGAATCGCGCGACTGACCGCAGACCCACGCGGAGTCGTGCCCTTCAAATCATAGAAACGCTAATGGTGTTCGGGGGCGATCGTGGTTGCTTGAATTCGTCTATGTACCGACCGAACACCTCTCGACCCGGCCTGCGTGGCCGCGCCACCGCCGCACTCCTCGCGATGGCAACCGTTGCGACGCTCGGCCTGACCGGCTGCGCGCAAGGCAACAACACACCGGTCGGCACCCCCGACGCGCCACTGCCCACCGAGGTTCCACCGGGGACCACGCTCGTCGTCGCCGATCAGTCGGAACGTCTGCAATCGGCGCTGCGGCTGTCCGGTGAGCTGGACAAGCTGCCGTTCAAGATCGAGTTCGCGAACTTCGTCGGCGGCCCGGCCATTCTCGAGGCGTTCCGGGCAGGCGCGGCCGACGTCGGTCAGGTCGGCGATGTGCCGCCGATCCACGCACTGGCCGCCGGCCAGGACGTCCCGATCATCGGCTCCTACCAGACCAACCCTCAGGCGCTGAAACTCGCTGTCGCGCCGGGCCGTTCGATCAGCAAGCTCGCGGATCTGAAGGGCAAGAAGATCGCCTACGCCGAGGGCACCGCCCAGCAGGCGGCGGTGCTGAAGGCGCTCACCAAGGCGGGTCTGAAGCCCACCGATGTGGAGCTGGTCCGGCTGCAGCTGGCCGAGTTCCCTGACGCGGTCCGCACCGCTCAGGTCGACGTCGCGCCGCTGATCGAACCCAACGTGACCCGGTTCCTCCGCACCGAGGGCGCCTCGCTGATCCCGGACTCGGAGACCACGGGTATCTACAGCGGCCTCGCCTACCTGTACGCGCGCCGGGCGGTGGTCCAGGATCCGGCGAAGGCCGCCGCGACCCGTGCTCTGGTCGGCGCGTTCGTGCGGGCCTGGCAGTGGACCAACACCCACCGCGAGGAATGGGCCACCCGCTACTACGTCGGAAGCCAGAAGGTCAGCGCCGACGATGCCAAGCGGATCGTCGAATCGCTGGGCACCTACACCTTCCCGCACTTGGACCAGCAGTTGATCGCTCGGCAGCAGACCACCATCGACGCGATCGACGCCGTGGGCGAGCTGCCCAAGAAGATCAAGGCCGTCGACGGTTTCGACCTGCGCTTCGACGCCGCGGTCACCGAGGCGGTCACTGCCAGCGGGGCCGCGTTCGCACCGGCGGTGAGCTGATGGCCACCATCGATGCCGGGGCGCTGCGCAAGCTCAGGACCAGCACGGCCCCGGTCGAGGCACTCGCCCCACGCGGGCGAGGCCGGCGCAGACTGGGACCCGGCAAGCCGATCCCGTTCGGCTTCGCCCTCGGTCCGGTTCTGCTCATCGGTACCTGGGTTATCGGCTCCGCGATCGGGGCCATCGACCCGGAGACCCTGCCCGCGCCGTGGACCGTTGCGCAGACAGCGGGCGAGCTGATCGCCGACGGACGATTGCAGTCCAATCTGCTGACCTCGTTGCAGCGCGCCGTGATCGGCCTCGTTCTCGGTGTGGCGATCGGCGTGGTGCTCGCGCTGGTCGCGGGGCTGAGCCGGATCGGTGAGGCGGTGGTCGACGGTCCCGTGCAGATCAAGCGGGCGATCCCGACGCTGGCACTGATCCCGCTGTTCATCGTCTGGTTCGGGATCGGCGAGCAGATGAAGCTGATCGTGATCACCACCAGCGTGCTCATTCCGATCTACATCAATACCCACGCCTACCTGCGCAGTGTCGACGCGCGCTATGTGGAACTGGCCGAGACGGTCGGGCTGTCGCGGTGGGGATTCCTGCGTCGCATCGCGTTGCCGGGCTCGTTGCCGGGCTTCTTCCTCGGACTGCGGCTGGCGGTGACCATTTCCTGGTTGGCGCTGGTGGTGGTCGAACAGGTCAACGCGACCAGCGGCATCGGCTACCTGATGACCCAGGCGCGCACCTACGGCCAGATCGACGTGATCGTCGTCGGTCTGGTGATCTACGGGCTGCTCGGACTGTTCGGTGATCTCGCCGTGCGGGCAACGGAACGAAAGGTGCTGGCATGGCGACAGACACTGGGCGACTGAGCTCCGACGAGCGGGTCGTCGTACGCACCCGCGCCCTGACCCGTGGCTTCGGCGAGCGAATCGTCTTGAACGGCATCGACATCGAGATCCGGCGTGGCGAGTTCGTCGCGCTGCTCGGGCGCAGTGGTTCCGGCAAGAGCACGCTGCTGCGGGCACTGGCCGAACTCGATTCCGACGTGCCCGGATCCGGTGACCTGACGGTGCCGACGCAGCGCGCGGTGGTGTTCCAGGATTCGCGGCTGCTGCCATGGGCGCGGGTACTCGACAATGTGGTGCTCGGGCTGACCGGCCGCGACGCGCAGCAACGCGGGCGCTCCGCACTGGCCGAAGTCGGGTTGGCCGGGCGGGAAAAGGCTTGGCCACGTGAGCTTTCCGGCGGTGAACAGCAGCGGGTGGCGTTGGCCAGGTCGCTGGTGCGCGAGCCGGAACTGCTCCTGGCCGACGAACCGTTCGGCGCGCTCGACGCGCTGACCCGGATTCGGATGCACGCCCTGTTGCAGGCGCTGTGCGAGCGGCACCGGCCCGCCGTGCTGCTGGTGACCCACGATGTGGACGAGGCCGTGCTGCTCGCCGATCGGGTACTGGTCCTCGACGAGGGCCGGATCACGATCGACCAACGCATCGAGACCCCGCGCCCGCGCAGACACGCGCACCCGGAGTTCGTCCGGCTGCGCGAGGTGCTGCTGACCGGGCTCGGCGTCGACACAACAGATTCAGAGAAAGTGAAACAGGCCTCATGAGTGCACCGCGTCAACTGAGTCTGAACGCGTTCATCTACCCGTCCGGGCATCATGAGGCTGCCTGGCGGCATCCCGACAGCAGGCCCGACCGCATCTACGACGTCTCCTACTACCAGGAGATCGGGCGCACCGCGGAGGCGGCGAAGCTCGATGCGGTGTTCTTCGCCGACGGTCCCGCCCTGCGCACCGATGTTCGTCACAATGCCGCGCCCGGCCTGGAGCCGATCACGCTGCTCACCGCGATCGCCGCGGCGACAACACACCTGGGCCTGATCGCGACCGCGTCCACCACCTACTACGAGCCCTACAACCTGGCGCGGCTGTTCTCCTCGCTCGACCACATCTCCGGAGGACGCGCGGGCTGGAACATCGTCACCACCGGCACCGATCTCGCCGCGGCCAACTTCGGGCTCGAACGCCACCCGGACCACGCCGAACGTTATGCCCGCGCACGGGAATTCGTCGACGCGGTGGTCGGGCTGTGGGACAG
This sequence comes from Nocardia sp. NPDC058114, assembly GCF_042884695.1. NCBI lineage: Bacteria > Bacillati > Actinomycetota > Actinomycetes > Mycobacteriales > Nocardiaceae > Nocardia > Nocardia sp. NPDC058114. Next base: position 68,304 of record NZ_JBHVTK010000017.1, on the reverse strand, counting down.
CTGGGAGGACGACGCGATCGTGCTCGACCGCGCCGCCGGTGTGTACGCCGATCCGGACAAGATCCATCCGATCGATTTTGTCGGCGAACATCTCAGTGTGCGTGGGCCGTTCAACTCGGCGCGGACACCGCAGGGCCGTCCGGTGCTGGTGCAGGCCGGTGCGTCGAACGAGGGCCGTGCCTTCGCGGGCAAGTACGCGGAGGCGATCTTCACGGCCCATCAGCGACTGTCGGACGCGCAGTCCTTCTACGCCGATATCAAGTCCAAGGCCACCGAGTTCGGCCGTACCGCCGACGAGGTGAAGATCCTGCCCGGGATCAGCCCGTTCATCGCCGACACCGAGGCCGCGGCACTGCGTTTGGAACGTGAGTTCAACGAGCTGACGGTGCCCGAATACGGGCTCAAGCAGCTGGAATCGATCACCGGCACCTCGCTGCGGACCCTCGAGCTCGACGAGCTGGTGCCCGTGGAAGTGTTCGCGGGGGCGGGCGATGTCACCGACAACGCGCGCAGCAGATTGCAGGTGGTGGCGGGGATCGTCGAGCGGGAACGACCGACTTTGCGTGGGCTGCTGCACCGGCTGGCCGGCGCGCGCGGGCACCGGGTGTTCGCGGGAACGCCCGAGCAAGTGGCCGACACCATCGAAGAGTGGTTCACCCAGGGTGCGGCGGACGGCTTCAACGTGATGCCGCCGTACTACCCCGGTGGGCTCGAGGTATTCGCCGAAACGGTGGTGCCGATCCTGCAGGAGCGCGGGCTGTTCCGCACCGAATACACCGGGACCACGTTGCGCGACCACTTCGGGCTCGCGCGCCCGGAAAGCAAGTTCGCCCGCAGTGCCGCACTAGCCGGATGACGGCGGGCTGTAGTAGCCGGCCCGGCACCCGCCGGTCGGTGGTGGCGCCGTGACTCAGCTGCGATCCATGGCGCTGGCGGTGTTCGTTCCCTCCGCCATCTACGGAATCGGTTCGGGCGCAGCGGCTCCCATGCTACCGCTGCACGCACTCGAACTCGGCGCGTCGGTCGGCACCGCGGGCGTGGTCGTCGCCATGATGGGCTTCGGGCTCATTCTCGGCGATCTGCCCGCGGGCTGGCTGGTGGCGCGCACGGGGGAGCGCAAGGCGATCGCGCTCGGTTCCTTCACCTGCGCGCTGGGCCTGCTCGTGGCCATCCTCGCGCCGAACATCGCCGTGTTCGCGGTCGGGCTGCTGATCAACGGCGCCTCGGGGGCGGTGTGGGGGCTGGCCAGACAGACCTACATCGTGGCCGTGGTGCCGAGTGCTGATCGGGGACGGGCCTTTTCGGCGCTGGCCGGGTGGATGCGGTTCGGGTTCTTCGCCGGGCCCTTCCTCGGCGCGGGCGCGGTGCACTGGCTCGGCCCGGTCGGCGGGCTGTGGATCCAGCTCGTCGCCATGCTCGTCGCGGGTGCGCTGGTGTTCGCCATGCCCGAGACCGAAGGTTCGCCGACAGTGGTGAGCGACAACACGATTCGCTCCGTGGTGGTCGAACATCGCAGGCTGCTCAGCACGCTCGGACTCGGCGCCCTGCTGATGGGAGCGGCACGGGCGGCCCGGCAATCGCTGCTGCCGTTGTGGGCGGTGCACATCGGCGCCGACGCGGCGATCACCAGCATCGTGTTCGGTATCGCGGGCGCGGTGGACGTGCTGATGTCGTATCCGGCCGGAATCTGGCTGGATCGATACGGTCGCAAGGCGATCGGCGTTCCCGCGATGATCGCCTTCGCGGCGGGATACGCCGCGCTGCCGTTCGCGGGGTCGGTGGCCGGGCTGACCGCGGTCGCCGTGCTGCTCGGCTTCGCCAACGGGTTGAGCAACGGCGTGATCATGACCGTCGGCGCCGATGTGGCGCCGCCCGGTCAGCGCGCGGAGTTCCTCGGTGCCTGGCGGCTCACCCACGACATCGGGATGTTCGCGGGCCCGATCGCGGTCGGCGCCATCAGCGCGGTGACGGTGCTGGGCGCGGCGGCGGGAGCGCTCGCGGTGGCGGGGCTCGGCGGAGCGGCCGCGATGTATCGCTGGTTCCCCGGACGCCCGGTCGTCGCGGTGGTGGTGCCGAGGAAGCCTGCCGCGAGTCCGAACGAAACCAGGGAATCGGTGGAGAGCAGTTGACGATGCCGCCGGCGGCATCAGGAAAGCCTAGGGCCAGGCGGCGTCGCGTCCGGTGAGGCCGAGGATGCGGTCGATCAGCGGGGCGGTGGCCGCGACAAGTACCTCGGGGCCGGTAGATATCCATCTCACGGCCCCGATCGGCGGTGTCGTCGTAGGTGTCGCGCAGCAGGTCGTCGTCCCAGTGGGGCGTGCTGCCGCTCGCGCGAGCGAGGTCCCAGCCGTGGACGTCCGGGCGTCGGTAGTGCACCGAGGTGGCTACCGCGGCGCGGTGCTCGCGACGGCGGCCGGAAGCGTTCGGATTCGACCGCCCCTACAGTGGAAGTATGTCGTCATTCGATCGGCATCCGTCCACCGTCGCGGACTTCGACGATGCGCGTCGGCGGGATCGGTTGCGTGAAACCAGGCTGGGACACGGGTGGCGCGGTTGGCGCCGGACCAGGCTGGCGGTGCTGCGAATTCTCGGGGTGCTGCTGGTCGCGATGATCGTGTTCGGGCAGTACTGGGTGCACGATGTGGCTCCCGAACGCGATCGGCTGGCACAGACCACGCCGGAGTTGCTGCCCGCGAATCTGCCTGCGGACGCGCGGGATTGGGATACCGCGGTCGTCGATATGGTGGGGCTCGGGGGAGTCAACGCGGCACCGACCGCCAAGGCACTGCCCGCGCTCAGTCGCCTCGGGGTGGTGTGGGCGGTGCGCTACGACAACGCGGGTATCGACACCAAGGTGATCGCCGAGATGATCGTGCGGGCCGCGCGGTACGGCAATGTGCGCAATATCGTGCTGGTCGGTCACAGCATGGGCGGGATCATCGCACTCGAGGTGGCGCGCCATATCCACCTGGGCAGCGACCGGCGATTGGTGGCCGTTGTGCTGGACTGCACGCCGATGGATCTGGACGCGGTCCGCCCGGAGAGTCGCAGTCGCGGTGCCGATCTGGTGCGGTGGGTGGGCTGGTTGCCCGGGGCGAGGGAGAGCAGGCTCCTGCGCTTCGTGGTCGAGATGTCGGCTCGGCGTGAACGTTTCGCGCAGCGGGACGGACTGTTCTTCGATATCGACTTCCGCGCCATGGGTCAGGCGGCCTCGGAGGTATTGCGCGACAAGATCTTCTCTCGTGATGCCGCCAGCAACGGGTTGATCGAGGCGCAGTTCCTGGCGATCGTGGCCGGCGGCGGCACGGCGGATCTGCGGGCGCTCGGCAAACCGAATCCGGACAAGCGAAACCCGGCGATCGTGTTCATCCGGCCCCGCGAGGCGTCGCGCGATGACGTGGTGGACGTGGAGTATTCGCACAGGGTGCTGATCGAACAGTCCGGCGGCGTCAACGGCACCCTGTCGGTGGTGCGGCCGACTCGGACCGAGCACGCGAATCCGATTCAGCGACCGGGTGAATACAACGAGGTCATCGAAACGCAGGTACTGCCGTTCGTGCGGCGCTACCAGGAAGCCAATCGCAACGACCCGCCCTGATCAGCGCACCCGGGTCCCGAGGATGGTGCGCACGCCCGCGATGAACAGCTGCAAGCCGAAGTCGAAGCGCGCGGTGGGGTCGGGGGTGTCGAGCAACGGTGTGTTGTCCTCGGGCAGCGCGCCGACGGAGTCCATCTGCATGCGCGACTGCTCGTCGACGGTCTGGCCGAGCACGTAGTAGAGCAGGGTGTAGGCCGTGAGATCGGCTTCCTCCCTGGTCATCCCGGCACGGATCACGATGCCCGCCAGGCGTTCACGTGCCTTGCTGGTGGTCAGGCGCGAGGCGTAGGTGGCCGAGACCAGTTCGGCGCCGTCGCGATAGGCGAGCAGGCAGTCGCGCAGTCGATGCGCCAGCTCGGTGAGCTGCGCGGGCCATTCGGCGGCTGCGATCGGCTCGTCCATCGGGGCGAGAATCCGGTCGGCCACCGCGCCGAGCAGGGTCTGCTTGTCCTTGACGTGCCAGTACAACGCCCCCGGCTGCACCTGCAGCGAGCCCGCGAGCCGGCGCATCGTCAGATCGGCGAGCCCGTACTGATCGAGAATCGCGACGGCGGCATCGACCACATCCGTCTTCCGCAGTTGCACGCGCGTCCTTCCGACGATTTTCCGACCCGAGTGTCGTGGTTCACTCGTAGCCGCTACCCTATCCTGAACACCGTTCAAGTTGCACGGCCACGCCGGGTGGACCACACCCACGGCACGTGCGCACACCCCCGTCGAAGGGACATCACGTCGTGACGCAGGCACCCGTCCAGACCGATATTCTGGCTATCGCCCGTGAGCAGGTGCTCGAGCGCGGCGAGGGCCTCACCGAGCAGCAGGCCGTCGAGGTGCTGCGCCTGGGTGACGAACACCTGGAAGCGCTGCTCGAGCTCGCCCACGACGTGCGGATGAAGTGGTGTGGCCCCGAGGTCGAGGTCGAGGGCATCATCAGCCTCAAGACCGGCGGCTGCCCCGAGGACTGCCACTTCTGCTCGCAGTCGGGCCTGTTCCAGTCGCCCGTGCGCGCGGCCTGGCTCGACATTCCCAGCCTGGTCGAGGCGGCCAAGCAGACCGCCAAGACCGGCGCCACCGAGTTCTGCATCGTCGCCGCGGTGCGCGGCCCCGACGAGCGCCTGATGGCGCAGGTCGCCGCCGGTGTGGAGGCCATCCGCAACGAGGTGGACATCCAGGTCGCGTGCTCGCTGGGCATGCTCAACCAGGAACAGGTCGACCAGCTCGCCGCGATGGGCGTGCACCGCTACAACCACAACCTCGAGACCGCCAAGTCGCACTTCCCCAAGGTGGTCACCACCCACTCCTACGAGGAGCGCTTCGAAACCCTGCGGATGGTGCGCGAAGCGGGCATGGAGGTGTGCTGCGGCGGCATCCTCGGCATGGGCGAGACCATCGAGCAGCGCGCCGAGTTCGCCGCGCAGCTGGCGTCGCTGAACCCCGACGAGGTCCCGTTGAACTTCCTCAACCCGCGACCCGGCACCCCGTTCGGTGACCTGGAGGTGCTGCCCGCCGCCGACGCGCTGCGCGCGATCGCCACGTTCCGGCTCGCGATGCCGCGCACCATCCTGCGTTTCGCCGGTGGTCGCGAAATCACCCTCGGCGACCTGGGCGCCAAGCAGGGCATGCTCGGCGGCATCAACGCCGTCATCGTCGGCAACTACCTCACCACCCTCGGCCGTCCCGCCGAGTCCGACCTCGATCTGCTCGGTGAGCTGAGCATGCCGATCAAGGCGCTCAACGAAACCCTGTAAAACGCTGTGTACGATCGAGTATCGACCCAGGTCGGCAGGGATGACGCGACCGTCGAGTCACACTTCACGGAGGCGGTAACCGCATTGGACGAGCGCTACAACCCGTTCACCGGCAAGCGGATCGTGGCCGGGATCGACGATGTCACGCCCGCGTCGGCGACGCTCGGTCTCGAACCACCGCGATTCTGCGAGCAGTGCGGACGCCGGATGATCGTGCAGATCAGCCCGGATGGCTGGTGGGCCAAGTGCTCACGGCACGGCGTCATCGAATCGGCACAGTTGGAACGCCGGTAGTGCTCGGTCGCGGGGAGCGCCCCGAGGTGTTGCGGCGCGAGATCGTCGGCGTCGGCATCGTCATGGCCGTGGTGCTGGTGGCGAGTGCGGCGGCCGGGGTGGTGTGGGGTCTGCTCGCACCGACCGAGCGGTTGCGGGTGACTCAGCCGGGGCGCGCCGCGGTGCTCACCGGCGAGAGTCTGCACCTGTTCGACGCGGTCGCGATGTTCCTGTGCTTCGGCGCGGTGGTCGCGGTGCTGAGTGCGGTCGGGGCGTGGCGGGTGCGGACCACGCGCGGGCCCGCGCTCGTGCTCGGCATGCTGCTCGCCTCGGGGCTGGGCGCTGTGCTGATGATGTGGATCGGGGAATGGGTTGCGGGCGTGCGTCATCCGCGTCCCGGCGATCCGGCGATCGGCCAGATCGTCGCGCTGCCGGCGGAAGTCGGGACCGATCTCGCACTGCTGATCCAGCCGTTCCTGGCCGCCCTGGTGTTGTTGTTCCTCGCCGCGTTGCACCCGGCCGTCGATCTCCATTCCGGCGCGGCCGGGCTGCTCGGCGATTTACGTCCGGCCGATTTCGGCGACGAGTCCGACGACTACCGCCTGCCCTACGGTGCCGAACAGTATCGGCCGAGCGGCGATTTCGATCCGAGTTCGCAACCACGCGGCTGAGCGGCCATCAAGCGATACCATTTTCGCATAACAGCAGGTAGATGCCTGGCTGTCGTGTGAGAGGAACGGTCGTGGGATTCATCGGTGGTGGTCCGGTTGTCGAGGAACTGGACGCGAAATTCTGGCGGCTCACCGAACCGCTCACCTACCAGGCCGCGGTCGAAACCTTCACGGTGCCTACCGGATTCCGCACCGACTTCGCCTCGGTGCCGCGCGCGCTGGTGTGGCTGATCCCGCGTTACGGTGTCTACACCAGAGCCGCGATCCTGCACGACTACCTGTGCCGCACAGGCGAAGTCGGCCCCGCCGACGCCGACGGAATATTCCGGCGCAGCCTGCGCGAGGCCGGGGTTTCGGTACCGCGACGCTGGATGATGTGGACGGCGGTCCGCCTCGGTAGCCGGCTTCGTGGGGCGCGTGCGGTCGATGTGCTCGGGTGGTCGCTGATCGCGGTGCCTTCCGTGGTCTTTCTCGTGATCCCGGTGCTGGTGGTCACCGCCGCGCTACTGGTGTTCTGGGTGGTCGAGCTCGGGTTCTGGGCAGTGGGGCGGATCACCCGCCACACTGCGGCGCCGCCGCCGCAACCGCAGATGAAGACCGCCTGATCGCGCATCTCACCCGTAATGGGGGAGGTGGCGGCGCCTTCGCGTGGTTAGCGTTCGGCGCATGTCCGAGCCGAGCACCGACACCGCGCCCCCGGCCCCGCCCGTCGAATGGTCGATTCCGCGCGGTCTGATCGTGCTGCTGTCGCTCGGCGCGGGAGTGGTCACCATCGGCGGCCTGAAGGCCTTCTCCGGCATCATCGGACCGGTCTTCCTTGCCCTCATGTTGACCATCGCGGTGCAACCGATCCAGAGTTGGGCGCGCCGCAAGGGCTGGCCTGCCTGGCTCGGTATGGCCGCGGCACTGGTGGCGGTGGTCGGGATTCTGTTCGGCATCGGTGGGGCACTGGCGCTGTCGGCGGTGCAGCTGGCCTCGCTGCTGCCCGAATATGCCGACAAGCTCAACGAATTGCTCGACCATGGGCGCGCCTGGCTGTCGGATCTCGGGGTGAGCTCCGACCAGATCCACAAGGCGCTCAGCGGCATCGACGTGGGTAAGGCCGCGAGTGTCATCGAGGAGCTGGTCGGCGGGGTGCTCGGAGTCTTCTCGAATCTGTTCTTCGTCGTGGCGCTGCTGCTGTTCATGGCCGTCGACGGGATGACGATGGACCGCCGGCTGGCGATCGTGGCTCGCGAGCGGCCCGCGATCGCACAGGCACTGGACGATTTCGTCACCGGAACGCGCAAATACCTCATCGTGTCCACGGTGTTCGGTGCCATCGTGGCCGTGATCGACGGTGGGGCACTGTGGTTGATGGGGGTACCGCTGCCGATCCTGTGGGCGCTGCTGTCGTTCATCACCAACTACATCCCGAACGTCGGGTTCGTTATCGGCGTCATCCCGCCCGCGCTGCTGGCCCTGCTCGACAGCGGTCCGGTGCTGATGATCTGGGTGATCGTGGTCTATTCGGTGATCAACTTCGTGATCCAGTCGATCATTCAGCCCAAGTTCGTCGGTGACGCCGTGGGCCTCGGAGTCACCATCACGTTCCTGTCGCTGGTGTTCTGGGCGTGGGTGATCGGGGCGCTCGGCGCGCTGCTGGCGATTCCGCTGACGCTGCTGGTGAAGGCGCTGCTGTTCGACATCGACCCGACAACGCGATGGGCGGATGTGCTGATCGGTGCGCCGATCGACCAGAAACCCGCGCCGCGCAAGGAATCCGGCAAGCCGACCGGGGCCCGGACAGCGGTGGACAAGGAATAGCGGGCGCCGCGGATCGGTTCACCGAAAACCAGTGGAACGCGGTCGGACCCGCTCCCTATCCTGGCAGCATCGTATTTTCGGGGGAGGACCTTGACCATGAAGACCGCAGCCGGGCAATCCACTGAGCCGCCCGCCGAGCGACCCGATCTGGTCGCCTGGCGCCGCCGCCACGCCCTGCGCAGCTCGTCCGCTGCCACCGCGGTGCCCAGCGGGCGCGCTTACCGCCGCTCGCCGAAGCATCGCGATCGCCGCCACGATTCGTGACGCCGCCGGGCCTACTGTGATGCTGTCCGGGTCAGCACCACCAGCGGTAGCGGCTTGTCGACCTTGGCCTGATATTCGGCCAGCAAGGAGTTCTCCGCCAGTGCCCATGCCGCGAACTCGTCGTAGCGCTCGCCGGTGAGTACGTCGGCCGTCGCCGCGAACTTCTCGCCGCCCAGTTCGATCGTCACCCGTGGGTCGGCCTTGGCGTTGTGATACCAGGCCGGGTACCGATCCTCGATGAACGAGCTCACATACATCAGGTCACCGCGATACAGCGCGCCGAGCGGAACCACATGCGGCTTACCGCTTTTGGCGCCCGTCGTCGTCAGCAACAGCAGGGTGGCGCCCGCGTAGTCGCCCCCGACCCGACCCTGGTTCTCCCGGAACTCCGTGATGACCCCGTCGTTCCAGCCCGCCATCTCCTCCTCGGAGAACTCCTTGTTCCAGGGAGCATCCGGGTCGTCATAGGAAGTGGTCTGCTTCGCGTCCGTCGCGTCGTTGTCCATGCTCGCAGTGTGGCATCGGCCACCGACAACTTTCGGCCGTCGACCGACTGCCACCGCTACGTGGTCTGCACGGTGATCCGGCGCGGTGTGAGAACTTCGGTCACGTCGGGGGACGGAGGGCGGCGAACTCGTCGGTTACTCGCAGGCCGGAGTCGGTGAAGCGGTAGAGCGCCGCGGGACGGCCGCCTGCCCGGCCGGACGGGGCGGTGTCGCCGGTGGGGGTGATCACCTTGCGGCGGGTGAGGACTCGCTGGAGATTGGTGGTGTCCACGTCGTATCCGAGTGCGGCGCAATAGATTTCGCGCAGGGTCGACATGGTGAAAGTGTCGGGGGCCAGGGCGTAGGCGATGTTGGTGTAGGAGAGTTTGGCGGCCAGGCGGGTGCGGGCGTGGTCGACGACGGTGCGATGGTCGAAGGACATGTCGGGCAGATTCGAGACCGGGTGCCAGGTGGTGTCGGACGGGAGTTCGGGTTCGGTGGTGAGGGGGACCAGGCCGAGGTAGGCCGAGGCGATGCGGCGCGGGGCGGGGACGCGGTCGGGATTGCTGAACACTGACACCTGCTCGAGGTGGTGCAGGTCGCGCACGTCGACCTTCTCGGCGAGCTGACGCCGGGCGGAGGTGTCGAGGTCCTCGTCGTCGCGCAGGCGGCCGCCGGGTAGTGACCACGTGCCTTTCTGTGGATCGAGCGCGCGTTCCCACAGCAGAACCGCCAACTCCGGGTGCTTGGCGCCTCTACCTGCGGAAATGCTCGATGGGAAGCGGCGAACCTGGAACACCGCGGTGAGCGATTCGTGGATGGTGTTACTATGGGGCACGTTTTCGATTGTAAGTCGAAAACCTGGTTTGGTGCGAATCGCGGCGATGGAGCCGCTCGCACGATGAAGGGAGCCACCATGGCGACGACGACTGCACAGCGGACGCTGATGGATTCGGTCTTCGACGGACCCAGCGGTTACGCGGGTGTCGAAGCGACGCCGGAATGGGCGCAGGAGGTGCGCCGTCTGGCGCGCGAACGCAATGCGACCATCCTCGCGCACAACTACCAGCTGCCCGAGATCCAGGACGTGGCCGACCACGTCGGCGACTCGCTGGCCCTGTCACGCATCGCGGCCGAGGCCGAAGAGGGCACCATCGTGTTCTGCGGCGTGCACTTCATGGCGGAGACGGCCAAGATCCTCAGCCCGGCCAAGACCGTGCTCATCCCGGACCAGCGCGCCGGCTGCTCGCTGGCCGACTCGATCTCCGCCGACGAACTGCGCGCCTGGAAAGCCGAGCACCCCGACGCGATGGTGGTGTCGTATGTGAACACCACCGCCGAGGTGAAGGCGCTCACCGACATCTGCTGCACCTCCTCCAACGCCGTCGACGTGGTCGACTCGATCGACCCCGACCGTGAGGTGCTGTTCCTGCCGGACCAGTTCCTCGGCGCGCACGTCAAGCGGGAGACCAAGCGCGAGAACATGCACATCTGGGCGGGCGAGTGCCACGTGCACGCCGGTATCAACGGCGACGAGCTCACCGAGCAGGCCCGCACCCACCCCGATGCCGAGCTGTTCGTGCACCCGGAGTGCGGTTGCGCCACCTCGGCGCTGTACCTGGCCGGCGAGGGCGCGTTCCCGGCCGAGCGGGTGCACATCCTGTCGACCGGCGGGATGATCGACGCGGCGAAGGCGTCGCACTCCGATCAGGTGCTGGTGGCGACCGAGATCGGCATGCTGCACCAGCTGCGCAAGGCGGCGCCCGGGATCGACTTCCAGGCCGTCAACGATCGCGCGTCCTGCAAGTACATGAAGATGATCACCCCGGCGGCGCTGCTGCGCTGCCTGGTCGAGGGCGCCGACGAGGTGCACGTCGACCTGGCGATGGCCGAGGCCGGACGCGCCTCGGTGCAGCGGATGATCGCCATCGGCAACTCCGGCGGTGGCGAGTGACCGGCACCGTGCGGCCGAGCCGGTAACGACCATGACGGTTCCTGTTTCGTGGGAGGCCGAGGTCGACCTGGTCGTCATCGGCGGTGGCGTCGCCGGGCTCACGGCCGCACGCACGGCCTCGTTGCGTGGGCTGCGGGTGCTCATCCTGAGCAAGGGCGGTCCGACCGACACCTCGACCCAGTACGCGCAAGGCGGCATCGCGGTCGTCGCACCGCTCGGTGATTCGGTCGACTCGCACGTGCGCGACACGGTCGAAGCCGGCGCCGGGTTGTGCGAGGTCGACGCGGTGCGTTCGATCGTCGAGGGTGGACAGGCCGCGGTCGCGGCGCTGACCGACCTCGGCGCGGTGTTCGACCTCGGTCGGGACGGCCAGATCTCGCGTACCCGCGAGGGCGGGCACAGCACGCGCCGCATCATCCACGCCGGTGGGGACGCGACCGGGGCCGAGGTGCAGCGCGCGCTCAACGCGGCGGGATTGCCTGTGCTGTTCGGCGCCGCCGCGCTGCGCGTGGTGACCGGCGCCGAGGGCGTGCAGGGTGTGATCGCGGTGTCGGACAACGGGTTCGGCGTCGTGCACACACCCGCTGTGCTGCTGGCGACCGGCGGTCTGGGACAGCTCTACGCGCTGAGTACGAATCCGCCGGGGGCGACCGGTGACGGTGTGGCGCTGGCATTGTGGGCCGGGGCCGCCGTGGCCGATCTCGAATTCGTGCAGTTCCATCCGACGGTGCTCTACACGCCCGGCGGGGTGGGCAGGCGACCGCTGATCAGCGAAGCGGTGCGTGGCGAAGGCGCGATACTCGTCGACTCCCACGGGAACTCGGTGACAGCCGGGCATCCACGTGGTGATTTGGCTCCTCGCGATGTGGTGTCGCGGGCGATCGCGGAGCGGATGCGGGCGCTCGGAACCGACCATGTCTTCCTCGACGCCCGTGCCATCGAAGGGTTCGCCCAGCGATTCCCGACCATCACCGCCTCGTGCCTGGCGGCGGGGATCGACCCTGCGGCGCAACTGATTCCGGTCGCGCCTGCCGCGCACTACCAGTGCGGTGGTGTTCTCACCGACACGCACGGGCGGACCGGTGTCGCCGGGCTCTACGCGGCGGGCGAGGTCGCCAGGACCGGGCTGCACGGTGCCAACCGGTTGGCCTCCAACAGCTTGCTCGAAGGGCTCGTGGTGGGTGAGCGGGCCGGTGCGGCGGCGGCCGAGCGGGTCGGGGTTCGTGCTCGGGTCGAGGAGATCTCCTCGTGGACAGTGGAATTCGCCGACCGTTCGGTGGTGCAACAGGCGATGACCGCGCATGCCTCCGTCGTGCGTGACGGCGACGGACTCGCGCGGGCACGCAGGCGGATCGACGGTGCGATGTCGGCAGTGTCGTCGCTCGACTCGGCTTCTGCTGATTCGCCGGCAGCGGCACAGCAACTGCGCCGGATCGAGGACGCGGCGCTCACCTTGACCGCGCGTGCGCTGCTCGGTGCGGCGGCGGCGCGCACCGAGAGCCGAGGGTGCCACACGCGCGCGGAGTCGCCGGGCGCGGTCGAGGATCAGCGGCACAGCACGGTGATTCGGCTCCGGCCGGAGGGCACGCTCGAACTGTCCACTATGCCCGCGGAATGCGGTTCGGTGCCCCTCGGCGTGCGTTGACCAGCGACGTTCCCGGCCGAGTTCACTCGAATCGGGTGGGTCGCAGCTGGAAATCACAGTCGGACAAGCAATATCGGTGGAGTGGTGATCTGCTCCGCCGCTTCGACCGAGGCGCACTGTGCGCCCGAGAATTAGGAGTGCGGTGATGGCTTTGGACGCCACTCTGGACCGTGACGAGCTGCTGACGCTGATCGGCAACGCCCTCGACGAGGACCTGCGCTACGGGCCCGACGTCACCACGATCGCCACCGTTGCCGAAGACGCGGTGAGCAAAGCCTCGGTCGTCTCGCGCCAGCACGGCACCGTCGCGGGCCTGGATGTCGGGCTGCTCGTGCTCGACGAGGTCCTCGGCGCGGGCACCTACGAGATCACCGCGCGGGTCGCCGACGGCACCCGGGTGGAGCCGGGCACCTCGGTGCTGAGCATCGTCGCCCCCACCCGCGGCCTGCTCACCGCCGAACGAACCATGCTCAACCTGGTGTGCCACCTGTCGGGCATCGCCACCGCCACCGCCGCCTGGGTCGACGCCGTCGACGGCACCGGATGCGAGATCCGCGACAGCCGCAAGACGCTGCCCGGCCTGCGCGCTCTGCAGAAGTACGCGGTCCGCGTCGGCGGCGGCGTCAACCACCGCATGGGGCTGGGCGATGCCGCCCTCATCAAGGACAACCACGTGGTGGCCGCCGGTTCGGTCGTCAACGCCCTGCGCGCGGTCCGCGCACTGGCACCCGACATCGCCTGCGAGGTGGAGGTCGACAGCCTCGAACAACTCGACGCTGTCCTCGCCGAAAACGTCGAACTCGTCCTGCTGGACAACTTTCCCCTCTGGCAGACCCAGGCCGCCGTCCAGCGCCGCGATGCCGCGGCCCCCGCGACGAAACTCGAGTCCTCCGGCGGACTTTCACTCGACCAAGCCGCCGAATACGCGGGCACCGGCGTCGACTACCTCGCCATCGGCGCCCTCACCCACTCGGTCCGCGTACTCGATCTCGGCCTGGACATGTGAGGTCATCTCGAAGCGATGCAGACCTGCGGACCGGCTCTCGTGGTCGGTCGACAGCTCAGGTCTGTGCCCAGGGGCTGCGGTCGGCGGCCGCATGCCACCAAGCCGGTGGTGACGGGTGTGTCGGCTGCGCGTCCGGTTGGTCGGGATGCAGGCCCAGGGGGGCGCAGGGCCGCGCTACGGATGGCGATACCGATGTACCCGTTACGAGTCGAGCGCCTGCTCCAACTCTGCGCGGCGCACGCGTAGCTCACGTCGAGTCCTGTTCAGCGGTGAACCGGTAAACGGAAGTCGGTCGAGATCGACGGCTGCGGCTGCGCGGAGCGCGAGTTGTTGTGCCGAGTTTGCAGCTTTGGGTGGCAGGCCGATTTCTGTGGCGAATTCAGCCCAGTGCGATGCTCGTAGGCGCATGGTTCGTCCAGCGATGGGTAGTGCCATCGAATCGTCGTCATAGATCAAGGTGCAGGGAACGTCGTAGAGGGGAGCGACATCCCAGCGTCCCTCGCTGTCCTGCAACACTCCGACATTCTTCCCGTGCAGGTCGTCGTTACCGGTCAACCATGCGAACAGGAACTGCAAGTAGAGATTTCGCGCTGCGATCAGAGGGGCGCGCACGATGCCGGTTATGGCTTCCACGATCTGAACCGCGTCGACGTTGTACTTTGCCGATGCAGCACCGTATCGGCAGGATATTGCCGAAATTGTTGCCGCTAGGCGGTGAGTTCGCGTTGTAAGGGGGTCCGGAAGCGGGGGATGGCGCGGATGTCGCCGAACCAGGTTGTGGTGCGGTCTGTTTCGGCGTCGATCAGCTTCTGGGTGTGGGGGTCCACGTCTTCGAGGAGGCGGGTGACCACTTCGCCGTCGGGGCGTTGGGCCCAGCCGCCTACTATGCGGCCGTCGGCCCAGATGGAGGGGCCGATATTGCCGTTGGTGTCGAAGAGGGCGGGGGCGTGGGGGCCGAGGAACCAGTCCCGGGATTGCCAGCCCATGGGGGTGGGGTCCAGGGCGGGGAGCAGGGCTGCCCAGGGTTCGGGGGTGGGGACGGGGGTGAGGTCGTCGGCGAGGATCAGGCCGGGGGTGCCGTCGAGGTCTACGTCGACTGTGTCGACTTCGGCCAGGGCCTTCCGGACTTCACCGAGGGTCCAACCGGTCCACCATTTCAGGTCGGTGATCGGGGCCGGGCCGAAGGCGTACAACCACTGACGTACCAGTTCGACGCGGGCCTCGGCGGCGGACAGCGGTGAAAACCCCTGGGGTAGCCAGGTTTCCACGGGGGCCCAGGTGTACTGGCTGCTGGTCCAGCTGCCGTTCGGGCGGCCGCGCACTATCCGGCCCTCCGCGCCGAGCACCACCAGTACCCAGGTGGTGATGCTCGTCGGTTTGGAATAGGACTTTCCGGGGGCGGTGTCGATCTGGGTGCGCAGCCGTGGCACATCTTTGCTCAGCTGGACACCGGTCGCCGCGCCACGGGTCAGCAGCGCCGCGTGCGTCTCGGCTTCGACCTCGGCCAGCCACGTCGAGATGTCACCGTCGACGACGCCCGCCTGCTCGATGAAGCGGCCGTACGTGCGGCGTTGCTTGTGGGCCAGCGCATCGCAGGTGGATGCCTGCAGAACCGGGAGCAACTCGGTCGGCGCGACGAACATCGTGCGGCGCATGGCCAGCATGCGAAGCAGAGCCCGGTCGTCGTAGAGCGCCTGCTCGACATGGGCCGGAGTGAGGTCGATGCCCCGAGCACCGACCGACAGGTACACCGTCGCCGGATCGGTGGCATGCAGAACCACCATCGAACGGGCGATGTCCACGGGGTCGGTCGAACGCGCCGACGGCGCGAGGCGATGTCTGGTGGCCACTCGGGCGCGACGCTGCGCGGTATCGATCGAGAGCATGAGCGGATCGTAGGCGGGGGCACCGACAATCGCGGGGCACGCCCGGTTGCGTGGGCAGTGACAGCCGAAGCGGTTACGTCGGCGGTGGTGCTCAGGCGAGACCGTCGAGGAACGCCGCGGCCTCGCGCCGGGAGCCCAGCCGGACGAAGGTGAGATCCCGGAATGCCGGATCATGCTGTGCCGCAAGGTAGCTCGCCCGGTTCTTCGCATGGGTCGTCCAGGCCCACATGATCACCGATCGTGCCGGGTCGAGCGAGATCATCTCGCGCCAGCGCTCCCGGTTGCCGTTCCACAGCTCGCGCCCGGTCAGCGCCCGGCCCACCGTCCGGCCGACGATCTGGCGCATGACCAGCGACCGTGGCAGATCGAACCAGGCCACCGTATCGGCACGTCGCCACACCAGATCGCCGAGTTTGCCCCGGTAGTTGCCGTCGACCACCCAGGCATCCCCGGCGATCCGCTCGGCGACCGCGGCCTGGAATTCGGGCGCGGCCATCGGTGTCCAGTTCGGCTGATGGTGGATCGAGTCGAGCTCGATGTGCGGGATGTCGAGCCGGTGCGAGATCTGGCGGGCCAGCGTGCTCTTGCCCGATCCCGAAGTCCCCACCACCACGATTCGTCGCATCACGGCCACCACGACATTATCCACGCCGGTTCGGCCTGGAACCACGGGTTATTCGGCCCGCCACGTGCGGACGAGGTCGAGGAGGCCGGGGAATCGGGCGTCGAGGTCGGCTACCCGGACCTGGCTGCGGCGTTCGAGGCCGTAGCGGTGCTGACGGGTGATGCCCGCTTCGCGGAGGGCGCGGAAGTGGTGGGTGAGGGTCGACTTGGGGCGGTCGATGCCGAACCAGCCGCAGGGGCGGTCGAGGTCGGGGGATTCGGTGAGCAGCTTCTGCACGATGCCGAGGCGGAGCGGATCGCTGAGTGCGCCGAGGACGACATCGAGGCGCAGGTCGGCGCGCGGTGGCTCGGGAAGTCGTTCGGCTTCGGTCGTTGCCTGCATGGGACACCTTCAGGTCGGGGCTTGTACGAATCTTATCGTACTGAGTATGTTCGACTTCTGTCGTACTGGTACGAGATAAGTCGAACTAAGGAGTGGGCATGACGATCCGGGCAGCGGCGCCACGGGTGCGCGATGGGGCGATCTGGGCGGCAGCGTGGCCGGTCCTTGCGGTGTTCGTGCTCTCGAACGCCGCCACGCCGCTCTACGTCGTGTGGCAGCGGGAGATGGGATTCTCCTCGGGCACGCTCACCCTCGTCTTCGCCTGCTACATCGCGGGATTGCTCGGGGCGCTGACCGTCGCCGGCGTGGTCTCCGATCGGGTGGGGCGTAAGCCGGTGCTGCTACCCGCGATCGTGCTGGCGATGGTGGCCTGCGTGCTGTTCGCCTGCGCCGGTTCGGTTCTCGTGCTCGCGCTGGCGCGATTGCTCACCGGCGTCGCGGTGGGCTGTGCGGTCTCGGCGGGGATGGCGGCGGTGACCGATATCGCGGGCCGAGAGCGCTCGGCGAAAGGAGCGTTGGCGGCTTCGGTGGCCATGGTGCTGGGCGCCGGTCTCGGTCCGCTGCTGGCCGGGGTCTTGTCGGAGGCCGCGCCCGGTGCGACGGTGACCGTGTTCGTGGTCGAAATCGCGCTACTGGCAGTGGCTTTCGTCGTGGTGTCGCGGCTGGATCTGCCGAGCGGGGTGGGCGGGCGCGGTCCGTGGATCCGAGTGCCCGCGGTACCGGCGCGGGGCAGGACGGCGGTGCTGCTCGGGATTGTCGCCTTCGCCCCCGGCATCACGGCCACGTCCTTCGTCCTGTCGCTGGGCCCGTCGGTTCTCGGGATGCTCGGATCGGCGAATCGGGTCGTGGCGGGTGCGCTGGCCTTCGTGATGTTTCTGGCCGCGACGGGGATCCAGTTCGCGGTGCGGCGCAGGAGTATTCGCGTGATCCTGCTCGGCAGCTCGGTGGCGACGGTGGGGAGTGCGGTCGCGCTGATCGGCGCGGTCGCGACGGCGGCGGTGCCGGTGTTCGGCGTCGCCGCGGTGCTGGCCGGGATGGGGCAGGGGCTCGGGCAACTCGGCGGTTTGACCGCGATCGGATCGGCGGTGCCGCCGGATCGGCTGGCCGAGGCCAACGCCGCGCAGAACGTGGGCGGTTATCTCCCCGCCGCGGTGTTGCCGCTGGCGACCGGTTTTCTCGGCGATGCGGCGGGGTTGGCCACGGCCACCGTGGTATTCGCGATCGTTGTCGCGGCCGCCGCCGCAGCGGGCGCCACCTTCGCGCTGCGCCGAGGTGCGGAAGTGGATCGTGGGACCACACAGCGGTGAGCGCCACCCGCGTAGTGTCCATTTTGTACAGACTGCCCGGTTGTCGATTTCGTCACCGGCCGTGAATCTCGTTGCTATCGTCCGCTCATGAACGCAGCGCCACCGGTTGTCACTGCGGCTGAGCTGGGGGTGGACGACGAGGAGCGGCCCGCGCGGGTGCTCTCCGGATTCCCCGGTCGGCTGGTCGGCGGCGTCGCGCTCGGGCTCGCGCTGCTGTCGGTGTGGCAGGTGTTTCGGCCGCTGGCGCAGGGCAGCCAGTACTACCTGGTCATCTTTCTGGCTGTCGCGCTGCCGCTGGTGTACCTGAGCTATCGGTCGTGGTGGGGTCCGCTCGATCGGGCCGACGGACCATCCGTTCTCGACTGGCTACTGGCGGCGATCACCCTGGTGGTGTGTCTGTATCCGGTGCTGCCGATTCGAATCGGTGACGCGGGTGGGGGATACGACGCGTTTCTCGATCGGCAAGGGATGCTCGCGCCGCTCGATGTCGTGATGGGCGGGTTGCTGCTGGTGCTCGTGCTCGAGGCGTGCAGACGCACCACCGGGGTGATCCTGCCGGTGGTGTGTCTGGTGTTCCTCGGGTACGGGTACTACGGCGGTCTGCTGCCGCAGGACTGGTCGATCGCGCACGCGGGCCTCGACGTCGATCAGATCGTCGACGCGCTGTACAACTCCGGCAGCGGCTTCTACGGCACGCCCCTCGACGTCGCCGCCAGTTACATCGTGTTGTTCACGCTCTACGGAGCGGTACTCGAATTCTCCGGCGCGGCACGGTTCTTCGTCGATCTGTCGGTGTCACTGTTCCGGCGCTCGCACAGCGCGGCAGGGCGCACGGCAGTGGCGTCGGGATTCCTGCTCGGGACCGTCTCGGGCTCGGGAACCGCGACCGCGGTGAGCACCGGCGCGGTGACCTGGCCGATTCTGCGTAAGGCCGGCTACCGGCCCGAACAGGCGGGTGGGATGCTCGCGGCGGCGGGCGTCGGTGCGATTCTGTCGCCGCCCACGCTGGGAGTGGCGGCATTCATCGTCGCCGAATATCTCGACGTGTCGTATGTGACGGTGCTGGGGTGGGCCCTGATCCCGACGCTGCTGTACTACCTGGGCATCCTGCTGTCGGTCGAGATCGACGCCCGCCGGATCCACGCGGACGGGCGCGCGCCCGTGGATCTGGCCGACGGTCCGCGGCCGACGCCGTGGTGGAAGCTGCTGGGGCGCTTCGGGTATCACTTCTCGTCGCTGATCGTGATCGTCGTGCTCTTGCTGGCCGACGTGAGCGCGACCCGCGCGGTGGTGTACGCGACGGCGCTCGCGCTGCTGCTCGCGATCCCGGACCGGATGCTGCGCAGTGCCGCGGCGACCGATGCGGCCTCGGCCACCGATCTCACGAAAACGCCCGCTGAACAGAGCACGACGGAATCAGTTGAGGGCGGCTCGGTGCGAGCGGAGGGGCACCGCTGGTCACGCAAGAGCGTGGGGCAGTTCGTGATCGAAGCCTTGCGCTCGCTGTCGTACGGGATGCGCTCGGCGCTGCCGGTGGTCGCGGTGTGTGCGGCGGCGGGCGTGATCACCGCGATGACCACCAAGACCGGCCTCGGTGCGCAACTGGCCGCGCTGCTGGTCAAGGCCGGATCGGCGCTGTCGGACGATCCCGCCGTCGTGCTGGCGACCACCGCGGTGCTGGCGGCGATCGCGTTGTCGCTGCTGGGTCTGGCGGTCCCGGTGACGGCGTCGTTCGTCATCGGCTGGGTGATCATCGGGCCCGCGCTGCTCGACCTGCACGTCGCCGCACCCGCCGCCGCCATGTTCGTCTTCTATTTCTCGGTGCTCTCGGAGGTGACGCCGCCGACCGCGCTGGCCGCCGTCGGCGCGGCCGCGGTGACCGGGGCGAAGGCGATGCCGACGATGTGGCACGCCCTGCGGTACGCGCTGCCCGCGTTCCTGGTGCCGCTGATGTTCGTGCTCACCGACTCCGGGGAGCATCTGCTCGGCCGCGGTGCGGTGCTCGACGTGCTGTGGGTCAGCGCGGCAGCCTGCGTCGGCGTCGCGGCGCTGGCGGCGGCGACCGGCGGGTGGCTGTTCGGAATCGGCGCGATCGGCCCGATCCCGCGCGTCATCGCCGCCGGCGCGGGACTGATTCTGCTGTACCCGAATCCGGTCGCCACCGGGCTCGGACTCGGGGTGCTGGTCGTCGCCGTGCTGGCGGGCCTTCTCGACCGGGCGAACAGAACATCCACGGACACACCGTGATCCGCGGGAATCGGCAGGCGGCCTGGCCGTCGACGGAAGGGGACCTGATGGTCAGAACAATTGTCGCGGTGGTCGCGGCCGCCGCGTTACTCACCGGCTGCGGTGGCCGGCAGGACACCCCGACCGCCGACGCGGGCGGCGAAGTGACCTGTGCAGTGAAGCAGGACACCAGGATCGGCATCGCCACCGGAAACGCGACCGGCGTGTACTTCGCGCTCGGCAACGCCTACGCCGAGCAGATCTCCGCCGCCACCGGCGGGACCGTGAAGGCCACCGCGGCCGAGACCGGCGCCTCCGTACAGAACATCCAGCAGGTGGTCGGCGGCACCTATCAGGTCGGCTTCTCGCTCGCCGACTCCGCGGCCGACGCGGTCGCGGGCACGGGCAGCTTCACCAGCGCGCAGCCGATCCGCGCGCTGGCTCGGCTCTACGACAACTACACCCAGGTCATCGTGCGCACCGACGCCGGCATCAACTCCCTCGCCGACCTGCGC
This sequence comes from Nocardia sp. NPDC058114, assembly GCF_042884695.1. Classification (NCBI taxonomy): domain Bacteria; kingdom Bacillati; phylum Actinomycetota; class Actinomycetes; order Mycobacteriales; family Nocardiaceae; genus Nocardia; species Nocardia sp. NPDC058114. The sequence goes on along the minus strand of NZ_JBHVTK010000017.1, from coordinate 47,914 downwards.
GGCAAACGGGTCTCCACCGGCTCACCCAAATCGGGAACCGAGGTGATCGCCCAGCGCGTGCTGCAAGCCGCGGGGCTCAACCCCGACAGCGACGTCGCTGCCCAGCGCCTCGACCTGACCAAGACCGTCGACGGTCTCAAGGACGGCTCCATCGACGCGATGTTCTGGTCCGGCGGCCTGCCGACGCCGGGCATCACCGACCTGTTCACCACCGCCGAGGACAAGGTCCGCTTCCTCGACATCACCGGTGTGCTGCCGAAGCTGAAGCAGATCAACCCGGTCTATGAGACGGGCTCGATCCCGGCCGCCACCTATGGGCTGCCCGCCGACGCGCCGACCATCGTGGTGCCCAACCTGCTCGTGGTGCGCGACGATCTCGACGCGAACCTGGCCTGCGTGCTGACCAAGACGCTGCTGGATCGCAAACCTCAACTGGAACAGGCGAATCCGGCCGCCAAGGGAATCAACGCCGACACCGCGAGCAAGACGGCGCCGGTGTTGTTGCATCGCGGGTCGGAGGTCGCGCTGCGCTGACGTCACCACGAACGGATCCACGCCGACACGTGGGTTCCGGTGGTCCCCGCAACCCCTGCACTGTGGGGGCCGCGGGGACCGTGCCGTGTCGGCGTGGGAACGCGCGACGATGTGCTGGACCCCCGTCCACCGGTGGCGGACAATCGCGACATGAAGCGGGTCGGGGTCGTCGTGGCGGTGTGCGCGCTGCTGGTCGCGATATCGGCTGCGGCCGGACCCGCCCCGCACGGGCAACCGCCGTGCGCACCGGGTGTCGACCTGCGACAGGTCGCGATCACCGTGGACGGCGAGCGTGCGACCGGGCGCGTATACGAGCCGTTTCGCTGTGTTCCCGGCGATATCGCGGCCACGAAGCTGGTGGTCGCGGTGCACGGGCACGGTGGGTCGTCGGCCGATTTCGCCCCGTATATGTCCGCGCTCGCGCGCACGGGCGGGTCGCCGATTCTGCTCATGGATCTGCGCAGCGCCGACGGACCGTGGCGCACCGGCGACTGGAACCTGTGGACGGGCTGGCACGACCTGGTGGCAGCCACGCAGTGGTATCGCGGCGAGCATCCCGCTATCGCGTCCACCGTGCTGTGGGGGTGGAGTCAGGGCGGCATCACCAGCGGGCTCGCGGTGGCACACGGGCCGCCCGGGCTGTTCGACTACTGGGTCGACAACTACGGCCCCTCCGACGATTTCACGATGTGGGCGGCCGGTGGCTCGGTGGATCCCGCACTGCCCCGCCAGATCGAACGTGACGCGGGCGGCTGCGCGCCGATGATCTGCCCGCTCGCCTACATCGAGCGTTCGCCCGCGCTGCTCGCCGACCGGCTGACCATGCGCCGGGCCTTCCTGATCCACGGCACCGCCGACGCCATCGTGCCCTTCGTGACCAGTGTGGAACTGCGCGCGGCGCTGACTGCGGCAGGGCAAGCGTTCTCCTTCTACACCGTGGTCAGCGGGCGTGACCTGACCGGCGCCATCGTCGCGGGTGATCACTCGGTCGGACCCGCGCTGTTCGAGGGCGGATGTGTGGTGTTGCGCCTGCTCGCGGGAACCGAGCCGCTCGCGCCGCAGGTCATCGACTATGTCGTCGATGTCGAGCACGGTTCGGTCACCGCGCCCCCGGCCCCCGCGGGCGCGAAGTGCGCGGCCTGAGACACGCGGGAACAAGGTTCGGCGAACCGCGGTTGTGCGAGAAGACACCGACCGGAGCGAGGATGCGATGACCGACGTAGTGCCCGACGATCACGGCTGGCAGGGTGCCGAGCTCGATCTGGACGCCTATCTGTCCAGGATCGGCTACGACGGGCCGCGCACGGCATCGGTCGACACCTTGCGCGCCTTGGTGCGCGCCCACACGACCACCATCCCGTTCGAGAATCTGGAGATCATCCTCGGCCGCGGCATCCCGCTGGATCTGAACTCCTTGCAGGACAAGCTGATCCGTCGCAGGCGCGGCGGCTACTGCTACGAGAATGTGGGAATCTTCGCCGCCGCGCTCGAACGGTTCGGGTTCGGTGTCGCGGGACTCAGCGGCCGGGTCACCTACGGTGTGGCCGACACCGGCGCCCTGCGGCCGGCGACCCATGCCCTGCTGCGCGTGACCACGCCCGACGACGATCGCGTCTGGATCTGCGATGTCGGTTTCGGTTTCGGCCCCTTGGCGCCGTTCGAACTGGTCGACAGCAACGGCGAATTCGCGCTCGGTGACTGGCGCTACCGGCTGGAACGCCGGGCCGGTGACCTGTGGGTGCTGTTCCAGTTCAGCCGCGACGGCTGGATCGACCGCTACACCTTCACCGAGAACCCGCAGTTCCGTATCGACTACGCGGTCGGCAACCACTTCGTGTCGACCTCGCCACGTTCGCCGTTCACCACGCGACCCTTCCTCCAGCGATTCCTGCCCGGCGTCCACCACGTGCTCGATGACCTCACGCTGAGCTCGGAATACCCCGACGGCACTGCCACTTCGCGTGATCTCGATCCCACCGAGCTGCCCAAGGTGCTGGCGGAAGTCTTCGACATCGACCTCGGCGAAGACGACGCCGCCACTGTGACGACCACGCCCTGGCGAACCGGATAGCACCCTCCCCACACGGCACGGCGGTTTGCTTCCTGGGTGGCGCTACGGCAAATTGATGGTTACTTGCCGGGAAACAATTCCTTTGTGGGGGCCGATTCTGTGGGGTCGTTGGTGCCGAATGTTCGGACCGCATCGCCGGGTGCGGCGGTCCGTGGCACCGTCGAACGCCGCCGGGATCTGGACGGTCTGCGCGGGATAGCGATCGCGCTCGTGGTGGCGTTCCATGTGTGGGCCGGCCGCGTATCCGGCGGTGTCGATGTCTTTCTGGTGCTGTCGGGGTTCTTCTTCACCGGGGCCGTGGTGCGCGGGGTGGAGCGGCGCGGCGGGGTGTCCGCGGCAGAGACCGCGCGACGGACCGCGCGCAGGTTGATGCCGTCGTTGGTGGTGGTGTTAGCGGCGATTCTGCTCGCGACGGTGGTGTTGCGCCCGTACACCCAGCTGGGCGAAGCCGCCGCGCAGACGTTGGCGTCGATGTTCTACGGCCAGAACTGGTATCTGGCCACCGCCGAGCTCGACTATCTCTCGCCCGATCCGTCGGTGAGCCCGCTCCAGCACCTGTGGTCGATGTCGGTACAGGGGCAGTTCTACCTGGCGATCTTCGTACTGCTGGCGGGGTGGGCCTGGTTGCGCAGGCGCGGTTCGGCCGGGCGGCTCACCTTGCTGATCGTGCTGGCCGGGCTGGCGTCACTGTCGTTCTGGTACGCGGCGTCGGGCACCGCACAGCACCAGGCCTGGACCTATTACGACAGCGTCGCGCGCGGCTGGGAGTTGCTGGCCGGGGCGATGCTGGCCGTCGCGGCGCCCTGGCTGCGGATACCGAACCGGCTGCGGGGGCTCGCGGCCGCGCTCGGTCTGGCCATGGTGCTGTCGTGTGGGCCGCTGTTCGACGGCGCGAATCAGTTCCCCGGCGTCGCGGCGCTGTGGCCGGTGGCGGCCGCCTGCCTGGTGATCGCCTCCGGGTTCGGCGTGGCCGCGCGGTCGTGGCCGAACCGCCTGCTGGGCGGACGGTTCTGCACCGAACTCGGCGCGCTGGCCTACCCGCTGTACCTGTGGCACTGGCCGATCCTGATCTTCTACCTCGGCGAGACCGGGCGGGCGAATGCCGGCATCGTCGACGGTGTGGTGGTGATCGGCGCCTCGCTCGTCCTGGCCTACGCGACCACGCGTCTGATCGAGTCGCCCTTGCGCATGCCACCGCGCGGCCAGGAGGTCGAGAACCGCAGGCTGACCGGGGCACTGGTCACCGCCACCGCGGTCGCGGTGTTGATCGCCTCGCTGGGATGGCAGGTGGTGCTGGTGGCCAACCCGGCCGTGCCGCCGCAGGCGCTGGACACCCACCGCTATCCGGGCGCCGCCGCGTTGCTCTCCGGTGCCGAATACTCACCGGAACCCATGCGGCCCACCGTCTTCGAAGGACAGGCCGACACTCCGCCGCCGACCACCGACGGCTGCATCACCCCCAACCGGGAAGTCCGCGTCTGTACCTACGGCGACCCCACCGCCGCGCGCTCGATCGCGCTGGTCGGTGGGTCGCACTCCGAGCACTGGCTGCCCGCGCTGGAACCACTCGCCCTCGAGCACGGGTTCCGGGTGGTCTCCTACCTCAAGGAAGGCTGTCCGGTCGTCCTCGCCGATCAGCCGTCCTACGCCGAGTGGCCTTTCCCCGAGTGTCACGAATGGTCGGTCGAGGTGCTCGACCGGCTGGCCGCCGACCCCCCGAACTGGGTGCTGACCCTGTCCACCCGCTACCGCCAGAACGGCACGGGCGACGAGGTGCCCAACGAATACCTCGAAGTATGGACGGCGTTGCAGGACCGTGGCCTCAACGTGCTCGCCCTGCGTGACACGCCTCGATTACGCCGCGACGGCGTCCTCTACCGCGCCACCGACTGCCTCGCCCACCGCGGCGACCCCGACAGCTGCGGGCTCGATCGTGCCGATGTGCTCGACCCGCGCGATCCCGCCCAGGAGCCGGCGGCCGGCTACCCGAACGTCCATCCGCTCGACCTGTCCGACGCGGTCTGCCGACCGCAGCGCTGCCGGGTGGTCGAGGGCAATGTGCTCATCTATCGCGACGAGCACCACCTGACCGCCAGCTACGCCCGCTCGCTCGCCCCCGAACTCGGCCGCCAGATCGGGGCGATCACCGGCTGGTGGTAGCGGACGGGCTCGTCACAGCAGAAACGACAACCCCACCGGTACCACGGATCGAGCTAGTCTCGGACTCGTGCGCACACCACGGAAGGTATCGGTCCTGCTCGTCGCGCTCGCTGCGCTGCCCCTCGCGTGCTCCTCCGGACCCGACCAGCCCCAGACCGTCGCCGAGTCCTTCGCCGCCGCGCTCACCAGCGCAGACGCATCCGCCGCCGCCGCACTCACCGACGCACCGGAGCAGGCCCTGCCGGTCCTCACCGCGCTGTTCGAGAACCTCGGCAAGAACGACACGGTCCGGGTGTCGTCCACCGACGACAAGTCCTTCACGCTGGAATCCACCTGGAAATTCGGCCCCGACGGCCGCAACGCGTGGACCTACTCGAGCGCCGGAACCACCACCGGCGACGACGAGTGGAAGATCGCCTGGCAGCCGACCACCGTCGCGCCCGGCCTCGACCTCGGCGCGCTCAGCTACAGCCCGGTCGCGGCGAAACCGGCGCGGGTACTCGACGCCTCCGGCGGCGACCTGATGACCCAGCAGGTGGTGACGCTGGTGAACGTCGCGCCCGACGCCGACCTACCCGCCGCCGCCGCGCTGCTCGCGCCGCAGGGCGTCACCGAGACCACGCTGCGGACGGATCTCGCCGCGGCACAGGGTAAACCGATCACCGCCGTGGCACTGCGTGATGCCGACATCGCACCGGTGCAGCAGGCGCTGACGGGCGTGCGCGGGGTGACGCTCGCGCCACAGACCCGGTTGCTCACCGTCGACAAGACTCTCGCCGGACCCACCATCGGGGGATTGGCCGAGATCTGGCAGGAACAGGCCGACACCGCCGCGGGCTGGGCGATCCGCGCGCAGACCGCCGAGGGCACCCAGCGCATCGCCGGACCCGACGCGAAGCCCACCGCCGACATCGCCAGCACCCTCGACATCGATCTACAGCACGCGGCCGAGGACGCACTGACCCCGATCACCACTCCGGCCGCCATCGTCGCGCTGCGCCCCTCGACCGGGGAGGTGCTGGCCGTCGCCCAGAACGCGCCCGCCGACGCCCAGGGCCCGATCGCGCTCACCGGTCTCTACCCGCCGGGCTCCACGTTCAAGACCGTCACGGTCTCGGCGGCACTGCAAGCAGGCGGGGTCACGCCCGACACCGTGCTGCCGTGTCCCGGCCGCGCCACCATCGAGGGCCGCACGATTCCCAACGACAACGGCTTCGACCTGGGTATGGTGCCTCTGCACACCGCGTTCGCACGCTCGTGCAACACCACGATGGCCGAGCTGGGAGTGAAATTGCCTGCCGACGGACTCACCGCGGCGGCTCAGCAGCTGGGTCTCGGGGTGGACTATGTGACACCCGGCTTGACGACTGTCACAGGGAAAGTTCCACCCGCCGAAAGTCCGGCGCAACGGGTCGAATCGAGCATCGGACAGGGCACGGTGACGGCGTCGCCGTTCGGAATGGCGCTCGTCGCGGCCGCCCTCGCGCACGGTTCCGCGCCGGCTCCGAGCATCATCCGCGGCCGTCCCGGCACTCCCGACCGGCCTTCGGCGCCGGTGCCCGCGACGGTGACGTCGCAGCTAGAGACCATGATGGGGGAGACGGTGAGTGCGGGTACGGCCACCGCCCTGCGTGACATCCCCGGCCTGCTCGGCAAGACCGGTACCGCCGAGTACCTCGACGACACCCACGCCCACGGCTGGTTCGTCGGCATCGACGGTGACCGGGCGTTCGCGGTGTTCGTCGCGGACGCCGGAAGCTCCGGACCGGCGGTCGAGGCAGCGGGACGGATGCTACGTGTGACACCATGAGTCGTCTTTCCCCCCGCAGGCGAGCAATCCCCCCGCTGCCGCACGCGGTCATCACCCAGCCAGCTACACTCGGCGGCGGACCATACCCATGGTCAATACGCGGGATGTCACAATTTCGAGAAGGTTCGGAGTAGGCGCCATCGATACCGGTCAGAAGATCGCGGAGCATTACCGCCTGGTCGAGCGTATTGGTAGCGGCGGCACAGGCGTTGTATGGCGTGCTGTCGACGAACGCCTCCAACGCTCCGTGGCAGTGAAGCAGATCCACATCAAACCCAGCTTGCCCGAGGGCGAGCGGGATGTGTTGCGCCAGCGCGCGATTCGGGAAGCCCGCAACGCGGCACGCTTCCAGCACCCCAATGCCATCGTCGTATTCGACATCACCGAGCACAACGGTGATCCGTGCCTGGTGATGGAGTACCTCAAGTCGGTCAGCCTCGCGGGTGAGCTGGGCCAGAAGGGCCCGCTGCCGCTGCTCGAGGTCGCCCGCATCGGGGAGAAGGTCGCCTCCTCCCTGATCGCCGCCCACCAGGCCGGCCTGGTGCACCGCGACGTGAAACCGGGCAATATCCTGCTCGGCGACCACGGTGAGGTGAAGATCACCGACTTCGGCATCTCCCGCGCGGCCGGCGACGTGACGCTCACCGAGACCGGGCTGATCTGCGGCACCGCCGCCTATCTGGCACCCGAGGTCGCGCGCGGCTCCGATCCGACCCCTGCCGCCGACGTATTCGCCCTCGGCGCAACGCTCTTCCACGCGCTGGAAGGCGAACCCCCCTACGGTGCCAACGCCAACCCGCTCGCGGTGCTCTACGCCGCCGCCAACGGACAGGTACGCGAGCCCCACAACGCGGGCCCGGCCACCGACTTCCTGCTCGATCTGCTCAGCCCGGACCCCCTCGACCGTCCGACGATGACCGAGGCCCGCGACGCGCTGGCCGCGTTCGCCGAGGACGAGAACGCGGTGCCCGCCGGATTCGTCCCCGCCAGTGAGGCTTTCAACCGCCGTAACTCCGCGGCCACCACCCAGGTGATCCGGCAGTCCGGTCGCCGGGCCTCCCACGCGGGCGCGTCCACCGCCACGACCCGTCAGATTCGCTCGAACCCGCGTCCGCAGGTCCGTCAGGACACCGCGGCGCACCCGCACACCCAGGCTCAGCCGATGCCCGCCCCGCGCAAGCAGGCGGGCAAGGGCCGTGCGGTGCTGATCGGGTCCGCGGTGGGTGCGGTGGTCGCGGCGGTCGCCGTGGCGTTCAGTGCCTTCAACAGCTCCGACTCGGATTCGCCGCAGGTGCAGGCCGGTCCGCAGACCTCGGCGCAGTCGTCGGCGGCACCGAAGCCCAGCGCGGCGGTTCCGCCGCTCGGGCAGGCCAGCAATGTCGGCACCGTCGATATCGGATCGGCGGGTCTGCTGGTCGAGAACTTCTTCAGTGATCCGGCCGGTTCGTGGTCGCTGCTCACCCCTGCCGCACAGCAGGTCTACGGCAGCGAGTCCGCGTTCCGCGAGTACTGGAACGCCCGCACCGTCGACACCTTCGCCAGCATCACCGCGGTCAGCGGCAACAACGCCGACGGCTCCACGAATATGCGCCTGGCCAGCATCACCATCAACGGCTCGACCAAGGCCATGGTCATGCGCGTGGTGAGCTCCGGCGGCAGTCTGCGCATCGACGGGGATACCCGCTAGCTGGTGTTCGCGACGGATCCGCCGGTCGGGTCCGTCGCCTCGGTGGGATGTGGGTGGAAAAGCGATGGCGGCCGACCATTAGGCTGGTAGCTGACCTGAGCCCCAGCACAGAACAGGACCGTACCCCGATATGACTTCCCGCATCGAGCTCGCCCGCGTCGATCTGCGCGGTCGTACTCCTTCCGCTGCCGAGCTGCGCACCGCGCTGCCGCGCGGAGGGGTCGACGTGGACTCGGTGCTGCATCATGTGCGGCCGGTCGTCGAGGACATTCGGGACCGGGGCGCCGAGGCGGCGCTGGACTACAGCGAGAAGTTCGACGGCGTGCGGCCCGCCGTGGTGCGGGTACCGGCCGGCGAGCTGACCAAGGCGCTCGCCGAGCTGGACCCGGCGGTGCGCGCCGCACTCGAGGTGGCGATCGAGCGGACCAGGAAGGTGCACGCCGATCAGCGGCGCACCGACACGGTGACCGAGGTCGTGCCCGGTGGCACCGTCACCGAGAAGTGGCTGCCGGTGGAGCGGGTCGGGCTGTACGTGCCCGGCGGCAACGCCGTGTACCCGTCGTCGGTCGTCATGAACGTGGTGCCCGCGCAGGCCGCCGGTGTCGAGTCGCTGGTGGTGGCCTCGCCGCCGCAGGCGCAGTTCGGTGGGCTGCCGCACCCGACGATCATGGCGGCCGCCGCGCTGCTCGGCGTCGAGGAGGTGTGGGCGGTCGGCGGTGCGCAGGCGGTGGCGCTGCTGTCCTACGGCGGTGTCGATACCGATGGCGGGGCGCTCGAACCGGTCGACCTGATCACCGGGCCCGGCAATATCTATGTCACCGCGGCCAAGCGGCTGTGTCGTGGGCTGGTCGGCATCGATGCCGAGGCGGGCCCCACCGAGATCGCCGTGCTGGCCGACGCCACGGCCGATCCGGTGCACGTGGCCGCCGACCTGATCAGCCAGGCCGAGCACGATGTGCTCGCCGCCAGTGTGCTGGTCACCGATTCTCCCGCGCTGGCCGACGCGGTCGACGCTGCCGTGAACGCTCAGCTCGCCGTGGTCAAACACCACGATCGCGTGCGGGAAGCGTTGAGCGGCAAGCAGTCCGGGATCGTGCTCGTCGACAACATCGCGCAGGGTCTGCGGGTGGTCGACGCCTATGCCGCCGAGCACCTCGAGATCCAGACCATGGACGCCGCCGCTGTCGCCGCGCGGGTGCGCAGTGCCGGTGCGATCTTCGTCGGCCCGTGGGCGCCCGTCAGCCTGGGTGACTACTGCGCGGGTTCGAACCACGTGCTGCCGACCGCGGGGTGTGCGCGGCACTCCTCGGGACTGAGCGTGCAGACGTTCCTGCGTGGCATCCACATCGTGGAGTACACCGAGGCGGCGCTGAAGGATGTCGCCGGACACGTTGTCGCCCTGGCGAACGCGGAGGATCTGCCCGCGCACGGTCAGGCCGTGCAGGCGCGTTTCGAGGCGCTGTCATGAGTACTCCCACCGTGCCCGGCGCTTCGGCGACCCTGGACCAGCTACCGCTGCGCGACAACCTGCGGGGCAAATCGCCTTATGGCGCACCGCAATTGACGGTGCCGGTGCAGCTCAATACCAACGAGAACCCGCACCCGCCCAGCAAGGCGCTGATCGACGATGTCGCCGAGTCGGTGCGCGCCGCCGCCGCCGATCTGCACCGGTACCCGGATCGCGACGCTGTCGCGCTGCGCCACGACCTGGCCGAGTATCTGACCCGTCAGACCGGTGTCGCCGTCGACACCGCGAATGTGTGGGCGGCCAACGGCTCCAACGAGATCCTGCAGCAGCTGTTGCAGGCGTTCGGCGGACCGGGCCGCAGCGCGCTGGGTTTCGTGCCCTCGTACTCGATGCACCCGATCATCTCGGAGGGCATCGACACCGAGTGGGTCGAGGCCAAGCGCAGTGGTGACTTCTCGCTCGACATCGACTACGCGGTGGCCCAGATCGCCGAACGCCGACCCGACGTGGTGTTCGTGACGAGCCCGAACAACCCGACCGGGCACAGCATCCCGATCGCCGAGCTCGAGCGGATTCTCGAGGTCGCGCCCGGCATCGTCGTGGTGGACGAGGCGTACGGCGAGTTCTCCGCGGCGCCCAGCGCGATCACGTTGATCGACCGTTTCCCGACCAAGCTGGTGGTCACCCGCACCATGAGCAAGGCGTTCGCGTTCGCGGGTGGGCGCCTGGGCTACCTTGCCGCCTCGCCCGCGGTGATCGACGCGATTCTGCTGGTGCGCTTGCCGTATCACCTGTCGGTGGTCACCCAGGCCGCCGCGCGCGCGGCATTGCGTCACGCTGACGAAACCCTCGGCAGCGTGGCGGAATTGGCGGCTCAGCGTGATCGGGTCGCCGCCGCACTCGCCTCGCTCGGGTTCGACGTGATCCCCAGCGACGCCAACTTCGTGCTGTTCGGCCGGTTCACCGACGCGGGCGCCGCGTGGCAGCACTACCTCGACGCGGGTGTGCTGATCCGCGATGTCGGCATCCCCGGGTACCTGCGCGCCACCATCGGCCTCGCCGCCGAGAACGACGAATTCCTGCGCGTGAGCCGCGATATCGCGGGCACCGACCTTACTCACTGAATCCACCTGTGGAGGAACACAATCATGAGCAGAACAGCGCGGGTGGAACGCGTCACCAAAGAGTCCTCGATTCTGGTGGAGCTGAACCTCGACGGCACCGGGCAGACCGAGATCGCCACCGGAGTGCCGTTCTACGACCACATGCTGACCGCGCTCGGCGCGCACGCCGGGTTCGACCTAGTGGTACGGGCCGAGGGTGACATCGAGATCGAAGCGCACCACACGGTCGAGGACACCGCGATCGTGCTGGGACAGGCGCTCGGGCAGGCGCTGGGCGACAAGAAGGGGATCCGCCGCTTCGGCGACGCGTTCATCCCGATGGACGAAACCCTCGCGCACGCCGCCGTCGACGTGTCCGGCCGGCCGTACTGCGTGTTCACCGGCGAGCCCGAACACCTCGTGCACACCATCATCCCGAGCGCGGGCCCCGGCGCGTCGTACTCGACGGTGCTCAACAAGCACGTCTTCGAGTCGATCGCGCAGAACGCCCGCATCGCGCTGCACGTGCGGGTGCTCTACGGCCGCGACCAGCACCACATCACCGAGGCCGAGTTCAAGGCTGTCGCGCGGGCTCTGCGCGCCGCCGTGGAAATCGACCCCCGGGTCAGTGGTGTGCCGTCCACGAAGGGTGTGCTGTGAAATCCGTTGTGCTGCTGGACTACGGCTCCGGCAATCTGCACTCCGCCGAACGCGCGCTGGTGCGTGCCGGTGCGCAGGTGGAGGTCACGGCCGACCCCACCGCCGCCTTGGCCGCCGACGGGCTCGTCGTCCCCGGCGTCGGTGCGTACGCCGCCTGTATGGCCGGGCTGCTGTCGGTGCGCGGTGATCGCATGATCGGCCAGCGCCTCGCCGGTGGACGTCCCGTGCTCGGCATCTGCGTCGGCATGCAGATCATGTTCGACCGCGGCGTCGAGTTCGGTGTCGAGACCGAAGGCTGCGGCGAATGGCCCGGCACCGTCGCGGGACTGGACGCTCCCGTCCTTCCGCACATGGGCTGGAACACGGTCAAGGCACCCGCCGACAGCACGTTGTTCGCCGGTATGGACACCGACACCCGCTTCTATTTCGTCCACTCCTACGCGGCGCAGCAGTGGGAACTCCCGGACAACGAGCACATCGCACCCGCGAAGCTCACCTGGGCCGAGCACGGCGTCCCCTTCCTGGCCGCCGTCGAGAACGGACCGCTCTCGGCCACCCAGTTCCACCCGGAGAAGTCCGGCGACGCGGGTGCGCAACTGCTGCGCAACTGGATCGGTTCGCTATAGTCCGGCTGCCTCGGCTGACTGTCGTGCGGCAACCGTGGCTAGGCGCGGTGGCGTTCTCGTTCGCTTCCGGCGGTCAGCGGCTCGTCTGACAGGAACGCGCGGACCGGTGCCGCGCAGCGGACCGCGTCGTCGAACCACGGGCCGTGACCGCCGGGGACGACGACGAGTCGCGCGCCGGGGATCTTCGTCAGCGATGGTCGAGCCTGGTCAGGGGAGCTGAAAACGTCGTGCTCGCCCCAGACGAACAGCAGCGGCGTGGTGATCCGAGCCAGTTCGTCATCGGTCAGGACGTTGTCGGGGCGCGCGATACGTCCCCGCATCAGGCGACACAGCAGCGCGCGGTAGGACGCGGCCTGTCCGGGCAGTCGCAGCGGTAGCCGGTGCAGATCGAGCATGTCGTCGGACATGGCACGAGATGCTGTCGCCCCGAGCGCCTCGGTGAGGGCGAAGCGGGCGACGAACCGCGGGGACGGCAGTCGCATCAGCCTTTCATCGACAGGGCCGCGGAGCGGAGAGGTCAGTGACTCCATCTCGGCAATGCCGCGCATGTCGGGGAAGGCGGTGGCGGGGGTGGCGACAATCGCTGCTCGCGTGAGCCGTTTCGGCGCGTCCAGCGTGGCCCAGAGGGTGAACAAGCCGCCGAGGGAGCTGCCGACGAACGCGGCTCGATCCACGCCGAGCGCATCCAGTGTTCCGGTGAGCACACCCGTGGCCAGCTCGCGGACGGTACTTCCCTGCCAAGTGAAAGGGGGTGCGAGACTGTGACCCGGCAGGTCGACGAGGATATGCCGGAAGCCGGGCAGGTGGGCGATCAGCGGTGCCATGCCCATGGCGGGTGCCGAGATGCCGTTGATGTGGACGACGGGTTCGCCGGATCCGGCGGTCAGGACGCGGACCTGTACCGCGGGATCGCGCAGCGTGAACAGGTGCTCGCTGATCGTGAGTCCGTAGGCGTCGGCGACGCGCTGTTCGGCGGCGCGGATCCGGCGTTGCAGACCTCGGGAATTGCTCATGCACTCACTGTGGGCTGCGCCGGGGTGCGCTGTCTTGAACGAATGTTCCGGCGGTCAGAGCGCCGTGAGCGCACCCGGTGTGACACCGGCGAAGGCCGACACGTCGCGATGTAGGTGTGATTGATCCGAATAACCGCATGCCACAGCGGCATTCGCGGGTGAATGGCCGGTCGTCAGCAGGTCGAACGCGTGCCGGAACCGGGTGAGCATCGCGGCGCGTTTCGGTGTCACGCCGACCTGGTCGGTGAACCTCGACCACAGCCGTTTGCGGCTCCAGCCGGTGAGTTCGGTCAGTTCCCGTACCCGCACGCCGCCGTTGCCGGCGACGATGCGGTCCCACGCTGCGGCGACCTCCGGGTCGGCCGTCCTGGTCGATTCACGCAGGGTGAGAAACCGGGACGTCAGCGCGAATCGTTCTGCCCACGTCGCTGTTTCGGCCAGCTGTTCGCGCAGCAGTGGCGCCGCCGGACCCCAGACCTCGTCGAGGCCGATCATCGCGCCGCTCAGGGCGGCCGGCGCGACCCCGAGCAGGCGGTAGGCGGCGATCGGCGACATTCGCACCTCGACACATTCGACACGCGCCGCGTGCACACGGCGAACCCCCGGGTCGAGCCCGGCGACCAGGCCGTCGAACGTGAACTGCTGATCGGGGCCTTCGACACTGAGCCCACAGTCGCCGAACTGGATCACCACAGTGACTTCCGGTCGCGGGAAGATCCGCAGATCGCACCCCGCGGACACTCGATCGCGGAATCCTTCCATCACGACATCGGTGGCTGCCGCTCCGGTCGAGCGCGCCAACTCCCAGCCGTCGTCCAGCTCGTGTTCGGACATGATGGGCCGCACACATCGAGCGTACGGACGTCGTGACGATCGTGGGGCCTGTCGGTGATCAGGGGTTGTCGAAGTGGGCTCGGTCGGCGGCTTCGGTGCCTGCGGTCCAGCCTTCGGCGCTGCGGATGGTGATGCCTCGGGTACGGGCGGTGGGGAAGTAGGTGGCGAAGGCTTTGTCCACTCGTTGTCGGTGGGTGGCCAGGACGGGGAGTAGGTGGGTGGGGTCGGGGGAGTCGGCGATGGTTGCTCGGGCAGCCTCGGCGAGGCGTTCGCCGACTCGCGTGGCATAGGCGGTGAGGTAGGCCTTGCGGTAGTGGCGGGAGCGGGATTCCTCGGTGGTGGCGTTGTCGATCATGGTGCGGGTGGCTTGGACGAGCAGGGAAGTGGACAGGATCTCCACGGCATCGAGGTCGGGGTCGTCGCCGACGATCGTGACGAAACCCCAGTCGGCGACGAAGATCGCGCGGCAGCGGTTGGCTCGGGTCACCATGTCGATGAGCAGGGCTTTGGCGTCGGTGTAGGGGGTTTCCAGCCAGATGCGGCGGGCGGCGGGCAGGTCGGGGTCGGTGCGCTGGGTGTCGAGCAGGGCGCGGTCGATCGCGTACTTGGTCATGAGTTCTTGCGCCTTGGCGGACAGCGTTTCCGCTTCCTCGGCGAAGGACGTCGATTCGGCCTTGGCGAGGAGGCCACGGACTCGGCCGAGGGTCTTCTCGTCGACATGGTGGTGCGTGACGGTCTGCCTGCGGGTGCCGGGTAGTGCGACGATCTGCTCGAGTTTCGGGAGTTGGACGAGCAGGGACAGGGCGGTCAGAGCTGAGGTGAGGGCCTCTTCGCGGGTGAGAAGCGCGCGGTCGGCCCACTGATCGAGGTGGGGTTGCCCGGACGTCCACCAGACCGTGGCGCTCAGCTCGTCCAGTTGTGCCTGCCAGATCCCGTCGACGGACTCGGCGGGGAAATCGGACCGGTGCTCGGCCATCAGATCGGTCAGGTAGCTCACCGCGAACTCGTCCACCCGTCTGCGCGCTGCCTCATGAACATCGCGGGGCAACCAGCCGAACTCGAAGGCGCGGGCGATGATTCGCTCAGCGGCGAGCTGAACTCCGGCGCCCAGCCCGGTGCCCGCGACGTGTTCGGCGAATCGCCCGATCGCGTTCGTGTCGCCCTGGGCGGCGAGGAAGGCCACGGTCGCGATCGCGTCGGCCACCTGCGACCGGTCGCCCGACAACGCGGCATCGATCGGAAGTCCGGGAGCGGCTGCCGGTTTACGGCCTGTCCGGCGCCGACGATTCTGCTTGGCCAAGGGTTGCGCCGATCCTGTTCGTGGAGGTGCTACCCGTCACGGAGGGTAGGCAGTGTTCGCGGCGTCCATTGTCGCGCATCGCTCCCGTACGGCCGCGTCGTCATCGGGCCCGCGTCGAATCGTCGAAGGCAGCTCGGTTGTTTCCTGCCGATCCTGGGTTCGTAATCGCTACTCGCCCAAGGGAACTGCTGAAAGAGGGTGTCGGAAGTCGGTCGGTGAGCTTAGGCTGGCGGGATGAGTTATCGGGGGATGGTTCTCGACGAACGAGCCGAACTGGTCGACCTGCTGCGGGGGTTGAGCGAGCAGGAATGGGAGACGCCGTCGCTGTGCGCGGGGTGGCGGGTTCGTGACGTCGTCGGGCACCTGTTGCAGGACACCCTGAGCCCGCTGGGCTACGCGGCCGTCGTGGTGAAGAGCCGGGGCTCGGTCAGCCGCACCAATAACACGCTCGCGCAGTCGTTCGCGGAGCTGACGACCGCGCAGCTGGTGGACAAGCTCGAGACCGAGTCGGGTCGCCTGTCGAAGTACTCGCCCCGGTTGATGCTCTCCGACCTCGTCGTCCACCACCAGGACATCCGCCGTCCCCTCGGCCGCCCACGGACGATCCCCGCGGACCGTCTCATCGCGGTCCTGAACTACCCCGACCCCTTCGCCTTCCCGGCCAGGTACGCCAAGGGTCTGCGTTTCGTCGCCACCGACGTCGACTGGTCCTCCGGCGACGGTCCGGAAGTGCGCGGCCCCGGCGAGGCCATCGCCCTGGCCGTGGTCGGCCGCACGGCCGCGCTCGCCGACCTCACCGGCGGCGGACTCCCCGAACTCCGCCGCCGCCTCGGCTGACTACTTCAGCAGTGGGGAATCGAGTGCGCGCGCGAGCCGACGGCCCCCACCTCGGTCAGTTCGTCGGCGCAGGTCGGCCGGGTCAGCGCCGCAGTGTGGTCGCGGTATCCGTCCGCGACAGTTTGTCCGGATTGCGGACCGAGTAGAGGCCGGTGACGAGGCCGTCGTCGACGCGCACCGCGAAGACCGTGTCGATCACGCCGTCGAGTCGCAGGATCAGGGCCGGGTGGCCGTTGAGCTGTGCCGATTCGACAGTCATCGCCGCGCCGATCCTCGGCACACTGGCGGTGAGCAAGGCGGCGACCAGGTCGGCCCCGACAATGGGCGACAGCGCGGCCTGCTTGATTCCGCCGCCGTCGCCGAGGAACACGACATCCGGTGCGAGCAGGTCGAGCAGGTTCTGGAGATCGCCGGTCTCGATCGCCCGCTGGAATGCCGCGAGCGCATCGCGGGATTCGCTCGCCGACACGATGCCGCGCGGTCGGCGGGCTGCGACGTGGGCGCGCGCCCGGTATGCCAGCTGGCGGACGGCGGCCGGGCTCTTGTCGACGGCCTCGGCGATCTCGTCGTAGTCCAGATCGAATACTTCGCGCAGCACGAACACCGCCCTTTCGATCGGCGTCAGCGTCTCGAGGACGAGCAGCATCGCCATCGAGACGCTCTCGGCCAACTCGACGTCCTCGGCGATGTCAGGCGTGGTCAGCAGCGGTTCGGGCAGCCAGGGGCCGACATAGGACTCCCGGCGCCGACCCAGCGCGCGCAACCGATCGAGTGACCGGCGGGTCGTGATCCTGACCAGATACGCGCGCTGGTCGCGCACCGCGTCGAGATCGACGCCCACCCACCGCAGCCAGGTCTCCTGGAGCACGTCCTCGGCGTCGGCAGCCGAGCCGAGCATTTCGTAGGCGACCGTGAACAGCAGATTGCGATGGGCGACGAACACCTCCGTCGCCGGGTCCTTCGCTGTGCACTCGGGCTGCGGCGCCATGGGTAACTCCCTTTCCACTCGGATGTGTCGCCCATCAGACGCCGGCCGACGCCGTCGCGTAACACCGATCCGCAGTGTCGTGGATCACGTCGACGAGCTGTTACGGAGGTCCGGTCGCCGCCGTCTCATGGTCGTTCGATTCAGCACCAGCAGTGAGGAACACGTCATGGAACCCCGATTCAACCTTTTCGGCACCGAGGTCGGCGCCACGTTCGGCAAGCGGTTCGGCAACGCCAGCCTGGCACTGATCCGGTCGACCCTGCCGAAAGCCACCCAGGACCTGGTGATGCTGCGCGTCAGCCAGATCAACGGCTGTGGCTACTGCACCGACGCGCACAGCAAGGATCTGGCCCACTCCGGGCAGTCCGCGACGCGGATCAATCTCGTTGCCGCCTGGCGTGAGTCGACGGTGTTCACCGATGCGGAACGGGCGGCGCTGGCGCTGGCCGAGGAAGGTACCCGTGTCGCCGACGCCGCGCAGGGGGTGTCCGACGAGACCTGGGCCCAGGTGCGCGAGTACTACGACGACGAGCAGCTCGCCGCCTTGGTCGCCGTGGTGGCCCAGATCAACGCCGCCAACCGGCTCGGTGTCATCCTGCGCCAGCAGGGCGGTGCCTACGAGCCCGGCGCGTTCGACGTCGCGGCAGGCTGAGCGAATCGTGGCAGGCCCGGGTCCCCGGATCCGGGCCGACCCGCTCGACGCGCCGAGCGGTTGTGCGCGGGGTTCGCGTGACACGGGCCTCACCGTCGCGGACCGTTGCGGGAGCGGCGGCACAGACCTACTAGTCTGAATGCGTGAGTCTTGTGCTGTTGCCCGCTGTCGATGTCGCCAATGGTGAGGCCGTGCGCCTTGTGCAAGGGGAGGCCGGTAGCGAAACGAGCTATGGGTCGCCTCGGGACGCGGCGTTGGCGTGGCAGCAAGCGGGGGCCGAGTGGGTGCATCTGGTCGATCTCGACGCGGCCTTCGGCAAGGGGAGCAATCGCGAACTGATCGCTCAGGTCGTCGGTGAACTCGACGTGAAGGTCGAGCTGTCCGGTGGTATCCGCGACGACGATTCGCTGAAGGCGGCGCTGGCGACCGGCTGCGCGCGGGTGAACATCGGCACCGCGGCGATCGAGAACCCGCAGTGGTGCGCGCGAGTACTCGGCGAGTACGGCGACCGGATCGCGGTGGGACTCGACGTCAAGCAGATCGACGGCCAGTGGCGGTTGCGCGGTCGCGGCTGGGTGACCGACGGCGGCGACCTGTGGGAGGTGCTCGAACGCCTCGAGCGTGGCGGGTGCGCGCGCTATGTGGTCACCGACGTCTCCAAGGACGGCACGCTGACCGGCCCCAACCTCGAGCTGCTGAGCGAGGTCGCCAACGCCGCCGAGGCACCGGTGGTCGCCTCCGGCGGCATCTCGGTGCTCGACGACCTCGTCGCCATCGCCGGCCTGGCCGACGACGGTGTGGAGGGCGCGATCATCGGCAAGGCGTTGTACGCGGGGCGCTTCACGCTGCCCGAAGCTCTGGCCGCGGTGCGCTGACACCGCCGATGACCGCCGCGCCGAGCACCGCCGAACTGACCGACCTGCTGACCGTCGCCACCCAGATCCTGGACGGCGTGGTCCCGCGTTTCGTCGAAGGACTCGGCGCGCCGAGCGCGGTGACCAAGGGCCGCAACGACTTCGCCACCGAACTCGATCTCGAGCTGGAACGCACCATCTCCGCCGAACTCCAGCAGCGGACCGGCATCGCGGTGCACGGCGAGGAATTCGGCGGACCGGCGCTCACCTCGGGCACGGCCTGGGTGCTCGATCCGATCGACGGCACCTTCAACTACTCCTCGGGCCACCCGATGTCGGGCACCCTGCTGGCTCTGGTGCACGAAGGCGAGCCGGTGATCGGCCTGACCTGGCTGCCCATGCTGGGTCGCCGCTACGCCGCGGTGACCGGTGGACCGTTGTACCTCGACGGTGTGGCATTGCCACCGCTGGAACCGGGCAAGCTCGCCGACTCCATGATCGGATTCGGCGCCTTCAACCTCGACTCGGCCGGTCGCATCCCCGGCCAGTTCCGGTTCGACCTGCTCGGTGCGCTGAGCCGGTTGTCCTCGCGGGTGCGGATGCACGGCGCCACCGGCATCGACCTGGCGTTCACCGCCTCGGGGGTGCTCGGCGGCGCGGTCGTGTTCGGGCACCATCCGTGGGACAACGCGGCCGGGGTCGCGCTGGTGCGCGCTGCGGGTGGCGTGGTCACCGACCTCGCGGGCGCGCCGTGGACGATCACGTCCGGTTCGGTGCTGGCCGCCGCGCCGGGCGTGCACGAAGAACTGCTGGAAATGATTTGCACCGTCAGCGAAGAAGAACGAGGGTGAACCCCATGACACCGCGCACCGACGAACGACCCGGCACCACCGCGCCGAGCACCTTGGCGGTCCGCGTGATCCCGTGTCTGGATGTCGACGCGGGTCGCGTGGTCAAGGGCGTCAACTTCCAGAACCTGCGCGACGCGGGCGATCCGGTGGAACTGGCCGCGACCTACGACGCTCAGGGCGCCGACGAACTGACCTTCCTCGACGTCACCGCCTCCACCGGTGACCGCGGCACCATGCTCGACGTGGTGACCCGCACCGCCGAACAGATCTTCATCCCGCTCACTGTCGGCGGTGGGGTACGCACGGTCGAGGATGTCGACCGGCTGCTGCGCGCCGGCGCGGACAAGGTATCGGTGAACACCGCCGCCATCGCACGCCCCGAGGTGCTGTTCGAGATGTCGCAACGCTTCGGCGCCCAGTGCATCGTGCTCTCGGTCGACGCGCGCACCGTGCCCGACGGTCAGCCCGACACCCCGTCCGGCTGGGAGGTCACCACCCACGGCGGCAAGCGTGGCACCGGCATCGACGCTGTCGAATGGGCCGTCCGCGGCGCCGAACTCGGTGTGGGCGAGATCCTGCTGAACTCGATGGACGCCGACGGCACCAAGGCCGGTTTCGACCTGCCGATGATCACCGCCGTGCGCGCCGCGGTGCGCGTTCCGGTGATCGCCAGCGGCGGCGCGGGCGCGGTCGACCACTTCCCGCCCGCTGTCCACGCCGGCGCCGACGCGGTCCTCGCCGCGAGCGTCTTCCACTTCGGCGACCTCACCATCGGCCAGGTGAAGAACGCGATGCGCGCGGACGGCATCACCGTCCGCTGACACCGATTGCGGTGGCCAGCCGAATTCACCTGGCGCCGAACGAATTCGGCGTCACAGCACGATGATCCGACGGAACGCATCGACCGAGCGCCAACGGTGAGCTGGTCGCAGGCATTGGAATCATCGTGCGTGGATCGCGATGATCTCCGTTGCCGCCGACGTTGATGCGGGGATGAGCATCGGAATCGCGTTGTCCCCGTTCGTCCTCGACAACTCCGCCAACGCCGTGGACACGGCCGTCGACCTGGGCGGAGTCGCCGCCGAGGTCGGGCTGAGTTCGGTGTGGTTGGGACAGGCCTTCAGTAGTGACGCGATCGTGTTGGCGGCGTTGATCGGTCGGACGGTGCCCGGGATCGAAGTGGGGACGTCGGTCGTTCCGGTGCCGGGCAGGCATCCGCTGCTGGTGGCCGGTCAGGCACAGACCGCGCAGGCGGCGACCGGTGGACGGTTCGTGCTGGGTTTGGGGCTCGGCGCTCGGTCGCTGTCCGAACGCGCGTTCGGTGGGCCGTTCGACCGGCCCGGCCTCCGGCTGCGTGAATTCCTCACGGCGCTGCGGTCGATTCTCGACACCGGTGCGGTGGACTTCCGCGGTGAGACGGTGACCGCCGCCAGTCCGATGCCCGCGGCGGTGGCGGGTGCCGACCCGACGGTGCCGGTGCTGGTCGCGGCCATGGGGCCGCAGGCGCTGCGAGCCACCGGCGAACTGGCCGACGGCACGTTGCCCTTCCTGGTCGGTCCCGAGGCGCTGGCCGAACACATCGTCGCGCCGTTGACCGCCGCCGCGACGGCCGCGGGCAGGCCGCACCCCCGCATCGTGGCGATGGTGCCCGGCGTCGTGACCGCCGACGTCGCCGCGGCCCGGAGCATCGCCGAGACGAAAACCGCCTTCTACGACACGATTCCGTCGTATCAGCGAGTGGTCGCGCTGTCGGGCGCCCAGCGGGCCGCCGAACTCGTGGTGATCGGCGACGAGGAGACGGTCGCCGCCCGCGTGGCCGACTACTTCGCCGCGGGCGCCACCGATGTGGTGTTCTCCCAGACCGACCTCACCACACCCGAGGACCAGCAGCGCACCTGGCGGCTGCTCGGTGAGCTCAATCGCGCCCGCTGATCTGGCGTCACAACCCCATCTCGGCGGCGATGATCGTGCGCAGCACTTCGCTGGTGCCACCCACGATCCGATCGATGCGGTGGTCGGCGTAGAGGCGGGCGATGGGGGAGTCCGCGAGATAGCCGACCCCGCCGTGCAATTGGAGGCAGCGGTCGATCACCCGCCCGGCCGACTCGGTGCAGAACAGCTTCGCCGATGCCGCGTCGGCGGGGGTCAGGTCGCCGCGGTCGTGGGCGGCGAGCGCGCGGTCGACCACCGCCTCGATCGCGTCGACCTCGGCCCGGCAGGCGGCCAGCTCGAACGTGGTGTTCTGGAAGCTCGCCACCGAGTGGGTGAACGCGGTGCGCTCGGCGGTGAAGCGGCGCGCGAAACGCACCGCGGCCCTGGCCTGCGCGTGGGCGCCGACGGCGATGGTGAGCCGTTCGCGTGGCAGCTGTGCGGCGAGATGGTCGTCGCCACGGTGCGCGGCACCGAGCCGATCGGTCACCGGCACCCGCACATCGGTGAAGGTGAGTTGAACTATGTCGCAGACCTTTCGGCCGAGAGTGTCGAGGGCGCGCCCGACGCGGTAGCCGGGGGCGGCGCTGTCGACGACCAGCAGGGACAGGCCGTAGGTGGGGTCGTCCGCGCTCGGGGGCGCGGTACGCGCGCACACGATGACGCGGTCGGCGTGCACGCCCCCGATGACGTAGGTCTTCGAACCGTTGAGCAGGTATTCGCTGCCGTCCAGCGACAGGGGCGCGGTGGTACGCATGCCCGACGGCTCCGTGCCGGTGCCCGGTTCGGCGACCGCGAGCGCGAACATCGTTTCGCCGGTGACGAATCCGGGCAACCAGCGCTGCCGCTGTTCGGCGGTCGCCAGGTCGTTGATCAGGGGCAGACAGCGGGACACATGGGCGCTGGAGCCGCCGAAAGACACCGCGGCGCGCGCGATCTCCTCGGTGAGCACCGCCCGGTACCGGAACGAGTCCAGGCCGCGTCCGCCGTGTTCGACGGGCACCTCCATGCCGAGGATCCCGAGTTCGCCCAGCCGGTAATAGAATTCGCGCGGCACCAGCCCGTCGTCGTACCACTTGCCGAAACTCGGCACGACCTCGGCATCGATGAACGCGCGCATCGCCGCGCGGAAGGCGCGGTGCTCGGCATCGAAAACTGTTCTGCGCATGGGGAATCCTTACCGGCCGGAAACGGCCACGAGCCGGCCCGCCCGACGCGGTGATCGGGTGGGCCGGCGAGACGGCGGTGCGTACTACTTCGGCGGTGTGGGGACCGCGGGGTCCTTGCAGTAGGCGCCGAGTTCGGCCGGGCACGGCGCGAGAATGGTCGAGAAGTACTGGTAGGCCGAGAACAGCGCCAGCGGACCGCCGACGGTGACCAGACCGATCATCGTGCCGACCGCACCGAGCGTGGCCGCGCCGAGCACGCAACCAGCCACGGTGGCGCCGACCCACGGCACCAGCAGCACGATCACCGGGCTGGCGATGGTGGCGCCCGCGGCACCGCCGACCAGGCAACCGATGCCACCGCCGACCACCGCGCCGACGATGGCCGCCACGGCGCCACCGACGCCGAGGCGCTGGCTGAGGACCCCGAGCGCCGCCTGATCGCGCGGGGTGAAGGACTCGGCGATCTGCTGCGCGGCCACGTCCTGGGTGATCAGGTTCGTCGCCGGGGCCACCGGAGTGCCGCCCTCCTTGGACGGGGTCAGGGTCGCGGTACCGCCGTCGACGGTGGCGGCGATCGGGAACACCTTGTCGTCCATGCGGTAGGTCAGCGGCAGGGCGGCGACCGGGGTGTCGGCGGCGGTGGTGAGCACCAGCTGGCCGTCGACGACCTGCAGTTTGCCGTCGGTGGACAGCACCGCGGAGTCACCCTGCCTGCTCACCTCGTAGCGCACCTCGGTCTGTGGTGCGGGATCGGCGTTGCCGGTCCCGGTACTGACACACAGGGCCAATGCGGTCATCGCCGCCGTGGCCAGAGTGGTTGACATCTTCATCTGTGATCCTCATCGATCGGGGTACTTCGGACGAGCCGCGCACGCTGGGACGCGCTGCGCAACGAGGGAGGGGGTGACTACTTGCCCGCGGTGTCGATCAGACCGCCGTCGGTGAGCGACCAGTGCTCGCCGACGAAGGTCTGGATGCCGACCGCTTCGAGCGGATAGCCGTCGTTCGCACCGGTTTTCATCGCGATGCCGGGCAGCATCAGGTCGGCGGAGACGTTGTCCAGCGAGCGCATCGCGTCGCGCAGGCCCTCGCGGGTCGGGCACTTCGCCGCGTCCATGGTCTTGCGGAAGCTCTCGGCCATCGTCCAGCCGGCCATCGCGTGCTGGTTCTCGGGATCGGCGCCGGGGGCGTACTGCGTCAGCTTGGACCGGTAGGTCTGCATGCCCGCGTCCGTGGCCCAGCGCGGATCGGCGGCGTCCTTGAGGAACGCCGCGGTCACCGTGCCCTGGACGTTGGGCAGCCCCACCGGGCGCAGGGTGGCCATGGTGTTGGAGACCACGGCGAGTACGTGCAACGGATTCCAGTCAGCGTTGCGCACGTCGGCGGCCAGCGCCTGCGAGGCGAACTTCGGGGTCGAGAAGTTCAGCAGCACATCGGCTTTGGAGTTGGCGAGGTTGCGCACCTGGGCATCGACGGTGGGGTCGGTGACCTCGAAGCTCTGTTCGGCGATCACCTTCACCCCGCTGCCCGCGACGCCCTCGGTGAACGCCGCGAGGAGGTCCTTGCCGAAGTCGTCGTTCTGGTAGAGCACCGCCACGGTGGCGTTGGGCCGCTGCGCTTTCACGTACTGCGCGTAGGCCAGCCCCTCGGTGCGGTAGCTGGGCTGCCAGCCGATGGTCCACGGGTGCTCGGTGCCGGCACCGAATTTGTTCGCCCCGGTGGCGACGAAGACCTGGGGCACCTTGCGCTGGTTGAGGTAGTCGGTTACCGCCGACGAGGTTGCCGTGCCGAGGGTTTGGAAGACCGCGAACACCTGGTCCTGTTCGACCAGGCGACGGGTCTCTTCGACCGTCTTCGGCGGCTGGTAGCCGTCGTCGCGGACGATGTACTCGACCTTGCGTCCATCGATGCCGCCCTGCTCGGCGTTGATGTAGTCGAAGTAGGCCTTGGCGCCCTTGGGGACCTCGCTGTAGGCCGAGGCCGGACCCGACAGCGGGTACGCCCCGCCGAGTTTGATGGTGCTGTCGGTGATACCGGTGGTCTGTTGGCCCTGGCAGTCGCCTTGACCGACGGAGCCGGTCTCCTCGCCACGACCACCACACGCGGTGAGGGTCGCGAGAAGCGCGGCCGTCACACCGATGGAGCGGATTGCCCTAGTGCGCATGAGTTTTCCCTTTCCGGACACGATGTCCGAGCCATTGCGTCCACTGGGTGGCCAGGCCGGCCAAACCCTTCGGCGCGAGGTACATGACCGCGATGATCAGCAGTCCGAAGATGACGCCGGGTGCGGCCTGGTTGACGTCCTGGGCGAAACTGGGCACGAACATCACGAACAGTCCGCCCAGCAGCGGGCCCCAGGTGGTGCCGAGCCCGCCGACGACCAGTCCGGCCAGCAGCGTGATCGACAGCGTCAGCGCGAAGGAGTCGGGCGAGACGAACGCGATCACCCAGGTGTAGACACAGCCGGCCACACCGGCCAGCAGCGCGCTCCAGGCG
Organism: Nocardia sp. NPDC058114; assembly: GCF_042884695.1. Taxonomy (NCBI): domain Bacteria; kingdom Bacillati; phylum Actinomycetota; class Actinomycetes; order Mycobacteriales; family Nocardiaceae; genus Nocardia; species Nocardia sp. NPDC058114. The sequence goes on along the minus strand of NZ_JBHVTK010000017.1, from coordinate 22,872 downwards.
AAGGCGAGCGTCTTGTAGTGCGCCAGGTTCACCCCGAGCACCTCGGCGGCGATCTCGTTGTCGCGCATCGCGTGCAGGGCCCGCCCGACTCGCGAGCGCAGCATTCCGGCGACCAGCACGAAGCCGATCACGGTGGTGGCCAGGGCCAGGAAATACAGCCACTGGTCCTCGGCGAGGCCGGTCCACGCGGGCGGCACCGGCTTGTCGACAACGAGTCCCATCGAGCCGCCGGTCAGGTCGTCGAACCGCTTGAGCAGGGGGACCAGGAAGATCGCGATGGCCAGGGTGACCAGCGCCAGGTACAGCCCGCGCAGTCGCAGCGCCGGGACGCCGAGGGCGAAACCGAGGACGAAGGTGATGGCCGCGGCGATCGGGATGGTCGCGAAATACGGTATGTCCCAGCGCTGCATCGCGATCGCGGCGGTGTAGGCGCCGACCGCGAACAACGCACCGTGGCCCAGTGAGATCTGGCCGGTGTGACCGACCAGCAGGTTCAGCCCGAGCAGGGTGACCGCGTAGATCATCGCCATGGCCAGCTGGAAGGTGTGGAACGGCACCAGCTGGAACGGGGCCGCGCAGGCGAGCAGCAGCAGCGCTGCCGTCGCGAGCAGTGGCCACCGGATGGCACTGATACGAGCTGAGACGGAAGTATTCTGTGGGACAGCCAGTTTCGTGGTCACTGGCTTTTCGGTGAGTTTCACTTCGCTCATACTCTTTCCACCGCCGCGTGTCCGAACAGACCTTGCGGGCGCAGCAAGAGCACGCCCAGGATGATCACCAGCGGCACGCCGATCTTGAGTTCGGTGCCGATCGCGTCGACGTAAGCGCCGGTGAGGGTTTCGGCGACGCCGACGATCAGACCGCCCGCCACCGCGCCGCCAGGGGAGTCGAACCCGCCCAGCGTCGCCGCCGCGAAGGCGTAGATGAGGACTCCGCCCATCATGTTGGGTTCGAGGAACAGCAGCGGCGCCGACAGCACGCCTGACACCGCCCCGACCAGCGCGGCCAGTCCCCAGCCGAGCGCGAGCACGGTGCCGACCCGGATACCGACGAGTTTGGCCGACTGCGGGTTACACGCCACCGCACGCATGGCGAGCCCGATCCTGGTGTAGCGGAACAGCAGATACAGCAGTGCCATGACCACGCCGACGACGAGCAGGACGCCGAGACTGCCGTAGCCCACACTCAGCCCGCCACCACGCAGAGCCCCCTCCGGGAAGGGATTCGGGAACGATTTGGTCTGATACGACCAGATCCAGCCCGCGGTGGCGTGGATGGTGAAGAACAGTCCGACGGTGACGATCACCAGGGTGATCTCGGGCGCGCCCTCGACCGGCCGGATCACCACTCGTTCGATCAGCATGCCGCCGGCGAACGAAATGGCGAGAGTGAGGATCAGCGCCGCCCAGAACGGCATGATCTGGCTCAGCTGCCAGGCCAGGAACGCCGAGAACATGGCCAGCTCACCCTGGGCGAAATTGACGATCCCGGTGAATCGGTAGATGAGCACCAGTGCCAGCGCGAGACCCGCGTAGATCGCGCCCGCGGACAGACCCTCGACGAGTTGCTGCAGGAATTCGATCACGGCTTCACCTGGATTCCCAGGTAGGAGCGGGTGACCTGCTCATCGGCCCTGATCTGCTCGGCGGTGCCCGACAAGACGATGCGCCCGGTTTCCAGGACGTGCGCCTGCTGGGCGACACCGAGCGCCAGGTGGGCGTTCTGTTCGACGACGATCACCGTGGTGCGTTCCTCCTCGTTGATGGTGGCGACGATCCCGAACAACTCCTGGGTGACCAGCGGTGAGAGGCCGAGCGAGGGTTCGTCGAGCAGCAGCATGCGTGGCCGCAGCATCAGCGCCCGGCCGATGGCGAGCATCTGCTGCTGGCCGCCGGACAGGCCGCCCGCGGCGTCGCGTTGTTTGTCGCGCAGGATCGGGAAGTAGTCGTAGACGCGGCGCAGGTCGGTTTCGACGGCGGCGCGGTCACGGCGGGGGTAGGCGCCCAGGCGCAGGTTCTCTTCGACGGTGAGCGGGGCGAAGGTGCCGCGCCCCTCGGGAACATGGGCCACGCCGAGGCGCGCCATCGATTCCGGTGCGCGACCGGATACTTCGTCACCGTCGAGGAGCAGGCTGCCGCGAACCTTGATCATCCCGCACAGGGCGCGCAGCAGGGTTGTCTTGCCGGCGCCGTTGGGGCCGAGGATCGCGCACACGGTGCCCTGCTGGACCGAGAAGCTGACGCCGTGCAGGACTTTCGCCGCACCGTAACCGGCATGCAGATCGGTGACTGTCAAGAACGCGTCGTCGGCCGTCGGCCAGTGCTCGCTCATGCCGAAGCCCCCAGATAGGCGCGAATGACGGCCGGATCCTGCTGTACCGCTTCGGGTTCGCCCTCGGCGATCACCTGGCCGAACTCGAGGCAGATCACCCGATCGCAGGTGCCCATCACGAAACCCATGTGGTGTTCGACGACGATCACGGTCAGCGCGAGGTCGGCTTGCAGGGTGCGCAGGCGGTGGGCGAATTCGTCGACTTCTCCGTGGCTCAAGCCGTTCACGGGTTCGTCGAGCAGCAGCAGTTGTGGCCGCACCGCCAGCGCTCTGGCGAGTTCGATGCGTTTGAGGGTGCCGAAAGGCAGACCGGAAGCCGGGTGGTCGGCGACCGCGGTCAGGTCGAGGCGCTCGAGCAGTTCATCGGCTTCGGCGCGCAGCAGCTTTTCCTCCCTGCGGATCTTCGGCAACCGCAGTCCGGCTGACACGAAGCCCGCGCAGGCTCGGTGGTGCGCACCCACGAGGACGTTCTCGCGCACCGAGAGACGGGGGAACAAGCCCAGGTTCTGGAAAGTGCGGGCGATGCCGAGCGCGGCCAGCGCGTCGGGCCGCACCGTGGACAGATCGGTGTCGAGGTAACGCATGGTGCCCGACGTCAGCCGGTTGCGCCGGGTCATGCAGTTGAACAGGGTGGTCTTGCCTGCGCCGTTGGGTCCGATCAGGCCGACCATCTCGCCGGAAGCGACCGTGAACCCGACGTCCTGTAAAGCGGTGATACCGCCGAAGCGCACCGTCAGGTTGGTTATCTCGAGCATGCGACGAACACTAAGACCGCAGGTCGGAGCCCACATCGGACGATGTGGACCAAGAACTCGACCGGTGCTCGTCCGCTGCGGACAGTGTGACGTGGTTGACACTGTGAGCGCGCGCATGCACACTCCCGGAACATGTCAGCTGGATCACGTTTATCCGTTTCGACCGAGTCTGATCAGGTGCGGGCCGAGCGTCACCGGATAGCGGGTGCGGCGTACGACCACGCCGATGAGATCGCCGACGACGTGATGGCCAAGATCCGCGCCGAGCTGCCCGGCTACGCCACCGCGGGCCCCGGTCTGCTCGACGATGTGCACGATCAGCTCGCCCGGCTGAGCCGCACCGGGCTCGGCGCCTTGCTCGAGCACCGACGCGTCTGCCCGTCCGACGTCGCCTACGCGCGGCAGGCGGCGGCGCGACGGGCCCGCACCGGGCTGCCGCTGGTCGACTACATCGCGGCGTTTCGCCTCGGCCAGCGTGCCATCTGGAAAACGCTGCTCGCGCACGCGGGCGATTCCGAGGCAGGTCAGGCGGCCGTGCTGTCACTGGCGGGGCCGCTGGCCCGCTACACCGATCTGATCAGCACCCAGGCCACCGACGCGTATCTGGAGTTCCAGCAGTACGTGGCCGCCGAATCCGGGCGCGACTCGCAGGCGCTGATGGACGCGCTGCTCGACGGCGCGCTGCCGGCGAGCGGTCCGCATCTGTCGGTGGCCACCGCGCACGGAATCGGGGCCGAACGTATCGCGCCGGTGGTGGTGATCACCGCGGTCGTGCTCGATCGGGCGGAACGCAACGAGGATTCGTCCGAAAGACTCGGTCAGGCAAGGCAATTGGTGTCCGCGGCGATGGCTCGGTGCACGGTCAACGGATTGCGGACGCTGTCGGTGGTCCGCGGATCCGAGATCGTCGCCGTGCCCGCGCTCGGTGCGGGCGACGCCGCCGACGGATTGTGCGAGCGGCTGCGCGTGATGCGCGACGAGCTGGGCGCCGAGGGCCTCACGTTGGCCGTCGGGGTGAGCACCGCGGTCACCGAGGTCGCCCAGATTCCACGTGCCTACCGGCAGGCGCAGGCCGCGCTCGAGCTCCTGCCCGAAGGCGGCGGGGTACTCGCGTTACCGCAGCTCACGCCGTTCAAATATCTGCTCCTGCGCGCCGATGACACCACCCGTCAGCTGGTGGACCCCCGCATCGGGAGCGCACTGGCCGAGGACCGCGTTCGTGGCGGGACATTGGCCGAGACGATCCGCGCGTTCGCCGCCGCCGACATGAATCTGCGCGAAGCCGCCGACACCCTCCACATCCACCTCAATACGGCCAAGTACCGGCTCGGCCGGATCCAGGAACTCACCGGTCGCAATGTGCGCAGCGTGAACGACCTGGTGGAACTGCTGGTGGCCATCGAACTGGCTGCTGTTATAAACGAGGCATGAGCCTCGACCCCGCCATCGCCGCCCGCCTCAAGCGCACCGAGGACGGACTGATCGCCGCGATCGCACAGGAAAAGGCCACCGGCGACGTGCTGATGATGGCCTGGATGGACGACGAGGCGCTGGCCCGCACGCTGGAAACCCGCAAGGCGACCTACTATTCGCGTTCGCGTCAGCAGTACTGGGTCAAGGGCGAGACCTCCGGGCACACCCAGTACGTGCACGAGGTGCGCCTGGATTGCGACGGCGACACGCTGCTGCTGATCGTCGATCAGGAGGGCGCGGCCTGCCACACCGGCACTCACACCTGCTTCGACACCGACGTACTGCTCGCCATCGGCTAGTCGCCGTCTTCGACGAGGATCCGGTTCAGCCGATCGGACAGGGATTCCCCGAGCACCGCGAGTTGCGCGGTCTGCTGATCGGTGAGACCGTCCAGAACGAGCCTGCGTACGGCGTCCACGTAGCCGGGGGCCGCCTCGATCACCTTCTCGAAACCGGCGTCGGTGAGAACCGCGTACACCCCGCGTCGGCCCGCGGTGGTGTCGCGGCGCACCCAGCCGATGCGTTCCAGCTTCGAGACCACGTGCGAGAGTCGCGATAGCGACGCATTTGCCTTGTGGGCGAGATCACTCAGTTGCAGCCGGTGTCCCGCCTCCTCGGAGAGCAGGCTGAGTACCCGGAACTCGAAATGGGTGAGGCCGGACTCGCGCTGCAACCGGGTGTCCAGTGCGCCGGGAATCCGGGTCATGAGCGCGACGATCGCCTGCCATGCGCGTTGTTCGACGGGGTCGAGCCACTGAGTCATCGCCGGTACTGCCTCGCGGCCGGACGGCGGACATGGTGGAGTGAGGCGCGCACACGAAAGAGTTTGCCACGACGTCGCTGTGGCGTCCGGGAGTTGGCGGTGGTCGTGAGGTCACTCACATCACCGCGGGGGTGTGGGCGAGGGCTACCGATCGCCGGTCATCGGCGGCGTAGCGGGCGCCGGTTCCTGCGCCGCGGCCTTGGCGGCCTTGTGACGGCTGAATCCGCGCTTGCCCATCAGTGCGATCACCAGCGCGAACACCACCGCCGCGATGATGGCGCCGACCAGGCAGGCGCCGCGGAACGCCGGCGCGTCGACGTCCAGAATTCGCTGACCCGCGTGTGCGGCATTGTTGCCGCCGAGCACGATCGTCAACGTCATCAGATTCGGCAGCGAGCAGGCCAGCGCGACGATCACCGCCGCGCCCGCCATGAACTTGCCGCCCTTGCGCTTCCACACCCGCACCGCGAATATCAGCAGCAACAGCGGCAGCAAGGTGAACACGAAGCCGTACACCAGCCCCCACCAGATGCCCGAGCTGAAACTGCCGTGCACGGTGCTGGCCAGCCGCTGTGCCCACCACCGGGGGATGAACGAGGACAGGATGAAGTAGGCGGCCACCAGCACCACCACCGTGGCGAGGGTCATGATCGCCCGGTTACGCCATACGACGGCCGTGGGCTTCTGACCGCTCGACTGCACCTCGCCGGTTGTCATCTGCCCAGCGTAAGTGCGTCGAGGTCGCCGGGCGCCGATCCGCCGCCCGGCGATTCGCCGACCGGTACTACTCGGGAGTGATGCTGCGCTTGCGCAGGAAGGCCAGCGCTTCGTCGGCATGCACGGCCGCCCGCAGCTCACCGGTGACGATCTCGAGAATCGTGCGGTCGGTGTCGATGACGAAGGTGTGTCGCTTGACCGGGGCGAGTTTGCCCAGCAGTCCACGCTTCACGCCGAACGCGGCGGCGACCGCGCCGTCGCTGTCGGACAGCACCGGGTAGTCGAGGCGCTGCTTGGTGGCGAAACCGGCCTGCACCTCGGTGCTGTCGGTGCTGATACCGACACACGAGGCGCCCAGCGCGGCGAACTCGCCGCTCAGATCACGGAAGTGGCAGGCCTCGGCGGTGCACACCGGAGTGTTGGCGGCGGGGTAGAAGAAGAGCACCACCGGGCCGTCGGCGAGCAAGCCGTCGAGCGAGCGGAGCTGGGCGGACTGATCGGGGAGCTCGAATTGCGGAGCGCGCTGGCCTGGCTGCATGCCCAGACAGTAACGACCGGCGGCCGAGTAAGGAAGATCCCCGTTCGCGTCCACGAACGGGGATCTGGGGTCCTATTGCCCGAGCAGTGCCGCGATGTCGGGATTGCGGATCTGCATCACGTCGAGGATGCCGTGCGCGCGCAAGAGTGGTTCCAGCTCGCGGATGCGATCGCTGTGCCCGGCGTACTCGTCGGGGAAATTCTTCTTGTCGAGGTCCTGGATGGCCTTGGCGTAGGTGACGAACGAATTGATCGCGCTCGTCGCCACCGCCTGCTGGCCGGGACCGAAGTGCTGCTGCGACGGGACGGCCAGCCGGCCGTCCTGTGCGCCCTGCTGCGAGGGGTACACCATTGCTCCTCTCGGAAAGGGGATTACCGCATGCGACATGGAACGCGCGCGAGTGTAGTGATGCCGGTCACCGCCCGATTCGGCGCGGGGTCGGGTCCGCGCGCGTCGGCGACGGCACGCCTGGGATGATGGGCCCATGCAGGGCGCGTCGATACCAACCACCACGACCCGCGAACAGTTCCGGCTGCTCGCCGCCGAGCACCGGGTCGTCCCGGTGACCCGAAAGGTGCTGGCGGACTCCGAAACTCCGCTCTCGGCCTACTCCAAACTGGCCGGCGACCGGCCGGGCACCTTCCTGTTCGAATCCGCGGAGAACGGGCGCTCGTGGTCGCGCTGGTCGTTCATCGGCGCGGGCAGCCCGTCGGCACTGACCGTGGTCGACGGCGAAGCCGCCTGGCTCGGCACGGTGCCCGTCGACGCACCCACCGGCGGTGACCCGCTGCGCGTGCTGCACGACACCCTCGAACTGCTGCGCACCGAACGGCTGCCCGGGCTGCCGCCGCTCACCGGCGGCATGGTCGGCTTCCTCGGCTACGACGCGGTGCGCCGGATCGAACGTCTGCCCGAGCTCGCCACCGACGATCTGCGGCTGCCCGAACTGGTCCTCATGCTGGCCACCGATCTGGCCGCGTTCGACCACCACGAAGGCGCGATCACCCTCATCGCCAACGCGGTGAACTGGGACGGCACCGACTCCCGGGTCGACGAGGCCTACGACGACGCGCTCGCCCGGCTCGACCGGATGACCGCCGCGCTGGCGACCCCCGCGTCCTCCACGGTATCGATCTTCGACCAGCCCGAACCGCAGTTCCTGCGCAGGCGCACCACTGAGGAATTCGGTACCGGCGTGCGCCGCCTGATCAAGGAGATCGAGGCGGGTGAGGCGTTCCAGGTGGTGCTCTCGCAGCGCTTCGAAATGGACTACACCGGCTCCCCGCTGGCGGTCTACCGCATGCTGCGGGCCTCGAACCCGAGTCCGTACATGTATCTGATGCACATCCCCGACGGCGAGGGCGGCACCGCGTTCTCGATCGTCGGCTCCAGTCCCGAATCGCTGGTCACCGTGAAAGACGGGGTAGCCACGACACACCCGATCGCGGGCACCCGCTGGCGTGGCGAGAGCGCCGAGGACGACATCCTGCTCGAGAAGGACCTGCTGGCCGACGAGAAGGAGAACGCCGAGCACCTGATGCTCGTCGACCTCGGTCGCAACGATCTGGGCCGGGTCTGCCGTCCCGGCACGGTGAAGGTGACCCAGTACCGCCACGTCGAGCGGTACAGCCACGTGATGCACCTGGTCTCGACGGTGTCCGGGCAGCTCGCCGAGGGCAAGATCGCACTCGACGCGGTGCGTGCCTGCTTCCCCGCCGGCACGTTGTCGGGTGCGCCGAAGGTGCGGGCGATGGAATTGATCGAGGAGCTGGAACCGACCCGGCGCGGCGTCTACGGCGGCGTGGTCGGCTACCTCGACTTCGCCGGCGACGCCGACACCGCCATCGCCATCCGCACCGCCCTGCTCAAGGACGGCACCGCCTACGTCCAGGCGGGCGCGGGCGTGGTCGCCGACTCCGATCCGGTCTACGAGGACACCGAGGCCCGCAACAAGGCCATGGCGGTGCTCAAGGCGATCGCGGCGGCGCAGACCCTGCGCACCTACGAAGGCGGGGACCTGTGACGGCCACGCCCGGAGCAGACCACACCGATTCCGTCGACCCGGCGGACTCCTCGAACGACGGCCCGAACTCGTCCGCCGCACGTCCCGCCGACGCGGCGAGCGTGCAGGCCGACCATTCCGCCAGAGCCACGGCGGCGAAGCCGATCGTGCCGGTTGTGTTGCTCGCGCTGGCGGCAGCGGGGCTGTGGGCGTCTTCGCGGATGACGTGGGTGACGGTGTACTCGGCCGACGGCCTCACCGAACCGCGCACCGACGACCTCAACGGTGGTGTGTGGTTCGGCGCGCTCACCCCGCTCGCGCTGGTGCTGGTCGCCTCGATCGCGGCGGTGTTCGCGGTCAAGGGTGTGCTGCGGCAGTTGCTCGGGGTAGTGATCTCGGTCGTGGCCGCGGCCGCCGCGGTGCCGGGGTTCGCGCTGGCCGTCGGCGCGGGCAGGACCGCCGACCGGGCGGGCACGCTGGCCGAGCTGCCGGTGCGCGCGGTGGTCAGCTCCGCCGACACGCACCTGGGTCCCGCGATCCTGTCGATCGTCGCGGCGAGCCTGGCACTGGCCGCGGGCATCCTGCTCACCCGGCGCACCGGCGAACGCACCGAGGAGGTCTCCGACCGATACGACAACCCGGTGTTCCGCAAGGCCGACGCCAGCGCCGCGGTGAGCAAGCAGAACGCGGAGACCGGATCCGCGGCGCCGCTGTCGGACCGGGTGCTGTGGGACGCGCTCGACGCGGGCACCGACCCGACCGATACCCCGGACACTCCCGGCGCCGACCGCGGTCCGGCCGGGGAGAACAAGTGACCGGCAGCACCCCCGCCGCAGTGACACGCGCGGCGGGCATTTATTCTTTACCAGCATCGGTGAGACAGCGCCCGAGGGGACTCTCGGGCGAGAAGTGCGTCTCCCCAGAAAGGATTCGAGCCAGATGACGGTACTCGACTCGATTCTCGACGGGGTCCGAGCGGATGTTGCCGCTCGCGAAGCCCTCCTCGATTTTCAAGCGATCAAAGCTGCTGCCGCCGCGGTCAAGGGACCGCTGGACGCACACGCCGCGCTGCACGAGGACGGAATCGGTGTCATCGCGGAAGTGAAGCGAGCCAGCCCCTCCAAGGGCGCGCTCGCCGACATTCCCGATCCCGCCGTGCTGGCCAAGGCCTACGAAGACGGGGGCGCGCGCATCATCAGCGTGCTCACCGAGGGCCGCCGCTTCGGTGGATCGCTCGACGATCTCGACGCCGTGCGCGCCGCCGTGAACATCCCGGTGCTGCGCAAGGACTTCGTCGTCGGCCCGTACCAGATCCACGAGGCCCGTGCCCACGGCGCCGATGTGATCCTGCTGATCGTGGCCGCGCTCGAACAGGACGTGCTCGCCTCGCTGATCGACCGCACCGAATCCCTCGGCATGACCGCCCTGGTGGAGGTGCACACCGAGGAAGAGGCCGATCGCGCCCTCGAAGCCGGTGCGACGGTGATCGGCATCAACGCGCGCAACCTCAAGACCCTCGAGGTCGACCGCGATGTGTTCGCGCGGATCGCGCCCGGCCTGCCCTCGGAGGTCATCCGGGTGGCCGAGTCCGGTATCCGCGGCACCGCCGACCTGCTGGCCTACGCCGGTGCGGGCGCCGATGCCGTGCTCGTCGGCGAAGGCCTGGTGACCAGCGGTAACCCGCGTTCGGCCGTGTCCGAACTGGTGACCGCCGGCACGCACCCGTCCTGCCCGAAGCCGGCCCGACGGAGCATCCGGTGACGGTGCTTCCCCCGGCGAGCGCCGGTGTCGCCCAGCACTCCGAGTACGAACCCGACGCGGGCGGCCACTTCGGCGTCTACGGCGGACGGCACGTCCCCGAGGCGCTGATGGCCGTGATCGAAGAGGTCACCGCCGAGTACGACAAGATCCGCACCGATCGCGGCTTCCTCGACGAGCTCGACCGGCTGCAGCGCGACTACACCGGCCGTCCGTCGCCGGTGTTCGAATGCACCCGGTTGGCCGCGCACGCGGGTGGCGCGCGGATCTTCCTCAAGCGTGAGGACCTCAACCACACCGGCTCGCACAAGATCAACAATGTGCTCGGTCAGGCGTTGCTCGCCAAGCGGATGGGCAAGACGCGCGTCATCGCCGAGACCGGAGCGGGCCAGCACGGCGTCGCGACGGCTACCGCGTGCGCGCTGCTCGGCCTCGACTGCGTGGTCTACATGGGTGCGGTCGACACCGCCCGCCAGGCGCTCAACGTGGCCCGCATGCGGCTGCTCGGCGCCGAGGTGATCCCGGTGACCTCGGGTTCGCAGACGCTCAAGGACGCGATCAACGAGGCGTTGCGCGACTGGGTGACCCACGCCGACGACACGTTCTACTGCTTCGGCACCGCCGCCGGTCCGCACCCGTTCCCGCTGCTGGTCCGTGATTTCCAGCGCGTGATCGGCTTGGAGGCGCGCGAGCAGATCCAGCTTCCGGCGCAAGCGGGCAGGCTGCCCGACGCCGTCGTGGCCTGCGTGGGCGGCGGTTCCAACGCCATCGGCATCTTCCATGCCTTCATCCCCGATGCGGGCGTGCGCCTCGTCGGTTTCGAGGCGGCCGGTGACGGCGTCGAAACCGGGCGCCACGCCGCCACCTTCACCGGTGGCACGCCCGGTGCGTTCCAGGGCGCCTACTCGTACCTGTTGCAGGACGAAGACGGCCAGACCATCGAATCGCATTCGATCTCGGCCGGACTCGACTACCCGGGCGTCGGCCCCGAGCACGCCCACCTCAAGGACATCGGCCGCGCCGAATACCGGCCGATCACCGACACCGAGGCGATGGACGCGCTGCTGCTGCTCTCGCGCACCGAGGGCATCATCCCGGCGATCGAGTCCGCGCACGCGGTGGCGGGCGCGCTGAAGCTGGGCGTGGAGCTCGGCGAGGGCGCGGTCATCCTGGTCAACCTGTCCGGTCGTGGTGACAAGGACATGGACACGGCGGGGCGCTGGTTCGGTCTGTTCGACGACGATGCCGAGGAGCACCAACAGTGAGTCAGCAGTCGCGTCTTGCGAACACCTTCGCCGCGGCCCGCAGCGAGGGCCGGGCCGCCCTGATCGGCTATCTGCCCGCCGGTTATCCCGATCTCGCCGGCTCCATCGCCGCGTGCCGTGCACTCGTCGAATCCGGCTGTGACATCGTCGAAGTCGGCGTCGCCTACTCCGATCCCGTGATGGACGGCCCGGTCATCCAGGCCGCCGCCGAGCAGGCGCTGCGCAGCGGGGTGCGGGTCCGCGATGTGTTCTCCGTCGTCGAGGCGATCGCCGATGCCGGTGGTCAGGCCGTGGTGATGAGCTACTGGAACCCGGTGCTCAAATACGGCGTCGACACCTTCGCCCGCGATCTCGCCGCGGCCGGTGGCGCCGGCATCATCACGCCGAACCTGATCCCCGACGAGGCCGACGACTGGTTCGTCGCCTCGGCCACGCACAATCTGGATCGCATCTTCCTGGTCGCGCCGTCGTCGACCGAAGAGCGTCTGGTCAAGACCCTCGAGGCCTCCCGCGGCTTCATCTACGCGGCCTCGACCATGGGTGTGACCGGTGCCCGCGACGCGGTCTCCTCGGCCGCGCCCGCGCTGTGCTCGCGCATCCGCGCGCACTCCGACATCCCGATCGGCGTCGGCCTCGGCGTGCGCTCGGGGGCGCAGGCCGCCGAGATCGCCGCGTACGCCGACGGCGTGATCGTCGGCTCGGCGCTGGTCTCGGCCGTGCCGGAGGGTCTCGACGCGGTGCGCGCACTGACCGCCGAACTGGCCGAGGGCGTGCGATCGGCGACCGTTCGCTCCTAGCAGTTCGCACGATGGGCCCGGCCGCTGATCCGCGGCCGGGCCCATCGCTCGTCACCGGCCCGTCGTCCACCGTCCGGGTCGCGGCAACACGCCCGTAGGGCTCTCCACTAACGTGGGCCGGGTGAACTCAGTCCTGGCCTATATTCCGAGTCCGCCCCAGGGGGTCTGGCAACTCGGACCCTTCCCGCTGCGGGCATACGCACTGTTCATCATTCTCGGCATCGTCGTCGCCATCTGGTGGGGTGAACGCCGGTGGCGCGAGCGCGGTGGTCAGCCGGGCGCCGTGCTCGATGTCGCGATGTTCGCGGTGCCGTTCGGCCTGGTCGGCGGCCGGATCTATCACGTGGCCACCGACTGGCAGAAGTACTTCGGCGAGGGCAAGCATCCCGTCGAGGCGCTCTACATCTGGCAGGGTGGCCTCGGCATCTGGGGCGCGGTGTTCTTCGGCGCCATCGGTGCCTGGATCGGCTGCCGGATGTACAAGATCCCGCTGCCCGCGCTCGGCGACGCCGTCGCGCCCGCTGTGCTGCTCGCCCAGGCCATCGGCCGGCTCGGCAACTACTTCAACCAGGAGCTGTACGGGCGCGCCACCGAGCTCCCGTGGGGCCTGGAGATCTATGAACGGTTCGACCCGGAGACCGGCGCGCGGGACATGATGAACGGGGTGTCGACCGGGCGGGTGCTCGAAGTCGTGCAGCCGACCTTCCTGTACGAGCTCGTCTGGAACGTGCTGGTCGTCATCGGTTTGGTGTTGCTCGACAAGCGCTACAAGATCGGCCACGGACGACTGTTCGCGCTCTATGTCGCGGGCTACAGCTTCGGCCGGTTCTTCGTCGAGCTGCTGCGCAGCGACGAGGCCACCCATATTCTCGGCATCAGGATCAACTCGTTCACCTCCGCACTTGTCTTCCTCGGCGCCATGGCCTACTTCGCCTTGGCGACCAAGGGCCGCGAAACCCCGGCCCAGTTGCAGCCCGACGGTGAGCCGCGCCCCTGGCCGTGGCAGTTCTCCGCGCTGCGCGCCGCCGGTGCGGCCGACAACGCGGCGGCGACGGACTCCGAGACCGCGGCCGTCGACGTCACGAAGAAGGCGGATTCCGCTGGGGTGGAAAAGGATTCGGCAGAAGCGGATGTCGTGTCCGAATCTGTCGGCGCCGCCGACGCGAAGGATGTCACCGACGCGAAGAAATCCTGATCCACGACAGTTTTCGTGGAATCGGCGGGCGTCCGGCAACATTGCGGACGCCCGCCGCGATATTCCACGGTATGGCGAGGGCAGCTCGGGGAAGCACCCGACAAGACAACGGTGGGCAGGACCGGCAACAATGACCCGTGATCGTCGCGGGCGCACCGCCGTTCGGCCGATCGCCACTGGCCGGGGGCCACGACGGGTACCCGCACGAATGATGGAGGACATGAGTGACCGACCCCTACAACCCCAATCCACAGTACGGCCCTGACCTGAGCAAGCAGCCCGACTCGGGTTCGCAGCCGCAGTACGGCCAGCCTGCCTACGGTCAGCCCTCTGATCCGTATGCCCAGCAGCCGCAGCAGCCCGGCTACGGTCAGCCGCAGTACGGTGCGCCGCAGCCGCAGTACGGTCAGCCTGCCGACCCGTACGCTCAGCAGCCGCAGCCGGGGTACGGCGCAGCGCCGTACGGGGCCATGCCGCAGGGCTACAACCCGAACGACCCGGAAGCCCCCTACGGCCGGGACATGTACGGCGTGCCGTTCTCGGACAAGCAGAAGCTGATGGCCGGTCTGCTGCAGATCTTCCTCGGCAGCTTCGGCGTCGGTCGCTTCTACCTCGGTTACACCGGTCTCGGCATCGCCCAGATCGCGGTGACCTGGCTGACCTGTGGTCTCGGCGCCATCTGGCCGCTGATCGACGGCATCATGATGCTCACCGGCAAGGTGCCCGACGCGCAGGGTCGCCCGCTGCGCGACTGATTCCTGCCCGCACGGGGATGAACGGGTGTTCTGCTACGGCGGGGCACCCGTTTCGTGTTTCCCCGCCGGTATTCCGATCACGGTGAGCGATACTCTGTGTCGGTCTGTGGCGGCGCCGTAGCGTCGCTTGGCCTGCGCGTGCCCCCTACGCGCAGCGGAGAAAGGGATGTCCGTGCGCAAATTCATTGCCGCCGCCGTACTCGCTGTGGTCGCCGCGACGGGCCTGTCGGCCTGCTCGTCCGCGTCCGACCCGAACGTGCTGAAGATCGGTACCGAGGGCACCTACGCGCCGTTCAGCTACCAGGAGGGCGGCACGCTCACCGGCTACGACGTCGAGGTCGCGCGCGCGGTCGGCGAGAAGCTCGGCAAGCAGGTGGAATTCGTGCAGACTCCCTGGGACTCGATCTTCGCCGGCCTCGAGTCCAAGCGCTTCGATCTGGTCGCCAACCAGGTCACCGTGAACCCCGAGCGCACGGCCAAGTACGCGCTGTCGCAGCCGTACACGACCTCCGAGGGCGTGATCGTCACCAAGTCCGACAACACCTCCATCACGTCGCTGGCGAGTCTGGCGGGCAAGACCACCGCGCAGTCGGCCACCAGCAACTGGAGCAAGGTCGCGTCGGGCGCGGGTGCGAAAGTCGAAGCGGTGGAAGGATTCGTGCAGGCGGTGCAGCTGCTGAAGGCCGGTCGGGTCGACGCCACCGTCAACGACACCCTCGCGGTCGGTGAGTACACCAAGAAGACCGGTGACACCGGCATCAAGATCGCCGCGCAGACCGGCGAGACCAGCAAGCAGGCCTTCGCCGCCCGCAAGGGCGACACCGCGCTCATCGCCGACGTCGACAAGGCGCTGGAGCAGTTGCGCGCCGACGGCACCCTGGCTCGTCTGTCGGAGAAGTACTTCGGCACCGACGTCAGCAAATAGCGGATGGATCCGGCTACCTGGGAGCTGATCCGGCACAACCTGGTACCGATGCTGAAGGCCGCGGTGACGGTGACGTTGCCGCTCACGGCCGTCAGCTTCGTCATCGGCCTGGCCATCGCGGTCGGTGTCGCGCTGGCGAGGATGTCGACGCGGCGGGTGCTCTCGGTGCCCGCCCGCTTCTACATCTCGATCATTCGCGGCACCCCGCTGCTGGTCCAGCTGTTCATCGTGTTCTACGCGCTGCCGCAATTCGGGGTCGTCATCGATCCGTTCCCGGCGGCGGTGATCGCGTTCAGCCTCAACGTCGGCGGGTACGCCGCGGAGGTGGTGCGCTCGTCGATCATGAGCGTGGCGCACGGGCAGTGGGAGGCGGCGGAATCGCTGGGCATGACCTATGTCCAGACGCTCTGGTACGTCGTGTTCCCGCAGGCCGCGCGGATCGCGGTGCCCCCACTGTCGAACACGCTGATCTCGCTGGTCAAGGACACCTCCCTGGCCTCGACCATCCTGGTCACCGAATTGCTGCGCACCGCCCAGCTGGCCGCCGCGCCCACCTTCGACTTCTTCGCCCTCTACGGCGTCGCGGCGCTCTACTACTGGGTGATCTGCCTGATCCTCGGCTTCGGCCAGAGTCGTTTGGAAACAAGACTTTCCAGACACGTCGCCGTTCGGTGACCACTGATTTCGTGAACACATGGGTAACTCATCGGGAACGCTCGGCCCCCGTTCCCGCCGAAACCGCCGGTCCGGTCGCTGGGTGACCACGACCCTCCGACCGGCCAAATTCACGGAGAGGCGGATGAGCATTAGGCTGGGGGCCGTGATGCGACGGACGAAGATTGTGTGCACCCTGGGCCCGGCCACTGCTACCCAGGATCGTATTCGTGAGCTCGTCGAAAGCGGCATGGATGTGGCCCGGCTGAACTTCAGCCACGGCGACCACGCCGACCATGCCGACAACTACAAGATGGTCCGCGCGGCCTCGGACGAGACCGGCCGCGCGGTCGGCATCCTCGCCGACCTCCAGGGCCCCAAGATTCGCCTCGGCCGGTTCGCCGACGGCAAGACCGTGTGGGCCAACGGCGAGCAGGTGCGGATCACCGTCGACGACGTCGACGGTACCCACGACCGCGTCTCGACCACCTACAAGGAGCTCGCGCAGGACGCCAAGGCCGGTGACCGGCTGCTGGTCGACGACGGCAAGGTCGGCCTCACGGTGGAATCGGTCGAGGGCAACGACGTCGTCTGCCGGGTCACCGAGGGCGGCCCGGTGAGCAACAACAAGGGCCTGTCGCTGCCCGGCATGAACGTGTCGGTGCCCGCCCTGTCCGAGAAGGACGTCGCCGACCTCGAATTCGCCCTGGAGCTGGGCGTCGACTTCATCGCGCTGTCGTTCGTGCGGTCGCCGTCCGACATCGAACTCGTGCACGACATCATGGACCGCGTCGGCCGCCGGGTGCCGGTGATCGCCAAGCTGGAGAAGCCCGAGGCGATCGACAACCTCGAGGCGATCGTGCTGGCCTTCGACGCGGTGATGGTCGCCCGTGGCGACCTCGGCGTCGAGCTGCCCCTGGAGCAGGTGCCGCTGGTGCAGAAGCGCGCGATCCAGATGGCGCGGGAGAACGCCAAGCCGGTCATCGTCGCCACCCAGATGCTCGAATCGATGATCGAGAACTCCCGGCCCACCCGCGCGGAAGCCTCCGACGTCGCCAACGCGGTGCTCGACGGCGCCGACGCGGTGATGCTGTCGGGGGAGACCTCGGTCGGGGCGTGGCCGATCGACGCGGTGCGTACCATGGCCCGCATCGTGACCGCGGTCGAGTCCGAGACGTCGCGGGTGCCACCCCTGACCCACGTGCCGCGCACCAAGCGCGGCGTGATCTCCTACGCCGCCCGTGACATCGGCGAGCGGCTCAACGCCAAGGCGCTCGTGGCGTTCACCCAGTCCGGTGACACCGTGCGTCGGCTGGCCCGCCTGCACACCCCGCTGCCGCTGCTGGCGTTCACCCCGATGCCGGAGGTCCGCAGTCAGCTCACGCTGACCTGGGGCACCGAAACGTTCATCGTGCCCATGGTGGACACCACCGACGCGATGATCCACCAGGTGGATCAGGCGCTATTGTCGCTGGAGCGTTATCGCAAGGGTGACCTGGTGGTCATCGTTGCCGGTTCCCCTCCGGGTACCGTCGGTTCCACCAACCTGATCCACGTGCACCGCATCGGCGAAGAGGACCACTAGTAGTGAGCATTTCGATCGGCATCGAGACCACACAGGGCGAGCCGACACCCGATCTGCGGGTGTTGCTCGACCTGCTCGACCTCGAGTCGATCGGCGAGGACACCTTCTTGGGCAACCACCCCGAGAAGGTGTGGAGCCGCACCTTCGGCGGGCAGCTGGTGTCGCAGGCGATCATCGCCGCCGGACGCACGGCGGGGGATCGGCCGCTGCACGCGATCAACGCGCATTTCGTGCGCGGCGGCGATGTGAAGAAGCCGATCGAATACCACGTGCAGCGCCACCGCGACGGCCGCGCGCTCGCCAACCGGACGGTGACCGCCAGCCAGGACGGCCAGGAGCTGTTCGTCATGCTGGCCGCGTTCCAGGACTGGGGCAAGGGCCTGGAGCACGCGCACGAGGGCCCGGATGTGCCGGATCCCGAAACCCTGCCCCGGGTGGAGGAGAGCTTCGTCGGCTTCGAGGACAAGCTGGAGATGTTCATCAAGGCGCCGCATCCGATCGACATGCGCTACACCAACGATCCGTCGTGGATCCTCAAGGGCACCGGCGAGAAGCTCAATCACAACCGGGTCTGGATGCGCACCGACGGGGCGTTGCCGGACGATCAACTGCTGCACGTGGCCGCGCTGGGCTACTCCTCCGACACCACCGTGCTCGATTCGATCATCACCACGCACGGTTTGTCGTGGGGGCTGGACCGGATTCTCGCGGCGACGGTGAACCACTCGATGTGGTTCCATCGCCCGTTCCGGTTCGACGACTGGGTGCTCTACGCCACGGAGTCGCCGGTCGCGGCCGGTTCGCGTGGTTTGGCGACGGGCCGGTTCTATTCGCGCACAGGCGAGTTGATCGCCACGACCGTGCAGGAAGGCGTCATCCGGCACTTCCCGGCCCGCTGAGCGCCGCGGTGTGGCCCCGCTGAGGTCATCCGGCCGGAGAGCTCAACGCAGTTCGTGGTCGAGTTCGGGTGCGACGACGTCGGTGCGCTGATGGGCGCGCAAGGTGAAGGGCACACCGTGCGCGTGATGCGGTGGGGCCGCTCCGTACACGGCCAGCGCCAGCCCACGCTCGAGGTCGGCGATGTCGGCGTCGGTGAGATCGGCCTGATCGCCGACCAGGCTCAGCGCGATCTCGTAGGTGCTCTCCGTGCTCGGCTCGAGGCCGGGATAGCTACCGCGCCACTGTGATTCGAGTTCGTGATGCACCGGATCGCTCGCGTCGACGGGCATGGTGAACCGCCATGCGTAGACGTCACGCTCGTGCACGTGGTCGTCGAGAACCGTCCGGACACTGGCGACGATGCGGTCGAGGATCTCCGGCGTCACATACACATGGAGCGAAACATCCGAAATGCGTTTCGGCAAGTCTGTAGTCCCGTCGTGTGTCGAACCTGCAAGGGGTAACCACCCACGTCCGCGCCGAAGTCTAATCCCTGCGCGCCGTGGCGAACAGCCCTAGCTCAGCGTCTGCGTTGCGCGGCGAGAAAGGCCGACAGTGGGGCGCCGGGTCCACTGGGAGCTATCACCAGGCCGGGCCGATCGGTGTCGCCGGCCCGTTTCGTCTGCTCGTGGGGGGCGAGCGCGCCCAGCACGGGAAACAGCAATTCGGCGATTCGATCGCCGACCTCGAGGAACGCCGCGGGCGAGAGGCCGATCGGGTCGGCGATGTTCTCGCGGCCCACATAGGCCAGGTTGTTGCGCGCGTGGTGCAGTGCGGCAATGGATTTCGCACCGGTGACCTTGGCGATGCGATGGGCCTCGGCGAGGGTGAAGGTGCGCGGGGCGGTGCCGAAGGCCAGTTCGCCGACCTGGTCGCGTAAGGAATCGGTCATCGTCAGCACCAGATCGGCGCGATCGACCATCTCGGGCTTGAGCTTTCGGGCCTTGAAGCCGGCGGTGTCCCCGCCGAGGCCCTGGATGGTCTCGGCGGCCATCGGATCGGGCGGAAAGCCGACCAGGGCCCTGGTGCCCGCGCTCTCCGCGGTGAGGCCGGGTAGAGCGTGCTCCGTCGCGAACGCCCGGGTGAGCCGTTCGGCGATCACCGACCGGCAGACATTGGAGTTGCAGACGAAGAGCACGTGCATACCGACACCGTAATCGGGTCGATTGTCACGGAGTAGGCCGGAATTGTAACCATCACAAGCGCGGTACTACTTATTCACCTTTCGGTTGAACGCCGTACATCATTCACGATGCGCAAATCTGTTGTGTGTGACCGTGATACCCGCGAGATAGGGGGAAGAAACCTCGCGGTGATATGTGTCGGTTGTCACTCTTTTCGGTCATAATAATTCGATTCGGAAATGACCGGCGGCACGGCCGGTGGAGTGCCGTGCACGCGGCCCCTGGTGGAGAACATCGGCCCACGCGCGGGGACGACCGGTGCGAACGCCGCCAGCCCCGTCGATGTCGACATGTCGTCGTAGACCGCGTCGATGCCGCCACGGCGGAAGTAGGCCTCGTGCCAGAAGCCGGTGCCGCCGGAATCGCGCAGGAATTCGCCCCACCACTGCCGGTGCGGTTCCGATCGCGTCCAGCGCTCGAGCGAATCCAGATCGCGCCAGTACTGCCGGGCGCCCCAATGCGGTGGAAACATCGACCACACGATGTCCTCGTGCAGCAGCAAACCGTCGGGCCGGTCGGCATGTGAGCGATACAACTTCGGGCCGACGCCGAGCAGCCGCAGCATCCCGCGCGGGGTGCGGACACGCATGCCGAGCAGGATCATCACCAGGTCGGGGTAGGCATTCAGGTCGACCGTAGTTCTGTGCACGCGCATGATCGCAGCCCCTTCCAAGGTGCTCTTTCGAGGTACTACGGGGCAGGTGGACGTCCGGTTCGACCGGCGGTTCGCTTCCCGGCGCGCCGAGACGCTATAGTGACCGCGGTGCGCCGGGTTGGCGGAACTGGCAGACGCGACGGTCTCAAAAACCGTTGTCCGGAAGGACGTGTGGGTTCGAGTCCCACACTCGGCACCACGGCGGAAGCGCGGCGTACGTAGCCGCGCTCCGCGGGGGAGTATCCGGCGCAGGGTGTGCGCGATCTCATCGCAGGCGCATTCTCTGCGCGGAAGCAAAAGGTACTCTTTACATCGCCAGTCGTGGTGTGATCGACAGGCATCGGAATCCAGAGGGGTCGAACCTATGAGCACGAATGCAGCCGGCGCCACGCGTGAGGCCGCGGCCAAGCGGGTCGTCGTCGCCGAGGATGAGGCCTTGATCCGGATGGATCTCGTCGAGATGCTCAAGGAAGAGGGCTACGACGTCGTCGGCGAAGCGGGCGACGGACAGCAGGCTGTGGAGCTCGCCGAGGAACTGCGCCCCGATCTGGTCATCATGGACGTGAAGATGCCGCGCCGTGACGGTATCGACGCGGCCGCCGAGATCGCGTCGAAACGTGTTGCGCCCGTGGTGATCCTGACCGCGTTCAGTCAGCGCGATCTGGTGGAGCGCGCGCGTGACGCGGGTGCGATGGCCTATCTCGTGAAGCCGTTCACCAAATCCGACCTGGTCCCCGCGATCGAACTGGCGGCCAGTCGTTTTCACGAAATCACGGCGCTGGAAACCGAAGTCGCGAATCTCTCGGACCGTTTGGAGACGCGCAAACTGGTCGAGCGGGCCAAGGGTGTGCTCATGCAGACCCAGGGGCTCTCGGAGCCGCAGGCGTTCAAATGGATTCAGCGCACGGCGATGGATCGCCGCACGACGATGAAGGCGGTCGCCGAAGTCGTGCTGGAGAACCTCACCCCGCAGTGACGCGGTTCGGCTCTTACCGCCGCGTGGGCCGAAAGCAGAAAATGTTTACGTAAGCGAAACAATAATGTGAACTATTGCTGGACAACCGACCTCCGACATGATGCGAATGTGATGCGGATCTAACAAAGCGGCGATATGTTCTCTGCGGGCTGAACGTGGTCGGCCCCCTCGGTGAACCCGGGGAGCACAGGACATAGAGGTGAGACGTGCTCAGTTCGACATGGCGCAGTCGGTCGACGCGGGGAGTTCTGGTAATCGGAGCTGCCGCGTCGTTGGTGTTGTCCGGATGCAGTGACAAGTCGTCGGATGGCGGCGGTGGCGGCAACACCGATCTCTCCATCCAGTCGGTTGTTCAGCTCGATACCCAGGGTAAGGCCGTCGCGACGACCGACGCCGGTGCGGCCGCGGACCCCGCAGGCGACGGCAAGGCCAAGTGCGCGCCCCTGACCCTCGGCATGGCGGGCCCGCTGACCGGCGGCAATGCCGCCCTCGGCATCAACATCATCATGGGCGTGAAGCTGGCGCTCGACCAGCACAACAAGGCCAATCCGGACTGTCAGGTCTCGGTGAAGCAGTTCGACACCGAGGGCAAGCCGCAGATCGCCAGCCAGGTGGTTCCGACGATCGTCGCCGATCCGAACATCGTGGCCCTGGTCGGCCCGACCTTCTCGGGTGAGACCAAGGCGACCGGCCAGATCCTCAGCGAGGCGGGCATGCCCACGCTGACGGCGTCGGCCACCAACCCCACGCTCACCCAGAACGGCTGGAAGACCTTCTTCCGCGGCCTCGGCAACGACGACTCGCAGGGTCCGGCCGTGGCCAACTACCTGACCGGTGAGAAGGGCTTCAAGAAGATCTGCGTCGTGCAGGACAACACCGACTACGGTGCCGGCCTGGCGAAGGCCTTCATCACCGCCGCGGGTCCCGCGGCCGACGCCTCCTGCGCCACGAGCGTCAAGGAAGGTGACAAGGACTTCTCGGCAGCGGTCTCGAAGCTGTCCGCGGCCAAGCCCGACGCCATCTTCTACGCCGGTTACTACGCCGAGGCGGCACCGTTCGTGCAGCAGCTGCGTTCCGGTGGCGTGACCGCGGCCTTCGTTTCCGCCGACGGCACCAACGATCCCGAGTTCGTCCGGCAGGCCGGTTCCTCGTCCAAGGACGCGCTGCTGTCGTGCCCGTGCAGCCCCGCGCCGGAGAAGTTCTCCGCCGATTACAAGGCGCTCAACGGCCAGGCGCCCGGCGTCTACTCCGTCGAGGGCTACGACCTGACCACGATCCTGCTCAAGGGAATCGATGCCGGCAAGGTCACCCGCGCCGAGCTGGTCGACTACGTCCGTAACTACAACGGCACCGGCGTCGCCCGCCAGTACAAGTGGGGCGAGACCGGCGAGCTGGCCAACATCCAGATCTGGATGTACCAGGTCAAGTAGTTCAGATGATGTGTGCAGCGGTGGGCGGGGGGGGGTTGGGAACCCCCCCCCCCCCCGCCCCCGCTCCGGCGTCGCCCGCCTCCACCGCTGCCCGAACCGCGCCACCTCGACCTCGCTGCGAGGCTGATCGTGCAGCAGCAGCGCGGCGTCCTGACGCACGTTCAGCAGTTTCGCC
>NZ_JBHVTK010000016.1:28033-78410 GCF_042884695.1 Nocardia sp. NPDC058114 | reverse complement strand
GGTTAGCCACCGGGGCTTGCTCCTTCGTCGCCTACGCCCCGGCGGCTAACCGGCGGCCCGGCCGCGACCGGCCACTTCGTGGCCGCTGCTCCCTAGGGGTCGCAGGTGGTGTGTGGGAGTGCGGTCATGGCGGGTCTGGGGTTTGGGCGGTGTGGGTTAGCTGGCTACCGGGGGATCTTCGGCGTTCAGTGCGGCCAGTAAACGGGCGCGCAGGGACGGTGGCGGTGGGGTGGGGGTTGTGGACGCGAGCTGGGCGAGAGCTTCGCGGGTATCGCGAACCTCTCGCAGGAACTGCGTACACAGGATGGAGTCTTCGGTATCGATGATGGTCTGGATCGCGTGATGGTCTTCGTCGTCGATCAATCCGAGCGCGACGGTGTGCGCGAGATCGATCTGGGCTTCGTTCATCTCACGTCACCCCCAAACTTTTCTTCAGTCGTGTCAATCCGTCCCGAATTCGGGACTTAACGGTCGGTAACCCGATGCCGAGGTATGTCGCTACCTCCGCGTAGGTCCGCCCGCCGTAGTAGGCGAGCGAGATCGCCTCGCGCTGGGTCTCGGTGAGGGTCGAGAGTCCGCGCTGGACGGCCTGTTGTTCTAGTCTGCGTTCCACCTCCTCGGTGACCTCGTCGAATTCGTGTCCGAGCACCCGTATCCCGTACGCGACCTCGCGCTGGGTGTGGGCTTGCTCGGCGCGAACCCGGTCGACCGCGCGCCGGTGTGCCAACGTCATCAGCCAGGTCACCGCCGACCCCTTGGCGGGGTCGAAACTCGTAGCGGTACGCCAGATCTGGAGATAGACCTCCTGAGTGGTCTCCTCCGCGTACCCGGGGTCGTGGAGCACCCGCAGGACCAGGCCGAAAACGCGCGCGGACGTTCGGTCGTACAGCTCGGCAAAGGCCTGCTGGTCGGACAGACCGCATCGTTCCAGCAGTGCAGCTAGCTCGACTCCTTCGGCCGCGCGTGCGGTAACCGCAGAATCCACGCTCGGTGGAAAGGCTTCGCTTCGGAACCCATTCTGTGTCATCGGTCACGAATGTAGCCCGAGGCTATGACCTCCTCGCGACCGGGGGTGCCCTTTATTCGGGTGCCAGCTGTTTGCTAGAGATTCGGCGCGCCACGGCCAGCGGATTGGAACAGATTTGCCAACCCGGCCAGACGGGTCCGGTTGACCTCAGACGGCCATCCGTCGCCGGTTGCGGCGGGCGTGCATCTCGCGTTCGGTCTCGGACATGCCGCCCCAGATGCCATAGGGCTCGCTGACCTTGAGGGCATGGGTGCGGCATTGCATCAGCACGGGGCAGGCCCGGCAGATCTCCTTGGCGCGCATCTCGCGCGCTGTGCGGGCGCGGCCGCGTTCGCCGTCGGGGTGGAAGAAGACCGCGGAGTCCTGACCGCGGCACGAGCCGCGCATCTGCCAGTCCCAGACATCGGCGTTCGGTCCGGGAAGGTGGGTGGGCATGGGCATGTGAACTCCTTGAGGCGCGAGCTCGTCAGCGTTGTCGAGCGAGTGGTGCGGCAGGTCTTCGCGCCACCCGGTGGGGGTGGCCGGCTCGACGGTGCCTGACGGTGCCGCTCGGAGGTCGCTGCGATTTCGCGCGGCGCCAACCGTGGCGATGAGCTACGTTAGGTGCAGGCGGGAATTTCCGTCAATAGTTCGGCGCATGAGTTCAGTAAATCTGCAACGCTGAAATTTAACCTACTCACTATTTACATTTCACACCCGATCCCTCCATACTGTTTGGTTGGCTATGGATCGGGTGTCTTCGCGTTTCCGAGACATCCCATATTTTCCCAGGTCGCGCCGGTCGGGGCCTGGTTCGTGCCGGTGACGGCCAGGGTGGCTGGGTGTGCTGGATCACAACGGCCTCCGCGCCCGGACTGCGTGCAGATGGCGAAAACGGGGCGTGAAGGTTAATTGCGCGAAACGCATGTGAATTCGAGACTTTCCGGTAGTGGCATCGGGGAGCGGAGATTTACCTGATGGCAACATCGACACTCGAGCGAAATGCTGATTGTTTGCTGATTGCCCCTCGTCGATCCATAACATGGGCGCTGCCCGGGGCGGGTGGCGGCTAGAGTCTCGTCGTGCAGACAATGGCCTCACCCGCGGATATCGGTTCCGAAATACTCGTTTCGACTGCTTTCGGGCCCACTCCCGGCCTGGCCGCTACGGAGTTGCCGGAGCCGGCGGACCCGTTGTCGCGGTGGTACCGCGCGGTCGCGCTCGGCGGCCAGGGCCGCTATGCCGCCGCCCGTGCCGACCTGCTGATATCGGCCAGAACCGCGACCGATCCCGGCCTGAGATCCCTCGTCGAGAGCACCCGTGGATCGCTGCTGCGCCAGCTCGGCGATCACGCGGGTGCGGCAGCGTTCGACGGTCGCGCCGCGGCGATCGCACTCGGCGCTACCGGAGCGTCGCGCGCCGAGGCGCTCGCCGACGCGTATACGGGCCTGGCCGCCGATGCCCTCGGCACCGGTCGACTCGCGCTGGCCCGCACACTGCTCGGCCGGGTGCGGCCACTGCTCGCCGCGGCACCTCCGCGAGCCGAGGTGCGCTGGCACTGGGTGCGCGCCGAGACCGCGCTCGCCGCCGGTGAAGCGGACGCAGCGCTCCGCGACGCGGTCGCGGCGGTCGAACTCGCCGGGGCGCTTCCCTCTGTGCGTCACCAGGTGAAATCGGCGCTGCTCGTGGCGGCCGCGACAGCCGCCACAGGCGACCTCTCCGGGTCCGCCGAACTGGCCGTGCGAGTCGACGCGGACTGCCGCGAAAACGGCCTTCTCCCACTGCGCTGGGCCACCGCGATGCTGCGCTCGGGAGTCGCCGAACCGGCTCCGGCGCGCGCCGCGGCGGGCGAAGCCGCAGATCATGGCGCCCGTCTACGGGCCTGGGGTGGGGACATCGCCACGCTGGGTGCCTGATTCGCTCCGGATGATCTTTCTGAGAGCACGGTTAGAAGCGGCCACGCCCGCTGGCGGCCGATCCGGGGGTCGCTATTGTTAGTGCCGTTCCGCCATTTCGGTGGAAGCTCGGTCACATTCGACCGCGCCACTCGTAACGCCAGGAAAATCTCTGACGATGACGCATATGGGCGAAGAGTTGGACCTCGCCGTCGCTGCGGCTGCGCAGGGCGACAGGACCGCTTTAGCTCGGGTATTGGAACTGGTCCGTCCCTTGGTGGTTCGCTACTGCAGGGCCAGGATCGGAGCCGCGGAGCGCGGACAGCTCTCCGCGGACGATGTTGCGCAAGAGGTCTGTTTGGCTGTGATGACCGCCCTGCCCCGCTATCAGGATCAGGGTCGGCCCTTCATGGCCTTCGTGTACGGAATCGCTTCGCACAAGGTCGCCGACGCCCATCGCAACGCCGCCCGTAACAAGGCGGAGGCGATGGCCGAAGTACCAGATGTCATATCCACCGACCACGGGCCGGAACAGCGGGCTCTCGACTCGGAGACGAGCAGGCAGATGAACACTCTGCTGGCCACGCTCCCCGAGAAGCATCGAGAAATCCTGATCCTGCGTTTGGTCATGGGTCTGTCAGCAGAGGAAACCGCAGTCGCCGTGGGCAGCACGGCGGGGGCGATACGGGTTGCCCAGCACAGGGCACTCGCGAAACTGAAGTCACAAGTGGCGAGGGCAGGTGAAATGTATGGCTAGGGATGGCGAGCGCGGTCTAGGCGACCGGAAAGTTTGGCAGCGCGGATCGCACGACAGCGGTCCCTACGCCGCCGAGGATGCCGGTGACTCCGGACCGGTCGACATTGCGGCGGTGCGCAGCGATGATGCGCTGATCGACGCGATCGCGAGCGATGGTCCGGTCCGCACCGACAGTCCCGAAGAGTTCCAGCTGGCGTCGTTACTCGCGGATTGGCGGGCCGACCTACTGGCCGAGCCGATGCCCGCGGGCCCTGATCTCGACACCGTGTTCGCGGCCGTCAATCAGGAGATCGGCGCGCGGCAGGTTCGAGTCGGAGCTTCCTCGCGCGGACGTCTACGACTGGTCCGCCCGATTTTCGGGGCAGCGGCGGCACTGGCGCTGGTGTTCGGCGGTATCACGGCCTTCGCTTACAGCGCGGCTCCCGGCGATCCGCTGTGGCGGGTCAAGGAGGTCGTGTTCAGCGAGCAGGCACAGTCCACCGTCGTACAGTACGCCGACGAAGATCTGCTGGCCGCACAGAACCTGCTCACCTCGGGCAATCCGGAACAGGCGAAGGCCAGGCTGGAACAGGCTTCGGCCAACGCGGGCCAGGTCGACGATCCGGCCAAGCGTGACGATCTGATCGCGCGCTGGAACCTGCTGCGAGATCAGCTGATCAAGGTCGCCCCGGAGATCGGCGCGCAACTGCCGCCGACCACCACCGCGCCGACCAAGCCCAGCTCGCCCGTTCAGGTCCCGCCGACGACGAATCCGGGTACCACCGCGCCGGTGGCGCCAACCGCTCCAGGAGCGGGTACCACCGATCCGTCGACACCGCCGCCGGTCATCATGCAGACCCCGGGCCCGGGCCCTGGCCCGGAAACCAAGCCGCTGGTTCCGGTCGAGCCGTCGCAGCCGCCGGTCGAGCCGACACAACCGCCGGTGACCCCGCCGGTGACTGTCGACCCGACCACACCACCCACCACCATCGTCGAATCACCGCCGGTCGTCACTGTGCCGACGACGGTGGTCCCGACGTCCGCACCGCTGCCGAGCTTGCCGCCCACGCAGCAGGTGCCTCCGCCGGCGACCATCCTGCAGTCGCCGCCCGCGGTGCCCTCGCCGTAGCAGCACGATGAATTGAACTAAAGACGAAGGCCCCGAACAGGTTCGGGGCCTTCGTCTTGTGCTGGGGCATTTCCGGTGTGGGCCCGCGTATTCCCCCCACGCACGCGTGACCGAGAGTGGAGGAGGGCAGGCGCCGCGACGGACTCAGCTGTGCCGAGTCGGCGGGGAGCTCAGTTGTCGAACCCGTCGAACCCGTCGCCGTGGAACGCCTCGTTCATCGACGCGTCCGCGTAGCCGCGGCAGTAGTCCCACGTGACGTAAGCCTCGGGGGTGGGGTCGTAGGCGGGTTCGTGTGGACGGACAGTGCCGTCGACCAGTAGCTGTAGGAGGTTCGCCCGCAGCATGTCCCAGTCGTGGTAGTGATCTTGCCGACAATCCTCACAGCTGACGACCAGACCGCGGATACCGCGGTGGGCCAGCAGGGCTTCGTATACGGCGAGGTCTGCGAGATCTTCCTCGACCGCGAGGCGCTCATGAGGATCCAACGGCTCACCGGGCTCGATCGCATCGAGCGCGGCGGACGGGTCGGAGGGGTCTCCGGCGAAGGGATCCGGCGGCAGGCCAGGTGGTAGATGGTCACGCACATCCCCACGGTACGCAGTACTTGGTGCATCGCGCCAGCGATGCACCGGGCAAGTTTTGCGGAAGGGCTCACTTCACAGGCGTCTCCGGGCGCCGGATACCATGGAATACAGGCGTCGGCGACTTTGTTCCAGCCGACCATCCGAAAGTTTTTTCCGCTCGAGCACCGACGCACTGTGTCTACCGCGTCGGTAGCTATGACGACCAGGAGGGGTCGATCCGAATGAGTAATCCCGTGTCGGGCGAACGAATCGCGGTGCGCCCTCCTACGGGGGGCGACGATCCGACCAAGATCGCCATGCTCGGCCTCACGTTCGACGACGTGCTGTTGCTGCCTGCCGCCTCGGATCTCATCCCCAGCTCGGTCGAGACTTCCAGCAAGCTGACCAGGGACATCACCCTGCGCACGCCGCTGGTGAGCTCGGCCATGGACACCGTCACCGAGGCGCGCATGGCCATCGCCATGGCGCGTGCGGGCGGTATGGGTGTGCTGCACCGCAACCTCTCGGCCGCCGATCAGGCCGCCCAGGTGGAGACGGTGAAGCGCTCCGAGGCGGGCATGGTGACCGACCCGGTCACCTGTCGTCCCACCGATACCCTCGCCGAGGTCGACGCCATGTGCGCCCGCTTCCGCATCTCGGGTCTGCCGGTGGTCGACGAGACCGGCGCGCTGGTGGGCATCATCACCAACCGCGACATGCGCTTCGAGGTCGATCAGGACCGCCGCGTGGACGAGGTGATGACCAAGGCGCCGCTGATCACCGCCCGTGAGGGTGTCACCGCCGAGGCCGCGCTGGGGCTGCTGCGTCGCCACAAGATCGAGAAGCTACCGATCGTCGACGGCAACGGCAGGCTGCGCGGGCTGATCACGGTCAAGGACTTCGTCAAGACCGATCAGTACCCCAACGCCACCAAGGACCGCGACGGCCGCCTGCTGGTGGGCGCCGCGATCGGTGTCGGTGAGGATTCCTGGTCGCGGGCCATGACGCTGGCCGACGCCGGGGTCGACGTGCTGATCGTCGACACCGCGCACGGCCACCAGTCGCAGGTGCTGCAGATGGTCGCCAAGGTCAAGGCCGAGGTCGGTGACCGGATCCAGATCGTCGGCGGCAATGTCGCCACGCGTGCCGGTGCCGCCGCGCTCGTCGAGGCGGGCGTCGACGCGGTGAAGGTGGGTGTGGGCCCCGGCTCCATCTGCACCACTCGTGTGGTCGCCGGTGTCGGCGCGCCGCAGATCACCGCGATCCTCGAAGCCGTTGCCGCGTGCAAGGCCGCAGGCGTGCCGGTGATCGCCGACGGTGGCGTGCAGTACTCCGGCGACGTCGCCAAGGCGATCGCCGCGGGTGCGTCCACGGTGATGCTCGGCTCGCTGCTCGCGGGCACCGCCGAGTCGCCCGGCGACCTGGTGCTGGTGAACGGCAAGCAGTTCAAGGCCTACCGTGGCATGGGCTCGCTCGGTGCGATGCAGGGCCGCGGCCAGGCCAAGTCGTACTCCAAGGACCGCTACTTCCAGGACGACGTGCTCGCCGAGGACAAGCTCGTCCCCGAGGGCATCGAAGGCCGCGTTCCGTTCCGCGGCCCGGTCAACCAGGTGATCCACCAGCTCGTCGGCGGCCTGCGTGCCGCGATGGGCTACACCGGTTCGCAGAACATCGAGCACCTCCAGGGCGCGCAGTTCGTGCAGATCACCGCGGCGGGCCTCAAGGAGAGCCACCCGCACGACATCACGATGACCGTCGAGGCCCCGAACTACACCGGGCGCGGCTGAGTACAATAGATGCGTTTGTGCGCCGGGAGGTACGCTCCCGGCGCACAAGGGCAATGCAGGCAGGCTCCGAGTCCGCCGTCTACCGGCACTCCCGGCCCCGCACGACCCGACCTCGAGGAGGGTCCGCCGCGCAGCGGCGGTTCGCGGCCGGGTCGCCGGCCAGGCGCCGCCGCGTAGGCGACGAAGGAGCAAGCGGCGGTGCCTGACCGGCGGCCCGTGGTGGCCGCGAACTCGAGCGCGCCAGCGCTCCAAAAACACAGGAGCAACTGTGCGTGACATGGTCGAAATCGGTATGGGACGGGTCGCTCGTCGGACCTATGAGCTCGACGACGTCGATATCGTGCCCTCGCGGCGGACGCGTTCGTCGAAGCTGGTCTCGCTGGCGTGGCAGCTCGATGCCTACCGTTTCGAGATCCCGGTGCTCGCGCACCCCACCGACGCGCTGGTCTCGCCCGAGTTCGCGATCGAGCTCGGGCGCCAGGGTGGCCTCGGTGTGATCAACGGTGAAGGCCTCTGGGCCCGCCACGCCGACGTGCAGGCCAAGATCGACCAGCTGCTCGATCTGGTCGACAAGGGGGGTTACGAAAAGGCCATCTCGCTGCTGCAGGAATTGCACGCCGCGCCGATGCAGCCCGACCTGCTGGCCGCCGCTGTCGCGCAGGTCCGGGCGGCCGGGGTGACCACCTCGGTGCGCGTGAGCCCGCAGAACGCCCGCGCGCTGACCCCGGCGCTGCTCCAGGCCGGTATCGACCTGCTGGTCGTGCAGGGCACCATCATCTCCGCCGAGCACGTGGGTGGCGAGGAGCCGCTCAACCTCAAGACCTTCATCGCCGAGCTGGATGTGCCGGTCGTGGCCGGTGGCGTGAGCGATCACCGCACCGCGCTGCACCTGATGCGCACCGGCGCGGCGGGTGTCATCGTCGGCTACGGCTCGTTCCCGGGTGCCACCACCACCGGCGAGGTGCTCGGCATCGGCGTGCCGATGGCGACCGCGATCGCCGACGCGGCCGCGGCCCGTCGCGATTACCTCGACGAGACCGGCGGCCGGTACGTACACGTCATCGCCGACGGTGACGTGGCCACCTCGGGTCAGCTGGCCAAGGCCATCGCCTGTGGCGCCGACGCTGTGATGCTCGGTGTGCCGCTGTCGGCGTCGGCGGAGGCGCCCGGTCGCGGGTGGTACTGGCCCTCGGCGACCGCGCACCCCTCGGTGCCGCGCGGTTCGTTCCTGCCGGTCGACGAGGCCTGGCTGGACGGCCCCGACGGCGCGGCGGCCCGTCCGAGCCTCGAGCGCGTGCTCTACGGCCCCTCCGACGACCCGTTCGGCTCGCTGAACCTGGTCGGTGGCCTTCGCCGTTCGATGGCCAAGGCCGGCTACTCCGACCTCAAGGAATTCCAGAAGGTCGGGCTCAGCGTCCGCTGACAGGCCGCCCGCGCTGACGAACGTGGGTCAGTGAGACCCGATCCCGCAGGAACCGGGAGATCGCGGTATTGACCGGTTCCGGGTGCGTCATCGTGACGGCGAGACGGGCGCCATCGATCTCCACGAAGGTGGAGGCGGTGAGCCCGTCCGCCAGCGTGCGGGCCCGGTCGCCCGCGATGCCGCTCTGCGTGGCGTGGATGATCAGTGCCGGGCAGGTGATCTCGCGTAGTCGGTCGAGTACCGAGTCGCGTCCGAGTAGGCAGCCGACGGCGGCGTCGAGCCCGCTGTGGGCGTCGCCGACCCAGCGGCGGGTCCAGATGTCGCGGTACCAGGTGTCGTCGCCGATGAGCCAGTCGGCCAGTCGGCCCGCGGCTTCCTCGCGGGAGCTGCGGTCGTGCCACTCGTCGAGGAATCGCTGGGTGGCGGTCGACTGGTCGAGGGTCGGCCCGTGCGCCTCGGTGCTGATCAAGATCAGCGCGGCGACCCGTTCGGGTGCGACCAACGCGGTCCGCAATGCTGTGAAGCCCCCTTGCGCCGTCCCGCCGACGATCGCGCGTTCGACGCCGATCGAGTCGAGCACCGTCAGCGCGTCCCTGGCCGCGGTCCAGTAGGTGAAGGGCAACCGCTGGTCTCTGGTGCGGCCGTGACCGCGCGCGTCCCAGGCGACGATCCGGAATTCGGGTGCGAGCGCGGCCTGCTGCGAGGCGAACATCGTGCGATCCATGAAGAATTCGTGGGCGAGCAACACCACCGGACCGGTGCCACCGCTGTCCTCGTAGTAGATGTCGGCATCGATCGCGCGGGCGAATGGCACGAGCACGAGGATAGCCAGAGCCGCCGCGCCACGCCCAAGAATGGGGGCGCGTCGTGCACAGTCACTACGGCGAGTCCGGCCTCCGGCGATGCCCGCTGCTTGCTCGTCGCACCCCGTCACTAAACTGTGGCGGTGGCAGATACTCAGAGACCGGTCCTCGTCGTCGACTTCGGCGCGCAGTACGCCCAGCTGATCGCCCGACGGGTGCGTGAGTCACGGGTGTTCTCCGAGGTGATTCCTCACACGATGACCGTGGAAGAGATCGCCGACAAGCAGCCGCTGGCCGTGATCCTGTCCGGTGGTCCGTCGAGTGTGTATGCCGAGGGCGCACCGCAACTCGACGCGCGGCTGTTCGATCTCGGCGTGCCCGTGTTCGGCATCTGCTACGGCTTCCAGGCCATGGCACAGGCGCTCGGCGGCACCGTATCGGAAACCGGCACCCGCGAATACGGTCGCACCGAGCTGAACATCGACGGCGGTGTGCTGCACGGCGGCCTGCCGACCATCCAGCCGGTGTGGATGTCGCACGGTGACGCGGTGACCGACGCCCCCGAGGGCTTCGAGGTCACCGGTACCACCGCGGGCGCCCCCGTGGCCGCGTTCGAGGACCGTGCGCGGCGCCTGGCCGGCGTGCAGTATCACCCCGAGGTGCTGCACTCCCCGCACGGCCAGCAGGTGCTCAGCCGCTTCCTGCACGAGCTCGCGGGCATCCCCGCGCAGTGGACCCCGGCCAATATCGCCGAGTCGCTGATCGAGAGCGTGCGCGAGCAGATCGGTGACGGGCACGCCATCTGTGGCCTGTCCGGCGGTGTCGACTCCGCCGTGGCGGCCGCGCTGGTGCAGCGCGCGATCGGCGACCGGCTCACCTGTGTGTTCGTCGACCACGGTCTGCTGCGGGCCGGCGAGCGCGAGCAGGTCCAGCAGGACTTCGTCGCCGCGACCGGCGCCAAGCTGGTGACCGTCGACGCGGTGGACAAGTTCCTCGGCGAGCTGAAGGGCGTCTCCGATCCCGAGGAGAAGCGCAAGATCATCGGCCGCGAGTTCATCCGCTCCTTCGAGGACGCGGTCGCGGGCATCGTGCTCGAGGAGGGCGCTGCCGCGGGTGCCGCACCGAAGGTCGAATTCCTGGTCCAGGGCACCCTGTACCCGGACGTCGTCGAATCCGGCGGCGGCACCGGCACCGCGAACATCAAGAGCCACCACAATGTCGGTGGCCTGCCCGACGACCTCGAGTTCGATCTGGTCGAGCCGCTGCGCCTGCTGTTCAAGGACGAGGTCCGCGCGGTCGGCCGTGAACTCGGGCTGCCCGAGGAAATCGTTGCACGCCAGCCGTTCCCGGGCCCCGGCCTCGCGATCCGCATCGTCGGCGAGGTGACCGCCGACCGGCTCGATCTGCTCCGCCAGGCCGACGCCATCGCCCGCGAGGAGCTCACCGCGGCCGGCCTGGACAAGCAGATCTGGCAGTGCCCGGTCGTGCTGCTGGCCGACGTGCGTTCGGTCGGTGTGCAGGGCGACGGCCGCACCTACGGTCACCCGATCGTGCTGCGTCCGGTGTCGAGCGAGGACGCGATGACCGCGGACTGGACCCGGCTGCCCTACGACGTGCTGGAAAGGATCTCGACGCGCATCACCAACGAGGTGGCCGAGGTCAACCGCGTGGTCCTCGACGTGACGAGCAAGCCGCCGGGCACCATCGAGTGGGAGTGAACTAGGCCGGCCGCGGCGGCGCCGCCTGGGTGAGCAGGAGCCTGCCCAGGAGGAAGCCGCCGGCGTATGGCCGGTGGGTGACCGGCGGCAGGACCTTCGCCAGTGGGGTTTGCGGTCTCTTCTCGGATTCGTCCATTGCCCTTGTCTTTCAACTGGTCCCGTCAACAGCAATGGCCCGTCGTGATGACGGGCCATTGCTGTTGCCTGAGTTGTCTTCGGTCAGTGGTGTTTACGGCTGGGGGTCAGCGTGAGCAGCAGGCCGATGACGATGGCCGCGATCACCACGCCCCAGCCGATGGGCAGGATCCCGCCGTCGTCGGGGGTGGGTGCGCCCAGCAGTGCCCAGACGCTCACGGCCAGTGCGATCAGGCCGATGGTCAGCAGGGTGAAGGCGGGTCGGCGGGCGGGCTCGGTGCCGGTCGGATCAGCCACGGGTCACCACCGCGTCACCCAGGTGCATCTTGACGTGCAGGTCGAGGACCGGTGCGCCGGGGGTGTTCGGCCCGCTCAGTCCGTCTTTGCAGGTCGAGTTGGAATCGGCCACTCGGATGTCACACGTCGTGTTCACCGTCATCCCTTCGGGCAGTTGCACTTTCGCGTCACCGATGTTCACCGCGACTTCGACGCTGCGTGACTCGGTGAGGTTCAGTCCGCGCAGGTCCAGCGTGCCCGAACCGATGTCGAGGGCGTAGCGGGGCTGCAACTCGGTGACCGAGGTCGGCGCCCAGACACGGTCGCCGACGGCGGTTTCGCTGAAGTCGATCGGCCCGATCAGGGAGGCCAGCACCACGAACCCGGCCAGCGGGGCGGTGAGGATCAGCAGCCCGTACCCGCGCCGCAGGAACGCGCCGACGACGAGGCCGAGTCCGACTACGGCCAAGGCGAAGGCCGCGATCCGTGCGGGGGTCATCCATTCGACGCCCGATGCGGCTGCCGCACCCGCCAGCGCCGCGGCCAGGATCGCCAGGCCGATGGTGACCGGGGTCAGCCGGGAGCGTGGACGTTTCGGTGCCGGTGGCGCGACCGGTGCGTAGCGGGGTGCCGCTTCCGGGAGTTCCCAGGCGAGGGGGGCGACAGCGAGCGGGTCCCAGCCGTTGGGCACCTGCGCGTTGATCCGCGGGGGCTCGGGTGCGGGAGCGATGGTTCCGGGGACGTCCTTGCGCAGGACGGCGGTGGCGCCGGTTTCGTTCGCCTGTGGTTGTTCGGCGGGCCGCATGCTCTCGTCGGTGCCGGCCGGCTCGACGACCTCGGTTGTCGGGCTGTCCGCCCGCTTGTCGAGATCGACGGGTGGAACCGAATCGGCCGCCTGCTCGCTCGTATCCGACACGGCGAGCGGAGTCGACGCGTCCGCGGCGACCTCGCGGTTGTCCGGATCCTCGTGTCCGGGTTCGCTGGAGGCCGGTGTCACGGTGATCCGGGTGGTCTCGACGGAATCCACAGCAGCGCTGCCCGATTCGTCGATGTCCTTGTGCAGGACGACCGTGTCGGTCGCGTCGACCCGCAGCAGCGGCGCGGATTCGGCGGTGGCCGTGCGGGTTTCCTCGCGGGCGAGTGCCGGATCGGGAACGTAGGTATCGGGGAGTTTCGTGTAGGGCGTGTACATCCCCGTCGGCGGCACCTCCGGGTTGTACGGGTAGCCGCGCACCGGGACCCCGGTCGGGTAGCCCGCGCCCGGGTAGCCCGTCGTGCCGAGCGGAGCGCGGTAGGCGTCGAATCCCGCGGGCAGCTCCGGATGCCGCAGATACAGCATCCACCAGCCTGCGAGCATCAGCCCCATGCTGACCACCCCGGACCCGCCCATTCCCAGCCCGATCGGCCCCATGGTCGACACGGCGATAGCCAGCGCGACGATCAACACGATCGTCTTGGTCTGCGAATGCGAACCTCGATCGTGGGCCGACAGGGCCTGCGCCGCCGACATCTCGTTGCCCGCCGACCCCAGCACCAGCCAGGCCAGCAGGTACAGCACGATCCCGGCCCCGCCGAAGATCGTCGATACCACGAAGGCCACCCGCACGAGCACCGGATCCACCCCGTACCGCAACCCGAACCCCGCCGCCACGCCGGCGATCGGCCCTTGCCGAGGCAGCCGGACGGGCCGCGTCTGCCACATCTGGTGAACCTGGTCGGCGAAGCTCGTTCTGCTCATGCCATCCATGGTGTGCCGAGCCGCCCCTTCCGCACATCGGGGGTAACCCTGATAATTGCCCGGGTTCAGGGACAGGGGGAGCGGTAGGCGACGTTCGCGACCTGCCCGCGCCAGACGGCTTCGGTGAGTCGGCCGGTGGACGCGCAGATCCGGGCGGCGACGGTCTCGGTGTCGAGGTCCCACACGCCGAGCTGGCCGTTGTCGGTGACGATCACGAGCTGTTCACCGCGTGGGTGCAGGACCACCTGCCGGTCGCGGCCGTCGGCGGGGCCGAGCGGGCCGATGTATTTGCGCGGCGCGCGGGGGTCGTCGAGATTCCACAGGCCGGTCGTGCCGTCGTCGCTCGACACGGCCAGCTCGGTGCCGTCCGCCGATGTGGATATCCAGCTGAGCGGCCCGACTTCGGTGCGGACCGCGTCGACGAGCGGGGTGAAGACCTCGGGTGTGTCGGTGTCCCACAGGCCGAAGCGATCGTCTTTGGTGACGGCGAGAGTCCGGTTGTCGGGCAGGAACTGGGACGGTTGTACGACGGTGCTGAGTTCCACGTCGGTCTCGGCGATCAGACGAGGATGCACCGGGTCGTCCAGATTCCAGATCTGGCGGGTGTAGTGCTGCCAGTCGCTGCGGTGGTCGACGAGCATCACTTCGACCAGGCTGCCGTCGAGGCTGAAGGCGTCACCGACGAGCTTTCCGAAACTCGCGGTGATCGGCGACCCGAGAGGCTTCGGCGCGCTGCGGTCGGTGACGTCCCACATGTGGACCGAGTCGGTGAAGGTCAGCAGCATCCGGTTGCCGTTGACAGTCGAGCTCTCGGCCTCGCCGGTCGGCCAGCTGGGCAGTTGTCGTGGATGACGCGGATCGTCGAGGTCGAAGACGATCCGGCGCTTGCCGACCTGGTCGTGCAGGCTCAGCGTGCGTCCGTCCGGACTCAGCACCGGGTTCGACAGCGCCAGCACGTTCGGGACCGTGGTCAGCCGGGTCGGGCGGCGCGGGTCGGTGGTGTCCCAGATCGTCACGTCGCCGGTCCGGGTCACCATGGCCATCCGATCTCCTGCTCGATCGAACACCGGACCCGAGGGCAGCCGGGGAAACACGTCGATCGTCGATCGGGGCAGTGTCCAGGTGCGCAGCAGGCCGTCGTGCCCCGCTCCGATGAGTATCGGTTCGCCCGGGAGGAAGAACATCGACGTCGGTCCGCCGCTGCACAGGGAGACCCTGGCCTGTGGGCAGGCGGCCGGGCTCACCGACAGGGCCGGGCCCGCTTGCACGGGTTGGGCCGGGTCGGTGATGTTCCACAGCCGCGCGGCCTCGTCGGAGCCGGTGGCGAGGAGGTGCCCGTCCTGGTGGAAAGCGATCGAGGCCAGCACGTCGTTGTCGACACGAGTCGAGGCGCCGAACGTGTGCGGGTGGTGCGGATCAGTGATGTCCCAGAGTTCGAACTGACTCGACGGTGCGCTGCTGGTGTGCTTCACGCCGTGCGTGCCGATAGCCAGGCGGGTGCCGTCCGGGCTGAGGGCGACCGCTTGGAGGACGTCGGTGCCGGATGTGGCGATCGGCGGCCCGATGGGACGCGCAGCGGCGGTATCCCACAACTGCACGAAATCGGGGACGCCGGTGTCGAAGGTGGCGGACCCGACGGCTAGCAGCGTGCCGCCGGGGCCGAATTCGACGGAATGGTTGTCACCGGAGAGCGGACGGGTGAAGGTGCGCACAGGTCGTGACCGATCGCGGATGTCCCAGAGGGTAAGCGTCGAGGCGTCGATTTCGGCGAGTCGCGTTCCGCTCGGATCGACGGTGAGTGTGTCGCTTCGCAGGGTGTCGAAGGTGTGGATCAGACGGGGAGACTCGGGGCGAGCGAGGTCCCACAGCTGGGTACCGGAATTGCCGAGGGTGACCGCGTCGGTGCTACCCGGGATGAATTCGAGGTGGTCGGTCCGCGTTCCGAGTGAGGTGGTGAGCCGGCGTGGCCGTGCGGGATCGCGCAGATCCCAGAAGGCGGTGTCGCCGGCGTAGTCGATCGACACCAGTAGTGCGTCGGCCGCGCGATGAGCCAGCGTGGAGACGCCGCGCTGGTGGGCGGGCACGCTGACGGCCAGGGGTGAATCCTGGCTGTTCAACAGCTGGGTGCGCGTCGCGATGTCAGGCCGGATTCGATACGCGGCCAGCAGGAATTGCGCCGAGATCGACGGGTCGCTGCTTCTGGTCCGGTGGGCCGCGGCCACCAGTTCGGCGTAGTCGCGGTCCAGTGCCCGCTGATCGGCGAGCCTGCTGCGGTCGACGGCGATGACACCGGTGGCGAGCAGGGCGATCACGACGGCGACCGCCACGATCCGCCAGCGGCCGCCATTGCGTGCCGCTCGCCGCGAAGCTTGGAGGAAGGCGCGTACACGCGGACTGAGGGGGGCGCCGCCGGTGTGCTCGTTCGCGTTGTCGAGTCGGGTACCGCGATACAGCAGCGCCGAATCATGTCTCGCCGACTCCCACTCGGTCGCATCGTGTTCGAGCCGCTGTCGGACCAGGTGCCCGACCCGGTCCGTATCGATCCAGCCGCGTAGCCGGGGCCACGCGGTCAGCACGATCTCATGGGAGAACTGCACCGAGCCCGCGTCGAGGGCGATCAGTCTGCTGGTCGCGAGGACTTCGAGCGCTTCCGCTGAGGCATCGGGATCGCCGCTGCGGCCGAGCAATTCGGCACGGTCTACCGTTCGCCGGGTGTCACGCCCGTCCTGTCCGACGGTGACAAGCGAGCCGAGCAACTCCTGAGCGGCGCTCTGCTGCCCCGGAGTGAGCTCGCTCCAGGCGAGTTCGGCGGTCTCGGCGACCGAGCCGGCGACACCGCCCGCTTTGCGGTAGCCGGCGACGGTGAGTTTGCGACCCTCGCGCTGCTGCCAGGTCGCGGCCATCACGTGTGAGAGCAGTGGCAGCGCCCCTGGGTCGTAGCCGTCGGCGCTGAGGTGCCCGCCGAGCCCGCGCAGTTCGGTGAGTACCAGCTCTTCCAGACCTGGCTCCAGGGTGAGCCCGGCGGCGGCCGCCGGTCCGGTGATCGCGTGCGAGACCTCGTCCATGGACATCGCGCCGAGCAGGTAGCTGTTGCGCTGCAGGCTGTTCCGCACTATCGGATAGTGCAGGCATTGTTCGTAGAAGTCGGCACGCAGCGCCAGAACGACCGTCACCGAATCGGGTAGGTCGGCGAGCGCGGACAGGAACGCCGAACGTTCGGCTTCGTCCTGGCACAGGGTGAACAGTTCCTCGAACTGGTCGACGATCAGGACCCGAAGGCCGTCGGTCAGTGTCGCCGCGAGTCCGGCGGTCGGCGTCGCTCCCGGTGTCATGGTCGCGGCGGGTAGGTCGATCGTAGGTCGAAGACCCGCCGCCAGCAGCGAGGACTTGCCCGCCCCCGACGCGCCGATCAGGACGACGACGCCGGTGGTGGCGCGCACCAGGTCGACGAATTCGGTGGTGGCCTGCTCACGTCCGAAGAACAAGGTGTGCTCCTCGGGGAGATAGGCGCGCAGGCCGGGGTAGGGGCAGGCGTCGCCGTCGGTGGCGGCCGCTGTCCAGGTGACCGACTCCTGCCACAGGCGTCGCCATTCGTGCGGGTCGGCCAGGCCGCGCGGTAGGTCGCGTTGAGACTTCTCGGTCAGCTCGACGAGCGTGAGGACCACCGGCAGCAGCGATTCGAAGCGAGCGGGCACATTGCGCCCGGCCTTCCAGTCGCTGATCCGCTGCGGCGACGGCGTGCCGGCCTGGGTGCCGCGCATGCGACGCTCGGTGGCCGAGGCGACCCGGCGCAAGGTCGGATTGCCTGCCACGGCATAGAGTTCGGCGAACCGCTGCGCGAAAATCGCACGTGGCGAAGAACTCTGCGCGTCATTGATGGTCAATGAACCCCCCGTTCGATGAAAACGACCGAGGGTCATGCTATTCGGATCGACCGGGACCCGGCGACTCGCCGGGCCCCGGTGCGGATCACAGGAACATGGTGTCGCCGAAGATCGAGTTCGTCGCCTTCACCTGTCCGGTGCCGGCGGTGACCGTCGCCCACGAGTAGACGTTGAGCGGTCCACCGCAGTTGCCCACCATCAGATGGAAGTCACGGTTCACCAGATAGGTGGTGCCCGAACCGAGCGACATCGATCCCACATCGATCTTCTTGATCTCGCCCGGCGCGAGCGACAGGCTCAGATCGACACCGGCCGAGATCGACGGGCCGATATCGGCGGACACATCCGGACCGGACGAGCCGAACCCGATGCCGGCTTCCGCGCCGACCGAGACGCCACCGTCGAGCCCGACCGACAGCGTCAGGTCCACCGCGCAGGCGACGAGATAGCCGGAGGTGACCTCACCGGTCGCGCCGAGCGGTGCGGTGACGTAGGCGGTGTTGTCGAGGAACACCTCGCGATTGGTCGGCATCGCGTTGAGCGGCGGGACCAGCCGGTAGGACTCCTCGGTATGGCCGAGGGTGAGTTCGAAGCCGGCGGGCCCGTGATAGGTCGTCTCGTGCGGTGCCATCGGTGTAGCCGATGCGATCGGTGTCATCCCGAGGGTGCTCAGTCCGATAGCGGCGGCACCCAGCACGGTGGTGATGATGTTCACTTGTTCCTCCCCTGAAGCGGCGGCCGCAGTTCCGGCCTGCCATCAACGTAGGAAGAGCCTGTGCGGCCGGGCTTTCGGCGCGACCGCGCATCGGCTTAAAAGACCTGCTGAGGACCCTGGGTTCAGGTTTCCGGTCCGGCGGTCCGGCACCGGCGTCGCGGTCCGGCACCGGATCGGACATATACCCAGGTAGAGCGTAATTTCTGTCCGGACCGGACAGCTCGCCGCGCAGGTCAGCGGCGGATCGCCGACATCGGGGACGAGATCAGGGACTTTCCTGATGTCGACACCCCGTCGCGCGTGCCAGTATCGAGAGCATGGATCCGTCTGTTTCCGCCCGCACTGCCGCCCAGGGGTCCGCGACCCCGTCCGGGCCCGGCGCCGCCGCCGGGAACAACGCCACCCACGGGCCTTCCGACGGCCCGGGCGCAGCGGCGAATCCGCGGTTCGGTTGGCACCGGCCGCGTGGTTTCGTAGAGCGCTCGTTCGGGGGTGAGCCGGTGGTCTATGGGCCGCCGCAGCACTACGCGCCGCCGCCGCAGTATCGGAGCGCGCCGGGTTACGCCCAGTATCCGCAGGGTTATGGCGTGCCGCGCGGCTATCGGCCCATGCTGCCCGTCCCCGGCCCCGAGCCGGTGGGTGCGCCGATGCCGGAGACCCCGCGCCTGGTCCGTCGCAGTGGTGGGCGGGTGGTGGGTGGAGTCGCGGGTGGTCTGGCCGACCATCTCGGTGTCGACGTGATCAAGGTGCGGCTGGCGTTCGTCTTGCTGTCCGCGCTGGTCGGCGCGGGACTGGTGGCGTACGGGCTGCTGTGGATCTTCACTCCCGGTGGCGCGGACGCGGCGAAACCGACCGGTGACGAGCGCAGGCAGGCGATCGGGCTCGCCCTGCTCGGGCTCGGACTCGCGGTGACGGTGGGGTGGTTGTTCCAGGGGACCGCGGCGAAGGTGATCGCGCCGATCGTGGTGGTGGCGGTCGGCGCCGCGCTGGTGTGGCGCGAATACGATGTCGCCGCGCCGGGGCCGCGGGCCCTGTTCGGGCTGCCCGCGCGACCCTCGGTGGTCACCTGGTCGCGCATCGTGGCCGGGGCGACGCTGATCGTGGTCGGGCTCGGTGTGGTGGTGCTGGCCAGGATCGATCTCAGTTCGCTCGGGTCGGCGCTGATCGCGGTGGCGGTCACCCTGGTCGGCGCGGGTCTGCTGACGGTGCCGCTGTGGCTGCGCATGGTCCGCGCGCTCAATGCCGAGCGCGGCGCCCGCATCCGCAACGAGGAACGCGAGGAGATCGCCTCGCACCTGCACGATTCGGTATTGCAGACGCTCGCGCTGATCCAGCGCCAGGCCGAGGATCCGCAGGAGGTGCTTCGCCTGGCCCGCAGTCAGGAGCGTGAACTGCGCAAGTGGCTCTTCGACGACACCGCACCCGCCCAGTCGAGCCTGGCCACCGCGCTGCGCACCATCGCGGGCGAGGTGGAGGACCAGCACGGTGTGAAGGTCACCCCGGTCACCGTCGGCGATGTGGCGATGGACCCCGGCGACACCGGCGCGGGCCTGCCCAAGGAGCATTTCACCGCCCTGCTCGGCGCCACCCGTGAGGCGCTGGTCAACGCCGCCAAGCACGCCGAGGTCCCCGAGATCGACCTGTTCGCCGAGACCGAACCCCACCAGGTGAGCATCTTCGTGCGCGACCGTGGCGCCGGTTTCGACGTGTCGGCGGTGCCTGCCGATCGGCGCGGGGTGGCCAAGTCGATCTGTGCCAGAATCGAGCGCCGCGGCGGTACCGCCGTGATCGACTCGACCCTCGGGCG
Organism: Nocardia sp. NPDC058114; assembly: GCF_042884695.1. Taxonomy (NCBI): domain Bacteria; kingdom Bacillati; phylum Actinomycetota; class Actinomycetes; order Mycobacteriales; family Nocardiaceae; genus Nocardia; species Nocardia sp. NPDC058114. Next base: position 58,795 of record NZ_JBHVTK010000016.1, on the reverse strand, counting down.
TGGCACGGAGGTGCGGATCGTCATGCCGCGCACCGACTCCGGGACCTCCGAGCCGGACGAGGTCGCGAGCGACGACGCGCCGACCACCGCAGGCCCGGATGACCACGCGCCGACGCGGGACCATCCGGCCGATCACTGAGCGCGATCGCACCGACCCGGGCCGATCTCGGCGCCCGGACGCCGCGGTGTGGTACCGATGACAGCAGGTCGATCGAGCGGTTCGAATGAGGAGTCTGGTAGTGAGTGTGCGGGTGTTCCTGGTCGACGATCACGCGGTTTTCCGGTCGGGGGTGCGAGCCGAGCTGAGCCGGGAGACCGACATGGAGGTCGTCGGTGAGGCCGGGGCGGTGGCCGAGGCGATCGCCGGGATCGATGCCACGAAGCCGGACGTGGTGCTGCTCGACGTCCACATGCCCGACGGTGGTGGAGTGGCGGTGCTGAGCGGGATCGCCACGGGGCCGGTGTGTTTGGCGTTGAGTGTGTCCGACGCGGCCGAGGATGTGATCGCGGTGATCCGGGCGGGGGCGCGCGGGTACGTCACCAAGACGATTTCCGGTGCCGAGCTGGCCGACGGTATCCGCCGGGTCGCGGGTGGGGACGCGGTGTTCAGTCCGCGGCTGGCCGGGTTCGTGCTCGATTCGTTCACCGGGCGCTCGCCGGTCCCCGAGCCGCCGCTCGATCCCGAATTGGATTCACTCACCCCGCGCGAGCTGGAGGTGCTGCGCTTGCTGGCGCGTGGATACACCTATCGGGAGATCGCCGAATCCTTGTTCATCTCGGTGAAGACCGTGGAGACGCACGCGTCGAATGTGCTTCGTAAGACGCAACAGTCGAACCGGAACGCGCTGACTCGATGGGCGCATCGACGCCGCATCGAGTGAAGCTCGGCTCTACATCACGGCGATGATGATCGCGATCAGGATGATCAGGCCGATCAGCACGCCCGCGCCGATGGCGAGGGGGGCGCCGTTGGGGAGGTTGTCGACGAAGCTGCCGGTGCGCTGCTGGGGTGCGGCGGCGGTGGCGCCCACCGGCGCGCGGTGCGGGCGCGGGAGGGGGGAGGAATTGTGGCTACGCAGGCCGCTGGCGGAGTTACGGGTGGACCAGGCCGGGATGGTGCCGTCCTCGGTGCGCAGCGGCACACCGAGGATGTAGGCGCCGGTGCCGGGTCCGAAGGCGGCGGTGAGGATTTCGTCGCGGGCCTCGGCCATGGTGGGGCGGCGCTGCGGCGCGGGCTCGAGCATGTGCAGCAGCGGCTGGGTGAGGATGCCGCTGCGGGTGGGCGGGATGATCCGGCCCATCGCGGCCGCGGCGACGACGTCGTGCTCGTCGGAGTCGAAACCGAACGGTGGCTGGCCTTCGAGTGCGGTGTAGAGGGTGGCGCCGAGGGAGAACACGTCGCTGGCCTCGGTGGGCCGGGCGCCGCGCGCGACCTCGGGCGGCAGGTAGGCGGGGGTGCCGGTGATCACACCGTCAGGTTCGTCACCCTGGGTGTCGCCGGCGCCGCGCGAGATGCCGAAGTCGCTGAGTTTGGCCAGGCCCACACTGTTGCCGCGGTCGGCGACGAGGATGTTGCCCGGCTTGATATCGCGGTGCACGATGCCCGCAGCGTGCGCGGCGGCCAGCGCGTCGGCGACCTGCGCGCCGATCTGGGCGACCTCGACCGCGGGCAGCGTGTCGACCAGCGCGAGCGCCTTGGCCACGCTGCGCGAGGGTAAGTACTCCATGACGAGCCACGGCTCGCCCGCCTCGATCACCACGTCGTGCACGGCCACGGCGTGGATGTGCGACAGCTTGGCGGCCACCCGGCCCTCGTGCACGATGCTGCTGCGGATTCGCTCGGCCTCGGCCGCGCTCAGTCCCGCGGTGGACAGCACCTGCTTGATCGCGACTTCCCGGTTCAGCAACCGATCGGTCGCGAGCCAGACCGCACCCATGCCACCCCCGCCCAGCTTGGACTGCAGGCGGTAGCGACCCGCGACCAGGTAGTCGGGGCCGATATGGGGACGAGCACGTTCGGTCACGGGTGCGAGGGTAGCCGAATATGGCGCTGACTGGCCGGGATCTCCGGGGTGCTGCGCGGTGGACACGGGGTGGGGGTGGGTGTCACGCTGGTCGCTATCGAACGTATATTCGAATACGATCGATAGCTGAAACGGTGCTGCCGTTTCGGTGCAGGGCGGTTTTCCGCTCGCGGGTCCATCGTGGAAGTAGGTGGTGTTGATGGGTTCGGAAGCGTTGTCGCCCGATGCGGGCATGATCGACGAGCTGCGCAGGCGGATGGCCGCAGTCCCGGGCCGTGGTGAGTCCGCGACCGGGCATATGCCACGTGAGCAGCCGCTACGCCGAGATCTGCTGCCTGTTCCGCCCCCACTCGCCGATCTGTTGCCCGATGGTGGGCTGCCGAAAGGCGCGGTCGTCGCCTACACCGGCGCACACTCCCTGCTGACGGGGATGCTCGCCGCGGTTACCGGGAACGGCGGCCACGCCGCGGTCGTCGGCCTGCCCCGGCTCGGTTTGCTGGCCGCTGCCGAGATGGGTGCCGAGCTGTCCCGGTTGGCGGTGATCACCGACCCCGGCCCCGACCCCGCCGAAGTGGCCGCGGTCCTGCTCGACGGCCTCGACCTGGTAGTCCTCGGCCTCGGTGGCCTCGCTGTTCCTCCGTCGCGCTGCCGCGTCCTCGCCGCCCGCGCCCGCAATCGCGGTGCCACCCTGGTGGTCGCGGGCGAATGGGCCAACCCGACTCTGCGCCTGGACTCCCGCGTCACCGGGTACCGCGGCCTCGGCCCCGGTCGCGGCCGCTTGCGCTCGGTCTGCCTCGACGTGCGCGTGAGCGCCAAGGCCGGCCAGACCCGCCACGGCCGTATGGACCTGTGCGCCCAGGTCGGCCGCACCGAATGGCTGCCCCGCGAAACCGTCAGCGGTGCACCGGAAGTCACCGCGCTACACGAGGCGGTCTCATGACCGCCGGGCCGTTGTCAGGTTCCGGCCGATGGGCGTGAGGGGATCCACCGGCTGTCCGGCGGCCGCCCGGACGATCGCCGCGGGTCTCCCGTTCGTTCCCGAGTCGCTCTCGGCACGCCGTTGCGGTTACCGATCGCCTACCGCATTCGTGGTGGGTGGCTCGTTCGGACGTGGCGTGGCGTGTGGATCGGTGGCGTCGTCGTGACGCGCGTTGAGCGGGTGCTCGCGGTGTGGTGCCTGGACTGGCCCGCGGTGGCGGCGGCCGCGGCGGAGGGGGTGTCGGCGGAGCGACCGATCGCGGTGTTGCGGGGAAGTTCGGTGGTGGCGTGTTCGGCGATCGCGCGGGCCGAGGGTGTGCGGCGGGGGATGCGACGGCGGGATGCGCAGGGATGTTGCCCGGAACTTGTTGTCGTGCAGGATGATCCGGATCGCGATGCGCGGTTGTTCGAGCCGGTGGTCGGCGCTGTCGACGAGACGGTGCCCGGCGTCGAGGTGTTGCGGCCCGGGCTCATCGTGCTCGGGGCACGCGGTGCCGCACGGTATTTCGGCTCCGAGGAGGCCGCGGTGGTGCGGTTGATCGACGCGGTCGCCGTGGCGGGAGCCGAGGCGCAGATCGGGATCGCCGATGCCATGTCGACAGCGGTGATCGCGGCACGGCGCGGGGCGATCGTGGCGCCGGGGGAGGGCGCGGAGTACCTCGCTGGGCTCCCGGTCGCGGAGCTGGCGGTGGAGCCGAGCCTGGCCGCACCACAGCGCGCGGAGCTGGTCGACCTGCTGCGCCGCTTGGGTTTGCGCCGCATCGGCGACTTCGCGCGCCTGTCTCCCGCCGAAGTGGCCTCCCGGTTCGGCGCCGACGCCGTGCTCGCCCATCGCACCGCCCGCGCCCTGCCGGAACGTCCACCGTCGGCACGCCGGCCCGCTCCGGAACTGACCGTCGAGCTGGCCTGCGATCCGCCCATCGATCGGGTCGACGCGGCCGCCTTCGCGGGCAGGCAGCTGTCCACCCGGCTGCACGCGGTGCTGTCGGCGGCGGGGGTGGCGTGCACCCGGCTCGCCGTGACCGCGCGCACCGAGACGGGTGAGGAGCTCACCAGGATCTGGCGCTGTGCTCGCCCACTCACCCCCGCCGACACCGCCGACCGCGTCCGCTGGCAACTCGACGGCTGGCTCACCCACCGCGCCCGCCCCACCGGCCCGATCGTCGCGCTCACCCTGGAACCGGTCGAGGTGGTCGCCGCCGGTGCGCTGCAACTCGGTCTGTGGGGTGGTGAGGGCGAGGAGACCGAGCGCGCCCGCCGCGCCCTGGTCCGCGTGCAGGGGCTGCTCGGTGGCGAAGCGGTCCGCATCGGCGTGCTCAGCGGCGGGCGCGGGCCCGCCGAACGCATCACCATGATCGCCCTCGGTGACGAGCTGACCCCCGCCGCCGACCCCACCCAGCCCTGGCCGGGTCGTCTCCCCGAACCCGCTCCCACACTGCTCCTGCTGCACCGCCCGGTCGTGCACCTGACCGCCGCCGACGGCGCCCCCGTCCTGGTCACCGATCGCGGCCTGTTCACTGCCGTCCCCACCCGTCTGCGCTGGGGCAGCAAGCAGTGGGCGCTGCTGGGCTGGGCGGGCCCCTGGCCGATCACCGAACGCTGGTGGTCCACGGCCGAGCCCACCTCCCTGGCCGTGCGCGTCCAAGTCCAGCTCGATGCCGACCCCACCGAGATCCGCGCCGTCCTGCTCGTCTACGACGCGATGCACTGGCACGCCGAGGGCGTCTACGAGTAGCCCACCGCCCCGGTTCTAGAGTGAAACGACGCTTGTCCGGGACGGTCCCGGAAGGCTCGGTCGTGGGAGGAGCGCTGTGAACCCGTTCGAGGGCATGCTGTGTACGGCGGCCGCTGCCGATCTTCCGCTGCTCGGTACCGCGGGACATTTCACCGGATGGCTGTGTATCGAGCATCCCGGTGCGTGGGGCGGTGATGTGATCGGTGACGAAGTGCTCGGTCCGGAGATCACCGCCGAACTCGCGGCGCGTACGTCGGCGGCGCAGGTCCGGCCGACGCTGATCCGCCGCCCCGGCCGCAACGAGTTCACCGGTACCCGCACTGTGCTGCTGGTCAGTTCGCGGCCGGAGGGCTCCTGGTGTGAGCGGTTCGAGATCACCGACTTGCGCCAGCTCTTCGACATCGACCTGCATCTCGTCGACGGTCCGGCGCCGGGAATCGGTGTGCGCGTGGACGATCCGGTGGTCCTGGTCTGCGCGCACGGCAAACGCGACCAGTGCTGTGCCCTGCTGGGCCGCCCGATCGCCGCCGCCCTCGCCGCCGACTACCCGGGCCGGGTCTGGGAGGCCTCGCACACCGGTGGTCACCGCTTCGCCCCCGCGGTCGTCCTGCTTCCCTCCGGCCTCACCTACGGCCGCGTCGACGCCACTGCCGCCAAGGCGATGCTCGCGGCGGCCGACGTCGACGAGGTCTCCCTGACCGGTCTCCGCGGCCGCAGCTGCTATCCCCCGATCTCCCAGCTCGCCGAAGTGGCTGTGCGCGAGCAGGTCCCGGCCGATGCCACCGCTCTCACCGTCCAGCCCGACCCGGCCCCCACGCACGACCCGACCGTGGCGGGCGCCGCCATCGTCACTCACCGCGACGGCCGCCGCTGGCGCGTCACCGCCCGCACCGTCGCCGCCGCCCCGCGCCAAGCCAGCTGCGGTGCCGCCCCCAAACCGGCCACCTACTTGGAACCCGCTGCGATAGAACAACTTCCCGCGCTGTCTCGCGCGCAGTCCGAACGTCCCACGGATCGCTGACTCATCGACTGCGGACGACTCGGCTTCCGGGCAAGCTTCACAGTGGACTACTGGAACTACGGCGCGGTGGCCCTCCCGCACGTCGTCCGACGGGCTTAACGTCGACTCCATGATCGACATCCGGGAAATCGGCGAGGACGAAACCGGGCTGGCGGGCCCGGCTCTACTGGAGCTTCGCCCACGGTGGGAGACGGCATCGCGCCTGATCGAGTTCATCGATAACGAACTCCGCCCCGCGGGCTACCGGCTCATCGGGGTCTTCGAAACGGGTTCCCCCGCGGCACTATCGGTGGCAGGGTTCCGCGAATCCCACTCCACCGCCTGGGGCCACCACCTCTACATCGACGATGTCTCCACCCTTCCCGTGGCGCGCGGTCGAGGCCATGCCGACAGCCTGATCGACTGGGTCACCGCCGAAGCTCGGCGTCTGCGGTGCACGGGGGTCCACCTGGACTCCGGCGTCGGTCCTACCCGAGCCGCCGCCCATCGTCTCTATATGCGCCGTCATCTGACCATCACCGCCCACCACTTCACCCTCGACCTGCAGTGAATCGTGGCGGACCCGGCGGCACTGAATCCATGTGGGTGCGAGACGAACCGAGTGACTACGCGGGGGTCACCAGTGTGTGCCGGGTACCCAGCGGGCCGCGCGGCGCAGGGCGGTGCCGGTGGCTTTTCGGGCGGCGGAAGGGGTTTTCGGATCTGCCCGGGGTGCCGGTGCGGGGGCCGGGGTGTCTTCGGCCGATTCGCCCTTGGCCGCAGGGGAATCCGGCAGTGCGCGGTAGTAGCGGTGCAGGATGCGGTCGCGAAGTTTGGGGGTGATGATGCCGCCGTATTCGGCGAGGGTGCCGAGGGGAACATCGATGCGTTTGGGACGTTCGGTGAGGGCGCGCACGATCGTGCCCGCGGCCCACTCGGGGGATTCGGACGGCCCCTGGTCGCCGCTGGGGGCGATCATCGGGGTGCGCACCAACGGCATGTGGATGGTGGTGAACGTGACTCCGTCGGCGAGGGTTTCGACCGAGGCGACCTCGGTGAACTTGTCCAGGGCCGCTTTGCTGGCGAGGTAGGCGGCGAAGCGAGGGGTGGCCACCTGCACGCCGGCGCTGGAGATGTTGACGATGTGGCCGAAGCCGCGTTCGCGCATCTGTGGCAGCAGCGCGAGGGTCATCCGCAGCGCGCCGAAGTAGTTGACCGCCATGGTGCGTTCGAAGTCGTGCAGGCGATCGGTGGAGCGGTGGATGGCGCGGCGGATGGACCGGCCCGCGTTGTTGACCAGCATGTCGACGTGGCCGTGCTGGTCGAGGATCGCTTTGACGGCCGAGTCCACGGATTCGGAGTCGGTGACATCGCACGGGTAGCCGTAGGCCTGCCCGCCCGCGTCGACGATCTGGGCGACCACCGCGGCCAGTTCGTCGGCGCGGCGCGCGAGCAGGAACACCACACCGCCCTTGTCGGCGACCGAGAGTGCGGCGGCCCGTCCGATCCCGGACGACGCACCGGTGATCACGACATGCCTGCCGGTGAGATCGCGCCGCTTGCGGCCCCGTTCACCTGGAGAAACCTGAGACATCACTGCTCCTTTGCAGCTCGTTGCCTCGAACTTACTCCAAAGTAAGTTCGAGGGCCAGGGTCGCCGGAAAACTCGAAAATATGTTCGAGTGGCTCTCGCTAATGTTCGAACATATGTGCGATACTGATGCACATGGCGGACGATCGGATGGCGGACATCTATGCCGCGGTGCGGCTCGGCGGTGGCGACCCTGATGCGGCGCGCGCGGCGCTGACCAGGCTGTGGAGTGAGATAGGGGAAGGCGGCGACCCGTTGCATCGCTGCGTGGTGGCGCATCACCTGGCGGATGTGCAGGAGTTGCCGGAGGGTGCCTTGTTGTGGGACCAGCGGGCGCTGGCCGCGGTGTTCGGGCCGGGCATCCCGCTCGATGAGGGGCTGCGCGGGTTCCTGCCCTCGCTGTATCTGAACCTGGCCGACAGTCATCGCCGCGTCGGTGACTTCGAGATGGCGCGGATGCAATTGGCCATCGCGCGCGGGCACCTGGATGTGCTCGCCAACGATGCCTACGGCGCGGTGATCCGCACCGGTCTGAGCCATGTGGAGGCGGCGCTGGAATCGCGGTCGATGGAGCGCTTGCCCGCGAATTGAGTAGTCCGCCAAGGGGAAAGGGTGCGTGATGCGGGGGTCGTGAGAGGAGCGGGTGCATGGGCTGGAGCAACGGTCCGCCGACCTGGTCGGAGCTGGAGCGGGTGCTCTCGGGCAAGCCGAGCGGCAGGCCTACGCAAGACTTGCACCCGGGCGACGGCGGCGACAGTCCGGCCTGGTCACGTAAACGCGGCGAGTACCACGCCGCCGAGCTCGACCGGCCGACCGGCCCGACGGTGCCCTACGCGGAGCTGCACACCCACTCCGCCTACAGCTTCCTCGACGGGGCGAGTCAGCCGGAGGAGCTGGTGGAGGAGGCGGTGCGGCTCGGTCTGGAAGCGCTCGCGCTCACCGACCACAACGGGTTCTACGGGACCGTCCGGTTCGCCGAGGCGGCCAGGGAATGGGGAATGCCAACGGTTTTCGGTGCCGAACTGTCACTGGGAACCGATGCGGAGGCGGCGCCGGGCCGAGGGGATGCGGTCCGGCGCCGTTCTGTCCCTCGGGGCGGGGTGCGTTTCGTGCCGGGTCGAACGCAGGCGCGCGAAGCAGATACTGATGGGCCGAGCGGGGACACGGCTGACGGCGGTTCGGCCGAGCCGCGAAACGGGCACGCGAACGCGCCGGACTCAGTGCCGCGCACTGGATCTCCTGACCCTGACGGTCCGCATCTGCTGGTCCTCGCCAGGGGTCAGGAGGGTTATCGGCGGCTGTCACGAGAGATGGCGGCGGCGCATATGGCCGCGGGGGAGAAGGGTGTTCTGCGATACGACCTGGACGCCCTCACCGCGGCGGCGGGCGGGCACTGGCATATCCTCACCGGCTGCCGGAAAGGCCACCTGCGCACCGCGCTCGAACACGATCTGCGCGGTGGCGATATCCGGCTACCGAAAGCCGAAGCGGCCCTGCGGGATCTGCTCGAACGATTCGGCGCCGATCGGATGAGCGTGGAGCTCACCCATCACGGCATCGCCACCGATGACGAGCGCAACGCGCTGCTGATCGCGCTGGCCGACCGGCTCGATGTTCCCGTACTCGCCACCACCGGTGCGCATTTCGCCTCTCCGGCGCAGCGTCGCCGGGCGATGGCGCTGGCCGCGATCCGCGCCAGGAGCAGTCTCGACGAGATGGCGGGCTGGCTCGCGCCCACCGGCGGCGCGCACCTGCGGTCGGGTGCGGAGATGGCGCACCTGTTCGCCGACTACCCGCACGCGGTGGCGAACGCGGCGGTGCTGGCTCGCGAATGCGCGTTCGACCTGGGGTTGATCGCCCCGAAGCTGCCCCCGTTCGACGTGCCCGCCGACCATGACGAGAACTCGTGGCTGCGCGAGCTCGCCCTGCGTGGTGCCGCCGAGCGCTACGGGCCGCCGGCGCGGAACCCGCAGGCGTACCGGCAGCTCGAGCACGAGCTCGCGGTGATCGAGAAGATGGAGTTCCCCGGCTATTTCCTGGTGGTGCACGACATCGTCGAGTTCTGCAAGAACAGCGACATCCTGTGTCAGGGCAGAGGCTCGGCCGCCAACTCCGCGGTCTGCTACGCCATCGGCATCACCAATGTCGACCCCGTCGCCAACCAGCTGTTGTTCGAGCGGTTCCTCTCGCCCGAGCGCGACGGACCGCCCGATATCGATGTCGACATCGAATCCGACCGCCGCGAGGAGGCCATCCAGCACGTCTACGCCAAGTACGGTCGCGACTATGCCGCCCAGGTGGCGAATGTGATCACCTATCGCGGCAAGTCCTCGGTGCGCGATGCCGCACGCGCACTGGGCTTTTCACCGGGGCAGCAGGACGCGTGGAGTAAACAGGTGAGCCGCTGGTCCGGGGTGGCCGCCGAGACGGGCACCGATATCCCGGACGCCGTGCTCGAGCTCGCGGGCGAACTCGACGGTCTGCCACGGCATCTGGGGATCCACTCCGGCGGCATGGTGATCTGCGATCGGCCGATCGCCGACGTATGTCCGGTGGAGTGGGCGCGGATGGCCGGGCGCAGTGTGTTGCAGTGGGACAAAGACGACTGCGCCGCAGTCGGTTTGGTGAAATTCGACCTGCTCGGCCTCGGCATGCTCTCGGCGCTGCACTACATGATCGACCTGGTGCGCGAGCACAAAGGCGAGCAGGTCGAACTGCACGCGCTCGATCTCACCGAAGCCGGTGTCTACGAGATGCTCTCGCGCGCCGACTCGATCGGGGTGTTCCAGGTGGAGTCGCGCGCGCAGATGGCGACATTGCCCCGGCTGAAGCCGCGTACCTTCTACGACCTGGTGGTGGAGGTGGCGCTGATCCGGCCGGGGCCCATCCAGGGCGGTTCGGTGCACCCCTACATCCGCAGGCGCAACGGCAAGGAAGCGCCGGTCTGCGATCATCCCGCGCTGGAGAACTCACTCGCCCGCACCCTCGGTATTCCGTTGTTCCAGGAACAGCTGATGCAGATGGCCATCGACGTGGCCGGTTTCAGTCCCGCCGAAGCCGACCAGTTGCGCCGCGCCATGGGCTCCAAACGCTCGCCGGAGAAGATGGAACAGTTGAAGGACCGCCTCTACCAGGGCATGCGGGACCTGCACGGCATCACCGGCGCTCTCGCCGACCGCATCTACGAGAAGCTCTACGCCTTCGCCAATTTCGGTTTCCCCGAGAGTCATTCGCAGAGTTTCGCCTCGATCGTGTTCTATTCGTCGTGGTTCAAGCTGCACCATCCGGCGGCGTTCTGTGCCGGGCTGTTGCGTGCGCAGCCGATGGGTTTCTACTCGCCGCAGTCGCTGGTCGCCGACGCCCGCAGGCACGGGGTGCGCGTGCACGGCCCCGACATCAACGCCAGCCGTGCCGAGCCCACCCTCGAGAACGCGGGCACCGAGATCCGGCTCGGCCTGTCGGGTGTGCGGCACATCGGCGTCGATCTCGCCGAGCGCATCGTCGCCGCCCGTGCCGAACGCGGCCCCTTCACCTCGATGCTCGACCTCACCGGGTGCGTGGAACTCACTGTCGCCCAATCGGAATCGCTCGCCACGGCGGGAGCGCTGGACGTTCTGGTCGATACCGAACCGCGCGCTGCCGGCGCTGCGACGCACGAACCGTTCACCGGCGACAGCCGGAGTTGGGCAGCAACACCTGCCGCGCGAGCTTTGGACACGGATCATCGAGTGCTCGAACAAGGTTACGGCCCGCCGGATTCAGCTGTGCCAAAGGATTCGCGTGGCAGCAGCGTGCGCAGGGCGGCATTGTGGGCGGCGGGCGCGGCGGCTGTGGAACGTCCGGATCGCCTCCCCGGCACCGGTCCAGCCACTGTCGCCCCGGCGCTGCCCGGCATGAGCGCGCTCGAACTCGCCGCCGCCGATGTCTGGGCCACCGGCATCTCGCCGGGCTCCTATCCCACCGAATTCCTTCGCGCCCATTTGAACTCACTCGGGGTGGTGCCCGCGTGCGATCTGTTGCTCGTCGAGGACGGCGCCCGCATCCTGGTGGCGGGCGCCGTCACCCATCGTCAGCGCCCCGCCACCGCCGCGGGTGTCACCTTCCTCAACCTCGAGGACGAGACCGGCATGGTCAACGTCGTCTGCTCGGTCGGCCTGTGGACCCGCTACCGCCGCCTCGCCCAGAACGCCACCGCCCTGCTCGTTCGCGGCCGCATCCAGAACGCCGAGGGGGCGGCCAGTGTCGTCGCCGACCACCTCGAACACCTGGACCTGACCATCGTCGCCCGCTCCCGCGACTTCCGCTGAGATTTTGGAGCGCTGGCGCGCTCGAGCGGGGCCCCTGAGGCCCCGATCTTCCCTCCCTCCGGGTACTCCTTCGTCGCACCCTCCGGTCAGTCCAGATCGGGGCGGGCCCCTTTGGGTAGAGACATACAGGGACTACCCGGCTCAGGGTGTGCACGCATGGGGCGATGTGTCCGCCGAGTTGAACGCCAGCCGGGGGTCCGCTGACGCACTACGCTGCGAACATGCGCAAGCTTGCCGTGGTGATGATCGCGTTGCTCGGACTCGTGTTCCTGGTGGGGTGCGGCGACGACGACAGCGAGGACCGTGCCGGTAAGGCGTCCTCGCCCACTGTCATGGGCGGACCCGCTCCCGCGGTGACGCCCGGTTTCCGGGAGGGCGCCCCGCAGCAGGACAGCCCGGCGCCGACGGACCAGTCGAACCGGAAAGAGGTGATCACCGGGTCGGTGGATGTCACCTCGGGGGACCCGATCGCCGCCGCCGCGACCGTCACCGAGCAGGTCCGCGCCGTCGACGGCCGGATCGACAGCCGCACCGAACAGCCCGGCACCGACAAGCGTGCCGCTCGGGCCGTGCTCAGTGTGCGGGTGCCCGCCGACAAGACCGACGCCTTCATCACCGGGCTCGGTGGGGTGGGCACGGTGACCCGGGTGAGCACCAACCGCGACGATGTCACCATGCAGTGGCAGGACCTCGACGCCCGCATCCGCGCCCTGCAAGCCTCCGTCGACCGGCTCAAAGCGCTGATCACGAGCGCCACCAACACCGCCGACCTGATCGCCGCGGAGGAGGCACTGTCGAGCAGGCAGGGCGAACTCGACAGTCTCACCGCGCAGAAACGCAGCCTCGACGATCAGGTCGCGCTGTCGACGCTCACCATCACCCTCACCGCCGACGACAAGAACGCACCCGGCGACCCGGACAACTTCTGGGACGGCATCGTCTCGGGCTGGCACTCGCTGATCGACTGGTTGCAGGACGCGATCGTCTTCGTCGGCAAGGCCGTACCGTGGCTGGGCTTCCTCGCGGTGATCGGCGGATTGCTGTATGCCGCACTGCGATTGCTGCGCAGGCGCCGTCGCACCGCAGCGCACGTGTCCACCGCTCCCGCATCCGCACCCGCAGCCACCGCTCCCGCGCCTACCGCACCGGCAGCCACCGCATCCGAGGCCACCGCATCCGAGGTCGGCGCATCAGGCGGGCCCGAATCGGCAGCATCCGGGAAGGAGACCCCCGGTGCCCACAGTGCGGGCGACGATCAAACCGAACAGCCGTAAAGGCCCACTCGTCGAAACCGCCGAAGACGGCACTCTCACCCTCTACGTCCGCGCCCCGGCGGTCGAGGGCAAGGCCAACAAGGCCGCGATCGAACTACTCGCCGATCATTTCGGCGTAGCCAAGTCCGCCGTTCGGCTGACCGCCGGCGCCACCTCACGGTTCAAGCGATTCGACATCGACTGAGTCAGACCGCGCCCGGAAAGCCCAGCTGCCGCCAGGCTTCGTACACCGACACCGCCGCCGCGTTCGACAGATTCATCGACCGCCGCCCCGGCAGCATCGGAATGCGCACCTGCTCGGTGATCTGCGGATCGGCCAGTACTTCCGCGGGCAGACCGGTGGGCTCGGTACCGAACAGCAGCGCGTCGTTGTCGCGATAGGCGATATCGGTGAAACGCGTGGTGGCCTGGGTGGTGAAGGCGAACACGCGGCCGGGCCGGATCGCCGCGAACGCCGTCGCCAGGTCGGGATGCACGGTTACCACCGCGAGGTCGTGGTAGTCCAGTCCGGCCCGGCGCAGCTTGGACTCCGAGAGGTCGAAGCCGAGCGGTTCGATCAGGTGTAGCGCGCAGCCGGTCCCCGCGGCCAACCGGATCGCATTGCCGGTATTGGGCGGAATCACGGGCTCGTGAAAGATCAGGTGCAGCACAGCGGACCACTCTGTCATGCGCCACCCCGTCCGCGCGCAGGCGGTATCTGGAACAATCGGGCTCGTGAACGAGGCGGAGACGACCGGCAAGCACCGGGTCGCGCGGTTGAGCGCGGGGGAGCAGTACCTGCGCAGTCATCTGCCGATGACCGTGGTGACCGCGCTGATCGTGATCGCGGTCGGCTTCGTCGCGTGGGACCGGTGGCGTCGCGGCGCGCTGATCTTCGGCAGCGCCGCCCTGGTGGCCGCCGCGTTCCGGCTGTGCCTGCCGACCGTGCAGGTGGGATTGCTCGCCGTGCGCAGCCGCCCGTTCGACGTGGCGGCGCTGACCGCGCTCGGCAGCGCCATCGTTTTCCTGGCCGCCACGATCAACACCCTCGGCGTCAGCTGAGACAGAACCGGGCGCGTCGGTCGACGCGGCCGGTTCTGGTTCAGGGTTCAGGCGGAGGTCTTGTCCCACAGGCTGCGGGTGCCGTTGCTGCCGTAGAGCGCGCGAGCATCGCCCGGGCTGATCGTCGCCCGGGTTCGCGGTGGCGCGGTGCGCTCGTGGGCAGCCAGGATCTGTCCGGTCATCTTCGCGACGTACGGGGCAGCCATGATCAGCCCACGGTTGCCGCGACGTGCGGCCGCCCAGACGATCGCCTTCCCCGGGACACGCACGGAGGCATCGACAACGCGGGGCATGTCGAATCGGCCGAGCTCGCGCATCCAGGCAGGCAGCGTCGAGATCGTCGCCAGCGACAGCACCCGACCGCCGGCGGCGAACGTCATGCCTTTGCTCACCGACGGCCACAGCAGAAAGTGCATGGCCTCCACGGCCCGCTCGCTGACGCACAACTGCGGCCGGACGCGTTCGAAGTAGGCGCGCACCTCGGCCCGATTGCGCGGTACATCCGCGGGCTTACAGGTCTGCAGTTCGGCGGCGATCACGCATTCGGCCCAGTACCGGTCCTCCTCGTCGGGACTCAGCGGGCCGGGTCCGAACATCTCGTAGGCCTTGAGGACCGAATGCCACCCGGTGACATGGATCCACAGCTGGGAGTCGGGGTTGTTGGCGCTGTAGCGCTTGCCGCTGATCGGTTCGATGCCCGTCATCGGCGCGTGCACCTTCATCAGGTGTTCGGATGCCTGGATGGCGGTGCGGCCGTCACCGAGCGCGACCAGCAGGAAGTAGGACAGCGTGTGGTCGAGGCGGGTGGCGGGATTGTCGTAGATCCCGTGTGAATCGGCGACCGCGGCGGTCAGGAACGGATCGAAGTGCTCGAGGGTGACTGCGCGCTGGAATCCGATCAGCGCGGTCGGCGCCGCCCACACCTTCCAGGTGGGGGAATCCGGCCCGAAGAAGCCGTAGTCGTCGCGACGCAGAGTCGACGCATCGAAAGCCATTGCACATGCCCCTTTGCAGTGCGAGAAACAGTTGAATACAACACCACCGTAGCAATGGCTCGACGTGAATACAACGGTTGCGTAGGATTTGTGCCGACAGGGTCGGCGGGTATCGTCGGCGAGCGAAAGGCAGGTGGGCGGTGACCTCGACGCAGGAGCAGCGACCTCGACGCCGCTATGCGCCGCGCCTGCCGCCGGAGCAGCGCCGCGCGCAACTTCTCGACGCCGCGTTCACGGTCCTGGGCCGGATGGAACTGCACGAGTTGAGCATGGAGGCCGTCGCGCAGGAGGCGGGCGTCGGAAAACCTGTCCTGTACACGGTGTTCAAGACCCGCGCCGAACTCGTCGAAGCGCTGCTGGAACGCGAACGGGAACGCGGACTGGATCAGATCGCCGACACGCTGCCCGAAGACCTGCTCGGCGCCGATCCGTTGGCTGCCGCCTCGGCGACCGTCGAAGCGTTCGTCGGTGTGGCACTGGCGAATCCGACCCGCTGGCGGCTGATCCTCGCCACCCCGGCGAGTGCGCCCGACGAATACCGTGCGGCGCTTCGTGCTTCGCGCGCCGAAATCTTGGAGCGCGCGGAATCGCTTGTCCGCATGGGCATCTCCGTGCTGCCGCGATGGTCGGGCATGGATGCCGGACTACTCGCGAACTCGACCCTCACCATCGCCGAAATGCTCGGTCGGCTGGGGGTCAGCGAGCCGGAAGAGTATCCGCGCGAACGACTTCAGGCCTACGTTCGCTCGATCGTCACTCTGCTGACCGGACCCTGACGGCTCAGCGGTTCTCCCGCGCCAAGCGCATCGTCTCGGTGAGCAGCTTCGACACGGCGGCCGCCTCGGTGAGGAACCCGTCGTGCCCGTCGCGGGAGTGCACGATCTCGAGACCCGCGCAGCCCGGCAGTCCTTCGGCCAGCTCGGCCTGGGTGTGCAGGGGGTACAGGCGATCCGAGTCGACTCCGCCGACCACGCACGGCACCGCAGTGGAGGCCAGCGCGGCGGCGACGCCGCCGCGCCCGCGCCCCACGTCGTGGCGGTTCATGGCCTCGCTGAGCAGTACATAGGTGGCCGGATCGAAGCGCGAACACAGCTTGTCGGCCTGGTGCTCGAGGTAGCTCTGCACCGCGTACCGTCCGCCGGTCCACGGGTCCTCGTCGCCCTGTGCCTTGTTGGCGAAGCGGTGATCGAGTTCGCCCTCGGTGCGGTAGGTCAGGTGCGCGATCCGCCGGGCCAGGCCCATACCGGTCATCGGCGCGCGACCGGTGCCGTGATAGTCGCCGCCCTGCCAGTCGGGATCGGCCGTGATGACGGCCATCTGGGTGGTCTGGGTGCCGATCTGGTCGGCGGTGGCACGGGCGCCCACGGCCAGCACGAGCGCGGCGCTGACCCGCTCCGGCAGGCCGATGATCCACTCGAGCACCCGCATGCCGCCCATCGAGCCGCCGACGACAGCGCCGAGCCGCTCGATCCCGAGCACCTCGAACAACTGCGCTTCGGCTTTCACCTGGTCACGGATGTTCAGCTCGGGAAACCGCGCGCCCCATGGCTTTCCGTCGGAGGCGAGTGAGGACGGGCCGGTGCTGCCCTTGCAGCCGCCCAGCACGTTGGTCGCGATCACACACCACTCGTCGGTGTCGATCGGCGCGCCGGGCCCGACCATGCCCTCCCACCAGCCGGGCGCCCCGTCGGGCCCACCGACGACATGGGAGTCGCCGGTGAGCGCGTGTTCGACGAGCACCACGTTGTCCAGGGTGGGCGAGAGCTCGCCCCAGCGTTGCACCGCCAGCCGCACATCGGGGACGACGGCGCCGTTCTCCAGCGCCACATCCCCGATGGCGACCAGGCCGACGCGCCCGTCCGGCGGCGGCAGCAGGGCCACCCCGGTTCCTGGTCGGGCGATCGGCGATTCGGTGCTCACAGTCACGTCGTCGCCGCCGCGAACCCGGCCCGCAGATCGGCCAGAATGTCGTCGATTCCCTCGATGCCCACCGCGAGCCTGACCAGGCCGGGAGTGACGCCGGCCGCCAGCTGCTCTTCGGGCGTCAACTGCGAGTGCGTGGTCGACGCCGGGTGAATCACGAGTGAACGCACATCACCGATGTTAGCTACATGGCTGTGCAGGCTGAGCGCGTCCACGAACTTCTTGCCCGCGTCGACGCCGCCTGCCAGCTCGAACGCCACGATCGCGCCCGCGCCCTTGGGCGCCAGCTCCTTGGCTCGCGCGTACCAGGGCGAGGACTCGAGGCCCGCGTAGAAGACCGCGTCGACGCCCGGCTGCTCGGCGACGAACTCCGCGACCGCCTCGGCATTGCTGACATGCCGTTCGACCCGCAGGCTCAGCGTCTCGATGCCCTGGGCGATGAGGAACGCGTTGAACGGCGAGACCGCGGCACCCAGATCGCGCAGCAACTGCACGCGAGCCTTCAGCGCGAACGCGGGCGCGCCCAGATCGGCGAACACCGCACCGTGGTAGCTGGGGTCGGGCTCGGTGAAGCCGGGGAAGCGCGCGTTGCCGTCGGCGTCGCGCACCGTCCAGTCGAAGGTGCCGCCGTCGACGATCACGCCCGCCACGGCCGCACCGTGCCCACCCAGGTACTTCGTCGCCGAATGCACGACGATGTCGGCGCCGTGGGCCAGCGGCTGGATCAGGTAGGGGGTGGCGACGGTGTTGTCCACGATCAGCGGAAGGCCGTTCGCGTGCGCGACACCGGCGATGCCGGGAATGTCGAACACCGCGCTGCTCGGGTTGGCGATGGTCTCGCCGTAGAACGCCTTGGTGTTCGGCTGGATCGCGGCTTCCCACTGCGCGAGGTCATCGGGATCCTCGACGAACGAGACCGTGATTCCCAGCTTGGGCAGCGAGTAGTGGAAGAGGTTGTAGGTGCCGCCGTAGAGGTGCGGGCTGGACACGATGTGGTCGCCCGCGCTCGCCAGGTTCAGGATCGCGTAGGTCTCCGCGGCCTGGCCCGAGGCCAGCAGCAGCGCCGCGACGCCACCTTCGAGTGCGGCCACGCGCTGCTCCACCGCGTCCTGGGTGGGGTTCATGATCCGGGTGTAGATGTTGCCCGGCTCGGCGAGACCGAACAGCGCGGCGGCGTGATCGGTGTCGCGGAAGGTGTAGGAGGTGGTCTGGTAGATCGGCAGCGCCCGCGCGTTGGTGCTCGCGTCGGGAGCTTGGCCCGCGTGGACCTGCTTGGTCTCGAAGGACCAGTTCTCGGGCAGGGAAGAGTCAGTCATGTCGTGCTCCAAATGGGTGTCAGCCGGGGGATCTCGTCAACTGGGTCGGATCGACTGGCAACAACACATGGGGGCCTCCTGCAGTGCGCGCTTGCTCTCGACTTTCGAGAGCCCGGTCATCACCCGGAGCACCCCACCGCAGCTGGAGGGTTGCCGACCAGCGAGCCGGGGCTTGGCGCTGGTACTCATGACCTTGCCGTCATGTTAACCGGAGATCTCCCGCGGGCGGAAACTTCCCCCGCATTTCCCGCCGAAGATCACTCGCCGGACGGTGTGCCGAAGCCTGGCGTGTCGTCCACCGGTGCGCCACAGACCTGCCGCAAGCCGTGGTAGGCGCGCAGCACGGCGTCGCGCGTGACCCGAACGGCTACCGTCGGTGACCCGCTCAGCAGTGCCTGTTCGGTATCGGCGACCGAGAGATGGCACAGCATCTGCCAGATCCCGGCCACCAGCTTCACCGTGAAGTCCTCCGGTGACGTGCCCATCCGCTGCGCGAGTTCGGTGCACACCGCGACGTTCTTCTTCTCCGCGTATTCCAGCGCGCGCGCGTTGACCGACTGGCTGGTGCGCATGATCCGCTGCATCTGCAGGAACTGACGGATGAACCGGATACCGTCCGCATCCGCCTCGGCCTGGACCACCTCCAGGTAGGCGCCGCACAGTGCCTGGAGTTCGTTGCCGGTGTTCGGCTGGGAGCGCAGCGCGACGGCGACGGAGACCCCGAAGTCGTCGATCGGGGCAAGCACGATGTCTTCCTTGAGCGCGAAGTACCGGTTGACGGTGCGTGGGGACACATCGGCACCCGCGGCGATCTGCTCGACCGTCGTCGCGTCGAACCCTTGGCTGTCGCACAGGTCGAGTCCGACCGCCACGATCGCGGCCTTGGTCTGGAGTTTCTTGCGCTCGCGCAGGCCCAGCGGCGCGCCGGCAGCCGGTTCGGTCGTCCGGTCGGCGCTGATCGGAGTGGTCGAGTCCAGCATTTGACCAGCCTACCGTGTCGGCCGCTTTATCTGTCCAACTAGGTCAATTGGCGCAGTCAGACATTTTTCTCTTGACGCCAATTGTCTCACAGTGCCAGGATTGGTCCACACTGATCGAGTGACGAGGAGTCCTGGTGACCAGCACCGAGATAGAGACGAAACATGTTGATTCCCAACAGAGTTCGATGCGGTGGTGGGCGCTGGTCGTGCTCTCCGCCGCCCAGTTGATGGTGGTGCTCGACGCCACCGTGATCACGATCGCCCTGCCCTATGCCCAGCGTGACCTGGGGATCAGCGACGGCGACAAACAGTGGGCGCTCACCGCGTACACACTCATCTTCGGCGGCCTACTGCTGCTCGGCGGACGGATGGCCGACTATCTGGGCCGGCGCCGGATCTTCCTGGTCGGCCTGGTCGGCTTCGCCGCCGCGTCGGCGCTGGCGGGGCTCGCGCAGACCGGTCCGCAGTTGTTCGTCGGCCGAGGTCTGCAGGGTGCGTTCGCCGCGCTGCTCGCCCCCGCGGCCTTGTCGCTGTTGTCGGTGATCTTCACCGACGTGCAGGAACGGGCCCGCGCGTTCGCGGTGTTCGCCGGCATCACCGCCGGTGGCATCGCGTTCGGGCTGATCGTCGGCGGCGCGCTCACCGAATTCGCGTCGTGGCGGTGGACGCTGCTGATGAACACGCCGATCGCGCTCATCGCGGTAGCCGGTGCGGTGGCGGTGATCGCGCGCGATATCCCGGTGCCCAGAACCGGCGGCTACGACCTGCCCGGCGCCGTCACCGTGACATTCGGCTTGGTGTCGATCGTCTACGGATTCAGTCGCGCCGCCGAACACGGTTGGCTGGCGGGCAGCACCCTCGGCCTGCTCGGGGCAGGCTTCGCCTTGCTCATCGCGTTCGTCTTCATCGAGGCACGCTCGGCGAACCCGCTGCTGCCACTGCGAATTCCGGGTGAGATCAATCGCGGCGGCGCCTTGCTGGCCGCGCTGCTGATCCCGATCGCGATGTTCGCCATGTTCTTGTTCCTGAGCTTCTACTACCAGAACACCCTGGGCTATTCGCCGCTGAAGGCAGGCATCGCGTTCCTGCCGTTCCCCGTGGGCATCGGGATCGCGGCGGGCATCACCAGTTCGCTGATGCCCAAGTTCGGGCCGCGTCCGCTCATGGTGGTCGGCGCGCTGCTCGGCGTCGTGGGACTGCTGTGGCTGGCACAACTGAGCTACGGCGACGGGTACGCGCTGAGCGTGCTGCCCGCGCAGCTGTTGATGGCGCTCGGGATGGGCCCGCTGTTCGTCGGGATGCAGGCCGTGGCCCTGCATCAGGTCGACGCCGAGGACTCCGGTGTCGCCAGTGCCCTGCTCAACGCCGCCCAGCAGGTCGGCGGCGCCGTCGGCACCGCCCTGCTGACCACCCTGTCGGTGCAGGCCGCGGAGAACTACGTCACCGACAACCCGACCGTCGACCACCTGATCGAACGCGCCTCGATCTACAGCTACGACGTCGCGTTCTATATCGGCGCCGGCTTCTTCCTCGCCGCCGCCGTGGTGATCGCGGTGATGATCCGCGACAAGCCGGAGAACCTGATCGAAGGCGACGAACACGCGGCCGCGATACCCGTCGCGGTCTGACCTTCTCGACGAGGCCCGCGCTACGACGCGGGCCTCTTGTTACCACTCAGTAGCCGGTCAAGGCCCGATCGGGTGATGACAGGCGGGCCGGCAGGGCTGTCCCGCACAGTGGGGCCTCCCGTCGCGGTGAGGTGGGGGACAGCAGTACGCTCGTCTTGTTTGCACCACACGTCCCGCAGACAACGCGGGGCATATACGTTGTCTGTTGGAACTGCTGGGGTCCGCTCACAAGCGTGTTCGCCTAGCCGTGCAATAAGGGCACCCACCGAGGAGGACACGAAGATCCATGTCCAAGATCAAGGTTGAAGGCACCGTTGTAGAACTCGACGGCGACGAGATGACCCGGATCATCTGGCAGTTCATCAAGGACAAGCTGATCCATCCCTATCTCGACGTGAATCTCGAGTACTACGACCTCGGCATCGAGTACCGCGACAAGACAGACGACCAGGTCACCGTCGACGCGGCCAATGCCATCAAGAAGTACGGCGTCGGCGTGAAATGCGCCACCATCACCCCCGACGAAGCGCGGGTGAAAGAGTTCGGCCTCAAGAAGATGTGGCGCTCGCCCAACGGCACCATCCGTAACATTCTGGGTGGCACCATCTTCCGCGCGCCGATCATCATCTCCAACGTGCCCCGGCTGGTGCCCGGCTGGACCAAGCCGATCATCATCGGCCGTCACGCCTTCGGCGACCAGTACCGCGCCACCGACTTCAAGGTTTACGAGGCGGGCACCGTCACGCTGACCTTCACCCCGGAAGACGGCAGCGAGCCGATCATCCACGAGGTCGTGAAGATGCCCGAGGACGGCGGCGTCGTCATGGGTATGTACAACTTCAAGAAGTCCATCGAGGACTTCGCGCGGGCCTCGTTCAACTACGGCCTGCAGCAGAACTACCCGGTGTACCTCTCCACGAAGAACACCATCCTCAAGGCTTACGACGGCATGTTCAAAGACACCTTCCAGGAAGTCTTCGACGCCGAGTTCAAGGCCGAGTTCGACGCGGCGGGCCTCACCTACGAGCACCGCCTGATCGACGACATGGTCGCCTCCTCCATGAAATGGGAGGGCGGCTACGTCTGGGCCTGCAAGAACTACGACGGCGACGTGCAGTCCGACACCGTGGCCCAGGGCTTCGGCTCGCTCGGCCTGATGACCTCGGTGCTGCTCACCCCGGACGGCAAGACCTGTGAGGCCGAGGCCGCGCACGGCACGGTCACCCGGCACTACCGTCAGCACCAGCAGGGCAAGCCGACCTCGACCAACCCGATCGCGTCGATCTTCGCCTGGACCCGTGGCCTCGAACACCGCGGCAAGCTGGACAACACCCCCGAGGTGATCGGCTTCGCGCAGGCGCTCGAGGACGTGGTCATCAAGACCGTCGAGGGTGGTCAGATGACGAAGGACCTCGCCGCGCTCGTCGGCGGCGACCAGGGTTACCTGAGCACCGAGGAATTCCTCGGCGCGCTGGACGTCAACCTGGCTCGCGCTCTGAAGTGAGATAGCCCCGGTTCGCAACCGCGAACCTGCACGGCTGTGAGAAAGCGCTCGCATCGAATCCGATGCGAGCGCTTTTGCGTCCGTACCCGGCGGTTGTTCCCACGGTGGGGTAACTCACGCTCGTTTCGGGTAGCTAATGGGTAGTCGTGCCCGTTGCATGGAAGCGTGACTTCTTCCATCGCAGCCCCCGATCGTCTCGACGTGCCACGCACCAGCTGGCATGTCCCGGCGATGCTCGCGTTGGCGCTGGGTGGATTCGGGATCGGGACCACCGAGTTCGTGACCATGGGGTTGCTGCCCGATATCGCGCGGGCCTTCGATATCTCCGAGCCGTCGGCCGGGCACGCGGTGTCGGCGTACGCGCTGGGGGTCGTGGTGGGTGCGCCGCTGATCGCCGCGTTGTGCGCGCGGGTGGCGCGCAAGAAGTTGCTGATCGTGTTGATGGTCGCGTTCACGCTCGGCAATATCGGGACCGTGCTCGCGCCGACCTTCGGCACGCTCGTGCTCGCGCGGTTCGTGTCCGGTCTGCCGCACGGCGCGTACTTCGGCGTCGCCTCGCTGGCCGCCGCCACGCTCGCGCCCGTGGGGCAGCGAGCCAAGGCCGTGGCCGCGGTGATGCTCGGGCTCAGCGTGGCGAATGTGATCGGGGTGCCCGGCGCGACCTGGCTCGGTCAGCACCTGGGCTGGCGTGACGCCTATGTGGTCGTCGCCGTGATCGGCGTGGCCACGGTGGCCGCTCTGTGGCGCTATGTCCCCGCGCTGACCAGCATGAAGATCACCAACCCGATAACCGAACTCGGGGCGCTGCGACGCCCGCAGGTGCTGCTCACCCTGGCCGTGGGCGCGATCGGCTTCGGCGGCATGTTCGCGGTCTACACCTACATCGCCACCACCATGACCGATGTCGCGGGCATGCCCATCGGCGCGGTGCCGATCGTGCTGGCGCTGTTCGGTCTCGGCATGATCGTGGGCAATATCGGCGGCGGCATCCTCGCCGACCGCGGCGTCGACCGCTCGATCTTCGTCGCCATGATCGCGATGGTCGTGATCCTGGCCGGGTTCGTCCTGGCGGCGCACAACCCCGTCACCGCCGCGATCGGCGCCTTCCTCGTCGGCGCCTCGGGCGCGGCCCTGGCCCCCGGCCTCCAAACCCGCCTCATGGACGTAGCCGCCGACGCCCAAACCCTCGCCGCCGCCCTCAATCACGCCGCCTTGAACATGGCCAACGCCGCGGGCGCCTGGCTCGGCGGCCTCGTCATCGCCGCGGGCCTCGGCTACACCGCCCCCGCCATGGTCGGCGCGCTCCTGGCCGTCGTCGGCGTCCTCCTGTTCACCCTCACGGTTTTCCTGCAACGCCGGTCGGCGCAAACACGCCGTAACTGATTGGGGCCCTTGCGTACCTCGGCATACAGTGCCCCACATGCCGAGCCAACGCTTGGAGGAACTGATGGAGAGCACGCCTCAATATCGCGGCCGCATCGCTACCAAGTACATGGCGAAGGGGCGCGAGGAGGGGCTCGCGGAGGTGGACGCGAAGGTCGCCGAGACTGCTGCGCACGCGGTGCTCACCGTGCTGACTGCCCGCGGGCTCGAGCTGTCCGCCGCGTAGCGGGCGCAGCTCGCCGCGTGTACCGACCTCGACCAGCTCGACGCGTGGTTGACGCAGGCGGTCACCGCCACTCGTACCGACGAACTCTTCGGCTGACGCGCGAGTTGTGTCTACCTCGGCGGTTCAGTCGGCGGGCCGGGCCCAGCCGACGCTGAGTTGGACGGCTCGTTGCCAGCGTTCGTATTCTTCTTCGCGTATTCGACGGTCCGGCGACGGTATCCATTGGGCGGCGACCTTCCAATTGCGACGTAGGCCTTGGAGATCGGGCCAGTAGCCGACGGCCAGGCCCGCCGCGTAGGCGGCGCCGAGGGAGACGGTTTCGGTGACCAGCGGGCGCATGACCGGCGTGTCGAGGACGTCGGCGATGATCTGCATGAGCAGGTTGTTGGAGGCCATGCCGCCTGCTACCCGCAGGGACTTCGCCTGGAGACCCGCGTCGGCGTTCATGGCTTCGACCACGTCGCGGGTCTGCCAGGCGGTGGCCTCCAGGACGGCGCGGGCCAGGTGGCCCTTGGTGACGTAGGAGGTCAGGCCGATGAGCAGGCCGCGGGCGTCGCTGCGCCAGTGCGGGGCGTAGAGGCCGGAGAAGGCGGGGACCAGGTAGCAGCCGCCGTTGTCGTCGACTGTGCTTGCGAGAGTTTCGATCTCGGGTGCGGTGGCGATCAGGCCGACGATATCGCGCAGCCACTGGACGAGAGATCCGGTGACCGCGATCGGCCCTTCGAGGGCGTAGACCGGTTCGGAGCCGACCTGGTAGCCGATGGTGGTGAGCAGGCCGTGCCGGGAGCGGATCAGTTCGGTGCCGGTGTTCATCATGAGGAAGCCGCCGGTGCCGTAGGTGCATTCGGTTTCGCCCGGGGCGAAGCAGGTCTGGCCGAACAGGGCCGCGTGCTGGTCGCCGAGGGCGGCGCCGATCCGCACGCCGGGGACGACGGTACTCGCGGTGCCGAAATCGCCGGTCGACGGTTCGATGCGGGGGAGCATGGCGGGCGGAATGTCGAAGAACCGCAGCAGTTCCGCGTCCCACTGGCGGGTGGCGAGATTCATCAACAGGGTGCGGCCGGCGTTGGTGACGTCGGTGACGTGCTCGGCGCCGCCGGTCAGATTCCAGATGAGCCAGGATTCCATGGTCCCGAAGAGAACGTCGCCGCGTTCGGCTCTGGCGCGCAGACCGTCGACATTGTCGAGTAGCCAGCGCAGGCGAGGTGCGGCGAAATACGTGGCAAGGGGAAGCCCGCTCAACTCGGTAATGCGGTGTGCTCCAGGCAATTCCCTCATCTGATCGACCAGCTCTTCGGTGCGTACGTCCTGCCAGACGATGGCCAGCCGAACCGGCAAACCGGTGTGCCGATCCCAGACAACGGTGGTCTCGCGCTGATTGGCGATCCCGATCGCGGCCACCTGTTCGACGGTGATCCCGGCATCGCGCAGCGCCGCGGGCACGATCCGCTCCACCGTCCGCCAGATCTCGAGCGCGTCCTGTTCCACCCAGCCCGACCTGGGATAATGCTGACGGTGGGTCCGCTGCGCCATTCCGGCCAGCCGGGCGTGCTGATCGAAGACGATGCACCGGCTCGAGGTGGTGCCCTGATCGATCGCGAGCACGAAGCGTTGCGTCATCGGCAGCTGCTTTCGTCGGCGGTGCGGGGTGTCACGGTAGCGGCACGCCTGTTCACGGGGGCTGTCGCAGCGAAAAGCGTGGTGGCACAGTTCATTGCGCTGCCGTCAGATCGCGGTGCACCGCGAGAGCGGCGGCGCGCACCTGCTCGACCGTGGCCTGTCGGGTTTGTAAACGGTTGTCGCACAGCCGATCCGTCGGACCGGTGATGCCGATGGCAGCGACGACGAGGCCACCTCTGGCTCGAATCGGCGCGGCGATCCCCGCTTCGCCCGAGCGGTACTCCTCGACTTCGTCTGCCCAGCCCCGCCGTCGCACCTCGGTGATCGCGCGGTCGAGTCGGTCGCGTTCGGTGATCGTCCGCCGGGTGAATGCCTGGAGCGCACCGACTTTCGCCGCGGCGTCGTAGGCGAGCAGGACCTTGCCGAGTGCGGTCGCATGGGCGGGCAGTACCTCGCCGACTGCCAGGGCCTGCTCGCTGTTGTCGGGCCGGAAGACGTGGTGGATCACCGTGATCCCGGTATCCCGCGCTACCGCGATCCGTACCGATTCCCCGGAGCGCGAGGCGAGGGCGTCGGCCCGATGGATCGCCCGCGAGCGCAACTCGTTCACGTCGAGCCGATCGGTTCCGAGTTCGCCGATCGCGGGGCCGAGCAGGTACTTGCCGGTGAGCGCGTCCTGGCCGACGAATCCGACCCCGAGCAGCGTCCGCAGGATGCCGTGCGCGGTGGGTTTGGCCAGGTCGAGCGCGGCCGCGATCTCGCCGACGCCCAGCGGCCCCGGTCCGCGCGCCAGCAGCCGCAGCACGGCGGCGGCGCGTTCGATCGACTGGATCGGGCCGGGCATGGGCCCGAACCTACCACCGTTCAGCATTGTCGAACGCTGCTTGTGGTGCCCGTGTCCGCGCGTTCCTAGCGTGGGCTTCGGGCACAGGTGCCCGAACGGCGGACTCGACGACGAGGTCCGGGAAGGCGAGAAGATGAACCGGTACGTGGGCGCGATCGACCAGGGCACGACGTCGACGCGATTCATGGTTTTCGACCACAGGGGCACCGTGGTCGCCCGCCACCAGCTCGAACACTCGCAGATCATGCCGCGCCCCGGCTGGGTCGAACACAATCCGGACGAGATCTGGGAACGCACCCGCACCGTCGTCAAGACCGCCCTCTCGCTCGCCGATCTCACGGCCGACGACCTCGCCGCCATCGGCGTCACCAACCAGCGTGAGACCACCGTTGTCTGGAACCGCCACACCGGCCGCCCCTACGGCAACGCCATCGTCTGGCAGGACACCCGCACCGACCGCATCATCGCCGACCTCGACGCCGCCGGGCACAGCGCGCTCATCCGCGAGAAGACCGGCCTGCCGCCCGCGCCGTACTTCTCCGGCGGCAAGCTGAAGTGGATCCTGGACAACATCGCGGGCGTGCGCGCCGATGCCGAGCGTGGTGACGCCCTGTTCGGCACCCTCGACAGCTGGCTGATCTGGAACCTCACCGGCGGCGTGCACGTCACCGACCCCACCAATGCCTCGCGCACCATGCTGATGGATCTCGAAACCCTCGACTGGGACGACGACCTCCTCGCGATCTTCGGCATCCCGCGCGCCATGCTGCCCGCCATCGCGCCGTCGGCGAATCCGCGACTGTTCGGGACGACGAAGCCCGACGGCCCGTTCAAAGGCTCGGTGCCCATCGCGGGCGTGCTCGGCGATCAGCAGGCCGCGGGTGTCGGGCAGGTGTGTTTCCAGCCCGGCGAGGCCAAGAACACCTATGGCACAGGCAATTTCCTGATGCTCAACACCGGCACGGAGATCGTGCGCTCGAACCACGGCTTGATCACCACGGTCGCGTATCAGTTCGGCGACGACAAGCCCGCCTACGCGCTGGAGGGGTCGATCGCGGTCACCGGGTCGGCCGTGCAGTGGTTGCGCGACCAGATGGGCATCATCGCGGGCGCGGCGCAGATCGAAGACCTCGCCGGGCAGGTGGCCGACTCCGGCGGCGTGTACTTCGTGCCTGCCTTCTCCGGTCTGTTCGCGCCGTACTGGCGACCCGATGCCCGCGGCGCGGTCGTCGGGCTCTCGCGCTACAGCAACAACGCCCACTTGGCCAGGGCCACCCTGGAATCCATCGCCTACCAGACCCGCGACGTGGTCGAGGCCATGCAGCGCGACGCCGGGGTCCGACTGGCGACGCTGCGGGTGGACGGCGGCGTCACCGTGAACCAGTTGGCCATGCAGATCCAGGCCGACCTGCTCGGCGTCCCGGTCTCGCGACCGGTCGTCGCCGAGACCACCGCGCTCGGCGCCGCCTACGCCGCCGGACTGGCCGTCGGTTTCTGGAGCGGCACCGGCGAACTGCTCGACAACTGGTCCGAAGACGTCCGCTGGTACCCCACCTGGTCCGCGGAGCAACGCGAACACGGCTACCGCCGCTGGCTCAAAGCCGTCGAGCGCACGCTCGACTGGGCCGAAATCTGAGTCACCCCCGATACTTTCGAGAAGGAGATCATCGTGTCTGTGCAACTGGACCCCACCTACCGTGAGCAGGCTGTCGGCACGCTCGACACCGCCGAGGTCGATGTCCTGGTCATCGGCGGTGGCGTGACCGGCGCCGGCGCCGCGCTCGACGCCGCCTCGCGCGGCCTGTCGGTAACCCTGGTCGAGGCACGCGATTTCGCCGCAGGCACCTCGAGCCGTTCGTCCAAGCTCATCCACGGCGGCCTGCGCTACCTGGAACAGATGGATTTCGCGTTGGTGCGCGAGGCGCTCAAAGAACGTGGGCTACTGCTGAATACGCTCGCACCGCACCTGGTGCACCCGGTGCCGTTCCTGTTCCCGCTCCAGCACCGGGTGTGGGAGCGCGCCTACATCGGCGCCGGTATCGCCCTCTACGACACCCTCGGTGGCGCGCGCACGGTCCCGATGCACAAGCACCTGACCCGTTCCGGCGCACTGGAACTCGCGCCCGCGCTACGTGACGACGCGCTCACCGGCGCCATCCGCTACTACGACGCGCAGGTCGACGACGCCCGCCACACGATGATGATCGCCAGGACCGCCGCCGAGAACGGCGCCACGGTGCTGACCCGGACCAAGGTGATCGGGCTGGAACGTGACGGCGAGAAGGTCGTCGGCGCGCGTGTCGAAGACCTGGAAACCGGTCTGACACACACCATTCGGGCCCGTACCGTGATCAGCGCGACCGGCGTCTGGACCGACGACATGATCAAGATGACCGGCGTGGACTTCCCGTTCCACGTCCAGATGTCGAAGGGCGTGCACATCCTCGTGCCGCGCGACCGGCTGAACCTGCACACCGGCATGATCATGCGCACCGAGAAGTCGGTCCTGTTCGTCATCCCGTGGGCCGAACACTGGATCATCGGCACCACCGACACCGAATGGGCGCTGGACAAGAACCACCCGACGGCCACCGCCGCCGACGTGCAGTACATCCTCGACCACGTCAACGCGCTGCTGCGGGAGCCGCTGACCAGGGCCGACATCGTCGGCACTTACGCGGGCCTTCGCCCGCTGATGACCGGCGCCACGAAGGAGACAGCGAAGCTCTCGCGCGAACACGCCGTCGCCGAACCCGCGCCGGGCCTGTTCGTGATCGCGGGCGGCAAGTACACGACCTACCGGGTGATGGCCGCCGATGTCGTCGACGCCGCCGCCGCGCGCCTGGGCGGGGAGATCCCCGCCTCGGCGACCGCGCAGTTGCCCATCGTCGGCGCGGCGGGCTACTTCGACATGCTCGCCGAGGTGACCGACCTGTCGGTGTCACAGCGGTTGCCCGTCGACGTGGTGCAACACCTGCTCGGCCGCTACGGCTCCCTGAGCACCGACATCTTCGGCCTCATCGCCGCGGACGCCGCCCTGCGCCACCCGCTTCCGGGCGCCTCGGACTACATCGCCGCCGAGATCGTCTACGCCGTCACCCACGAGGGCGCCCTGCACCTCGACGACATCCTCACCCGCCGCACCCGCATCTCGATCGAGGTCCCCGATCGCGGCCTCGCCGCCGCGCCGGAAGTCGCCCGCCTGATCGCACCGCTGCTCGGCTGGAACGAGGAGACCACCAACGCCGAGATCAACCGCTACTACGACCGGGTCCACGCGGAGCTGGCCGCCAACGAAGCGGGCGACGACGCCGCCGCCAACGCCGCCAGACTGGTCGCAGCCCGCTGAACTCCGCCGACAGCACCGCGGCATCGCAGCCCTCGCACACGCGAAGGAGTGGGTCACCGCGGTGCTGTGGCGCATCGGGCAGGCGAACGTAGTCGCCGATCCTCGACCTCCGTGCCGCGTGGTGGCTAGCGTGGGCACATGGAATCGCGAATCACCCCCCGACGAACCCCGGCGCTGTCGTGAGCCGGGGCACCATCCTGATCACCGGCGCCAGCTCCGGACTCGGCGCCGAGATGGCGCGCCAGTTCGCCGCGCTCGGGTACGACCTCGGCCTGTGTGCTCGCCGGACCGAGCGTCTCGACGAACTGCGCACGCAGATCCTCGCCGACCATCCCGAACGCGTCGTCTCGGTGAAGCAACTCGATGTCACCGACGATGCGGCGGTGTTCACCGTCTTCGACGAGTTCGCCGAGGAATTCGGCACCGTCGACCGTGTGATCGTCAACGCGGGACTGGGTAAGGGCGCGCCGTTGGGCACCGGCCATCACAAGGCCAATCGCGAGACCGCGGTGGTGAATTTCCTTGCCGCCCTGGCCCAGAGCGAGGCGGCGCTGAAGATCTTCCGCGCGCAGGGCCGCGGCCACCTGGTGATGATCTCCTCGATCTCGGGCCTGCGCGGCATGCCCAAGACGCTCACCACCTACGCGGCGACCAAGGCGGGCGTCGCGGCGCTGGCCGAAGGGGTTCGCGCGGAGGCGATTGCGGGCGTGGACGTCTCGGTGATCTACCCCGGCTACATCCGCTCGGAGATGAACGATCGCGTCAAGCATCAGCCGAAGTTCATGGTGGACACCGAAACCGGCGTGCACGCCATGGTCGCCGCGATCGAGAAACGTCGGGCCAATGCCTACGTGCCCGGTTGGCCGTGGGTACCGCTGGGCTTCGCGCTGCGCACCCTGCCGCTACCGGTTGTCCGAAGATTGATCTGAAACCAGCCCCGCACCCCCCGACCTCGAGGAGGGGCCGCCGCGCAGCGGCGGTTGGCGGGCCGGCCCCCCCAGACGTGGGGGGGGGGGTGGGGCCGGCGAGGCAACAACACGGGGC
>NZ_JBHVTK010000016.1:0-28023 GCF_042884695.1 Nocardia sp. NPDC058114 | reverse complement strand
TCGGGGCCTTCCTGAGTTTCTGGTGCCTTTGCTTTGGGTATTATGGATAAAGCAACGGTGCCTGATCGACGGGACCGAAGGGGCCGCGAACTCGAGCGCGCCAGCGCTCCAAAATTACTGCCTGGGGAGCAGGTGCTTGCCGTCCTTGTCCGTGGACAGCGCCAGCGAGCTGATGTACTGGATCTCGCCTTCGGGACCCGGCACCGCCGAGGCGATCATGTCCGGACGCTCGAAGTCCATGCCGGTGACGTGGCACGTGAGCAGGTCGCCCGACGGGTTGCCGTGTTCGTCGAACATCGGCGCCTCGATGCCGTCGTCGGTGCGTCGCAGGTAGTACTTGCCCTTGGTGGCGATCGCGGTGAGCGGGGTCGCGATGAAGGCGACCAGGACCGCGACCAGCGGCGAGTACGGCTTCAGCAGGTCACCGAACAGGCCGAAGAAGGTCATGATCGACAGCACCGCCGACAGC
Organism: Nocardia sp. NPDC058114; assembly: GCF_042884695.1. Lineage (NCBI taxonomy): Bacteria > Bacillati > Actinomycetota > Actinomycetes > Mycobacteriales > Nocardiaceae > Nocardia > Nocardia sp. NPDC058114. The sequence goes on along the minus strand of NZ_JBHVTK010000016.1, from coordinate 27,554 downwards.
CCGAAGCCGACCAGACCCACCGGGTTGAAGTCGTAGAGCATGCCGCGCCGGAACTCCGGCACCTTCGGCGAGATCTTCAGCAGGTACTTGTTCACCGCGATATCGGTGGCCACGGTGACGATCCAGGCGATGCCGCAGTTGGCGTAGAAGCCGAGGATGTTGTTGAGGAAGTCGAACATGTTCGCTTCCATCAGCACCAGCGCCACACCGAGGTTGACCACCAGGAACACCAGACGGCCCGGGTAGGTCTTGGTGACGCGGGTGTAGGAGTTGGTCCAGGCCAGCGAGCCCGAGTAGGCGTTGGTCACGTTGATCTTGACCTGGCTGATGACCACCAGCACCACGGCCAGCGTCATGGCCAGCCACCCCGGCACCATGTCCTTGTAGATCTCCAGGAACTGGTGCACCGGCTGGTTGGCGATGCCCTGCGCGGCGGGCAGGTTCGCGATCAGGTACACCGCGAGGAACAGGCCGACGACCTGCTTGGCCGCACCGAACAGCACCCAGCCGGGACCGGCGAGCAGCATCCAGCCCCACCACTTGGCCCGGTTCTCGGGCGTGCGCGGCGGCATGAAGCGCAGGTAGTCGATCTGCTCGGCGATCTGGGCGATCAGCGACAGGCAAACACCGGCGGCCAGCAGCGCCCCCGAAACGCTCACACCCTCACCGTTCTCCCCGCCGTAGGCGAAGAACGAACCCACCGAATCGGGGTGGCGCACCAGCAGGAAGCCGAACGGCGCCACCATCAGCAGCAGCCACAGGGGCGTGGTCCACACCTGGAGTTTGGCCAGGGTGTTCATCCCGTAGATGACCAGCGGGAAGATGATGATCGTGGAGGCGAGATAGCCGAGCCACAACGGAATTCCGAGGCCTAATAACAGGCCCTGCGCCATGATCGAACCTTCGAGCGCGAAGAAGATGAAAGTGAACGACGCGAACACGATATTGGTGATCACGGAGCCGTAGTAGCCGAATCCGCTGCCGCGCGTGATCAGGTCGAGATCGATGTTGTAGCGCGCCGCGTAATAGGCGAGCGGAAATCCGGTGAGCATCACGACCACGGCGAAGATACCGATGCCGATCAGGGCGTTTCCGGTGCCGTGAGCGATGCCGATATTCGCGCCGATCGCGAAATCGGCGAGGTAGGCGATGCCGCCGAGTGCGGAGATGCCGACGACGGCGGGGCTCCATTTGCGGTAGCTCCGCGGGGCGAAACGCAGCGTGTAGTCCTCGAGTGTTTCTTTGGCGGCAGTATCTGCTCCGGCCATTTCCCTCTCTCCTTCATCCGCTGCCGCACGTAACCGGCGACTCACAGACGGTCCTGCATAGATGTAGACGCGAATTTTCCGATCCGTTACGCCGCTGTTACGCAGCCCGATGGTGACCGGGGTCACCGAAACGGCTCCGCAAAAACAAGCACGCGTGTATGTTTTTGGGCGGAGCGAGCGTCAGGAGACGACAGTGTTCGAATGGTCCGAGACCGATCTGATGATCCGCGACGCCGTGCGGGCGTTCATCGACAAGGAGGTCCGGCCGAACCTCGACGCCCTCGACAGCGGTGAGATGCTGCCGTATCCCCTCCTGCGCAAGCTGTTCAGTCAGTTCGGGATCGATGCGATGGGTGAGGATGCCGTCGCGAAGATGCTCGCCAAGGAAGCGGCGGGTCCGAGCGAAGGTGGCAAGAAGGCGGGCAGCCCGTTCGGCGATCAGCAGTCGATGATGGCGGTGCTGATCAGCGAATTGTCCGGTGTCTGTATGGGTCTGGTGTCCGCCCTCGGGGTGAGCATCGGGCTGGGCGCCACCACCATCATGTCGCGGGGCACCCTCGCGCAGAAACAGCGCTGGCTGGCCGACATCGTCACCCTGCGCAAGGTGGCGTCGTGGGCGATCACCGAACCCGATTCCGGCTCGGATGCGTTCGGCGGCATGAAGACTCGCGTCGAACGCGACGGCGAGGACTACATCCTCAACGGCCAGAAGACCTTCATCACCAACGGCCCGTGCGCCGACGTGATGATCGTCTACGCCAAGCTCGACGAGGGTGACGGCGCCGGCAAACGCGACCGCAAGGTGCTCACGTTCGTGCTCGACACGGGCATGGAAGGCCTCACCCAGGGCAAGCCGTTCAAGAAGATGGGCCTGCACTCCTCACCCACCGGCGAGTTGTTCTTCGACAATGTCCGGCTCGGCAAGGACCGGTTGCTCGGCGAGACCGAGGAACACCAGGGCGGCGACGGAAGAGAAAGCGCCAGAGCCAGTTTCACCGCCGAGCGGATCGGCGTCGGGTTCATGGCGCTGGGCGTGATCGACGAATGTCACCGGCTCTGTGTCGATTACGCGCGCAACCGCACGCTGTGGGGGCAGGAGATCGGGCGCTTCCAGCTGATCCAGCTCAAGCTGGCCAAGATGGAAGTGGCGCGAATCAACGTGCAGAACATGGTGTTCAACGTGCTCGAGCGCGCTCGCGCGGGCAAGCCGCCGAGCCTGGCCGAGGCCTCGGCGATGAAGCTGTACTGCTCCGAGGCCGCCACCGAGGTGGCGATGGAGGCGGTGCAGTTGTTCGGCGGCAACGGCTATATGAGCGAATACCGGGTCGAGCAGCTGGCCCGTGACGCGAAGTCGCTGATGATCTACGCGGGCAGTAACGAGATCCAGGTGACCCACATCGCCAAGGGACTGCTCGGGAAGTGAACCGGCCCCGGCCGCGAACAGTGTTGTCGCGGCCGGGATCTCATCACACGGCGCGCAGGTGCCCGCGGCTGGCGTAGATGTGCTCGGCGATCAGCGTGGCGATCCGGTCCGGCGCCTCCAGCATCGGCACATGCCCCACCCCGTGTATCAGGATCCGATCCGCCGACTCGGGCAGTTCGCGCAGGTAGCGGGTGGCGTACACGCTGTTGGGGATGATCCGGTCGTATTCGGCGAGCAGCATCCGCACCGGGGTGCTCAGCTCGCCCAGGTCGTCCATGCCCGGCGCGCGCAGGCTGCCGAGGATGAGCGGGATCATCGCCTCGCAATGCAGGACGGCGGTGAGCAGGGTCGCGAGATCACGGCGCGCGACAGCACCGGTGTGCTTGGCGACCAGCAATGCGGCCACCTGCTGCACGAGCGCGTTGTTGATCGCCGCACCACCGAGGCGTTTGCCGATCTCGATGAAGGGGATCATCGACGCGAACTTGACGCCGATCCTGACCTGGCTCAGCGAAGGCGATGCCCAGCCACCCGCCGCGGCGATGGTGGTGAGTGTGCGAGCCCGGCCGCGTCGGGCCAGCTCGAGTCCCACCCAGCCGCCGAGCGAATTGCCCGCGATATGACAGGTGCGCCAGCCCAGCTCGTCGAGCTGATCTTCGATCTGATCGGCCAGGGCGTACACATCCAGCGCCCATCCTTCGACCTTCGGGCCACCCCAGTGCCCGGCGAACGCGGGCGCGTACACCTCGCAATGTGCCGACATCCGCTGCGCGACCTGCTCCCAGCAGTGTGGCGACAGCAGGAATCCGTGCAGCAACAAGACCGGGTCGCCGGACCCGATGTGCAACGCCGCGACGGGCGTGGGGCGGGCGGTGGACTTGGCGGTGCGTGACGTCATCGTCATCACCCCTTCCTGGACGACGGTGTCCGGGGGAGCATCCCTGCCTGCATTGTACGGTCGTACGGTGCCGATAATCCTCTCGACTGTGAACGTTAACGGGGTCCGTGCCGCTTCGACCAAGGGCATGACAGCCTGGTTGGCGGCGACCGAAGCCGACATCGTCTGCCTGCAGGAGACCAGGGCGACCGATGCGCAGACCGCGGCGGCGCTGGCCCCCGCGCTCGACGCGGGTTGGGTCCTCTCCCACGCCGAGCCCGAATCCAAGGGCCGCGCGGGCGTGGGGATCCTGTCGCGGCGCGCCCCCGATGCCGTGCGCATCGGGTTCGGCAGCACCGAGTTCGCGGCGTCGGGCCGCTATATCGAAGCCGACTTCGGTGAGGTCACCGTGGCGAGCGTCTACGTGCACTCGGGGGAGGAGAACACCCCCAAACAAGACGAGAAGTACCGGTTCATGGCCGAGCTCGGCGCGTACCTGAAATCGCGCACCGGCGAGTTCGTGGTGAGCGGCGACTGGAACATCGCCCCCGCCGAGGTCGACCTGAAGAACTGGAAGGGCAATCAGAAGTCGGCGGGCTTCCTGCCCGAGGAGCGCGCCTGGATCGCCGACCTGCTCGCCGCGGGCTACGTCGACGTGGTGCGCGCCCTGCATCCCGGCGTCGCGGGCCCCTACAGCTGGTGGTCCTACCGCGGCCGCGCCTTCGACAACGACTCCGGCTGGCGCATCGATTACCAGCTGGCTCTCGGTGAGCTGACCGGGCGCGCCAAGCAGGCCGTCGTCGAACGGGCCGACGCCTACGACCAGCGCTGGTCCGACCACGCGCCCGTTACTGTTCAGTATCGATGACACTCTCACGCAAGACTCTCAGCCTGCTCGGTGGACTTGTCCTCGTCCTGGCGGCCATCGGCCTCACCGTGTTCGGCGGTCGCGGTAGCGACAGCACCACCGTCACGTCGACCACGCGTGCCGTCGCCGGCATCACCACCACCGCGTCCGCGCCGAAACCTGGCCCGCCCGCCGGGAATTCGTCGGCCTCACCGGTCACCAAGACCGCGGGTGTGCCCGACCGCGCCTATGTCACCCTCGTCGAGATCGACGCGGGGCGTTGGCCCGGCTCGGCCAACGCGCAGGGCACCAAGGGCGGCGAGCAGTTCATGAACCGGGGAACCAAACTGCCGCCCAAGGATTCGGCGGGCAAAGCGGTGAAATACCAGGAGTGGGATGTGAATCCCAAGCAGCCCAATCGCGGTCGCGACGCCGAACGCATCGTCACCGGCAGCGACGGTTCGGCCTGGTACACCGGCGACCACTACGAAACCTTCACGAGGATGCGCTGATGACTCCGCGAATGACGCTGTCGCAGTTCCTTGCTCGCCCCACCCCCGAAGCGCCGGCTGCGACCGCGCCGCCGGTGCTCGGTGCGCTGCCGGTGGACGCCAACCAGTTCAGCGGCGTCCGCTACGACGCCCCCGCCGACTACCGCGTGCGCGAACTGCGGGGAACCAAGATGCGCACCACGGCAGAGCTGTTCGACGAGTTCGCCGCCGCCTTCCAGTTCCCGTACTACTTCGGCGCCAACAAGGACGCCTTCGACGAATGCCTGCGCGACCTCGACGATTTCGTGGGCGACGCCCCGGGCTATGTCGCGGTGATCCGCACCGCCGACGACCTGCTCGCCGCCGAACCCACCGAACGCACCTGGTTCGACTCCGCCATCCGTGATTGCGCCGCGTATTGGGCGCGCCGCGAGGTCGCGTTCCGTGTCGTCTTGCAGGGCGATCCGGAGAAATTCGACGCGGTTTCGCTGACAGACTGACGTCCAGCACGCATCCGTAAGGTTCCTTATGCGCGGTTTGTCCGGCTAGGGTCGGTCCCTGGTGCGTCGAGATCCGGCGGATCGGGACGGAGCTCTGCCGTGCGTTTCGCGAAGGTGATCGGTCTGGCGACGGCGGGAGCGATCGGCCTGCTCCCGCTCGCGGTTCCCGCGTTCGCCGCGCCGACGCAGACCCAGTACGCACCGACCATGCTGGTGCTCGATGCCTCGGGTTCGATGCTGGCGGCCGATCCGGGCGGCGGCACCAAGATGGACGCTGCGAGGACAGCCGTACGCGGTTTCGTGACGACCGCGCCCGCCTCGGCGAAAGTCGGACTGTCGGTCTACGGCACCGGCACTGGATCCACCGACGCGGAAAAGCCCGCGGGATGCCGTGACGTCTCGGTGCTCGTACCGGCCGACACCATCGACAAACCCGCGCTGACATCAACCGTCGACAGGATCACCCCCAGCGGTTTCACCCCGATCGGCGCCGCACTGCGCACCGCCGCGGGCGCCCTGCCTACCGAGGGCCCGCGCTCGATCGTGCTGGTCTCCGACGGCCTCGACACCTGTGCACCGCCCGACCCGTGCGAAGTAGCCCGTGAACTCAGTGCCGACGGCGCCTCGATCGTCGTGCACACCATCGGTTTCGGGGTCGATGATGCCTCGCGCGCCCAGCTCATCTGCATCGCCGACACCACCGGCGGCACCTATACCGACGCCGCCGACGGCAAGGCGCTCGAGCGGGTGTTGCCCCGGGTGAGCACTGCGGCACTGCGCGACTACACCGCGGCGGGAACCCCCGTCGAAGGCGCTGCCGGATACCAGGACGCACCGGCGGTAGTGCCAGGGCAGTACCTCGACACCATCGGGCAGAAGAAGCCCCGCTACTACGCGGTGGACGTCCCCGAGGGAGCGACCGCGTACTTCAGCGGGACCGTCTCCTTCCCCCGTGGTGAGAACGCGGTGAGCTCGAACAACAGTCTGCGCCTGCGGGTCGCCGGCGTGGAGGGCCAGGACTGCAACGCCTCCGAACAGGAGAACGCCGTCCGATCCACCGATGGCGTCGCGCTCACGGTCAGCTCGCAATGGACCGGCGCGACCGATGCGAAAGACGGCACCGCGCGCACCGACAAGTGCAAGGGCGGCGGCCGGTACTACTTCAGTGTGGAATGGTCGGGTGTCGCCGACAACGCGCCGGTGACGCTGCCACTGGAACTGAATGTCACCGTCGAACCGGGCGTCACCGACGGCGGCCGCCCGGCGGAACCCGAACCGGCGTCGTTCACCGCGCCGAGCGGTCCGGTCGTACCGTTGGCCGGTGGCGGCTCGTTCAACGTGGCAACGGCCCTCGACGGCTCCGGCGTCTACGGCGACACCGTGCAGCGCGGCGAATTCGTCTTCTACAAGGTGAAACTCGACTGGGGTCAGGGCTTGGCCTATCGAGTGCGTTTCCTCGAGACCCCGGGCCGTGGCCTCGACAACGTCTCGGTCGTCACCACCACGCTGTACACGCCGTACCGTAAGGAGGCCGCCGACGAATTCGCCAGCTACAACGGTGCGCCCGACATTCTGCCCTCGAACAAGCAGGCTTTGGCCATCCCCGAGGTTCGCTATCGCAACCGCGAATCCTCGGACCGGGAAGTGTCGGAGAACGCGCTCGCCGGGTGGTACTACATCGCGGTGAAAGTCAGTCCGACACAGAATGATCCGGGTGTCGTTCGTCCCGTGCCGGTCGAGCTAGATGTCGTGGTGACCGGAACGCCGGAGGCGGGCCCCACGTATCGGGCTGTGCCCGGGTCCACCGATAGCTCGATCGAGAACGTGCCCGACACCGCGCAGGCCGCCGACGACGACAACTCCACGGCACTGCTCGGTACCGGCATCGCCGTCATCGCGTTCGCCCTCACCATCGGCGGTGTCATCGCGATCACTCTGCTGCGCAGACGAACTCGTCGATAGCGCAGTGCTCCGCCGGATGTTCTGATGCCACTGCAATTGACGGCTGTCATTGCCTGATCAGTCCGTTTAACGTCTTCGCGGAGCGGCCATCCAGGGTTGCCTGTGAGGAGAACTTGATGAAGCGAGTACTGGCCGGCGTGGGTATCTTCGCCGCTGTCATGGTGGCGTCGGCCGGAATGGCAACGGCCGATAGCGGTCTCGCACCCCAGCGGTCGGATGTCGAGCTGGTCGCTGAGGCGTCCCCGGGATCGAGCGACCTGGTCGGCAACCTGCTGCGCGCGCTGTCGAGCGGTTCCGCCGCGGAATGCGACGGCGTCATGCTCGATGTGTGCGTGCCCCTTCCGTCCCAGCCTGCGAACGGTGCGCAGATCGCGGACAGCGGTTCCGGTGCCGGCTCGGTGCAAAATGTGGACATTCAGTTCTGGCGCCTGATCGGCTGGCTGAGCAACGGGTCGTCGGAGCCGTGCACCGGCGCGTGCTTCCCCCTGTAGCGGGATCGTTCAGCGGTAGCGACCGGCGAGGTCGTCGCCGAGCAGGACGAAAACGTCGGTGATCTGGTCGATCAGTTCCTCGCGGGTGAGATCGAGGTCGCCCGCGAGCCAGGTCGTAAGGGTCTGGGTCAGGCCGCCGACCAGGTAGATCGCCCGGAAGTCGACCAGGTTCTGTGGGACGTCGCCGCCGTAGAAGCCGGTGCCCTCGGCGGCGACCAGCCGGGCGAACGCCCGCACCGTCCTGGCGGTACGGGCGCGAAGCTCCGGGGTGGCCATTCCGGCGATCAGCGCGGCCCTGGCCTTGCGCGGGTCGTCGGTGAGCACCGAGATGCCCGCGTCGATCGCGGCGTGGGCCTGAACGCGGCTGTCGGCGGGCGCGGTGGCCAGCGCGGTGGCGATCGCCGCGGTGAGTTCGTCGGCGATGCGGTCGAGCAGGGCTTCCAGGACGTCGTCGCGCTTGTCGAAACTCTCGTAGTAGTACCGCTCGTTCAGGCCCGCGCGCGCACAGAGGCCGGCGACGGTGAGTTTGGCATCGGCGGCGACCAGGTCGAGCGCCGCGTCCAGCAGCGCGGTCCGCCGCTGGGATTGCCGCTCCTGCGCCGAAACGCCACCGTATGTCCGTTGTGCTGCCACAGCGTCCATTGTGCGTGCTGCCGTCCTCTCGCGGTGTTTTGGTAGAGACTCTTGCCAGAATATCAATTCTGGGGGATTCTATTGCCAGATGCACTCGACGAGGAGGCGCAACATGGCCACACGGCAGGGCGAACCCGGATATTTCGCCGACGATTCGATGATCCGGCGGGTGATGAGCAAGCGTGCGGTCGGTCTCACCTACGGCGTGCGAGCGCTGGTGATCGGCGCGGTGCATCCGCTGCTGTTCGTCGGCACCAGTGAACACACCGCGCATCGGGAAACCCCGTACACCCGCTTGGCCATCACCGGCGCCCTGTTCGAAGCGGTGTTCCTCGGCAGCTTGGCCGAGGCCGATCGCGCGCTGGCCTTCACCCGGCGCAAGCACGACGCGGTGGTCGGCACCCTGCCCGAAGACGCGGGCGCCCACCATCCGGCAGGCACCGCCTACGCGGCCCACGATCCGCACCTGATGTTCATGACCATGGCCTTCACCTTCGATTCGGCCGAGGTGATGTACGACCGCCTGGTCCGCGAACTCACGGCCACCGAGCGCGAAGACCTCTACCAGGACTATGTCCGCTGGGGTGAACTGTTCGGCATGCCGCGCGACGCCGCACCCGCCGACTACCCGGCCTTCCGTCGCTACTTCGACAGCTACCTGAACTCGACCGAACTGTTCCTCACCGAGGAGGCCGAACTGGTCGGCTCCTATCTGGCGGGCCATCGCAAGGCGTACCGGCTGCGCCCGCCTGCCGAACAGGTCGGTACCGCGCTGTATCTGCTGGTCCAGGGCAGTCTGCCGGCGCGGATCAGGCAGATGTACGGCATCGAGTGGGGGATCTCCGACGAACTGGCGCACCGCGCGCTGTGCCGCAGTATCCGCACCGCCCATGTCGTCCCGCCGCTGGCGCCCCGGGTACTGGCGGGCACGCTCGCCGGGCCGAGCGCCCCGTCCTATCAGCTGCTCGCCCGTCGCGAACAGCGCATGGTCAAGACGGGCCACCCGAGCATGCCCGGTGTCGATCCACGCAACTGGGTGCAGCGAAATTCCGCTTGAGCGGCATGGAAAGATTCGGGGTATGTCCAGTCCTGCCCCGGCCGAGACGGCCGAACGTAAGCAGCGGGTGCTGTCGGGCATCCAGCCCACCAGCGACTCCTTCCACCTCGGCAACTACCTGGGTGCGCTGCAGTACTGGGTGACGATGCAGGACGAGTACGACGCGCTGTACTTCATTCCGGATATGCACGCGATCACCGTCAGCCAGGATCCCAAGGCGCTGCGGGCGCGCACCAAGTCCGCCGCCGCCCAGCTGCTCGCGCTCGGCATCGACCCCGCCAAGTCCACACTGTTCGTGCAGAGTCAGGTGCCCGAGCACGCCGAGCTGTCCTGGGTGCTGAGCTGTATCACCGGTTTCGGTGAAGCGGGCCGGATGACCCAGTTCAAGGACAAGTCGGTCAAGCAGGGCGCCGAGAACGCGACCGTCGGCCTGTTCACCTACCCGGTGCTGATGGCCGCCGACATCCTGCTCTACCGCCCGCACCAGGTGCCGGTCGGCGAGGACCAGCGCCAGCACCTCGAGCTGACCCGGAACCTGGCCCAGCGCTTCAACACTCGTTTCAAGAAGACCTTCGTCGTGCCGGAGCCGCACATCGTCAAGGGCACCGCGAAGATCTTCGATCTGCAGGACCCGACCTCGAAGATGAGCAAGTCGGCCTCCAGCGACGCCGGGCTGATCAACCTGCTCGACGACCCGAAGATCACCGCCAAGCGGGTGCGCTCGGCGGTCACCGACACCGGGCGCGAGATCCGCTACGACCCGGAGAACAAGGCGGGCGTGAGCAACCTGCTGGTGATCCTGAGCTCGCTGCGCGAAACCCCGATCGTCGACCTCGAGGTGAATTTCGAGGGTAAGGGCTACGGTGATCTCAAGGCCGAGGTGGCCGACGCGCTGGTCGAATTCGTGACGCCCGTGCAGAAGAAGGTCCAGGAATACCTGTCCGATCAGGCGGAACTGGACCGGATTCTGGCCGCGGGCGCCGAGCGGGCGCGTGAGATCGCAGGCAACACACTCGCTCAGGTGTACGACCGGGTTGGCTTCCTCGCTCGCTGACCCGTTGCGCACCTGAGGTTTTCGCTGAAGGGGCGCGTGTCATGCAGTTGATCGAGAACATCTCGGCGGCCATCGAGAAGCAGATCGGGCGCAGGCCCTGGCTGGATCATCTGGTCAGGGCCGGTGGGCGGTTCCAGAGCCAGCGCGGTGACTTCTTCGCCGCCGGCATCACGTATTTCACTGTGCTGTCGCTGTTTCCGCTGCTGATGGTGGCGTTCTCGGTGGCCGGTTTCATTCTGGCCGGGCACCCGGACCTGCTGAGCGAGTTGCAGGACAAGGTCGTCGAGAAGATTCCCAGTTCCTTCGGCACTCAGATCAACGACCTCATCGAACAGGCGATCAATTCCCGCGGCACGGTCGGCGTCATCGGCTTGCTGGTCGGGCTCTACACCGGGCTCGGCTGGATCGCCAACCTGCGGGCCGCGCTCACCGAGCAGTGGGCCAGTCACAGCCCCGAGAAGCCGTGGTGGCTGGCCAAACTGTCGGATATCGGCGCGTTGATCGGTCTCGGCCTGGCCTTCGTGGTGTCGCTCGGTTTGTCGGCGGTCTCGGCGAGCGGGGTGGGCAAGGGGGTGCTCGAGCTGCTGGGGGCGGATCATCTGCCCGGGGCGGGTCTGGTGCTGCGGCTGGTTTCGATCGCGCTCGGACTGCTCGCGTCGTGGGCGGTGTTCGCGTGGATGATCGCGCGGCTGCCGCGCGAGCCGGTGTCGTTGCGCAGTGCGGCGCGGGCGGCGGTGCTGGCGGCGGTGGCCTTCGAGATCTTCAAGATCATCGCCGCGATCTACCTGCGGGCGGTGCTGTCCAGTCCGGTGGGGGCGACGTTCGGGTCGATCATCGGCCTGATGGTCTTCAGCTACATGTCCTATCGGATCCTGCTGTTCGCGACGGCGTGGGCGGCGACGTCGTCGGACAACGAACGTGCCGCGACGGTCGCGCCGCCGGACGCGGTGGTCATCCGGCCGCGGGTGGTCGAGCACGGGATGTCGACCGGGAGCGGCGCCGCCTACTTCGGGGCGGGGGCGGTGGCGGCACTGGCCCTGATGCTGGTGGGCAAGCGGCGGTAGCGCCCGGCCCTCGGTGTCAGCGCCTGCGTCGGAAGGCCCTGCGCGCCCAGAGCAGCAGCACGAGCACCAGCACGGGCCCGCCGATCAAGGTGGCGATGCGGGCGCCCTGATGTGCCGGTTGGACCGGGTCGGCTCGGGTGCCGTCGGCGCGCGGCGGGGGCGACGCCAGGGGAACGCTGGGTTGCACTGCCTCGCTGCCTGATTCGGGTAGCTTGCCGATCCTGGCTTGGGTGTCGAGGGCGAAACCGTAGTCCAGCAGCCGGGCGGCCTGCTCCCAGGGCCGGATCGGGCGCACGTCGGCCTTGAGCAGGGTGACCACCAGTCGGTGCCCGTCGCGTTCGGCGGCGGCGACAAAGGTCTGACGGGCGTCGTCGGTGAAACCGGTCTTGCCGCCGATCGCGCCCGCGTAGTTGTAGAGCAGCTGGTTGTCGTTGGCGATCGGGAAGCCGGGGTGGTCCTTGTCGTCGGGAATCTTGGGGTCGGCGGGGAACCCGGGGAAGTCGACCTGCTCGGTGTGGATCAGTTCGGCGAACAGGGGGATGTTCATCGCCTCGCGGAACAGCACCGACAGGTCGTAGGCCGAGGTGCTCATGCCGGGCCCGTCGAGGCCGGACGGCGTCGCCGCGCGAGTGTCCAACGCGCGCAACGACTTCGCCACCTCGTTCATCTTCGCCACGGCGGCCTTGTCGCCGCCGAGCTGGGTGGCGATGGCGTGGGCGGCGTCGTTGCCCGAGCACATGATCAGGGCCTGCATGAGCTGGCGGTTGGTGTAGCGGCCACCGGGGCCGATGCCGACCCTGGTGCCGTCGACATCGGCGTCGGCCTGGGTGCCGACCACGACCTTGTCCAGATCCAGGCTGCGCAGCGCGACGATGGCCAGGGCGACCTTGATGGTGCTGGCGGGGCGGTAGCGGCCGTGCGGATCCTTGGCGGCGAGTACGCGACCGGTGTCGAGGTCGGAGACCATCCACGCGGTCGCCGAGATCTCGGCGGGCACCGGGGGTGCGCCGTCGGGCACGATCACGCCGCAATCGCCCATCCGCTGACCGCCGACGGCGGGGGAGGGGACGGGGAGCTGGGTCGGTGTCGGCTCGCCGGGCGCAGGCACCTCCGAGGTGTCGATCGGTGCGGGCGGCTGCGTCTTCTGTGGGCAGTCGTCGGTGTTCGGCGTGGTGAACGGGGGTGTGGTGGTGGTACTCGAGCCGCCGTCGGTGGCGGGAACGGCGAAGGCTGGAGCGCCTGCGAGTGCGGTGACGGTGACGGCAGCACCGAGAAGGCATGCGGCGCGCAGGCCGACTTCACGAATCCTCATCGCCTCGCAGCCTAGTAGTCGCTGCTGTGGCGCGTTCGCCGGTCCACGAGCTGACAGGCTTGGACTCGGCGAGGGTATTGACATGAACTAGCAAATGAGAGTTACTATCAAAAAGTAGTAGCTCTCAATTTGGAGGAGATATGCGGACGGAAGACACCCGCCGCTGGCTCGCGCTCGGCGCGCTGGCCGTGGCGATGCTCACCATCGGACTCGACGTCACCGTGCTCACGGTGGCCATCCCGACGCTCGCGGTGGACCTGGATGCGAATACCGCTGCGCTGCAGTGGTTCAGCAGCGCTTACACGCTGGCTCTGGCCGCGCTGATGCTGCCCGCGGGCGCGCTAGGCGACCGGTACGGGCGCAAGAAGGTCCTGCTGGCAGCGCTGGTGCTGTTCGGTGTGGCCTCGCTGGCCTGCGCGTTCGCCGATTCGGCGGGCCAGCTCATCGCGGCCAGAGTGGCGCTCGGCGTCGCCGCCGCCGCGATGATGCCGCTGTCGATGGCCGTGCTGCCGGTGCTGTTCAGCGAACCGGCGCAACGGCAACGCGCGGTGACGATCTGGGTCACCTCGACCGCGATCGGTCTGCCGCTCGGTCCGATCGTCGGTGGCTGGCTGCTGCAGCACTACTGGTGGGGTTCGGTGTTCCTCATCAATGTGCCGCTGGTGATCATCGGGGCGGTTGCGGTGGCGACCCTGGTGCCGGAATCACACGGCGACAGCAGCTTTCGCATCGACATCGTGGGTGCGCTGCTGTCGGCGGCGGGCATGCTCGGGCTGACCTACGGTTTCATCCGGATCGGCGAACGGGGCTGGGGCGACATCGCAGCGTGGCTCGTTGTGGTGGCGGGCGCCGCGCTGCTCGCCGTCTTCCTGTGGTGGCAGCGTCGCACCGCGCACCCGCTGATCGACCTCACGCTGTTCGCCACTCCCGGATTCCGTTGGGGTACAGCGCTGTCCATCCTCGTCAGTTTCGCCATGTTCGGGATGTTCTTCACCGTCCCGCAGTATTTCCAGGCCGTGCTCGGGGTCGATGCGCTCGGTAGCGGGTTGCGGCTGTTGCCGATGATCGGCGGGCTGGTGATCGGCAGCAGGTTGGTCGACATGTTGCTGCCGCGGCTCGGCCTGCGGGTCATGCTCACCGCCGGGTTCCTGGTACTCGCGGGCGGAATCGGGCTCGGCACGCTCACTCGGGTCGACAGCGGTTACGGCCTGACCGCGCTGTGGACCACAGTGCTCGGTATCGGGATGGGTCTGGTCATGCCCGCCGCCATGGGCATGGCGCTCGGGGAGCTCACCGCCGCCGGTTCCGGGTCGGGTTCGGCACTGCTGCAAGCACTTCGGCAGGCGGGTGGCACCATCGGCGTTGCCGTGCTCGGCACCGTGCTGTCCACCTGGTACCGCGCCGACCTCGGCGCGCTCGACCGCGCACCGATCTCCGACGGTGTCAACGCGGGCGTCGCCCACGCGCGGGAGACCGGTGATCCGGTGATGCTGGCGCAGGTACAGCAGGCCTTCGTCACGGGCATGGACACCATGCTCGGGCTGTGCGCGGCGCTGTGTCTGGTCGCCGGACTCGGCACCGCGCTGTGGCTGCGGCGACCGACGGCACCGGTTACCGAGACGGATGCGGCAGAATCGATACATGTCGGTTGAGATGTCGCTACGCGAGCGGAAGAAGGAGCGGACCCGCCGAACCATCAGGGTCGAGGCGTTCCGGCTGTTCCGGGAACAGGGCTACACCGAGACCACGGTGGAGCAGATCGCGGCGGCGGCCGAGGTATCCCCGAGCACCTTCTTCCGCTACTTCCCGACCAAGGAACAGCTGGTCATCGCCGATGATCAGGACGCGCTGATGATCGAAGCGCTGGAGGCGCAACCGCGCGGCCTGCACCCGCTGACCGCCTTCCGCAACGCCACGGAGGCAGTGTTCTCGGCCATGTCGGCCGCCGACATGGCCTTCGAGCAGGAACGGCACGCACTGCTGTACCACGTCCCGGAGCTGCGCCCGGCGATCGGCCTGGAATTCCAGCGCAGCATCGAATTGGCGGCGCACCTGATGGCCGAATACACCGGCCGGGCTGCCGACGATTTCGAGGTGCGGGTGGCCGCGGGCGCGATGATCGGCACCATGCTCGCCATCGTGACCACCACGCCGGTCAATGCCGAGAATGTCGGTCACGCCCTGCGGTTCCTGCAGGCCGGGCTGCCGTTCGGTCCGGACGACGCACCGAACGGCAGCGATCGGACCTGACTAGTCGGCCTTGCCGTGCTGCACGGGGCAGCCGTGTGCCAGCGGGCCCAGCAGCTTGTTGTTGTCGTAGAAGTGCTCCAGCTCGAGGATGCGCAGGTCCTCGCTGACGCGGGCGATGGTCACACCGAACATCTCGATCTGCTCACCGGTGGGCTGGTGGCCCTTGTACTCGCCCTCGAACTTGCCCCAGTGCCGCCAGCGGAAGCTCACCGACGGCGGGCCCGACAGCACTTCCTGGACCTCCCAGAAGAACCCGCCGGGGAAGGCGGTGTGGAAGATGTGGTGCGAGGAGTCGAAGGTCTCGTTGGCGGAGTCGTAGTACGGGTTGTCGCCGATCAGGATGTTGTAGCTGCCGATCCGAGCGAACTCCTCGGCGTCCTGCCACGTCCCGCCGTTGACCCGGCCTCGGTACTGGTCGGCCACCACCGACAGCCACGTCGCGGGGTCGGCCTTGTGCGAGACCTCCATCTCGAAGACCTTCACCAGGTCCTCGACGATCGCCTCGAGCGAGCCGGGCGCGTGCTCGACGCTGCGCTCGCGCGGGATCACCTCGTGGCTCAGTTCGTAGTCGGGAACGTTGCCGCGCCATTCCTCCGGCGCCGCGGCGGCGATCACGGCTTCCCGGCCCTGCAGCCACAGGGGCGCTTCCGGTTCCGGGTTCTGTTCGGCCTGCGTATCTGTCACGTCCACAGTCATTTTCGGTCTACCCGACCCTTTCAAAAAGCTCGAAGAACGGGTCGAAGGTAACAGTCGCGCATCGGTCGCGTGTGTCGGGTCCCAACAAGTGAGAAACATAAAATGTTGAACTGTGTTCTGTAGCAACGTTTTCGGAGATAGCTACGAGACAGCCCGGGTGGGGTGACCGAGTCTGGCCGGTGTTTCGTCATCCATGGTCGCGAAGAATTCGCCGAGCACGCCGACGATCTGGTCCACCGAATCCGCACAGAACAGCACCGGCTGGTAATGGGTGATGTCGTAGGCGATGGTGCCCATCTCCGCGACATCGAGCGGACGGAGCAGGGCGTGCCGGAATTCGTCGATCTCGCCATAGGACGACAGCAGTCCGGCTCCGTAGCAACGGATTTCGTCGTTCTCCCTGACCACACCGAACTCGAGCGAGAACCAGAAGACATCGGCGAGGAATTTCAGCGCGCTGTCGGTCTCCAGCCGCGCCACCGCGCCACCGACCGTCTCGTACAGCGCCGCGAAACGCGGGCTGGCGATCTGGTTGGCGTGGCCGATGATCTCGTGGATCGCATCGGGTTCCGGGGTGTACAGCGGGGCGGAGTGGTGGCGGATGTACTGGGTGGAGTGGAAGGTGCGTTCGGCGAAGGAGCCGAAGAACTCGCGCAGCGGAACGAGGCCGGCGGCCGGCGCGTACCGGAAGCCGGTGAGGGGGGTGAGCAGCCGCGATACCTCGTCGAGTTGCGGGATGTGATCGTGCGGGAGAGCGAGGTTGCCCGCTGCCTCCCTGACCTCACGGCAGGCATAGACCTCGTGCTTGCGGGCCAGCTCGGCCGAGGCGATTCGCCATACCCGCTGCTCGTCATCGGTGTAGTCGATGTGGGGTACGGGGGCGCCGGGGGAGTAGTCGAGTGCGAGCGCGGCGATGGCGTTGCGGCGCGCGCGGTAGTGCTCGTCGTGCACGCCGGGGTGGTCATCGCTCAGATGCACCGTCACATCGCCGTCACGCTCGCGCGTCACCGGCGAGTAGAGCTGGGCCTCGGTGAACATGACTCCAGGCAAGCACCGCATTCCCGTCGCGACAACAACCACGCCGGCAACTACGCAAACTGCACAGTTGCAGGGGTGGTCACCGTCGGATTCCGGCGGTGAACTGTGTTTTCTGTGTGCTTGCTGCCCGATGCCGACTGCCGCTGTGTGGACTTGCGAACGCGTGGTTTCGGTAACGACGCGGTGAATTAGCGGACGAGCCGAGCCGCCATCACGCAAGATTGCGATCGTAGAAGAGGAGGATGCGTGCGCAACCTGCGAATAGATCTCGATCAGCGCCTGCTGGCCGCTGCGGCCGACATCATGGGCACCGCCGACAGCAATGCCACCGTCAACGAGGCGCTGCGCCGCATCGTTGTGCACGAACGCCAGCTACGCAATTTGGAACGGCTGATGGCCGATTCGGTTTTCAGCGCGGAGCCCACCTAGCGGGTGGATCCGGGTTCGGGTTTCGTCACCCACGTGGTGGCCGAGGGGTAGCCCGGACTTGTCGGTACCCCCTGCGATCATCGACAGTCAGTCACCGATCCGCAGGGGGAAACGATGTCGGTTCCGATCGCGAGTTTGCCTGTCGCCCAACGTCCGCGCGAGCGGCTGCTGATGCTGGGCCCGCACGCGCTCAGCGACGGCGAGCTACTGGCGCTGCTACTCGGCCAGGGGACTCGCGGCCGATCCGCGTTGGAGGTTGCCGCCCAATTGATCGGCGACTACGGCGGATTGGCCGAACTCTCCGCGGCCCGCCCCGAAGAACTGGCCGCTCGCGCGGGCATCGGCCCGGCCAAAGCCGCCACGGTCGTCGCGGCTTTCCATCTCGGCACCCGCTCACGCACGCCCACCGATTCGCTACCGCAGCTCACCACGCCCGAAGACATCGCGGCAGCGGCGATCCCGCTCTTCGCGGGCGCCCGGGTGGAGCGACTTCTCGTGCTCGTCTGCGACACCCAGAACCGTCTGCGCCACCGCGCTTTCGTCGCCGAAGGCGCCATCGACCACGTCGCCGTCCCCGTCCGGGAAATCCTCAACACCGTCCTGCGCCACGACGGCCGAGCCTTCGCCGTGGTCCACAACCACCCCTCCGGCGACCCGGCCCCCAGCCCCGACGACCGCCGAGCCAGCACCCTGCTCCACCAAGCCGCCCGCACGGTAGGTCTGCGCTACCTCGACCACATCGTGGTCGCGGGCGAAACCTGGTCCACCGCACCACCTCTGCCTTGACGGCGCGGAGGCGCCTCAGCCTGCGAAACCGGTGGTGCGAGCCAGATCCGCGAGCATGGCGTCGAACATGATCTCCGGATCGGCCAGGGGGATCGGATAGTTGCCGAACACCTCGAGGGTGACGTGGCCGAACAGCCGGGCCCAGATCTGCACCATCAGGTAGGTCACGCCGAGATCCAGCTTCTCGGCGGGGAACTTCTGTCCCGACTCCGAGAGCATGGCCAGCAGGTCGGTCTGGAAGCCGATGAGGTCCTCGCGCAACGCGGCCGGGATGGTCTCGCCTGGTGGGGTGGCGATCTCGAAGTTCGCCAGCAGCCTGCCCGCCGCGGCAAGGAAGATCCGGCCGAAGGGTTCGTCGAAGCGGCGCATCATCGGCCGCCCCGAGGTGGGCGAGGCGAACACCAGGGTGAATTCCCGCGGGTTCGCCAGCGCCCAGTGCCGGAACCCCCGGCAGATGGCCAGGAACTGCACCGCGCCGTCGTCGGGCAGCGGCTCGATCTCGGTCGAGAGGAACTCGGCCAGATCGGCGCAGAACTCCACCCGCATCCGCTCGATCAACTCGTCGCGCGACGAATAGTGCCGGTACAGCGCGGGCGCGGTGACGCCGAGTTCGCGTGCGATCGCCCGCAGGGTGACCGAATCGGGGCCTTGCCCGGCCAGCAGCGCCCGCGTGACCCGCCGGATATCGGCGTCGGTCACGACAGGCACACGGCCACGTGCCTTGCCCGTCAAGCGGCCACCCCTTCGATCATGTGTCGGTTCAAGCGTATTCGACTTCCCACCGCTTGATGCCGTTGAGCCAGCCGCTGCGCAGCCGCACCGGATCGGAGACCTGGCGCAGGTTCGGCATCGCGTCGGCAATGGCATTGAACATCAGGTCGATCTCCAGGCGGGCCAGATTCGCGCCGACACAGTAGTGCGTTCCGGTGCCGCCGAAGCCGACGTGCGGGTTGGGATCGCGCAGGACGTCGAACCGGAACGGGTCGGCGAAGGCGTCTTCGTCGAAATTGGCCGAGCTGTAGAACAATCCGATCCGCTGGCCCTTCTTGATCTGCTGCCCGCCCAGTTCCAGGTCACGCGTCGCGGTGCGCTGGAACGCGGTCACCGGCGTCGCCCAGCGCACGATCTCGTCCGGTGCGGTGCGCGGGCGCTGCTGCTTGTAGAGCTCCCACTGGTCCGGGTTGTCGACGAAGGCCTTCATGCCGTGGGTGATCGAATTGCGGGTGGTCTCGTTGCCCGCCACCGCGAGCAGGATGACGAAGAATGCGAACTCGTCCGAACCGAGGTGCTCGCCGTCGACGTCGGCGTTGACCAGCTGGGTGACGATGTCGGAGGCCGGACAGCCGCGGCGCTGTTCGGCCATGTTCCAGGCGTAGCCCATCACCTCGGCGGTCGCGGTGTGGTGATTGCCCTCGAACTCCGGATCGTCGTAGGAGATCATCTGGTTGGTCCAGTCGAACAGCTTCATGCGGTCCTCCTGCGGCACGCCGATCAGCTCGGCGATGGCCTGCAGCGGCAGCTCGCACGCGATCTGCTCGACGAAGTCGCCGCGACCGGACTTCTTGGCCTCCCACACGATCTTCTCGGCCCGCTCGGTGAGCGCGGCCCGCAGATTCTCCACCGCGCGCGGGGTGAAGCCCTTCGACACGATGCGCCGGATCTTGGTGTGCTGCGGCGGATCCAGGTTCAGCATGAGCATGTTGCCGAGCATGTCGATCTGCTCGCGCGTGGTCTCCTCGTTGAACCGGATGATCGCCGTGTTCTCGTGCGAGGAGAAGTCCTCCGGATTCTTCGAGATCTCCTTGATGTCGGCCAGCTTGGACACCACCCAGTACCCGCCGTCGTCGAACCCGCTGGCGCGGTCGGGCTGCGCGCACCACCAGACCGGCGCGGTGCGCCGCAATTGCGCGAACTCCTCGATCGGCAATCGGCTGGCGAGGAGGTCGGGATCGGTGAAATCGAATCCCGCGGGGATGTTTGTGCTGGTCACGGCAGTCTCCTTCGATCCGGTGCGCGGACTTCGCACCGTGATGTGGAACACGTTCACCACGATGAAACCACGTCGGAACCCTTTATGAACAGTGTTTAGTAATACCTGTTCACAAACTGGTTCGATGGGCTCGGGAGGCGTGGTCCGGCCCGGGATCCTCCGATTCGCCGACCACCACCAGCGGTCCTGGGCAAGATGGCGGCGTGGACCTGCCGTTTCTGCGTGCGCACCCGCACCTGCTTCCGACGTTCCTCGCTCATCAGCGGCTGCGGACGACGCCCGTCGCGGGTGGGTCGATCAGCGTCGCCGAGCGGATCTTGCTCGACGACGGGACGCATCTGTTCCTGAAGACCTGGCCCGGCGGGGTGTCCGCTGCCCCGACCGCCGAGCGGGCGCCCGCTCCGTCCGGACTCTTCGCGGCG
The DNA here is from genome assembly GCF_042884695.1 of Nocardia sp. NPDC058114. Classification (NCBI taxonomy): domain Bacteria; kingdom Bacillati; phylum Actinomycetota; class Actinomycetes; order Mycobacteriales; family Nocardiaceae; genus Nocardia; species Nocardia sp. NPDC058114. Next base: position 6,964 of record NZ_JBHVTK010000016.1, on the reverse strand, counting down.
GAGGCGCAAGGGCTTCGCTGGCTGCGAGAGGCCGGTGGTGTCGCGGTGCCGGAGTTGTACGCGCAGACCGATGAACTGCTGTTGATGCAGTGGGTCGACCATGCTGAGCCGACCGCCGCTGCCGCCGAGCGATTCGGTGCGGGATTGGCGGTGACCCACAGCGCGGGCGCCCCCGAATTCGGCGCTGCCGCCACGGGTTTCCTCGCCGGTCTGCCCCTCGACAACACCCCCGGCGAGGACTGGCCCACCTGGTACCGCGAACGCCGAATCCTGCCGTACCTGAAACTCGCCGTCGACGCGGGCGCCCTCGACCCCGCCGACGCCACCCACATCGAATCGATTCACATCGAAGCCCCCGACGAAGCCCCTGCCCGAATCCACGGCGACCTCTGGCCGGGAAACATCCTCTGGGGCCCCTCCGGCACCCCCTGGCTGATCGACCCCGCCGCCCACGGCGGCCACCCCGAAACGGACCTGTCCACCCTGTCCCTCTTCGGCGGCGCCCCCTATCTCCCCCGAATCGTCGCCGCCTACAACGACGTCCACCCCTTGGCCCCCGATTGGCAAACCCGCATCCCCCTCCATCAGCTCCACCTCCTCCTGGCCCACGCCGTCCTCTTCGGCCGTTCCTATCGAACCGCCGTCTTGGACGCGGCCTCCCATTACCGCTAGTGCGTCTGACGGGACATGGTGTGTCAGAACGAGGTAGGGGTACTGGTTGTCAATGACGAAGGCCACCAACATCATTCGACGCTGATGGCCTTTGTCGGTCAGGCGTTCAGATCGGCGACGGCTCCTGTCGTCGTAGTGCGGGCAGGACTCGGGGTGCCGATCGGGTCGCCCATACTGCGAACCCGATGTAGAGCGCCTGTTCCGGGATTCGCTGCCACAGGGGCGATGCGGGCTCGCCCGCGAACGGGATGTCGTTGAGGGCGGCGTAGATGTTGGCGGGGAGGAGCAGGAGGAACAGCGGCACCAGGGCCCAGCCCGCGATCCACCTCGTGCGGGTGAGGATCAGGCCGAGCGCGGCGAGGAGTTCCAGGACGCCGCTGGCCAGGACCATGAAGCCGGGGAACGGGACGAAGGGCGGGATCATGGCGACCATGTCGGCGTAGTTGGGCATCACGGTGACGCTCGCGGGCATGAAGTGCGCGGTGCCCGTCATCACCAGCATGACGGCCAGTGCGTGGGCGGCGCCGGCGGACCACGAGGCGAAACGGGTTACGCCGAGCGCTCCGAGCGTGCGAAAGACAACGAGCGAGCCGACCAGGGCGACGAGGGTGATCATAAGTACTCCCAGAATGGATACTGACACTATCTACTATGGATAGTAACACTATCCACCCTGTCGTCATTCCCCGCAAGTGCCGACCAACGACAAAGGCCGCCCACACCTTTCGGTGTGGACGGCCTGACAAGCGAGAAGGTCAGCGGGTGAAGAGCAGGGCTCGCTTGACTTCCTGGATCGCCTTGGTGACCTCGATGCCACGGGGGCACGCGTCGGTGCAGTTGAAGGTGGTGCGGCAGCGCCAGACACCTTCGACGTCGTTGAGGATGTCGAGGCGCTCGCGGGCGCCTTCGTCGCGGCTGTCGAAGATGAAGCGGTGGGCGTTCACGATCGCGGCCGGGCCGAAGTAGCTGCCGTCGGTCCAGTACACGGGGCACGACGTGGTGCAGCAGGCGCACAGGATGCACTTGGTGGTGTCATCGAAGCGGGCCCGGTCGGCCTGGCTCTGGATCTGCTCGCGGGTGGGCTCGTTACCCGAGGTCATCAGGTACGGCTTCACCGCGCGGAACGCGTCGAAGAACGGCTCCATGTCGACCACGAGGTCCTTCTCCACGGGCAGGCCGCGGATCGGCTCGACGGTCATGGTGAGGGTCTTGTCGCCCTTGGGCAGCATGTCCTTCATCAGCACCTTGCAGGCCAGCCGGTTCACACCGTTGATCCGCATGGCGTCGGAGCCACACACACCGTGGGCGCAGGAGCGCCGGAAGGTGAGGGTGCCGTCCAGGTAGGACTTGATGTAGATGAGCACGTTGAGGAAGCGGTCGGTCGGCAGGACCGGCACCTGGAACGAGTCCCAGTGCGCGCCCTTGTCGTCCTCGGTGCTGAACCGGGCGATCTTGACGGTGACCATGACCGAGCCCTCGGGGACCGGCGCCGGCTTCTGCTTGGTGGGTTCGATAACAGCAGTCATCAGTACTTACGCTCCATCGGCTCGTAGCGGGTCTGCACCACCGGCTTGAAGTCGAGGCGGATCTCGGAGATGAGCTCCGGGCCCTCCTTGTACGCCATCGTGTGCCGCATGAAGTTCGTGTCGTCGCGGTCCGGGTAGTCCTCGCGAGCGTGGCCGCCACGCGATTCCTTGCGGTTGAGCGCGCCGACGACGGTGACTTCGGCCAGCTCGAGCAGGAAGCCCAGCTCGACAGCCTCGAGCAGGTCGCTGTTGTAGCGCTTGCCCTTGTCCTGCACCGTGATCCGGGTGTAGCGCTCCTTGAGCGTGTGGATATCGGTGAGGACCTTCTTGAGGGTTTCCTCGGTGCGGAACACGCCCGCGTTCGCATCCATCGTGGCCTGCAGCTCGGTGCGGATGTCGGCCACGCGCTCGTTGCCGTGGTCGGACAGGATCAGCTCGAGCCAGTCCATCACCATCTGCGACGGGTTCTCCGGCATCTCGGTGAACTCGGTGCGGTTGGCGTACTCGGCGGCCGCGATGCCGGCGCGACGGCCGAACACGTTGATGTCGAGCAGCGAGTTGGTGCCGAGACGGTTCGCGCCGTGCACCGAGACGCACGCGCACTCACCGGCGGCGTAGAGGCCGGGCACCACGTCGGTGTTGTTGCGCAGCACCTCGCCACGGATCTTGGTCGGGATACCACCCATGACGTAGTGGCAGGTCGGCATGACCGGCACCAGCTCGGTCACCGGGTCCACGCCGAGGTACGTGCGCGCGAACTCGGTGATGTCGGGCAGCTTCTCCTCGAGCACGTCGGCGCCGAGGTGGGTCACGTCGATGTAGACGTAGTCCTTGTTCGGGCCGGCGCCACGGCCCTCGGCCACCTCGAGCACCATCGAGCGGGCGACGATGTCACGCGGCGCGAGGTCCTTGATGGTGGGGGCGTAGCGCTCCATGAAGCGCTCACCGGAGGCGTTGCGCAGGATGCCGCCTTCACCACGCACGGCCTCGGAGATGAGGATGCCCAGGCCGGCGAGGCCTGTCGGGTGGAACTGGTGGAACTCCATGTCCTCGAGCGGCAGGCCCTTACGGAACACGATCGCCATGCCGTCACCGGTCAGCGTGTGCGCGTTCGAGGTGGTCTTGTACATGCGGCCCGAGCCGCCGGTGGCGAACACGATCGACTTCGCGTGGAAGATGTGGATCTCGCCGGTCGACAGCTCGTAGGCGACGACGCCGGTGGCGACGGGGCCACGATCGGACTCGGTCATCACCAGGTCGAGCACGTAGAACTCGTTGTAGAACTCGACGTCGTGCTTGACGCAGTTCTGGTAGAGCGTCTGCAGGATCATGTGACCGGTGCGGTCGGCGGCATAACACGCGCGACGCACGGGCGCCTTGCCGTGGTCACGGGTGTGGCCACCGAAACGACGCTGGTCGATCTTGCCCTCGGGCGTGCGGTTGAACGGCAGGCCCATCTTCTCCAGGTCCATGACCGCGTCGATGGCCTCTTTGGCCATGATCTCCGCGGCGTCCTGGTCGACGAGGTAGTCGCCACCCTTGACGGTGTCGAAGGTGTGCCATTCCCAGTTGTCTTCTTCGACGTTGGCCAGCGCGGCGCACATGCCACCCTGGGCCGCGCCGGTGTGGCTACGGGTCGGGTACAGCTTGGTCAGGACCGCGGTGCGAGCGCGCGGGCCGGCCTCGATCGCCGCGCGCATGCCCGCGCCACCGGCGCCGACGATGACCACGTCGTAGCGATGCTCCTGAATCGGACGGGATTCACTCATGCGAGGTGGCCTGTTCCTAACCTGTGATGTTGGGGTCGAAGGTGAAGATGACGTACGTGCCGACGGCGACGACCAGGATCATCGACAGCACGAGGATGACCTTCAGCCAGAACCGGGTGGAGTCCTTGCGCGAGTAGTCGTCGATGATGACGCGCAGACCGTTGCCGCCGTGCAGCTGAGCCAGCCACAGCATGGACAGATCCCAGAACTGCCAGAACGGGCTCGACCAGCGACCGGCCACGAACGCGAAGTTCAGCCGGTTCACGCCGCCGTCGATCATCAGCATGATGAACATGTGGCCGAGCACGAGAACGATCAGGAACAGGCCGGAGATGCGCATGAACAGCCATGCGTACTTCTCGAAGTTGCCGTTCGACTTGCCACGCGGCGAACGCGGGGAGTCGAGGCTGGCCGGGCGATCGTAGGACTTGCCGAGGACAGGTGCAGACATATCAGTGCTCCGTCAGCAGGTAGAAGAACTGGCGGCCGACGCCCGCGGCGGAGACCAGAACCCAGATGGTGAGGACGATCCACAGCATCTGCTTCTGGAATCGCGGACCCTGGGACCAGAAGTCGACCAGGATGACCCGGACACCGTTGAGGGCGTGGAACAGGACGGCGACGACGAGACCCATCTCCATCAACGCCACGACGGGGTTCTTGTAGAGCTCGATCGCGTGGTCGTAGGTATCCGGGTTGACCCGGACGAGTGCCGTGTCCAACACATGCGCGAAGAGGAAGAAGAACAGCGTGACACCGGTGATCCGGTGCAGCGCCCACGACCACATGCCAGGGTCGCCGCGGTACAGCGTCTTCCGCTTCGGCTGGGCCGGAGCCGGAGCTTCTATCGTGGTCATAGAGTGCGGTGCCTCCAACGTCGTTGATGGACCCGGTCACAGATCCGACGCCGGCATGCGTGGAGAGGCAAATGCCCAGGTGGCTGCGCTGTATTCTTGAGCGCTGGCCCGCCGCCGGGAACCTGAACCGATCTTCGGTGAACTCTAATCCCCTCTGTTTCGCGGAACTAATTCGGCGTGCCGTGCGTTGCGCGTAAAACAGGCGAGTTAGGTTTACCTTTCTCGATGCCGGATACTGGTGTTTCGGCCCCTGTTTCCCGGTGTTCGGCGGGATCGGCTGGAGGTTATCGGTGCCCGAAATCGACTGGAATACGTTGCATGACATGGCAATTCGGGCAATGGGGTCGGCGTACGCCCCGTACTCGGGTTTCCCCGTCGGCGCCGCTGCTCTCAGCGCGGATGGCCGAATTGTGAGCGGATGCAATGTGGAAAATGTCTCATATGGGCTAACCCTGTGTGCCGAATGCGTACTCGTCGGTAACTTATTTGCGTCGGGTGGCGGCCGTCTCGTCGCCGTCTCGGTGACCGATTCTCGCGGCGAAATCCTGATGCCCTGTGGGCGCTGTCGTCAGCTGCTGTTCGAACACGGCGGGGGCGAACTACTGGTGGACCACGCCGACGGCCCGAAGCCGCTGTCGGAGCTCCTGCCCTACGCCTTCGGACCGGATGATCTGGCGGCCGGGCAGCAGTAGCCGGGCAGCAGTGCCAGACTTGGCGCCATGACGGCACTGGATGCGGTTTCGGTCATTACTACCAAGCGTGACGGCGGCGAGCTGTCCGACGCACAGATCGACTGGGTGGTGGACGCGTTCACCCGGGGGACCGTGGCCGACGAGCAGATGTCGGCCATGGCCATGGCGATCGTGTGGCGGGGGATGACCCGGCGCGAAACCGCGCGGTGGACGGCGGCGATGATCGGGTCGGGCAGCCGGATGGACTTCACCGACCTGCCGCGACCCACCGTCGACAAGCATTCGACCGGTGGGGTCGGCGACAAGATCACCCTCCCGTTGGCTCCGCTGGTGGCCGCGTGTGGGGCCGCGGTGCCGCAGTTGTCCGGGCGAGGGCTCGGGCACACCGGTGGGACGCTGGACAAGCTCGAGTCGATCCCCGGCTGGCAGGCCGATGTGACGGTGCCGCGGATGCGGGAGATCCTGGCCGACCCGGCGATCGGCGCGGTGATCTGCGCGGCGGGTGCTGATCTGGCGCCGGCCGACAAGCGGCTCTACGCGCTGCGGGATGTAACGGGGACGGTCGAGTCGATTCCGTTGATCGCGAGTTCGATCATGAGCAAGAAGATCGCCGAGGGGACAGCGGCGCTGGTGCTGGATGTGAAGGTCGGGTCGGGCGCCTTCTTGAAGACTCTCGACGGCGCTCGCGAACTCGCGACGGCGATGGTCGAACTCGGGCGCGATGCGGGTGTGAACACGGTCGCCTTGCTGACCGCGATGGATACTCCGCTCGGGCGGACTGCGGGTAATGCGATGGAAGTCGCCGAGTCGGTGGAGGTGCTCGCTGGTGGGGGACCTGCGGATGTGGTCGAGCTGACTTTGACGCTCGCCCGAGAGATGGTCGCGCAAGCCGGGCTGCATATCGATCCTGCTGATGTTCTCGCTGACGGCCGGGCTATGGATCACTGGCGGGCGATGATTCAGGCGCAAGGTGGGGATCCGGACGCTGCTCTGCCCGTCGCCCGGCATACCGAGATCGTGCGGGCCGAATCGAGTGGGGTGCTGACCCGGCTCGATGCGATGGGGGTGGGGGTTGCTGCTTGGCGGTTGGGGGCGGGGCGTGCTCGTCAGGGGGAGAAGGTGCAGGCGGGCGCCGGGATCGAGATGCATGCCAAGCCGGGGGACCTGGTGGTGGTGGGGCAGGCGCTGTTGACGTTGCACACGGATACGCCGGATGCATTTGCGGGGGCTTTGGCGGCGCTCGAGGGGGCTGTGACGATCGAGTCCGCGCCGGATGGGAAGCCGGGGGAGTTGGTGCTCGGGCGGATCGGCTGACAAGGGTTGGTAGTCCCAGGTCGGTTTGACGCTGTGTTTTTGGCGCGCTGGCGCGCGCGTGTCCGCGGCCCTGAGGGGCCGCCGGTCAGGCACCGGGGCTTGCTCCTTCGTCGCCTACGCCCCGGCGCCTGACC
>NZ_JBHVTK010000015.1:0-107060 GCF_042884695.1 Nocardia sp. NPDC058114 | reverse complement strand
GCGCCGGGGCGTAGGCGACGAAGGAGCAAGCCCCGGTGCCTGACCGGCGGGCCAATCAGGGCCGCGGACACGCGCGCGCCAGCGCGCCAAAAATACAGCCAGTGCCTCCAGGACTACCGATCACCGAGTCCCGAGCCCCACCAACCTCAGCGCAGTGCTTTACGCACCCCGCCGATCAGCTGATTGGTCAGCTGACGCAATCCGAACTCCAGCGCCGGCGCAGGCACCGGCAGCGACGGCTCCGACTCCATCGTGTAGACCACCCGAGTACCGCCCTCACTCGTATCGGCGAAGGTGATGGTGCCGACGTGGCGCTTGACCGGGGCGCCCTTGACGATCTTGTATTCCATCCGCTCACCGGGGGTGAGGGCGGTGATCTCCTCGGTGACGCCGACCTTGCCGAAACCCAGCAGGTGCTGGGCGCCGACGCCGGTGGCCGGATCGCCCGCTTTGATGAGCTTGACCTGGATCGGCAGGTACGGGCTGACGGCCTCACGCTCGGTGAAGAGGCGGTAGACGATGTCGCGAGGTGCGTCGAAGACCGTTTCGACGGTGCTACGTGGCATGGATGTGTCTCCTGTCCGAAATGTCTGTGACCCGGAGCATACGGGTAGTCGGCACCCGTGCTCCGACCGGCGCGCCTCCACCAAAGGTTGAGGGTTTGGCTTCATCATCGGCCTCATGAAGATGCCGGCGCTGTTGTCACGGAACACGGAAACGCTGCCCGGTGTCGCCGGGATCGCCCGGGTGGATCGCGATACCGGACGACTGCTGCGGCGGGTCGGTCCCGGGGACGTGGTCGTCCTCGACGCGACCGACCTGGACCGCCACACCGCCGATCGGCTGGTCGAGGCGGGGGTGCTCGCGGTGATCAACACCTCGCCCTCGATTTCCGGGCGGTATCCCAACCTGGGGCCAGAGGTGTTGGTGGCCAACGGGATCGTGCTGATGGACACGGTGTCCTCCGACGCGTTCGGCAGGATCAAGGACGGGTCGAAGGTCCGCATCGACGGCGGCATCGTCTACGCCGACAGGCTCACCAAGAAGGAACCCGAGGTCCTGGTCGAGGGCATCGAGTTCGACGAGACGGCCATCGCAGACCGGATGATCGAGGCGCGCAACGGACTCGCCGATCACCTCGACGCGTTCGCGGGCAACACCACCGAATTCGTGCGTACCGAGAGCGCGCTGCTGATCGATGGTGTGGGCGTGCCCGATATCGAGCTGGACATGCGTAACCGGCACGTGGTCGTCATCGCCGACGGTTCGGGCCATCTCGCGGAATTACAGCGGCTCAAGCCGTTCATCAAGGAGTACGCGCCGATTCTGATCGGTGTGGGCAGTGGCGCCGATACCTTGCGCAAGCTCAAGTACACGCCCGACCTGATCGTCGGTGACCCCGACGAAATCAGCACGGAGACGTTGAAATCCGGCGCCGAGATGATTTTGCCCGCCGATACCGACGGCCATGCCAAGGGCCTCGAGCGCATCCAGGACCTGGGGATCGGCGCCACGACGTTCCCGTCGTCGGGTTCGCCGACCGATCTCGCGTTGATGCTGGCCGACCATCACGGCGCGTCGCTGATCGTGCTGGCGGGCGCGCCCGCTTCGCTCGAGGACTTCTTCGACCGTGGCCGGCGTGACAGCAATCCGGCTACCTTCCTGACCCGATTGAAGGTCGGCGCGAAGCTGGTCGACGCGAACGCGGTGTCCACCCTGTACCGGCATCGTTCCGCGGGCGCCGCGGTGGCGCTGGTGGTGCTGGCCGCCCTGGTGGCGATCGTGGTGGTGATCTTGGCTTCGCACAACGGTTCCGAGGTGCTGGACTGGGCGATCGAGTACTGGAACAGCTTCGTCCTGTGGGTGCGTGGTCTGCTGTGATCTCGCTGCGTCAACACGCCATCTCGATCGCGGCGATCTTCCTCGCGCTCGCGGTCGGTGTGGTGCTCGGTTCACACACCCTCGCGGGCACCATGATCTCGGGCCTCCGGTCGGACAAAACCGACCTGAACACCCAGGTAGACGAACTGACCGCGCAGAACGCCCAGCTCACCGCCCGCCTCGAGTCCGCCGACCAGTTCATCACGGGCTCGGCGGGGCGCATCCTGGACGGCACCCTGGCCGATCGCACCGTCGTCGTCCTCACCACCCCCGACGCCGATCCCGCCGACATCGACGGCGTGAGCAACTCCCTGCGCACCGCGGGCGCCACAGTGACCGGCCGCATCGCCTTGACGGAGTCCTTCGTCGACGCGGGGGAGGGCGACCGCATGCGCTCCACCCTGACCAATATCGTCCCCGCGGGGGCCCAACTGAACACCGGCGCCGTAGACCAGGGCAGCCTCGCGGGCGACCTCCTCGGCCTTGCCCTGCTTCAAGACCCCGTGTCCAACCACCCCCGCAGCACCCCCGAGGAACTGTCTCTGATCCTCGAAACCCTCCGGGGCGGCGACTTCCTCACCTACACCGACCCGCCGACGAGACCCGCGCAACTGGCCGTGGTCATCACCGGCAACGGTGTCGAACCCGACACCGGCCAGGGCGCGACTATCGCCCGCTTCACCGCAGCCCTCCGAGCAAGAGCCGCGGGCACTGTCCTCGCAGGTCGCCAAGGAGCCGCCGAGGGCAACGCCCCGATAGCCACCGTCCGAGCCCAGGCCCCCCTCGCGACCACGGTTACCACCGTCGACAACATCGACCGCGAAATCGGCCGGGTGACAACAACACTCGCCCTGACAGAACAACTGACCGGCGGCGCGGGCCGCTACGGAACAGGCCCGACAGCGACATCGCTGACACTGGTAGCCATGCCCCGCTGAGTGAGAACCTCACCACCGCGAACCCAACACGCCGCCCGCTAACGACCGGCAAAATACGCGGAGAGGCGGACTAGCGGTACAGTGGTGGTCCGTGGGTCATCAACGGAATCAGGCTAAAAGTGCCACCAAGCACATCTTCGTGAGCGGTGGCGTCGCCTCCTCATTGGGTAAGGGTCTCACCGCCTCCAGCCTCGGTCAGCTCCTGACCGCGCGCGGCATGCGGGTGACGATGCAGAAGCTCGACCCGTATCTCAATGTCGATCCGGGCACCATGAACCCGTTCCAGCACGGCGAGGTGTTCGTCACCGAAGACGGCGCCGAGACCGACCTGGACGTGGGGCACTACGAGCGTTTCCTCGATCGCGATCTCACGATGGACGCGAACGTGACCACCGGCCAGATCTATTCGACGGTGATCGCCAAGGAACGCCGCGGTGAGTATCTGGGCGATACGGTGCAGGTCATTCCGCATATCACCGACGAGATCAAGAGCCGCATCCTGGCGATGCAGGGTCCCGATCTCGAGGGGCATGTGCCGGACGTGGTGATCACCGAGATCGGTGGCACCGTCGGTGACATCGAGTCGCAGCCGTTCCTGGAGGCGGCCCGCCAGATCCGTCACGATGTGGGTCGCGACAATGTGTTCTTCCTGCATGTGTCGCTGGTGCCGTATCTGGCGCCCTCGGGTGAGCTCAAGACCAAGCCGACGCAGCACTCGGTGGCCGCGCTGCGCAATATCGGTATCCAGCCCGACGCGCTGATCCTGCGTTGCGACCGCGAGGTCCCGCAGGGTCTCAAGAACAAGATCGCGCTGATGTGCGACGTCGATGTGGAGGCGTGCATCTCCACGCCGGACGCGCCGTCGATCTACGACATCCCCAAGGTGCTGCACAGCGAGGGCCTCGATGCCTATGTGGTGCGCAAGCTGGGGCTGCCGTTCCGCGATGTGGACTGGGCGGTGTGGGGCGATCTGCTCGATCGCGTGCATTCGCCGCGGGAGACTGTCGAGGTGGCGCTGGTCGGCAAGTACGTCGATCTGCCCGATGCCTACCTGTCGGTGACCGAGGCGTTGCGTGCGGGTGGTTTCGCCCATCGCGCCAAGGTGAACATCCGCTGGGTGCCGTCCGACGAGTGCGAGACCGAGGTCGGCGCGCAGGCGGCGCTGCGTGACGTCGACGCGGTGCTGATCCCCGGTGGGTTCGGCATCCGCGGTATCGAGGGCAAACTCGGCGCGATCGGCTACGCCCGCCGTCGCGGTATCCCGCTGCTCGGCCTGTGCCTCGGTTTGCAGTGCGTGGTCATCGAGGCGGCGCGGTCGGTCGGTATCGCCGACGCGAACTCGGCCGAATTCGAGCCCGACACCAAGAACCCGGTCATCTCGACCATGGCCGACCAGGAAGACGTTGTCGCCGGCGAAGCCGATCTGGGCGGCACCATGCGACTGGGCGCCTACCCCGCCACGTTGAAGAAGGGCTCGGTCGTCGCGCAGGCGTACGGCACCGAGAACGTGTCCGAGCGGCACCGGCACCGGTTCGAGGTGAACAACTCCTACCGCGATGCCATCGCCAAGAGCGGGCTGGTCTTCTCCGGCACCTCGCCCGACGGGCACCTGGTGGAGTTCGTCGAGTACCCGGCTTCGGTGCATCCGTTCTTCGTCGCCACCCAGGCGCATCCGGAGCTCAAGAGCCGTCCGACCCGGCCGCATCCGCTGTTCGCGGCGCTGATCAACGCCGCGTTGAAATACAAACTGGCCGAACGGCTTCCCGTAGACTTCCCGGAGGAAGAGCTCGCGGAGCAGGCCACCGCGGAAGCCTAGGAAGATCGGCGATAGGAACGCATGAGCGAGCCCGGTAGTCACGACTTCGAGACGGTGTCGAGCCGGGTGCTCTACAGCGGCGCGATCCTGGCTCTGCGCCAGGATCAGGTCAGGATGCCGGACGGGCGGGTCGCCGAGCGTGAGGTGATCGAGCATCACGGTGCTGTCGCGGTGCTCGCGCTCGACGACGACGGCAACGTGGTGCTGATCCGTCAGTACCGGCATCCGATCGGCACCAGGCTGCTGGAACTGCCCGCCGGGCTGCTCGATATCGACGGTGAGGACCCGCTCACCGCGGCCAAGCGTGAGCTGGCCGAGGAGACGGGCCTCGCCGCCGCGCAGTGGTCGGTGCTGGTGGATGTGGCGTTGTCGCCGGGCTTCACCGACGAGGCGCTGCGGGTGTTCTTCGCGACCGGTCTCAGCGCCACCGACCGGCCCGATCCCGAGCACGAGGAAGCTGATCTCGAGCTGGTGCGGATGCCACTCGCCGAGGCGGTGCGGGCCGCGCTGGCGGGGGAGATCGTCAACGCGACCGCGGTCGCGGGAGTGCTCGCCTACGCCGCGGCCGAGGCGAGCGGGGTTCCGTTGCGCGCACCCGACGCACCGTGGCCCGGTCAGCCGATCACGTTCCTGCGGCGCAAGGCCGCCGAGGCGGCATCGACGCACGGCAATCACGCGTGAACACCGCAGCGGTCGGCGGGGACTAGACAGGCGAGGGCGTGCTCGAGCGGGAGATAGCCGCCTATCTCGACCATCTCGCGGTCGAGCGAGGAGCCGCGCGCAACACCCTCGGTGCCTACCGTCGTGACCTCGCCCGCTATCGGGCTTTCTTGACCGGGCGCGGTGTCGAATCGTTGGGCGCGGTGGCCCAGGGCGATGTCGCCGAATTCACCATGGCGTTGCGCGCCGGCGGAGCGGACTATCCCGCGCTGGCAGCGGGTTCGGTGGCGAGGGCGTTGATCGCGGTCCGCGGACTGCACCGGTTCGCCGCCGCCGAGGGACTCACCGATACCGATGTGGCGCATGCGGTGAAACCACCCGCGCCGGGTCGCCGGCTGCCCAAAGCACTGCCCTACGACCAGGTTCTGCGACTTCTCGAATCGGCGGGTGGCGAACCGGACGGTTCCGACGGTGGCCCGCGCGGACTGCGTGACCGGGCGCTGCTGGAGCTGCTCTACTCCACGGGCGCGCGGATTTCGGAGATGGTGGGACTCGACGTCGACGACATCGACGCCGAGCAACGCTGTGTGGTGCTGCACGGCAAGGGCGGAAAGCAGCGCCTCGTCCCGATCGGCCGCCCGGCGCTCGCGGCTGTCGACGCGTACCTGGTGCGCGGTCGACCCGCTCTCGCCGCGAGCGGAAAGGGTTCCGGCGGAGCTCTTTTCCTCAACGCCCGCGGCGGCAGACTGTCGCGGCAGAGCGCGTGGCAGGTCTTGCAGACCGCCGCCGAACGCGCCGGAATCGGGGCGACGGTCTCGCCGCACACCCTGCGTCACTCCTTCGCGACCCATCTGCTCGACGGCGGCGCCGATGTGCGGGTGGTGCAGGAACTGCTCGGCCACGCCTCGGTGACCACGACCCAGATCTACACGCTCGTGACGGTGAGCACCCTGCGTGAAGTGTGGGCCACTGCCCATCCCCGTGCGACGTGAACCGGCACCTCCGATACCCGCTGAGCAGGTATCGTGCGAACACGCCCGGCGTTGCCATGCTGTACCTCACCGGTCCGAGCGGTAGCGTCTACCCAGAGTTGGACCGTACGAAAGCGAGCCGGTCCCGGATCGGCCTCGCTACCCTCGACAGGGGTTACCGGCAAGGAAAACGTATAAGGAGCAGCGGATCGTGACGACAGCGGAAACACCGTGGGACGGTGGACCGGAAGAGGTCGCCGAGGCCGTCGAGATGGGCCCGACAGGGCGCCCGCTGCGACTGGTGCCCGATCCACCCCAGGTCCAGCGACACGGCGACGCACTCGTCGTCGCCATGTGCAACCAGAAGGGCGGGGTCGGAAAGACCACCTCGACCATCAATCTCGGTGCGGCACTGGCCGAGTACGGTCGCCGGGTGCTGCTCGTAGATCTCGACCCCCAGGGTGCGCTCTCGGCCGGGCTCGGGGTGGCACACCACGACCTCGAACTCACCGTGCACGACCTGCTGATCGGCGGCAAGGCCAAGGTCGACGACGTGCTGCAGACCACCAAGGTCGACGGCATGGACCTGTTACCCAGCAACATCGACCTCTCCGCCGCCGAGATCCAGTTGGTGAACGAGGTCGGCCGCGAACAGTCGCTCGGCCGCGCCCTGCACAGCGTGCGCGATCGCTACGACTACATCCTCATCGACTGCCAGCCCTCGCTCGGTCTGCTCACGGTCAACGCGCTGGCCTGCTCCGACGGCGTGATCATTCCGATGGAATGCGAGTACTTCTCGCTGCGCGGGCTCGCATTGCTCAACGACACCGTCGAGAAGGTGCGCGACCGTCTGAATCCGCGACTGAGCCTCTACGGCATCGTGGTCACCATGTTCGATGCGCGCCTGCTGCATTCGCGTCAGGTGATGTCGCGGGTGGTCGAGGTGTTCGGTGACCTGGTCTACGACACCGCCATCTCACGCACCGTGCGCTTCCCCGACGCCAGCGTCGCCGGGGAGCCGATCACCACCTGGTCGCCGAAATCGGGCGGCGCCGAGTCGTATCGAGCGATGGCCCGTGAAGTCATCCACCGGTCTGGCCGGTGATCGGAGCTACACCTGCGGTGCAAGCAGTACCCGAAGACGCGGTGCCGGCCGCGGACAAATCCGGTTTTCATCTGCGGCTCACCAATTTCGAGGGGCCGTTCGATCTGCTGCTGACGTTGATCAGCTCGCGCAAACTCGATGTCACCGAAGTCGCGCTGCACCAGGTCACCGACGAATTCATCGCCTACACCAAGGCCCTGACCGCCGAGCTGGCCGAGAACACCAAGCTGCGCGCGGACAAGATTCTCGATCAGACCACCGAATTCCTCGTCGTCGCCGCCACTTTGCTCGACCTCAAGGCCGCCCGGCTGCTGCCCTCGGGTGAGATGACCGACGCCGACGATCTCGAACTCCTCGACGCGCGCGACCTGCTGTTCGCGCGATTGCTGCAATATCGTGCGTTCAAGCAGGTGGCCGAACTGCTCGCCGAGCTGGAAGCCGCGGCCCTGCGCCGGTATCCGCGCTCGGTGGCGCTCGAGGAACAGTTCGAAGGACTGCTGCCCGAGGTCACCCTCGGGGTGGATATCGCCGCGTTCGCCGAGATCGCGGCGGCGGCCTTCCGGCCACGTCCGGTCGCCGAGGTCGGGCTCGGGCATCTGCACATGCACACCATCTCGGTCGCCGAGCAGGCCGAGCTGGTGCTGGCCCTGTTGAAGGAACGCGGGCCGGGCGGCTGGACCACCTTCGCCGAATTGGTGGTCGACTGCACAGTCCCGGTGGAAATCGTGGCGCGGTTTCTGGCGTTGCTGGAGCTGTACCGCGGTAAGACCATCGCCTTCGACCAACCCGATCCGCTCGGGCCGTTGGCTGTCAGCTGGCTCGGCGAGCTCGACCCTGACGCGGAAGCAGCGGCGTTGACCTTCGAGGAGGATTACGGATGACAGAGGCAGTGGCGGAATTCACCTCCGAGCCACTCGACGACCTCGAATTGCGGTCGGCACTGGAGGCGATGCTGCTCGTTGTCGACGCCCCGGCACCCACAGAACAGCTGGCAGCGGCCTTGGACGACACCAGCGAGCGGATCGAAACCGTCCTGCGCGCGATGTCGGCGGAACTGAGCGCGCGCGGCAGCGGCATCGACCTGCGTTTCGTCGGTGACGGATGGCGCTTCTATACTCGACAGGAGTACGCGCCCTATGTCGAGCGGGTACTGCTCGACGGGGCCCGGACGAAACTGACCCGGGCCGCCTTGGAAACCTTGGCGGTAGTGGCCTATCGCCAGCCGGTGACCCGCATGCGGGTCAGCGCGGTCCGAGGGGTGAACGTCGACGGAGTGATGCGCACGCTGTTGGCCAGAGGCTTGATCGCGGAAGCGGGTCAGGACCCCGAAACCAACGGCACGCTGTACCGCACCACCGAGTTGTTCCTCGAACGGATCGGGCTCGCCTCTCTCGGCGACCTGCCACTGCTGGCGCCGCTGCTTCCCGGCGTCGATCTGATCGACGAGATCAGCGAGAGCCTGGAAACCGATCCCCGGTTCACCAGGCTGAAAAAACCCGCCGAGTCCGACATGGACCTCGGCACCGACGATTGACAGGACAGATGAATAATTCCGCTCGCCGAGATGGCACACCGGATCGAAGAAATCGCAGCGACCAGCCCCGCAGTGGCGCGAATCGAACCGCGGGCAACCGCGGCGACAGTGCGCGCACCGGGCAGGGTGGCTCCCGCGCAGCGGCTCCGGGCCGGCGCGGCACCGGCGCGGGTGGCTTCCAGCGCGGCAATCAGACAGCAGCCCGGTCCGCAGGCAGTTTCCAGCGTGACGCCGAGTCCGGCGGTCGTCGTGGATCCACCGGCGGTGGGTACCAGCGTGATGACCGTCGCGGCGCGTCCACCGGTGGTGACCGTCGCGGCAGTTCGACCGGTGGATATCAGCGCGACGATCGACGCGGCGCCCCGGCCGGTCGCGGCGCGTCCGCCGGTGGGTACCAGCGTGACGACCGTCGAGGTGGCCCCGCAGGCGCAGGTCAGCGTGATGACCGTCGCAGCACCGGTGCCTCCAGCGGTGGCGGCTACCCGCGTGGTGACGCCGACCGCGGACAGCGTGGAGGCACAGCTGGTCAGCGCAGCGGCGCTTCGGCAGGCACTCAAGCCTTCGCGGCTCGCAAGAAGTCCACGAAGCCGCAGAAGAAGGTCGTCGCTCCGACGATCCTGAACAACGCCAAGCCCGCGCGGCACCAGCACGCCGACGTCACCGAGGGGCCCAAGAAGCTTCCCTGGGGCGAAGGCGAACGGTTGCAGAAGGTTCTCGCCAAGGCGGGTGTGGCCTCGCGTCGCGCCGCCGAGGAGATGATCGCGGCCGGTCGCGTCGAGGTCGACGGCAAGATCGTGCGTGAGCAGGGTCTGCGCATCGACGCCGAGAACGCGGTCGTGCGCGTCGACGGCACCCGTGTCGTGGTCCGCGACGAGCTGGTGCACCTGGTGCTGAACAAGCCGAGGGGCTGGCAGTCCACCATGTCCGACGACCTGGGGCGCCCCTGCGTCGGCGATATCATCGCCGAGCGGATCGCCGCTGGTCAGCGCTTGTTCCACGTCGGCCGTCTCGATGCCGACACCGAGGGCCTGCTGCTGGTCACCAATGACGGCGAGATGGCGCATCGACTGATGCACCCCTCGTTCGAAGTTCCCAAGACCTACTTGGCCACCGTCGACGGCGAGGTGAACTACCGCCTGGTCGGCAAGCGCTTGCGCGAAGGCGTCGAGCTCGAGGACGGACCCGCCAAGGTCGACAAGTTCATGGTGCTCGAGGCATACCAGGGCCGGTCGCTGGTGAAGCTCGTGCTGCACGAGGGCCGCAAGCACATCGTGCGTAGGCTGCTCGACGAGGTCGGCCACCCGGTGATCCGGCTGGTGCGCACCCACCTCGGCCCGGTGGCACTGGGCGACCAGCGTCCCGGCACGCTGCGGGTGCTCGGCCGCGACGAGATCGGCAAACTCTACGAGGCGGTGCAGCTGTGAACGGTGTGGACTTTCCCCTGGAATTCACCGGCGACCGGATGACCGGTGACGCGACGCTCGTCGTCGCGATGGACGGTCCTTCCGGCACCGGTAAGTCCAGCGTGTCGCGTCGGCTCGCCGCGCGCCTCGGCGCCCGCTACCTCGACACCGGTGCCATGTACCGGGTCGCGACCCTGCGCGTGCTGCGTGCGGGTGTCGAGCTGACCGATTCGGCTGCGATCGCGGAAACCGTTGCGGCACTGCCGCTTTCGATCGGTACCGACCCCAGCCACGAGGTGATCGAACTCGACGGTGAGGACGTCTCGGCGGAGATCCGCGGCGACGCTGTCACCAAGGCCGTCTCCGCTGTTTCCGCGGTGGCGCAGGTGCGCGAGCAGCTCGTCGCCATGCAACGCGAGATCACGGCGATGGCCGGACGCATCGTGGTCGAAGGCCGCGATATCGGCACCGTCGTACTCACCGGCGCCGACGCCAAGATCTATCTCACCGCCTCCGCGGAGGCACGCGCCGAGCGGCGCAACGCACAGAACATCCGCGAGGGCCGCGGCGACGATTACGCGGCCGTGCTGGCCGACGTGCAGCGCCGCGACACCCTCGACTCCACCCGCACAGTGTCGCCGTTGCGCCCCGCCGCCGACGCGGTGCTCGTCGACACCAGCGACCTGACGATGGCACAGACCATCGAGGAGCTGTATCGCGTGGTGGCTCAGCAGCTTTCGGCCACGACAGGAGGTCCGCGATGATCGAAGAGATTCTCGTAGGCGACGGAACCTGGACCGACGAGTCCGAATGGGAAGTCCTCGACATCGATGGGGACGGCGAAGGCGAACAGCACGTCGCCATGCCCACGCTGGCCGTGGTCGGACGCCCGAATGTGGGCAAGTCGACCCTGGTCAACCGCATTCTCGGCCGCCGCGAAGCAGTGGTCGAAGACGTTCCCGGTGTCACCCGTGACCGCATTTCGTACGAGGCCAACTGGGCCGGGCGCCGCTTCATGGTGCAGGACACCGGCGGTTGGGAACCCGACGCCAAGGGTCTGCAGCAGCACGTCGCGCGCCAGGCCGAGGTGGCGATGGAAACCGCCGACGCCATCCTGCTCGTCGTCGACGCCACCGTCGGAGCTACCACGACCGACGAGGCCGCGGTGCGCAAGCTGCGCCGCTCCAAGATCCCGGTGATCCTGGTGGCCAACAAGGTCGACGATCAGAAGGTCGAAATCGAGGCGGCCTCGCTGTGGTCGCTGGGTCTGGGCGAACCGCGCATGGTCTCGGCCGCGCACGGCCGTGGCACCGGTGACCTGCTCGACGACGTGCTCGGCGCGCTGCCCGAGACCCCGCGCGAAGGTACCGCCGTCGCGGGACCGCGTCGCGTGGCACTGGTCGGCAAGCCGAACGTCGGCAAGTCCAGCCTGCTCAACAAACTGGCAGGCGACGAGCGTTCGGTGGTCCACGATGTCGCGGGCACCACCGTCGACCCGGTCGACTCGCTGGTCGAGCTGGGCGGCAAGACGTGGAAGTTCGTCGACACCGCCGGTCTGCGCCGCAAGGTCTCCAATGCCACCGGCACCGAGTTCTACGCCTCGCTGCGGACGAAGTCGGCGCTGGAAGCCTCCGAGGTCGCGATCATGCTGATCGACGCCTCGGTGCCGATCACCGAACAGGACCTGCGCGTGATCAGCCTGGTCGCCGAGTCCGGTCGTGCGCTGGTGCTGGCGTTCAACAAGTGGGACCTGGTCGACGAGGACCGCCGCTACATGCTCGAGCGCGAGATCGATCGCGATCTGGTGCGCGTGCCGTGGGCGCAGCGGGTCAACATCTCGGCTCACACCGGCCGCGCCGTGGCGAAGCTGGTACCGCAGATGGAGACCGCGCTCGAGTCCTGGGACAAGCGCATCTCCACCGGCCGCCTCAACACCTGGCTCAAGGAAGTCATCGCGGCCACCCCGCCGCCGATGCGTGGCGGTCGTCAGCCCCGCGTCATGTTCGCCACCCAGGCGAGCACCCGCCCGCCGACGTTCGTGCTGTTCACCACCGGGTTCCTCGAGGCAGGCTACCGCCGCTTCCTGGAGCGCCGCCTGCGTGAGGAGTTCGGATTCGACGGTTCGCCGGTGCGCATTTCGGTGCGTGTGCGCGAGAAGAAGGAACGTAAGAAGTAGTTCGAGTGTCAGACGAGTGAGCCCCGGCGAATATCGCCGGGGCTCTTCGTTTTTCAGGCGTCGAGTACGCGGTCGAGCAGATGGTCGACCAAGTGTGTCGCGCGCGCGGCATAGTGGTCGTCGGTGAGCATTCCTTGCGTCAGCCCGCCGACGGCGAGCAGGATCACCTCGGCATCGGCGATGAGCGTCTTCTCGTCGGCGTCAGGACCGCGCAGCTGCCGTAGTTGTCCCGCGACCGCGTCGATGATGTAGTTCGGGGCGCCCGCGGTATCGGCGGATTCGACGTCGGGGCCGGTGAGTGTCGCGGCGTGGAAGATGCCGAGAATGACGGCGTCGCGCCGACTTGCCTCGTCGAGGGGCAGGACCGAGATCAGGATCGTGCGCACGATATCGCGGGGACCGGCGTCCGGCCCGAGAGCCGCGAATCCCTGTGCCATCCGGGCGCCGGAATCCTCGACGACAGCACGGTGCGTGGCGAGCAGGAACTCCCGTTTGGTGCCGAAGTAGTACTGCACCGACCGCACCGAGACCCCGGCTTCGGCGGCCACGGACTGGAAGGTCGCGGCTTCCAGTCCGCCCCGGGCGATGACCCGTCGAGCAGCACCGGTGATCGATCTGCGCCGTTCTTCGTGGTCGGCCAAACGTGGCATCGCTCCTCCTACTGTCCTGGCGGATTTTCATGGTACGCCCATACCATCTATGTGGTACGGTGATATCACCAACGCGAAACAGGGGTGGTCATGGCCAAGATCGGGCGATTCAAGAACGACAAGGCGCGCGAGGAGTACCTGCGGACCTATCGAGAACTGGAAAAGCAGTGGACGGTGCCGTCGACCCTGCTCGAGGTCTCCACTTCTTTCGGTTCCACTCGTGTCCGTAAATCTGGTGCGGGAGAGGGTGTCCCGATCGTGCTCATGCACTCACTCGGCGCCAACAGCCTGTCCTGGAACCACGTCATCGAGGATTTCGCTCGTGACCGCGTCGTCTACATGCCCGAAATGATCGGCGCTCCCGGGCTGAGCGTGCAGACCGCACCGATCGACGAAAACGGCTTCGGTACCTGGTTCGGCGAGGTTCTCGACGGGCTCGGCGTCGACCAGGTCCACCTGGTCGGTTACTCGCAGGGCGGCTGGCAGGCGATGGCGATCGCCACCACTACGCAGCGCCGCCTGGCGAGCCTGACCGTGCTCGAGCCGGGCGGCACGCTGACGAAGATCAAGTGGAGCCTGCTGTGGACGATGATCCGGGTCGGTGCCCGGCCCACGGACAAGAACCTGCGTGCGATGAACGCGCGGCTCAACCCCGGCGTCACCTTGACCGACGCGGAATTCGACGGGGTGAAGGCAGCGCTGGGATACGCACCCTCGATCGGCTACCCGAAGATGTTCACCGACGAGCGGCTGGCCACGATCACCATGCCGACGCTGGTACTGCTCGGGTCGGAGTCGTTGGTGGTCGACTCGCAACTTGCCGAACAACGCCTGCGCGACAACGTGCCCACCTGTGAAGTCGAGATCTTCCGCGGGGCCGGGCACGGCCTGTTCCACGAGATCCCGAAGCCGGTGACTGCCCGCATTCTCGACTTCACCAGTCGCTACGAGCCGACGGACGCCCGCCACGGAGAATAGGCGTCGCCGCTCGCCATTACCGCTCGGACGCACCACGCCGCGCCCGCGATCACCACGAAGAACGTGGCCGCGGGCCTGATAATCGACTGAGAACAACCGGGTGGTGGACACCTTGGCAATGTCGGGCACGTTGAGAGCGGTAAGAGGTCCTCTGAGGCCTCCGCGAGGGAGTGCGTCATGAGTCTTGTGGGAACCCTGGTCGGCTACGCGCTGACAGTCTTTCTGGTGCTGCTGATCGCCCGGATGGTGGTGGACTGGATCGATGCGCTGGGCAACGGTCCCCAGTGGGCACGCAAAGCCAGGGAGGTGACCCACGCCGCGACCGAACCGGTGATCGCCCCGGTACGCAAGGTGCTCAAGCCGATCCGGATCGGTGACTTCTCCCTGGACCTGGCCTTCACCGCCGTGTTCATCGCCGTCCTGATCCTGCGAGCGATCGCCTTCAGCCTGTAGTCGAGGTGGCGCTGCCGAGGGGTCAGCGCGCCGGCGAGCTCGCGGGCGCGGCGTCGACGGGCAGGCCCGTGTGGCGATCCGGTTCATCCGTTTCGGGTGAGGCCCTCGCGGCTGCCATCGGGAAACGTTGGTCGTCGGTCTTCTACGGAAGGATTCATGATGGCTCACTTATCGGAAACCGAGCATCCGGTCCAGCAGGGTTTCGCCGCAGGCACTTCCATCGGCGCCGCGATCCTGCTCCTGGTCGTCGCCGTGTTGTCCGTTCTGCAGGGCATCGCCGCGGTGGCCAAGGACGACCTGTTCGTCGTCGGCATCGACTACGTCTATGAATTCGACACCACGACATGGGGCTGGATCCACATCATCGGCGGGATCGTACTCGCGCTGAGCGCGCTGGGGCTGATGGGCGGCGCGACCTGGGCGCGGATCGTCGCGGTCGTCATCGCGTCACTGTCGATCATCGCGAATTTCCTGTGGCTGCCCTACTATCCGGCGTGGTCGATCCTGATCATCGTGCTCGATGTGGTGGTCATCTGGGCCGTCACGACTTGGAATCCGCGCACGATCTGATCCGCAGCCCGGGATCGGTGCTCCGAGGATGGCCAACGGTCCGCCACCCCGAGGGCGACCCGAATACGCCAGAAACCTGGAAATGCCCGGTGGTAGCGGTCCGCTGCCACCGGGCGGCGGACCAGTCGGGTACCGAACAGCACCGCGGCTCACACCACGTTCGTGATCGTCGCCGCCACCGCGGTGATCCAGTTGTCTTAGAACGAGACGAGCAGCGCGTCATTTTCGCGGCCGCCATGACGGTTGCGGTGCTCACGTGATCGAGGACTGCCGCCGAAACCATTCGGCGGCAGTCGTTTTCGTTGCCGAATTGGTACGGCCGTGCCCGGATTGCCTGGATACTCGAAGGGGTCACCCGCGGATCGCGTGCGGGGGAGCAGGGGAGAGGACTCGGGATGGCCCTGGTTGTGCAGAAATTCGGCGGTTCGTCGGTAGCCACCGCGGAGCGGATCCGGCGGGTCGCCGAGCGGATCGTGGAGACGAAGAAGCAGGGGCACGATGTGGTGGTGGTCTGCTCGGCAATGGGCGATACCACCGATGAGCTCCTCGAATTGGCGGGCCGGATCGCCTCCGCGCCGGAACCGCGCGAGTTGGACATGTTGCTCACCGCCGGTGAGAGGATCTCGAATGCCTTGGTGGCCATGGCGATTCATGCACTTGGTGCGGAAGCGCGATCGTTGACGGGCTCGCAGGCCGGCGTGATCACCACCGGCGCCCACGGCCGCGCCAAGATCATCGAAGTCGACCCGGGCCGGGTGCGCCGCGCACTCGACGACGGCGAGGTGGTGCTCGTGGCCGGGTTCCAAGGTGTGAGCCAGGACAGCGACGATGTCACCACGCTGGGCCGTGGCGGTTCCGACACCACCGCGGTCGCGCTGGCCGCGGCGTTGAAAGCCGATGTCTGCGAGATCTACACCGACGTCGACGGAGTCTTCACCGCCGACCCGCGCATCGTGGCCGACGCTCAGAAACTCGACCAGATCTCCTACGAGGAGATGCTGGAAATGGCCGCCTGCGGGTCGAAGGTCCTCATGCTGCGCTGCGTCGAATACGCGCGCCGCTACCAGGTGCCGGTGCATGTGCGCTCGTCCTACACCGACGCGATCGGCACCACCGTCTTCGGCTCGATGGCCGATATCCCCGCCGACCAGGCCGTGCTCACCGGCGTCGCGCACGACCGCAACGAGGCCAAGGTGACCGTTGTCGGTCTGCCCGACGAGCCCGGCTACGCGGCCGAGGTGTTCCGCGCGGTCGCCGACGCCGAGATCGGCATCGACATGGTCGTGCAGAACACCGGGACCGGCCGCACCGACATCACCTTCACCCTGCCCGCCGCCGACGGCGCGCGGGCGGTCGCCTTGCTGCGCGACCGCCGTGCCGAGATCGGCTTCGCCGATGTTCGCTACGACGATCGCGTCGGCAAGGTCTCGTTGATCGGCGCGGGCATGCGCAACAATCCGGGCGTCACCGCGAGCTTCTGTGAGGCACTGGCCGCGGCGAACATCAACCTCGACCTGATCGCCACCTCGGAGATCCGCATCTCCGTGCTCGTCCGCGACACCGACCTCGACGAAGCCGTGCGTATCCTGCACCGGGCCTTCGACCTCGGTGGTGCGGAAGTCGCCGTCGTGCACGGGGGAACAGGACGGTGAGCGCTGTTGACGCCAGGCACGGGCCCCGAGTAATTTACCGATAAGTAAGTTACTGGATCGGAGGGTTCGTTGAGCACCCAGTTGACCACTTTCACCAGGGCTGGACTCGAGTTCGACGTCGTCGACTCCGGACCGCCCGACGGCCCCGTCGTCGTTGCGCTGCACGGCTTCCCGCAGACCGCGACCTCGTTGCAGCCACTCACCGCGTTGCTCAACGCGCGCGGCTACCGCACCATCGCCCCGAACCAGCGCGGGTACTCACCCGGTGCTCGGCCGTCCGGCCGCCTCGCCTACCGCGTGCCCGAACTCGTCGACGACGTGGTCGCGTTGATCGAGGACATCGACCGAGGTCCGGTGCATCTGGTCGGGCACGACTGGGGCGCGATGGTCGCCTGGTCGGTGGCCGCGGCCCGCCCCGAACTCGTCCGCACGCTGGTGACCGTGTCGGTGCCGCATCCCGGCGCCTTCGCCCGCTCGATGATCAGCAGCGATCAGCTCCTTCGCTCGTCCTACATGGCGCTGTTCCAGCTGCCGGTGCTCCCGGAGCGCCTGATTCGCGCGCGGCCCGGCGTCTTCGACCAGATCCTGGCCAAATCGGGCATGTCCGCCGACGCGATCGACCGCGTGCACACCGAGATCATCGACACCGGAGCTCTCACCACCGCGTTGAACTGGTATCGCGCATTGGCGCTGATCACACCGCGCGCGGTGACGGCACGCGTCACCGTGCCGGTGACGCACGTGTGGAGCACCGGCGACGCGGCGCTGACCCGCCGTGGTGCCGAGCTGACCCGCGGATTCGTCACCGGTGACTATCGCTTTGCGGTGCTCGACGGCTCGCACTGGCTGCCCGAGGAGCGTCCGGACGAACTCGCCGACCTGATCGTCGACCGCATCGAGTCGCTGCCGGGCTGAGACCTCAACCGATCGGCGAAGAAGCCAACGGCCGCAACGCCGCCGCGGTCGCCGGGATCAACGGCGCGCCCCGCAGGGCAGCGCGGGCGGCCAGTTGTTCGATGATCCGTCCGCGCACCCCCGGCCATTCGTCGTGCAGGATCGAATAGAACGCGGTGTCGCGCACCGCGCCGTCGAGCCCACGCGAATGTGCCCGGCGCACACCGTCACTCACCGCGCCGAGGCGTTCGATCGCAGCCCGGGAGCGCAGGTTGCGGGCGTCGGCGCGCAGGGTCACCCGCCGCACGCCCCAGCTGTCGAAGGCGTGGGTGAGCAGCAGCAGCTTGGAGTCGAGATTCACCTGACCGCCCCGCACCGCGGGGGTGAGCCAGGTATTGCCGATCTCGACGGCGTCGGGGATCGCCCCGCCGGGCACCGAGGTGACCGGTTCGGCGGACAACGGCCAGGTCAGTGGTCCCTGCCAGTAGTCGAGCCGGGCGAATCGAGTCGCCCCGACCACACACTCGTCGGTGACGGTGACGATCGCGAAGGCCAGCGCTGTGCCTGCCAGCTGCGCCGCTTCGGCCTGGAAGACATAGGTGCGCGCCTCCTGGTCACCGTGCGGGACGACGGTGAACCCGGCCGGTCCGTCGAGCGCCGCGGCCGCGGCGCTCAGTCCGGGAACGTGGTGAGGTGCGAGCGGCTCCAGCCGTGCGATGCGGCCGTGGAGGATAACGGGTGCGGGCATGGTGACCGGCGTCCCTTCGTCTGAGAGGGTCGCCGACAGCGCGAGGCGTGGATCTCACGCGGCACGCGATTTCGGCGAAGCGACACGAACGATCCAGCAGCATCGAAAAACTAGATCAAGATAGCCGACGTGACGCGTTCCCTCGTTCGAACCCACGCAGAAGTCGCGGCCGGAAAGTTTCGAGCCTCGGCGATCGGTCCTACCGCTTCTCGGCGATCGCCGAGACGATCAGTTCCTCCCAGACCGACAGGTCCCGATCGGGTGCGCCGATATGTGCGGAATCCTCGTTCACCTGATGCCAGCGGGCCGCGGCGACCACGCCGGGGGCCTGCACGCGCAGATCACCGAACAGCGCGGTGATCTCCGCGTCGGTGCGCCACCGGCCGCGCCCGAAGGTCGACTGCAGCTTGGACTCGGCCTCGATGGTCTCGGCGTTGTCGCCGGAGCGGAAGTGAGAGATGAACACGCGCGAGCCGACGGGAATCTGTTCCGCCCAGTACGCGACCACCGACTGCGGGTCCTCCTCGTCGTTGAGGTGGTGCAGGATCGCGCTGAAGATGAGCCCGACCGGCTTGTCGAAGTCGATCAGCCGGGCGACCTCGGGATCGGCCCTGATCGCCGCGGAATCGCGGACGTCGGCGTGGATCACGGTGGTGTGGTCGTTGGTCGCCAGCAGTGCGCGACCATGGGCGAGCACGATCGGGTCGTTGTCGATGTAGACCACGCGGGTGTCGGGATCGATCGACTGGGCGACCTGGTGCACGTTGTCGGCGGTGGGCAGCCCGCTGCCGAAGTCGAGGAACTGGGTCAGCCCGGCCTCGGCCATGGCCCGCACCGCACGGGTGAGGGCTCGGCGGTTGGTGGACGCGATGTCGACCGAGCCGGGCAGGTTCACCTTGAAGTGGTCACCGACGGCGCGGTCGACCTCGTAGTTGTCCTTGCCGCCGAGTAGATAGTCGTAGACACGGGCGATGCTCGGCTTGGATTGGTCGATCACATGCGCGTTGTCGCTCATCCTCGACGACCCCTCGTACGGTGCTGCGGTGCGGGACGTGGCCCATGGTAGGAGAACTTCCGCGTCTCGGCACGGTTTCTGTGTGGCGTCGACACCGAAGTTGTTCGGGGCGTGGTGATTTCGGGTGAAGGAGCGCGTTCGCTGAGCGGTTTCCGTCACGGTGCCGTGTCGGTGGCTCGGGGAGGTACCAACTGGATCGCGGGAGGCGGGAGTGTGTGTTTTCCCACGTCAGGGCCGTAACGGTTCGATAAATGACAGCAGTGTCGGCTTATTGAACAGATGCCCAGTTGCGTGAGGTTTTCGCCAGTTCCGGCCCGTATTCCGACGAAATGTAACGCACGTTATCAGATCGTGTCGCACAGGAGTTCGATGTGATGCAGATCACACCATCTTTTCTCTGTTTGGCCCGGCTGGCAAGCTTGTAATTGCTGAACGTTAACCGTTCGTGATCAGGGACCGGGTCGACAGGGATCCGGGGTCGCGGACGACCCGCACTTCCGCTGCGGCGTGGCGGTCATCGAAAGATCCGGTATAGATCACTTATCGGCCGTGTCGGGGCGGCTGTCCGGAAGGGGACGTGTTGTTATGAGCAGCATCTACTTCGAATCGAACAGCAATCTGTCAGTTACCGAGCGAGGCCGCCGCGTCTCCTCTACCTCCGCGATCGAATCGCCCATCGCGCCGCTGGCGATGCCGGGGCTGATCCTCGGGCTGATCCTGCTCGGCCTCGGTGTGGTCGGCCTGCTGCGACTGAGTGACTGGGTAGGCAACTACGGGTCCGTCCTGGTTGTGCTGGCCTACTTCCTCTATATGGCCGCGGCCGCGAGCCTGATGCTCTGGGGTGCGGCCACCGTCCGGTCGCTGCATCGTCGATAGCCGAGTGTCGACGAGATTCGTGACAACCCGGCAAAAGCGGCATCCGGTGATTGCGGTTTGACGGATGGATGGTGTCGGACAGCTACGCGACACTTTCTCCGATCCGGGCAAACGGTGAGTATTTCGGTCGGCGGCGATTCCGATAAGAGTGTGTTGATCGGGGAATGTATCCCACGCAGGGGGTGGGATACATTCCCCGATCGCCCTTACCTCTGATTTGTGGACGCAATATCCGTGGATTTCGAGCTATCGCGAACCCTTCCGCGCTCGATTAAGGTGCAGGAATCGACCTACTCCATCCGGCGGAGGTGTGGACATGCCCGATTCCCCTTGTGGATCCACCGATAAGGAGCCGGAGCGGCGCGGCGCCGTCTTGAACTCCACCGTGCCTGTGGCGCAGGTTTCCGGCGGACGCCTGATCGGGCCGGATACCGATACCTCGGTCCGGGTACCGCACACCGTCCAGGACGGACCGGAGACGGTGATGGTGTCCCCTGCCACCGAATCAGCGGTCGAGACGCCACCCGATTCCCCGGAGCGGGCGGCGATGCGGGCCAGGATCAAGAAGTTCGTGCTCACTGTCGTCGTCATCGCCGCGCTCGGCGGCGCGCTGTTCGGCTACGACACCGGCGTCATCTCCGGCGTGCTCGTCTACCTCACGCCTGATTTCGCACTGAGCCAGACCCAGGTCGGCGTCATCACGAGTTCGCTGCTCATCGGCGCCGCGATCGGCTCGATCACCGGCGGCTGGATGGCCGACCGGTGGGGCAGGCGGACGACGCTGCTGTTCGCGGGCGCCCTGTTCTTCCTCGGCGCGCTCGCCCAGGCGCTGGCGCCCGATGCCACGGTCATGATCATCACCCGCCTTGTCCTCGGCGTCGCTGTCGGTACGGCCTCGCTGGTGGTCCCCATGTACGTTTCCGAGATCTCCCCGCCGACCTATCGCGGGCGCCTGGTGTCGATGAACTCGCTGATGATCGCCAGCGGGCAGCTGCTCGCCTACATCGTCAACGCGCTGCTCGCCCCGACCGGGAACTGGCGGCTCATGCTCGCGATGGCGGCGATTCCGGCGGCGGCGCTCGTGATCGGCATGTATTTCATGCCCGATTCACCACGGTGGTATCTGAAACAGGGTCGTACCGCCGATGCGAAGAAAGTGCTCGAACGGTCTTATTACCCGGAGAATGTCGAGCCGACGATCGCCGAGATCGAACAGTCCGAGGCTGCCGATGCGGCGGTCAAGGACAGTTTGAGCGACCAGTTGCGGAAACCGAAGGTGCGTGCGCTGTTCTACACCGGAATCGGATTGGCGTTGATTCAGCAATTCGTCGGCGTCAATACCGTCATCTACTACGCACCGTCCACTCTCGCTCAGGCGGGGATGGGTGACAATGCGGCGATCACCTCGTCGATCGGCATCGGTGTCGGCGCGGTGATCGGCGTGATGCTCGGCATGAGCCTGGTCGACAAGATCGGCAGGCGCCCACCGATGTTCCTCGGTCTGGCGATCATGGTCGTCGCGTTGGTCGGTATGGGTCTGATGGAACGTCTCACGCAGAGCACTGCCACCGGCTATGTGCTGGTGACATTGATGATCGTGTACGTCTGTGCCTTCCAGCTCGGCGTCGGGGTGCCCACCTGGTTGCTGATCTCGGAGATCTTCCCCGCCCCGATCCGCGCCACCGCGATGAGTATCTGCACCTTCCTCATCTGGATGGGCAATTTCACTGTCTCCCTGGTGTTCCCGCCGCTGGGCGAACTCTGGGGAGCGTCGACGATGTTCTTCCTCTTCGCGGTCGTTTCCGCGCTGTCGCTGGTGTTCTGCTATCGCCGGGTGCCCGAGACCATGGGTGAGTCCCTCGACGACATCACCAGCAAGGCGGAGAGCTGAAGCCCGTCCCACGGTTCCGCTATCGGTGCCGGCCGACCACGCCGAGCAGGCCGAGGGCGAAGTCCGCGTAGGCGGCGGCGATCTGTTCGGGAGAGGACGGGCCGTCGAGCCGGAACCACTGGGGCAGTGCGGTACACATCGTCGCGATGGCACGTCCCGCGTGGCGGGCCTGGGCGGTCGATCGGTTCGCCTCGGTCAGCGCGGCGTCGATGTCGGCATCGAGAAGGTATTGGATCTCGTTGCGGGAGGAGGTGATCCGGTCGCGATCGGCGGAGTTCAGGCTGCGCATCTCGCTGGCGCCGATGAAGGCGAGTTCGCGGTGGTGCGTGTGGAACAGGGCGAGCGCTTCGACGACACGGCTCACTCGTTCGCGGCCGTTCGTGCCGTCGAGGCGTGCCGCGCGCACCCGCCGGTGCAATTCGTCCATGGTCAGGTCGAGTGCGCGGACCAGCAGGTCTTGTTTGTCGCGGTAGTGGTGGTAGACACCGGGCACGCTCATGCCGGCCCGCGCGGCGATCGAGCGCATCGTGGCGCCGTGATAGCCGGTCTCGACGAAGGAATCGATGGCGGCGGCGAGCACCGGGTCGAGATCCAGGGGCGGGAACTCACGCCAGGAGTCCGGTGCGCCGGAGTCGGGCGATCCGGTTTCGCCGTGGGCGGGGCTCCCGGCGAGGTGGGTGGGGCGCGAATCGGTCGCGCGCGGTTCGGGGGGAGCAGCGCCGGTGGTGCGCCGGTCGCCGATCAGCCAGGCCACCGTCGTGCCCAGTTCGGCGGCGAGGGATCGCAGGCGCGGAACCGACGCGCCGGTCTTGCCTGTCTCGATGGCGCTCAGCGTGGCCGCGCTGACCCCGATTCGCTGGGCGGTCGCCCGGAGTGACAACCCCGCCGCGGTCCTCGTCTGACGCACCCGCGCTCCCACCGCCTGCTGTTCGGCTGCCGTCGAATCCATGATGTTCAGAATAGCTGAACATGCATCTTGGCTTTACCGGGCTTGTTGACAGCATGAATACGCGCGTGCGACTGTCGTAACAGATATTTGCCGAGCGATCGTTCGGCAACCGAGCCGAGGAGCGGACCCGTGCCGATCGACCTGTCCTATCCGTCCGAGGTGCAGCGGCTGGCCGACCGCACCCGTACCTTCGTCCGCGACCACGTGCTCCCGGTCGAAGACGCGCACGACGGCGACATCGCCGCGGCCGGTGGCGAGAAGCTGCGCCTCGAACTCCAGCAGGCCGCCCGTGACGCCGGTGTCTTCGCCCCGCACGCGCCGCTCGAATACGGTGGCCACGGTCTGGACATGTCGAACCGTGCCCCGGTGTTCGAGGAGGCGGGCTACTCGCTGTTCGGCCCGACGGCCCTCAATATCGCCGCCCCCGACGAGGGCAATGTGCACATGCTCGCCCATATCGCCGACCCGGAGCAGAAACAGCAGTTCCTCGCCCCGCTCGCTCGCGGCGAGGTGCGCTCGGCCTTCGCCATGACCGAGCCGGCGCCGGGTGCGGGCTCGGACCCCTCCGCGCTGAGCACCCGCGCGGTCCGTGCCGACGGCGGTTGGCGCATCACCGGCCACAAATGGTTCATCACCGGCGCCGACGGGGCGGGGTTCTTCATCATCATGGCCCGCACTTCGGGCGAGCCGGGCCGGCGCGGTGGCGCCACGATGTTCCTGGCACCCGCCGACAGCCCGGGCATTCGGGTCGGCCGCCATCTGGACACCCTCGACAAGTCGATGATCGGTGGCCACTGCGAGGTCTTCTTCGACGACCTTCTCGTCCCGGAGTCCGCGGTACTGGGCGAAGTCGACCGAGGCTTCGAATACGCCCAGGTGCGGCTCGGCCCCGCCCGCATGACCCATGTGATGCGCTGGCTCGGCGCCGCGCGTCGCGGTCATGACGTCGCGGTCGCGCACGTGGCGCACCGCGAGGGCTTCGGTTCGCGCCTCGGCGACCTCGGCATGGTCCAGAAGATGATCGCCGACAACGAGATCGACATCGCCGCCACCCGCGCACTGCTGACCCGTGCCTGCTGGGAACTCGACCGTGGCGAGCCCGCCGCGAATGCCACCTCGATCGCGAAAACCTATGCCGCCGAGGCGATCTTCCGCATCGTCGACCGGAGTATGCAGATGTGTGGCGGGCTCGGCGTCTCCGCCGATCTGCCGCTGGCGCGACTCTCGCGCGAGGTGCGCCCGTTCCGGATCTACGACGGTCCCTCCGAGGTGCATCGCTGGGCCATCGCCAAACGCGCGGTGAGCGCCGCCAAGCGGACGAAGCGGGACTCCGAATGACACTGCCGGGCATGGACATCGCCGCACTGGAACAGTTCCTGCGCGCCAACGGCGTCGAGGTGGAAGGCGAGCTGCGCGTCGAACTGATCAGTGGGGGCCGGTCGAATCTGACCTTCGCCGCCGCCGATGACGTCTCGCGCTGGGTGGTGCGCCGCCCGCCGGTCGCCGGGCTCACCCCGTCCGCGCACGATATGGCCCGCGAGTACACCGTCACCAGCGCGTTGCAGACATCGGCTGTGCCCGTGGCGAGAACGCTCGCCTTCGACGCGACCGGATCCGCGCTGGGCGCGCCGATGACCGTCGTCGAGTTCGTCGACGGGACGGTGTTTCGCGACCAGGACGACCTGGCCGCGCTCACCGATGAACAGGTGGATTCGAGTGTGCGCGCGCTGGTCCGCGTCCTCGCCGATCTGCACGCGGTGGACCCGGGCGCTGTCGGTCTCGAATCATTCGGCAGGCCGACCGGTTTCGTGGCCCGGCAGGTCAAGCTCTGGGCATCCCAGTGGGAGCGGGTCAAAACCCGCGAGCTCGCGGATGTGGCAGCCCTGCATGCCGCACTGGCCGCCGCGATCCCGCCGGAGACATCGGCCTCGATCGTGCACGGGGACTTCCGCATCGACAATACGATCCTCGACAGCGCCGAACCGGAAAAGGTTCGTGCCGTGGTCGATTGGGAGCTGTCCACCCTCGGTGACCCGCTCACCGATGTCGCCCTGATGTGCGTCTACCGGTCGCCGATCTTCGACGTGATCCTCGGGACCCGTGCGGCGTGGACCAGCCCGCGCCTACCGAGCGCCGACACTCTCGCCCAGGCCTACGCCACCGCGTCCGGGCGCGAGCTCGACAACTGGGGCTTCTACCTCGCGCTGGCCAACTTCAAACTCGGCATCATCGGCGAGGGCATCACCCATCGCGCCCATCAGGGTTCCGACACCGGTTCCGCCGCCGACCGGGCCGCCGAGGCCACCCCGGAGTTCATGGCGGCCGGCTTGCGCGCGCTGAAAGGATCCGCGTAATACCGCCGCGCGGTCGCGCCGAACGCTGCCCGGCGGGCGGCGCGAATCATCCGATGATCTCCGGGGGCAGGAACATCGCGCCGAGTTGCGCCGCGATCGCGCTGGTGTGATCGACGATGCGCTCGGCGTCCACGTCGAGCACACCGGAACGCCATGCGGACAGTAGCTCGATGAAGCCGCCGATGCCGGCCAATGTGCTCATCCGCATGGCGGTTTCGTCGACGTCGGGGCGCAGGTAGGGCCACGCGGCGGCGATGAGCAGATCGGTCGCGTCGGTGAGCATGGTCTTGCGGCGCTGTTCGAGCACGGCGCTGCCCGCGTGATCGGCCAGCAGAATCCGGGCACGACCGCGCAGATCGGTCTGCAATCCGACGGCGCAGGCGATGGCCGCGCGGGTGATCTCGAGGGGGGTCCGGTCGGCGTTCTCGGCGACGACGCTCGCCAGTTCGGCGAACACCCCGGCGCACACCTCGTCCCAGACCTCGGCCAGTAGTTCGTCGCGGTCGGCGAAGTGCTCGTAGAAGTAGCGATCGTTGAGCGAGGCCCGCTGGCAGACACCGCGCATGGTCACCGCGGCCCAGCC
The DNA here is from genome assembly GCF_042884695.1 of Nocardia sp. NPDC058114. Classification (NCBI taxonomy): domain Bacteria; kingdom Bacillati; phylum Actinomycetota; class Actinomycetes; order Mycobacteriales; family Nocardiaceae; genus Nocardia; species Nocardia sp. NPDC058114. The sequence goes on along the minus strand of NZ_JBHVTK010000015.1, from coordinate 80,963 downwards.
GTGGTCGAGCCAGATATCGAGGGCGGCCTCGACCAGGCCGATCCGCCGCTGCGCCCTGCGCTCCTCGGCGGTCCGCCCGCCCCAGGTCCGTGCCGGTGCGCGCACATCCATGGTTGACAAAGTACTCCTCCGCGCGCCTAATTGGTGTCAGGTGCGGCCAATGGTGGCAGATGCCACCAATTAGAGCCTCGCTGGGTCGACCCGGGAGTTGCCATGCGATTGTTCCCCTTCGGCGGACACCGCCGAACCGCTGCCGCCGATGCTGTGGTGACCGGCGCGGGCAGCGGAATCGGACGTGCGTTCGCCGTCGAACTTGGTCGTCGAGGCGGGCGCGTCGTGTGCTCCGATATCGACCCCGACCGTGCGGCCGAAACCGCTGAACTGGTGGAGGCGGCGGGCGCCGAGGCGATCGGTACCCGTTGCGATGTCACCGTGATCGACGAGGTCGAACAGCTGGCGGCCACCGCGCAGGATTGGTTCGGCGGCCCGCCCACCGTTGTCGTCAACAACGCGGGCATCGGCGCGGGCGGACCGGTGGTCGGCGAGTTCGCCCTCGACGACTGGCACCGCACGCTCGGGGTGAATCTCTGGGGCGTGATCCACGGCTGCCATGTCTTCGCGCCGATCCTGCGTGCGGCTGGGCACGGGTCGCTGGTGAACGTCGCCTCGGCGGCCGCGTTCGGCGCGGCACCGCGGATGGCCGCCTACAACGTCAGCAAGGCGGGTGTGCTGGCGCTGTCGGAGACGATGTCGGCCGAGTTGGCCGGCACCGGCGTCGGCGTCACGGTGCTGTGCCCGACCGGCGTGAAAACCAATATCATGACCGCGGATTCGCCGATGGACGACACCGCCGAGCGGCTCGGCGGGCTGCTGCTGCGCTGGACCGGCCGCGCGCCCGCCGCCATCGCCCGCACCACGCTGGACGCGGTGGACCGCGGCGAGCTGTATGTGGTGCCGCAGCTCGAGGCCAAGGTGCTGTGGCAGGCCAAACGCTGGCTACCCGCGACCTACACCCGTTCGGCGGGCCTGCTGGAGCGGGTCGTGCGCTGATCCACACCGAAGGAGATCGAACAATGACGTTCGCCTACCCCGACATGCTCGCCACGATTCGCGCCAAGCAGTGGGCGCTGGCCGATATCGACTGGGACGCACCGGGCGCCGACACCATCACCGACGAGCAACGCCCGCGATTGGCCACCTTCATGGCCGACCTGGTGTGGATCGAACACGTCGGCGCGCGCGGCTTCGCCGCCCTGACCCGCCAGGCGCCACCCGGCCCACTGCGGGAGATCTACCGGTACTTCCACGCCGAGGAACAAAAGCACGCCAACGCGGAACTGGCGCTGATGCGCCGCTGGGGCATGCTCCCCGACGGCGAGGCGATGCCGTTGCCCAACAAGAACATTCGCCTCGTCATCAGCTGGCTCGACCGCTACGCCGACCAGCTGACCCTGCCCGTGCTCGGCACCGTCATCCCGTCACTGGAGACCGCCCTCGACGGCGCGCTGGTGAAGTTCCTGCTCGACGAGGTCGACGACCCGGTGTGCCACGAGGTGTTCCGGCACATCAACAGCGACGAATCCCGTCACCTCGCAGTAGGTTTCCAGGTTCTCGAACAACTCGGCGCGGGACCGCTGCGCCGAACCGTCATCGAGACAGCCGGTTTCGCGGTGCGCCCCTCGTTCGTGCTCGGCGCGTTGCTGTACGCGCCACTGCTGTCACGGATGTCGACCAACATCATGGCGCTGGGCCTCGACGAGGAGAAGCTGTGGCTGGCGGTGCGCCGGTTCGAGAACGTGGGGCAGCGCAGCCCGGCCATCCGCAAGCTCCCGCTCTACCACGTGGTGAAGATGCACGGGAAGGCCACGATTCACCGTCGTCAGCCGTTCCAGTTACTGGCCGATGTGTCCAACGCCTGCATCGATCGGTTCCCGATCCGGGTGCTCGGCCGCAGGCCGTCCTGGTCCGACGAGCTCACCTACGAACCGGTGGCGAAATGACGACGCTGCGTTTCGCCGACACCTTCACCGGTTCCCAGGTGCACCGCACAGCCTTCGCGCCCCGGCACGAGTTCACCGGTCAGCGGGTCGCGATCATCGGTAGCGGGGCGGCCGCCGCGCGCCTGCTGCCCGGTATCGCCGCCGAGGCCGCACGGGTGACGGTGTTCCAGACCGAGGCGGTGTGGGTGCTCCCGCGCGTTCCGCTGCCTGCCGCGGCGATGCCGCAAAGACTCCTGCGACTCATCGCCGGTGTCAATCTGCGTGTCCAGGTGCGTGATTCGTGGTTGCGCCACCGCCTGACACCGGACGACACCGCGGGCGTCGCGGTGCACAACAGCTACTACCGCACCCTGCGGCAACCGCACTGCACCCTGGTGACCTGGCCGATCGCACGGTTGGTGCCGCTGGGCGTGCGCACCGTCGACGGCATCGAGCATCAGGTGGACAGCATCGTCTACGCCGAGGACGCGGGTTGTGTCGTGCGCACCGTCGCCCGGCCCCGCCGCCTGCATCCGTCGGCCGCACTCGTGAAGGAGATCGCATGAGCACCAAGGGAATCGACCACGAGATCGTCATCGTGGGCGCCGGCTTCTCCGGCATCGGCGTGGCGATCGAGTTGCGCAAGGCCGGGTTCGACGACTTCGTGATCATCGACGAGGCCGACGGCGTGGGCGGCACCTGGCACTGGAACACCTATCCCGGTGTCGCCGTGGATATCCCGTCGTTCAGCTACCAGTTCTCCTTCGAACAGCGCACCGATTGGTCACGGGTCTACGCGCCCGGTCGCGAACTCAAGGCCTATGCCGAATCGTGCGTGGACAAGTACGAACTCCGCCCGCACATCCGCTTCGGTACCACCGTGGTCGGCGCGGATTTCGACGAGCGGGCCGACCGCTGGGTGCTGCACACCACCGACGGCGACGATCTGACCGCACGGTTCGTGATCAGCGCGACCGGTGTGCTCACCCGCCCCAAACTGCCCGATATCCCCGGCATCGAAGGCTTCGCGGGCGCGACCATGCACACCTCGCGCTGGGATCATCGCCAGGACCTGCGGGGCAAGCGGGTGGCGATCATCGGCACCGGCGCCTCGGCGGTCCAGGTGATCCCGGAGATCGCCTCGCAGGTGCAACATCTGACGGTGTTCCAGCGCACGCCGATCTGGTGCCTGCCGCGCCCGGACCTGCCGCTGCCGCTCGCCGCCCGGCTGGCGCTGAAGGTCCCCGGCGGACGGACCGTGACCCGCCTGGTGAGTCAGACCTACGTGGAGGTCACCTTCCCGCTCGCCGCCCACTATCACCGCTCGCTGCCCACCGCCGCCATCGGCGAACGCGCGGGCCTGGCCCACCTGCGGCGTCAAGTGAAAGACCCCGTCGTCCGGGACGCGCTGACCCCGCGATACGCCCTCGGGTGCAAACGGCCGAGCTTCTCCAACGACTATCTGTCGACCTTCAACCGAGCGAACGTGACCCTGGAAACCGCGGCGATCAACGAGATCACCGCCACCGGCGTGCGCACCGCCACGGGTGCCGAACATCGCGCCGACGTGCTGATCCTCGCCACCGGCTTCAAGGTCATGGAATCGGGCAATATGCCGACCTATGACCTGCACGGCGTCGGTGGCCGCGATCTGGAGACCTGGTGGGACGAGAACCGGCTGCAAGCCTACGAGGGTGTGAGCGTCCCCGGCTTCCCGAACTTCTTCTCCATCATCGGCCCCTACGGCTACAACGGGGCCTCCTATTTCACCCTGATCGAGAACCAGACCCGCCACATTTTGCGCTGCCTGCACCACGCCAGGGCCAACGACGCGGACCGCATCGAGGTCACCGAGGAAGCCAACGACCGCTACTTCCGTGAGATGCTCGCCCGCCGCGGCGGCCAGGTGTTCTGGGACGAAAGCTGCGTCACCGCCAACAGTTACTATTTCGACAAACACGGCGACGTCCCCCTACGGCCCACCTCCACCATCGAATCTGCTTGGCGCAGTAGTCATTTCCCACTCACCGACTATGTCTTCTCCTGATCGCATCGGCCGGCTCGGGCGGCGCGCAGTTCGGCCTCATCCGGCCGGCGATCGCAGCAGCGCCGCATCGATCTCGTCGAGGTAGGTGCGAACCGGGCCTACGCTGAGAAGTCCACTCTGCGCTGTTGTTTCGGCCGCCGCGGGGGCCAGCTGGGTCCGGGCTCGGCGCATGGTCTCGCGATCGCCGACGGCGGTGGCCGCGTGTGCCACGATGGCCCACAGTGCTTCGAACAGCAGGTCGCGCGGCGGGGATGTCATGGTGCGCAAGGCCTCTCGCGCACCGTCGAGCTCGCCCCGCGTGACGAGGAGGATGGGTTCGACCCAGGTTTTATAGGGACCCCAGTCCGTCTCGGGGTCGATTGTGGCGATCCTGCCGGTCTCGCGCCGCCGCAGAGCCAGGCTGAGCTGCGCCAGTGGCAACAGGCCACGGTCGAGTCCCGGCATGCCTGCTCCGGTGAGTGAGGCGGCCGCCGTTGCGTACGCGGCTTCCGCAACCGCGAGGTCTGTTGTCGCACTGGTCCGTAAGGCGCGGTACCAGGTGGTGAACACCTCCACCAGCGGCAATTCATAACGCCGCGCGAGCGCGTCCGCGGCATCGGCGTGTCGGTCGGCGCCCGTGTAATCCGCTGAGGCGCATCGTGTTTGGATGAGGATGAGGTGGCCGAGAACCTCGTAGGTCGCGAGTTTGCTGGTGGCCGCCACCGCGATGATCTCGGTGCCGACCGCGTCGCGCCGGTGCGCCAGTCCCGCTCGCTGGAAGCTCTGCATGAACACACCGTTGAGTGCGAAGGCCAGCAGGGCGGGGTCGTGCAGACGCCGGGCGATCTCCTCGGCCTGGCGGGCGGCACGCAGCGGGCGCAGTCCCGCCTCGGTCGGATCGTCCACCGGCAGAGCGCCGCGCGATTCGACAGCGATGGTCGCCAGCAGCCTGGCTCGATCGGCATCATCGTGGGCGGGCAGGCGCAGGAGTGTCTTCTCGGCGATACCCACGAGGCGTCGATCCTGCGCCGGGTCGTCGGAGCGGGTCCAGATCGCGGGGACGTCGTAGATGCCGATCACCCGCGCGGTCAGCTCGGCGTCACCGAGGTCGTCGGCGGCGACCACCGCCGAAATTCGGTGGGCGCGTGCGGCCGCCAGGCCGCCGCCACCCGTGACCGCGAGATCGCGCATCAGGCCCGCGGTCGATTCCAGCCGCGTCCTCGTACGCGGTGGGACCGCGCTGTCGTAGGCGGCACGCGCCTGTTCCCACACCCGTACCGTGGGGTCGGTCGCGACCGGGTCGAGGTAGTCGGCCTGGCGGAGCAGGTCGTGTTCGAGGCGGCGCAACGCCGGTCCGGGGTCGATGCCCAGATCCTCGGCCAGCATCCGCCGCGCCCTGGCGAGGACCGCGAGCGCGTCGGCCTGGCGGCCCGAACGGTAGAGGGCCGTGGCCAGCAGCCCCCACGCGTCTTCACGCCAGGGATGTTCGGCGACGTGCGCGTCGAGGTCGGGAACCGCGGCGGCGGCGGCACCCAGTGCCAATTGCGCCGCCCCACGACGCTCGACGGCCAGCAACCGCTGCTCGGTGAGCCGCGACCGTTCGGCCTGCGCCCATCCGGCGTCGGCGAAGTCGGTATAGGCAGGCCCTTGCCACCAGCTCAGTGCGGCGGTGAGCAGCGAGAACGACGCTTCCGGCGGCAGGGTTGCCGCCGAACGCACCGCATCGTCGAATCGCCACGCGTCGACATCCGCCGGTTCGGGTCGCAGTGCGTAACCGAGCCCCTCGGTGACGAGCAGTCGTGGCGGGGTGCGGGGCGGACGATCCGGTTCCAGTGCTCGCCGCAATCCGGCGACGAAGGTACGGACCGCACCCACCGCGTTCGGGGGCGGCTCGTCCCACAGATCCTCGACCAGGCGACCGACCGGAACGACCCGCCGGTGCGCGAGGATCAGCCGTGCCAGCACCTCGCGGTAGCGCGGACCGCGCAGCGCGACCGGCGCACCGCGGTCGTCGTGCGCGATGACCGGTCCGAGCACCTGAAACCGCATCAGGCCAATGTAGTGCGCGTTCATCGGCTGCTCATCACGACACCGCACGCTCGAACTCGATCCGCGCAGACCCCGCGGAACACCCTTCGAACGAAGCGAGAGCCCACGCGATGACCCGCACCATTCCCGGTTTCGACTACCACCGCGTCCCGGTCGCCGACGATGTCGCCCTCAACGTCGCCGTCGCCGGTGCGGGAACCCCGATCGTGCTGCTGCACGGCTTCCCACAGACCCACCTGATGTGGCGTCACGTCGCCGCCGACCTGGCGGCCGACCACACAGTGATAGTCCCCGACCTGCGCGGCTACGGCGACAGCGACAAACCCGCAGCAGCCGCCACCGGCACCTACTCCAAGCGGAGTATGGCCGCCGACATCGTCGCCGCCGCCGCTGTCTTCGGTCACGACCGCTTCGCGCTCGCCGGTCACGACCGCGGCGCCTTGGTGGCCTTCCGCGCCGGGCTCGACCACCCCGACGCGGTCACCCATCTCGCCTGCTTGGACGTGCTGCCCACACTCGACATGTGGGACGTGCTGCACGGCTCGACCGCCGCCGTCGGATTCCACCTGTACCTGATGGCGCAGCCGCCCGGACTGCCAGAACAGATGATCGCCGCCGGCGCCGACGCGTTCTTCGCCTACTTCCTCGACCAGTGGGCGAAGACTCCGGACGCGATCCCCGCGCCCGTGCGCGCCGCGTACCTCGACGCCTGTCGCGACGCTGTCCCCTCGATCGTGGCCGACTATCGTGCCTCGGCAACCATCGATATCGACCACGACCGCGCCGACCGCGCGGCAGGCGCCAGACTGTCCATGCCCGTCACGGTCATGCAGCAGGACTGGGGTGCCGCGCTCGGATACGAAGCGGCGGCACTGTGGTCGAGCTGGGCGCCCGACCTCGACCACCGCACCGTCGACGCGGGTCACTTCATGGCCGAGGAGGACCCCCGGACCGTCACCGCCGCCCTGCGCGAGCTTCTCCGGCGCTGAGGTCGGCGCGGCACCGCTCAGTACGAGACGGTGAAGCGCAGGCCGACGAAAGTGTTGTCTTCCAGCGCGTCGACGATCGCGCTCGCGTAATCGCCCACGTTGATCCGGCTTTCACCAGCGGCGTCCACGATCGGGGTGTCGCGAGCCTCGGCCCGATAGACGCCGGTCGCCTCGCCGGGGACCAGGTGCACCGGCGGCGGGCTGACGTAGGACCACCGGACCGGGGAGTCGGCGGCACGCAGAATTTCCAGCGCCTCGCTCTGGTCACGGGCCGTCTCCAGGTACTGGGCGGGGAACTCGGCAGAATCGAGGAAACGCTGTCCCGGTGCGTATTCGAGGCTGCCGCCACCGCCGAGGAACACCAGGCGGTCGACCCCGGCGAGGGGCAGGGCAGCCAGGAGGGTCTCGGCGCCACGCGGCACCAGTCGGTCATCGCCCTTGACCGCCGCGACGACGGCGTCGTGTCCCGCGACGGCATTCTTGACCGAGGCCGCGTCGGTGACATCCACCGTGTCCCGGCCGAGCGCGGTGACCTGCATACCGCGAGCGGTCGCCGCGCGGACAACCGCACCGCCGAGATTGCCCGTGGCGCCGATGACAGCGATCCTCATCGGCTGGCGCCGGCGCAGACCGTCCACGAAATCACTGATGAGCGGGGCGATTTCGGGAAGGTTCTCCTCGAGCGCGAAATGGCCGGTCTCGAAGAGGTGGATGGTGGCGTCGGGGAGATCGCGGAGGTAGGCGTTGGCGCCCGCCTCGGGGAAGAAGGCGTCATTGCGACCCCACAGCACCAGCGTCGGCGGCCGGTGCTCGCGCAACCACTGCTGCCACACCGGGTAGAGCGCCACATTGGTGTGGTAGTCGAGGGCCAGGTGTACCTGCGCGTCCTTGCGGCCGGGGAGGTCGAGAAAATGCTGGTCCAGGGTCCAGCCGTCGGGTGCGACGAGTTCGAGATCGGTGGTGCCGCCCTCGTATTGGCCGCGGGTGACGGGCAGTTCGAGGATCTGGCGAACGTTGTCCTGCGCGCCCGGCTGTCCCGGCTTGTTCGCGGTCATCGCGCGTGCCATGTCGGACAGGCCTTCGTCGTAGGTGTTCGCGTTCTGCACGATCAGACCCGCGATCCGCGCGGGGCGGCGGGTGGCCAGGCGCAGGCCGACCGGTCCGCCGAAATCGAAGGCGTACAGCACGAATCGGTCCAGGCCGATCGCGTCGACGAAGCCTTCGACGATGTCGGCCAGCCGTTCGAAGGAGTAGACGAAACCGTCGGGGACCTCGGTGTGCCCGAAACCGGGATAGTCGGGGGCGATCAGCCGGAATCGGCCACCGAGGGCGTCCATGAGCCGTCGGAACTGGTGCGAGGCCGACGGAAAGCCGTGCAGGAGAAGCAGTGTCGGTGCGTTCGCGGGTCCGGTCTCTCGATAGAAGACCCGCACCCCGTCGACCTCGACGACCCTGTGCCTGATATGTGGGACGGTCACTACCGCCATGTCGAAACCGGCCTCTCTGAACATATTTCGTAGACGGATCCATGATCAACTGTTCGCCGGGCGTGATCAACGCCGAACTGGCCGGGCGTGGCATCCAGGGCACCGTGCGGGACGGCGTGTGGCCTCGGCTATCGCGGCAGAAGTTGGAGGATGCCCCGGGTGGCCCGGCGAAACGGTTCGCTCGACTGTGCGCCGCGAGCAAGGACATAGGCGCCCTGTCGGACAGCGAGAATCGTGGCGGCGAGGTCGTCGACATCCAGGTTCGGGTCGAGTTCCCCGTTTCGTCTGCCCTCGGCGAGGACTTGCCGGATCTGATCCTGGATCCAGTCGAACGTCGTGGCTATCGGCTCTCGTAGCGAATCGTCGTCCACCACTGCCGCGTCTTGGACGAGCCGCCCGAGTCGGCAACCGCGCAGCACATTTTCGTCGAGGGTCAAGAATGCCGAGACTTTCTCGCGGGTGGTGGACCCGCTGTCCAGCCGGGCGGTGATCTGGTGTTTCAGCTCGTCGCTCATCTGCAGCTCGGCAGCGACGGCCAGGGCCGCCTTGCTGCGAAAATGGTGGTACATGCTGCCTTGTCCGGCACCGGCGAGCTCTTGGACCGCTCGCGGACTCGTGCCCGAGTAGCCGCGTTCCCACAGCAGGGTGTGCATGCTCTCGATCAATCGCTCGGACGCGGTCATCGCCCAACTGTACCTATTAGTAGGTACAGTGGCGATTTGTACTCATAGGTACAGGATTGACGAAAGGCGGCGCGATGGGGGCAGCGGGTTCGGAACGGGCGTCTGTGACAGCGGACGAGTCCGCGCAGTCGGGCAGGAGTCGCGAGCGGTCGCCGAACACAACCGCCGCCCTGGCCGCACTCTGCCTGGGGTTCTTCATGATTCTGCTGGACGGCAGCGCGCTGAATATCGCGTTGCCGTCGATTCGGGCCGAGACAGGCGGGTCGATGGTGGCCGTGCAGTGGTTGGTGAACGTCTACACAATTCCGCTGGCCGCGCTGCTGCTCAGCGCGGGAACGCTGGCTGATCGGCTCGGCGCGCGCCGGGTGTTCGCCTGGGCGCTGGGCGGATTCACCGTCGCGTCGCTGATCTGCGCTGTGAGTGCGACCTTGCCGGTGCTCCTCGTCGCGCGGTGCGTTCAAGGGATCTTCGCCGCCGGAGTCCTGCCCACCACGCTGGCGATCATCGCCCGGATGTATCCGGACGCGACGCAGCGCGCACGCGCGATCACCGTGTGGGGCGCGACCGGCGGTGTCGCACTGGTTGCCGGGCCGATCGGTGGCGGACTGCTCACCGAGGTACTGGGCTGGCGATCCATCTTCTTGCTCAACGTGCCGATCGGAGCGACGGCGCTGTGGCTGACCTGGCGGCACATCGCCGAAACCGCACGCCGTGACGACGGATCCTTCGACTGGACAGGCCAACTCCTGGCGATCGCGGGTCTGGGGGCACTCGTCGGCGGTCTGATCGAAGGGGGTGAACGTGGCTGGTCGTCGCCGTTGACGCTGGTACTTCTTGCCGCGTCCGTGCTCTTCCTGGTGGGGTTCGTCGGAGCCGAATCGCGGGTTCCGTCGCCGGTCCTGCCGTTGACGATGTTGCGCAGCGCACCCTTCTCCGCTTCGATCGCGAACGGGTTCGCTTTCCAATTCGGCGCCTACGGCCTGCAATTCATGCTCGCGGTGTTCCTGCAGACACAGTGGGGCTACGACGCCCGCACCACTGGATTGTTCTTCCTGCCGTTCGCTGTTCTGTGGACGTTCGCGACCCTGGTACTCAACCGCCGGTGGGCGGACCGTGGGATGAGGTGGTTGCTGATCACGGGGTCCCTCACCGCTGGGGTCGGGGCTGTCATGTGTTCGGCGGTGGGAGAGCCGGACAGGTGGCCCGCCGTGCTGTTCGGCTCCGCGGTCGTCGGATTCGGCTGCGGACTGTTCGGGCCCAGCTGCAACGGTGCGGCGATGGCCTCCGCGGAGCCGCGCTGTGCCGGTCTCGCATCTGGAGTCCTCAACACCTCGCGTCAGGTCGGAATGGCGATCGGGATCGCACTGTTGGGTGGGTGCCTGGCTGCTCCGGATCCGATCATCGGTGCGCGCATCGGGATCATTCTGACAGCCGTGTGTTTCGTCGCGATCGCCGTGCTGAGCGTGCGCTACGTGCCGCGTCGCAGCGCGGCGCAGTGATCCGACGCGGACCGGGCCAGCGTGATACCGACCGCGCAATCGGGTCAGGTTCCGGAGGCGCGGTGTTCGGCGCGGTGGGTGAGTGCGTCGACGATGCGTTGCCAGGCGGGGGTGGACTCCGCGATGCGGGAAGCGACCAGTTCGGTGGAGCGGGTGGGGCCGCGGGTGTGGGCGATTTCCCAGGCGTCGAGGTCGTCGATGAGGCGGTCGAGGCGTGGGTCGTGGGGGTGCCAGTCGACCGATTCATCGACCGCGCGGTACAGGCGGATGGTTTCCGGGTCGTCGAATTCGGCGTTCTTCTCCCGGACCCGGTGCGGGATCGCGTCGGCGTCCAACGCGTGCAACAAGATCCAGGCGTCACGCTCGAGGCGTATCCGTTGGTCGCTGATGCCGAGACCGCGCATCCGGTTCAGCAGGGCGACCACCTCGCCGGGGAGGAAAAGGCTTTCGCCGCTTGCCAGTTCGGCGATTCGGTGGCGGTACTCGGCGAGCTGATCGATCTTGCGCCCGAGCGCGGTGTCGATCTCGCTGATGGCCGTGGCGAATTCGGCCGGTTGGGCGTGGAGCAGCGCGTCGATCCGGGACAGCGGAACGCCCGCGTCGGCGAGGGTTCTGATCCGGATGAGATCGACCGCCGCCTGCGCGGGGTAGCGGCGATAGCCGGAGGCGTCGCGCTCGGGCTCGGGCAACAGGCCGACCTGGTGGTAGTGGCGTACGGTGCGCACGGTCACGCCGGCGGTCGCCGCGAGTTGGCCGATGGTGAGCACCGCGCCGATCCTAGCGGCGACGAACCTGGTCGATGACATCGCGGATCGCCTCGACCACGGCATCGGGGCGATCGAAGCAGAGCCGGTGGTGCACGGTGTCGGAGAGAATGCGCTGTTGCCCCTGGGAAACCCCGCGCACCATCGCCGCGTCCATTCGCCGCCTGCCGTCGTGGATCTCGGCCAGCGCCTCGGGCGGCTGGTGCGGGTCCGGGCCCAGCACACTGAGCGCCACCAGCGGAATATCGGGAATGTTGGGCCCGGCGTGCAATTCGGCGGCCAGTTCCGGCAACCCATTGCGCTCGGCGAAGCCCGCCCGGATCCACTCGTCGCTCGCCTTCGCCTCCGTCAATGCTCGCCGCACCGGTTCCGGGTAGTCCGCGAGCAGCCCGGCGGCCATTTCGCGAAGGGTTGTACGCAGGCGTTCGAGCTGCTCGGCATCGGGTGCAGGCGTCGCGGCCGCGGCCAGTCCCATCGCCGGTGGCATGAACTGGTCCCAGTCTCGGTGCAAGCCGTCCATCCAGACCAGTCCGGCCACGTGTTGCGGGTACAGCTGCGCGAACCGGTGCGCGTAGAGGCATCCGAGTGAGTGGGCAGCGAGAACATAAGGACCAGAGAGTTCGTCGAGAGTGCCCAGCAGCTGGTGCAATTCTGTGGCGACCGCGGTGGCGGTGCGGGGCAGGGGCAGGGGATCGCTGTAGCCGGTGCCGCCGCGGTCGTACACCACGGCGCTGGTGAACTGCGAAACCTGCTGCTGCACACCGAAATAGTCGAGGCCGACCGCACTCGCGCCGGGCAGGAAGACCACCGCCGGTCCACCACTGCCCGACCGATGGACGAAAAGGCGATTGCCGTCGATCTCGGTGAACCCGCCGACCGGCGGTGCGGGCTTCGTCGAGGAGATGTCGTTGTTCGTCATGCGACAAGGGTGCAACCCTGACGCTGCGTCAAGGTCAACCTCTGCGTCGGCTACAGCGCGAGCGGCGGCGCGGCGGCAGTGAGTGTGGTCGGCGGGCGGTAGGTACGCCACGCTTGCGCGAGGCGATCGACTGCGGTGGTGAGGGTCTCCAGCGGATGCAGGAAGTGGATCCGCAGATAACGGTCGCTGCCGCCGGTCGGATCGAGCCCGCCGCCGGCCAGGATCGAAATACGGTGTCGCAGTGCGGCTTGTGCGAAGGAGGCGCCATCACCGTGCGGTAGCCGGATCCAGAGCGTCTGTCCGCCCCGGACCCGCGCCACTTCCCATTCGGGAATCCGGCGCGCGAGCTCGGCACACAGGTGGTCGTGGCGGCGCTCGCGTTCGGCGGCCTGGGTGCGCAGCATGCCGTCGCGGCGGGGGAGTAGCTCGGCCGCGGCCAGCTGGGCAGGAAGATTGCCGCCGAGATCGTGCACCGCGCGCAGTCTGGCGAGCTTGGCCACGACGGGGGTCGCCGCGCGTATCCAGCCGATACGTAGTCCGCCCCAGACGCTCTTGCTCAGCGAACCGACGGTGATCACGGTGTCGGCGAACACGGCAAGGGGCGGCGGAGTCTCCTGGCCCGGGAAACCGAGTTCGGCGAGCACCTCGTCATCGATCAGCGGAATCCCTTCTGCTGCTGATTTTTCCGCGAGACCGCGGCGCACGAGCGTGGAAAGCACCGACCCTGTCGGGTTCTGAAAGGTGGGGATCACGTAGGCGAGTGCGGGCCGACGGTCTCGGATCGCGCCCGCGAAACCGTGCAGTCCGGGCGGCAGTCCGGAGACGACCGCTGCCTCCGCGCGAAAGGCTTCCAACGCCCCCGGGTAGGTCGGGGCTTCCACGAGGACGTGATCGCCGGGCCGAAGGTAAGCCCGGGCGAGCAACGACAGCGCTTGTTGCCCGCCGGCGGTGACGAGGATCTGCCCGGCCTCGGTCGGCAGCCCGCGCCCCCGGTAGTACTCGGCGACGGCCTCCCGAAGCGTCGGATGGCCCGACGGGTAGTAGCCGATGTCGTCGGTCGTCGCGGCCAACGCGGGCAGCATCGCCGCGTAGGACTCGGCCAGCTCGACCGGCGGCCGGTCCGGTGCCGCGCAGGCCAGCGAGATCACGTCGGATCGCGGCTCGAGCAGGTCGAGAAACATCGGCTCACTCGTGGTCGCCGGCGGGTCGATCCGTGGGGTCCCCGCGACCCGGGTGCCGCTGCCCTGCCGCCGCACGATCCGGCCTTCGTCCTGCAGCAGGTCGTAGGCCGCTACCACGGTGCTCCGCCCGACCGACAAGGCGACGGCGAGTGTCCGATCCGGCGGCAGCAGCACCCCCGGCGCCAGTTCGCCGTCCTCGATCAGCGCGCGCAACCCCGCCGCGAGCAGGGCATACAGCGGCCCACGCCCCGCCGACCAGCGGCCGAGCCGATCTGTCACGTCAATTGGTTCCATAGGCAGACCAATTATGCTCGATTGGCGCTGGATCGTCGCCCCGCGCGGCCCGACGATGATCACCATGACAGCCTCGAGCACCACCGGTTCCGTCTCGATCCCCGCGGCCATCGCAGCCCTGCCCGGCCCGTTCCAGCAGCACGAGCTGGCAACGGTCAACGACACCGTCGTCCGCGTCGCCCGGCTGGCGGGTGAGTTTCCCTGGCACCACCACGACGAAGACGAACTCTTCCTCTGCTGGGACGGCACGTTCCGCGTCGAACTGGCAGACCGCGCACCCGTGATCCTGCGACCCGGCGAATTGTTCGTGGTGCCCAAGGGAATTCGGCACCGGCCGGTCGCCGACGAAGTCGCGCACGTACTCTTGATCGAGCGCCCGGAGACCGCGCAGTACGGCAACTGAACGCCGTGCGCACGTCACACCCGCGAGGTCACCGTCCCGGCTTCGACGGGCACCGTGCGAAGGAGTTCGGCCACCTCGGTGGGTGTGGCGGAGGGAAAGAGCTGCCGCACACCGATCATCGCCAGGAGCCGATCCTGATCGGCACCGACGCCCATCCGCGACACCACATCGTGGGCGGCACGGTTGGCCTCGGCGATCTCGTCGGCTTTGCTCAAGCGGGTGAGGTTCTCGCCCACGATCTTGTCGAGGTCGGTGGAACGCTTGTAGAACAGCGCGGTGATCCCGACCGGCACCGCGCCCATGATCGAGGTCGCGGCGGCGGCGTCGCGATTGCCGAACGCCACCATCGACGCCGCGGCGAGAACCACCACCACGCCGCAGCAACCGCTGATCATGTACGCCCAGAAGAACGCCGTGCTCTGCGCCATCGCGCTGCGTACCTGGCGAAGGTATTCCTCTGTTCGACGACGCGGCGTCCCGGTGTCGCCGGTGGCCGGATCCGCCGGTTCCGAGACGACCGGGGCAGCGGTGTCGCCGGTCATGGTGACTTCGATGGCCCGCTTGCTGACGCGGCGACTGAATGTCGCGGAGAACCACGCAGACACCGCGGCGATCATCGTGGGGATCAGACCACCCACCCCGATCAAGGCCAAGACTTCGTCCACCGTATTCCCCCGAATCGAGCGCCGACACCCCTGTAACGTTCACGCGCACTCTACCCCGCGCCGGTTGTCCACTCGCACAAGGTGATCGGTGTTCATCGTTCGGCTGTCGGTTTGGTTGCCGGGTCGAAGAGGAACGAGATCCGCTCCATCCTGGGCTGACGCTGGGTGTTGTGGAAGGCCGCGATGCGCCACTGGTCGTCGGGTTCGCGCACCAGGGTGTAGGTCTGGGTCTTGGACAGTTCGGCGGGCTTGTCGTCGTCGTAGCGGTCGCCGCGGCTGGTGACGATGGCGACGTCGGCGCCGTAGAAGCGGGCATCGAGGAAGGAGTCCGCGAGCTTGGAGCCTTTCAGGAAGCCGTTGAACAGTGCGCGATGCGCCTCGGTCAGATCCGCGCGGCCCTGGTAGTGGGTGCCGATAAACGTTGTGTAGGTAGCATTTTCGGTGAACGTGGCGCCGAAGGCATCGGCGTCGTTGCGGTCCCAGGCGGCGGTCATCGCGCTGAGCGTGGCGCACACCGCACGCAGATCGGATTCGGTGCCGCCGTCGGGGACGAGGCTCGCGCACTCGGTGACGCCGATGTTGCGCACCTCGGAGGTGTAGCCCAGCCACAGGTAGCCGGCGGCGCCGGCAAGGCCGAGCACGAGGGTGGTGGCACCGAGCGCTCGCCCGATGGTGCGCCGTCGGGATTTGGTGGGGCGGATGGTGGCGATGGTGGTCATGGGGGCGCCTCTCGATTAACTCTGCCTGAAAGAAGTATCTGCGTATAGGAAGAGAATATGGGCACGATTGATCGCTTGTCAACGGCGAGTGGTGAACATATGAACAAGAAGTCTTGTTAGAAACAAGTCACCGTGCTGTAATCAGCGTCACCTAGACAGAGGAGACGCCATGCAGCGCAGCACGGCAGCCACCGTTCGCCCGGGGTGGGGACGCAGGCTCGGAACGAGGTGGGCGGCGGTGCCCTTGGCGGCGGTGTGCCTGGCGATATCGAGCGTCGGCACCGCCGCCGGTGACCCGTATCCGAGTTTCCCGCCGGATCAGAACCAGCTCCCACAGCTGCCCGCCGAACCCCAGCTCTACGACATGCTGCCGATCCCGGTGCCCGCCGAGGATCCCTGGTACGACGACCCGGCGGACCTCGATTCCTATGCGCCCGGACAGATCATCCGTTCCCGAACGGTGCAGACACGCCTGCTCGGCCTACCCTTCCCGGTGCATACCGAACAGCTGCTGTTCCGGAGCAACGACGTGCACGACAACCCGATCGCGACCGCGACCTCGGTGATCGTCCCCGGTATCCCGTGGTCGGGCAGTCCGCGGCCGGTGGTGTCCTTCCAGGAAGCCATCGACGCGACCGATTCGTCGTGCAACCCGTCCTACACATTGCAGACAGGCACGATGAAAGAGGCTGCGCTGGCGGTGTATTGGCTCGCGCAGGGGTTCGCGATCAATGTCGCCGACTTCGACGGCAAGTTCAACACCTTCAACACCTACGACGAAGGCAAAATGGTGCTCGACAGCCTGCGTGCCATGAAGAACTCGGCATTGGGCCTGACGGACTCCGGGATCGCGCTCTACGGGTACTCCGGCGGCGGCTCCGGTTCGATCCGGGCGGCTGAACTCCGCGAGAGCTACGCCCCCGATGTGCGGTTGCTCGGCACCGCGGTGGGTGGATTCCCCGCCGATCTGCGAGCCCAGGCCCAGTACGCGATCGCCCAGCGGCCGGGCCTTACCGGCGCCGGTAATTTCACGATGTGGCTCGGGTTCGCCGCGTTGTCGCGGGAATTTCCCGATCAGTTCGACGCGAAGGAATTGCTGACCCCGGAAGGGCAGGCGATCGTGGCGGATATGCGCAGTCGTTGCGTTTACACGATCGCCGCTGCCGGCGCGTACCGGCCGATCAGTGCCTATTTCCAGCCGGGGAAGTCACTCGAAACGGCACCGGGGGTGATGGAGGTTCTCGCGGACCAGAGTCTGGGACACCATATTCCGGACAGCCCGATCTTCTGGTGGCACGGAATCTGGGACGAACTGATCCCGACGTCGGCGGTACTACCGACGGTGCACGACTACTGGAACCGGGGCGCGGATCTGCGGTTCTACACGATGCCGCTGCCGGAACACATCGTCAATGCCGTCGCGGGCTGGCCGCCCGCGGTCGCCTGGACCAGTGCGGTGCTGCGCGGTCTCCCGCCGGGCGAGCGATTCAAAGCCGATATCCCGCTGCCCAACTGAAACGAAAACAGCACGGCGCGCGGAGGGAATGCGCGCCGTGCTGTCGACGAACCGAAACTTTACGCCGAGGCCTGCTCATAGGCCGAGATGACGTCCGCCGAGATCCTGCCGCGGCTGGACACCGTGTGTCCGTTCTGCGAAGCCCACGCCCGGATCTCGGTGAGATCGTTGCGACGGGTGGATTCTGCCGCCGGTGCCGCGCCGAGACGACGTGCGGCGCCTGCCTTCGCGCGGCCGGTGCGACGCGCGTACGGAACCCACTGTTCGAACACCTCACGCAACTGTGCCGCGTTGGCATCCGACAGGTCGATTTCGTAGGCCGCCCCATCGATTCCGAATGTGACAGTCGCATCGGCAGCGGACGTGCCATCGAAATCATCGACAAGTGTGACAACGACTTTGCGCGCCATGGGAGTCCTGTTCGTTCGGGTGCCGAGAATTACCGTCGTTGATCTTAGTTGACGACGACGCGGGTTATTCGCTCGGCATCAGTGGCGATCAGCTCGCCCGGCGTTGCGGCTCACCGCGGTAGCGGGTGTAGCCGCCGTCGACTTTCAGTAGCTTCCACAGCTGTCGGGTCACCGGGTTCATCATGCCGAGTTCGTCGACCAGCGTTCGGATGTCGCCGAAGAATCCGCTGAGGATCTGACGGGAGGTGGGGCTGCGCCAGAACGCGTCGTCGAATACCTCGTCGGGGATGTCGAACTTGGTGGCGAAGGATTTCGACGGCTTGACCAGTTCGTCGGCCAGCCAGCGCATCGCGATCGGGAACGCCACCGCGCAGACCGCGGTGCGCACCGGGCCCATGCGGGCGATGTGGGTGCGCAGGAACTCGTTGGCGAACGAGATGTGGCGCGCCTCCTCGGCGATATGGATCTGCATGATCCGCAGGAGGGCGGGCTGGGTCTCTTTGTCGGAGCGGATCAGCGCCTTCTGATAGTGATCGATCGGCTCCTCACCGCCGAGGATGCCGATGAACAGAATGGCCCAGAAGTAGCCGCCCGCGACACCGATGAACGGTGACATCACCCGGAACATCGGCCGCATGCCCGGCACATCGTCGCCGATGCGATTGACCAGCTCCTGGAACATCTGGATGTGGTTGCACTCCTCGGTCATCTCGTGGAGGCAGTACCGGAATTCGGGAGAGCCGTTGGGCAAGGTCATGGCGTACTGCATCATCCCGCGGATCAGGATGGATTCGAATGCCAGCCCGACCTTGGCCGCGTTGGCTTGTCGCCACCGCCCTATCTCGATCCGGCGCTCCAGCGGCAGGTTCTGATACCAGCTCGTGGCGCCGAGCGGGTCGAGCTCGCCGGAGAGCTCCCAGCGAGGATCGTCGCGATCGATCGCGAGCTCCGGTGCGTCCCAGTCGATGTCGAGGTAGGGGTCGAACCGGCGATGGACCGACCCTTCCGACAGTGTGTGCAGGGTTTCGGCGTACTCGGCAGCCGCGGTTTTCGAGAACGTCATTGTTTCTCTCCGTTGTCACCTGGACAGCCATCGAGCGGCTGATCCTCAATGTAAATGTAACGCACTGTCGCAGGTAATTCTAGGGGGAGTCAGTCGGCGCGCGGGATGCGTCCGTCGACGTCGGTGAATCCGTAGTCCTCGGCGAGGTCGGCGACTTTCCATGACTTCCCGGAGCGAGTCGACCGGCCCGGGTCGGCGGCCAGTGCCACCACGGCGCGCCCGGGGAACCGCGGGGTCTCGGCGGCATCGAGATCGAAGGAGCCCTCGCCGGGCAGGGTTACCCGGCGGTGACCGTGTTCGTCGGCCGGGACCAGTTGCAGCAGTTCGGTATCCACGATTCCCGGCCAGATCGAGACGGCGGTCGCACCGGTGCCGTTCAGGTCGTGGGCGAGGTCGGCGGTGAGGCGATCCAGCGCGGTCTTGCCGACGCCGTAGACGGCATTGTGCATGTACCGCCGCGCGCCGGGGGAGGAGACATTGACGATGAGCCCGGCCGACTCGATCAGCAGTGGCGCGGCGAAAACGCTGGCCACGTAGTGCGATCGCACGCCGATTTCGAAGGTCTCGTCCCAAGCCTTGGGCGGCACGTCCCAGAACTTGCGGCCCAGCCAGCGGGCGGCGGCGGGGGAGTTGTAGACGTTGTTGACCAGCACGTCGAGACGGCCCTGTTCCTCGCGGACCCGGGCGAAGAGCTTTTCGACCGCATCGTCGTCGCGGTGATCGCAGACCGCCGCGACACCGTGCCCGCCGAACTCGGTGACCATCGCGGCGGTCTCCTGCACGGTGCCGGGCAGTCTGCCCGGCTCGGTGGTGCGCCCGGTGACGTACACGGTCGCGCCGGCCGCGCCCAGTTCGAGGGCGATGCCTTTGCCGATGCCACGACTTGCCCCGGTGACGACCGCGACGCGCCCGGCCAGAATCTTGGGTGTTCCGCTCATGACCTCCGGACACTACCGTCAAATCAGAACACGTTCTAGAAATTGGAGGCGGTAGTGGAACAGAGATTCCTCGACACGGGCGGAATCCGGATGCATGTCACCGAGCAGGGGCAGGGCTACCCGGTCGTGTTCTGTCACGGCTTTCCACACACCGGGTTCATCTGGCACCGGCAGATCGAAGCCGTGGCGGAGGCGGGATACCGGGCCATCGCGCCCGACCTGCGCGGGTACGGCCGAACCGAGGCGCCCGCTGATGTCGCCGCCTATACCAATGCGGCCGTGATCGGCGACCTGCTGGCGCTCCTCGACGACATCGGCGCCGAGAAGGCCGTGTTCGTCGGCCTCGATTTCGGTGCCCAGCTGGTGTGGGAACTGTCGCTCCGCGCTCCCGAGCGGGTCGAAGCCGTTGTGGTGCTGAACAATCCGTACTCGCCGCGCCCGCCGCGCCCGCCGTCGGCGTTCTGGACCAAGGCCGCCCAGCGTCACTTCCTGCACCTGTCCTATTTCCAGCAACCCGGCGTCGCCGATGTCGAACTCGCCGCACGGCCGCGGGAATTCCTGTCCCGCGTCTACTTCTCCCTCTCCGGCGACTACCACTATCTCGACACCTGGAAGAACCCGCCGGGTCTGGGTTACCTGGATGTGCTGCCCCAGGCGCCCGCGCTGCCGTGGGCCTGGCTCACCGAGGACGAATTCGACACCCTCGCCACCGAATTCGAACGGACCGGTTTCACCGGAGGCTTGAACTGGTACCGCAACCTGGATCGCAACTGGGAGCTCTCCGAGCCTTTCGCCGACGCCCGGATCGAGGTCCCGACGTACTTCCTCTACGGCGAGAACGATCCCGATATGGAGGGCTTCAGCGGTCGTGACCCCCTCGCCACGCTGCGTGCCAATGTCACCGACCTTCGCGCGGTCGTGGAACTTCCGGGGGCGGGCCACCTCGTCCACCTCGAGCGAACCGACGCGGTCAACGACTTCCTGATCGCCGCGCTACGGGAGGTCGGCGTCGATCAGCGCGCGCGGTCGTAGGTCAGGAAATCTCGCGGTGAGCCTGCTCGCGTAGTCGTTCGGTGGAAAACCGCGAAGTGGCGGTACTTTTGATGGGAGGCAGATCAGGCGAACCACGGGAAAGGACGCGGCCTCTTGGAGATTGCGCTCGGAGCCGATGAACGGACGGCGAGCTAGTGTTCGCGCGCTGGGGCGATCTGGTCCATCGATTCCGGTTCGCGGTACTCGGCGTCGTCGTGGCCGCATTGCTGGCGCTCGGCGGGTACGGCCTGGGATTGCACGATGAGCTGAGCTCGGGCGGCATGGACGATCCCGGCTCGGAATCCGCGCTGGCAGGGCGCTTGGCGGACAGTGCCTTCGGTCGCAACCATGACCTCGATGTGGTGGTGCTCTACACCGCGCCGCCCGGCCGGACCGTCGACGATCCCGAGTTCAGCCGCAAGATCGTCGACAACCTCAACAGCCTGCCTCGTGCGTATCCCGGCGCGATCTCCGGCGTCAACGGGGCCTACTGGCCGACGGAAACGGGCCGGGCGAGTGGCTCGCTGTTCGCGACCCCTGACCGCACCCGTGCGGTCGCCGCCGTGGCCATCGTCGGCGACAACGACA
Source organism: Nocardia sp. NPDC058114 (assembly GCF_042884695.1). Taxonomy (NCBI): domain Bacteria; kingdom Bacillati; phylum Actinomycetota; class Actinomycetes; order Mycobacteriales; family Nocardiaceae; genus Nocardia; species Nocardia sp. NPDC058114. The sequence goes on along the minus strand of NZ_JBHVTK010000015.1, from coordinate 59,759 downwards.
CCGAGATGCTGCGCAACACCAGAAAGGTGAAGGACGCCTTCACGATTCCCGGTGTCGATGTGCAGGTGGGCGGCCTGCAGCCGGTGGCGGGAACACTCAACGACACCCTGTCCGACGACATTCGGCGGATGGAAGTCCTCGCCTTCCCGGTGGTCGCCCTGCTGCTGTTCTTCATCTTCGGCGGTGTGGTCGCGGCTGCGCTGCCGTTGATCGTGGGTGGGTTGACGATGGCGGGTGCGAGCGGGATCGTGCGCACCTTCACCTACGTCACCGAGGTGAACTCTTTCGTCGCGCCGGTGGTTTCGATGATCGGCGCCGGATTGGCCATCGACTACGGGCTGTTCATCGTGAGTCGCTTCCGTGAGGAACTCGCCGAAGGCTACGACACCGCGTCGGCGGTGCGGCGCACGATGACGACGGCGGGGCGCACCGTGGTGTACTCCGCGACGATGATCATCGCCAGCGCGGGCGGCATGCTGTTGTTCCCGCAGGGGTTCCTGAAATCCATCGCCTACGGCGCCATCGCGACCGTGTCGCTGGCGGCGCTCACCGCGATCACCTTGCTGCCCGCGATGCTCGCGATCCTCGGTGCGCGCGTGGATCTGTGGGGCAGCAGACGGCTCCGGCGAACGAAGTCCGCGCACGAGGTGGAGAACGGTTTCTGGGGTCGAAGCACCCAGTGGGTGATGCGGCATCCGGTGAAGGTCGCGGGTGTGCTGTGCGTGGTGTTGGTGCTGCTGATTCTGCCCGCCCGCAACCTCGCCTTCGGTGGCTTCAGCGAACGATATCTACCGCCGGACAACAGCACACGCGTCGCGCAGGAGCAGATCGACTCGACCTTCCCCGGCCGCCGATCGGATCCGATCGACCTGATCTTCGTCTCCGACGACAGCGTCGCGATCGGTGCGGCCCTGAAACTGGCCAACCGGGCACCCGGGCTGGCGGCGAAGTTCGAACTGCCGTCGCGCTCGCCGGTGCAGTCCGATGTCTACCGCACCACAACGACGCTCACAGACTCCGATGCGGCCGGTGACACCATCGAGTACCTGCGCGGCATCGAACTTCCCGACGGGGTCCAGATGCTCGTCGGCGGTGTCCCCACCATCCAGAAGGACAGCATCGACGCGCTGCTCGAGCGCATCCCATGGATGATCGCCCTCGTCCTGCTCGTCACCACCTTGCTGATGTTCCTGACCTTCGGTTCGCTGGTCCTGCCGATCAAGGCCGCCCTCATGAGCGCGCTCGGCCTCGGCTCGACGCTGGGCATCCTCACCGTGATCTTCATCGACGGTCACGGCGCGAGTCTGCTGAACTTCACCCCGCAACCCATCCAGGCCAACATGCTGGTGATGATCATCGCCATCATCTACGGCCTGTCCACCGACTACGAGGTCTTCCTGCTCTCGCGGATGGTCGAAGCGCGGGCCGCGGGTGCCTCCACGACGGAGGCTGTTCGCATCGGCACCGCCCACACCGGCCGCATCATCACCGCCGCCGCCCTGATCCTGCTCGTCGTCACCGGCGCCTTCGCCTTCTCCGACCTCGTCCTCATGCAATACGTCGCTTACGGCATGATCGCCGCGCTCATCATCGACGCCACCGTGCTGCGCATGCTCCTGGTCCCCGCGACGATGAAACTGCTCGGCGACGACTGCTGGTGGGCTCCCACCTGGATGAAGGCCGTCCACGCCAGATTCGGACTGGGCGAATCACCGTCCTCGGCAACGACAGCGGCAGATTGTCGGACCTCTGACATACGGTGACCGAAGATCTGTCACGCCGTGTGTTCGGTTGCCATGAACGGAGTACTGATGAGCCGCCATATTCAGATCACCTTCGACGCGCACGATCCGGCCGCGCTGTCGACCTTCTGGCGGGATGCGCTGGGATACGTGCATCCGGGGCCGCCGGGCGTCGAGGTGCCCGCCGGGGTGGACCCGCTCGTGGTGTGGGATCAGTTCCTCGCGCGGATCGGGGTTCCGGCGCAGGAGCGGAACTCGAAATCGGCGATCGAGGATCCAGAGGGTCACGGTCCGCGGGTGTTCTTCCAGCGGGTACCCGAGGGCAAGGTCGCGAAGAACCGGGTTCACCTCGATGTGCGGGCGGCGCCCGGGTTGCAGGGGGACGAGCGAATGGCGGCGTTGGAGATCGAGTGCGCGCGACTGGTCGCGCTGGGTGCGCAGCGGGGCGAGCGCTTCGAGCCCGAGCCGCCGATGAGTGCCGGGTGGATCGTGATGACCGACCCCGAAGGCAACGAGTTCTGCCTCGATTAAATTTGACAGTCTTGTCAGAGTTAGAGGCGGGCGGCTAACTTCGACCTCATGAAACACGCTCCGATACGCGCACTGGCCCTGCTCACCACCGGTCTTCTCGCCGGTGCGTTCGGCTACGGTGCCGCGAATCTGGTCCCGACTTTTCATCGGGTCCCGCTGCAGATGCGCCTGGAATTCCACACCGAGCTCATGCAGAACAACAGCATCAGCATGCAACTCACCATGGCCGCCGCCGCGCTGAGCTGCCTCGTCCTGGCCGTCGTGCAGACGGGCAGGGACCGGGCGCTCGCCGCGGCGGCCGCGCTGCTCGTCGTCGGATCGTTCCTCATCACCCGGCTCGGCAACGTGCCGATCAACCACAAGATCAACGCCTGGGCTGTCGACGGCGCGCCCGCCGACTACGCCGACATCCTCGCGCGGTGGGATCTGTTCCACTTCCTGCGGACCGGGACAGCACTGGTCGCGTTCGCGCTGATCATCGCCCTGGTGGTGTGGCGTGCCGAGGACCAGAAGCGAGAGTTTCGCCGTGCGGACGAGGGGGTCGGGGCTACCGTGGGTTGACCACGACGGCGTGGTCACGTGGCTGCCACCGGAAGGAAGCCCGGGGATGCGGTATTTCGACTTTCGCGGAACTTCGATCGCCTATGACGAGGCGGGTGCGGGGCCCCCGATCGTCTTCCTGCACAACCTCGGCGGCGATCGTCACATCTGGCGTGCGCAATTCGACGCCCTGCGGCAGACGCATCGGGTCTTCGCGATCGACCTCATCGGCTACGGCGATTCCGACGCTCCCGACAACGGATACACCGTCGAGAACTATCTGGCCATGGTCACCGCGTTCTTCGAGGAGCAGGATCTGCGCGATGTGACGCTGGTCGGCCACTGTTTCGGCAGTGCGCTGTCGCTGCTCTACACACAGCGCAATCCCGACCGGGTGCGGTCACTGGTGCTGAGCAGCCCGCTGACCCCGGCCACTCTGCGGCCGACCCGCACCGCGTGGGCGGCGCGACTGGGTCGGCGCGTGCACATCGACGCACTGCTTGCCCGTGTGCGCATTCCCGGCCCGCTGGCGGGACTGATCGTGGCAGAACAGCTGGGCTCGGAGAAAGCGCCGCACGCGGCGGACATCGTCGCGCACCTACGCGAGAGCTGGACCGAACCCCGCCGGCTGATGGTCACCGCCGCGATCTCCCGGGAGATCCCGCGGCTCGGCGAACTGGACGAGTTCGTGCCGCCCCCCGGCTTTCCGCCCATCACCACGGTCTGGGGCAGCCGCAATCGAGTGCTGTGCGCTCGCGCCGGCGCCACGCTGAACCGCACGTTGGCGCCGTCTCGGGCGATCGTCGTGGAGGGTGCGGGGCACCTGGTGATGGTCGAGGCGCCCGATCAGGTCACCGCCGCGGTGCGCACCGCGACGACGGGCGCCCGCGTCGTCGATTCCTAGGACGAACGAACCACCGCCGGGCGTGAATCCCGCTCCGCCGCGACATGCGGCGGAGCGGGCGCTGTTGCTCGGTGAACCGAACTTGTCGGTGCGCGAAGTTAGTCTGCTCTCATGGACGGACCGGACTCTGCGCTACGCCGCTTGACCCGCGAGGCGGGAAAGCTGTTGCGGCCATATGGCTTTCACGGAACGGAAGCATCCTGGACCCAGGTCACCGAGGGCGGGGTCGCCTCGATCCGCCGCACCCGCGTCCAGCGGACCTGGACAGACGGTCAGCAGGCGCTCGGATTCGGTCTCGAGCTCAGCGCGACGCCGACCGCCTGGTGGGAATACTGCGCGTGGCGTGACGCTGTGCGCGACCTCCCGCCGGCGGCGCTCGAGCAAGCCACCGGTCCCGGCGTGATCGACAACCACGGCCTGAGCGCGGAGCTGACCGAGTTGTGGTGGCTGCGCGTCGATCCGGCCCACCGGGAGCGCCCCGCACTCCAGGCCGACGTCGACGCCGTGCGCGCCGATTTGCCGGTGCGCGTCCATGCCTACGCGCGCCGGGCACTGCGATTGCTCGAACCGGACGCCTATCTGAGCGAACTACTGGCGGACCCGAATCCACGGCCTGCCGTGCTGGAGGCGATCATCGTTCTGCTCGCCGAACGCGGGCCGGGATCGCGACTAGACGATGCGGTGACCCAGTTCCGATTATCCGTAGCCGACCCGAACGAGTCGGGCGCCGAGGACGTCATCGCCTACCTGCGCGGCCGAGCCGTTCCGGTCTGATCGCCCTGCTCGAGCAGCCGGACGGACGGCTCGCCATTATCATTCCGCCCGTGGGAGATGCGGTACAGGAAGATGCTCGGCGGGTTCGCCCCGGCAACCGGAAGGACTTCGGTGTCGCCGCCGAACTCTTGGCGGCCTCCTTGGCGAATGATCCGGCGAGCCTGTGGCTGCACCCGAAGGAATCCAGCCGCAGAACCCGGCTCGTCCGCTCGTTTCGATTGTCGCTCGATGACGCCCGCGATTGCAGCGACGGCGTCGACCTCGCGCTCGACAGCACCGGCGCGATCGTCGGCGTCGCGGTATGGCTGGCCACCTTTCACATCCTGCCGCGAGCGACGCTGGGCCGACAGCTGAGATCGATCCACACCTACGGTTCGCATGCCGGACGTGCCAGTGCCGGTGCGCGCGCGACCTACGCGGCAGGTGTGCAGGAGCAGCATTGGCACTTGCTGGCCGTGGGCGTCTCCGCGGCGGCGCGTGGGCACGGACACGGACGGGATCTGATCGCGGCGGGAATGTACCGAGCTGCCGCGGACGGCGTTCCCGTGCACCTGGAAACGACGAATCCCCACAACCTGTCCTTCTATGAACGCCTCGGATTCGAGACGACCGGGGTGCTCGACCTTCCGGGTGGCGGCCCGCGCAGATGGCTCATGCGTCAAGTGCCGCAACCGATCCCGAATCCCGCTCGGGACCGGCGACCGCGCAATACCTGAAGGCGCTCCGAAACGCGAGAAGTTCGCGATGGAAATTGTTGTGGAAATCCATGACAATTCCGCGGAAAGGGAATTGGAACGTCAAAACCTGTGCACGGTGATAGCGGTCCGCGTGGTGGCCGTGATCTGATCGAGATGTCCCGAAGCTGGGATGCTTCACAGAGTGCAAATAAGGATGACCGTATGAACTCCAGAATTTCCCGTCCGCTCGCCGTCGCCGCGATCGCGCTGTCCGCCGGTGCGATCGGCGCAGGCACCGCCACGGCCGCGGCGCCTGCGCCCGTCTCGGGTTCGGTGGAAGTGTGTGTTCCCCTTCCGCTCCCGGTGCTCGAGGTCAGCTTCTGCCTGTAACCGACTGACACGGCTAAATGCGGCGGTGGCGACACCGTTCACGGAGTGAAGATGTGCGCGGCTCCGGTTCGGATCCGCCACCGCCGCACCGTTGTGGACCCGCAGGCCCGCGGGTTTCTTTGTCGGAAAGCATCATTGATCCAGCCTTCTCTTACTCTTTGTCACAAGTGAAGGTTGGACGGGGGATTGTCGTTCACGGTAGTTTGGGGGCTTGCCCAGTGATCTGGGTGGGAAGGATTCATCATGGCTGGCGCAACGTCCATCGAGCCGTTCCTGACCGTTTCGGGGCGGCCGGTGTCGAACCCCTTGAAGGATGTACGGACGATATCCCGCCAGATGGTGGTGCATTTCATCGAGAATGTCGTGCCGTGCGGCACGCTGCCCGGCGAAGCACTCGACGGAGACGTCACCACGGTGACCCGCGTCTGTCTCGAGCTGACCAGGAGCATGCTCGACGGCCGCGATATCCCGGGACGGGTCGAGCGAGTACAGGCCGCCGCCGCCGATTGGGCGCGCGAGGGAATCCCGATCGACACCATTCACGACGCCGTGCACGAGGGCTTCAAACTGGGCTTCGATCTCGTCATCACCAACGTCACCAATCATGACTACGACACCGTGGTCGGGGTGGCTCGGCGGCTGATGGACGCCCAGAAGATGATCACCTCGGCGGTCTCGGTGGCCTACGTCCGCGAATTGCGATCGGTGGACAGTGAGCACCACACCGCGGTGCACACCCTCACGTCGGCGCTGCTCGGCGGCCAGAACACGTCGACGATGGCGCGTGAATGTGGCATCGAGGTCGCCGATCGCTATCACGTGATGGCGCTCGAACTCCCGCCGCACGCAGAGGAATTCGATCCCACTCTGGACGCGAAAGTCGTCGCGCGACGGAAATTGCGCCGCGTGCAGGCAGAACTGGCGGACCGCTGTGACGGGAAGGTGCTGTCGCTGTTGAGCGTGGACGGCGGCACGCTACTGTTGCCCGCGCACGAATTCACCCAGGTGGAATTGGATGAGCTGATCGTGCACCTGTCCGCCGCGGCGCAGGTGCCGGTGCGTGCGGTGGCGACGTCGGCGACGCCGTCCGAAATCCCGCACGCCGCCGAGCAAGTCCATGAACTCGTCGAAATCGTGCATCGGTTCGGTGGTCCGAGCAAGGTATATCGCCCGCACGAATTGGCCTTCGAATATCAGCTGACCCGGCCGGGCCCCGCGCGCGATTATCTGAGTTCCATCGTCGATTCCCTCGAAGCGCACCCGGAACTACTACGCACGCTCGAGGTGTACATGTCCACGAATATGCAGCGGTCACGGACCGCGCGCATGATGTTCATCCACACGAACACCGTCGACTACCGATTGAAAAGGATCGGCCAGATGACCGGGTTCGACCTCAACGACGTGTCCGGTCTGTGTCATCTGCGCGCCGCTCTGTTGATCCGGGCCCACCGCGGGTCCGGATCAACAGAGCTCTATCGGCCTCCGAGCGAAACCAGTTCGCGCGCGGGCTGATCACATGGGGTAGAGCGGGTGCTTACGCGGGTTGAACTCCGGCTTGACCGGCGGCTTGTCGCGCAGCAGACGCAGTGCGTGCCGGATCTCGAGGCGGGTGCGTGAGGGCTCGATCACCGCGTCGATGTAGCCGCGCTCGGCGGCGACCCACGGGGTGGCGATGGTCTCGTTGTACTGGTTGATCATGAAATCGCGCGCCGCGGCGCGGTGTTCCTCGGGGACAGCGGCCAATTGGCGTTTGGCGGCGAGGTCGACCGCACTTTCGGCGCCGATCACGGCGATCCGGGCGGTCGGCCAGGCGAAGCTGACATCAGCACCGACCTGACGGCAGCCCATCATTCCGTAGGCGCCGCCATAGGACTTGCGCACCACCAGGCTGATGATCGGTACTGTCGCCTCGATGATCGCGCGTGGCATCCGGCCGCCCCGGATGATCACGCCCGCGTCTTCCTGATCGAGGCCGGGCAGCACGCCGGGAGTATCGGTGACGAAGATCAGCGGGATGTTGAAGGCGTTGCACAGCCGGATGAAGTAGGTGCCCTTGTCGGAGCACGCGGCGTCGACGGACCCGCCGAGGACCAGTGGCTGATTGGCGATCACACCGACCGGATAGCCGTCGACCCTGGCGAACCCGGTGATCAGGTTCGGGGCGAAAGCCGCCCGGATCTCATGGAATTCACCATCGTCGAACAGGCGCAACAGGACGTCGTGCATGTCGTAACCCGCACGATCGGAATCCGGGATGATCGTCTCGAGTTCCAGGTCGTAGGCGGTGATGTCGGGTTCCAGGCCGGGATTGACGACCGGCGGCTGTTCGAGGCAGCTCGACGGCATATAGCTGAGGTAGTTGCGGGCCCAGTCGAAGGCTTCCTGCTCGTTGTCCGCGACGTGATGCAGGGTGCCACGTTTGGCCTGCACCTCCGCGCCGCCGAGCGCCTCGGCGCTGATGTCCTCACCGTTGACGGCCTTGATCACGTCGGGCCCGGTGACGAACATGTAGGTGTCCTTCGTGCCGACGAGCACGTCGGTATTGATCGGTCCGTAGACCGAGCCCGCCGCGCATTTGCCGAGCATGATCGACACCTGCGGCACATAGCCCGACAGCTTCTCCAGAACCCGGGTCATATCGCCGAACGAGGCGAGTGAACCGGCCGCGTCCTGCACCCGCGCGCCGGGGGATTCGTTGATCGTCACCACCGGGCAACCGTTGTCGAACGCGAGTTTGAGCGCCTGCATGAACTTGCGCGCCGCCGTGATACCGACCGACCCGCCGTACACGGTCGGATCATGAGCGATCACGATCACTGTCCGGCCATGGATCAGCCCACGACCGGTCACCAGTCCGTCGCCGTAGAGGGCATCGGGCTGTCCGGGCTGACGTGCCAACGCTCCGATTTCGATGAATGTCCCAGGGTCGAGCAGCATGTTCATCCGCTCGCGAACGCTCGGAACGCCCTTCTTCGCTCGCTTCGCTACGGCGGCCTCACCTGCTGGTTCCGCGGCGATCGCCAGAATCTCGGCCAGCCCGTCGAGCTTCGCCTTGGTACTTACCACGCTTACTGCCACCTTCCAACCAACTCAAATGCTGTGCGCGACGGTAGTCGAATCACGGTGTGGCAGCGCGATAAGCGGGGGAGGCGGGAGAGGTCACAAAGTCTCGGCCGGCGATCTCATCGCATTCTCTACACCGAGCTCAGCGGTCCTCGTGGGTGGACGCGGTGACCGGCCAGATCGGCAGGCGAAGGGCGGCGGTGGCGGTGGCGGGCACGACGGGGTCGTTCGGTGCCACCGCGGCGATCCGCTGGTAGGGATCGCCGGGTGCGGGGCGTGGATCCGGTTCGCCCTTGTTGGGCCACAGCGCGGCCGCGCGTTCGGCCTGGGCGGCGATCGTCAGTGACGGATTGACGCCGAGGTTGGCCGAGATCGCCGAACCGTCGACGACGCTGAGACCGGGGTAGCCGTGGACCCGGTGATAGGGGTCGATGACGCCGTCGCTCGCATCGGTACCGATCACGCAACCGCCGATGAAGTGCGCGGTCATCGGGACGTTGAACACATCGGGCCAGGTACTGCCCGGTGTGGCACCGAGTTTCGCGGCGACGTGCCGGGTCGCCTCGTGCCCGGGCGGGATCCACGACGGGTTGGGTTCGCCGAAACCCTGCTTGCTGGTGAACCGGCGGCCGAACACCCCGCGCCGGGTGTAGGTGGTGATCGAATTGTCCAGGCTCTGCATCACCAGCAGGACCAGCGTGCGCTCGCTCCACCGGGTGGTGCGCAGCAGTCGCACGGTCTGCACCGGGTGTCGCCCGGCGATGAGCAGCACCCGCGACCATCGCGGCAGGCGCTGATCGCCGTCGACCAGATAGGTGTTGAGCAATCCCATGGCATTGGATCCCTTGCCGTAGCGCACGGGTTCGACGTGGGTATTCGGCGTGGGGTGGAACGAGGACGTGATCGCCACGCCCTTGGTGATGTCGACGGCGGGGTCGACCTCGGTGCGTCCGGCGCCGAGGATGGCTTCGGAGTTGGTGCGCGTGAGCACGCCCAGTCGCGGTGAGATCCCGGGAAGCACCGCGGTGTCGCGCATGCGGAACAGCAGGTGCTGGGTGCCCCAGGTGCCCGCGGCCAGGACGACATGTCGCGCCGACCGGGTGGCACGGTGTTTGCGGATCCAGCTCCCGGTGCGTTCGGTGTCGACCAGCCAGCTGCCGTCGGGTCGGGGCCGGATCGCGGTCACCGTGGTCATCGGCGAGACCACGGCGCCGGCCCGCTCCGCCAACCCGAGGTAGTTCTTGACGAGGGTGTTCTTGGCGCCGTGACGGCAGCCGGTCATGCATTCCCCGCACTCGATGCAGCCGGTGCGCTCGGGACCGACGCCGCCGAAGTAGGGGTCGGCGGCGGTCCGGCCGGGTTCGCCGAAATACACCCCGACCGGGGTCGGGACGAAGGTGTCGCCGACTCCCATCTCGTCGGCTACCGACTCGATGATCGTGTCGGCCGGAGTCATGTGCGGATTGCGCACGACGCCGAGCATGCGGCGGGCCTGGTCGTAATGGGGGCTGAGCTCGGCGTCCCAGTCGGTGATATCGGCCCACTGCCGGTCGCCGAAGAACGCCGATCCGGGTTTGTACAGGGTGTTGGCGTAGTTGAGCGAACCACCGCCGACCCCGGCGCCTGCCAGGATGAAGCAGTCGCGCAGGCGGTGAATGCGCTGGATGCCGTAGCAACCCAACCGTGGGGCCCACAGATACCGGCGCAGATCCCAGTTGGTCGCGGCGAAGTCCGCGTCCGCGAACCGGCGACCGGCTTCGAGGACACCCACGGTGTATCCCTTTTCCACCAGGCGCAGGGCAGTGACGCTGCCACCGAACCCGGATCCGACGATCAAGACGTCGTAGTCATAGGAAGGGGCGGCGGCGTTGCCGGGAGAGTCTGCTGACACGGACCCGACGGTAGAAGCCCGCGTGCCGACGCGACTGATTCGGCGCGCCGACTGGCAGAACTCACGATCTCGGGCGCGTAGTTATGGCACGGATGACAGCCGAAGGCCCGCCCACGTCCCGCACCTGGTGGGACGGGTGGGATGCCACCTCGAATATGTTGTAGGTCAACATGATTGATAGGATTTCGCAGTGAGTGGATGGTCCGGGACCGCAGACCTTGGCCGTCCACTCACTCGGGGGAGATACTTGTTCAACCAGCGGGCATCGCGACGCCTGCCAGCGGTCATCTCAGCGCCTCCGGCCGCTCGCGTTCGTCAGGTTGTATGGTGCTCGGCGGCCGCTCGTGCCTTGGCTACGTGCCGGTAACCCGCGCACGGTGCTTGTATATGGGGCACGGGGGTGCAGACTGCGCACGGACCGGGAGTTGCAAATCTCACCCGCAGGACGATGTCCTGGGTAAATGGAAGGAGTCGGCGAGTGTTCAGCCGTATCGCCATCGTGAATCGGGGCGAGGCCGCTATGCGCCTCATCCATGCCGTCCGTGATCTGGCGGCGGCAACCGGGCTACCGATCGAAACCGTAGCCCTGCACACCGACGTGGACCGGAACGCCACCTTCGTCCGGGAAGCCGATATGGCCTACGACCTCGGTCCGGCCTCGGCACGCCCGTATCTCGATCTCAAAGCCCTCGAGAATGCCCTCGTGGCCACCAAGGCCGACGCGGCCTGGGTCGGCTGGGGCTTCGTCGCCGAGGATCCCGCGTTCGCCGAACTGTGCGACCACATCGGCGTCACCTTCGTCGGGCCGAGCGCCGAGGCGATGCGCAAGCTCGGTGACAAGATCGGCGCCAAGCTGATCGCCGAGGAAGTCGGCGTGCCGGTCGCGCCGTGGAGCCGGGGCGCGGTCGACACCGTCGAAGACGCCATCGAAGCGGCCACCGCGATCGGCTACCCGCTGATGCTGAAGGCCACCGCCGGCGGTGGCGGTCGCGGCATCCGCGTGATCACCAACGAGGCCGAACTCGTCGACGCCTACGAGCGCACCAAGCAGGAGGCCGCCCGCGCCTTCGGCAGCGGCGTCGTCTTCCTGGAGCGCCTGGTCACGGGCGCCCGGCACGTCGAGGTCCAGGTGATCGCCGACGGTCAGGGCACCGCGTGGGCGCTGGGCGTGCGCGATTGCTCGGTGCAGCGACGCAATCAGAAGGTGATCGAGGAATCCTCCTCTCCCGTGCTGAGCGCCGAGCAGACCGCCGAACTCAAGGGCTCCGCCGAGCGCCTGGCGATCGCGGTCGGGTACTGCGGCGCGGCGACCGTCGAGTTCCTCTACCACCCCGGTGACCAGCTGTTCGCCTTCCTCGAGGTCAACACCCGCCTGCAGGTCGAGCACCCGATCACCGAGCTCACCACCGGTTTCGACCTGGTGCACGCGCAGCTGCGGGTTGCCTCGGGCATCAAGCTCGAGGGTGTGCCACCCGTCGAGCGTGGCCACGCCATCGAAGCCCGCCTCAACGCCGAAGACCCCGACCGCGACTTCGCGCCCGCCCCGGGCCGCATCGTGCGACTCGATCTGCCCGCGGGTCCCGGCATCCGCGTCGACACCGGCGTCAGCCAGGGCGACACGATCCCCGCCGACTTCGACTCGATGATCGCCAAGATCATCGCCTACGGCCGCGATCGCGCCGAGGCCCTCGGCCGGCTGCGCCGGGCCATGGCCCAGACCCGCGTCGTCATCGAAGGCGGCGCGACGAACAAGAGTTTCGTCCTCGACCTGCTCGACCAGCCCGAGGTCATCGACGCCAGCGCCGACACCGGCTGGATCGACCGGGTGCGCGGCGAAGGCCGCCTGGTGACCCATCGGCACTCCACCGTCGCGCTGGCGGTGGCCGCGATCGACGCCTACGAGGAAGACGAGCGGGTCGAGCGGCATCGACTGCTCTCGACCGCGTCCGGCGGGCGTCCGCAGGTACAGCACGAGAGCGGACGGCCGCTGGATCTGAAGCTGCGTGGCGCGGGATATCGCGTGCGCGTGGCCCGGATCGGCGCGCACCGCTTCCGCGTCGGCATCGAGGCCGGTGGCGAATTGCGCACCGCCGATGTCGATCTGGAGCGTTTCGATCACCACACCGGCCAGATCGTCGTCAACGGCACCCGCTACCGCCTGATCACCGGCACCCACGGACCCACCCATGTGGTGGACGTCGACGGCGTGACCCACCGAATCAGCCGCGACGAGGGCGGCGTCGTCCGCTCGCCCGCCCCCGCGCTGGTCGTCGGCACGCCGCTCGAGGTCGGCGCCGAGGTCGAGGCCGGAGCGCCCGTGCTGGTGCTGGAGAGCATGAAGATGGAAACGGTGCTGCGCGCACCGTTCCGGGCCCGGCTGAAGGAATGCGCGGTCTCGGTCGGCACCCAGGTCGAAGCGGGCGCGCCGCTGCTGCGGCTCGAGCCGCTCGCCGACGACGACGAAGCCGCCGAAGCCGAGACCACCGGCACCGTCGAACTCGATCTGCCCAGCGCGGCAACACCATTGCGCGCCCACGAGCGCGTGGCCCGCGGCCTGCAGGACCTGAGCAGCCTGCTGCTCGGCTTCGACGTGGACCCGCACGACGACCGCCGCGTCCTCGACGACTACCTCACGGCCCGCCGCGAAGCCGTCGCCGACAGCCTGCGCCCGCTCGCCGAAGAGCTCGAACTGGTGCAGATGTTCGCCGATCTCGCCGAGCTGAGCCACAATCGGTCGGCCGACGACGATCACGTCCAGGGCCACGTCCACAGCGCCCGTGAGTACTTCCACACCTACCTGCAGAGTCTCGATGTCGAGCGGGCCGGGCTCCCCGAGTCGTACCAGGCCAAACTCGGCACGGCGCTGCGCCACTACGGCGTCACCGAGCTGGACCGCACGCCCGACCTCGAAGCGGCGGTCTTCCGGATCTTCCTCGCTCAGCAGCGGCCCACCGACACCGTCACCGTCGTGACCGCGCTGCTGCGCGAATGGCTGACCGAGCCGATGCCCGACCAGGTGCTGCGCGAACCCGTCGGCCTGGCGCTCGAGCGTCTCGTCGCGGCGACGCAGGTGCGTTTCCCGGTGATCGCCGATCTCGCCCGCGGTCTGGTCTACGCCTGGTACGGCCAGCCGCTGCTGCGCCGCAACCGCGCTCGCGTGTACACCAACGTCCGCAAGCACCTGAGCTACCTGGACGCGAACCCGGCCGCCGACGATCGCGGCGCCCGGATCGCCGAAATGGTGCGCAGCACCGAACCCCTGGTGCGGTTGCTCGGCCAGCGGCTCGAGCGCGACAAGCCCGACCACACCTCGATGCTCGAGGTGCTGACCCGGCGTTACTACGGCAACAAGGGCCTCACCGGCGTCCGCACCGAACAGGTCGGCGACACCACGTTCGTCGTGGCCGAACGCTACGGTTCGACGCTGGTCTCGACCGCTGTCGGCTTCGACAAGCTCGACGCCGCACTGGACGGGCTCGCCGAACTGGCGAGCGGCGCCGTCTCCATCGACGCCGACATCTACCTCAGCTGGGAATCGCAGCCCGAGGACTTCGACGCGATGGCCGCGGCCCTGCAGGAGGTGCTGGGCGCGCACCCGGTACCGAATCAGGTGCACCGGATCACCGCCACCGTCGCGGGCAGCGGCGGTTCGGTCATGCACCACCACTTCACCTTCCGTCCGTCGGTGACGGGGATGGCCGAGGAACGGCTGATCCGCGGACTGCACCCCTACATCGCGCAGCGGATGCAGCTGGAGCGGTTGCGCAAGTTCGACCTCACCCGGTTGCCGTCCTCGGACGAAGAGGTCTACCTGTTCCGCGGTGTGGCCAAGGAGAACCCCTCCGACGAGCGCCTGATCGCCTTCGCCCAGGTCCGTGACCTCGCGGCATTGCGCGATCACGACGGCCGGTTGGTCGCCCTGCCCACCGCCGAGAGCGCCATCGCCACCTGCGTCGACTCGATCCGGCGGGCCCAGTCGCGGTTCCCCTCGGCCAAGCGGCTCAACACCAACCGCATCGTGATGTACATCTGGCCGCACATGGATGTCACCCGCGCGGAGCTCGAGACCATCGGCGGCCACGTGCTGCCGACGGCCGCGGGCGCCGGGCTCGAGGAGATCCTGCTCATCGCCCGCCAGCGCGATCCCGAGACCGGCGAGCTCACCAAGGTCGGCGTGCGGATCTCGTTCCGTCCCGACGGCGGATCCGAGGTGACGGTCGGCGAACGGACCGACGAACCCGTCGAGCCGTTGGACGAATACCGGCAGAAGGTGCTGCGCGCCGCGGCCCGCAACACCGTGTACCCGTACGAACTGACGTCGCTGCTGGGCGATTTCGCCGAATACGATCTCGACGCGAACCATGCGCTGGTGCCGGTCGATCGGCCCAAGGGCCACAACACCGCGGCGATCGTCGCCGGTGTGGTGACCACAGCGACCGCGCAGCATCCGCAGGGCGTGACCCGAGTGCTGCTGCTCGGTGATCCCACCAAGTCCCTCGGCGCGCTCTCGGAGCCGGAATGCCGCCGGGTGATCGCCGCGCTGGATCTGGCCGAGAGCCTGCAGGTGCCGCTCGAGTGGTACGCGCTGTCCTCGGGCGCGCGGATCTCGATGTCCTCGGGTACCGAGAACATGGACTGGGTGGCGGCCGCGCTCAAGCGGATCGTCGAGTTCACCCAGGACGGTCGCGAGATCAATATCGTGGTTGCCGGCATCAACGTCGGCGCGCAGCCGTACTGGAATGCCGAGGCCACCATGCTCATGCACACCAAGGGTGTGCTGGTCATGACGCCCGACTCGGCCATGGTGCTCACCGGAAAGCAGTCGCTGGACTTCTCCGGCGGTGTCTCGGCCGAGGACAACTTCGGCATCGGCGGCTACGACCGGGTGATGGGCCCGAACGGGCAGGCGCAGTACTGGGCGCCGAACCTGTCCGCCGCCCGCGATGTGCTGATGGCCCATTACGACCACACCTACGTCGCCCCGGGGGAGCAGGCGCCGCGTCGGGCCGCGACCGGCGATCCCGTCGACCGCGACATCTCGAGCTTCCCGCATGTGCTGGCGGACAGCAGCTTCGCCACCGTCGGCGAGATCTTCTCCGCTCACGCCAACCCGGATCGCAAGAAGCCCTTCGACATTCGCACGGTGATGCGGGCACTGGCCGACCAGGACCACCCGGTTCTGGAGCGCTGGGCCGGGATGGCAGACGCCGAGACCGCGGTGGTGCACGACGCGCACCTCGGCGGAATCCCGGTGTGCCTGTTGGGAATCGAGTCACGCAATGTGGCGCGACGCGGCTTCCCGTCCACCGACGGCCCCGACACCTACACCGCGGGCACCCTGTTCCCGCGTTCGTCGAAGAAGGCAGCACGGGCCATCAACGCGGCCAGCGGTAACCGGCCGCTGGTGGTGCTGGCGAACCTGTCCGGCTTCGACGGCTCGCCCGAATCGATGCGCAAGCTGCAGCTCGAGTACGGCGCCGAAATCGGCCGTGCCATCGTGAATTTCGACGGCCCCATCGTGTTCTGCGTGATCTCGCGCTACCACGGCGGTGCGTTCGTGGTGTTCTCGAAGGCGCTGAACCCGAACATGACGGTGCTCGCGCTCGAAGGATCGTTCGCCTCGGTGCTCGGCGGCGCGCCGGCCGCCGCGGTGGTGTTCGCCGGTGAGGTGAAGGCCAGGACCGCGGCCGATCTGCGCGTGCGGGAGCTGGAAAGCCGGGTGGCCAATGCCGTCGGCACCGACCGCGCGACGCTGAGTGCCGAACTCGACGAGACACGGTCCTCGGTGCGCGCGGAGAAGCTGGGCGATGTGGCCGCGGAATTCGACCGCGTGCACAACATTCAGCGCGCGGTCGAGGTGGGTTCGGTGGACGCCATCGTCAGCGTCGCGGATCTGCGTCCGCGGATCATCGACGCGATCGAGGCGCGACTGCCCGCGTAGTACTCGGCGGACCGGGCTCGGTATTCGACCGAGCCCGGTCAGTCGGCGCCGTACAGGCGCAGAACCGACGATCGGAACTGAGTGGCCGCCGTGGCCGCGTCGACCCGGCCGCCACGCAGCTGCTGTCCCGCCGCGTGGCCGAGCGCGATCGTTGCGGCGACGAGCCATTCGGTGGACAGATCCGTCGTGAATTCTCCGGTCTCGCGGCCGCGCCGGATCAGCGCGTCGAGGTTTTCCTCGACCGGTACGTGGCGTGCGGCGTCGGCCGCGGAGTCGCTGTCGGAGAAGTCGAATCGCGTCTGTTCGGCCAGCATCGTGGCGACGGCGGCGAGGAGCCGGTCGAGAGCCGCCGTGGCGGTGCCGGTGTCGAGGTCGGCGGCTTCCAGCACATCGAGCGCGCGTCGGCTCTGTTCGTCGCGCACCGACGCGAGCAGCATCGCCCTGGTACCGAAGTGCGCGTACGCGGTCTGGCGGGTGACCCCCGCCGCGGCGGCGATCTCGGCCATGCTCGCCTCGGGATGCTCGCCCAGGACCCGGATCGCGGCGGCGACCAGCGCCGACCGGTTGCGCCCTACCTCTACGCGCTGACGGCGCCGCCTTATCTCTGACACGATTGACAACGATAACAGCCCACTTAAAATTGTCAGGTATGTCAGAGATAACTGAACGCGCAGCCCGTCGACTCGTGCTCGACTACACCCGCGACATGGCCCTGTCCGACGAGGACCCCGCCGCGATCGTGGATCGCACCCTGACCGAGGACGTGATCTGGCAGACCGACGGCACCGAGCTCGACCGCGACCGGTTGATCGCGCACGCGTCGCCCGCCCGCAAGAACGTCACCGCCGTCGATGTCACGATCGACGATCTGCTCGTCGACGGCCACCGATTCGCCGCGCGGTGCCGCCTCGACGCCGAACATCGCAAGCTCGGGCACCTACGGATCGAATGGATCATGATCGGCAGCGTCGCCGGCGACGGACGCGTGCGGCGGATTCATCAACTCGCTGTGACCCCGAAGTCGTAGGAGTGGTCCTGACCACATCGAATGCCCCTATATCCTGGTCTCTTCGCATCACGAGTAGGAGCGTTCCGATGGCCTTGGCTCGACACTGCGACCGCGATGGTTGCGATAGCTGGCAGCGCATCGATCACGACGTCAACCACCGATGGATCACCGTCGACCTCGGTGCGGGCGACGTGCGGCACTTCGATACCCGCGACTGCCTGCTGCACTGGGCAGCGGCCACCAGCGTCCCGACCGAGGTCTCTCCGGCTGTGTAATTTCTCAGATTCGCCACCTAGGGTCGAGTCCAGCCGCAGTACGCCGACCTGCACAGGAAGGAAGACTGGCGAGACATGCCGAGCATCACAACGTGCCGAGACGCACTCGAATTGGCGGTGCGTGCTCCCTCGGTGCACAACACCCAACCGTGGCGCTGGCGGATCCAGCGCGGCCGCGTCGATCTGTTCGCCGACTTCGGGCGTCAGGTCACCGCGACCGACCCCTTGGCACGCGCTCTCGTGGTGAGTTGCGGCGCCGCGCTGCATCATCTCGAGGTGGCGTTCGCCATGCTGGGCTGGCAGGCCGAGATCGATCGGCTGCCCGACCCGGATCGACCCGACCACCTCGCGACGGTGCGGTTCACCCCGCGTCCGCCGTCGGATCGCGATATCCGGCTGGCCGCCGCCATCCACCTGCGCCAATCCGATCGGCGCCGCTATCCTGGCGGGCCGGTGCCCGCGCCCGACCTGCGTGCGGTGTCGCGATGCGCGGCCCCGTTCGGGGCCGCGGCCCGGCACGTCCCCGACAGCATGCTCTCGCAGCTGGCCGCCCCCATGCGCCGAGCCGCCGCCCGGCACGCGACCGACACGAATTACCTGGCGGAACTGGAGCAGTGGAGCGGCTGCCACGGCGAGCCCAACGGCGTACCCGCCCGCAACGCACCCGTCGCACGCTCATCGGACGAACTACCGGTGCGGGTGTTCGCCGAAGCGGAACTGTCCGAGTACACCGACGAGCCCGACTCCGCCCACTGGCTGGTCGTGTGCACCCCGCACGACAACCGCCTCGCCCAGCTGCGCGCGGGTCAGGCAACGAGCGCGATCCTGCTGCAGGCCACCTACCTCGGCCTGGCGACGAGCCTGCAATCCGAACCTCTCGGCATGCTGGATCTCCGCGACCAGATCCGCACCACGGTCCTGCAGGAATGCGCCTATCCGCACGTCATGATCCGAGTCGGCGTCATGCCGCACGCCGCGGCACCCTTGGAATCCACCCCGCGCCGCCCGGTGACCGAGGTCATCGAAACGAACTGAATCACCTGGTCGATCGGTGTTTCGACGGCGTCGGCGCGAGGGCGGCTGATTGCTTCGATGGATTGCGGGCATGTCCACCACAGGGCGGTCTCGTCCTCGAAAAGGAGCTGCGCGATGAATCAGTCAGAGAAACAGTTTCCCGATGACGCTCGGACCACTCGAACCCACGCGGGCGAGTCGATCAGGGACACCAGGAATTGGCCCGGATTGATTCTTGCCGCTATCGGGCTGGTGCTGCTCGGTCTCACGCTCACCGCGGCCGGGTACGGCTTCGGCGGCTGGGCCGTGCTGGCGGGTGTGGCGTGCGCGGTGTGTCTGGTGGTGGGGATCGGGCTCGTGGTCGCCGAGCACCGACGGGTGAAGGCGCAGGAGGGTCTCGCCTTGGGCGAGCCACGGGGACACTGAGATGGTCGTCCTGCGGGCGCCGCGGGTCTACCGGCCGCAGGCCGATACCTGGCTGCTCAGTCGTGCGATGCGTGAAGTGCCGTCGCTGTCCGGCGGGCGGGTGCTCGACGTCTGCTCGGGGACCGGCGCGCTCACCATGGCCGCCGCCGCGGCGGGCGCGAGCAGTCTGACCGCCGTCGACCTGTCCTGGTCGGCGCTGATGTCGACATGGATGAACTGCCGGTTGCGCGGCATCGCGGTGGAGCTGCTGCACGGCGATTTCGGATCCGCGCTGCGGCTGCCCCGCTTCGACGTGGTGGTCGCGAATCCGCCCTATGTTCCCGCGGGCCGGGCGACCGGTCGCGGTGCGGCGCTGGCCTGGGACGCGGGCGCCGACGGCCGAAGTGTGCTCGACCGGTTGTGCGCGATGCTGCCGGACCTGCTCACCGAGCGTGGCGTCGGGTTGATCGTGCATTCGGCGATCAGCGACCCCGAGCGCAGCCTGTGCCAACTGCGTGGACTCGGCGCGAACGCCCAGGTCGCGGCGACCGGAACGGTGCCGTTCGGACCGGTCATGCGGTCTCGCGCCGGATGGTTGGCCGCCAACGGCTTCATCCGGCCCGGCCAGCGCGAGGAGGAACTGGTGGTGATCCGTGTCGACCGAACATCGTCTCCCGTCGCCGACCTCGCCTGAGGCGCGGCGGGTCGTGCTCACCGACGGCGGGCCCGCGCTCATCGACGGTCCCGTCGACGTGGTCACCCCCGACGGGACGGTCCTGCACTGCGACCGTTTCGTGGTGGCGCTGTGTCTGTGTCGCCGGTCGAGCACCTACCCGCTGTGCGATACGAGCCACCGGCGCCGGCGTCATCCGAGGAGTGCCGAATGACGGCTCTGCGATCACTGCCCCGCCCGCGTGGCGAGTTGTCTGCCGCGGTCACCGAATTGCTCACGCGGACACCAGGTTTAGCGGTTCCCGAAGTCGGTGGACTCGACCCCTACGGCGAGGATCTCCTGCTGACCCTGCACACCTGTTACGAACTGCACTATCAGGGATTCGCCGGTGTCGACGAGAACTGGGAGTGGGATCCCGACCTGCTGCGGCTGCGCCGCGACCTGGAGAACCAGCTGCTCACAGCCCTGCATGCCGATGTCCCCGGCGGCGAGGACGTCGAGGCAGAACTCGACCGTCTCCTCGAACCGACCCGTGACACCGACGGCATCGCGGGATTCCTCGCCGAGCGGGGGACGGCCGATCGGTTGCGCGAATACTTCGTCCACCGCTCGATCTATCACCACATCGAAGCCGACCCGTACGCCTGGGTGATCCCGCGCCTGCGCGGACAGGTGAAAGCGTCGCTGGTGGCGGTCGAGTTCGACGAGTTCGGCGCCGGCCGCGGCGAACGCGTGCACGCGCGACTCTTCGCCGATCTCCTGTCCGGCGCCGACCTCGAGCCGGGCTACCTGCACTACCTCGACACCGTGCCCGCGCCGATGCTGGCGCTGGTGGACATGATGACGTTGTTCGGCCTGCACCGTGGCCTGCGCGGCGCGCTGATCGGCCATTTCGCGACCGCCGAGATCACCTCGCCGCCTGCGTCGCGCCGATTGGCCGAGCTCGCCCGCACGCTGCTCCCGCATCCCGCGTGCGCGCACTTCTACACCGAACACGTCGAAGCCGACGCCGTGCACGAACAGGTGATGCGGCGCGACGTCATCGCCGGTTTGCTGGCCACCGAACCCGGCCGAGCTGCCTCGGTCGTGTTCGGCATCCAGGCGACGAACCTGCTCGAGGATCGCTTCGCCGATCACGTCCTGACGTGCTGGAACGCGGACCGCAGCTCGTTGCGCGAGGCACTCAGTGCACCCGCCGCACCTGCGTGAAGGCGATCCCGACGGGGTAACCGCCCTGTTCCCGGTCGTAGGCCTCGTGGTCTGCGGTGAGATGGTCGGTGATCGAGTGCATCACGTGCCAGCCGAAACCGGTCGTGTCGACCGGGTGGTCGCTGTCGCAGACCGCGGAAACCGCGACCCGGATCCGGAATCCGTCGGCGGTGACCTCGCAGTGGATCTCGGACTCGGGTACCGCGTCCAGGATCAGGCACGTGGCCGCCTCGTCGAGCGCGACGCGGATATCGGCTACCTCGTCGACCGTGAAACCGGCGATCAAGGCGACAGTTTCGGCGACCGCCCGGAGCATCACAACCTGGCTCAGATCGGCGTCGATCTGGACGCGGGTCGATGTCGCACGGGTCGAGTCGGTGATGATCCGGTCGCTCGAATCCACGATGTCCTCCTCCCGAGCGTGCGCCGGAGTGGCTTCATCGAGCGCATACCCAGGATCAGGGTGATCGAAACGGTCTGTCAGTGACCTGGTTCCGATCGGGAGGCTTCGTCGATCGACAGGTAACACCGGAACAGCGGCCGCACACCGACCAGATCCAGCGCTCGCTCCACCTCACGGGTTCCGGTGAGCAGGCGAATGTCGACCCGGTGCGTCCACGCCTCGACCTTGGCGTCGCGCAGCATCGCCGCGACGCGGATACTCAGGAATTCGGTGTCGCGCAGGTCGATGACGACGACGCGTGCGCCCGAACGCACGGAGCGATCGAGGAGCGAACGGAATCGCGGCATGCGCGCCGCGTCGAGCTCGATGCCGCCCTGGAGTACCCAGCAGCCAGGTCGTCCCGGGTCGCGCAAGGCCGGCTCGGCCGCGGTATCCGCGGAGCAGCCGCGGTACCAGCGCAGCCGACTCGAATGCCGACGATCCGTGACGACAGACATGAAACCTCCTGTGCGACAGGAATGACCGGTCATCGCTGCCGACAGGCGTCTACCGGCTCGGGGGAGCGGTAGACGAGGACCGGGGTCGGCTGGAGGTCTCAACCTGGAACAATTCTGGCACGTGTCGGCGCCGCTGTCACTGGGTCGACGTCGGCTCAGCGAGCGCTTGCTCACGCAGAAAGGTCAAGGTCCGCGACAGGATCCGCGAGACCTGCATCTGCGAGACACCCAGGTGCTCGGCGATCTGGCCCTGCGTCTGGGACTCGTAGAAACGCATGATCAGCACCTGCCGTTCCTCGGCGGGCAGCGCGGCGATCAGCGGGCGTACCGCCATCGCGTCCTCGGTGAGTTGGTAGCAGGGCTCGTCGCTGCCGAGCGTGTCGGTGATCGGCTGGGTGGAGTTGTCTCGGCCGTCGTGGGTGACGCCGTCGATGGAGTTGGTCTGATAGCCGTTGCCCGCGACCAGCGTGCGGGTCACCTCGACCAGGTCGACATCGAGTTCGTCGGCGAGTTCGTGCGCGGTGGGGAACCGGCCGAGCCGCTGCGAGAGTTCCTCGGTGGCGGGCCCGATCCTGAGCTGGATCTCCTTGAGCCGGCGCGGCACCCGGACCGCCCACGTGCGATCGCGGAAGTGCCTGCGCACCTCACCCATGATCGTCGGGATCGCGAAGGACAGGAATGAGGAGCCGCGGGTGACGTCATAGCGATCTACGGCGAGCACCAGGCCCACCCTGGCGGTCTGCTCGAGGTCGTCGAACTGCTCGCCGCGGCCGTTGAACTTGCGCGCGATGTGATCGGCGAGCGGCAAGCACAGTTCGATCACCTGCGCGCGCACGGTGTCGTGGTGTTCGTCGCCGGGCTCGAGCGCCCGCAGCTTCTCGAACCACGGTTCGATGTTGTCGTAGCTGTCGCCGTGCGAATGCGATCGCCGGGCGGTCGAACGGTCGGCCGAAACTGTCGTTGATTCCCATGTCATCGCTACTTGCCTCACTTCCAGGCGGTTGCAGATGTGTTCATGGGGTACCCACCGGGACCCGGGGCTATGCCCTACCCACGAGGCTAGCGCGCAATGGTCACGACTTGGCAGGTCCGTGCAATCGCCGGATCCAGCCGAATTCGACCGTGGTGGGGTAGCCGCCGCGGGCCGCGTCGAACCCGGCGTAGTCGGTGCGCAGCGCGTCGGTCAGCGTCGCGACGACATGCCAGCCGAAGGACTGCTCATCGAGGGCGGCGGGCTCTCGTGCCACTGCGCTCACCCGGGCGCCGAGCGCTCCGTCCCCACCGGTGAACGCACAGTCGAGCAGGGAGTCCGGCGTCGCGACCAGCATCAACGCGGTGGCGACCTCGTCGAGAGCCAGCAGCAGGTCGGTGACCTCGTCGAGCGCGAAACCACCGACGAGCAGCACTGTCTCGGCGAGGGCGTGCACCATGCTCAGCTGGTCCAGTTCGGCGGGCACCTGGAACCCGACAGTTCTCGAGCGGGGAGCGGTGTCGCGATCTCGAGCCCGCACGCCACCTCCCTCATCCACTACCGTTTGTCGGAGGTTACCCCGTAACCGCCGGGTCACGCCTCGAGCTCATTTCGGGTCGTTGCCCGTCGACTCCGGTTCTCCCGGCCGCCTGCCCCTGGTCTTGCGCATCACCAGCACCACCGCGACGAGGGCAACCAAAGCCACGATCGCAATTATCTCCATAGGCGCCGCTTACCCCACGAGCCGAGTCCGAACCGCTGTTTGCCCCGCCGATAACGCGGTAGTCCGTCGAAGAAGTGGCAGGCCGTTCTCCGAATTCCCCGCGCGTGACGAAGGGACGACGAAATACCATGACCGACCGCGATATTCCGTCCGAATTCACCCATCCGCCGACTCCGCCCGACGAGGACGCCGCGACACCGTGTGAGCAGGCGGGTCCGGCAGCCGACCAGCAGGGGCCCGCGCTGCGCAGCCCCACGGGTGCGCCGATTCCCGGTGACGCGAGCGTGCGGGCCCAGCAGGGGCCTCGGCTGACCACCCCGCAGGGCGCGGGGGTGGCCGACACCGATCACGCGCTCAAGGCGGGACCGCGCGGCCCGACGCTGCTGCAGGACTTCCACCTGCGCGAGAAGATCACCCACTTCGATCACGAACGCATCCCCGAGCGGGTCGTGCACGCTCGGGGCACCGCCGCTCACGGTGTGTTCGTCGCCAACGGCGCCGCCGCGTCGCTGACCCGCGCGAAATTCCTGGCCGCCGACGCGCGCACCCCGGTCTTCGTACGGTTCTCGACGGTGCTCGGCTCACGCGGGTCGGCCGACACGGTGCGTGACACCCGCGGTTTCGCGGTGAAGTTCTATACCGGCGAAGGGGTCTACGACCTGGTCGGTAACAACATTCCGGTGTTCTTCATCCAGGAAGCGATCAAATTCCCCGATGTGATCCACGCAGGAAAGCCCGAGCCGGATCGGGAGATCCCGCAAGCGCAATCCGCCCACGACACTTTCTGGGATTTCGTCACGCTGCACACCGAGGCGACCGCCCATACCTTCTGGAACATGTCGGACCGGGCGCTGCCACGGTCGTTGCGGATGATGGAGGGATTCGGCGTCCACACCTATCGCCTCGTTGCCGAGGACGGCACGACGAGTCTGGTGAAATTCCACTGGAAGCCGCGCCTGGGCGTGCATTCGATGTTATGGGAGGAAACACAGCTCACGGCCGGTTTCGACCCGGATTTCCATCGCCGGGATCTGGCCGACACGATCGCGGCGGGCTACGCACCGGAATGGGATTTCGGTGTGCAGGTATTTCCCGACACTCCCGATCACCTCTTCGAGGGCATCGATCTGCTCGACCCGACCAAGATCGTCCCCGAGGAACTCGCGCCGGTGCGGACCATCGGCACCCTGCGGCTCACCGCGAATCCGGAGAATTTCTTCGCCGAAACCGAACAGGTGGCCTTCTGCCCCACACATCTGGTTCCGGGCATCGAGGTCACCGACGACCCGCTGCTGCAGGGCAGGCTGTTCTCCTATCTCGACACCCAGATCAGTCGGCTCGGCGGCCCGAATTTCACCCAGTTGCCGATCAATACGCCGCACGCCGACGTCAACGACCTCTTTCGGGACGGGATGCACCAGGGTGCCGTGCACCCCGGAGTCGCTGCCTACAAACCCAATTCGCTCGGCGGCGGGTGCCCCTACGCGGCGAGTTTCGCCGGCGAAGCCTTCGTCGAATCGCCGACACCCATTCCGCCGCCGACCGCGAAACTGCGGACCTCCGCCAACAGTGCGGGATCGGTGTCGTTCGCCGACCATTACTCGCAGCCGCGCATGTTCTATCGCAGCCTGACAACCGGCGAACAGCAGCATCTCGCCGATGCGTTCTCCTTCGAACTCGGGAAATGCCAGTCCGAGACGATTCAGCGGCGCGCTCTGCAGATGCTGGTCAATGTCGACGACGGGCTGGCCGACTACGTCGCCGGTCAACTCGGTCTCGACAAGCCCGCCCCGAACAGCGACCATGTCGACCTCGCGCCGAGTCCCGCGTTGTCGCAGCGACACGGCAGTTTCCCGGTGGACGGGCGGACGGTGGCGCTGCTGGTCGATGACACCACCTCGGGCGACGCGATACGGGAGGTCTCGACCGCGCTGGAAGAGGCCAGGGTCCGGCCGATGGTTGTCGCGGCGCGCGGCGGTGTCATCGACGGTGTGCCGGTGGCGCGGACTTTCGCCACGATGCGATCGGTCGAATTCGACGGCGCGCTGTTGCTGGCCGCGCCGGCGGACTCCCGCGTGAACCTGCTGGTCGAGGAGATGTGGCGGCACGGCAAGGCGATCGCCGCGGTCGGCACCGCGGCCTCGGTGCTGCAGCGCAACGACATCGAACCCGATGCACCGGGAATCACCGTCGCCGACGCGGTGGCAGCGACGAGCGCGCTGCTCACCGATCTGGCCGAGCATCGTGCGTGGGCGCGCATCGAAGCCGGCTCCTGACCCACACCGACACTGCGCGCGTCCGTCGTTTCGAGTGCGAATGCGCGGGCATCCCACGAGTGTGGCGATCAGCCGAATGTGGAACGGGCGCCGAAGAAACGGCTCAGCCACGCTTTCGTAGGACGGTGTCGACACCGGAGTTACCTCGGGGCAGGTCGAGCGCACCATCACGATGCCAACGACGTCATCGCGGTGCGCGCTCGACCTGCGTCGCGGCCTTTCGCGGGTGCCCAACGGCGTGCGCCCGCCGCAACACCGACGACAGGAGGCGATGATGTTCGCGATCGAGCGCACCGAGTCGAACCCGGTGCCGACGCCGCCGGAACCCACACCACCAGGCCCGCCGCCGGACCCGTTCCTGCCGAACCCGGGCGATCCGGTGCCCGCTCCACCCAGCCCGCCGAGCCCGCCCGGCCCGGATCCGATTCCGCGCCCGCCGAGCCCGCCCGGCCCGGATCCGGTGCCCCCGCCGCCGAGCCCGCCCGGTCCCGATCCGGTGCCCGCCCCGCCGACTCCGCCCGGTCCCGGTGACCCGGTGCCCGTTCCGCCGGAGCCGCCGGGCCCCGACGTTCCCCCGCCGCCGATCCTTCGAGGTCTCAGCGCGGCACTAGATCTCGGCTCGGCTCTGACCGCGTCCTCGGTGTCACCGCGCCTCGAACTCGCGGCGCGGCCATAGGGAATCAGGGAGGTCGGTTCTCTGGACCACCGCCCGGCCCCGCTGGGTGTCGCCACTAACCGTTGCGGTCCACCTGGGCGCCTTCGTGCGCGGTCAGCAGGACGTGGTCGAGCCGGGTGCGCAACCGCACCTCGTCACCGGCCACCGTCGGCAGCGCGGCGACCACGCGTTCGGCGATGGCGCGCAGCTTCACGTTGGTCTCCTGCGAGCGCCACTGGAGTACCCGGAACGCCTGGTCGGCGCTGACGCTGTAGGCGAGCATCAACGCGCCTTTGGCCTGTTCGATCACCATGCGCGCCTCCAGCAGCACCGGCAGGGTGCTGTCGAGCGCCTCGCGCCGGTATTCGGCCGCGGTGTCGGACAGGTCGATGTAATAGCCCTCGGTGCCGATCACCGTCCCGTCCACGTCGGCGAGCGGCTCCGACACGACCAGCACATCGCGCACCCGGCCGTGCGTATCGATGATGCGGTGGTGGCTGGAGAACGCGCCGCTGTCCTCGACCGAGGTGATCATGGCCGCGACCCGATCACGATCGTCGGGATGCTTGTGCGAGAGCAGCATTTCGGTCGTCGGCACGGTGCCGGGCTGGTAACCGTGCATCCGCGCGACCTCATCGGACCATTCCCATTGCCGGGTGGCGAATCGAAACCGGAATCGGCCGACCGTCAACGAGTCGCCGACCCCGACCACGCGTTCGACAAGCGCGCGCTCTGCGGTGGATGCGTTGTCCAGTTCGGTCATGCGTTGATTATTCACCCTGGACGCCGAGCCTGTTTGCACCTGACAGACCCGGGTAGGCCGTCGATGGGTCCCCAGGACGGCCCACGGCCACCGAGTGGCCGAGAAACAGCCTGAAAGGAATGTCATGGGTATCGCTGACAAGGCGAAGAACAAGGCCGAAGAGCTGGCAGGCAAGGCCAAGGAAGCCACCGGCCGCGCCACCGACGATCGCGATCTCGAGAACGAGGGTCGCGGCGAGCAGGCCAAGTCGAACCTGAAGGACGCAGGCGAGAAGGTCAAGGACGCTTTCCGCGACTGACCGGCCACGCCGCCGGGGTCATCGGTCCTTCACCGGGCCGATGACCCGGGCCCGCTCCGCAGGTGCTGGAGGTGAGCAAGTGTCCGCGCATGTACCGACGGTCGGCGTCGAGGAAGAGTTCCTGCTGACCGATCCCGCGTCCGGCGCGCCCGCGCCGAAGAACACGCTGGTCGCCGAGACGGCGAAGAAGGCCGGGATCGATCTGCAGCTGGAGCTGACGAGCTGTCAGGTCGAGACGAGTAGCGCGGTGCACTCCGAGATCGGCGCCTTGCTGGCGGAATTGCGGACCGCACGGCGCCGGGTGGCCGAATGCGCGGCCGAGCACGGCACCCGGTTGCTGGCGGTCGCGGTTCCACCGACCGTCCCCGAGGGATACCCGGTTACCGATACGCCGCGCTATCAGCGGATCGCGCACTCTTTCGGCATGATCGCCCACGAGCAGGGGCTGTGCGGGTGCCACGTGCACGTGGCGGTGCCCGACCGCGAAACCGCGGTGCTGGTGAGCAATCATGTCCGGCCACGATTGCCGGTACTGCTCGCCTTGACCGCGAATTCGGCGATCTACCGCGGCAGCGAGACCGGCTACGCGAGTTGGCGCAGTATTTTGTGGCGCCGGTGGCCCAGCGCCGGTCCGCCGCCGTATTTCGCGTCGCTGCGTGACTACGAATCGATGGTCGCGATGATGCGATCCAGCGGCAGCATCCTGGACAACAAGATGGTCTATTGGGATGTCCGCCCGTCGGAATCCTTTCCTACTGTCGAGATCCGCGTGAGCGATGTCCCGGCGACAGCCGAGGAATCCGCCTTGCTGGCCGCCCTCATCCGCGGAATCGTCACTACCGCGCTCGACGCGATCGCGCAGGACATTCCCGCTCCCACGGTGCCCGGCGAAGTCCTGCGCGCCGCCTATTGGAACGCCGCGCGATCCGGGCTCGACGGCAACGGCCTCGACCTCGTCGCGGGTCGCGTCGTTCCCCACCAGGACCTGCTGGCCGGGCTGGTCGAGGACATCGCGTCGGCATTGCATCGTTGTGGTGACCACGACTTCGTCACCGATGCGGTCAGGGCCCTCAGTGAGCGCGGAAACGGCGCGCGCCGGCAGTTGGCGGCGATGAACAGGCGACGCGAGATCGCCGATGTGATCGGTGAACTCGCCGACGCCACCCTCGAGGGCTGCCGCTGATCGTTAGGCCGCGCGCATCAGATCCATCACATTCGCAGACACCATCGATTCGGCGTGCTCAAATGGGATCACCAGCCGATTTTGAGCCACCAGGACCGGCTGGGGCAGTGTGTGTGTATGCCTGCCGGTGTCGAGGGATCGGGCACTCGTGAACACCCATTCCGGCCATGGCGACCAACCGTCGCGGATCGATGAATCCGACTCGGCACTGCGTGCGGAGGTCACCCTCCATCACACGGCCACTGTTCTGCATGTGCACGGCGAGATCGACGCGTGCAACCTGCCTCGATGGCGCATCATTCTCGACGCAGCCATCACGGCGGAGGGCGAGTCGGGCCACCTGGTGATCGACATCAGGGACGTGACGTTCATGTCCTGCCGGGCGATCCTCGACATGGCGACCCGCGCCCAGCAGAGCCGGCTGCGGATGAGTGTGGTCAATCCCGTGCCGTCGGTCACCAACCGGATCATCGTCGCGGCCGGTCTCACCGAGTGGCTACCCGTCTACCCGAGCCGAACCGAGGCTCTGGCCGCCGCGCCCGCGCAGCCCACCCGAACGATTCCCCCGGCGTCGTGGACGACGACGTAGACCTGGGCAGGTAACCAGGTCCGGGTTCAATCGTTCGCAACGGAGTCGGTGAGAATCGGCAGCAACGCCTTGGCGCTGACCATGTGGTCCTGCCCGGCGAGCACCCGGTGCGACGCCTGGGGAATCGCCGCGGCGAGCTCCCGGGACACCTGATGCATCCCGGTCGGGTTCTTCTCCCCGACAACGACTTTCACGGGAACCCGGATCTCCTCGAACCGTTGCACCGGAGGTAGCGTTTCGGTGATCGCGATGTCGTACATCAGGGTGGGGGCGAGGGCCTTCATCGTTGTCCACCCGGGAAACAGCGGCAGCAGCGCGACGAACGCGCCCGGCATCCCGATCCCGCGCAGAAACGCCTTCAGCGCTCGCGCGTTCTTCGCCTGGTCGAGCAGCGCCCGCACCGTGGCGGCCAGCTCGGCGTAGGACGCCCGTTCGGTCTCGTCGTGCACATAGGGGGCGTCGTAGATCACGACCCTGTCGATCTTGTCCGGCATCCGTACCGCCGCTTCGAGCGCCAGCGCGGCACCCGAGGAATGTCCGTAGAGAATCGCGCGCCCACCGGCGGCGTCCACCATCGCCTCGATGTCGTCGACTTCCCGCTCGATCGCATACGGCTGTAGGTCCCCGCTGTCCCCGCGCCCGCGCCGGTCGTAGTTGTAGACGGTGAAGCGCGTGGCGAACACCCGCACGTCGCCGGCGATCGGCCGAAACCGCCGGAAACACGTCGCGCCGGTGATGTACACCAGCGCGGGCCCGTCACCGGACACGTCGTAGGCGAGTTCGGTGCCATCTTTCGACGTAGCGATCCTCATAGCTCGTTCCTTTCGGTGCCCGGCGCGCGCGGATCCCGATCGATCCACTGTCTACCACTACGAC
Source organism: Nocardia sp. NPDC058114 (assembly GCF_042884695.1). Taxonomy (NCBI): domain Bacteria; kingdom Bacillati; phylum Actinomycetota; class Actinomycetes; order Mycobacteriales; family Nocardiaceae; genus Nocardia; species Nocardia sp. NPDC058114. The sequence continues at coordinate 29,484 of NZ_JBHVTK010000015.1, read as the reverse complement.
GATGTCGCCCCCGCAAACTCATCGGTGCGCCACGGGAGCCCGGCCCGGCGGAGCGGTATATTGCGCCGCGGCCCGACCGGGAACGTGTTCGACGCGACGAATCAGGAGGATTCAGTGGTGATGGGATCAGGCACGGAGTCGGCGTCGATCGTCGTGCGTCGATGCGCACGGGCGGTCGCGGTGGTGCTGGCCGTCTGCGCTTCGGCGGTCCCAGCCGCCTCCGCCGACCCCGCGTCGGCCGGTCTCGAATTCTATTCTCCGGCACCGGATTCGGTGGCCGGCGAGCACGGATCGGTGATCTCGTCACAGCCGATTGCCGGGGAGCCGGGACTGCCTGGGGCGCGCAATTTCCTTGTGCTCTACCGGTCGGTGGATGTGCACGGTCAGCCGGTCGCCGTCTCCGGTACGGTCGCTGTTCCCGAGGGAACGCCGCCGCCCGGCGGTTGGCCGCTGATCTCCTGGGCACACGGCACCACCGGCACCGCCGATGTGTGCGCACCGTCGCGGGACACCGGTACGGGGTTCCCCGCTCACGACTACACCTCGTTGACGCGCGCGACCTTGGCACGATGGATCGCCGCCGGATACGCGGTGGCGCAGACCGACTATCAGGGTTTGGGTACGCCGGGCCCGCACGGGTATCTGATCGGGGAGGCCGAGCAGCGTGCGGTCGCGGACATGGCGCTGGCGGCGCGGGTGATCGCGCCCGAGATCGGGACTCGCTGGGTGGCGATGGGACATTCGCAGGGTGGTCAGGCCGCCGTCTTCGCCAACGCGCGCTCGCAGCAGTGGGCGCCGCAGCTGCGCTTGCTCGGTGCGGTGGCAATGGCACCCGCCTCGCATCTGGGGCCGGTCGTGCAGGCTTTCGCCCTCGCCCAGCGAACCGGCATCGCGGCGAAGATCGACGCACCGGCGGGCTCGGTGTCGTTCATTCCGTTGTTCATCCGTGGCGCCCAGACCGTCGCCGACATCGATCCGTCGGCATTTCTTACCGCCGAAGCTGATTCGATGGTGGGCCAGGCCGATGACCGTTGCATCGGACAGCTGCGTGAGCGGGATTCCTGGGGCGGGCTCGGCGTGGGTGACACGTTCTCCGCCGACGCCGATCCCAGTGCGCTGGTGCGAGTTCTCGACGGCAACGACCCCAGCGGGCTGGCCCTGACCACCCCGATGCTGGTGTTGCAGGGCAAGGCCGACACCGTCGTTCTGCCCGCCGGCACCGACGCCATGGTCGCTCAGCAGCAGCTGACCGGCCAACCCGTGGAATACCGCACCTACCCCGGCGTCGATCACCGCGCCATCCTCGGCGCGAGCAACGACGACGCCCTCGCCTGGGTGAACGCCCGCTTCGCCCGCTGACTCACAGCGCGCACGTCCCGGTGATCCCGCCGGTCGTGATGTCCGGTGAAACCACGGCGGATGTGGTCGAGGTCCACGATGGCCCACGGCCGGATTGGTAGCGTGGCCGAGGTACGCGCAGTGGTTGCGTACGTGCTGGTAGCGGGCCCGGAGGGTCTGTGCGGAGTCGGTGTCCCACGACGAGAGGCCGTTCGATGCGAGCTCGGATCAAGGTGACTGTCGATGGGCGGACGCGGGTGGTGGACATCGACACCCGCACCACCCTGTTGGATGCCCTGCGTGAACAGCTGGGCGTCACCAGCCCGAAGAAGGGCTGCGATCGCGGGCAATGCGGGTCGTGCACTGTCCTGCTGGACGGCCGAAGGGCGACGTCGTGCCTCGCGCTGGCCGTCGCACACGACGGGGCGACAATCGTCACCGCCGACGGACTGGCCGACGGTGACGACCTGCATCCGGTCCAGCGAGCATTCCTCGAACACGACGGCTTCCAGTGCGGCTACTGCACGCCGGGCCAGATCTGTTCGGCGGTCGGCATGCTCGACGAGGTGCGGGCGGGCGCCCCGAGTCACGTGACGGCGGACCCCACGGGCGAGATCGTGCTGAGCGCCGACGAGATCCGGGAACGAATGAGCGGCAATCTGTGTCGCTGCGGGGCGTATCCGAACATCGTCGCGGCGATTCAGGAGGTCGCTCGATGAGGGAGTTCGCCTACGAACGCGCCACTGATGCGGGGCAAGCGGTAGCGGCGGTAGTCGCCGACCCCGACGCCGTATTCCTCGGTGCGGGAACCAATCTCGTCGATCACCTCAAACTCGGGATCATCGCGCCGGGCAAGCTCGTCGATGTCAGCGGACTGCCGTTCGATCAGGTGACCCCGCTGCCCGACGGCGGTGTCCGCATCGGGTCGGCGGTGCGCAATGCCGATCTCGCCGCGCATCCGGCCATCCGGGCGCGGTACCCGATGCTGTCGGCGGCACTGTTGGCGGGCGCGTCGGCCCAGCTGCGCAATCTCGCCACCACCGGCGGAAATCTGTTGCAGCGCACCAGATGTCCCTACTTCCAGGATTCGACTGTGCCGTGCAACAAGCGCGAACCGGGCAGCGGATGCTCGGCGATCGGCGGGTTCGATCGCGACCAGGCCATCCTCGGCGCGTCCGATCAGTGCATCGCCACCCATCCCTCCGACATGGCGGTGGCGATGGCCGGGCTGGGTGCGGTCGTGCGGGTGCTCGGCGCCGTCGGTGAGCGCGAGATCCCACTGGCCGACTTCTACCGGCTGCCCGGCGACGAACCCGACCGGGACACGATCCTCGACCACGGTGACCTGATCACCGCCGTCGACCTGCCCGCGCTCGAGTGGGCGAGCACCTCCACCTACCGCAAGGTCCGCGATCGTGCGTCGTTCGCGTTCGCCCTGGTGTCGGTGGCCGCCGCCGTCGACATCGCCGACGGCCTCGTGCGAGATGTGCGGATCGCGTTCGGCGGTGTCGCTGCCAAACCATGGCGGGCATTCGCCGCCGAGGCTCGACTGCGTGGCCGGGCCGCCACCGAGGAGAACTTCGCCGCCGCGGCCGATGCCGAACTCGCCGACGCGCGCGCACAGCGTCAGAACGGTTTCAAGATCCCTTTGGCGCGCAATGTGCTGGTCGCGACCCTGCGCGAGCTGAGCGAGGTGCGATGAACCCACCGGCGATCGGCAGCTCACCCACCCGTGTCGACGGACCGGCCAAACTCCGCGGTGTCGCGCCCTACGCGATGGAGCATCCGCAGCGGGATCCGTTGTACGGCTTCGTGATTCAGTCGACGATCGTCCGCGGGCGCATTCGCGAGATGGACACTTCCGTGGCCGCACGGATGGACGGCGTCGTCACCGTGCTCACCCACCACAATGCTCCCCGGCTGGCCGTCGACGACGACAACGAACTGTTCATCCTGCAAAACGGCGAGGTCGCGTTCCGTGGGCAAGTGATCGGCGCCGTCATCGCGACGAGCCTGGAAGTCGCCTGCGAAGCCGCCGCTCAGGTGCGCGTGACCTATGACGAGCAGCCCGCCGCCGTCACCCTCGACGCCGACCTCTACACCCCGCAGGAGGTGAGCGGCGGCTTTCCCACCGACACCACGATCGGTGACGTCGACGCCGCCATGGCGATCGCCCCGGTCACCGTCGACCACACCTATACGACCGCGATGGTCCACAACAACCCGATGGAACCGCATGCCACCATCGCGCACTGGACCGACGACACCTTGACGCTGTTCGACTCCACCCAGGGCCCGCACGTGGTGCGCGCCGAGGTCGCGGCCCTGTTCGGTCTGGCGCCCGAGCGGGTGCGGGTGATCGCGCCCTTCGTCGGCGGTGGCTTCGGATCCAAAGGTGAGCCGCACGCCAATATCGTGCTCGCGGCGATGGCCGCGAAACTCTGCGACGGGCGACCCGTGAAACTGCCGCTGACCAGGCAACAGCTGTTCTCTCTCGCCGGTTATCGGACGCCGACCCGCCAGCGGGTCCGGCTCGGCGCGCACCCCGACGGCACCTTGACCGCCATCGCCCATGACGCGATCGCGCAGGTCTCCACGGTGAAGGAGTTCGCCGAGCAGACCGCCGTGGCGACCCGCGTGATGTACTCGGCGGCCAGCCGATCGACCTCGCATCGTTTCGCGGCACTGAATGTTCCCGTCTCGTCATGGATGCGGGCGCCCGGGCACTGTCCGGGCATGTTCGCCGCGGAGACGGCGATGGACGAACTCGCGGTTGCCCTCGGTATGGACCCGATCGCCTTGCGCATCCACAACGAACCCCAGGTCGACCCGGAATCAGGGCGCCCGTTCTCCACCCGTGGGCTGGTCGAATGCCTGGGTGCCGGGGCGCAGCGCTTCGGCTGGGCAGAGCGTGACCCGGCGCCGAAGTCGCGCCGCGATGGCCGATGGCTGATCGGATCCGGGGTCGCTGCGGCGACCTACCCGGCCGACACCGCCGGGGGCAACAGCGCCCGCGTGCGCCACACCGGCGACCGCTACGAAGTCGCCATCGACGCCGTCGATATCGGTACCGGCACCTGGACCTCCCTCGGCCAGATCGCCGCCGACGCCCTCGGGGTCGACACGGATCGCATCGATCTGCGCATCGGCGATTCCGACCTCCCCCAGGGCACGGTCGCGGGCGGTTCGACCGGGATGGCGTCGTGGGGTTCGGCCGTGGTGGCCGCCGCGCGAGCGTTCCGTGACCGCTTCGGGCCGGAACCCGCCGACGGCGCCGAGATCACGGTCGAGGCGCCCGAATATCCAGGGAGAGAGAACTTTTCGACCCATGCGTTCGGCGCGCACTTCGTCGAGGTCCGCGTGCACACCGACACCGCCGAGATCCGGGTTCCGCGCGTGGTCAGCGTTTTCGGGGCGGGCCGCATCATCAATCCACGGATGGCCCGTTCCCAGTTCATCGGCGCTGTCACCATGGGTCTGTCGATGGCGCTGTGGGAAGAGAGCGAGTTCGATCCGCGCCTCGGCGCCGTGGTCAACCACGATCTCGCCGGGTACCACATCCCGGTCAACGCCGATATCGGCGAGATCGACGTCAGCTGGATCGACGAACACGATCCGCATCTGAACCCGATGGGCAGCAAGGGAATCGGCGAGATCGGCATCGTCGGCTCGGCGGCCGCGGTCGGCAACGCGATCTACCACGCCACCGGAGTGCGCGTTCGCCGCGTCCCCATTCGCCTCGAAGACCTGCTCGGCGCGCTCTGATCAGCAGCGGGTCGGCGCGGGTTCGCCGCGGAACCTGGCTTCGATGAAGTTCCAGGCCTCGGGCAGACCCGCTACCGCGGTCGTCATGTGCTCGGCGATCTGATAGCGGGAGAACGTGACCGGCGCGCCTGCCGCGCAGTAGCGGGTGGCTACGGCCTCGACGGCGTCGAAGGGTGTCAGTTCGTCGAAGACGCCCTGCCAGATCAACATCGGCGTCTCGGGCACCTCGGGGTCGTAGCGCAAACTGTTCTCCCGCAACACCGCTCGTGCCTCGGGGCTGTCCATCAGGGACTTGGTCGCTGCCAGCTGTTCGGCGCTGCGGGCTATACCGTGGAACAGCAGGAAGCGTCGGCATTCGTCAGCGGTGAAATCACGGAACCACAGGCCCTCGCCGTTGAGCTGGTCGGAAATGGGCAGACGCTGGGGGTATTCGCGCTCCAGACCCATCGCCGCCGCCCAGGCGAGGCCGAAACCGGGATGGTGCCCGAAGCCGATCCCGAGGGCCATCTGTTCGAGGTCGGCCGGGATGCCGCCGGCGGCGACGCCCGCGAGCGTCAATTCCGGTGCGTAGGTCGGTTGCAGCGCGGCCGCCCACGCGGTCGCCAGCCCGCCGCCGGAGTACCCGGCGAGTGCGATGGGGGACTGGCCGAGGCCGAGTTCGGGCGCGCGCTGGAGCGCTCGCACACTGTCGAGGGTGACCATGCCGCTGAGCCGGGCGGCGCCGTAGGCGACATTCGGCCCGAGGTAGTCCGGCAAGGCGACCGCCCAACCGCGGCCCAGCGGCAGAGCCGCGCCGAACGCGTCGGGGGTCTCGTCGTTGATCAGCGAGGTGGAAGGGTTGCATTTGGTGCCGAGGGAATTGATCAGCGCCTGGTAGGACACCAGCGGCGGGTTCGTGACACCGGCGGGGATCAGGACCGTGGTGACGCCCATGATCGGGTCACCCGCGGAGTTGGTCGAGCGGAAGGCGACGTGCCAGATATCGGTGCCCTGGTAGGGGCCGAGGTCGAACTTCCGTTGCCGCACCACATCACCGGGCGCGAAGTCGCCGATATCGGCCGGTGCGGTGAAGAAGGGATCGGGATTGGGGGTGGGGTAACGCGGCTCCGGCGTCGCCGCGGGAGCGAAGATGGCGACGGTGAGGCCGTAGAACAGCACCGTGAGTGCGGCCGTCAAAATCCGGCGCATGGTGGATCCTTATCTCTCGGGAGGTCAGCAGTTGCTCGGCGCGGGCTCGCCGCGGAAGCGGGCGTCGAGCCACGCGACGGCAGACGGGAAACCCATGACCGCGGTGGCCAGGTGGTCGGGGCTCGGATAGAGCTCCGAGTGCACCGGTGTCCCGGCCTCGCAGTAGCGCTGGTTCGTGCGATCGACCGCGTCGACGGGGATGAGTGGGTCGATGGGGGTGTGCCACTCGAAGATCGGGATCGCCGGCACGGGCTCGAACAGTTCCAGGCTGTTGGCGTCGCCCACTTCCCACGCCCGGGGGTCGTCGATCAGTGAGACGGTCGAGGCGAGGTCGGAGGCGCTGTGCATGGCTCCGGCGGCGATGAGTTCGACCGTGCACCCGTTGGCCATGGCATCGCGTACCGCCAAGCCGGTGTCGTTGAGCTGCCCGCTGATCGGGAGGCGGTCGGGGTACTCGCGTTCGAGGCCGAGTGCCGCGGCCATCGCGAGACCGAACATGGGATGAGGGGCGAAGCCGAGGGCGCGCGCCATCGTGGTGATGTTCATCGGCACCCCACCCTGCGCGGCGCCGACCAGGCGTAGTTCGGGCGCGTACTGCGGTGCGAGCGCGGCCGCCCAGCCGGTCGCCATGCCGCCGCCGGAGTACCCGAGCATGGCCGCCGGGCTGTCGGCGAGACCCAGTTCCGCGACCCTGGTCGCGGCGCGGATGCCGTCGAGGGTGATCTGTCCGCCGAGTCTGGCCGCGCCGTAGGCGGCGTTGGGGCCGAGATGGTCGGGCAGCGCGATGCTCCAGCCGCGCAGCAGCATCGTGTTCAGCAGCGGCACAGCGCGATAGAGCAGATTCGGATCGTAGGCGTAGAGGGCCCGCGAGACCGCGCACTGGGTACCGAGGCCGTTGATGATGTGCTGGTAGGACAGCAACGGCGCGCCGGGGCGATGGTCTTTCGGGGTGAGGATCGTGGTGGTCGCGGCGATCGGCCTGCCCTGGGAGTCGTTGGACCGGAACTTCACCAAAGTGACTGTGGCGGTGGGGAAGTAGGGCAGTGGTTCCTGGACCCGGACCGCCAGTACAGCCCCGGGTTCCTTGCTCGCGATGTCGGCGGGCGCGGCGTAGAAGGGGTCGGGGTCGGGAGCCGGATACACCGGCGGTGCCCCGGTGGCCGCCGGTGGGCCGGCGGCGGTGAGAAGCCCGACCATGACGGCGCAAGCCAGGGTGCGCAGGCTAATTCTCACGGATCACCGCCGACGTGGGGTAGCGAACACCGGTGGCGCGTTCGGATGCCGTCCACAACTGCTGCCAGAGAGCCCGATCCTGCGACAGCGCGCTCGACGGGCAGGCGCTGACCGGTCCCCGGGTGTTGAACAGCTTGGTCGGGCCCCAATAGATATCGGGATCCGCATCCGGTGCGGTGGCGGCGTAGAGCATCGATTGTGCTGCCGCGGTCCGTGATTGGCCTACCAGGCGGATGAACGGTTCGGCGACGTAGTCGAGTGGCGTCTGCGTCTTGGCGACGAGGCCGGTCGGTGCGACGCCGGGGTGCACGGCGTAGGAACGCAGCGTCGACCCGGATTCGCTGAGCCTGCGCTGTAGTTCGCGGCCGAATATCAGGGTGGCCAGCTTCGATTCCGGATAGGCCGCGTGTCGACTGTATCGGCGGTGTTCGAAGCGCAGATCGTCGAGCGGCAGTGCCTTGGTCCACCCGTGGGAAATGCTCGACAAGGAGATGACGCGGTCCTGGATCCGATCCAGCAGCAGGCCGGTCAACGCGAAGTGACCGAGATGGTTGACGCCGAATTGTGTTTCGAATCCGTCGGCGGTACGGGCGAACGGCACATTCATCAATCCGGCATTGTTGATCAGCACATCGAATTCGCCGCACTCTTGCGCGAAGCGCCGTACGTCGGACAGATCGGCAAGATCCAGGGCTGCCACGGAGATATCGCCGGCCAGCCGATCAGCGATGGCGCGACCCCGTTCGGTATCACGGCACGCCATGATCACCGTGGCGCCACGGGCTGCCAACGTGCGGGTTACCACCTCACCGAGGCCGCCGTTGGCTCCGGTGATCACGAATCGTCGGCCGTGCTGATCCGGTATCGGATCGGGAGTCCTTGCCATGGCGCATGACCTTACGAATCGTGGTCACCGGGTGGCAATGCGTTTGGAAAATGTCAGGGACGACGCGAGGACCGTTGGTCGTTTCCCAAAGAGGCCCGGCGCGCGAGGAATTCGGTTGCCCGCTGTCGTAGCGTGGCGCCGGTCAGTGTTGTCGAGTGGATTGCCGGGCGAATACCCGATCCCGCCGCACTGCTCGATTCCCTGTCGATACCTCTGATGCAGGAGATGTTTGCCCTATGGCTCGCGAAGACGAACTACGCACTTACATGAAGAAGGCGATCCGGGAACTGCAGACCACCCGCGCGCGCCTCGATGATGTGGAAGCGCGGGCGACCGAGCCGATCGCCATCGTCGGCATGGCGTGCCGTTATCCGGGTGGGGTCACCTCGCCGGAGGAGTTGTGGCAGGCGGCGGTCGAGGGGCGCAGTCTGGTGTCGCAGTGGCCGGCCGATCGCGGCTGGGATGTGGAGGGCCTGTTCGATCCCGAGCCGGGTGTGCCGGGCAAGTCGTATGTGCGCACGGGCGGATTCCTCGACGGCGCTACCGGATTCGACGCGAACTTCTTCGGGATCAGCCCGCGTGAGGCGCAGGCTATGGATGCGCAGCAGCGACTCGTGCTCGAGACGGCCTGGGAGGCCTTCGAGCGGGCGGGCATCGACCCGACGACTGTTCGCGGTAGCGCCACGGGGGTCTTCGTCGGCTTGATGCCCGACACCGAGGGCCCGTCGTCGCGCGATATCGACGATCGGGTGCGCGCGACGATCGAACAGTTCCTGATGACCGGTCAGGCGTCGAGTATCGCCTCGGGCCGGGTGTCGTATGTGCTGGGGCTGGAAGGTCCGTCGGTCACTGTGGACACGGCGTGCTCGTCCTCGCTGGTCGCGATTCATCAGGCGGTGCGATCGTTGCGCTCCGGCGAGTCGACGATGGCGCTGGCCGGCGGTGTCACCGTGATGGCGACGCCCGCCGCGTTCGTCGCGTTCTCCACCCAGCGTGCGCTGGCGGCCGACGGCCGATGCAAGTCGTTCGCCGCGGGCGCCGACGGCACCGCGTGGGGCGAGGGCGTCGGCATGCTGCTGCTCGAGCGCGTCTCCGAGGCCAGGCGCCTCGGGCACAAGATCCTGGGCCTGGTGCGTGGCACCGCGGTGAATTCCGACGGCGCGTCCAACGGTCTGACCGCCCCGAACGGGCGGTCCCAGCAGCGGGTGATCCGATCCGCGCTGGCCGATGCCGGGTTGAGCACGACCGAGGTGGACGTCGTCGAGGCGCACGGCACCGGTACCCGCCTGGGTGACCCCATCGAAGCGGAAGCCTTGCTCGCGACCTACGGCGCTGAGCGCGAGGGCGGGGAGGCGCTGCTGCTCGGGTCGCTCAAGTCGAATATGGGGCACACGCAAGCCGCCGCCGGGGTCGGTGGGCTGATCAAAATGGTGATGGCGATGCGGCACGGGGTGGTGCCGCCGACACTGAACGTCGACGAGCCGACGCCGCATGTGGACTGGTCGTCGGGCTCGGTCCGGTTGGTCACCGAGGCGCGGGCATGGCCCGCGACCGGGCGGACGCCGCGCGCCGCGGTGTCGTCGTTCGGGATCAGCGGCACCAATGCGCACGTCGTCATCGAGCGGGGCGAGTCCTCGCCGGAGATCGAGCGATCGGCCGCAATCGTCGCACCGCCGGTGATTGCGTGGGTCCTCACCGCGCGGTCCGACGCGGCGGTGGCCGCGCAGGCAGGCGCGCTGCTCGGTCGGGTCGAGGCAGAACACGGCGCCGACCCGGTCGATATCGGTGTCGCGCTGCTCGACACCCGCGCCCGGTTCGAGCATCGCGCCGTGATCGTCGGCCACGATGCCCAGGAGCTGACGGCCGGGCTGCGAGCACTCGCGGACGGGCAGGGCGCACCGAATGTGGTGCGTGGCAGCGCCATCGCGGCCGTCACTGCGGCGATGTTCCCCGGTCAGGGCGCGCAACGCGCCGGGATGGGGCACGAGCTGTACGAGGGTTACCCGGTCTATCGCGCCGCTTTCGACGAGATCTGTGCGGAATTCGATCAGCATCGCGAAACGCCGCTGCGCGAGATGATTTTCGACGATCGGGCGAACGCGACCTCGCTCGACCGAACCGAGATCGCCCAGATCGCGCTCTTCGCTACCGAGGTGGCGATGTACCGGCTGGCCGAATCCTGGGGATTGCGACCGGCATTCGTGCTCGGTCACTCGATCGGTGAGATCGTGGCGGCCTATGTGGCCGGGGTCTGGTCGCTGCCGGATGCCTGCACCCTGGTCGCCGCCCGTGGTCGGCTCATGCAGTCCGCGCCGCCGGGTGGGGCGATGGTCGCGGTCGCCGCGGACTCCGAGACCGTCGCCGAACTCGTGCGTCGATACGACGACGTGAGCATCGCCGCGGTGAACGGGCCCGCGTCCGTGGTTGTTTCGGGTGCGCACGCGTCCGTGACGGCCATCGCCGAGCAGTTGGCGGCCGACGGCGTGCGTACCCACCGATTGCGGGTGAGCCATGCGTTCCATTCGCCCCAGATGGACGTGGTGCTGGCCGAATTCGGTGAAGTCTGCCGGGGTCTGACCTATCGCCCGCCGACCGTGCCGGTGATCTCGGCGCTCACCGGCAAGGTGGCCGAGGCCGCGCAGTTGTGCTCGCCGGAATACTGGGTGAGCCACCTGCGCGAGCCGGTTCGCTACCTGGACGCGGTGCGGTGGGCCCGTGAACAGGGCGGGGTCAACTGCTTTGCCGAGCTGGGGCCGGGGGCCGCGCTGACGGCGATGGTGCACGAGATCGTCGACGACGGTGCGGCGATGGCCGCCGTCGCGTTGCAGCGGCCGGGCCTCGCGGGCGACCTCGCGTTCGTCGCAGGACTGTCCACTCTGTATTCCCACGGAGCAGCGCTGGATCCGGGCTCGCTCTTCGAAGGCGCCGACGCCCGCCCGGTAGACCTGCCGACCTATGCCTTCCAGCGCGATCGGTACTGGCTCGAGGTGAGCGAGGGCAGCAATGTGCGTGGCGCCGGGCTCGACGCCGACGACCATCCGCTGCTCGGTGCGAAGATCGGTCTCGCTCAGGACGGTGGACTGCTGCTGACCGGGCGACTGTCGCTGCACTCGCACCCGTGGCTGGCCGGACACCGGATCGGTGGCGCGGTACTGCTCCCCGGTACCGCGTTCATCGAACTCGCTTGGCATGCAGGTCAATTCGTTCAGTGCCCGACCGTCGGCGAACTCGTGCTCGAAGCCCCGCTCGTGATTCCCGAGACCGGCGCGGTGGAACTACAGGTGCTGGTCGGACCGGCCGGGGAATCCGGGCATCGGACAGTCGGGGTGTACTCGCGCCTACAGACAGCGTCGGTGGAGGAACTGCCGTGGACCGGACACGCCACCGGCACCGTGCAACCGTCGGACGAGATCGCGGTGCCGGCCGGGGGTGCCTGGCCGCCGGTGGGTGCGGTGGCGGTGGCCGTCGGCGACCCGTACGAGGCGATGGCCGCGGTCGGTTACGACTACGGCTCTGTTTTTCGAGGTCTGCGCCAGATCTGGCGCCACGGCGACGAGGTCTTTGCCGAGGTGGCACTGCCCGAATCAGCCATCGGGGAGGCCGCCGAGTTCGGTCTGCACCCCGCGCTGCTCGACGCCGCACTGCACGCGATGATCGCGACCGGCACGGTCGGCCCGACCGAATCCGGCAAGATCCGGCTCCCGTTCGCCTGGGAAGGCGTCTCGCTGCATGCGGTCGGCGCGTCGTCGCTGCGGGTTCGCCTCACACCGGTCGGCACCGACCGCATCGGTCTCGAACTCACCGATTCGGCAGGTAGGCCGGTGGCCAGTGCGCGATCACTGGCGCTGCGCGAGATCTCCCTCGAAGCGCTGGGTCAGCGCCCGGCGTCCTCGGACGGCGGACTGTACGAGATGAACTGGGTGACCGTACCCTCGCCCGAACCCACTGCGGGACCGGGCGAATGGTCCGAGCTGGACTCTGTGGACGGCAGGGTAGCTGTAGAGCGCTGCGCACGCGCTGATCGCGATCTCGTTGTCGTGCGCGTGCACAGCGATGTCACCGCATCCGTTCCCGCCGCCGTGCGCGAGCAGGTGATCGCCGTGCAGACGGTGGTGCAGCGATTGCTCACCGACGACGAATTCGCCGAGGCGCTGGTGGTTTTCGTGACCAGCGGCGCGGTGGCGATCCACGGCGCCGAGGATGTCGGTGACCTGGCCGGCGCGGCGGTGTGGGGTCTGCTGCGGTCCGCGCAGAACGAGAACCCCGGCCGCATCGCGCTGCTCGATCTCGATGATCGCAGCGACTACCGCGAGGCGGTGCGCAGCTGTGCCGCACTCACCACCGAGCCGCAACTGGCGATCCGGCACGGGGAGACGCACGCGCCGCGCCTGGTGCGCGCGGGTGCGGACACGGTCGGGTCGGCTGAGCTGCTCGGTGCGCACGACTGGCGATTGGTCGACCACGGGCGCGGAACCCTCAACGGCGACAACATGATTCTGGCGCCGGCCGAGATCGAGCCGCTCGCACCCGGACAGGTGCGGATCGCGGTGCGGGCGGCGGGTGTCAACTTCCGCGATGTGCTGATCGTGCTCGGGATGTACCCGATCCCGAACACCGCCATCGGTGGTGAGGGTGCGGGGGTGATCGTCGAGGTCGCTCCCGATGTGGTGGACTTCGCGCTGGGCGATCGGGTGATGGGCATCTTCACCGGCGTCAGCGCGACGGTGGTGGCCGACCGGCGCACGGTGATCAAGATTCCGGAAGGCTGGTCGTTCGACGAGGCGGCGGCCGCACCGATCGTGTTCGCGACGGCCTATTACTCGCTGGTCGACCTGGCGCGGGTGCGGTCGGGGGAGTCGCTGCTGATCCACGCCGCCACCGGCGGTGTCGGCATGGCCGCGGTCCAGTTGGCCCGCCATCTCGGGTTGGACCTCTACGTCACGGCCAGCCCCGGCAAGTGGGATGTGCTGCGCGCGAACGGCTTCGACGACGAACGGATCGGCAATACGCGAACCACCGAGTTCAAGGCGAAGTTCCTCGAAGCGACCGGCGGACGCGGTGTCGATGTCGTGCTCGACTCCCTCGCGGGCGACAAGGTCGACGCGTCGCTGGACCTGTTGCCGCGCGGCGGTCGGTTCATCGAGATGGGCCTGACCGATCTGCGTGACGCCGACGAGATCGCGGCAACCCACCCGGGCGTCCGGTACCAGAACTTCATCCTGATGGAGGCAGGCCCGGACCGGCTGCACGAGATCCTGACCGAACTGCGCAAGCTGTTCGAATTCGGTGACCTGCAACCACTTCCGGTGACCCGGTGGGACGTGCGGCGTGCGCCCGAGGCATTCCGTCAGCTGAGCCAGGCACGCCACATCGGCAAATACGTCCTGACCGTGCCGATCCCACTCGACCGCGACGGCACCGTTCTGGTGACCGGCGGCACCGGCGGCCTCGGCGCACTGGCCGCCCGGCATCTGGTGGCCACACACGGAGTTCGGCACCTGCTGCTCACCAGTCGTCGCGGACCCGACGCGGACGGCGCGAGCGAACTCGCCGCCGAGCTGACCGCGCTCGGCGCCCAGGTCGGCATCGCCGCCTGCGATGTCGGCGACCGCGACGCTCTCACCGCACTGGTGGCGGCGATCCCCGCCGCGCATCCGCTCACCGGCGTCGTCCACACCGCGGGCGTCGTCGAGGACGCGCTGTTCAGCGAGCACACTCCCGAACACATCGCCACAGTGTTGCGCCCCAAGGCCGATGCCGCCTGGCACCTGCACGAGGTGACCGGCGGGCACCCGCTGGCGATGTTCGTGATGTACTCCTCGATCGCGGGCCTGCTCGGCAACCCGGGCCAGGCGAACTACGCCGCGGCCAACGGGTTCCTCGACGCGCTGGCCCAGCACCGCAGACACCGTGGCCTGACCGCCACCGCGATGGCGTGGGGGCTGTGGGAGCGCGGGACCGGCATCACGGGGCACCTGACCGAACGCGACCTGCGGCGAATGCGCCGCGAAGGGCTGGTCCCGCTCACCGACGACGACGGGATGGCCCTGTTCGACAACGCCCTGTCGACCGGCAGAGCACTGGCCGTACCCGCACGCCTCGACCTCACGGCACTGGGCTCGCTCGGCGATGTCGACGAGATGCCCGCGATGCTGCGGTCGCTGCTGCGCGGCCCGCGCCGGGCGGCCGGCGGTGGCTCCGACGAGTCGGCGAAGCTGCTGTCGAGCCTCACCGGTCAGGAGCCCGCCGAACAGGAGCGGATCATCCTCGGCGTCATCCGGTCGCACGCGGCGGCCGTCCTCGGTCACGCGTCGGCGGAGGCGGTGCCCGCCGATACCGCGTTCACCGACCTGGGTTTCGACTCGTTGGGCGCCGTGGAATTCCGCAACCGGCTCGAGGCGGCCACCGGCGCGAAGCTGCGCACGACGATCGTCTTCGACTACCCCAACGCCACCGCGCTGGCGAGCTACCTGCGCACCGAGATCGCGCCCGTGGACGACCCGGGCGCCCGCATCGCCGGACAGCTCGACGCAGTGGCGGCGGGATGTGCCGGTGTCGAGCTGCCACCGGAGCGAGTCGAGGAACTGCTGCTGCGGATCAACGACCTGGTGCGCACCCTGCGCGGCGACTCGGCGCGCGATCTGGTCGACAACATCGACGGTGCCGACGACGACGCCCTGTTCGATCTCATCGACCAGGTCCGTTCGGTCTGAGCCGAGACAGAAAGCGAGAGGCCGATGGCCACCGAAGCGGAACTTCGCACGTATCTCAAACGCGCCACCCGGCAGTTACAGGAGACCAGACAGCAGCTCGAGGACGAGCAGGCACGCGCACGGGAACCGATCGCGATCGTGGGGATGTCGTGCCGGTTCCCCGGCGGGATCGAATCGCCCGAGCACCTGTGGGAGGCGCTGATCGAGGGGCGCGACCTGATCTCGGAGTTCCCGGCGGATCGCGGCTGGGACGTGGACGGGTTCTACGATCCCGACCCGGACAAGTTCGCCAAATCCTATGTGCGAGAGGGCGGTTTTCTCGAAGGTGCGGGCGAGTTCGACGCCGGATTCTTCGGGATCAGCCCGCGCGAGGCCGAGGCGATGGACCCGCAGCAGCGCCTGCTGCTCGAGCTCGCCTGGGAATCGATCGAACAGGCCCGCGTCGACCCGACGACATTGCGCGGCACCGATACCGGTGTGTTCGTGGGATTCAGCGATCAGGGTTACGGATTCGGCGCCACGCAGGCCTGGGATGGGGCGGAGACGTACTACTTCACCGGCAACCATGCCTCGATGGCGGCGGGTCGGGTCGCGTACCTGCTGGGTCTGGAAGGACCGGCGGTCACCGTCGACACCGCCTGCTCTTCGTCGCTGGTCGCGATTCATCAGGCGATGCAGTCGCTCCGGCTGCGCGAATGCGGCATGGCGCTCGCCGGCGGCGTGACGGTGATGTCCACCCCGATGCCGTTCGCGCTGTTCTCGCGTCAGCGTGCGCTGGCGCCGAACGGTCGATGCAAGTCTTATGCCGCGGGCGCGGACGGCACCGCCTGGGGTGAGGGCGTCGGTGTCGTTCTCCTGGAACGTCTGTCGGAAGCGCAGCGACACGGGCACCGAGTGCTCGCGGTACTGCGCGGTTCGGCGGTGAACAGTGACGGCGCCTCCAACGGGCTCACCGCACCGCGCGGACCGGCACAGCAGCGGGTGATCGGGTCCGCGCTGGCCAACGCTGGTCTGCGCGCGTCCGACATCGACATGGTGGAGGGCCACGGCACCGGCACCGTACTCGGTGACCCGGTGGAGGCGCAGGCCCTGCTGGCCACCTACGGGCAGCGCGACGGTGCGCCACCACTGCTGCTGGGATCGGTGAAATCGAATATGGGACACACGCAGTCGGCCGCGGGCGTGGCCGGACTGATCAAAGCGGTACAGGCGATCCGGCACGGCATGGTTCCGCCCACGCTGCACGTGGACGCGCCGACCTCGCACGCCGACTGGACCGGAGATCGAATCCGGCTGGCGCTGCGGCCACAGCCATGGCCGACCACCGAACACCCACGCCGGGCCGCGGTGTCGTCCTTCGGCATCAGCGGCACCAACGCCCACCTGATCATCGAGCAAGCACCGGAATCCGAAGCTCCCGCGGTGATTTCGGCCGACACCCGCCACGCTGTGTCGCCCACGGTCGCCTCCCCGCAGACTGTCGCCCCGGCGCAGGCGAGGCCCACGCCCTCGCCGACTCCGTGGCTGCTCTCGGCACGCACCGCCGCCGCACTGTGTGACCAGGCGGCCCGCCTACGCACGGCAGTCGCGAATTCCCCGGACGATCTCGCCGACATCGCGCACTCCTTGGCAACCACGAGAACGAGATTCGACCATCGCGCCGTCGTCGTGGCGAACACCCGCGGCGAGTTCCTGGACGGACTCACGGCCATCGCCGAGGAACGCACCGCCCCCTCGGCAGTCCTGTCACGCCGTGGCACCGGCGGCAGACTGGCGATGATGTTCCCCGGCCAGGGTGGGCAACTCGCGGGCATCGGCCGCGGGCTCTCTGACACGTACCCGGTGTTCGCCGAGGCGCTCGACACGATCTGCGTGGGTTTCGACGCCTATCTCGAGCATCCGTTGCGTACCGAGATGTTCGGGACGGGTGAGTTGCTCGTGCGAACCGACTACACCCAGCCCGCCGTGTTCGCCCTGCAGGTGGCTCTGTTCCGGCTGCTCGAATCCTGGGGAGTGGTACCGGATTTCGTTGTCGGTCACTCGATCGGTGAACTCTGCGCCGCGCACGTCGCGGGTGTGCTGTCCCTGGACGACGCCATGGCTGTGGTCGCCGCGCGTGGTCGGCTGATGCAGCGGATGGACCCGGGAGCGATGGTGTCCGTACGGGCATCCATGGCCGAGGTCGCGGCCTCCATCGCCGGTCGCGAGGCCGAGGTATCGGTCGCCGCGGCCAACGGGCCGAACGCCACCGTGATCGCCGGCGATGTCGCCGCGGTGGGTGAGCTCGCCCGGCACTGGCGCGAACGCGGCCGACGAGTAGCCAGGCTGGGCGTAGACCGGGGCTTCCACTCGCCGCACGTGGATGCGATCGTCGACGAATTCCGCTCGGTCGTCGCGACCGTTCGCCTCCAGGAACCGCGCATCCCTTTCCTCTCCACCGTGACCGGCACGGAATCCACACCGGGACAGCTCACTTCGATCGACTACTGGGTACGTCAGGCCCGCGAGCCGGTGCGTTTCCACGAGAGTGTGCTGCGGCTGCACGAATCCGGCGTCGTCACCTATCTCGAACTCGGCGCGGGAGACACCCTGTCCGGCCTGGTCTACGAGACACTCGCCGATACCGGCAGCACAGCCGTTCCGGTGCTGCGACCCGGCACCGACGAAGCCGGTTCGGCGATCAAAGCCATGGCGGGAGCCTGGGTGGCCGGTGCCGAAGTCGGTTGGTCGGCACTGTGTTCCGGCGACACCGCCAGAGCCGTGGATCTGCCGACCTATGCGTTCCAGCATCGCCGCTACTGGGTCGACACCGACAGCGCCGTCCTCGAAAGCATGATCGGCGTAGCCGGCGCCGAACTCGCCGGTGACCGGATCGCCGGTCGGCACGACGCACCGGCAGGGGAGGCAGCGTCCACGCGTTCGGACCTGCTGACCGTTCCCGAGGACCGGCGCCGCGATGTCGCGGTTGGCCTGGTGGTCGATCAGATCCGCGAGATCCTCATCGACCTCACCGCGGACGAGATCGACCTCGACGCCACCGTTCTCGCGATCGGGCTCACCTCGCTGTCCGCTCTCGAACTGCGCGGAAGGATCAATGCCGCCGCGGGCACCCAGCTCTCGCTGGAGGATCTGTTCACCCACCCGACGCCACGGGCACTGGGTGCCGTACTCGCCACCAGGATCTGGAGCGACGCGCCGACCCACGAGGCGGTGCTCGCATGAGCGGGGGACTGTCGCCGGTACGCGGCACCCTCGGGTTCGAACAATTGGTGCCCGCCGCGCTGGCTCACCGGCGCGGACTCGCCGAGGTCTACGTCGCCGACACCGCCGTCGTCGGCAGCTCGGAATACCTCGCCGCCGTGCAGGTGCCGCGGGCGCACTCGCTGTGGTTCGATCGGCTCGTCGCCTACCACGATCCGTTCTCCGCCGTCGAGGCCGTCCGCCAGGCACTGCTCGT
The DNA here is from genome assembly GCF_042884695.1 of Nocardia sp. NPDC058114. Lineage (NCBI taxonomy): Bacteria > Bacillati > Actinomycetota > Actinomycetes > Mycobacteriales > Nocardiaceae > Nocardia > Nocardia sp. NPDC058114. Next base: position 10,904 of record NZ_JBHVTK010000015.1, on the reverse strand, counting down.
CGTCGGTCAGCGACACCTCGGTGTGCCCGCCGACGCGCCGGCCAGCCTGCAGCGGATGGCGTTCGCGGTGGAAGACCTGAGCCTGTTCCGCGACAGTGAACGGGACCCGCTCGAGGGGGTGGTGCGCCTGCGTCCCGGCGCGGCGGGCACCGGGCGCGGGTACTACCACGACGTATCCTTCGACGCCACGCTGTCCGTCCACGGGGCGCTGGCCATGACGCTGCGCGGCAGCGGAATCACCTTTCCCCGTGACGCTTACGACGAGTTCCGCGAACTCCAGCAGGGCAAGCGCTCCACCCTCGCCGCGGTCGGTCCCGACTCGGTGCGGCGATTGCCACCCGAACTCGTCGGCAGGCGCGACCCACGCAATGTCGTGCTGGCCCGCACCACGGCGCAGGACCTCGTCGTGGTGGTGGACCGCGGCCATCCGAGCTTCTTCGACCATCAATACGACCATGTCCCCGGCCCGTTGCTGCTCGAGGCGTTCCGGCAGGCAGCGGTGCTGTCCGCGACCTCGGCGGGACTGCTCGGCTCACCGGTCGCCGCGGTGATCGACCTCGAAGCCCAGTTCACCGACTTCGCCGAACTGGACGCCCCCATCACCTGCACCACCGCCGCCGTCGGCGATCTCGACCTGGACGAGATCACGGTCGAGGTGGCGCTGCACCAGTACGGCAACCGCATCGCCCTCGCCCACGTCGAGTTGGCGCACTATCCCGTGTCCACGCAACGACAGGAGCTCGGATCATGACGACAGCATCGGCGAAACGGTACGCGGTCATCGGCGGCGGCTTGTCCGGCATCGGCGCCGCGTTCGCGCTGCACCGGGCAGGCCACACCGTCGAACTGCTCGAGCAGGACGCGGTGCTCGGCGGCCGCTGCGGCTTCGATTCCCTCGGCGGTCGGCCGATCATGATGGGCGGCAAGAACATCGGCCGCCGTTACCACGAGCTGCGTGGGTTCGTCGCCGCGTCCGGGGGACGGGCGTACGAGCCCTTCGGGATCAACAGCTCGCAGATCATCAACGGCGAACTGGTGACACTCGACAACCCCGGCATCGCCGGATTCCTTCGCCATCTGCTGCGGATGGGTTCGCCGATCGACGCGGCGCGCATGCTCTACTACGGTGCGCGCGTTCGATTCGACGAACGCAATCGCTACCTGGGGTCGGACTGGTTCGGGCGCGCGGGCACCGCCAACGACAGCGTCGCGCTCGGCGCGCATTTCGGCGCCGAGTTCGGACGTACTGTGTTGCGACCGTTGACAGTTCGGCTCAACGCCGCCGAGCCGGACGAGGTGTACCTCGGCGCGTTCGGGGTGAGCCTCGGCATGGTGCAGGATCGCTACGACCAGCTCGTCGACGGCATGCAGCCGGTCCTGGACTGGTTCGCCGGACAGGTGCCGGTCCGGCTCGGCACCCGCGTGGATCGCCTCGTGGTGCGCGACGGCCGGGTGATCGGGCTCGATACCGTGGAAAACGGTGGTGCCACTACCTTTTCCGCCTACGACGGTGTTGTCCTGGCAACCCCGGCGCACGCCGCGGCCGGCCTGCTGGAACCCGTGGTTCCCGCGCTGAGCAAGGCATTGAGCGAGGTGGCCTACTACCCGTCCACGGTCGCGGTGGTGCAGTACGAGCGGCCCTTCTTCGGCAGCACCGTTCGCTCGATCGCGTTCGACTCGGGGCCGTGCAGTGCCGCGGGGGTCTACGGGGTGAACGATCTCGATATCGTCCGCTACACCTTCAGCGGGCGCGATGCCCGGCCGAGTCCGGATGCGCAGCTCTTGGCGACGTGGATCGACGACGCCGAGGCGAAGGTGCGCGGTCATCTCGGCGGCCCGGCGATCGAGCGGGTGCGGACCGAAACGCGCAGCTGGGCCGCGGCGCATTGCGCCTACCTCCCCGATCACGCCGGTTTCCGCACAGTGGTGCGCGAACAGACCGAATCCGTTGCGGGACTCCAGCTTGCGGGTGACTACCTGCTGGGCGCCCAGTTGGAGGCCTGCTACCGATCCGGCATCGCCGCGGCCCGGGCATTGATCGCGTGAGCCAGGTCCGGGGCGCCACGCGAGATCACGCGGCGCCCCGGGTGTGCACCATATCGTCGGCGAGCAGTGCGATACGGGCCCGCAGAATGCCCTCCGCGGTGGTCAGGTCGAGGTCGGTCAGCCCGCTCACTCGACGCAGCCGGTAGTCGATGGTGTTGGGGTGCACATGCAGCCGCCGGCCGGTGGCTTTGCGATTGAGGCCCGTGGCCATATAGGTCCGCAGCGTTTCCAGCAGCTCGGGATGGGTGGCGAGTGGGGCGATGACACCGGCCAGATGCTCGCGCGCCGGACCGGGGCGGGTGAGCTGATATTCGATCGCCACATCCGAGAGCTCGTACAGTCCAGCGGGTTTGGCGATGCCACGCACCAGCTCGAGCAGCTCGTGTGCCTCCTCGGTGGCCTGCGGGATCTGCTCGGTCGGGGCGGGTACCAGGGTCGCGGTGAGCTCGACTCCCGAGGTCGCGCTGATCGTGGCGAGGACATCGCCGGTCATGCGCACCAGCTCGGGTTCATCGCTCGGGATCAGCAGGGTGCCACCGTTGGTGCTCAGCAGGGCCAGTGATCGTGAGGCGAAGGCATCGGCCAGCGCCGCTTGCACCCGCCGCAGTTTGCGGCGCGCCACCACCTGCGCGTCCACGCGCGGGTCGTGCTCCTCGGCCAGCTCCGGAATCATCAGCGCCACCACCTGATAGGAATCGGCGACTCTGATCCCGGTCTGCCGGGTGAGCGCGCCGACGCCGTGGCCGCTCAGCAGCGCCGACACCATCGTCTGCGCACCGGTCTGGTGTTCCTTGGCGACCTGGCGCTGTTCGTCGAGATAGGCGCTCGTCACCGTCGCGTTGATGACCTCGAGCGTGCGCAGCAGCAGGCGGGTACCCGCGACGACCTCGGCGAGGTCGGCTGCGGTCACCTGCCCGACGACGAGCTCGAAGCCGATCCGGAACCCCTCCGCGTAGGCGCGCAACAAGGTGCCGACGGGCACGCCTTCCCGCGCGTGCTGGGCGGATGCCGCGCGCAGCGCCACCAGTTGCTGCTCGGACGGCGTGGTGCGCTTGTCCAGCATCTCCATCGCCAGCGCCAGGCAGCGGCGGGTGAACTCGGTGACGTCACCGCGCATCGCCTCGCTCGGCAGTGCTTGGCAGGGCATCACGTTCTCGGCGAAATAGGAGACCAGCTGCGAAACCAGCTCGTCGGCGTTTCCCAGAAAACTCGACGCGGCCCGGCCGCCCGCGATGGTGAGCGGATTGGGTATCCGGTCCATGGCTTGAGAATTCATCGAGTGCACTCCGGTGTGGCAGACAGCGAATGGGGCTGGTCGTGGGACTTGTGTGAATCGCAACATAGCCACATCGGAGGTCGTAGTCGCCGGTCCCATGGAATGGCCTGGTGGGATCACGACGGCCTCACAGCCGGGGTTGTGCGGACTCACAAGCGCGTGGGGTCACCGTTCGCTGCACGGTTGCGGTGCAGGCCGACGCGGTCATAGACCGACGTGCTCGCCGCGCCGAGTACCAGTCCGACCGCCAGGCCCAGCGCGGTCATCCAGAAACCCCTCGCGAGCCCGGACCCCAGATCGGCGTCGAAGTACAGGATCGCGCGGACCGCCGTGTACACCTGATGCAGCGGTTCGAACGAGGCCAGCACGCCGAAGTAGCGAGGGGTGGCCTCGATCGGCACCGAACCGGCCGAGGACGGCAGCCCGAGAATGACGAACACGATCAAGTTCACCAGTAGCCCCGCCGAGCCGAGCGCGGCGAGCACCGACAGGCCGGTGACACCGACGGCGATCATCGCGAACGCGCTGTAGAGAAACAGCGGAAGGGGCTGCGCGATCGGCATTTCCAGCACGCGCGCGACGACGAGCAGTACCGCTGCCACGAGGTGCGCCGCGACGATGAGCACGCCCCATTTGAGCAGCAGTGTGCGCCATCGGGAGATCCGCGCGGGTCGCACGTGCGGTGACCACGGCCCGTACTCGGTCGGCACGAATCCCAGTGCGCCGTCGACCATCGTGTGGACGATCATCGCGCCGAGCGTGCCCGCGAGCAGGAGTACGAGAGCGTAGAAGAACGCGCCGAGCCCAGCCCCGCTGCCGTCGGGCAGTGGATGGAACTCGGTGTGGATCACCTCGACCGGGTTGCGCAGTGTCACTGCGGTCGCACCCGGCAGTGCGTAGTCAGGACCGAGTGACCCGGTCACGGTATCGAGTAGTTGCTCACCGATCCGCGTGTTCACCTCGGTCAACGCCCGGTCGCTGAATCGCTGTACGATCGCCGAGGCGAACGCGCCGGTGCGTGGATTGGTCCGCACGGTGATCGTGGGACGTTCGATCTCGCCGGGAATCACGCTTCCCATGCCGAGATTGCCGAGTCGTTTGGTGAAGTCGCCCGCGATGATGATCGCGCCGTAGAGTTCGCCGCTGCGTAGCTGTCTTTCGGCCTGGGCAATTCCCAGTACGCGCAGGTCGATCTTGTCCGCGGGGACACCGTCGCGCAATGCTGTGGTGATCTCGTTGCCGATATCGCGCCACTGCGGCGGTGAACCGAGCGTATCGCCCACATCCTGGTCGACCAGCGCGATCGGGAAGTCGTGCAGATTCTTCTCGGGGTCCACGATGTAGCCGAGATACATCGTGGCCATCAGCGCACTGAGCAAGGTCAGGACGATCGTCGGGAACAGCCAGATACGCACCGCCGCACGCTAACAGCGGCCGAGGCCGCGCGGCGGTGCGTTGGAATCTGTCCAACGCCGGTGATCGAGCGTTGGCGCCGGTCCGAAAAAGCTCACACGCCGGGTAACGGTTTCGCGTCGGACGGTACATTCATGAATGCCGAAATCACGTGATCGCTGAGGTAGAGCCTCAGTTCTGAACGCCACTCGGAGGGGATGCCCGCCGGGACCATGTCGAGTGCGTCTTCGACCTCTTCCCATATTCGGGGAAAGGGGATTCCGTTGCGCGAACAGGATTCGACGGCGACCATCAGCTGTTGCGTCAGGCAATCCATGTGGACGGTCGGTGTCACAGTGAATGCCGTGTCGAGTAGCAGCTCGAGATCGTCCATTGTTTTCCCCTTACCGGTTTCGCACCCCTGCTGTGCGCTCAACGTAGGTGACCGATTCGCGGTGTGGGAAATCGTGCGGGGGTTACTGGTGGTTCAGATATCTTTCGGCTGCCGACTTGTGATCCGCACCGACCGGCCGGTGTAGGTTCGACCGATGACCTCCACCGCCCTGTACTGCGGCACTCGCTGGGACGAGCAGGGTCGATGGTTCTACGAGCTGCTCGGCGACGACGGGAGCACCGAGCTGCTGCCCGGAATCGGCACGCGGCTGGCGTTCCGGATCACCGATTCGGGACGATTCTGCTTGGGCTACAACGGGTTCGGTGCGGGACGTCGCGGGAAAGTTGCGTGTCCTCGTCGCGCACGGGTCGAGACCGGGCGCCAGTGCGAGCAGTGCCGGGTCACCGAGGGGTGGTCGGTGGTGCACAGCCACCGGGGCCCGCTCACGGCATTGCCCGAACAGGTCCGGGCTTATATGTCGCAGCCGCACCATCTCTACATCGCGTATTTCGGGGACGGGATGACCAAGGTCGGTACGGCCTCGGCGTCGCGGCGCAATCGCCGTCTCTTCGAACAGGGTGCGCTGGTCGCCCGGTTCATCACCGATTCCCCGGACGGGCTGCACGTTCGAGATCTGGAACGGACGGTGACCGAGCGAGCCGGGATCGGGCAGGCGGTCGCCGGGGTCACCAAGACCCGCATCCTCACGAAACCGCTGCGTCCCTGGGCGGTGCTGGAATCCGCGGTCGCCGACGCGGCCGAGCACGCCGCGGGCACGCTGCCCGCCGATATCACGCGCACCGACATCGCCTGGTCGGGTGGGCGGGACTTCTACGCCACGATCCAGGCGTACGGCCGATTCCCGGTCGCCACCGAAATCGCCGGGGAGCCAGGCGAATACGTCCTCGACGCGGTCACCGCGCACGGCCACACCATCGCCTGCCGCGACACCGCGGGCGCGAGCGAACTCGTGTTGGTCAACGACACCCGCCTGGTCGGTCGCCGCATCGAACTCGACTCCGCGATCACGGCGACGCCGGAACCCGCGCAGACCAGCCTGTTCTGAAGTCCGCTCACTCCATGGCGGCGAGTTGTGCCCGCATCGTGTCCAGTCCCATACCGCCCAATCGCAACGCGCGGGTGTGGAATCGCCGCATGTCGAACGACGCTCCAGCGCGCGCCCGGGCTTCCTCGCGAGCCGCCAGCCAGAGGCGTTCACCGATCTTGTAGGCGGGCGCCTGTCCGGGCCAGCCCAGGTAGCGGTCGATCTCGTCGCGAGCGGTGGTCTCGTCTTCGAGGGTCCGCGTCAGCAGGAACTCCAGGCCGAGATCGGGAGTCCACCGCTCGCCCTCGTGGAAGTCGGCGCCGGCCGGAATCTCCCACTCGAGGTGCATCCCGATGTCCACGACCACCCGGGCGGCGCGGAACAGCTGCTGGGAGAGCATCCCGAACAGGTGGCCGTCGTCGTCGAGGTAGCCGAGTTCCTGCATGAGGCGTTCGGCATAGAGCGCCCACCCCTCGCCGTGCCCGGAAGTGAACGACATCAACCGCTGGTAGGTGTTCAGCGAATCCGCCTCGTACACCGCGGTCGCGATCTGGAGATGATGGCCCGGCACACCCTCGTGATAGACCGTGCTGACCTCGCGCCAGGTCGTGAAATCCTCTTTGTCCGGCTCCACCGACCAGGTCATGCGTCCGGGTCGGTTGAAATCGGCGGTCGGGCCGATGTAATACGCACCGACGACTCCGCCCGGCGGCGCGATGGTGCATTCCAATCGCATGAGCTCGTCGGGGATCTCGAAGTGCTTCTCGCGCAACGATGTCAGGGCTTCGTCGGACATCTTCTGTAGCCACGCCCGGAGTCCGGCCCGCCCGCGCACCCGGTATTTCGGGTCTGCGTCGAGCGCTGTCGCGGTCTCGGCGAGGGAGGCACCCGGCGCGATCCGGGCGGCAACGGCGATCATCTCGGCCTCGAGCCGGGCGAATTCCGCCCAGCCCCAGTCGTAGGCTTCCCGCAGGTCGAGGTTCGCGCCGGTGAAATAGCGTGACCAGAGCCGGTAGGTCTGCTCGCCGACGGCATCCTTGGCGGGCGCGCTCGCCATGAGGTCGGCGCGCAGGAACTCGGCGAGAGCGGCATAGGCCTGCTCGGCCGCGTGCGCGCCCTGTCGCAGCCGCGCCAGCGGTGCACCCTCGACACCTTCCGCGGCGGCGACAAAAGTGGTGAAGAACCCGGTGTTCGCGCCGGAACCCGCCCAGGTGTCCGCCTGCTCGGCGACCTTGATGATCTGGCGCAGCGCACTGACCTGCCCGCGCTCGGCCGCGACCAGCAGCGAAGCCCGCAGACCTGCCAGCGCCTCGGGCACCCCCGCGAGACGCTCGGCGATCACCGCCCAGTCCTCGGCAGTCTCGGCGGCCATCACGTCGAACACCATCCGAATGTGCTGTACCGGACTTTCGATCACATTCAGCGCGGCGAGGGGGAGCCCGGCGTCGTGGATCTCCACGTCGAGCCCCACTCGCTCGGTGAACACGGCTTTCGCTACGCGTTCGCCGTCATCAGTAGGTTGTGCGGCGAGCATGGCGTGCAACGCATTTCGCGCTATCCGCTTCCGAATATCGTGCCCGGCAGGCGAATAGTCGGTCAGGCGATCGTCGTGTCCCGCGATGCCGAACATGGTCGCCGTGACCGGATCAGCGGCCGCGTAGTCCTCGACGAACCGATCACAGATCTCATCCACACCCATGCGGACACGCTAACGGCCATCGGCCGCCCGCGGGCAACCTACGATCGCGAGCACGGCCACCGCGGTGTGAGCGCGCCGCACCGGAACCGCTAGGCGCTCTGCCGACGCACGATCTCGGTGATCCAGGTGGGTGCGAACGGGGAGGTGCAGCCAGGGGGAGTGGGGTAGTCCTTCAAGACCTGGAGGCGTTCGCCGATGTCGAGGGCGCGGGCGCGATGGCCGGGGTGGTCGATACCGATCTGGGCGAGGCAGTGGTTCATCGCCCACTGCAGGCGATCGGGTGCGGTTTTCAGCTGCGCTTCGACGAGGTCGAGCAGACCGGTGAGGTCGAGGCCGTCGGGCTTCTTCGCGACTCGTTCGGTGGTCAGTGCCCAGCCCGCGCTCGCGACCACGGGGTCCGGGTCGTCGAACCAGGCGACACGCAGTTCCTCGGCGTGCGGGTTCTTCTTCACGACATAGTTGACGAGCCAGTCGTGGACCTTGGGTGTGCGCGCCTGGCGGATCATGGCGTCCAGTTCGTCACGCTCGAACATCTTCGGTCGGCAGATCAGCAGGGCGAGGAGTTTCGCCGCGGTGTCGTCGGTGTCCCAGAGTTGCCGGGCAAGCGCCGGTTGTGTCTTCAGGCGTTTGGCGAGCGCCCGCAGCTCGGTGAGGTTGACGCCGTGATCGTCGCCGTGCTTCTCGTTCACCGCGCGCATCTTCGGGTTGTCGAGGGCGGCCAGTTCGGCCAGCACCTCGTCCACCGTCGTTTCCGGCACCTGCGCCTCCTGGTCTAGTGCTCCTCGGAGACCATCATGCGTCGGACCGTGTCGAGGTGCCAGGGCCGGGTGCTCGGGACAACACCGCGACCAGGAAGTCGGAGTCGTCGGTGAAGGGCCGAAGATCCCAGGTCGACAGCAGCAGGTCGACGGTGAGCCCGGCGGATCCGGCGTCGGTCAGGAACTCGGCGAACTCGTAGCCGCGGTCCGCACCGAATCCGATGATCGCCCGCCCGCCCGGCGCGAGATGCCCGGCGAATCCCGCCAGCACCGCCGACCGGGTGGACGGGGCCAGGAACGTCATCACATTGCCCGCGCACACGATGGCGTCGAAGTCGGCGACGGGCAGGTCCAGCTCGGCGAGGTCGCCGACCAGCCATGTCGGACCGGGATGGTCCGCGCGTGCCGCGTCGATTAGTACCGGGTCGACATCGACGCCCACCACCGTGTGCCCCACATCGTGCAGGTATCCACCGGTCCGCCCCGGCCCGCACCCCGCGTCGAGCACCCGGCTGCCACGTCCGAGCATCGCGTCGACCAACCGCGCCTCACCCACGATGTCGGTCCCCTGCGTGGCAAGCGTCCGGAACCGCTCCACATACCGGCTCGAATGCGCCGGATCCGCGGCGACGATGTCCTCCCAGCCACTGGGTGTGCGCTCGTTCGACGCGTTCATGATCGCTCCCTCGATTCGGCCGCTATGCCAACCTTGCCGACCTTAGCCGCGATGGTGAGAAGTCCGAGCCGGCTGATCGGACGAGCGGCCGGCTGCGAACTGCCGCGAAGGCATCTGCCCTGCGCGGGAGCATCGTCTAGATCGATGGAGGCATCGCGGGCCTGAATCCGCTTGCCGGTGGTCGCTGGGCGCGGCTGCGGCGGATGAGGGTGACGATCAGAATGGCGATACCGAGAAGGATCGGGCCTGCGAGGGCGGAGCCGAGGTCTTGGCCGACGGCTAGGGTGATGCCGGGGCCGCCCACGATCACGAGTACCGCCGCCACGATCCACCCACCCGACGACTGCTGCGGCCGCACGGGGAGTTGGTGAAATGTCCGGCCCTGATGAGCGGTCGGATAGCGTGCGGGGTCGGACACAGCGGAGCCTCCTGAGCGCCGCGCGGTCTTACGGCTTCGCTGCTCAACTTATCTTGTCCCACAGACAGTTTCGTTGAACACTCGTGTGTCCTCCGGTGCCCACCCTGTGGTGGCGACCCGGCGACGGTCCGAGTGGTGACCGCGCGAGGCCGGCCACCACTCGGGACCCGTTACGGCGTCGAGTAGCCGATGAGGGCGCCGATGCCCGCACCGATCGGGATGGTCACCAGCGCGCCGACTCCGCCGAGGAAGAAGCCGAGCACAGCGCCGATGCCGGCGCCGATGAGCGCGCCGATGCCCGCGTTGTGCTGCTTGCGGGCCTCGGTGTCACCGGCCGCGTCGACGAATTCGGCCATGTTGGCGGTGACGACAGCCGGTGCGGCGGTGGGGGTCAGCGTCGCTGACCTGCCGTCGGCGGAGATCCCCGCGACCAGGTCGAAATCGCCTGCTCCGGTGATGATGCGGGTCGGCACGGCCGCGACCACGTTGCCCTCCCTGTTCGTGAGCGTGACCGCACCGCCGACGACCCGGAACGTGCCGTCCGGGGCGGACACCGTGAGCCCGGAGCCATCGGCCAGCGGACTCGCGGTGAACGCCACGCCGCTGTCGACACCCTGCACGATCGGAGCCGCGGCTGATGGTGCGGCCTGCGCGGTGGTGGTGGCCGCGAGGCCGACAGCACCTGCCGCGAGAGCGGCGATCACGCCGAGTCGTTGTGCGCCCGAAGTTGTTCGAGACGAGAAATGCATCCTGCCCCTCCAGTCTGCCCGCCAGATCCGGCGGAACATCCTCTGCCGGACCGGATCTCGGTCCGAGGACATTTTCGCATCGACGGCGATTCCGTGGAACCCACCAGCGGTGATACCGGAAAAACATCATCACTTCGACATAAATGATGAATTACATTGCCACACCGTAGATATCGGTACGGTTACCGGAAATATTCCGGTCCTACGGGACGGTCGACGGTCCCGGCTCGTCTTCGGGCTCCTGGACGACGACCAGGTTCGCCGACAGTGCCGCGGAATCGATACGGGTGATCGAGTCCAGCATCAACTGCGAGACATCGACAACCTCGACACCCTCGCCCTGACCCTGCTCCTGACGCGCGGTCACCCCATCGTTGAGCATCACCCGGCAGAACGGGCAACCCGTCGCGATCTTCGTCGGATTCGTCGACAACGCCTCATCGACCCGATC
>NZ_JBHVTK010000014.1:0-138574 GCF_042884695.1 Nocardia sp. NPDC058114 | reverse complement strand
ATCGCAATGTGCAGCCCGGCCACACAGGCACGACCCTCAGTACTGCATGCAGCGGTCTACCCACTCGGTGGTAGCACCAGGTCAGTGACCGGCCACGCACAACCGGGCTGGAGAGGGCTACGGGTGGACGAGGCATCGACGAGATCGAGACCCCGGTCGGTCGCCCATGGCCGGGTCGCTGCGATAGCCACAGTGAGGTACCGAGCCTGATGGCGAATGGGATATCGAGTTGATCGAGCGCGCTATCAACGGCATCGAGCTGCCCGGCGGACTCGGGGGATCGGGCGGGGACCCTTCCTCGATTGAGCGGCCGTTCGCCGCGGGGTCAGTGTTTGTGGTGCTCGTATCCAGGACTTGTCGAGCACCCCGTTTGCTACATCTAGAACAGGTTCGAAAGGCTCACGGCGAGAGCGGGTTAGGGGAATGATGGTGCCATGACCGCTGGACGCGTTGCTTTGATCCTGACCGCTCTGACCGTGACGGTGCTAGCCGCAGCACTGATCGTGTTGAAGTGGGACGATGCGAACAAAGTGTTCACCGCGGTCGCGGCGCTAGCCGGTGTGGCCGGAGTAGGGGTCGCGATCTGGGCCGCTTTGGGCGCGAAGCCCCGAAAGAGCGTCAAGGTCAAGAAATCCGGTAATGCGATTTCCGGCCCGAACGGAGTCGCGGTCTCAGGAGCGAAGGTGGCCGCGACGCACGATGGTGAGGTCGCTGTCGTCGACAGTGGCAAAGCAGATGCACGGCTCGGCGGCTCGGCTGTGTCCGGGGCCGACGTCGACTAGATCATTCGATCCCCGACGAGGGCGGAGCATGAAGTTCAGGCGATCTCAATCCGAGGTGGCGGATTCGGGAAGCGCGACGGCTGGCCCCGGTGGGCATGCCGTATCCGGCATCCACCACGACCACAGGATCTACGCCGACCATGTCACATACGCCGGCCCCCCGCCGAAGCGGAAAGCACCAACGGGTGTCGTAGCAGCAGGTGTTGCGGGTGTGTTGGTCGCTGGAGCGGCTGCTGTCTGGTTTCTGTTCGGGTGGGAATCGAGACCCGATGGCAGCGCTTTCGTGGTGCAGAGCGTGACCGGGCCACCGGGATCCCCCAGCGGAGACCGAACGTTCGTGTTGGAAGACCGACGCAAACTCAGCTCATCGGAATTGGATGCGATCAACTCGGTGTCGAACGCTGGCGGGCGTCAGGCTCTCGTTGAAGTGGTACCCGGCGGTGTCCCGGAAGACGTTGCCACGATCGTGATGACCGTCAGCACCGAACGTTCGGAGGAGGTAAGAATCACCGGTATCCGCGCCCTGAAGGAGTGCGGAACTCCGTTCGACGGAACCTATTTCGACGGCTATTCTCAGGGAAATGTCGACGCAAATGTCGAGATCGGAATGAATCTCGACTCGCCCGAAGCGTTGGCCCAGCCGATCATTGCCAAACGGCCCGCTGGCGAGCCGTTCTTCAAGAAGAACAGTCTCCCGCTGACCGCTGGCAAGTCGACGACCCTGACGATTGGTGCGTTCACCTCGCGTCACGGTTGCTCCTTCCGGCTGGAGGTGAAAGTTACGGCAAGCGACGGTGAATCGACCTATGTGGTCGATGACCATGGACAGCCCTTCAAAGTGACTTCGAAGGTCGCCGTCGCAGGGAAGTTCCCTCTGGCGGGGTATCAAGCCGCATACATGCAGGACGAAACCTATGGCTGGCAGTCGGTTGACCCTTCGACCTTCGAAGGGCGATAGATGAAGCACCGAAACGGGCGGCGTCGAGCTGTGGACCGAGGGGCGTGGATGGGTCGGCTGGGAGCCCTCGTCGCTGCGGTCGCGATGGCCGCGGCGTGTAGCACGGGTCCTGCTTCTGGGCCTGTCCGCGGTGCGATTGCCGAGGATTCAGTCTTCTACTACTACACCAGCGATGAATTGATACTGGTCCGTGGACAGACAACACTGGCCCAGATTTCACAACCTTACGACTTCGGCAATCCTGAACAAACGAGTGTCGTCTGGACGAACTCGGGTGATTACCTGGTCTCGTTCGTGATCGAACCGATCCAGGGCTCCACGAAAACCGCGAAGTACCTCAATTTCACCAGTACCCGAGATGGGGCACAGGGCCGCGTCCCATGCGAGTGTGAAGGACTGGTGCCTGTCGGCGCCAACGGCGTCGTAGTCCTGTCGGTGCCATGGCGAAACGCCTACTTGTACACACCCGACGCGAAGCGCGGAGAAGAAGTCCGCGTGCCCGCGCGCGATCCCAACCTCGTCAACGGCGGTCAATGGCAGGTCATTGGGCAGATGAGAAGCAAGTACCTGCTGGGACAGATCGCCAGCGTGAGCCGCGATCGCCAACAGGACCACCGACTCCAGCTTCAGACGATCGGCACCGACGGTAGCGACTCGCAGGTAATCGCCACCGGCATCGACTCCGGCCACACGCCCGTCATGGCAGTTCCCGAAAATCCAGCCGATGGCGTCAGCGGCATCGCGATCGTCCAAGCCACACATGGCCACGGCTGCGCGAAAGACAGCCCTGTCATTGTCGTTGCCGCCGATGGCAAAGTCGCCACGACAGACATGACCAACGCGTATCCACCCGGCTATGAGTATGCCGTTCAGGGCGGGCTTCTTCTGCGCGACCTGACGTGGAGCCCCTTCGATTCAACATTCCACGCCGAGGTGACCGCCTGGCAATGTGAGCCAATCCCGAACAGCATCCAGCAGCGGGCGATCAACACAACGAGCACGCGGTGGGTCCTCGACAACGGATCCTGGGTCGTCGACACCTGGCCTACGAGCAAAGTCGTCAGGCAGCTCGACGCGCTCGGCACCATGCTGACCATCGACAAGCCGCGCTGTGTCTCATCGGGCGACCCCGAGTACGACAATCACCCGGAACGCCGGACACCGGAGTACTGCGTCGTGGGTGAGCTGTACGTGTCCACCGCCGACACGAGGAAGCTGTTGTCCGAGAAGGCCATTGCGGTCTCGGTGGCACCGAGATCGCCGGTCCGTCCCGCCTGAAGGAACCAGAACGCCGGACCGATCCGCGACTTCACTGTCGGATCCAAGGTCCGGCACCCCGGGTTACCTAACGAACGGTGCCCGACGCGGCGCTGGTGGGCGCCGGCTTAGTGGCCCGACCCGATTTTCATGCCGGGCCACGGCGGCGTCTACGTCGTGGTGTCGGCAACAGCATTGTCGTCTTCGACGTGGGTGAGGTAGTCATCCACGGTGATGTCGGTGCGCGGCGCAGCGGTGGTCGGGGCGGGCTCGTACGGGGGGATCGGCGTGAGGTTCATGCCTACTGTGACGCAGTGAGCGCATTCCCGGTTCCACTTGGACACCTGCCAAGTTTCGTCGGTGGCCGACCGTCGTCCGGCACCGAGAACGATGACGGTTGGCGGTGAGTGTCCGGGTGGCGGGCCGGTACGACAGCCAGCAACCATACCGAGGGTCAGTAGGGCTTGTCGCTCCTGTAGTCGAGCGGTGGGGGAGGGCTCTCCGCGATCTCGAGCAGATGACGCATCCGGTTCAGGACTGCTGCCGCTGATTCGCCGGGAGTGAACCCGACGTGCGGCATCGCGAGGATGTCGAGCACCGCACGCACGTCGCGAAGGCTCGGCGGGTCCGACGATTCAGCGACCAAGCCGCGATGCACGTTGTCGGCGGTGATGTCGGTATCGGGCTCGATCTGATCGATCCACCAACGCCACGATCGCAGCTTGCTCAGCGGGGATCGGATCGCCATCATCAGCCACCACGCTGATCACCGTAACCACACACACGGCATTCGCGCGATAGGACCTGGCGGGCTATTCGGGGTCACTAGTCGGTGGGAGCGGGAACCAGCCATTCGGCGCGCGCGACCCAGGTGATGCTGCCAGGAACATCGGCGACCGGTTTGACCCTGATGCGGTCGGGCACCCCGTCGGCGTCGACCTCGAGCACCTCGAGATCGGTCACCGTGGCTTTGCCGAGCACACGCACCCGGTCACCTACCTGAAAACTCATTCCCACAAGATATCGGGACGGCCGTACCAAGGTAGGGAGGTGGTGCCGACGACAAGGATGCGGCGTCGCGCCAAAGGGTGCCCCGCCTGCACCGCGATGTCGGATCCTGTCTCAGTCGACCCCGATCCCCGAGCCCGCCGTCGACTTCTGGGACACGCGCACCTCGTTAGCCTGCGTAACCGGATACGATGCTGGCACTCGCAATTCGCGAGATGTACCGCAAGCAGCCCGAGGCCGATACCCCAGCCGTGGTGCATGCTGGTCCGGCCCGCAACCTACGGGCTGGACCAGTGCCGTCACGAAGTAGGAGTGCTCATCTGGCTGACCACCGCATCTGTCACTTGATCAGGACACCTGTCACCGAGAACGCGCGATATGCGACAGAAGCGGACGTTCGTGACCGCGCGCCCAGCGGCAGAAGAGCGCGTTCGATCCGAAGCACTCTCGACGATGCCCTGCCGATCGCTCGCAGATCCGTCAGTCTCGGACGCCCGGAGGGCGGCGAAAGCGATCACGGCTTGCCAGGCGCCGAAGTCTGCGGAAGTACTGGCCGCGGAACCGACGCTGCATCGTCTCCTGATGAACGTAGCCAGGGTCAGCACACGCTTCGTAGTACGAATTCTCTGCTTCGTCCCGTCCACCATCGGCATCGACGATTCGCGCGAGTGAGTCCTTGGACTGCGGATAGTCGGGGAACGTGACGATCCAATCGGTCTTCGATGCTTCGTCGTCCGCCACTTGATCAGTATGGTGGGCCGTTCCGGGGTCACTCGTCCATCGGGTCTTCTTCGGCTCTATCCTCATACCACGCACAATCATCGTCCCCATTTCCGATATCTGGGATTCACGACCTCTAGGTGGATGCTCATGGCGCCGCCCATTAGGGCAATGATCCCGCTGGGCGTTGACCATTCGATCTTCTCGCCTGCGATCTTCTCGTCCGGCTCACCTAGCTCCCGGGTCAATTGGGCCGAGAATTGATCGAACAGCTGTCGAAGGTGCTCTACCTGATCCTTCGCTATGTCGGTGACATAAACCGAGATCTGCAGTATCGACTCGCGATCTCCTCCGTACTTCCTGAGCAGGAACCCGTCGCACGATACGTCAGCGTGAGGGATGTTTACATCAAGATCGGTAGCGAGAGAATAGGATTCGCGATTCCTCCCGAGGAACTCCCATCCAACTACGCTCCGGAACCGCTCGACGTCCTCGTCTGCCCAGGTCCAAGAAAAAGCCTTGGCGGCTTTCGCGACGCGAACCGCCCCTTCGATATCACCATTCAAGCCCACAGTTTCCTCAGCCTCGTCACACAGTCGGCAAGCGAGTGTAGCTCTCCAGCCCCACCGCCCGGCGGTACAGACAGGCACCCCTGAAACACCTGTACCACCGGGCGCACGACCCTCAATTCGGCATGAGCGGACGGTCTATGACGGGCAACGCGCCAAGCAACTGTCAACCGGGCGGGCGGTGACAACGGCGGGTGGTGACCACAGCGATGAAAATCTGGTGATAGATCGCGTGATCAACGCGGCGCATCTCACCAGCTGATAGGGATGCCACCCGATACGTTTCATCTCCAGCCCGACGGAGGAGAACCTGGGCAGCTGGCTCTAGCGCGGTCGCTCCCGAAGGCACTGTGCAGCGTCCAAGAAGTGACTAGGAACCCCATCGGCGCTGTTCGGCGGATCGAAGTTCGTCGGCCACCGCGTTTGTGGGGTGTAGAAGATCCCTGTCAGATTGGCGCGACCGAGTTCGCCCCCGGTCGTCTGCCAGTGGAGCAGCGCATCGGTCAGGTCCGCGCCGTAGAGGTCCGCGCCGGTCAAATCTGCGAGTAAGAGTATGGCCTTGTTGAGGACAGCGGATGTGAGGTTCGCGCCCCGCATGATTGCGCCCCGATGGTCGCTACTATTGAATTCCACGCCCGTCGCATCGGCCGAGGAAAAATCGGCCCAACGAAGATCGCGAGCCCAGAAAGTCGCTGTCGCGAGTTCGGTATGCCCGAAAGTTGCGCACTTCAGGTCGGTCCCATCGAAATGTGCGCCTGGCATCTTTGCTCCGTCGAAGGCGGCGCCGGCGAAGTAGCCCGTCAGGCGCGCATCGGCCAGACACGTTCCGCTGAGGTTGGGCAATGCATCCGCATCGTGATCGACGTTCCGTCGGCCGAGGACTGTGAGTGCTGCTTGAACATCGATTGCCGTCTTCGGAAGCGGACCTGCGTACTTCCAACCTCTCGGCATGCTGTCGTCACGAACCAGGTCCGGCAGGGTGCAGTCCGGCGCGTTGGCCGGGGCTTGTGTCCGGATGAATCCACTGAGGATTTCGATGATTGTCGGCTGGTCTTTGGTCGAGTCTTTGGCTAGGCGCTCCAGTGAGTAGATACCGCCGAGCCGAACGTTGATCTTGTCGGAGCCGAGGTTCTCAACAGCGTTGGTGAACCGCTCAGTCACCTGGCCCTGCTCGGACAGCCCGTACTGGTCACGCGTGGACTGTAGTGATTGGGCACTGAACCACATGGCAGCTACCGCGGTTAGGGCAGTCGCGATCGCCGCGACCCTAGCCCATCCGTCCCACCGAAGTACTGACGACAGAATGTGGCCAATCCCGGGGCGCTGTTGAGGTTGCGGTGTTGATTCCGCCCCGAGCGCGGGCGGCGTCACGGAGTCAGCGGCGGATTCCGCCGGGAGTTCACCGGAGGTGCTGTCGTCAGTGCTCAAAACCCACCACCTACTGTCCAGGGGGAATCCAGCAAAGTCACTGGTTGCACCAGCATCTCTCGCCTTATGGCTGTGAACGCGCGTAACCGGGTACTTGGTTGTCCGCGATTCACGCCGAACCCCCGGCCCGGCCGCCGATAAGGGCCCGGTCCCTGGGCAATCTCGGGCGGCCAGCACGAAGACGGTCGGACTCGCGTGGGCAACAGGTGGCCGATACCCCCGCCTCGATGGTGCTCCGCCCCGGTTTCACCGAAGACGGGATCAGCGGAACAGCGCGTCTGGTTGCGGCAGGCGCAGACGCCGTCGCGGCGCCAACTTGCCGACCAAGAGCTCCTGGCCGAGATCGTCGATATCCATACCAGCTCCGGCGGAACCTACGGGTCACCACGCGTCCACGCGATTCTGGCTCGGCGCGGGTTCTCGGTCGGACGCAAACGAGTCGAGCGACTGATGCGAGGGGCGGGTTTGCAGGGCGCGTTCCTGCGTAAGAAGTGGTGACGGGCTCGACCCTGCAGGATCGGCGTGCCATCCCGGCTCCGGACCTGGTGAATCGTGACTTCACTGCCGGCGAGCCGGACCGCTTGTGGGTTGCCGATGCCACCCGCATCGTCTGCGGTGAGGGTGTGTTCTGGCCGGCCGCGGTCCGGGACGCTTTCTCGAATCGGATCGTGGGCTGGAAGTGTTCGGACCGCTGCGACACCGAGCTGGTCCTCGGTGCTCTCGAGTGCGCGGTCTGGACGCGCGATGTTCGTGACGGGCAGCTGGTTCATCATTCCGACCGCGGGTCGACTTACACGGCGATCCGTTTCGCGAACCGGTTGGCCGACAATCGGATCGCGCAGTCCAGGGGGTTGGTCGGTGACAGCTACCACAACGCTCTCATGGAGAATTTCTTCTCCACCTTGAAGACCGAGTTGGTGTATCGGAACAGTTGGCGGACAAGGGAAGACGCCGAGAACGCCCTATTCGCCTACATCGATGGCTGGTACAACACCCAGCGGATCCAGAAGAAGCTCGGCTGGCGATCACTCGACGAGTACGAAGCCATCTATCATCACCGGGTTCCTGCTGGAACCAGATAATCCGCTCTCCGGACTAGCGGGAGAACCTCAGTGACAACAGTGATCGAAATCTGGTGACAGATTGCTGATCAACGCACCGCGCCTCACCAGATCGGGCGTTACGAGTGGTGACAGATACGGTGGTCAGGCACAACCCAACGGGCCGGCCGAGGTCAGGAGTGGTCCGCGCTGGCGGGGCCTTCTCTATCGATCGAACGGGGAAGCCGCCGAGCTGAATTCGATGCCGTACGTGCCTCCGGGATACACGGTCAAGATCAGGAGCCCGCCGCGGGCGGTGTGATAGCGGATCATCTCGATCAACGTGATGCCGTCGTGGGCTTTGGTGAGGGAGATGTATTCGGCGAAGTCGTCGCCGCCGACCGCGGTGGGCGAGAAGTCGAAGTGGTCCTCGTAGCCTGCCGCGTAGACCACTTGCGTCGCGCCTTCTGGTTCGGCCGGGTCGGCGAGTTGGCGCGGTGTGCCGTTGGACAGGAGGTAGGTGCCTTGGTCTTTCTTCCACACCAACGCCGGCGGGACCGGGTCGGGTTGGTCGTCGGCAAACGCGGGCCAGGAGTGCTCGGTCGTGGCCATCGCGTGCTCAGCGATCACGCTGACCTGGCGCAGCGGGAACCACAACTCGAACTTGCCCATTCTGACATTCATCAGCGATCCCTTTCTGTCGGTGGATGATTCAGCGTCCGGCGCCCAGCCCTACGAGTAGCTGGTCGACGTCGGTGACCAGGTGCGCGCGGCCGTCGTCGATGATGGCCGCGCAGCCTGCCCACGCGGGGGCGCTCGGTGTGGGAGTGGGCAGGGCGAATACCGGGCGGTGTAGTCGGTTGGCCCAGCCGACGGCGTTGAGGGTGCCGCTGCGGATCCCGGCCTCGGGCACCACCATCCCCGACCCGGCGAGGGCCGCGATGACCCGGTTGCGGTGCAGGAACCGGTCGCGGGTCGGGCGGTCGAAGGGCGGGTACTCCGACACCAACACCCCACGCCCGGTGACTTTTTCGAACAGGTCGCTGTTGGATGCGGGATAGGTGTGGCCCAGACCGCTGGCGGTGACGACGATCGCGGATCCGTCCACGCTGAGCGTGGCGTCCAGCGCGGCGGTGTCGATGCCGTAGGCGCCGCCGGTGACGATCACCGAACCCTGTGCCGCGACCGCGGCGGTGAGTTCGTAGGGGGCCGCTCGCCCGTGGCTGGTACACGCTCGCGCGCCGACCACGGCGAGCCCACGAGGACCGGCTGGGCCGAGGTGGCCTGCTCCGCGCGCCCACAATGCCACCGGGGCAGAGCTGTTGACGCTCGGGTCGTCGAGCTCGGTGAGTTGCCGCGGCCACTCGGGGCTGTCGGGGGTGATCAGTCGGGCACCGATATGGGCGGCGTTGGACAGATCGCCCGCGGCGCGCACGGTCAGGCCGGGCGTAGTCCGGGTGAGGGCTTCGGCAGCCCCGGTCGGTCCCTCTGCGGCGAGCAGGATCGAGACAGCGCCGCGATGATCGAGGGCGGCGCGGGCGATGATCGCCCACCCCAGATGGCGAGCGCGTTCGGCGGTGGTGGACGAGTCCATGGTCGGAGAACCTTTCGGGACTGAGACGGGGAAGCGACGGCGCGTAAGTGCATGCGCCGCAGTCGTTTCGGGACAGGACATGTACGGCCGAACCTGCTGGACGGGATGTGGTTCAGCATTGCCCGATTGCCCCACTGAGGCGGTGGGCATGGCCGGTCCTGTTCACTCGCGAGAAGTTGCCAAAAGCCCAGACTTGCTCTGCGTTCGAGGTCGATTGCGAAAGTTGGTCGGATGCCTCGTCGACCGGTTCTAAGGCTGGGACGCCGTACCTGGGTGTCGGCGGTGTTCGAAACGACGCGGAGTTGAGGTCTGCAGCTATCACACCGCTGACCAGGACAACACCAGCTAGGCGAGGTCGGATCCTCGGGTGATGTCAGTGACACCGGGCTACCGCTGCCGGGTCACGCTCGACTACAGTCGAAAACACGCGGCGGTGGGGCTCGCCGCTCCGGACATGATGATCCGGAACAACTGCGGTGCGCCGCCAACAGTCCCTACCCCATCAGACCTGCCATACGGCGGGTCATGGAGTAGGAGACCCGCATGCCCGAAGCGCGTTCGCTGATCAACCACCCCGCTGAGCCGGTCGATCCCGATATCGACATGGGTCAGCCCCGCCAACGGCGCGAACTGGCTCGCAGCCACGGCGCGATCCTGGCCGTCATCTCCCTCGGCGGCGGGATCGGCGGCCTAGCCCGTTATGCGCTCACCCAAGCCTGGCCCGCAGCGCCGGACGGGTTTCCGTGGGCGGTGTTCACCATCAACCTGATCGGCAGCATGCTGCTCGGTGTGCTGATGGTGGTGGTCACCGAGGTCTGGACCGCGCACCCGTTGGTGCGCCCGTTCCTCGGTGTCGGCGTCATCGGCGGATTCACCACCTTCTCCACCTACAGCAACGACATCCACACCCTGTTCGGGCACGCACCGGTGACCGCGCTGGCCTACCTTGCCACCACCTTGTTCGCCGCGCTCACTGCCACCGGGCTCACCATCGCGGTGACCCGCCGCCTGCTCGATCGTGTCCAGTCCGAGGGCGGTGTCGCGTGAACACCATGCTCGTCATTGTCGGTGCGATGATCGGCGCTCCGGCGCGGTATCTGCTCGACCGCACGGTCCAGTCCCGTCACAACACAGTCCTGCCCTGGGGCACGATCACGGTCAACTTCGCCGGTTGCCTGATCATCGGCATCCTCACCGCTGCCGCACTGTCCACCCCGTGGGCGATGTTCCTCGGGCCCGGGTTGTGCGCGACCTTCACCACCTACAGCACCTTCAACTACGAAACCCTGCGTCTGGCCGAACGCGACGGCTACCGCCACGCCGCGCTCAACGTGATCATCAGCCTCACCGGCGGCCTGGCCATGACCGTGCTGGGTTTCGCCGCAACCACCGCGCTCATCCGATGACCCCCGGTGTCGTCCTCATCGGCTACAGATTGCGCGAAAGCTGGGAACATCGGTGTGAGTCCAGGTCAGAGCTATTTACCGGTCCCCGGCACCGCTATGATCGATAGCGGCGATGGAACTCCGCCGAGACTGCCCCACAAACGTCTGAACCGCCCCCGGTCGGGAGCTGATGGTCCCTTCCCCCTTTGAGGAAGGAGTCCGCCCACAATGACCTCCAACAGCGATCCCGAACCCGCGCAGCATGATTGGCGCACTCCGACCCGAGTCGACGGTCCCGCTGGCCCTCGTCCGCCGTCGAGTCACCTGGTCGTCGGGTTCGACCGCCACCACACCAGCCACGCCGCCCTCGAGTTCGCGATCGGGCTGGCCGGCCAGCTCAACGCCCACCTCCACGTGGCTCACGTCATCGACACCGACGACCTGCCTATCGACTCCGACGCCGCCGACTGGGACCACGCCATCACCGCGGTGATCGAGCACGAACGCGACGAGGCCTGTTCGCGATTGGCCGCGCTGGGCGGCAACTGGACCTACCACTGCCACCATGGCCAACCCGCCCACGTCCTGAGCTCGATCGCCGAGACCCACGACGCGGCCATGATCGTGATCGGCACACCGCGAGCAGGTCTCATGCCGCTGGTCGAACGGCTCCTCGGCGGATCGGTCTCGGCCCAGCTCATCCACCACAGCCACCGGCCCGTCCTGCTGGTCCCCGACCGGACAACCCCCACCACCGGGCAGTGAATTGCCAGGAAGGAGGACCTCCGTGGAGTTCGACGTCACCATCGAGATCCCGAAGGGATCACGCAACAAGTACGAGATCGACCACCACAGCGGCCGTGTCCGGCTCGACCGCTACCTCTACACGCCCATGGCCTATCCCACCGACTACGGATTCATCGACGACACCCTCGGCGCCGACGGCGATCCACTGGACGCCCTGGTGCTGTTGGCCGAATCGGTGTTCCCCGGCGTCATCGTGCGGGCCCGCCCGGTCGCGATGTACCGGATGACCGATGAGCACGGTGGTGACGACAAGATCCTGTGCGTGCCCGCACACGACCCGCGCTGGGACCACGTCCGGGATCTCGATGACGTGCCCGCCGCAGACCTGGCGACGATCGAGCACTTCTTCAATCACTACAAAGATCTCGAGCCCGCCAAGTTCGTGACCGGTTCGCAGTGGGTTGCTCGCCTGGATGCCGAAGCTGAGGTGCACGCCTCGATCGCACGCCTCGGCCACGACACAGATCACTGATGCCTCGGGTGCACCCGGCCGGGTTCGATCAGCGTCGCGACAACGACGGCGGGTTCTGTGGGGTCAGTGCGTGTTGGGGGCACCACTGTTCGACCAGCAGACGCCCCTGACCGTTCCCTGTGGGCACGGTGAAAGCCACGAGCCCGAGCCATGTCCCGTCCGCGACCCTTGCCCACGCGCGCAGGAGGCCAGGTGTGGTGTCTGCCAGGCGTAGGCCGCCTTTTCGGATGCCGAGGCGCACCTTGTTGACACCGAAGTGGGCCGGTCGGGTCACGATCGCGGTCCCGAGTTCGACGGTGACCGGCAGTGGTGGGTCGACGATCCGCCACATCGGCGCTGTCGGGTCCTGCGGCCAGGACTCGAACAACGACGCCGACGAGCTGTTCATCGTGGGGCCTGCCGGTAGCCCTGACAACCCTTCGCCGACCGCGGAAGCAAGGGCCATTTCACCGCATTCAGCCCGTCGACGCGGAACTGGCGTTGCCGGGGCGCGTCAAGCCGGGCGAGGACGTCATCGATCTGCTCGGCTGACAGGACTGCACCGCAGGCGGTCGCGGCGCGGAGATGCCGACCGACTGCGACCTGGGCGGCTGCGGTCGATTCCGGTGGCGGCGGCGGGGTCATATTCGGCACGTTACTCGCATTCGAACACATTTTCGATAGCGAGGTTCTGGGTCGAAGGTGTTGTGGTTGTCCACAGAGTTATCCACAACATGTGGATGCGGGGTGAGGGCGGCTCGTTACTGGATCGGTCGGGAATCAAGGATTGTTGTCAGGGTGTTCGCCGACGACCAGGTTGTTCCACAGCTTTCGAGCGGCGACGATCTTGGCGAGCAGGTCCATCCATTCGGCGGCACCGCCGTCGGGTGCGGGATCGCGGACCTTGCGCAGCCGCAGCAACGGCACCCGGCGAAGTGCGATTCCGGTTGCGGCGGGCCCGGATTCGTCGGCAGGCACAGTGAATATGTGGTAGTCGTCGAACCGTATCCAGGCCTCGTACCAGGCTTCGGCGGGCTTGCCCTCACGGCCCGGCGTGGCGTCGTTGTCTTCGGCAGAGGCCCAGAACCGGCAACGACACAGCGGATCGCCGCACCGGTTGAGCGGGCTGCCGCCGGTGGGGTTGTAGCGGTCGACGTGTCCGGCCAGCATCACGCACGCACGTCGGCTGTACCAAGCGCACTCGGGATGTAAGGCAGGCTCCACAGCCACACCGCGCACGTAGTCCGACGGGCGGATCATCAGCACCAGAGTCGCGTCCAGCGGTTCGCCGCATACCTGGCATCGCTTGTTGTGCAGCACCTGGCCGAGGCGCTGCGCGTCGATCCGGCCCCAGATCGGTCGGGTCCGATCGCGGTGTGCCAGGGTGATGTAGGGGACTACGAGCCCCGCCGAGACTGGCGAGTGCGCCAAGCGCGCGGGGATCGGAACACGCTCGGGCGCAGCCGAGCGTGAGGCGGGACAGCGGGGATTGTTGGGCAAGTGGTCCTCGAATCGGTCGATCCGGCACCAGAGTCGGTGTCGTCGGCGGTGCAGGGGTGGGCGACCAGGACGACCGTGGTGGCCCGGTCGGGGGTGAACGGGGTCTGGATTCGGACGTGGATCAGCGTGACCAGCGACGCGGCGGTCGGTGTGCCGGTGTTCCAGGGCAGGTACCGGTCTTCGTCGAGGGCGGGCATCTGGGCGCGCATCCACGCGGTGAGCTCACCGACGTGGGCGATCACGATGCCCAGCGTTTCCCGGTGTGCGGGTCGTGGTCATAGACCGGCACCACAGTCGGTGCGCCGACACGCACGGTGACCGAGTTCGACAGAACTGCTTGTTCACCGCCTGCCGCCCACCAACCCGGTGCGATCACCCACCGGCCATCCCCGTCACGGTGTGCGGGGACCAGCCGCCAGCTGATCCCGGTCTTGGCGATCCCGAACGGATCTGGACCCCAACTGGTTTCGTGGGTGCCATCGGGTGCGATGGTGTCGATCGCGGTGGCGTGTTCGATACGCACCAACGCCATCGTCGGCTCGTGATCAGGGCTGGGTTCGGCGTTGGGAAACACCGCTAGCGGGATGCCAGCGGCCGGTGAGTTGGCGAACGCGGCGTGCCAGCCGACGACCATGACCTCGCGCGCGGGATCGGGGACGGGGTGCAGGCGTGCGGTCCAGCGGGAGGGCTCGGCCGCGCCGAGGGCGGTGGTGCTCACAACAGCCCCCGCTCACCGTCAGCGGTGGCGCGTAGTTGCTGTACGGATTCGATGAATCGCAGCGGCACGATGACCGCTTCGCCGGAGTCGGTGGCCAGGCTGGCGTGGCGGGCGTGGACGGTGTCCACGCTCAACCGGGGCATCAGGTGTCCACCGCGGGTGCGGAGTGTGACCGGCCGGTGGTGGTGGCGGGCCTCGTGCAGTGCGGCGACCACCAGCGTCGACTCGATCGAACCGGTCACGGGATCGGCCGCCGACGCTGTTTCGTTGCCGCGCAGTTGGGTGAGTGCGGCGCGCAGTCGGTACCGCAGGGGAGGAATCGTCAGGGGATGTGTCATCGAGGGGTCCTTCGCGCAGAGCTCCACTCGGAGCAAGAAATGTTGGGGGTCAAGCGGTTTCGAGTTCGATGTCGAGTAAGTCGGCGTAGCGCTCGGCCTCGTCGGGGCAGGCGCACGTGCAGCGCGGGTAGGGCCGCTGGCATTGCACGCAAAAGCCACAGTTGATGCAGTGCGGTCCGTCGGTGCCGTCGAGGTCGACGAGGCAGTTTTCGCAGTAGCCCTCGTCGAAGCTGTAGTCATAGACCACGCCTTGGGGGAAGCGGCCTAGGTCGTAGGTGTGGTTGGAGTACCAACTGCCCGCGCGCCAGTGCCCGCGCTGTTCGTTGAAGATGTAGGTGGGGTGTTTGTAGGCGGGATCGACAGTGAGGATCACGGCTTTGTCGGTGTCGAGCCAGCGTTCGAACCGGGTGCGCCC
Source organism: Nocardia sp. NPDC058114 (assembly GCF_042884695.1). NCBI lineage: Bacteria > Bacillati > Actinomycetota > Actinomycetes > Mycobacteriales > Nocardiaceae > Nocardia > Nocardia sp. NPDC058114. Next base: position 123,604 of record NZ_JBHVTK010000014.1, on the reverse strand, counting down.
TGCCCAGGAATCCAGCGACCCGAACGGCAACCGGGGCAGGAAGTCCTCGGCCGCAATCCGGGTATCAGAGCGATCATCACCCTTCAGCGGGTGCACGTGCTCGGGCAGGATCCCGTTGTGGGCCAACACGCTGCGCTTGTCGCCGCCGATAGCGAAGGGGTGACAGTTCGCGGTGGTGTGTTTGCCGTGGGTGGCGTAGCGGGAGTGGAACAGCGCCGGCCCGTCCGGGAACAGTGAGCGGGCTTGGGCGAATTCGGTGATCGTGGTTTTCGGATCCAGCCCGTGTCCGACGATGAGCCGGTTCCCGGCGTGGATTGCCCAGCCGTGCCCGTGTGGGTTTGCGATGGCCCCGGCGTCGAGGGCGTCGAAGTCGGCGACGATGCCGGGTTTGATGAAGGTCAGGATGCACATGCGAGGTCCTCCTGGTTGCCGGCGGACACACCCGATCCGATCGCGCCGAGTGCGGTAAGCTCCGCAGTCAGCGCCGCGTACTCCGGTCGTGTGGCGACCCATTCGGTGAAGGTGGTCCAGTCCCACCCGTGGTTGCGGGTGATGTCGTAGGCGCGCAGGGTGCGGGTGTATTCCACGGAGGCGTGGGCGAAGCCGAGGGCTGCCTGGACCTGTTGGCGCTGCAGTGAGCTGGCGAAGATCCGCAGCTCGAAGGTGTGCGTGGGGCGGGTGTTGATGGCGTGATAGCGGCCCCATCCACGGCCGCCGTGCGCGAGTTCCTTGGCGTTGGCGCGGATGTCGGGATGAAAGCCCGCCCATTGCGAATCTTGTCGGCGCGCGAGCGTGGTGACCTCGTCCTCGTTTCTGTAGACGAGTTTGAGCCAGCGGTAGACGTGGGCCGGGGAGTCGAAACCGGCCCGGGACAGGTGCACGTGGATGCCGACCTCGTCGTCGGTGTGGCAGCCCAGCAACCGCAACCGCGACAGCACCGACCACGGAAACTCCGCCATCGCGTAGTCGAAACTCATCGGATGGGTGACCAGCTCGAATCCGCAGCTGATCGAGCCGTCGTGCTTGAGGTAGGCCAAACGGCCGAGCTGGTCGTTCGCGGTCTCGACCGAGTCGTCGAAACCACTTGGTGTGGTGTGTAGTTCGAGCTCGAGGCCCAGGAACAACGGGCCGCTGCCGTGGAAGATCGGGCGCGGTATGTACTCGGAGTCGTGGACCAGTGAGTGGTCGGGGTGGTAGCAGTCGTCGCAGTAGTCGTCGCGGCCGCGTATGAGGGTCTCGCACCGGTCGCACTCGCGATAGTCGCGGCGGCAGTCCTCGCACACCGACCATCCATCGTTGATCGAGATCGTCTCGGCGGCAGCGAAGTTGCAGTCCTCGCAGGCGGAGTACTCCAGTGCGCAGGACTCGCACACATCGCCACCGGAGATGACCGCGACGTTGTAGCGGGCGTAGCGGTCGCAGTCGTCACAGACACTGAAAGCCGATCGGCAACCGACACACCGGTACTCGTCATCGGTCGTCAACGCGGTATCACGCGCGGGGAGATCACAACCCGCGCACAGCTCGAGATCGGCGACGCAACCTGAGCAGAGCCGGTCGTCCTCAGCGGTTTCGACCAGCTCCGCAGGCGGGTGTGGGGTGGAACAGGCCTCACATTCGGCGAGGTCGACTATGACAGCGGTGGGCATCGAATTCCTTCCCTGAAAACGACGAAAAGCCCGCACCGACGGGTGCAGGCTGAGGTGAAAAGTGTTGGGGCGGGGCAGGTCCGCTAGGTGCTCGGCGGGCGCGCCGCGGGCAGGGCGATCGATCGGTTGAGTGCGCGGTGGCGTGTGCTGCGGGCGCGGGGTTGGCGGCATTCGCAGTGCGGGAACCGGTTTTCGCAGGCGAAGCACCACCCGCATTTGGTGCAGTAGCGACTCACCCGGTAGAGGGCGATGTCGTCGCAGTTCTCGCAGACGTACCGCTGGGGGTAGCGCTGGCTCAGTGGCAGGTAGCTGGTGTTTGAGTACCAGATCCCGTTGTCCCACTGGCCGTTCGGCTCCCCGAATAGGTACACCTGCTGATCGAAGGCCGGGTCGACGGTGAGGATCAGCATCTTCGACGACCCCAGCCAGGATTCGAGCCCGCGGAATCCGCGGTGGGTGTCGATCGACCCGAACGGCTCGGACGGGAGGTAGTCCTCGGCGGCGATGCGGGTATCGGATCGCCAGTCGTAGGGGCCGGGGTGGACTCGTTTTGGCAGGATCCCGTTGTGCGCCAGCACCGTTCGTTGGTCTCCGGCGAGGCGGAAGGGGTGGCAGTTGTCGACGGTGCGGATGCCGTGGGTGGCGTAGCGGGAGTGAAACAGCGCCGGGCCTCGTGGGTGCTGGGCTCGGACGCGGGCGAACATGTCGATCACCTCGTCGGCGTTCATGCCGTGGCCGGTCACGATCGCCTGCCCGGCGATGACCGCGAACCCGTGCCCGTGCGGGTTCGACTCGGCACCGTGGCGCAACGCGGTGGGGTCGGGGGCGACGGAGGCGGGGATGAAGGTCAGGAGGCACACAGCAAAATCTCCTGTTCGCGGGCCAGATCGGCGAGTTCGGCGACCAAGGGTGCGTATTCGAGGCGGTGGGTCAGCCAGTCGGTGAACTGGTCCCAGTTCCACCCGCCGGCGTGGATTTGGGAGATGGTGAGGTCGGCGGTGTAGCGGATGGAGGCTTCGGTGAACGCCAATGCCGCTTGTACTTGGCGGGTTTCGAGGGAGCTGGCGAAGACCCGGAGTTCGAGGGTGTCGCGGGGGTGTGGGTTGATCGCTTGGTACCGCGGCAAACCGACGGCGTGGCGGCAGCCTTTCGCGAGGTGTTTCGCGCGAGCGCGGGTGTCGGGTTCGAACGGGGCGTAGCGGCTGACGCGCCGGGCCAGCATCGAGACCGGGTCCTGGTTGCGATAGACCAGCTTCATCCACCGAAAGATGTGGGCGGGCCCGGTGAACCCGGTCCGGGAAGCATGGACATGCAAACCGACACCGTCGTCGGTTTCGCACCCCATCCGGGCGAGCTTGTCGAGGAGCTGCCAGGGGAACTCGGTCAGGGCGTATTGGTAGGTCATCGGGTGGCACACGATCTCGAAACCCGAGGGTCGGATCGAGGAATCGCGCTTCAAATACCCGAGTGAACCGAGCGCGTCGGTGGCGGTAGCGATCGCGTCGTCGAAGCGATCGTCGGGCACGATGACTTCCAGTTCCAGCCCGAGGAACAGCAGCCCGGTGCCGTGGAAGATCGGATCGGGCCGGTAGGAGTAGTTCCACAACGCGTGCGGTTCAGCGCAACGGTCGCAGTCGCGCCGCCCCGGGATCAGCGTGCCGCAGTCGCGGCACGATCGCTGCAACCGAGCGCATTCCGGGCAGGCGCGTTGGTTGCCGACGACGTAGCGGCTGTGCAGGGTGTAGCGCTCGCATTGGAAGCACTGGTCGTAGAGCTGGTGTACGCAGATCCCGCACACGAACCCACCGGTATCGACCGGCAGATTTGTAAAGGTGACGTCCGAGCACGTCGCGCACGGGTGCAACCTGCTCACGCAGATCGAACACACTTGTCCTGCTTCGGCGGTGTCGGTGAGGGTGATCGAGCGGGCACGGCAGCGGTAGCACTGCGGGCAGCTCCGCACACAGCGTGCGCAAACGAGTCCGCCGTCCACGCCGACGCGGGTGTCGGGATCACGGGATCGACAGATCCCACACAGGTCGAGCAGATCGATCTCGGGCACAGCAAACAACCCCTTCCAGGAAACGACGAACGCCGCACCCGAAACCCGGGTACGGCGTGAAAGAGACAGGCGCGATGACGCGCGTTTGAGCGCGAGGTCAGGCGGCGCGGGCGGAGGCCAAACGGCAGTCGACGGGTTCGCCGTGATGGAGGCCCTCGCAGGTAACCAGCGTCAGCACACGTGAGGCCATTGCGAGCTTGCGGCGTGCGGTGGCTTCGAAGTCATCGATCCCGCTGGCATTGATGGCTTCGTAGTGCCCGTCAAGATCCTCGACTGGACCACCTAGATCGGGCAGTCCTGCTTGGCGCCACATCCGCATGTACAGGCCGAACGCTGTGGTGTTCAACGGCGTCACGAGGCTGACTCGCATCAGCAACAATGCGACTTCGACCGAGGTTCCGGGCTTGGTCGAGACTCCAGTCGCGACCCGCTCGATGAGCTCCCGAGCATGGGCCCGGTAAACGAACTCAGTCGCCATCCGTTCCTCAGTCGCGGTCAACAACGAAAAGCTGTGGTGCAATACGTCAGCCACATCGGGATGCCGCTGTTGCGCTCGACTGATCTCGTCTTCAGCCCAGTCTTGCTGCGCGAGTGTCGTTGTGAGGGCCCTGGTGAACTCTGGTCCGGCAATCTCGCGGAGCGCAAGTTCGATCCTGTTGAGTGCGTCGGTCATTGGTGTCCGTTCTGCGCAATCGGTGCCACGGGCGAACGCTCGTATTGGGGTGCGGCGCGAAGACCACTGGGTCCGACCCGCCGCAACGTGCGACATTCAGCGGACCACCGTTTCGACTGAGAGATGTTGTGGCAGACGTGGTTCCCTTCACAGCACTGGCAAGCCCCGCTGGCGGAGGCGTAGTCTGTAAGTGGAAGAGCCGCTGGTCGGGCCATTCTCAGGAGATTGAGATGCCTGCTGGCAAACAACGACGTTCCAAGCGCGATCCCGAATTGAGTCGGCGTTTGGACGAGGTCCATAACGTGATGAAGGTTCGGCGTGACGCAGCCGAACGCCGCGAGACCGCGACGATGGACGCGGTCCAGACCTACCTGCACGCTTCAGGATCGATCCGTCGGTGCACCGCGATACGCGATCAGCGTGTCGGAGAGCTCCGCAGCCGGATCGAACAGTTAGAACGCGAGCATCAGGCCGAGGTCGCTCGGTGGCGCGGGCAGCAGGCCGGTGCGGTGACGGCAATGCGGGAGCTGGGCGAGTCGGATACAGGCATCGGCGAACTACTCGAATTGACCAGCAAACAAGTGCGACAACTCATGGCCTCGGCCCGAGCATCCGAGCAAACACGAATCGATCCCGACGGCCTGAGTACCGTGCCTGGCCTTGCTATCGACGACAGGGGCGAGGTTGGTCAGAAGAGTTCGCGGGCAGCATTGGCCGTGGACCCGCTGAGAGGTCAGAGCTTGGCGTAGCCACCGGTGTTCCAGACGTGCCAACGGAATTGGCTCGGAGCGAGTGCGATGCGGTAGGGGATGCCGGGCTCTGTCGGGTAGGGCCAGTAGGCGACACCGCATCGGTGGCAGTAGTAGCCGTGACTCCAGACTCCACGCGCACGGTTACGCCCGGCGTCGACCTTGCCGTTTCGGCGCGCACGCCGAAACGCGACGGTGAGGACCGCTACGACGGGGATCGACAGCAGAATCGGAAGTAGGTAGAAACCGAGCAGCGACGCCATCATTCGGATGGGATTGCTCGGCAGTGGCTTCTCGAGCATCGCCGCACTGCACAAGGCGAACATGATCATGACGAACACCAGCAGAATCGACCCAAGAACCGAGAGCCGTCCTGCCGAGGGCAGGACCGGTTGCCATGCCAAGCTTCTCGCGAGCGCAGAGCTGTGGCTGTAGTCGTGTGTCGATGCGCCAACGACAGGAACGAGGCCTCCTGGAGCGAATCCCATTCCGGTATGCATGCCAGTGCTGTAACCGCTGTGGGTTCCCTCTGACATGGCGGCGGGCACGCTCTGGACCAAGTCGATGCTTTCGCATTGCGGGCAGTGGATATCGAGGTTCACTGGTCCCCCAAGGACGTGGGTTTCGCTGGAGTTAGTACACGAGAGGTGATGCCTGGCAACGAACCGTGCATCGATCCAACACCGGATGGCGTTCAGTGTCGATGTGGCCTGAACCACATCGGCATAGTTTCGGGCGGGGGTGTGCGCGTGCTGAAATATTGTCTGGCCCAACCGGTCATAGGCTTTTTGCGTGCGCACGATCGCTGTCGGGGTGCGCACGCACAGTCGGCGGCTCGACCTCGGCGTGTGCACAGTCGGTGGCTGCGTGCGCACGCAGCCTCTCGGCGTCGCGCAGGATTCGGCTGACCGCCGAGCGGCTACATTCGAGCTCGCGAGAGATACGACTGGCATTCCACTCGTCGACATAGCGGTGCGTGAGAACCGTGGTGACAGTGCCGCGATCGCGCCGCCCGCCAGGGTCTTGTTCGCAGATCAATGCGGCCAACACCTCGAGATCGGGGCCGTGGCCCGCAGGACCTTCGAGGGCGGCATCCTCGACGGGCTTGGAGGCGCCTGGCGGTGGGGCCGGCAATGCGACTGGGGCACTGGGCGATGCGGGCAGTTCGGGCGTGGGCTGTGGTGCTGGGGCGGAGGTTGCCAACTCCGTGTCGGTGTCGGGCTGCTGCGTGTGAGCCAACGTCAGCAGGGCCAGAGAACTTTGGGTCATGCTGCCCTCAACGATGAGCGGCCAGAGCCACGCTTCGGCGGCGGGCACACCAGCGGTGATCGCCAGAGCCCGCAGCGCGGTGAACGACAGCCAGAACGCGCCGCCGGCGATGACCACGGTCAGCGCGGTCGCGGCGCGGCGAGCGGTAGGGGAGGCGGTGTGCGCACGGGTGAGCAGGGCGACACCGTGCACCGCGGCCAGCAAGGCCAGAGGAGGGATGACAGCGACGGTGGCCGCGACTGCAGGCAGAACGGTCGTATGCAGGACGGCTTGGGTTGCGTTGCCGACCACGCTGACTCCGGCGGCGATGCAGAGCTCGGTCCAGAAGAAGACGTGCGCACGGCCCGTGCGCACATCTTCGCGGGCAGTCGGCTGAGTTCGTGTAGATGGTGGTGATGAAGGTTGCATGGCTGGTCCCCTCGATCGGGGTGTTGATGGTCAGGACATTTCGGTGATCGGATGTGCCACGCGGTAGCCGACAGGACAGGCCATTCCGAGCGCGACGGTTGCCTTCAGCACCGCGATGGCAACGGGTGTGATCGGCCATTCGGGTGGTCTCATCGGGTCGGACGATTGGCACACAGAAGTTCCTCGGGTGCGCGGGCAACGACTACGGCGTCGGGTATGCCTCGTACGGCGGTCCAACAGTCCGGAAGATCGGGATAGGGGAGCGAATTCAGCTAGGTCGGCGCTGAGGGAGTCGGCTTCCACGTGCGCAGATAGCATCAAGTAATGTAGACATGCGAATGAAAACATGCAATTGTCGGTTCACCACATTGCGAATTCGGGCATCACTCACCAGCTCAAACGGCCAGAACCCCCAGAACGAACCCGTCGAGTCCGAACCCAGCTTCTGGAGCAGGCTTTTGGCTGGATGAGGATAGCGATGAGTGGGCGATCGAGCTCGCCGGTGGTCGCCTACCCAGATCTGTAAGGCCTACGGTGTTCTCGATCTTGACAGTCTTCGGGTTCGCGAGTCTGTCACGGAAACGAAGATCTCACGACGGTAGTAAGTGGTGCGTGTGATCCGCGGTACTTGCGGACTTTGCCCATCGTTTTTTGCGAGGTGGCGTCGTGCCTCGCCAGCCGTGGAAACGGTGCGTACGCTGGTGCGCCATGCGACGTTGCCGAAATTCTCGACGCGCACCTGTGGGCAGAGCGTGCTTGGCCGTGCGATTGCTGTCCGCGCTGCAGTCCCCGGGTAGGTAGATGCGCGGCCACCAAATCTGTGACGACACGGCGCATGACGTCTGTGCGAAACGACGACTTCTCCACGGGCCCCTGGAGGCGACGACGAGATGTAGCCCCTTCGATGCGTTCAGGTCCGCCGACCGCAATGCGGATCGACTGAACGGAGTATCGACTTCGGCGTGCGCACGGCGCGCAGAGCTCAACAGGAGTGTGCGCACGATCATGTGCACATAGATATTCAGCGTCTTGCACGATCCGGTTACGGCGGGCCGCGGGATAACTGGGGGAGACGCGGCTCGCGGTCCGGCCATGCGCGTAGCGGCGCAATTGAACTGTGCGTGACCCATGTCGCGATCACGCTACCTGCAGCTACGCAACTTCGACGCGTGCGCACACACCTTGGCGGAAGACTTTCTGGACCTATGGCCGTCGGACCCTGTCGTGCGCACACCCGGTGTCGGCAAATGTCCTGACCTGCAAGCGATCCAATCAGGCGACAGCAGAAGCGACGTGAGCTTGACAGGGACAGGATGGGCCAAATCAGCGCCCAGTCGACCAGCGACGGTTCGTCGCATCATGTGAATTGACTGGCGCCCAGACGAAAATTCAGGTTTCATGGACTGTGGAAGAGCCATTGACAGGGGTTACAGGAGTCTGTCATGTCATCTTCCAATCAACCCTCTTCGCCGAATTCGGCTAACCGCCCGGTCGAGCGTGATGATGGTGCCGATCCCGACGCGGTCCGCGTCGTCGTCCCTCGGGACCTGCCCGTTCTCAATGCTGCTGCAGCAGCTGCACTTTTGCGGCTGCTGCAGCGAACCCCGCGTTCAGACCCAGACGACGACAGTTCGGAGAGATCATGACTCAGCTCAGGTTCGCGTTCGCCGGACGCGTGTCGACAGAAGATCAACAAGACCCAGAAGCTTCCCGCAACTGGCAACTCGGGCGTGCCAACGCATTGATCGAGCGCCACGGCCGGGTTGTCGCCGAGTTCTTCGATGTTGGCGAGTCTCGCTCGATCCCGTGGAAGCGGCGACCCGAGGCCAGCCGACTTCTCGAGCTACTCAAGAACCCTGACCGCGGCTTCGACGCGGTAGTGATCGGAGAGCCTCAGCGTGCGTTCTTCGGCAACCAGTTCGGACTGACCTTTCCCGTGTTTGTTCACTACGGTGTCCAACTCTGGGTACCCGAGGTCGGTGGCCAGATCGACCCGGACTCCGAAGCCCACGACATGATCATGTCAGTCTTCGGCGGAATGTCCAAGGGCGAACGCAACCGGATCAAGATCCGAGTCCGCGCTGCCATGGCAGCTCAAGCGCGGGTGGAAGGCCGCTACCTCGGCGGTCGACCTCCGTACGGCTACCGGCTCGCTGACGCCGGCCCGCATCCGCATCCGGGCAAAGCCGCCGATGGCAAGAGGCTGCACCGTCTCGAGCCGGATCCTGTCGCTGCGCCCGTGGTCCAACGAATTTTCACCACATATCTGTCCGGTGTGGGTGTTTTTGCCATCGCCCAGCAACTGACGATTGATGACATCGCTAGCCCTTCGGCTCACGATCCTGCGCGCAATCGTCACCGCTCGGGTATCGCCTGGTCCAAGAGCGCGGTCCGAGCGATTCTGACCAACCCCCGCTACACCGGCTACGAGGTTTGGAACAAGCAACGAAAGCAGGAATCGCTTATTGATGTCGAAGACGTCGCCTTGGGGCACGAGACACACTTGGCGTGGAACGCCAAGGATCAGTGGGTCTTCTCGGATCAGCCAGCACACGAGGCCCTTGTTGACCGCTCGGCATTCGAGCAGGTGCAGCTTCTCCTTAAATCGCGTGGCCCTCAGACAACCGGGCGAGTCACCTCTCGGCGCAAGTACACCTACGTCTACAAGGGCCTCATCTTCCACGAAACCTGTGGGCGGCGGATGCAGGGCAACTGGAATCACGACAAGCCCCACTATCGCTGCCGCTACCCCTCGGAGTACGCGATCGCCAACAAGATCGACCACTCGCCGACCGTTTACCTACGCGAGGAGCAGATCGTTGGCTCCGTTGACGAGTGGCTTGCCCATGCCTTCGCCCCGGAGCGGATCGAACACTCGCTGCAGATGCTCGAGAGCGTCCGATCGCAGCACAATCCCGAAGTCGAGGTGGCTCAACGGCTGCTGACTGAGCAGAACCGAAGACTGGAAACCTATCGGGAGGCGCTCGAAGCGGGGACCGATCCACAACTCGTGGCCTCTTGGACGAGTCAGGTGCTCAGCGAGAAGCACGTCACCGAGAGTCGTCTTGCCGCGCTGAATCAGCAAGCAACCGGACACACGACGATGAGCAGGGACGAGATCAGAGACTTGGTCAGCTCCTTGGGCGGACTACTCAACGCCCTGCGCCGATCAGATCCTGCCGACAAGCATCAGGTGTACCGACAACTCGGCGTGAAACTGACCTACAACGACAACACACGGATGGTGATCGCCGAAGCGATACCATCCGTGTGCGTAAAGAACGTGTCCGGAGGGGGACTTGAACCCCCACGCCCTAATACGGGCACTAGCACCTCAAGCTAGCGCGTCTGCCATTCCGCCACCCGGACTTGCTGGTGTGCCAAAAGATTATCCGACGCGCCGTCGGAAACCAAATCGCCTAGCTGACCTGCTGTTTGTTTAGGTTCTGCACTGGGCGCTGAGATCAGACCGGCGCGGGATACCGGGGGTCCGCGGTGTGGTTCGGCGTTGGTCTGCGCCCGGCGCCGTCCAGGTGTCGGTTGGACCACCGTGAAGCGACCACTCCATCGCGTAGCCCAGGTCGGGAGGCCGACCGATAGCGTTCGGTCGCTCTTGACGGTTCGGAATCCCGAGCGTAATTTACCAATCAGTCAATTCTACCCGTGACTATCGGTAACACACACATGTGGCTCTCACCGGCAGGCGCGGGCCCGGCCGTCCAGCGAAGGAGCAATGGCGCTCATGGAACACCCCACGGCATTCACTCAGCACCCCGCAGCCGACCGTCGATCGCGCGTACTCGATCGTCTCGCACGCCCGATACTGGACGCAGTCCTGCCACGAATCGACTCGCGCGTCCTGGATTCGACCAGGCCGTTCAGGACACCGGAGATGATGCGACCGCACGCCGAGTCCCGGCGGTGGGCATGGACGCACTACGGAGTGTTCCTCCCCGAGCTACCCGGCCCGCACCGCTACCTGAACACGATGACCTTCATCGGTGCGACTGGTGCACTGGCCTTCGACAACGACTACCTCGCCGCCGATGACGCCCGCGACACGGCCACCGTCCTGTCGTCTACTGCTGCCGAGGGGCAACACCACTACCGCGCCTACGACACCGGACGCGACTGCTCTTTCGCCGACGACGGCTCCCGTCTCGATTGGGGCCGCGAGCTCAGCATCACCGGGGCGTATCCCTATTTCCACGTCCGTGGTCAGTATGACGATTTCGACGTGAGCCTCGATATCCGAGCGACGGACCAGGTTTCGTGGTTCGTCCGCACCCCCTTCTACGACCACCTCAGCCTGTTCGCGACCGCCACCGGAACCCTGACCGACAAGACCGGCACGGTCGCCATCGAACAGACGTTGTGCACGTTCGAATACGCCCGTTGCATGTCGCCACAATCGGTTACGGCACAGGCGCTTCCGACACAACGCAAGCTCCCCGTCGACTTCTTCACCTACCAGATCATCAACCTCGACAGTTCGACGCAGGTGCTGCTCACCGAGGTTCGCGCCGCCGGCGCGGTCGCGTGCCTGCTCGCGCATGTACGGTGCGTCGACGGGACAACGCGGGTGTACGACGACGTCGCCATGACGGTTCTGTCCTATCAGCCGAAACCGCTGGTCGATCCTCGCGGCCGCCCGATGCGCGTCCCGCAACAACTGCGCTGGCGGGTGCGCGATGCGGCGGGTGCGGAGGTCCTGACATTCGACGCCGAAGTCGACAGCCCGCTCCGTTACGGGCACGGCCGCGGCTATGTCGGCGCCTACACCTACCGAGGAACCTGGCAGGGCCGACGTTCGGTCACGGGAAGCGGCTATCTGGAGTGGATCGACTGCGAACCGGGGCAGTGACCACGGCACACTCCAGCATCGTTGTCTCGACCTGAAGATTCACCGTGATTCGGCATCCACGGCGTCGCGCGACGCCGTGGAGCTGTCCGGTCCCTCAGGGCGCGTCCAACACGCTTGCCGGAACCCCGTAGGGCAGAAACCGCACCCGCCGGCGATCGTCGGTGTTGTCACGATGTGCGCGTAAAGCCTCGAGCTCGGTCGGAAACACCTGGTCGACGCTGGCCTGGCCGGTGTCGCCGATGCTGAAGATCGCCCACACCCCGCTGCCGGTGTCGCCGGTGGTCTCGCCCTCTGGCATCGGCGGACGTGGCTGCTCCGGCTGGAAGAACTGACCGAACAGCGACGTCAATGTACCGACGTCGGCACGATCGACGTGGCTCAGATAGTCACCAGCTTTTCCGAGCAGGTCACGCAGTTCGGTTCCTGCCTCGCGCAGCGCACGTTCGAAATCTTGCGGATCGATGCCGAAAGGTTCATTGGTAGCCATCGCATCTGCTCCTGGGGACGAGTTGGGTGCTCCGTTCCTCAGTGTCCTCGCGAAACGTCGACTTCGCCACGACGACGGTTCCGAGCTCATGGCGTCGGTGTCTGGCGGGCCGTTTCGATATTCACCTCGTCGTAGGCGATGACCACCCGCTCCTGCTGCGTTGGCACTTGTGTCGTTGCGCGTGCTCCGAGAATCTGGATGCGAGCTACGACATCAGGGGCGATATCGGACACGACGATGGTCAGGGTGTCGCGTGCGTCCGGGTGAGTCGCGCAGTGCTGGATCCAGTCGGCGAACTCCGGCCCGAGCTCGTCACCTCGAACGATGTAGCCCTCGCCGCCGACACGGCCTGGGCGAAATCCCCCGATCGCTGTCGCCCACCCCATGATCTCGTCCAACGCGATCGCGTACCAGGCTGCGCCGACGCTCGTGAGGAATTGGGCCAGTTCGTCGTCGCAATCGTGCCTCGACATGTGTGATTTCCCCCTCGTCGCTGCCATGAAAATTTCGGATGACAGTCAGTCGAACCTGATTCATTATGGGCGGGGAGATTCGAGGGGGAGTGCGGTGGGAACAGCAGTCGACTACGAGATCTATGTCCGGCCCGCGGAGGTCGAGCACGCACTGCAGATATTGGCCGATCGAGCCGCTCGACCGCTGCAGGTCGCAACGAAAGTGTTGTTGCCCGACCGACGGCAAGTGGACCTGCCCTATCGCGTTGGCGGAATCGTCGACCGGTCGTTCGTTGATTGCAGGAGGGGCAACGACCTCGATCTCTTGCTGGCGATGCGAGTCGACGTCGACGAGGAGATCGCCCACCGGTACAAGCTTTTCGAGTCGGTCATGTTCACTGAGATCGAGGGGAAGTTCTACCGCTACCGAGACGATCTGAGCGCCGATGAGATGGTGGACCTCTTCGAACTCACCGCCGAGGAACAACTCGCGCGGGGCGCCCTCGTCACGACCGGGACAACGCAGGTCAACGTGCGACTGAAGGTCCAGTTCGCCAGTCGGTTCGTCCCCTCGTGCGCACGGATACGCGTCTTCTCATGGTCGACCTCGACGCACTTCCTGTTCAGTCGTTCCCCCGCGTTCCATCGGATTTTCGCCGAGCTCGCGCGCGCCACGGATGCGGTGGGCTGGATGTATGGCGTCGAGCCTGACGACGAGAAGATCGTGTACTGGCTCAACGGCGAACCGACCGGTCGAATGGCGGTGCCGGGCAAGAGATTCGCGAACATCGGCGAACTGGCCGATGCAATGCGATCCTCAGCCATGGACGATCCGGCGGATCACTGATGCTGCGTACCCGGAGCGTTCGGTCGGGTCACCCAGCGCCAGAGAATCGGATTGGTGCGAAGTCTCCGTTTGCCGCCGACGATGCAGTTGCGGCCGTCGGAGCGGGGTGCGAAATGGGCCGTCGGACCACCAGGTGCCGAGCGCACGCGACTGCTCAGCCGTGCTGTGAAACCGCATCGCTTTGACGCCGCCACATTTCATAGTTCCCGCATTCCGCCGTGATCTCAGCCGTCGCCTGAGCTGCGGTGAAGAAGTCGTCGGCGAGCGGTGAGGTGCGCGATGCCGCCATCGCGAGGTACACCTGGTCGGGCGCCAGATCCGGGACGGGCACGTAGCTGATGTCCGGACGTGAGTAGAACACGGTCTCCGAACGCCCCACGAACGAGATTCCGCGGCCCGCCGCGACGTGTTCGAGCTTCTCCTCCACGCCGCGCACCCGAAGCCCTGAGTCGGGGAGCGGGCGCGTGGTGGGCTGCGTGCTCGCGTCGGCATGCCAGATCAGCGGCTCACCGGCCAGGTCGGCCTCGGAGACCTCCTCCTTGCCTGCCAACCGGTGATCGGCGGGCAGCACCACCATGAGCGGCTCGGTGTAGAGCTGAGTCAGGCGCAGACCGGTCTCGTTGATGGGCAGCCGCACATAGCCGACGTCGACGCGGCCGTCGAGCAGCATCGGGGCCTGGTCGTCCCATTCCATGCGCTGCACGTCCACGACCACGTCCGGATGCTGAGCCTCGAACGCCCGCGCCGCTGGGATGACCGGAATGCCGACCCGAAAGCCGACCACCAGCCGATGGCTGCCGCGGGCGGCGACGGCCACCCGGCGCCGGACCGCGTGCGCGGAGGCGAGCAGCGGACCGGCGTCGGCCAGCAGTTGTCGGCCCGCGTCGGTCAGCGCTACGCCGTGGCGATCTCTGGTGAACAGTTCTGCGCCGAGATCGTGTTCCAGCGCACGGATCTGCCGACTGAGCGCCGGCTGCGCGATGTGCAGCTCATCGGCGGCGCGGCCGAAGTGCAGCCTGTCGGCGACGGCGGCAAAGTAGCGCAACTTGCGCAGATCCAGATCCATGGCGCCTCCTGGTCCGGTGATGCCTCCAAGGTATCACCACGGCTGAATTGGGTCTTGGACGCCAACTCGACCCAGTGGCATCGTTCATGGGGCGCAAGCGAATTCGGAATCGAACCAGAATTCGCACGTCAGTGATCGGTCCCCTCCATCGCGTCATTCGACGGCATTGACGAGCGCAACAAGAAACCGAACTGTTTCGGATACCCATCAATTCAAGGGAGTTATCGTGGGAAAGCTCGATGGCAAGGTAGCGGTAATCACCGGCGGATCCACCGGCATGGCACTGGCCGGCGCCAAACTGTTCGTCGAGGAAGGAGCGCACGTCTTCATCCAGGCCCGGCGCCAGGAAGCGCTGGACGCCGCCGTCGAGCTGATCGGACGCAGCGTCACCGCCGTCCAGGGTGATGCGTCCGATCTGGACGACCTGGACCGCCTGTACGACACCGTCAAGCGGGAAAAGGGCTCGATCGACGTGCTGTGGGCCAGCGCCGGGACGGGCGAACCCGCCGTCCTCGGCGAGATCACCGAGGAACAGTTCCACCGCTCCTTCTGGCTCAATGCGCGCGGCACCCTGTTCACGGTGCAGAAGGCACTGCCGCTGATCAACGACAACGGCTCGATCTTCATGACCGGATCCAACGCCTCCCTCGGTGCCTTCCCCGGCTGGAGCCTCTACGCCGGAAGTAAAGCCGTCCAACAGGCTTGGGCCCGCGTCTGGCTGAACGAATTGCGTGACCGCAAGATCCGGGTCAACGTCCTGACCCCGGGCCAGGTCGCCACCGCCAAACAAGAAGAATTGTTCGACGAGGCCACCAGGGCCGAATTCGAGTCGCTCATCCCCCGCGGGAAAATGGGCCGCCCAGAAGAAATCGCCACCGTCGCACTATTTCTCGCGTCCGACGACTCCAGCTATGTCAACGGTCTGGAACTGGTCTCCGACGGCGGCACCACCGCCATCTGAACCACACGGCAACGGGGTAGGCCACTGGGATTTCGCCCTCGGTGTCGGCGAGTTCACCGGCTGAGCCCCGGTCCGAGCAGTTCGATTCAGATCAGAGAAGGACGGACACATCCATGAGCAGCATCAGTTTCATCGGTCTGGGAACCATGGCCCACGCCATCGCCACTCGCGCGGTCGCCGGCGGCAACATTGTGCAGATCCTCGGCCGCGACTCGGCCAAGGCCGAGGGCCTGGCTGCCGCGCTAGGCGGCGGTGCCACGGCCGGGACATTCGGCACCGTCCCTGCCGGCGACATCGTCGTCCTCGCCGTGCCGTACACCAGCGCGGTATCGGTCGTCGCCCGGTACGGGGATGCACTGGCAGGCAAGGTCATCATCGACATCACCAATACCTTCAACGCCGACGCCACCGGGCTCGTCACTCCGGACGGTACGTCCGGTGCGCAAGAGATCGCCGAGGCCGCCCCCGCGAGCGCGCACGTCGTGAAGGCGTTCAACACCGTCTTCGGTCACATCATCGCCCAGGGCCGTCCGTTGGACGTGTTCTTCGCCGGAGATGACGCGCGGGCCAAGGCCGGCGTGTCGGCGCTCATCGAGAGCCTGGGACTGCGTCCCTTCGATGTCGGCGGACTCGAGATGGCGCGCTGGCTGGAAGGGGTCGGTCCGCTGCTGATGGGCCTGGCCCGCCACGGCGTGGGGAGCTTCGACGTCGCCCTCAGCGTAGACATCGCCGACTGAGTGGGCGCGCACCGCCATTTCTTCCGCCGCATCACGCACAAGGAGCAATAACATGCGCGTTTTCGTCACTGGCGGGACCGGCCATTCCGGTTCGTACATCATCCCCGAACTCGTCACCGCCGGGCACGAGGTCACCGGCCTGGCCCGGTCGGACACGGCCGCGGCGGCCCTGTCCGCGCTCGGCGCGAAGGTACGCCGCGGCGACCTGGAGGATCTCGACGGGCTCAAAGACGCGGCCGCGGATTCCGAGGGCGTCATTCACGTCGCGCACCGGCAAGACCTGCTTCCCTCCGGCGGGCTCGACGCCGTGGCCGCCGCGGAACTCCCGATCATCCTCGCCTACGGCGAGGCACTCGCGGGAACCGGAAAGCCGTTGGTCGCGGCGGGGAGCATCGGCTCAGCCGGGAACCTGGGCCGGCCGGCCACCGAGGAGGACCCGGCCCTTCCGGGCGGCGATGAGTACAAGGGCACCCTGCGGGTTCGCAATGTCGTGGAAACCGCCGTAGTCGACCTCGCTGAGCAGGGAGTGCGGTCTTCGGTCGTGCGGTTTGCCAACATCGCGCACAGCACGACCGATCGTGGCGGGTTCCTCGTGCAGCTGATCGCGCTCGCGAAGGAGAAGGGTTTCGTCGGCTACCCCGGAGACGGCGCGAACCTGTGGAACGCCGTGCACGTCCGCGATATCGCCCCCGTGTTCCGCCTGGCTTTGGAGAAGGGGCCGGCCGGCAGATACTGGCACGCGGTAGGGGACGGGGCCATCCCACTCCGGGATATCGCCGAGGCCATCGGCAGCCGACTGGGCCTGCCCGTCGTGAGCATTCCCTCGGACGTACTGATGGTGCCGGGATACTTCGGGTTCCTCGCGAACATAGTCACGCAGAGCTACCCGGCGTCCAACCTCATCACCCGCCGGACCCTCGGCTGGGAACCCGCTCAGCCCGGCCTGCTCGCCGATTTGGATAACGGCCATTACTTCCCCGGGTAGGGAGCCTGATCACAAGGACTGCCACACGATCGGGCGGCAGTCCTTGTGATCAGTCGTGAGTTCGCTGTGGCGACGCGGACTTTCAACCCGCTGCGTCAGGGCATCCGTGGAAATCGAAATCTGTTGTGAAAGGACAGGAAAGACTGTTCCACCCGCCATTTTGCTCCAACCCGACCGACGTGAGCAGGGGTGCATAACAAACGTCTCACCCCAGCGAGTGGTACCACCTCAACACCCCCGATGGCCGGAGCCGCGGCGTCGGATGCCGTCTGGCGATGGTGCGCAGTTCGAAAGGGCGAGGTGAATGTTGTCCCAACCTTGATCAGACATTGTTGCGCCGTCAGACCGGCCACGGGCGCCCGGCGGCGTGCACATGGTCGGAGGCTGAGGCGGGTCGGCTAGATGTCGGAAGCGTAGGTGTAGAAGTGATCCACGACTTCGACGAGAAGGGCGGCCCTTTGCGCCGAAGACGGAACGGGGGCAGACCAGCGAAGACGGGCGAGTTCGCGGCGTTCCGTTGCTTCGCGCTCAACGGCACCGATCGCCGCAGCCCTGTCGTGCAGGATACGGCGATCGGCGGCAACATTCGCTGGCACAACCAGCACGCCCGCCCGACCCGAAACTTCGCTGTCGGTGCGAAGATCCGGCGGTAAAATTACCCAACCAAGGTCGCCTGACGCGGCATTAGATGATTCCTAACCCGGCTGTCGAGTTGTACAGCAACCAGTCGTACCAGAGCTGATACCGCGCCTGTGGCGCCTTGGTCTCCAGCATTCGATCCGTGCTGTCCTTGCGGCCGGAGCTGACCCATACGCTGTCGTACGAGCCGATGTGGGCAGTGACAGTGAGGGGCCGGAATACAGTGTCCCGCCATCCCGAGGAAATGTAGTCGATCAGCTCGCCGAATACCCAGGCGGAAATGGTTCCGACCACCAGCCCGAACGGCCCTCCGATGGTCGTACCCACCTTGACCAGAGCGTCCTGAACCTGCTTCTTGATCTCCTTCGTGACCCGATCCAGAAATGTTTGCATAGCCTTACCATTGTCTCGTTCGACTAGCACGAGTGTCACGAGATAGGCCTTGGGGAAGGAATTTCCGCGCTCTGTGATATCGAAATTCGTGAAGGTTCGCGGGGGATTGTAGTGCTTGATTTCCTTATTGTTGAAACTCCCGAGTTTGATCGGCTTGATGGTTTTTGTGTCACCGCTTTCATCGACAGATGTGCCACCGAGCCACATGTCGTCTTCGCCGATGTGACCGCCGAACGGGCTGTTGGTCTCGTTGGCGCAGCGGATCTGGGTCACTCGCAGCAGGAGGCTATCCGACCGCGTCGCTCGAGCGGGTGCATGCTGGGGGATCATCCCGCGCAATGTGCCGAGGAACGCCGGATTTTGCAGTTTCGCGAGGTCCGCGGCGGAGAACTTCAGGTTGGGGATGGCGAAAGCGGAGCCTTGCGAGGCGATCGGAGTCCGTGTCTGCAGATCTACCCCGGCCAGTTCCCCGAGATGCGCCGTGCGGATCGCGGTGGTATTCACCCGCTGGATAGCGGCGACTCCGGCGGCGGCCCGCTTCTTTTCGGGCATGGTGTCGAACCAGCTCGCCAAAATATTCTCGGCGGAATCTCGTTGAGTGGGCAGCGGGAACCGTGCTGCGTCGGCAGCGTGTGCGGCGACTTTATCTGCCGCCAGTTCGAGCTGGCGAACCACGCGCTCGCCAATTTTGCGCAGTTTCGGATCGATGATATCGCCGAGCTGCGAATCGATGCTGTTGATGGCCATGTCGATTTCCTTTCGTGTTTCATCACTTCGATGAGAACTCGACACTATGTATGAATTCTTTGGCGCACTTCGGTGCTGACACCGAAAAGGGCACCGTGGTAGCCCGGATGCGGTCGGCGCGTTCGCGACACATGCTGCTGTGGAGGTGATGAACGGCTGCAGTCAGTAGCCCGTGGGTAGATCGAAGGAAGTGCTCCGGATGTGCGGAATCAACGACAATTCGAGGTCGACGGTGGAGCGCGAGCGCACGGCCGTCATCGATGCGGTCGACTATCTGCGGCCGCAGTTAGCCGCCGCGCACGATCCGCGCGTCGTGTGGTGGCCGAGCTCGATGGCCGAGGAACGGGAGACGCGCCTCACGATCGGACTGATCGAAGGCGGCTTCGATCAGTCGGTTGCCGACCTGGACGGCGTCGGCATCACCGTCCGGTGGTTCGGTGGCGGACGGACTGCTCCACTGTGGTTCCGCGAACACGGGGCCTTCTCCGCATCGCTGTTGGTCGGACAGGGCATATTTCGACTGCGCGGAACCGTGCCACGTGCGCGCCTGAACGTTGCCTGCACCGCGTCAGCGGACGGCGTCATCCGGCCCGATGATGTCGCCACCGCCATTCGATGGCTGACGTCTTCGGGTGCAGACGTGATCGTGATCCCGCTGGGCCAGCCCAACGCTCATGCCGGACTGACCGCCGCGCTGCGGGCAGCGACCCACGCCGGGATCGCCGTGATCGCGGCAGCGGGCAACTCGGCAGCAGGACCGATCCTCTTCCCGGCGAGTGACCCACGATGCCTGGCAGTCGGGGCATGCACCGCGACTGGTGCGCTGCTACCTGGTTGTGTGAGCGAACCGCAGGTGGACCTGTTCGTGCGCGGCGACCGGGTCCGCGCACCTGTCCGCGGACGGTTGCTGCGAACCCGCAGCGGGACCTCGGTCGCGTGTGTACTTGCGGGAGGGCTCGCGACTACTTTGATGACCGAATACGGTCGGACTGCTGCGATCGAATACATGGCGCGGCGGCGGAAATCAGTTAGGGATTGAAGTCGCCGATCGCTCGCGGCAACCCAGTTCGGCAAAGCGGCGTCGCTGGGCTACAGGCCCGCGCCACCTAGAAACCAGCTGACATCGACGCGAAGCTCGCCAAGCTGACCGCGGTACGTAACACATTGCGCGCCGCCCTTGCCGCAGACTGTGATGACCTGCTCGCATGCAGCGAAAGCCATATCTGCCCAGTCCCTTTCGACGACCTGAACCGCAATCGAGTATGGGAGACAGCGGCTGTGGCTACTGAATCGATCACGAGGACGGTCATCGTGTTCGGGCTCGGTCTACGGGTACGCCACCACGATCACAGCATCCTGAACCGGATATCTAGGCTCTGGCCATGACCGTGGTGAGCTCGATCCTGCTGTTCGTTCTTGCTGCAATCGCCGAGATCGGCGGTGCTTGGCTGGTCTGGCAGGGCGTGCGTGAGCATCGTGGCTGGGCATGGATCGGCGCCGGAGTCATAGCCCTGGGGATCTACGGTTTCGTCGCAACGTTGCAGCCCGACGCCAACTTCGGACGCATCCTCGCAGCCTATGGTGGCGTGTTCGTCGCCGGATCACTGTTGTGGGGGATGGCGCTGGACGGCTTCCGTCCCGATCGGTGGGACGTAGTCGGCGCGGTGATCTGCCTGGTCGGTGTCGCAGTCATCATGTACGCGCCGCGCGCCGCTTGATCGGCTGGTCAGTCGCAAGACACATCGTCGACGGCAATCGGTAGATGGACAGATTTGCCGGGCAGCCCCGGGGAAACCGTCGGGGTACAGCCTGCCTGAAATCAACAAGGCAATGAGTACGGGCCGCAAGTTCATCGCCGCTGGGCCCAGGTGCTGGCCGATCGGATCCGTGAGGCTATTCAGCAGTAGGAGCGGCTCGCCCGCAACAATTTTCGCGGTGCTCGCCTAACCTGCTGCCCTGACCTTCCGGGCCTGGCGATGTCGCCGCATCTCGGCCCTGCCTCATGCGCTTCCGAACCACCTGAATGCCACCAAGTCGACCGGTGACCCAACGCCGGAGGAGCCGAACTCTACCGATATCCATTGCAAGGGAACCGAATTCATCTTTGCGGCGTCTAAGTCATTGAAGGGCCCCACGCCGAAGGCGCCGACGAACTCCAACGGTGCAACAACTCGACAGGAGTCGACTCGTGCTGATGACCTACGACGCGGAAGCAGCGCCGCGATGACCTATCCCCAATGGCCTCGCTAGCTAGCTCATCCAATTCTGTTGCACCGCAACAACAGGCACAACTTGCGATGCCCAAGCGGCAGGAGCCCGCAATGACCACCGCCGACCCGTACCGGCCCACCCCCGCGCGACTGCACAATGCGATCCTGGGTGGGAAGGACCACTACGCGCCTGACCACGCGCTGGCCACCAGCCTGGCGGCGAACAAGATCACGCCCGCGATCACCGAATCACGTCGCTTCATCCTGCGCGCGGTCGAGTACCTGATCGACCAGCACGGGGTTTCCCAGTTCGTCGAACTGGGCTGCGGCTACCCGCACGCCCCGAACATCCACGAAATCGCGGGAGACCGGAACGACGACCTCACCCGAATCCTCTACATCGACAACGACCCCGTTGTCGCCGCCTACGGCCGTGCCCTGCTGACGGGTCCGAACCGCTTCTTTACCGATACCGATCTGACCGACACTTCGGCGGTCCTCGGCGACATCATTGCCGTGATGGACACAGCCAGGCCGATCGCGGTGTTTGTGTCGGGGACCGCGGAACTGATCAGTGACGCTCCCGCGATGGTCACGGCGTTGACCGACCGCCTTGCTTCCGGGACATGGATGGTGTTCACCCACGTCACCGACGACGTCCACACTCACCAGATCCACTCAGCCACCCAAACTTTCCGCAGTGCGGGCATCGCCTACCACGCACGCGGGCGCGACGAGATCACGGCCATGCTCACCGGGTACCGACTCGTCACACCCGGCCTGATCGCCCCACACCGGTGGCGACCCGTCCCCGGCAGCGGGGTACGCGCACTCTCCACCACGCCGCGACACCGCGCGGCGTCGGATCTGAGTGCTTACGCTGCAGTGGGCCGACTCCACCGATGACCGCACTGTGTGCCTCGCGCCCAACGAGATCGGGACGACAGTAGGAGCGAGGACGCCCGGCGGCGTCGGCGTCAAACGGTGACAACGATTTTGCCGGTGTGGTGGCCCTGTTCCAGGTAGCGGTGGGCGGCGACGATGTCGCCGAGGGCGAACACGGTGTCGATGATGGGGCGCAGGGCGCCGGTGCGGATGCCGGCGGTCAGGAATGCGGTGATGCGGTGCACGGCAGCCGGGTCGAGGGTGTGCTCGAAGCTCATGTACCGGATCATGGTGATGGGGCTGGCCGGATACGGTGCCGGCCGGGGATCCAGCCAGCCGACGGTGATCAGCCTGCCGCTGAATCGCTTGGCCGCATCGGCGAGTTCGGCCAGGCCGGGACCCATGACCGAGTCCAACACGATGTCGGCGCCGATGCCGCTGGTGTGTCGGTGTGTGGCCTCGACGACATCGTCGCGGTCGGTGACGATGACGGCGACGGCACCGGCAGCCAGCAGGGTGCGTTCTTTTGCTGCGCTCCGGGTGACGGCCAGGGGGATGGCGCCGATCTGGTTGGCGATCTGGATGGCGGCCAGGCCGACACCGCTGGAGGCTGCGGTGATCAGGACGTGATCGCCGGGTTGCATCCCGGCCTTTTCGACGAGCGCGCCGTAGGCGGTGGAGTACGCCACCCACAACGCTGCTGCGCTGATGGCGTCCAGGCCGGCGGGCCTGGCGACGACCCGGTCGGCGGGGAGGACGAGGTGTTCGGCGTAGGTGCCGTTGGTGTCCATGTCGGGCACGGCCGTGACGATGACCGCATCACCGGTGGCCCATCCGGCGACTCCCGAGCCGAGGGCGTCGATCGTGCCGGTCGCTTCGATGCCGAGGCGGGCGTGTGGCAGGCGGATCGGTCGCGGTGACATGCCCGCGCGGATCATCTGGTCGAGTCGATTGATACCGACGGCTTCGACCTTGATCCGCACCTCGCCGGGGCCGGGGTCGCCGACCGGTTCGTCGACGATCTGCAGGACTTCGGGGGTGCCGGTCTCATCGAAGACGACGACTCGTGACATGGGGGGCTCCTGACCGCTCATCTATTTCTCGTACAGTCGTACTATGAATATAGATAGTACAGTCGTTCTAGGAATGTCAATCGTGGTGGATCGGGAGGCAAGTGATGGCAGGACGTCCGGTCGACTATCAGCGCAGGGACGAATTGCTCGACGCGGTAGTGGATTACATGGTCGAGCACGGGCTCTCCGAGCTGTCGTGGCGGCCCGTCGCCGCCGGCCTCGGCGTCTCGCCGACCACGCTGGTGCACCACTTCGGCACCAAGGAGCAGATGCTCCAGGTCGTCCTCGAGCGGTTACGGCGGCGCATGTTCGCCGCCACCAGTGATGCGGCGGGTCCGCATCCCGACCTGGCGACGGCAGCACGCGCGGCCTGGACTCGAACCTCCGACCCACGCATGCAGGCGGAGTTCCGGCTGTTCTTCGCCGCCTACGGCCGCGCCCTGCAAGCCCCCCAGCAGTTCGCGGACTTCCTCGACCACGTCGTCACCGATTGGATGACCTCATTGCGCAAGGCCCCCGACGTTGACCCCGAGACTGCCTCTCGCACAGCTACATTGGTGATCGCGACGATTCGTGGACTGCTGCTCGACCTACTCACTACCGGCGACCGGAACCGGGTCCAGGATGCTGCCGAAAGCTTCCTGAGCGCCCTCGAACGCCGACCGTAACCCTCGCCAACCCCTTGTGCGGCAGGACAGCAGGTGGCGCGAAGGTTGGAATGGATCGCCAGCACGGGTAAGGGCGAACTCCGGGACCTCAGGTTACAGGCGTTGATCCGCGCGTACTGTGGCCAGTACCTTCCAAGCCTGTAGTGCCGCACCGAGATCGCGTACTGCGGCGGGGTCGGTGAGGGAGCGGCCGGTGAGTTTCTCGATGTGGCGTAGGCGGTAGCGCACTGTGTTCGCGTGCAGGTAGAGCCGTTCGCCGGTGGTGGCCGCGGAACCGCCTGCGGTGAACCAGGTTTCGAGGGTTTCCAGGAGGCGGTGGCGGTCGTCGTGGGGGAGGGCGAGCACCTCGTGGAGGCGCAGGTCGACCATGCGCGCAGCCTCCAGTGGCGCGGCGGCGACGACCATGCCCAGCGGATTGTCGTCGAATCGGGCGACGCCGGAGGTGTGATCGCCGAGGCCGACCACCGCGAGCCGGGCGAAATGCAGCGCCTGCGGGGTGTCGGTGAGTGACTCGTACGGTGGGCTCATGCCGACGCGTGCTCGAAATTTGCGCAATGTGGCCAGCGTGGTGGACTCCTGATTCGCCGGGAGCGCGAGAACGCCGATCTGCTGATCCGGGCGGAGTCGCCAAGCGGAGATGATCTGCGCACGGCGCAACTCGGTTTCGATGCCGGGCAGCGCCTCCCGGCCCGCGGCGCTGACCTCCGCGGCGACCACCACGTAGCGTCCCCGCGGCGGCAGCCCGAGAACGCGCGTGGCCTCGCCGAGGGTGGCCGGGTCGGCGATGACGCCGGTGAACAACGCCTCGACCAGCACCGACCGCTCGTGCTCGCGTTGCAGCACGAGTTCTGAGCTCATCTCCCGGTAGGCGGCCGCGACGGCGACGGAGTACTCGCCTGCCAGCGCCCAGACCTCGGCCGCCAGATCGACGAGGACGGCGTCGGTGACCGCCGGATGCCGTCTGGCTTCGGCGACCAGTTCCGACCACAGGAATTCGAAGCCGATCCGGAAGGCGTGCAGGGTCTCGGCCAGCGGCACACCCTGCTGGGCGCGCAGCCTGCCGGTTTCCTTCGGCGGCTCGGGATCCACCGGTTCGGCGGTGGTGAAGTGCTGCACCATCAGCGTCAGATTGCGGGTGCAGGAGGTGCGGATTGTGTCGAACGGAACCTGGTTCTCGTTGCGGTAGGTCTCGAGTTCGTCGACGAATCGCCGGGCCAGCTGTAGTCCGAGATCGTCGATGCGCGCGAGCAGTGCCGCGGCGACGTCGACGATCGGGCTCGGTGGCGATGTTCGGACCATTTCCGCAGCTTACCGGGGGTGTGGTTGTTTCCGCGGACAATGCTTTCGCGGCGATGTTGTCCGGCGATCCATGGGATCGCGGTCACAGCGGTGCGACGATTTTCGCGTTGTCGACCGCTTTCGTCCCCGAGGATCTGCCGATGCCCGCTCTGAGCGAGAACCTGCTCCACTCCGCGCTGCGCCACCCGAACCGGCCTGCGCTGCGCTCGGGGACGACCGTGCTGACCTACGAGGAACTCGAGGAGCGCACTGCTCGGGTCGCCGCCTTTCTGCGCGAGCATGGGATCGAGCCAGGGGATCGGGTGGCGCTGATGCTGCCGAACGTGCCGGAATTCGTCGTGCTGTACTACGGCATCCTGCGATCCGGCGCGGTGGTCGTGCCGATGAACCCGTTGCTCAAATCGCGCGAAGTTGCCTATTACCTGCGGGATTCAATGGCGGCGCTGTTGTTCGACTGGGTCGACGGGCCGGGTGAAGGTCCGCATGGCGCGCAGGAAGCCGGGACCACGGCGCTCACCATCGACGCCGACCTTCTGGCCGAACTGCTCGCCGGGCACGACCCCCGCCGCGACGATCGCTCGATCACCGCCGAGGAACCGGCCGTGATCCTCTATACCTCCGGCACCACCGGCACGCCCAAAGGCGCCGCGCTGTCACATTCCGGGTTGGTCCACAACGCCGACGTCTATTCCACGACCGTGCTCGATATCGGCGCCGACGACGTGATCCTCGGCTGCCTGCCGCTGTTCCACACCTTCGGCCAGACCTGCGCGATGAACGCGGCGATCCGCAGCGGCGCCTGCCTGACCCTGGTGCCGCGCTTCGAGCCCGCGGCGGTCTTCGAGGCGATCGCGCGCGACGGTGTGACGGTGTTCGCCGGTGTGCCGACGATGTATTCGGCGCTGCTGCACGACCCCGGCGCCGCCGAGGCCGATGTCTCGACCTTGCGCCGCTGCGTCTCCGGCGGCGCCTCACTGCCGGTGGAGCTGTTGCACGGCTTCGAACAGCGTTTCAGCTGTGTGATTCTCGAAGGATACGGGTTGTCGGAGACCAGTCCGGTGGTCGCGTTCAACCATGTGGGACAGCCACGCAAACCAGGCTCGATCGGTACGCCGATCCGCGACGTCGAGGTCGAACTCGTCGACAGCATCGACGGAATCGGCGAGATCGTGGTGCGCGGCCCCAACGTGATGCTGGGGTACTGGCGCCGACCCGCCGACACCGCCACAGCGATACCTGAGGGCTGGTTTCACACCGGTGACCTTGCCCGCCGCGACGAGGACGGCTACCTCTACATCGTCGACCGCAAGAAGGACATGATCATCCGCGGCGGCTACAACGTGTATCCGCGCGAGATCGAAGAGGTGCTCTACGAGCATCCCGAGATCACCCAGGCCGCGGTCATCGGGATCGCCGACGCGCATCTGGGCGAGGAGATCGTGGCCGCCGTCGCCCTGCGCGTCGGCGCGAGCACGACCGGCGAGCAGATCCAGGAATTCGTCCGGGATCGGGTCGCGGCCTACAAATACCCGCGGCAGGTGTGGCTACTCGACGCCCTGCCGACCGGGCCGACCGGCAAGATCCTCAAACGCGCCATCACCGCTCCGTGAAAGCCGCTGTCGCACAACACTGTCCGCACATCACACAGGAGTGATCCATGTTCAGCTACCCCAGCAGTGACGGCACCACCATCCACGTCCGGTCCTGGCTGCCCGCCGGCGACGACGTCACCGGCGTGGTCCAGATCGCGCACGGCATGGGAGAACATGCCGCGCGCTACAGCCATCTCGCCGAACGTCTCGTGGCGCTCGGCTACGCCGTCTACGCAGCCGACCATCGCGGACACGGACACAGCATGGCCGGTGCACCCGGTGACCTCGGCGACAACGGCTGGAATCTGCTCGTCGAGGACATGGCGGCGCTCACCACGATCCTGCGCGAGCTCCATTCCGATCGGCGCGTGGTGTTGTTCGGGCACAGCCTCGGCTCGTTCGCGGTCCAGCAGTACCTGCTCGATCACGACGCGCTGGTCGATGCCGCGGTCCTGTGCGGTACCACCGCGGTGGATGAACTGTTCGTCGAGATCGCCGCCGCCGACGGCGACCTGCTCGCCCTGTTCAACCGGGAGTTCCAGCCGACCCGCACGCCCGCCGACTGGCTCAGCCGCGACGAGGCCCAGGTCGACGCCTACCTGGCCCACCCGTGGTGCGGATTCGAGATCGATGCGGTGAATATGGCATCGCTGGCGAAGCTGGGCAACGAACGGCTCGCCCGGCCCCGCGGCATCCGGACAGACCTGCCGCTGTATGTCATGGTCGGCGGCAGTGACCCGCTCAATGACGGTGCGCGACTGAGTGATCTGCAGGTGCGGCGTTACCGCGACGCGGGGCTCAGCGACATCACCTACCGCGTGTACCCGAACGCCCGCCACGAAATCCTCAACGAGATCAATCGCGACGAGGTGGAGAACGAACTCATCGCGTGGATCTCGCGGGACCGCGTTCCGGTGATCTAGGTGCCGGCGCGTCGATCCGAACGACCACGGCACTTCGATGTCGAGATCGATACCGCAGTGCCGTGGTCGGTCGTGGGCGGAACTCAGTGCACAGCAGCGACTTCCGGTGCGGGAACCACGCTGAGCAGAGCGTCGACGACGGTGTCGATCAACGCGTCGGCGCGTTCGGGCGACAGGAGTCCGTCGATGTAGCCGAGATTCAGCGACAACGCGTCGGTGCCGTGACCGACGGTCAGCATCATCAGACCGCTGATCGACATGCCGGAGACGACTTCGGCGCCAGAGACCTCCCAGTTGCCGATACGGGCAGGGAAGTCACGAGTGTCGACGAAGGTCAGGCACAGATTGCCCGGCCCGCGGGCGTCCAGCAGGCCGACCACCTTGTCCGGTCGCGCCGGTGTCTTGGGCAGCATGAATCCGATTCCACCCAGGTTGGCCAGGTGCTGGCGCTGTTCGATACGACTCGCGAAGTCGGTGGCGAAGTCGGTGGCCGTCTGCCACAGCGGTTGTCCCGCCGGTGTGGGAAGGGCGATCATCGCCTGGTAAGCACCGGTGTGGGTGGCGTCGAGCGGTCGCTCGAGCTGCTCGCGGAACAGCACCGAGACACCGACCGGGAAGTGGGCTCGCGGTGCATCGGCGTCGTTTCCGGCGGCGCGCGCGAGTGCGGCGGCGACCAGACCCGACAGTGGTACGTCGCGTGTGGCGCAGGCGTCGAGGAGTGCCTGGTACCGGGTCCCGTCCACCACTCGCCGCGTCAGCTTGGTGAAACGCTGCGTGGGCGCAACTTCGGTGCCCGCGCTGACTCGCACCGGCTTGACCCGCAGATCGCGCACCCCGTCGGCCGCCAGCCGGGCGATGGCCTTGCGCTTGCCTCGCCAGCCTTGGAAAGGCCGGGGGAACAACGCTTCCGGCGCGGGTGGCGCGGGCACTTCGGCAACCCAGCCGCCGGTTTCGGCGGCGAGCTCGAGCACCTGCCGGGCGAACGACAGCACGGTCACCGCGTCGGCGATGGTGTATGTGGAGGTCAGCACGAGGTCGTGGACGTCCGGTGCGACGGTGATCAAGGTGGCGCGCAGCAGCGGTGCCTCTGCTTCGAATCGTGTCCGCAATTCGGCGTCGACCTCGGCGGCCCAGTCCTCGGATATCACCTCGCGCAACGGAATCGGGGCAATCGCGACCGGGACGAAGCGTGGATTGCGGCCGTCATCGCTGCGCACTTCGGCATGCAGCATCGGATGCCGCCGAGTCAGCGCGGCCAGACCGGCGCGGACCGTATCGGCGTCGAGGTCGCCGGTGACGCGCACTCGCGAGACGATGTGCAGCGGCGCCACCTGATCCACGGTCCAGTGCCAGCGTTCCAGCGTGGACAACGGCCGCGGCAGCGCGGCGACCGGCTCGAGGTCGCCCAGCCCGGGCCACGTCATCGGTTCGGCGAGACTGGCCTGCAGTTTCGCTTCGGCGCTCTTGACGATGAAGCCGTCGCGAACGACGATCAGCGCACGATTGCGGGTCTGTTCGAGGCGGCCCAGCTTGCGGGATCCGTCGACGAGCATCGTGGTGCGCGGAATCCGCCGCTGTTCGTAGACCCGCAGTCCGGCCGCAGCGTCGTCGTGGGTGGCCAGCGCGTGCGCGAGCACCACCGCGTCCTCGATCGCCGAGTTCGCGCCCTGGCCCAGGCTGGGCAGCATCGGGTGGGCGGCGTCGCCGAGCAGGGTCACCCGGCCGCTGCCCCACGCGGTCAGCGGCGGGCGGTCCTGAGCGGGCAGTGCGAGAATGTCCGATTCCGGTGTGGCGGTGATGATCTGGGTGATCTCGGGCGCCCAACCCGTGAATCTGGCGAGCAGATCGTCTTTGCCGTGCGGCCAGTCCGCGGCCTGCTCGGCGGTGGTGGTCAGGGTGGCCCACCAGTAGACATTGCCGTGTCCGATGTCGTGGATGCCGAAGCGCATGCCCCTGCCCCAGTAGTGGATCGAGGCGCCGGGCTCGATCGCTGGGTGCGCGAACGGCACCAGCGCCAGCCAGCACACGAACTTGCCCGGCCGCGGAGCCTCGGCGCCGTGCAGCTGGGCGCGGATCGCGGAGTTGATTCCGTCCGCGCCGATCAGCACATCGGCGTTCAGGGTGCGGCCGTCGGTGAACTCGACCTGCACCGCGTCGGCGGTCTCGGTGAACGCGACCGCCTCGGCGCCGAGCTCTACCCGCAGGTCGTCGCCGCAGGCTGCCAGCAGCACGTCGTGGAGGTCTTTGCGGGCGAGTGCGACCGCGGGAGCGCCCAATTCGGCGTCGATGCCGGACACGTCGATGCGTCGCATGTCCGAACCGCCGGGCCGGCGAAAGGTGAACGATCGCGCCTGTGCGCCCGCTCGGAGCAGTTCCTCGTCGATGCCGAGATCGAGGGTGCGCAGGGCGTTCATCGCGTTCGACTGCACCGACAGACCGAATCCGGCCGCGCGCAGTTCCGGGCCGCGCTCGCACAGCACGACATCGATTCCGGCCCGGCGCAGGGCCGCGGCGGCGGTGAGACCGCCGATGCCTGCGCCGACCACTAGTGCCGACTTCACGGGTGAGTTCACTGGATTTCCTTGCTGTGTCGCGGGATTCGTCAGAGTCATGATGCGGTCGCTGCCGCTTGTTCGAGCAATCGAGCCAGTCGGGCGGCCACCTCGGCGACGTGCGGGGACTGGATCAACGTCAGATGGTCACCGGGTACCTCGACGACCTCGAGATGTCCTGCCGCGTAGGCATCCCAGCCGTTGGTCGGGTCTCGGTGCAGTGTGCCCGCCCGATCATGGGCGGGACGAAGCACCTGCGGCAGCGGCAGCGCGGCGCGCAACAGGGTGATGTCGCCGTCATAGGCCTGCGGCCGGTAGGCGTCGATCGCGCGCCACCCCGCCACGAACACCTCGAACAACCGCCGGACCAGCGCACGGGATCCGGTCGGCGGCAGCACGCCCGCTTCGACGGCGGTGTCGAGGATGAAGTCGAAGACCGCATCGTCGGTGTCGAGCTCCTGCGGGATCTCGATCACCGCGGTGTCGGCGCCGCGCGCCAGCCACAGCAGTTCCCACAGGAAGAACTCGTAGAGAGCGTGTTCGGGCACCGGCATGCCGTCGCCGTGGCGCACCGTCATGGTGTCGATCAGCGCCAGGGTGCCCACCTCGTGACCGGCCTCGGACAGTTGGCGCGCCATTTCGAAGGCGACCATCCCGCCCAGTGACCAGCCGCCCAGATGATAGGGCCCCGCCGGTTGGACGCGGCGCAGTGCCGCGATGTAGTTGCTCGCCATCTCCGCGATGGATTCGGCCGGGGTGCTGCCCGTCTCGAGACCCGCGGCCTGCAGGCCGTACAGCGGCAGCCCATCGGGTAGGTGTTTGCTCAATTCGATGTAGCAGAGCACATTTCCGCCGATCGGGTGCACGAGGAACAGCGGTGTCCCGGTACCCGGTCGCAGGAGCACCAGCGGATCGACACCCGCCTCGGCACGGTCGTCGAGCTGCGCGGCCAGGGCGGCGACTGTGGGGCCGGTAGCCAGGGTGGAGACCGGCAGCGACACCCCGTAGCGCTGTTCGATGGACACGATCAGGCGCATCGCGGTCAGGGAAGTACCGCCGAGAGCGAAGAAGTCGTCGTGCACGCCGATTTCGGGCAGGCCGAGTGCTTCGGCCATCAGTGCCGCCAGCCCTGATTCCGCGGGCGTGCGCGGGCGAACCCGGCCCGCCGAGGTGGCGGCGGGCAGTGCCATTGCGGCCAGGACCGCGTCGGCTCGCTTGCCGCTCGGAGTCAGTGGCATCGCGTCGAGCCAGACCAGCCGACTGGGAATCATGTAGTCCGGCAACCATTCCCGCAGTGCGGCGGAGATCTCCGCCTCGTCGGCACCGGCACGGGAGCCGACCAGGAACGCCACCAGTACGGTGTGGGCGCTGGAGGCCCCTGCGACGGTGGTGTGCGCCACCACGGCGACTTCGCTGACGCCGGGCAGCTCCGCGGTGACGCGGTGCAGCGCCAGCTCGACTTCCATCGGTTCCACCCGGTGACCGCGGATCTTGACCTGTCCACCACGGCGACCGTCACTGATCACCTCGCCGCCGGGCAGCCGGCGACCGATATCGCCGGTCCGGTACAGCCGGCGCGGCGGTGCGAACGGGTGCGGAACGAAGGCGGCCTCGGTGAGATCGGGCCGGTGCTCGTAGCCGTCGGCGAGGGCGGCACCGCCGAGGTAGATCTCGCCGGGCACGTGGTGGGGAACCGGGCGTAGCCGGTCGTCGAGGACGAGGATCTCCACGCCGTCGATGGCGGTGCCGATCGGTGGCAGCACCGGGAACAGCGCCGGGTCGCCGGTCATCGTGTATCGGGTGGCGACATGGGTTTCGGTGGGGCCGTACTGGTTCTCCAGCAGCACTTCGGTCCCTGCCGCGCACAGCGCCCGGATCTCGTCGGTGACGCGGAGTTGCTCGCCGGAGGAGATGATCACCCGCAGCCCGGTCGGTGCCGTGCCGAGCCGGATCGCGGCCTCGGCCAGTTGCTGCAAGGCCACATAGGGCAGGAAGATCCGTTCGGTGCCGGTGCTGGTGAGTACGCGGGCCAGGGCAGGTAGATCGCGGCGCTGCTCCTCGCTCAGCACGATGAGGCGACCCCCACCGCACAGGGTCGAATAGATCTCCTGGAATGACACATCGAACGACAAGGGGGCGAATTGCGTGGTCGCCGGGGCCCGTTCGACACCGGGGAGTGTCCCGCTGGCGGTCGACAGCTGCCAGCGGATCAGATTGGCCAGCGCGCGATGCGGCATGGCCACACCCTTCGGCGTCCCGGTGGAGCCGGAAGTGAACAACACGTACGCGGTGGCCTCGGGATCGCTCGCCGGCAGTTCGGCAATACTTCCGGGAGCGAGCAGTTCGTCGAGGGTGAGTCGCGAATACCGGGGTGGCACCAGAGTCTCGTGGCCGGCGCCGGTGATCACCGCGAACGGCTGTGCCTGGTCCAGCATCGCGTGCAGGCGCGAGGTCGGATAGCTGACATCGAGCGGCACGCAGGCCGCGCCCGCCTTGGCGATTCCCAGAACTGTCGCGATCTGCTCGGGTGATCGGTCCACGGCCACCGCGATGCGGTCGCCCCGGCGGGCCCCGCGCGCCACCAGTGTTGCCGCGACCCGATTGGATAGGGTGAGCAACTCCGCGTATGTCATTGCCCGACTGCCGAATTCGACGGCAACCGCATCGGGTGTGCGGGCCGCGCGGGCATCGAAGAGGTCGATCACCGTGCCAGAGGCAGGTGCGGCGACCAGCGTCTCCGGGGAGGGAGCCAGCGAGCCGAAGTCCACTGTGGCCGAGGGATCGCCGGTGAGCAGGTCGAGGACGCGCAGGTAGGTTTCACCGATGCCGACCAGCTGGTCGCGGGTGTAGGTCGCGGGGTCGCCGTCGACGCGCAGTGCCAGCGTTCCGTCGAGCGGGTTGCGGATCACGTTCACCAGCAGCGCGAAGTTGGTGTCCTCGCGAATGTCGATGCCGAGCAAAGTCACGTCCAGCGCGTCCATGGCCGCGCCCGCGGCATGGAAGTGGACATAGTTGAACGCGGTGTCGACGACCACGCCTACTTCGCGCTGGATGTCGGTGAGCGGGAACCGCTTGTGCTGTGCGCTGTTGCGCTCGCGCTCGAAGACACCGGTGAGCACCTCACGCCCACTGCGGCCGCTGAAGTTCAACCGCAGTGGCATCGTGTTCAGGAACAGTCCGGCCATGCGCTCGGCATCGATGCGCTCGGGCCGCCCATGGGTGACGACGCCGGTGGTCACATCCGTGCGACCGGACAACAGGCCGACGGTGCACAGGTGCGCGGCCAGCAGGACTGCCTTGACCGGGATATGCGCGGCGGCGGCCACTTCGTCGGCGCGTGCCAGCAAGTCGGCGCCGACCGCAACCGGTACCGAAACACGGGCCTGCGCCGGGCCCGCGGTCGGTGTCGCATCCACGGGGACATGGGGGCGCAGTCCGGGGACACCGATCGTCTCCGCACCGTCCAACTCCCGTGCCCAGTACTCCCGATCGGCCGGATCGTCGAGCGAATCACGCTCGGCACGAACATATTCGGCGAAGGACGGAAGCTCGGCGGGGAACTCGCCCGCGCCCCGATAGTCCGCCAGCAGCTCCGAGATCAGCGTCGCCACACTCCAGCCGTCGAGGATGGCGTGGTGGAACGCCAGCACCAGATCGATCCGGTCGGCGAGCCGGTACACCGTGAGATCGAACAGGCCTGGCTGGTCGAAGACGTACCGGCGCAGGCGTCGTTGCTCGATATGGTCACGGATCAATGCCTCGGCCTGGTCGGTTTCGGTCGCGCGCAGGTCGACGATCGTCAACGGGGGATCGAGGTGGGCGTGCACGAGTTGCAGCGGCTCGGAGTAGCCGGCGAGCTCGAAGGAGGTGCGCAGCATCGGATGCCGGGCGACCGATCGCGACGTCGCGGCACGCAGTGCGGCCTCGTCCCACGGCATCCGCAGCGAATACCGGAAGACATCGTGGTAGAGCGAAGATTCGGCACGTTCGCGGCTGTGGAACAGCATGCCCAGCTGCAACCTGGTCAACGGGTACGCGTCCACCACATGCCGTAGGCGGGCTCGGTCGATCCCGGCCACCAGCTCGAACGGGGCGAGAGCGGTCGCGACGACAGCACCGGTGCCCGCCCGCTCGGCCAGTTCGGCGATGGTGGGGCATTCGGCGATGTCACGAGCGCTGATCACCAGCCCCCTGGCCTCGGCCCTGGCTCGCACACGCAGCAGCAGAATCGAGTCGCCACCGAGGTCGTAGAAATTATCGAACACCGACACCGACTCGCGGTCGAGCACCTCGCGCCAGATCAGCGCCAACTGTTCCTCGACCGGTGTGCGGGGTGCGGTGTGCTCGACGGTCGAGTTCTCGGCGGTGATCGCCGCGAGCGCGGCGCGGTCGGCCTTGCCGCTCGGGGTCAGCGGGATCGCGTCGACGCGAACGAACAGCGACGGAATCATGAACTCCGGCAATGTCTTCGACAAGGCAGCACGCAGTGCTGCGGGCTCCGGTGCGGATGCCGCCACGCAGTAGGCGGCCAGATAGGTGGCGCGGTCGGGGGCGGCCCGGTCGATGACCGTGGCGGCGGTGATGCCGGGCAGTGCGGCCAGTGCGTTCTCGACCTCGCCCAGCTCGACCCGGTTGCCCCGGATCTTCACCTGCCGGTCGATGCGTCCCAGGTACTCCAGTTCACCGTCGGCGAGGCGGCGAGCCAGATCGCCGGTGCGATACATCCGCTCGCCCGGGTGGAACGGGTCGGCGACGAATTTCTCCGCCGTCAATTCCGGGCGATCGCGGTAGCCGCGCGCCAGACCGGCTCCGGCAATGCACAATTCGCCCGCGACGCCGATCGGTTGAGGCTGGTCGGACGGGCCGAGCACGTACAGGCGGGTGTTGTCGATCGGTCGGCCGATCGGTACGCGGGTCACCGTTCGGGCCGGGTCGACCGGGCAGTCGTGATAGGACACGTCCACGGTGGCCTCGGTCGGGCCGTACAGGTTGACCAGGCGTGGCGCGCGGGCACCGAGCCCGGCGAAAGTCTGATTCCACCGGTTGACCTGATGGGGGAGCAGCGCCTCACCACTGCAGAACACCGTCCGCAGACCGGCGGCCTCGTCCACCGCGGTCGGGTCGGACTCGAGCAGATCCAGGAAGGGCGTCAGCATCGACGGCACGAAATGCATGACCGTGACACCGAAGTCGGCGACGGCGGCGAGCAGTTCACGGGGATCCTTCTCACCGCCCGGCCGCAGCAGCGCCACCTGGGCACCCTCGAGCGCCCACCAGAACAGCTCCCACACCGACACGTCGAACGAGGACGGCGTCTTCTGCAGGATCACATCGGTGGGGCCCAGCGGATACTGCCGCTGCATCCAGCCGATCCGGTTGAGCACCGAATGATGCTCGACCACCACACCTTTGGGACGACCGGTGGAGCCGGATGTGTAGATCACGTAGGCTGGGTCGGTGCCGGTCGGGGCCGGAGTCCGCGCCGGGGTGTCCGTCGACCAGTTCTCTGGCGACAGCACGAGCCCGCCGGACATCTCGGTGTCGGTCAGCACCACCTTGGCGGCACTGTCGGCCAGCAGGTAGGCGATGCGGTCGGCAGGATAGCCGGGGTCGACCGGGACATAGGCGGCTCCGGCGTGCACAGCGCCCAGGATCGCGACGAGCATGTCCGGACCGCGTTCGAGCAGCACCGCGACCAGATCGCCGGCCTCGACCCCGGAATCGCGGAGCACACCGGACAGGGCGGCGGCACGGTCGGTGAGCCCGCGGTAGGTGATCGAGTCGGCGGTCGCGGTGTGGACCGCGACCGCGTCCGGCGTGCGCTCGGCCTGCGCCATGATGCGGGCGATGACGGTGGTCTGGTCCTCGTAGGGGCGCGTCGTCGCGCGAGCGCGGTCGACCAGCAGGTCGTGCTCGGCCGCCGACAACATCGGCAGCAGCGCCGGGTCGGTGTCGACAGCGTCGATCCCGGCGTGCAGCAACGCGATCAGGTGCTCGGCGACGGACTCGATCGGGTAGTCGGCATCGAAGATGTCGGCGGCGTGATCGAGGCGGATCAGCAGCGGCCCGTCGTCATCGATCTCCGAGATCGTCCAGGCCATCGCCAGCGGGCTGTACCCCTGGGAGGGTTGCTGCACTTCCTCGAGTCCGTCGATCAAGCCCGCGGCCGAGGGCAGGCGCGGGTAGGCGACCGTCACGTCGAACAGCTGTCTCGCCGGGTTGCCGAGGCGGCGCAGCTCACCCATGAGATCGCCGAGCGGATAACGCTCGTGCTGCTTCATGCGGCGCACATCGGCTTTCACCGCGGACACCAATTCGCGCACGGTGCGAGGGCCCGCTGTCCGGATGGACAGTGGCAGCGTGTTGGCGAAGTGACCGATCGTGGCCTGCTCGGTGGGGTTGGCGCGATTACCGAACGGGATACCGATGGCGACCTCGTCGGTGCGCAGGACACGCGACAGGTAGAGGCCGAGCATCGCACAGAAATACGGGTACAGCGACAGCCCTGATTCGCGAATCCGGTTGACCAGCAAGCGATCCAGCGTGAACTCGTACGCCGTGACCGGTGCCAGCCCCTCGGTGGCGCGGGGCCGGTCGAACAGTGCGGGGGTGCTGGTGGTCAGCGCGGCGACCAGAGCGTCGCGGTCGAGCAGGTACTGATCGCTTGCCCGATAATCACGTTCGAACGGCAGGCATCCCAGAAACGAGGACCCTGGTAGCTCGATCGGATTCCCGGTCATCGTCGTGGCGTAGTCGGTGAGGATCTGAGCGCCGATATGGAACAGCCCGGTCGCGTCGGCGGCGACGTGGTGGGTGGTCAAGACCAGGTAGGAGGCCTCCGCGCCGACGCGGATGATGTGCGCCCGGAAGGGCACCGCCCCGGTGAGGTCGATCGCCGAACCGGTGAGCACCTCGATCCGGCGCTGCGCCTCGGCATGTGGATCGGGGGCAGCACCGACGTCGATGACCTGGACCTCCGGCATCGGGTCGGACGAGAGCTCCTGGTAGGGAACACCGTCGAGGACGCGGTACCGCAGCCGCAGACCGTCGTTGCGCGCCCAGGTCCGCTCGATCGCGGCGACCATCACGTCGACGTCGACGGCGAGGGAGAAGCGGCCGACCACGTTGGAGAGGTAGCTGGGCAGACCGGGAAAATGTTCCACGATCGTCCAGATGTCGCGCTGATAGGCAGTCAGTGGATGGCGCATGGAAACGGACATGGATATACCCCTGAGGTGAAGAGCTGAAATGTGCTCGATCGCGCGGCGCTGCAGCGATCCGAATTCCGTCCGGTGGCGGTCTTCGCCCGGCTGATCGGGCGATTCACGAGTGGTCCGTGCGCCCAAACGGCGCTCGTTTCACTGTGTCATTCGGGTTGGTCGATAGCCAATGTTGTTGTGCGGTAACGGAAGTCACTTATCGCGGAAATGGACCGGCGGAACGCCGGATTGTCCGGATATTTGGTCCTGTGAGACGAATACGGAGCCGAAGAATTGCACCGGGAGCCAAACCGCCGCGCAGGCGATCGGTCAGTTCTCACGCACGGCGATGTGACGATGGACTCGTCGCAGGAACGGCGGTGCCCACCAGTTCGCGGCGCCCAGCAGGCGCATGAAGGCAGGTACCAACACGCCCCGGACGACGGTCGCGTCCATCAGCACCGCCAGCGTCAAGCCCACGCCCATCAGCTTGGTGAACGCGACCTGTGAAAAGGCCAGCCCCACACAGACAATCGCCATCAGCGCGGCGGCCGCGGTGACGATGCGGCCGGTGCGCTCCAGTCCGTACGCGACCGCGTCGGCTGTCACACCGCGCGTCCGGTACTCCTCGGCGATCCGTGACAGCAGGAACACCTCGTAGTCCATCGACAATCCGAAGGCCAAGCAGAAGACGAGCACCGGTACGGGCGCGGCCAGATAGCCGATCTCGGTGAAATCGCCGACCAGCCATTTCAGATGCCCGTCCTGGAAGATGTAGACCATCGCACCGAAGGTCGCCGACAAGCTCAACGTGTTGAGCAGCACCGCCTTCAACGGGATCACCACGCTGCCGGTGAACGCGAACAGCAACACCAGCATCGCGACCACGATGAGTGCGACCACCAGCGGCAGGCGCCCTGCCAATCCGGATTTGGTATCGGTGTTCTCGGCCGTGGCGCCGCCGACCAGCAGTGGCGCGGGCGAATCGGTCCGCCGGATGTCATCGAGCAAGGTTTCGGCTGCCGGCGAATACGGGTCGACGTCGGGGATCACCGTCAGATGTGCGCCCTCGGGCCCGGGCTGGCCACGGACCAGCCGCACATGCGAGAGGTGCTGTATGCGTTGTGTCAGCTGGGCCAGTTCGTCCGCGCTGATCGGCCCGTCGACGACCACATCGAATCGGCCCGCCGAGGTCGCCGGGAATTCGACGCGCAGCACGTCACCGACCTGACGGCTCTCCACCGTCACCGGCAATGCTCGGTCGTCGGTCAGTCCCAATCGCAACCCGGCGAACGGGACGCCGAGCAAGACCACCACCAGCAGCGCGGCACCACCGAATACCCAGGGGCGCGCGGTAACTCGCCGTGCGGTGCGATACCAGAAACCGTTCTCGGGCCGCATCGGTGCTGGGTCGGCTCGCCCGCGCAGCCGCCGGAGGCCTCGACGCAGGTCGAGTGAGTCGATGCGGTGCCCGAACAACATGAGCAGGGCAGGCAGCAAGGTCACGGTCGCGAGCGCGGCCAAGAGTGTCACCGACAGGCAGGCCGCGGCCAGTGAACGCAGGAACGGCATCGGGAACAGCAGCATCGCCAGCATCGCGATGACGATCGTGGCGGCCGAGAACAGCACCGTGCGCCCGGCGGTCAGCACGGTCACCCGCACCGCGGTCGGTACGTCGCGACCACCGTGGCGCTCTTCTCTGAATCGGCTGACCAGGAACAGGCTGTAGTCGATGCCGAGACCGAGTCCGAGCACCGTGGTCAGGTTCAGCGCATAGCTGGAAACCTGGGTGATCTCGGTGAGCAGACGCAGGATTCCGAAGGTGCCGATGATCGACACCACGCCGAGTACCAGCGGCAGTCCCGCGGCGATCAGACTGCCGAAGATCAGCACCAACAGCACCAGCAGGATCGGAATCGTCACTGCCTCACTGACTTTCATGTCATGCGACAGTTGTTCGGTGACATCGTGATAGCTCACCGCGGCGCCACCCAGCCGCAGGTGGAGCTCGCCGTAGTCCCGATCCCGGTAGCTGTCGATCAGCCGGGACACCACGGTGTCCACCACGATCTCGTCACCGGGAACGTCCACGGCGACCAGCGCCTTGCCGCGATCGGTAGTGCGAAGGAACTCTGGCGATCCGGTGGACCAGTACGAGCTCACCGAACGCACACCGGATACCGCGGCCAGCTCGGTGGTCAGCCGTAGACCGGTGGCGGCGACCGCGGGTGTATCGACGGTTCCTCCTGCGGCCGGAACATCGACCAGCACAATGACATTCGGTGTTCCTGTGGTGTACTCGTCCGCCAAGATCCGCGCGGCGCGCGCGGATTCGGCGTCCGCGTTCCAGAACCCGCCGCCGGACAATCGCTGCTGCAGCGAGGCGCCACCCGCACCCGCGAGAACGAGTAACAGCGTGATCACCGCGATCACGGTCTTCGGTCGACCAACAGCTGTCCGCGCGAGTACTCGCACCGTCCCTCATCTCATCGCGGGCCCCGCACGTGCACTCCGGCGCCGACTTCATCGCGACGGCCATCACTACCGCCGCGACCCCGGGCATGGAGGGGGCGGCGCCGGTGCCATCCCGCGACCCGGGTCGAAGCAAGTATCGATGCGGCGAACGGCCCCTGTCACTGCATCCTCCGGAGAATTTCCGCCGGAGAACTTGTCGTAGCGACAGGATTCTGAGTTGGATTCGAGCGGCCCGCCGCTGTCAGTCGAGCACGTGCGAGCGGATGCCGGCTGCCCACTGCACGTATTCGACGTTCGTGCCGTCCGGGTGGCGCGCGTACACCACCCGACCTGTCGCCGAGACAATTGGTCCGCCGGTGATTTCGCCGCCGATGTCAATGACGAACTGCCTCGCCGCGTCGAGGTCGTCCACGATCACCGGTCCGATGGTGTCGCGGTATGCGCTGACCGCGTCTTGCGGCCCGGCGATGACAAGGCCTACGCCCGACTCTTTGTCACCTACCTCGAGCAAGCGCTAGTTGCATCGGTCGGTCGACGGCATCAGCTACAAGATGCTCACCCAGACGCTACGTGGGTTGGAAGCCGACGGAGTCGTTGCCCGCTACGACCACCACTCCGCCAACCCCCGCGTCGACTATTCGCTCACCGCGGCCGGGATCGACCTGCTCACGACCGTGCACGAACTGTGTGGCTGGTCGCGCACGCACCTGGAGTCACTGCTCGCCGCCCATCCCACCGCGGACCCTCGCTGACCGATCACTGTGCACCCCGAACCACGGCTCAAGCCGGGACGTAGTCGGCTGCCACGTCGAGAATCCAGGTGACGTCGAAGCGATCGCTCAGCATCCCGAAGGCGGGCGCCCACTGAGCTGGGCCGAATGCCTCGATCACCGTCGCGCCCTCGGCGAGGCGTTCCCACAGCGCGCCGACCTCCTCGACGGTCTCGCCGCGCACCGAAAGGAAGAACCGCTCCTCGGTGATGGTGGTGCCGTTGTCGCGGCGGGTGGTGGGCGCGGCCGCAGCGGCAGGGGAGTCGTGGCCGGGCACGTCGTAGGCCATGACCCGGAATCCGTTGTCGGCAATGACCTGACCGAACACCACCTTGGCGGCGTCGGGCAGTTCGGTCGGCATGCCGAAGTCGGCGTAGGTGGCGAGGGTCAGCCGGCCACCGAATACCGACTGGTAGAACTCCAGGGCCGCACGGGCCTGGCCGTGGAAATTCAGGTGGGCAACAGTATTGACCGTCATGTCTGATCAGTGTCCCTTCGAGTGGTGTGCGCCGCCGGGGGGGCGACGAATTCCACACTGTCACCGGTAGCGGACAGGGAATGTCCGCTACTCCTGGCAATCTGGAACCATGCCGACATCGACTTCGACGGCGACTTCTCGCCGCCTGCTCTCGCTGCTGTCTTTGCTGCAGGTCCGCAGGGACTGGCCAGGAGCTCTATTGGCCGAGCGGCTCGACGTCAGCGCGCGCACGGTGCGCCGCGACGTCGACCGTCTGCGCGAGCTCGGCTATCCCATCCAGGCGATCAAGGGCCCCGAGGGCGGTTACCGGCTGGAGGCAGGCAGTGAACTACCGCCGCTGTTGTTCGACGACGAGCAAGCCGTCGCGCTCGCGGTGGCGTTGCGCATCGCGGTCGGGACCGGGGCGGGCATCGAAGAAGGCGCCGCGCGAGCCCTCGCCACCGTGCGACAGGTCCTACCGGCGAGGTTGCGGGCGCGAGTCGACGCGCTCGAGCTCGCCGCGAGCGGTGCCGATATCCAAGTCGACACCCGAATTCTGGTGGAACTGAGCACCGCGATTCGATCCGCGGCGGAGGTGCGCTTCGACTATCAGGGGTCTGCACACACAACCGAGTTGCGCGCGCCGCGCCGCGTCCAACCCCATCATCTCGTGGTTCGGAACGGGCGTTGGTACCTGATCGGCTGGGATCCCGAGCGCGCGGGCTGGCGGAGCTTTCGCGTCGATCGGATGAGTTTGCGCATCCCCCACGGCCCGCGCTTCGCAGCTCGGGAGTTACCAGGTGGAGACGTCGTCACGTTTCTCTCCGCGCGGTTCAAAGGCTCTGAGAGCGACGATGTCTGGCCGTGCAACGGTGAGGTAATCCTCGATCTTCCCGCCACCCGGGTCGCTCCGTTCGCCGGTGAAGCAGTCGTGGAGGCGCTGGGCGAGGGGCGCACCAGGCTGTCGATGGGTTCGTGGTCCTGGGCGGCGCTCGCCGCGGCACTGGCGCGTTTCGACACCGACATCGAGGTCATCGGCCCCCCAGCGCTACGCGATGCCTTCGCGGCGCTGTCCCGGCGCGCCGAGCGGGCCGCGCGGGCGCCGTCGGTGTGATCAGGCCGCCGAAGTAGTGGGTGCGAGATCTTAGGATGGCGCGTGGGCCCGCGATGGTGGGTGCCGTCGAGATGAGGAGCCGGTTGTGTCGGACACGTTTGTCGTTGCTGCTCGAATTCCCATGGAGCGACAGGCATTCGAGCAGTGGTTGGCGACACCGGCGCCGGGGCCGGAGACCATCGAGAATCACGGCGCGATGTATGACGGGTGGTTCTGGGACGGCAAGGCGCCGGATTGGCGGCAGGCCGAGGAGGGGATCACGCCTCGGGAGTACTTCGCCGACTGCTTCGGGGAGGACACCGGCGGGCTGACCTATGTACTGAGGTATCGGGCCGGAGCGCTCGAGGCGTATTTGATGCACTTCGGTTTTTGCGAGTCGAACATCTATACCGCGCTGGTGATGCTCGCCGCAGCGGGGCGGTTGAGCTCTGACATGGCACCGAGCGCGGTGTTGTTCTGGGCCGAAACCAGCGGGTCGATGTTCGCGGCGGATTCGGGTGGGTGGCTGGCGACGCTGTTGGTGGGTCTCGACCGGGCGCGGTTCGCCGCCGATTTCGATCTCACGGCGACGATCGCGGAGTTGCGTCCGGCTGAGGCGAGCTATTTCGATCTACTCGTCCGGTTGGCAGAGGTGCAGGAATCGGTCGGTGCCGAAAGTGAGTCGAGTTTTGCCGCGATCGCCCGTGATCCGCGGTATGTGGATGCTGCGGTCCTCGCCGAGATCTGAACGGGGAGCGGTGCTGGACCCGGACGTTTGACTGTGTCCGGGTCACCCGTCGCAACCGGCGAACGTTCAGCACGACAACGGTCGTGCTTTATGCAGACGCTGCGTCGTATGCGGCGATAACGTCTGCGGAGATCCGTCCGCGAGTCGACACCGGGTGGCCGTTGTTGCCGGCCCACGCACGAATGGCGGTGAGATCATTGCGTCGAATCGGTGTGCTCGCCGCGGTTTTCGCGGAGAGTCGACCGGTGGAAGTCTTGGTGCGGCCGATTCGGCGGGCGTAGGGAAGCCACTGGTCGAACGTTTCGCGCAGTTTGGTGGCGTTGGTCTCGGACAGGTCGATTTCGTAGGCGACTCCGTCGATTCCGAATGTGACGGTCTCGTCGGCTTCGGATGTGCCGTCGAAGTCGTCGATAAGGCTGACAATGATTTTGCGCGCCATGGGAATCCTTCTCATTCGGGTGCGGAGGTGTCCCCGGATCGTAGTAGCCGAATGCGGGTCGAGTGCGCCTAGTGCCAGTGCACAGGCAGCAGAAGGGCGCGAAGCGCAGCGTCGACGGTCAGGTGTCCTTCGCGATCAGGAGCGAGCCGGTGGCGTGGACGACAGTGAGGTGTTGAATCGTCGGCTCGCCGGGACGGGCGCCCGCGAAGGCGGCATCGACGGCGGGGTGGATGCGTTCGTCGAAGGCGCGAGCGCAATGCGCCTCGGACTCCCACACGTCGATATAGCGCAGTCCGCCGTCGTCGCGACGCACGCACAGGTGCAGTAGCGAGCCGTCGAGTGGTTCCGGGCCCAGTCCTTCGATGATCCGGTTGTAGAGCTCCTCGCCGATAGGGACATCTTGAATGTAGGCGTAGACCATGGCCGGATCCCTTCTGAATTCACCCGAATAGGTATCGGATGAATATTGGTAGAATAGGCGCCGATGAGCGAGAACGTCAAGGCAGACAAGCGTCGATACAACGCCCCTCGGCGCGCCGCGCAGGCCGCGGATACGCGTCACGCGATCCTCGCGGCGGCGCGAGCGCTGTTCGTGGAGCGGGGCTATGCCGCCACCACGGTGGCTGAGATCGCCACGCACGCAGGTGTCTCCGTGGACACGGTCTACGCATCGATCGGACGCAAGCCGGTATTGCTCCGAGAGTTGGTCGAGACTGCTCTGTCCGGGACCGATCGTGCGATTCCGGCTCGGCAGCGCGAGTACGTGCGGGCAATCCGAGAGGCGAACGGGGCCGAGGACAAGATCGCGATCTATGCCGACGCGCTGGTCATCATTCAGCAACGCCTCGCGCCGATCTTCCTGGCGCTACGCGAGGCGGCGACG
The DNA here is from genome assembly GCF_042884695.1 of Nocardia sp. NPDC058114. Classification (NCBI taxonomy): domain Bacteria; kingdom Bacillati; phylum Actinomycetota; class Actinomycetes; order Mycobacteriales; family Nocardiaceae; genus Nocardia; species Nocardia sp. NPDC058114. The sequence continues at coordinate 79,350 of NZ_JBHVTK010000014.1, read as the reverse complement.
ACCGACGCGTCGTGCGCGCGCGTATGGGCCGAGATCAGCGAGCGCCGCGCAGCGAACATGCGTGAATTCGCTGCAGACCTGCGCAGTACAGGGCAGTTGCGCGAGGATCTGTCCGACGACGAGGTCGCCGACATCATCTGGAGCATGAACGCAACCGAGTACTGGGTACTGCTCGTAGGCGAACGCCATTGGACGGCAGAGCGTTTCCGTGACTGGCTGGCCGATGCCTGGATCCGACTGCTCCTGCGCGATCGGCAGGTCGCGCGGTAGCGCCGCACAGGAAAGCACCCTTGTCACCGGTCCGAACCTGCGTGTTCCGGGCCGGTAACGTGCTGTGGTCGCTATCGTGCAGGGCGTAGGCAAGGCTCGAACGGGAGTGAGTGCCGTGAACCAAATGACCAGGTCGCACGATCCGGAACTGCTGACGCTGCCGACATTCGGCAGCTTCTTGCGGTGGTTGCGTGACGAACGCCGAATGTCACGCGAGCGACTGGCCGTGTCGGCAGGAGTCAGCGCCAGCTATGTCACCCACCTGGAATGGGGTGACCGGGATCATCCAGCGCGTGCGGTCGTCGAATCCTTGGTCGACTGCCTGGGTCGAGCCCGTGCGTTGACGATGACCGAGCGACGGCACCTGTTCGACCTGGCAGGGCTGCCGATCACGTCGACTCCCACGGTTGAGCAATTGCGCGCCCGAATCAGCGACGACGCGCTTCGTATACTCGAAGCGCAGCGCGGCGGAGTGGCGGGATATTTCGACGCCCGCGGCAATATCCTGGCGCTCAACAGCGCCGCACAGTCGATGTTGCCCGGGCTGCGCGTCGGGGAAAATGGGCTGCACTGGTTGTTCGGGAACGAGATTGCCCGGCAGGTCTTCGTGGACTGGGACACCGTCGCACAGGCGACGGTGAGCGGATTACGTGGCCGAATCGGCACTTTCGGCCACGCCGACTGGCCAGAGCAGCTTCTCGACGAGCTCGGTGCCTACCCGGAGTTCTGCTCGATATGGAACGCCGGCGAAGTGACGTTCACCTCGGAGCTGCCGCCGATCCGACTCCGCGAATCAGGGGCGCCACGACCGGTCAGTCTCTTCGTTCAGGTGTTCGACGTCGATGTCGTGGATTATCCGGGCTGGTTGCGCGCCTTTGTCGGGATTCGCCGCGACCTTCCGATGGCGAGGGTATCGAACGTGTAGCGGACCGATCTTTGCCGACCACCGTCGAGGCCCGATGCTCCGGTCGTCGACCTCGACGTGCGGCGCCTTCTCAGGATTTTGTTCTGTCCAGTGGTTGTACTGGATGGGGCTACCACGTTTGACCCGCGTTCAGCTCACATATCGGTGTCGATTGCCCGAATTCCGCGTCGTGGCATCACCGGGTCGTATAGTTCACACCACTGAAAGAATCCCGGACCAGGCCTCGTGTCGGCTTGATTGCGCGACAGAGCTGCACCGGGTTCGGTAGTGAATTCCGTGCGCCGGTGGGTCGTTGGCCGATCACAGGGGAACAAATGAATTCCACGCGAAGATACCACCGACGTCGGGTCGGCTGATGAGCAGCAGATCCGATGCCGCGATGCCGACCGGTCGGAGATTCCATTTCGGTGGGGCCGTGGGGGCGTTGGTATTGGTGTGGTTGTCGCTGACGCCGTCACTGCTGCCCAGAGGACCGCTGTTCCAAGGAATCGTCACCGGTGCCGCCGCTGCCTTCGGCTACGGACTCGGCATCGCGGTCGCGGCCCTGATCCGGTGGATGCTGCAACGACAGCGTGGGCCCGCGCCGTCGGTGGCGCGGTGGGCGTTGGGCATCGTGGCCTGCCTCGGATCGGTCGCGGTGCTGGTCTGGTACGCCGATTGGCAAAGTGATCTGCGTTCGCTCATGGGCGTGAGCGGACTTGCCTGGCACGCCTATCCGATCATCGTGGTGATCGCCGCCGTCGTGTTCGCGGTATTGATCGCGATAGCGCGGTTGTGCTGGGCGCTGTCGCGAGGGGTCGGTGGGCTGTTGGCGCGGGTGATGCCGCCGCGCGTCGCGGCGGTGCTCGGCGGTGTGGTGGTGGTCGCACTGGCTGTCGCCGCGGTCAACGGGGTGGTCGCGGACGTGGGATGTCGATGCTCAACGAGACATTCAAGGCCGTGAACGACGAGAGCTCGCCCGATACCGAGGAGCCCGTTCTCGCGGAGCGGTCCGGTGGTCCCGGCTCGCTGGTGAGCTGGGACTCGCTGGGCAGGCAGGGTCGGATCTTCGTGTCCAACGGTCCCACCGCGAGTGAACTGACCGCGTTCAGCGCAAAGCCCGCGCGCGAGCCGATTCGCGTCTACACCGGCCTCGATTCCGCGGAGAGCATCAGAGCCGAAGCAGATCTCGCGGTTGCCGAGTTGCGTCGGGCCGGTGGATTCGAACGAGCGGTCCTCGGTGTCGCGACCACCACCGGAACCGGGTGGATCAACGAGTCGACTGCCTCGGCGTTGGAGTATCTGGCCAACGGTGACAGTGCGTTGGTGAGTATGCAGTACTCCTACCTACCGAGTTGGCTGTCCTTCGTCGTCGACCAGGAACGAGCTCGACAGGCCGGACAAGCGCTGTTCGAGGCGGTGCACGCCGAGTGGGACCTCTTGCCGGTCGATCGCCGGCCGAAGCTGGTGGTTTTCGGGGAGAGCCTCGGATCTTTCGGCGGCGAGGCGGCGTTCTCCGGTATCCAGGACATGGCGGCCCGTACCGACGGCGTCCTGTTCGTCGGTCCTACCGCCACCAACCCGGTGTGGCGCGATGCCACCGCACGACGAGACCCGGGTTCCCCGCAGTGGCTGCCGATCTACCGGGACGGGCACACGGTGCGATTCGTCGCTGACACTCCGGATCTCGCCCGTCCCGGCGCCGTGTGGATCGCACCCAAGGTGGTCTATCTCCAGCACGCCTCGGACCCGATCACCTGGTGGACACCGCGACTGCTGTTCCAGAAACCTGACTGGCTCACCGAGGAACGCGGTCGCGATGTCCTGCCGAGCACCCGCTGGATCCCGGTGGTGACGTTTCTGCAGGTGTCGGCTGACATGGCAGTCGCGGTCGATGTGCCAGACGGGCACGGCCACACCTTCCAAGCCGACATCGCCGATGCCTGGGCCGCGATCCTGTCACCGGCCGACTGGACCGTCGCCGACACCGAGCGTTTACGAGAGATCCTGCGTGGCGCCGAGTGAACGCCACCCCGTCGAAAGGAGGACTCTGATGAACGACGCCGCCGGAAAGCGGTCCCTGCTGAGTCGCGTGTCACCAACCCAATGGGTCGCCATCGCGTTGAGCATCTTCGCCGTCGTGTTCGTGTTGGAGAACAGAGGAAAGGTCACTGTCGAGATCCTGTTGATCACGGTCAGTTCCCCGATGTGGCTGATCCTGTTGGCGATGTTCCTCGTCGGCTGGATCGCCGGAGTTCTCACCACCCGTCGCGCCCGCAAATGAATGCTCGGCCGGTCGCCGGTGCCGTGGTCGGCTCGGCTATCGAACCGTGTCCGCGGCCTCCGCGATGGTGTCGGCGACGGCGATCGGCTGGGAGACCAACGAGGCATGCGAGGAGCTGATCTCGCGGGTGGTGGCCGCGGCACGTCCAGCCATGAACCGTTGCGCGGCTGCGGGGATGACGCGGTCCTCACCCGAGATCAGGTACCAGTTGGGTGTGCTCGCCCACGAGGGTGAGCCGGAGGGCTCCAAATTGGCGTTCAGTGCCGCCGAGTGCTGATGGGCATACATGTTCGCGGCGGTCTCGGCGCTGACGTCTTGGGCGAAGATGTCGCGAAAATACGGTTCCTCGATGTAGCCGTCGACATTCTTGCCCGCGATCCCGGTGGGGTCGTCCACGACCCGTACCTGCAGTGCGGGTGGGAGCAGTTGGCTGCCGGGGAACCGGATGGGGTCGATCAGTCCCAGCACGAACTCACCCTGCGCCGGGGCGAATGCCGCGATGTAGACGTTGGCCTTGACCTTGGGGTCGTGGGTGTTGGTGATGACCGACCCGCCGTAGGAGTGCCCGACAAGCACAACCGGGCCGTCGATGGAGTCGAGCACGCCCTGCAGCGCCTGCGCGTCGTTGCGCGGCCCGCGCAGCGGGTTGTCCACTGCGACAACACGATAGCCGCGTCCGCGTAGCTCGGCGGCGACGCCATCCCAGCTGGTGGCGTCAGCGAAGGCGCCGTGCACCAGAACTACGGTGGGTTCGCCCGGGTCGGCGGTCGCGAGTGCGGGGACGAAGGGGCCGAGCGCGACAATCGCCGCTGCCACGACGCTCAGCATCCGGCGCCGGCGCGGATTCGCAACGTTGGTCGACGAGGACATGATCAGTTCACCCTTACTTTCGATCGAACGGGTCCAGGCTTCGTAGTTCACCGGCACCGTGAGACGCGGGTGCCTCACCCGGATGAACCTGGCGGCATCGCGGGCGTCCATCGTGTTCCTCACCGGCCCGGTGAGACCGAACCGGATCGCACTCGGATACAGCAGCACGACGTCGACAACGAGTCGGCGGGCCACTTGCTCGAGTCCCGAAAATACACTGAGTGATCCGACATCCCGACCGCGACATGCGATCGGACCAGCCGCTGGATCGCGAATCGATGGTTCGTGCCCATGAGAAGTCGGCTGAGCGGTGGCCCAGGTCCGCTTGTTCGGACCGCAGCGGCGCTGAGTTCTCCTGATCGAAGGAAGACGCGCGCATGTCGGTGGTCGTTTCTACAATTTCGGCGTGACGCTCACCCTCGCCGACCTCGTCGGCTATACCGATCGTGGCCTCGACGCCGATCTCGCCCGCTGGTTCGGTGACGGCGAACCTGTCGTCGTCTCCGCCGGAACTCGTTCGGTGGAACCGTTTCTCGAACGATTGCCCGCGGCCGGCGCTGCCGCACTCGCGGCCTTCGACCGCCGGGTCCGTTCCGGTCGGCTGCCACAGTTCCTCGACATCTTCGACTGGTCCTACGCTTTCGACTTCGCCGGCAACGGCTGCGGAATTCTCGACGCGGACTACACGACCGAACTGACCGACGAGGACGTGTTCTCCCTCGGGGCCGACGGCGGCGGCAACCTGTACGTCGTGCTCACCACCGGTCAGGTCGCGGTGTGGTTTCACGAGGAAGAGGTTCTCGAGGGCGGGACCCGCTTCGACAACCTCGACGTCTTCCTCTGGTCGTATGTGCGCTACCGCGCGGTGCGCGCGGGCAAGCTCGCCCTGTCGGAGGTGGAGGCCGACTTCGCGGCGCTCGGCCAGGACGGCGCGCTCGCCGAGGATCTCGGGTTGCTGAGTCTGATGGAACCCATGCGCTGAGCACCGCAGGTCATCCCGAGCCGGTTGTCGTGACAGATGTCATGTCGCATCCATGAGGGTGTCATCGGAAAAGGTGTTGGCGCGCACTGGTTTCCGACCTTCGCGACGACGAACGTTGGAGCTGTTCCTCGTACAACACCTTTTCGCGCAACCGCTTGGAGAGCACGATGATTCAGCCCGAATCCCACCGCGACGTCGACGAGTCCGCCGCCTCGCGTGTATCGACGGCCGACCCCGCACAGCGGCTGGTCGACCAACTCGGCGGCACCACGGGAATGATCTACACGGCGATACCGGTCATTGCGTTCGTCGTGGCGAATGCGCTGGTGGCACTACCTATTGCCATCGGGTCCGCCGTCGCCGTCGCGGTGGTGATCATGGGATGTCGGATCGTTCGCGGTGAGCCGGTCGTCCAGGCGAGCGGCGGGCTCGTCGGAGTCGTCGTCGCCGGTGGCGTCGCCGCGTGGACCGGCTCGGCGGGCGGATTCTTCCTGGTCGGCATCTGGGCCAGTCTGGCCGGCGCCGTTGTCGCACTCGTCTCGCTGCTGGCACGCCGACCACTGACCGGCGTGCTGTGGAACATGCTGCACGGCAACGAGTTCGCCTGGCGGCAGGACCGCCCGTCCCTGCGCGGGCACGATATCGCCACCCTCGCCCTCGCCGCGGTGTTCGCGGCACGCTACTTCGTCCAAGGCTGGCTCTACGACATCGACGCAGCCGGGTGGCTGGCCACCGCCAAGATCGTCATGGGAACACCGCTGCTGGCGCTGGCGCTAGTGGTTGTCGTCTGGGCGTTTCGTCGCTCGACCCAGCGACTGCTCGAGTGAGCGACGCGACTCCTCGTGCAGGATCGCGAGCAGTTCTTCCTCCAGCGCGACGAATTCGGGGGCGGTGATCATGGACAACCCGCGCGGGCGCGGCAGGTCGATGCGCAGTTCGCGGCGCACGGTGGCCGGCCGCGCCGACAGCACGATCACACGGTCCGACAGGTAGACCGCCTCACGGACATCGTGGGTGATCATCAGGACCATCCACCGGTAGCGCTGCCAGACCTCCTGCAACCACGACTGCATCTCGGTGCGAGTCAGGGAGTCGAGCGCGCCGAAAGGCTCGTCGAGCAACAGCAACTCGCGCTCCTGGACGACGGTGCGCAGCAGTGCCGCCCGCTGTCGCATCCCGCCCGACAGCTGAGACGGGCGGGCGTCCTCGAAACCGGACAGGCCGAATATCGGAAACAGTTCGCGCGCGCGGCGCCTGGCCTCTGTTTTCGGGACACCCTGCACACGCAAACCGAGAATGGTGTTGTCGAGGACGGTTCGCCACGGGAACAGCAGGTCTTTCTGCGGCATATAGGCGCAGTGCGACGCGGTGTCTTCGCCGTCGGCCGTGTGGAAGCCGACGCTGCCGGAGTCGGGGGATTCGAGTCCGGCCAGCATGTTGAACACCGTGCTCTTGCCGCAGCCGCTGGGGCCGATGACCGTGACGAACTCGCCCGATCGGACCGCGAACGACACCCCGCCCAACACCTCGAGGCCAGGGCTGCCACGACCGGGCTGGGGGAACGACTTGGTGAGTCGGTCGACGACGATCCGGTCGCCTTCGGTGTCAGTCACGCCGGCTCCTGTTCTCCGCGCGCGCCCACGGCGCGACGAGGCGCTCGACCGCGAACGTCGTCAGGTAGAGCGCGATACTCAGCAGCGCGGTCACCAAGACCGCCGCCAGCACCAGATCGGTGCGGAACGAATTCTTCTGCAGGCTCATATAGATGCCGAGACCGACACTGGCGCCGACATATTCGGCGAACACCGCACCGACGACCGCGTAGGTGATCGCGATCCGCAACGAGGTGAAGAACCGCGGCAGCGCGGAGGGCAGCCGCACATACCGGAACTCCTGCACACGGGAGGCGCCCATACTGCGCAGCAGCGCGCCCGCGTCACGGTCGGCCGCGGCGAACCCTTCGATCAGGCCGATGGCCATCGGGAAGAAGGTGACCAGCGCGACCACCAGGATCTTCGGCAGGAGGCCGAACCCGAACCAGATGATCATCAACGGTGCGATCGCGACGATCGGCACGGTCTGCGACGCCACGAACAACGGCACCAACGCGCGTCGCAGCCAGGGTGAGAAGTCGACGATCACCGCCAGTACCCATGCCGCGCTCAGCGAGACCGCGAAACCGATCAGCGTCACCTGCAAGGTGGCGGCCGCGTGAGTGGCGATCTCGTCGCGATGCGCCCAGCCCTGCTCGACCACCCGCACCGGCGAGGGCAGCACCTGCGGACGCACACCGCTGGTGATGACATAGATCTGCCACACGGCCACGAGGACCGCCACCGTGACGATCGAAGGCACCGCCCACCGGATCCCGGCCCAGCGACCGGGACGGTCGCCGGACAGGACTTGCGCGTCTACGGACCCGTCACGGGTTGGCAAGGTAGTCATCGGTGAAATATGTCGACCAGTCGGGCTCGGTGGTCAGTGGTTTACCGTCGGGCCCGTTGAGCAGGCCACTGCGGTACAGGAATCGCGAATTCGCCGACCACTGCTCCACGGTCTGAGTGCCGACTCGCCCGTTCGGGTCCTTCATGAACTGGTCGGCCAGCATGCGCTGACTGTCGAAGACCAGCTTCTCGTCGTTGAACGCGCCCGGGTTGGCGTCGATGAGGTCCTGGGCGGCGGCGTCCGGGTTGTCCGCGGCGAACTGGTAGCCGCGTTGCAGGGCCTGGACGAACTTCTTCGCGCGGTCGGGGTTCTCGGCGAGCCAGCCTTCGTTGGCGTCGATCACGATGGCGTAGGAGTCGGGGAATCCGAAATCGGTGTAGCGGAAGTACTTCATCGGGGTGCCGTGGTGTTCGGCCTCGATGCCCTCCCACGCCAGATACGAGACGGTGAAGTCCGCTTTCCCGGAGTAGACGGCCTCGTATGCCGACGATCCCAGCATGACGGAGGTGAATTCGCCGGTGCCGCCGTCGTTGCGGATGACCTGTGCGAGTGACTCCTTCTCACCCGGGTCACCGAAACCGGCGTAGGTCTTGCCGTCCAGATTCTTCGGGCTTGCGAGGTCGGCACGGTCGGCGCGCACGCCGATCCCGGTCGCCCAGTGCTGCAGGGGTGCGAGCACCGACTGGATGCGCGCACCCGAGGCGCGGGCGAACGTCGACGAATTGTGGGTACTGATCCCGAATTCCGCATTCCCCGCATCGACCACCGTGTCGACCGAGGTGTTGTTGTAGGGCAGCACCTGCACATCCAGACCGGCGTCGGCGAAGTAGCCGCGCTGCAAGGCGACATACAACCCGGAGTGGTTGGTGTTGGGCGTCCAATCCAGCGCGAAGCGGATGGTCTGGTCGGAGCCACCGCCCGAACCGCAGGCGGTGACCAGCGACAGGGTCGCGACGGTGGTTGCCATGACCGCGAATGCGCGGCGCAGCCGCCCGCTCATCCGGCAGGCCAGGGCTGCGGGTGCAGGGCGGTGTCCCAGAACATCAGCTCGTAGCGCACGGCGAGGATGAATGCCTTCTCCATCGCCGCCCGCTCACGCTCGCTCGCCGACTCGGCAGCGGCGTCGACCAGCGATCGCGCCGTGGCCGCAGCCTGCTGGAACTCTTCCGCGCCGTAGGTGGTGACCCACTGGGCATACGGGTGGGCGGCGTCGGCGGCGATCACCTTCGCGGCACTCTCGGCCAGGCCGCGTCCCACGTCGGCATAGATCCAGAAGCAGGGCAGCGCGGCCGCCGCCGCGACCGCGTAGGACTCGGTCGCCGCGGCGGCGATCAGGTAGGAGACGTAGGCCAGGCAGGTCTGGGAATGCTCCGGCTCGCCCTGCCGCGGGGGCAGCGCTCCGCCGCTGAGCATCTGGTCGTGCATGGCCGACTCGACAGCCGCGGCGTTCGCGGACGAGGTGGCCCAGAAGGCCGCGGTCTGCGGGTCCGGTGACTTGGCGGCGAGAATCGCCAGCGCCTTCGAATACCCGGTCAGATACAGCGAATCCTGCTCGATGTAGGTCCGGAACACCTCGAGCGGCAAGGTGCCCTCGCCGAGGTGCCGCAGGAATTCCAGTTCATCGATCGCGCTCCGCAGGACCTTGGTGCGGTCCCAGAGGTGATCGGTGAACAGGCCGGTATCTGTGGTGTGGGCGTGCAACACCGTGACATCCCTTCGTCAGCATTACCTGAACAGGTTCAGCGGGTCTGTTCTCAGCCTCGCGGTCGCGAGACACCCCGTGTCAGAACTCGACCGACACTAGCAGCGACCGCCGACACGCGGGCCGGGCCCGGTTCGCCGTGTAGCCCCGGTCACGGTGGTAGGTGTTCGGCGGCGAACCGGCACCCAGTAACTTGCCTGCCAAGGAGTTCGTCTTCTGCACCCATCGAATCGCCGAACGAAGAGAGCTGATCAATGTCGACCTCTACCGCGCGTGCACACATCGGTGTCACCGGCCTGGCAGTGATGGGCAGCAACATCGCCCGCAACTTCGCCAAGCACGGCTACACCGTCGCGCTGCACAACCGTTCCGTGGCCAAGACCGACGCACTGCTCGCCGAGCACGGCGGTGACGGCGATTTCGTCCGCACCGAGACCGTGGAGGAGTTCGTCGCGGCGCTGGAGAAGCCGCGACGGGTGCTGATCATGGTCAAGGCGGGCGAGGCGACCGACACCGTCATCGAGGAGCTGGCTGCCGTGATGGAGCCGGGCGACATCATCATCGACGGTGGCAACGCCCTGTACACCGACACGATTCGCCGCGAGGCCGCCATGGCCGAACGTGGCCTCAATTTCGTCGGGGCAGGCATCTCGGGTGGTGAGGAAGGCGCGCTCAACGGTCCCGCGATCATGCCGGGCGGGCCCAAGGAATCCTACGAATCGCTCGGCCCGCTGCTCGAGTCGATCGCGGCGCAGGTCGACGGCACGCCGTGCTGCACCCACATCGGGCCCGACGGTTCCGGACACTTCGTCAAGATGGTGCACAACGGCATCGAATACGCCGATATGCAGCTGATCGGTGAGGCTTACCACCTGTTCCGTGACGCGCTCGGTTTCGACGCCGGGCAGATCGCGGACGTGTTCACACAGTGGAACTCCGGGGACCTGGAGAGCTATCTGGTCGAGATCACCGCGCAGGTGCTCGCGCAGGTCGACGCGAAGACCGGCAAGCCGTTGGTCGACGTCATCGTCGACGCCGCCGAGCAGAAGGGCACCGGCCGCTGGACGGTCAAGTCCGCGCTCGATCTCGGTGTGCCGGTGACCGGCATCGCGGAGGCGGTCTTCGCCAGGGCGCTGTCGGGTTCGCGTGCCCAGCGCAAAGCCGCGGTGGGTCTCGCCTCGGGCACGCTCGCCGACAAGCCCACCGATGTCGAGCAGTTCACCGAGGACATCCGGCAGGCGCTGTACGCGTCCAAGGTCGTCGCCTACGCACAGGGCTTCGACCAGATCGCCGCGGGCAGCGCCGAGTACGGCTGGGATCTGCACCCCGGCGATCTGGCGACGATCTGGCGCGGCGGCTGCATCATCCGGGCTCGGTTCCTGAACCGGATCAAGGAAGCGTATGAGCAGGACCCCGCCCTGCCGAGCCTGATCCTCGCGCCGTACTTCCGCGAGGCCATCGAGACCGCGATCGACAGCTGGCGGCGCGTGGTATCCACCGCCACCCTGCTCGGTATCCCGGTCCCGGCGTTCGCGTCCTCGCTGTCGTACTACGACGCACTGCGCGCAGAGCGCCTGCCCGCCGCGCTGACCCAGGGCCAGCGTGACTTCTTCGGCGCGCATACCTACGAGCGCATCGACGCCGACGGCAAGTTCCACACTCTGTGGAGCGGTGACCGCAGCGAGGTCGTCGCGGGCTGAGCTCTGACCGCCGGTGGGCTGAATCTCGGGGTCGGCCAAGGGAAACCGAGGATTGACCCGCTGGTGGTTTGTCGCTGATGATGGTCGTGGACTTAGGGCGGCAACCCGCCCCGCGTTATCGATACGTCCCCGTTCGGGACGCAGGACGCGGGGCGGGTGTCGACCCGAATTCCGAAGTCTGCGACGAAACCACACAGCGTCATTCCCGAAGTTCGCCGAGGAGCATTATGAATGCGACCGAACCTGCTGCGCGTAAGGACAATCCGCGACCGAACAGTGTGCTCACGGCCGGCGGTGGCCTCGATTGCCGGCGATCGGTTCACTCATGACCGACATGAGCATCGCCCTGGGTGATGTCACCCTGCGGGGCACCGTGACCGGCGCGGGCCCGACGGTGCTGTTGCTCCATGCGGGAGGCGAGGATCGCGGCGTGTGGGCACCGGTCGCGTCGCAGATCGCCGCGGCCGGATTCCGGGCGGTGGCCTTCGATTTGCGTGGACACGGCGACAATACGGGGGAGGCGACCGTCCTTCGGGCGGTTGCCGATGACGTGGCCGACATGGTGCGGCGTGAGCCGGCCCCGCTCGTGGTGGTGGGCGCTTCCGTCGGCGGGCTCGCTGCCATCGCCGCGCTCGGCGAACCGGATATTGCCGGTCGTGTGGCCGGTCTGATCCTTGTCGATGTGGTGCCGAATTCCGATCCGGATCGGGTACGCGCCTGGCTCAGTGACAGCGGGCTTCGCGATCAACGCACCGAACTGGTGGAAGACAGCCTCGCGGCGGGGCCTGCGCTGCATGCGACGGCTGTCGGTTCGGAAGTGCCGATGCTGCTCGTGCGCGGCGGACGGTCGCCGCTCACCGACGCCGAAGTGGATCGGTTCCTCGCCGATCGTCGTGTCACGGTTACCTGTGTGCCGGAAGCCGGACACCTCGTCGCCCGGGAGGCTTCCGAAGAGCTCGCACGCATCGTCTCGGAGCACGCAGGCACCTGGCTCGCTACCGCCCACGCTGTTCAGAGCGCATTCGACCTGCAGCGGGTTCTCGGTGCCGAAGAGATCGAACATCCCGGCGGAACTCTGCACGCTCACCTGCGCCGGGTCCATGCCCTCGTGGTCGAATGGAACGCCACGCCGCGAACCCGTCTGGCCGCGATCTGCCACGCGTCCTATGGCACGGACGGATTCGCTGTCGAACTCCTGCCGACAACCGATCGGCCGCGGCTCGCGACCGTGATCGGGTACGACGCCGAGGGCCTGGTCTATCTCTACGGCGGATGCGACCGCGAACGGACATACCGCGGCCTCGGGCGAGAGCCGCTGTCGGTGATCGACCGCTTCACCGGCACCTCCACGCTGGTCGGGGGTGCTGAACTGCATGATTTCGCGGTGCTGACGATCGCCAACGAGCTCGATGTCGTACGCCACGCGCACTTGCCGCCATCCGCGCGGACCGGGATCCGAAGCCTTGTCCTCGCGCTGGCGAGCTACGCGCCCGACGAGTCGGCGCGAGCGCTCGCGGACGAGGCGCTCGCCTGAGGGCGTGGCCGCATCACGGACCGCCGAGCTCGGATGCGGTCAGGGCAGGTCGGTAAGCGGCCAGGAAGAGATCTATCGCTGCGCCGGGGGGGTTCGCCGATATTGCTGTGGCATCGAGCATTCGGGCGTTCAGCGGTGCGCCCACGACCAGCCAGGTGAGCTGTTCGGCTGCGGCCCGGGGGTCGGGGATCGCGAGCACGTCGCGTGCGTCGAGTGCCTGCAGCGTGGTGGCGAGAGCGCCGATATTGCGGACCCAGCTCTGGTGCAGATATGTCGCCCCGACCTCGGGCAGGCGGGCCGCCTCGGCGGTGACCAGCCTGCGCATTTCCACCACGGTCGGCGAGAGGACGCCGGCCAGCAGCGTTCGTGCCCAGACGAGTAAGCCCTCGCGGACATCCTCGGCGGACTCGAGTTCGGTGAGGGCGGGTCGCATCGCATCACGCCCGGCGGCGGTCCAGTGCTCCACGACCGCGGCGAACAAGCCCTCTTTCGACGGATGTTCGCGATACAGCGATGTTTTGGAGATCCCGGCGCGTGCGGCGATCTCGTCCATCGTCGATCCCGCGAACCCGCGCTCGAGAAAAACCTCGCGGGCGACGGTGAGTAGTTCGGCGCCGGACTTCCCGGGTGGCCGGCCACGGCGTCGAGCAGAAGAGGTCATGCTCCCCATATTAGTACTTGACAGTACTTATTCATCCTCCTAGATTAAGTACTGGATCGTACTCAAGGAGTTGGCCATGATAGTTGCAGGTGTCGTCGTTGCGGCGGTCGTCTCGTTCGTCATCAGCGCGGTGCTGTACGCGACACCGCCGATCGCCGCGCTGGTGTCGAGGACGAGTACCCCGCGTCCCGGAATCGGCATGCCGGTCCAGATGCTGTTCGTGGTGCTGCGTGGGCTGCTGGCCGCGGGGGTGCTGGCGGCGCTGCTCGTCGCCGGCGATCGGCATGGCATCGCCGCCGGGGCGGCGGTAGGTGCGATCGTGGCGGTACTGCCGGTGACCATCCTCGCCGGCGCCATCGTCCACGAGAACGTGCCGATACCGACCGCTCTGGTGCATATGACCGACTGGGTCCTCAAGTTGGTCGTCAGCGGTGTCGTGCTCGGCATGTTTGTCTGAATCCCGCACCCCGACAGGAGCTCTCATGAACACCGCACCGGGACCGATCGACATCACGTTCACCGCTGTCCTCGGAAAAGTCAGGGCGGGTGACACGTGGACATGCGTGCAACTGCCCGACTCCGCGCGGATCTTCGGCACCCGGGGCCTGGTCAAGGTGAAGGGAACGGTGGACGGTGTCGCGTTCACATCGTCGTTCATGGCACTCGGCGACGGCACCCACAAGCTTCCCGTCGCCGCCGAGATCCGCCGCCGCATCGGAAAGACCGATGGCGACGAAGTCACCGTCGAGCTGACTGAACGATTGAGCTGACAGACGGTGCGCGGTGCCCTGCTTGGGGCGCAGTGGATCCGGGGACGGCCACACGGTGGCCGAGTTGGTCGTCGCGACATCGGCGCGTAACGCACCAGGGCTATGCTGAATGTTTGCTGACGGTGTCCAGGGGATCGATCAGGTGATGGTGAGGCCTGTATGACCCGATTGCCGCACTATGCCGCGATGCTGGCCACGGCGGGTCATCTGCCTGCCGACGGTGACCGCTGGGCATACGAAGTGAAGTACGACGGAATCCGGGCCATTGCCTACATCGATGACGAACTGCGGCTCGAGTCGCGCAATGGCAACGACATCACCGTCGCCTGGCCCGAGCTGTCCGGGCTCGCTCCGGCCGAGCCCGGGTTCGTGGTCGACGGCGAGATCGTGATCGAGCACGCGGGCCGATCCTCGTTTCAGGCATTGGCGCCGCGAATGCACCAGCGCAACCCAGCCGCTATCCGCGCCCTCGCGCAATCGACTCCGGCGACCTACATGATCTTCGACCTTCTCCACATCGGCGACCGGCCGCTGATCGAATTGCCCTATGCCCAGCGACGCGAGCTCCTCGAACATCTCGGGTTGACCCGCCCGCATTGGCGCGTCCCGCACTTGCTCCCCGGTCCCGCCGCAGACGCCCTGGCGATCTCGCAGGAACTCGGACTGGAAGGCATCATCTGCAAGCGTCGTAACAGCTGGTACCTGCCCGGGCAGCGCAGCCCCGCCTGGACCAAGGTCAAGAATGTCACCCACCAAGAAGTCGTGCTGATCGGTTGGAAGAAGGGCACCGGTCGCCGTGCCGGGCAGATCGGATCCTTGCTGGTCGCCGTGCCCGATGATCGCGGCAGCCTGGAATACGCCGGCAGTGTGGGCACGGGGTTCACGGCCGCGATGCTCGCCGATCTCTCCGAACAGCTCGCACCGCTGCACCGTGCTGATCCGCCGGTATCGGGCATCGGCCGTACCCCGGACGGGGTGTCGTGGGTGCAGCCGAAACTTGTCGGGGAAGTGGCGTTCACGGAATGGACCGACGACGGCCGGTTGCGGCATCCGAGTTGGCGAGGTCTACGTTTCGACAAGGATGTCGACGAGGTCGAAACCCCGACCGGGCGCAACTGACCGGCCGCGCGCGTATTTGTTCGGTGCTGTTCTCTCGGGGTCAGCGCAGATGTCGATGCCTGGCTGCTATCACTGCCTCGGGTCGGTGGATTGTGTTCGAGGTGTGCCGGTCTGTAAGTGGCAACGCAAGTGAATGAGAATTCATGCTGGAAGTGCCGAGTGTGATTCGGGCCAGGGATTCCAGCGGGAAGCAAATGGTGCGACAGGTTACTCGAAGTCATGTCGTGCCCACATTCGTCACGATTGCATAAACTACGCCGGTGAAATTCTTGCCTGTCCGATGCGTGAAGTGCCTGCTTGCCGCGTGTGACCTCGTATCAGGGAAACCTGCCAATTGTCACCGGCAAATAACGGCCCTTCGGGAGGTGAGGGAATTTCTGTTTCTGCTTCCATCGACTTCCACCATCTGGCACTGTATGGGTCACCGAGATCGCGGCACCGATTGCGGCGACCGCAAATCTCGGCTGAGCTCCTCGTCGTTATAGGGGGAATGAACGGGCGCGTAAGAGAAATGGTCCGGCTGGGGTAGCCGGGTGGGAGGATTCATGGTCTACATCAGAGCTCACTTCGATAATCGGTTCGCGCTACAGGAACACGGCGACGGTCCGCGCGGTATCTCCGAGGAACGCGGCGACGAGTTGGCGCCGTTGGCGCCGCTGGCCGTCATTGTGTCGTTCGTGCTTGTGGCGGCGGGATGCATCGCGTCCTCGGCAATGGGGGAGTGGACCCGCGACTATGGGGCAGAGCTCGTCGTCATCGCCTTTTGCCTGCACATGTTCCTTTCGGCTCTGTTGGGTTCGTGGGGACTTCGCATGTGGCTGCAGACCACCCGGATCTGGCGTCGGTTCGAGCACCGATCTCTGCGCGACTGAGTCATATCCGCCTCAGTACTACTGCACCAGGAAAATCCGCGGCAGCCCGCGTGGATGCCATGAGTGGGAGGCGTTGTGAGAAAGTCCGTCGAAGTACCGATCTTGTCCCGGCGCGTCACCGAAGGCGGCCAGATCGTGGTCATCGAGGTGAGTCGGCCGCGACCGGTTGGCGGGAAGGTGGAGTGCGCCTATCGGCTGGCGGACACGCGGCGCACCACCGAAGGCCCCGATTCGCTGGCGGCGCTCTACCGGGCTCTGCTCGAGATCGGCGACTTGCTCGCGCAGGCGAATCGCGGCGCGTCGGCGCGCTTTGTCGTCCCGGCGAACCTCGGCTTTCCGGTACCACCCGCAGGTGATCGACCCGAGGCCGTGGATGACGCCGATGTTGTGGCGACGCAGACGATCATCCACGCAGGCGACCGGCACACGATTGCCATCTGCCGGCCTGTACAGGCCGGCGGCGGGGACGGCATGCTGTGTCTGTTTCGGGTCGACGGCGAAACCTGCGCGATCGCGAGAGGGTGGGACGGTGTCGACGCGGTGCTGAACGCGGTGTCGATGATCGGCGCAAGGTTTCGTCTCGCCACGGATTGGCCGTTGTCGCCGGCCGGAGGTGGATTCGCATCAGAGGTGGCGACCGTAGTCGCGACGGGTGCTCCGACGGCGATCTAGGCACCAGCTCTTGTTGTCGCAGGGTCCGGTGCTGCTGTGAGCACCCATCGACACGGTGGCCTCGGATCCTGCCTCGCCGACCATGGTTGGCGGTTGCCGGGGCCGTCGTCTGGGGCAGCGTCCGAACGGGACGCGCTGGTCCCGGCAACCGCCCGCCGACCGGTCAGGAGTTCGGTCATCCTGTCCCCGGTGGCGGTCTCTGGTTTACAAGCGGGCGATACCCCGGTGTGTCGCTTCGAAACGGGGAGACCCAGCAGATTTCTATGTCGCCGCGGCCGGCCAGCTGATGGTGGGCCACGACTTCGGCAGGTTGACCGAACCGTCCAGGACCAACCGCACCAGGTCCTCGTAGCCCTCCCGCATCTCGGCCAGATGGTGCCAGGCTCGATGTCGCTGGGCGTCCTCGGCGTTGTGGAGCGCCCAGTGGGCATAGGTGGCGGCTTCCGCGACCCGGCCGATCACCCCGCCCACCGTGTCGATTCCCCGCGGAGCGCCGGGGCGTGGCCGCGGAAGCTGCGCGGTGATCCACACATCGATGGTGTGCGCGACTTCCGCGATCTGACGACCGACCCAGACGGCGGACGGTTCGGCCAGCCAGTCCCGATACAACGACCCGAGGGTGCGAGCCCAGCGCGCGAGCGGCTGATCACAATCGGCGCCCCCGTTGATCGCGGCAAGCAATTCCTGCGGCGAAAGAAACGGACCGTGCTGAGCCGGCGCCGGGTACCACGAATCCGGTGCGCTCACCTGCGCTCACCGGACAGGCCTGCCCCGAGTGGACACTGCTGTGGAATTGCGGAATTCAGATTTCTGGCACCGGACAAAGCAAGCTCCTGATCAAGCACACATCCGCATGAACGGGTCGACCCAGCGGACAAGCAGGGTTCCGATCCTGCGCACGGTCCCGCCCCGGCGCCGCGAGGGTCTTTGCAGAATCCGATATTCGTATCCGTCAAGCTATCAGGCGGCAGACGTGGTCGCCGCAGCCGGTGCACTCTCTCAAGAAACATTTAATAACGTGTCCCGACCAGGGAATCTGCGGCAGATTTGGCGGCCGGGCGGTAACTCCTGACTGCACAAGGCCTTTCGCCGAAGGGCGTTCTCCGGAGCCGCTTCACCGACGACCCGCGCGGCCGAGGGGCAGCAGAAGTTCGGCAAGTAAGCGCTCGAAACGAATCGAGCCGACCGGGACACCCGGTCGGCTCGATCGTGGGCGCCGACGGCAATCATCGGCGTTCGAGAGGTCAGCGCAGATCGAACCGATCGTTGTCGACCACCTTGACCCACGCGTCGACGAAATCGTTCACGAACTTCGCTCCCGCTGTGTTCTGCGCATACACCTCGGCCACCGCGCGAAGCACCGAGTGCGAGCCGAAGACGAGATCGTTGGCGGTGGCCGTCCATCGCTTCTCGCCGGTCCGCCGGTCGACACCGTCATAGACGTTCTCCGCCGACTCCGAGGCCTTCCACTCCGTGCTCTGGTCGAGCAGATTCACGAAGAAGTCGTTCGACAGCACGCCCGGCCGGTCGGTGAAGACACCGTGTGCGCTGCCACCGTAGTTGGCGCCGAGCGCACGCAGGCCGCCGATCAGCACCGTCAGCTGCGGCGCTGTCACGTCGAGCATGTAGGCGCGGTCCAGGAGCAGACGCTCGAGCGGCGCCTTCTCGCCGGGACGCACGTAGTTGCGGAACCCGTCTGCCCGCGGCTCGAGCACATCGAAGGTGTCGACATCGGTGTTCTCCTGCGTGGCGTCGGTGCGCCCGGGCGAGAACGGCACGGTGATCTGATGACCGGCATCGCCGGCTGCCTTCTCGATCGCCGCCGAACCGCCCAGGATGATCAGGTCGGCCAGTGACACCGCCTTGCCATCGGGAGCAGCGGCGTTGAAATCTCGCTGGATCTGCTCGAGAACCGGCAACACCTTCGCCAGCTCGGCGGGTTCGTTGACGTCCCAGTCGCGCTGTGGTTCGAGCCGGATCCGGGCGCCGTTCGCGCCGCCGCGCTTGTCGGTGCTGCGGAAACTCGCGGCCGAGGCCCACGCCGTCTTGACCAGTTGCGCGACCGACAGACCGGACGCGAGCACCGTGTTCTTCAGCGCGGCGATGTCCTGGTCGTCGATCAGTGCGTGGTCGACAGCGGGAACCGGATCCTGCCACAGCTGCGCCTCGGGCACCCACGGGCCGAGATAGCGGCTGAGCGGACCCATATCGCGGTGCAGGAGTTTGTACCAGGCCTTTGCGAACGCCTCGGCCAGCTCCTCGGGGTGCTCGAGCCAGCGTCGGGTGATCGCCTCGTAGATCGGGTCTTCGCGCAGGGACAGGTCGGTGGTCAGCATTGTCGGGGTGCGCGCGGGCCCACCGAACGGATCAGGGATAAGGCCTTCGCCCGCACCGTCTTTAGGCTTCCACTGCCAGGCACCGGCCGGGCTCTTGGTGAGTTCCCAGTCGAACCCGTAGAGGTTCTGCAAGAAGCCGTTGCTCCACTGGGTCGGGGTGGCCGTCCACACGACCTCGAGGCCGCTGGTGATGGCGTCCTTGCCCTTGCCCGTGCCGTGCGTGCTCTTCCAGCCCAGACCCTGCTGCTCGAGCGGCGCGGCCTCGGGCTCGGCGCCGACCAGACTCGCATCGCCCGCACCGTGGGTCTTGCCGAAGCTGTGACCACCGACGATCAGGGCGGCGGTCTCCTCATCGTTCATCGCCATGCGAGCGAAGGTCTCGCGGATGTCACGTGCCGCGGCCACCGGATCAGGCCTGCCGTTGGGCCCTTCCGGGTTCACATAGATCAGGCCCATCTGGACCGCGCCCAGCGGGCCCGACAGCTTACGGTCGCCGCTGTAGCGTTCGTCGCCGAGCCAGGTGTCCTCCGGGCCCCAGAACACTTCCTCGGGCTCCCAGATATCGGGTCGGCCGAAGCCGAAGCCGAACGTCTGGAAACCCATGGACTCGAGGGCGACGTTGCCGGTGAACACGAGCAGGTCGGCCCAGGAGATGCTGTCGCCGTACTTCTGCTTGACCGGCCACAGCAGCCGACGAGCTTTGTCGAGGTTGGCGTTGTCGGGCCAGCTGTTGAGCGGGGCGAAGCGCTGGGCGCCCTGACCGCCGCCACCGCGTCCGTCGGCGATGCGGTAGGTGCCGGCCGCGTGCCAGCTCATCCGGATGAACAGGCCACCGTAGTTGCCGTAGTCGGCGGGCCACCAGTCCTGCGAGTCGGTCAGTACCGCGGCGATATCGGCTTTGAGGGCGTCGACGTCGAGCTCGGCGAATGCCGTGGCGTAGTCGAAGTCCTCGCCCAGTGGGTTGGACTTGGACGAGTGGGCGTGCAGGACCGAGACGTCGATCTGTTCGGGCCACCAGTCCTTGTTGGAGTGGGGGCGACGGTCGGTGTCCGCGGTGGGCGAGGGGATCGCCGGGTTCTCGCTCTCGCTGTTGCTGAGAGTTTCGGCGTCAGGAGCGGGTGGGCGGCTATCGGAGGTCACGATATTCCTTCCTGGACGGGTCTTACAGGCTGGGAGCGGAGTTGTGTTCGCTGAGCGCGGAGTCCGCGCATTCGGGGCACAGGCCCCAGTAGATGACCTCGGCCTCGTCGATCACGAAGCCGAGGTCGTCGGAGGCAGTCAGGCAGGGTGCTTCGCCGACCGCGCAGTCGACGTCGGCGATCGCGCCACACGTTCGGCAGATCAAGTGGTGGTGATTGTCACCTACTCGTGCCTCGTAGCGGGCAAGCAGGCCGCGAGGTTGGATGCACCGGAGCAGCCCGGCGATGGTGAGCGTGCGCAAGGTGTCGTAGACGGCCTGATGCGAGACCGCCGACAAACGGGACCGAACGGCACGGATGATCGAATCCGTGTCGGAGTGCGGGTGCGCGTGCACGGCGCTCAGCACCGCCACGCGCGGCGCTGTCACCCGCACAGAAACTCCCCGCAGCATCTGCTGGAACTCCGCGTCCGTGGGCACATCCGCAGTTTTCCGCGTTTTCTGGAATCAGTCAAGTATTTGCTGGCCGTCGTGTCTTCGCGCTGACCGCTTCGGCGCTCCGCACCCGGCACGGATTCCCGCCGCCCGGCCCGGCGTCGCCGCTGTCGTTGCGACTGTGGCGTTCGTCGCCGGTGCGGTGGCGGACGCTGCTCGCGCGACGAGTCCGCGGTGGCGGTGCCCAACGGGGGTATGACGACACCCCGGAATAGCCCGAAGTTTGCGATATCGGGTCGATTTCTGGCTGTTTGATGTTGTCGGAGAAGGGAATTCCGTCTGCACCCCAACAGAAGAACTTTCGCCGCGCCGGTGGCCTTGCCGTGCGGGACACGAGGAGACCGCTTATGCCGATTTCTGGTCCAGCTCAGCAACTCGACAGAACTCCTGAAAATGGTGATATCGAGACCGTTGCGGCGATGGTGACGCACGACAACCAGCTTGTCGCCCAACTCCAAGACCTGGATCTGCGCAGGCTGTGTACGTGCGCCGCCGGATTATCCAGCCGGGCGCAGTGGCGGCTCGAAGCGGTAGCCGAAGCGTTGCGGAACACCGAACAGCTCTGATCCCTGTTGGTCGCCGGCCGCCGTGGCGCATCGCGGTAGCCCTCACCTGACCTCGGGCTCGGGAACCGAGGACTCGACCTTCTTTGCCGCCCGGCACTCAGGCGGTGGATGTCGACGTGACCTTGCTGGGCCGCTACTGCGAGCGGTCGCCGATCACACCGTGGAAGTCGGCCGCCGGACAATCTTCACGGCTACCGGTCGAACTCCTGAGGGTGCGCGACAGCCCAACACGGCGGCCCGTAGTGCCTCACCCGAAACGTCGCGGTTCAGATCCCGGCATCGGGGCGCGGGATATCGCCACGCCAAGCTCCGGTTGCGCGGCCCTCGGTCTCGATGAACTGCTTGAAGCGTTTCATGTCGCCGTTCACTCGGTGTTCGAGCACGCCCAGCTTGTCGGCGGCGGTTTCGACGAAACCCTCCGGGTCGACATCCATTTGCGCGGTGATCCGGGTATGGGTGTCGTCGAGACGGTGAAATGTCACTACCCCGGCGTGGTTGGGCCCGTCGTCGGACCTCCACGCGACTCGTTCGTCCGGATGCTGTTCGGTGATGGTGGCGTCGAATTCCCGTGTCGACGGTCCGACATGGATGCGCCAGTGAGTGTGCCGGTCGTCGACTTGACTGACCTGCTCGACTCCTTCCATGAACTGCGGAAAGGTCTCGAACTGCGTCCACTGGTTGTAGGCGGTACGGATCGGGACGTCTACATCGACAGTTGCGGCTACTGTGCTCACGAGTACTCCATTCCCCAGCCTGCCTGCGTCGCCGCCACAGCCTGGATTCGTTCGCAGCTGCGCGCCTTCGAGGCGCTGCAACTCGTACAGTGGCGGCCTACCCGAGGCCCGAAAGCGCAAACAGGAGTGCGGCACTCGGACTTCGGGTGGCAATTGACCGATTCCGGTGTTTTCGTGATCATGGCGGTGTGCGTTCTCGCTCTCTCTTGTTCCGCCTGCTCTCGAGGTCTACCTGATGCCAACCCACGCCGATCAACAGCGCAAACGCCCTCAGCAGGATCGCGCGAAGGAGACCAAAGCGCGGATTCTCGAGGTGGCCGCTCAGCTGTTCGGTGATCGAGGTATCGGCAACACCTCGACGAACCGGATCGCCGCCGAGGCCGGCATGAGCATCGGCACTCTGTACCGGTATTTCACCGACCGGGAAGAGATCGTCAAGGAACTCACCGACAGCCTGTTCGTGCAGGCCGAGGAACAATACGCTCGGTTGCTCACCAAGTCGGTCGCCGACAAACCTCGGCGCGACACGGTTGCCGAGATCATCCGTGTCGGCGTCGAAATCCTCGTAGCCAACGGCCCCCTCGTGCGCGCCTTGGTGGCCGACCTTCAGTTCTACGGCAGCGGGATCCCCGAATTCGAACCGCGGTTGCGAATGCTCATCAAGCTCTACCTGATCCAGTCGCTCGGTCCGACCCACGGCCTCGACGTCGACACCATGGCCTATATCGTGCTCAACGCGGGCTTCTCCACCGCGCTGCGCTCGGTCAAGATGGACGAAGAGGGCATGGACCGCGATGCGGTGATCGATCAGACCGCCGACATGATCGGGCTCTGGATAACCTCAGTGGCACAGGCTGATTCGCCCGCATAGCTCCCGAAGACGCTGATGGGTCGCGCATTCGAGATCCCGACCTTCTCGCGTCGTACTCGACTGCAACTATGGGTTTGCCCTCGTCTGGGCCATTGTAAGAGTCGTGTGTCCTTGCTGATGGGAGGGAATGTTGTTGCTGGGCTGGTGAATCAGGCGGTGCCCAGAACACTTTCGGGGGCCGGGGCGAAGGTCGACTCGAAATGTCGAATGAGGTCGTCCGGGGCGGCAGGGGTGGCGGCACAGCCGAGGTAGCCGTCGGGGCGGACGATGTAGGTCGCGCCGGCGGTGCAGTGATACTGCCGCGCGAAGTCGCCGTCGCTGTCACGGATGACCGGGAGGATCGTCGGGTCGACGGCGGCGCGGGGGCTCGCGACAAGATAGGTGTCGAGGCGGCCGTCGGTCAGTTTGCGAAGCAGGTCGACGTGGCGTTCGATTTCGGTGAGAGTGGCTGTGTCGGAGGTGTCGCCGACGTACCAGAGCAGTGTGTGGTCGGGGCCGGTGAGCAGGGTGAAGAGCCGGAACGGCGACGTCACGCCGTCTCGGGTCAGCCCGATCGCGTCCGGAGCGCGGCTGCCCGCGAGGGGAAACGGTGCGCCGCTGGGGGATTCGGTGACGATAGGGCTGTCGCGATAGTCGATCAGGAGTTGTGCCTCGCGGAGCAGCACGCGTTCGGGGTCCGATTCGCCGGCACCGATCCCGTCGCGGGCGTCGCGGACGGTGCGACCGACCACCTCCTCGCCGATCGGTCTGCGTTCGGCGTCGTAGCTGGCCAGCAGCGTCGGCGCGGCTAGCTCTGCGACAGCCAGCGCGAGCTTCCAAGCGAGGTTATGGGCGTCTTGGATGCCGGTGTTCATGCCCTGGGCGCCCGTGGGCGGGTGGATGTGGGCGGCATCTCCCGCGACGAAAACTCTTCCCCGGCTGTAGGAGTCGACGATGCGATGGCTGATCCGGAACATCGAGGACCAGCGCAAGTGCGAGGCAGTCGTCGGTGAGGGCGCGAGCCGGTCGAGCACCGCCTGAATATCGGCCAGCGCAGGTCCGGGCCCGGTGCCGAGTCCGTGTTCGACCCTGTCGCCGCCGACGGAGTTGTCGGAGGCCAGTTCCGGGGGAACCCGCATCGACACCCGGTATCGGTGGTGGCCGGGCAGCGGGACACACACCAGCACGTCGTCGGTGACACCGTTGGTCTGGTGCATCGACCGCACGGTGTAGCCGTGCGGTTGTGACCAATCCAGCTCGACATCGCCGAGCATGTACTGCTCGGCGAAGGCCGCGCCCTCGAACGTCAGGCCCAGCGTCTTGCGGACGGTGCTGTGCGCACCATCGCAGCCGACCAGATACCGTGCCCGCACCGTGCGCTCGCCCTCGGGTCCGGCGAGCACGGCGGCGACGCCGTCCTCGTCCTGGGTGAACCCGACGAGCCGGACTCCGCGCTCAACTCGCGTGCCCAGCGATTCCAGGTGCTGTCGCAGGATCCGCTCGGTCTCGTATTGGGGGAGTCCGAGGAACCCGAACGGAATCTCGGAGGGCAGCGCCAGATCCATGCGGTCGGCCTCGGCGCCGTTGATGTACACGATCTGGCCGCGCAACAGGACCGCGGCGTCGAGGACCTCGCGCAGGATGCCCATCGACTCGAACAGTTCCAGCGTGCGGGGCTGGACGCCGACCGCTTTCGCGTACTGCGGCGGATCGGATTGCGCGTCGATGATCCGGCACCGGACGCCACGCCGGACCACCTCGACGGCGGCGGCCGAGCCCACCGGACCTGCGCCGACGATCAGAACATCGGTATCGAACATGCGACATCACCTCACGCTGGAAGCCCCCGCCTCATGTTGTTCGCTGATCGTACGCCTGGCACCGGCCCGCGGAATCCCACGAATCGACGGATCGCCGGGAATCGAGCCATCGCGGCCGACAGAACCGTCCGCCGCGGCCACAAGCTCCCCGACTCACGCGGGTACCTCGAACTGTGTGATCCGTAGGTTGCCGGTGCTCGGGCGCGGCGATGCGTAACGCGGGGGGAGCCGGATGCGACCGCAATGGTGGGAGCAGGGCTATCGAGGACAGGACGGCGGCGCGTGACAGTCGGTCGGATGAGGCGTACAGCCGTGGTGGCAGGGGCCGTGGGCGCTCTGGGGCTCCTCGGCTACGGCGGGCTTGCGGCTGCTCAGCCGACCGTCGTCTCCACGGACAGAATCGGCGTCGCCGAGGGACTGGGCTCCACCGAGGTTGCCGGCGGTGATGGGTTCGCCGACGGCGACGCTGTTCGGTTGGTCGCGGGTCCGGGAGACCACGGCAATGGCGGCAACAACGGGAATTCGGATCCGGGCGGCGGTAACGGTAACCAGGGAAATGGTGGCGGTAACCAGGGCAACAACGGGAATCAGAATCCCGGCAGCGGTAACGGCAATCAGGGAAATGGTGGCGGTAACCAGGGCAACAACGGGAATCAGAATCCCGGCAGCGGTAACGGCAACCAAGGAAACGGTGGCGGAAACCAGGGCAGCAACCCGAACCCCGGCAATGCACCCGAACCGCAGGCGCCTGTCCCGAAATCAGCTCCCGAAGCCCCGGCGCCCCGTGCAACCCCCGAGTCCGAGAGTGCCCAGCCCGACACCGCCGAACCCGGTGGTGCACCGGGCAGCGACTCGCCGGGCGGTGGCGGCGCCGCACCGTCGACCGGATCAGCTCCCAATGGCGCCAGAGAGTCACCTCGGTCACCGGCCCCCGCCGGAGCAGGGGATCCACCCGCCGTGCCCACACCCGGCGTCGGTGCGGCGGTGCCCGCCCACGAGGTCCGACCCACCAGCGACACGGGGATCCTCCCCGAGCCGAATCTTCTCTCGGTGATCGGTGGCCTCATCGCTTTGGGGCTCGCCGGCGGCGGATCGGCCGTGGTCAGTTTTCAAGGCGCCGCCCAGGCGCAGGCACGTATCGCGGCCGCCCGAGCCGAGTTCTTCGGACCGCGAGCGTGATCGTGGGCATCGCCTTCGGCCCGCTTAATCGGCTGACTCGGTCGCGAGCGGCGGCTGATCTGGACTGAGAGACGTTGCCGCCGTACCGGATCCGATGCGGACCGCTGCGGTTACTCGAGTTCGCCGATGTTGCCGATCACCCGGTTCAGTTGGACCCTGCCCTCGGACAGGTTGTAGGTGACACACGCGATGGCGAGTTTTCCGGCCTGGATCTTCTCGGCGATAGTGCTCGACCGTTGCGTCAGCAACAGGCCGGTCTCCTCCACGTGCCGTGCTTCGAGTTCGTCGACGGAGCTCAGTCCTTCGCGGCGGCCCAGCAGGATCGACGGGGTGACCCGTTCGACGACGCTTCGAATGAATCCGCCGGGCACGGCGCCGGAATCGAGGGCGTCGATCGTGGCGCGGACCGCACCACAGCTGTCGTGCCCCAGGACGACGATCAATGGCACATCCAGGACCGCGACACCGTATTCGATCGATCCGAGCACGGAGCCGTCGACGACGTGGCCGGCTGTGCGCACGACGAACATGTCGCCGAGGCCGCGGTCGAAGATGATCTCGGCGGCGACTCGGGAGTCGCCGCACCCGAACAGGATCGCGGACGGATGCTGCCCGGTGGTGAGTTCGGTTCGGTTCGCTGCGCCTTGGTTGGGATGCTGCAGTCGTCCTTCGACGAAGCGATCGTTTCCCTCGCGGAGGGTCTTCCAGGCGGCAACAGGACTCGTATGCGGCATATGTCCAGTTCTAACATGCGCTTGGATCGCGACCCGCGGGGTGGTCGGCTCCTTGGCTGTCGGTCGCGGACCGCTCACCCGGCGGACCCCGGTGTGCGACCGAGTAGAGGACGGATCGACGAACGCGCTCCACCGCACCCCGGCAAGGCCATTGCGAGCGGCCGACCCGACCCCGCAGCGACGTATGCTGGTCGCGATCGGCGCCCAGGGCACCTTCGAGTACTTTCCGCCTCGAACCGGCTACGTGCCCACTGACAAGCGAGAAGGTCGTGTCGAAAAGCCCGAATGTGCGGTGGTTCTGGCCCGTCCTCACGCTCGTGACGTGTGGAGCGCTCTTGTGGGGGTGTGCCGCCTCCGTTGTCATGCCGAAACTGGACAAGGATCTGTCCGCCGAAGAGGCGCGACGGGTCATGGAACGGCGGAGCGTCTGGATACCCGACTCGTTCGAATTGGTCAGCATGCGGCGATTCGGGTGCCCGCCGTTGGCGGGTATGTGCGGCTACGCAGGCAGCTATGTCGCACCAGCGGAACACTTCCCTGACTACCGGGCGATGTACACCGATTCGACGTATACCCAACCGCTGCAGAAGATTACCTGCGCCGAGCTGACCAAGCGGCTGGGATTCGAGCCGACGACCGAACGCACAGACTGGAACTTCGATTGCGCGAACGCGATCGAATTGTTCGCCAGCTCGCCCTATGGCGACATCAGAGCCGACTACCCCCAGGTGACGATCGTTCGGGACTCTCGGTTCGCCACAATCCACTTCTATTCACGTCCGAGCTGACGTGACCGGGGCTCTGACCAACTCGCCGATCAGATCGCGGGCTGGGCGCCGTCGTCGGTGCGGCCGCGGCGGCTTCCGGTGTAGGCGTTTTCGCGCAGCCAGTTCACCACTCGCGGCATCAATGCGACGTCGGCGGGATGGTTGAGGATCGGATCGAAGAAGTCGGTGCGGTATTCGCCCGGCTCGGCTCGCCGTAGGTCGAGTTCGCCGACGGTTTCGGGTGGGCGGCCGATGCCATCGGCCGTGATCGAGAACCGGATCACCCGGTCGTCGAGGTGATCGTCGAGGGCACGCAGGGACGCGGTATTCGGCAGGTCGTCGGTGTCGAGCGGTTCGGCGAAAAGCCAGACCGGTGGGGCGTCGGCGAATCGGTAGGGCAGCAGCGTGCCGAAACGGGCCGTTGCCCAGGTACGAGCGGGGGTGATGACGAACCGGCCCATCGCACTGCGCCCGGTGGTCGCCAGCGCGAAGTCCCAGGGACGTTCGTCGCGATCGAGTACCCGGAAAGCCAGCCCGAGTACGTCGGGCACGCCGCCGGGGCTGCCGATGCCTTTCGACTGCCGGGCGATGACCGCTCGGTCGCCGGGTCCGAACCAGGGCTCGTAGGCGCTGGTGGCACGGAATCGGCCCGCGAGGCGGACGCCGCGCGGGTGGAACACCCGTGCATGCCGCAACCGGGCCCCGGTCTGAAAGGTGGTGCGGACAACGGTGTTCGGCAGTTCGGCGACACGGTGCATATCGATCATCGGCGCTGGTCTCCTGTCACGGTGGTGGTCGTCGCCCGGGGCGCCGGCAGGCAGCCGCGGGCGATGATGCTCAGTCAGCCGTCCGCGTTGACGGCGTGGTCCATAGGGTGCGCCTACCCCCGGCGACGGCGCCCAATCGCTGTTCGGCGATCGGAAGTCGCCGATCCGCAGAGAAGAGTGTCGTCACCGCCGCGCTTGTTTCGAGCTCCAGCCTCGAACGTCAGCGATAGCCCAGGTATCGCCGGCCGCCACAATCGGGGCACCGGCGGAAACGAAATTTATTGCGGTGAAATCGAAACTGTTGGCATTGTCGACTCCTTAACATCGGCGATTCAGTCTGCTTGAATAGATATATGTGCAGATGGATGGCGTACGCCGGGGAGCCGATTCTCGCGGAAGAATTGTTGTTCACGCCGCGGCACTCGTTGATCGACCAGAGTTTGCATTCCCGACTCGGAGCCACGACGACCAATGGTGACGGTTTCGGCATCGGCTGGTATGGGGAGGGTGCAGAACCCGCGGTGTTCAAGAGCATCGAACCGGCGTGGAACGACCGAAATCTGCGTGAGGTCTCCGGTCAGATCCGCACGCCGTTGTTGTTCGCCCATATCCGCGCGTCGACCGGGACGCCGGTACAGCGCAGTAACTGCCATCCGTTTCGGCACGGCCGGTGGCTGTGGATGCACAACGGAGCACTGCGTGGCTTTCGCGAGGTCCGGCGCGACCTGGTCACCGCGATCGATCCGGCATTGTTTCCCGACCTCGAAGGATCGACGGATTCGGAAACCCTGTTCTATCTGGCGTTGACCTTCGGTCTCACCGAAGATCCACTCGGCGCGGTCGCCCGGGCGGTCGGATTCGTCGAAGACGTAGGCCGCGCGCACCAGGTGGAGAATCCGGTCCAGATGACGGTAGCGACGACCGATGGACAGTCGCTGTGGGTTTTCCGCTACTCCAGTGAACGTCAGTCGAGATCGCTGTTCTTCTCGACGAGGATCGCTCAGCTGCGCGCGCTGTACCCCGAGGTGGAAGTGCTGCACCGCCTCGGCGACCACACCCGTTTCGTGGTTTCCGAACCGTTGCGCGACCTTCCCGGCGCGTGGAGCGAAGTTCCCGAATCGTGTGCCGGAATCGTGCGGGCCGGGGCGGATGAACTCCTGGGGTTCGAGCCCGTTTCACCGGTCTGAGTCGGCGGATCGAGATCCGTGAAACCTCGCTAGATCGTAGCCATCGCCTCGGCGCTGTGCGGGTCCTCGCCGGTGACCTCGATCGGATAGGCGCCGACAGTTTGCGCAGCGGCCTTCTCGACGAGCAGCGGAACGAAATCGCGGACACGGGCATCGGCGAAGCGCTCGTGAATACGGCGAACCAGGAGCTCTATCCCCGCCGGTGGCTCTGCCGGAAAACGGGCGATCAAGCGTTCGATCACCTGATCGATCTGTACAGCTTCATTGTCGTCGCGCATCATCCACCCGCCTGCTCGCTCATAACTCGCTGGTCGTTGTCATCTGCTCCGCTGGGAATTGCCGATGTCGCACCCTTCGACGGTCAGTCGTGCGAGCACAGCGAAGACGTTCGCCGGGCCGCCTTCCCGTAGTGCACTGCGTTGCCGGACGGCACCGTTACCGCTGGTGAGCACTGCCGCCAGCGCGTCGCGGGTGAATTCGTAGTCACCGGATTCCTCCAGGGCGGAACGGACATGGCAGAGCAATTGGGCCAGGGCGTGGCGGCTATCCCGCCGACCCGCGATGGTCGTGGGGAATCGAGTGCTGGAGAGCCCGTTGCGGGCGGCGTAGCGGCATGCTGAGCGCAGGTGCGTCCGGGTGATCGGATCGGCGAGGTGCCCACGGCCGATGGCGGCGACCGAGGTGATGACCAGGGCCCGCACCAGACTCGCCAACAGTGTCGTTTCCACGACGGTCGCGGGCACGTCGCTGATCCGGATCTCGATCGTCGGCAGGTGAGCCGACAATCGCACATCCCAATAGACCATCGCCGGGTCGAGAATCTGTCCGTCTTCGGCGAGTCCCGCGACGATGTCGTCGTAGTGCGCTGCCGAGCGGAAATACGGTGGTGGGCCCGAACTGGGCCACCGCGCCCACACCGTGTGGCGCCAACTGGCGTGCCCCGTATCGATGCCCTCGGCGATCGGGGAATTCGCTGTCAACGCCAACAGCGCGGGCAGCCAACGACGCAGGTGATTGCTGACCTGCACCGCGAGGTCGCGCTCGGGGACACAGACATGGACATGGCAACCGCAGGTCACCTGGTCGGCCAGTGCCTTGAAGTGTTCGGCTATGCGCTGGTATCTCGGCGTGTCGGTGATGGAACCTGCGGGCGGCCCCCAGATCGGTACCCCCACCGCCAGCGGAAGCGAGCCCGAGCGAGCCGCGGCGTCAACGATGGTGACTCTGGCTCGTCGAACCTCGCGGTGCACCGCCTCGATGCTCGCGCAGACGGGGGTGCAGGTTTCGATCTGGCACTGCGAGAGTTCCAGCTGCAATGCGCTGTCGGTTCCGGCTGCCGCGACGGTGGTGTTGGTCAGGCAAGGGCGCCCGGTGGCGGGGTCGATCAGCACGAACTCTTCCTCGACGCCGACGGTGAACGCACGCAGATCGTTGCGGTGTGACCGATCGCGTCGGTCGATCGACAGGGACGCCATCGTTCCTCCTGGTCGGCGTCGCGCCCACCGGTAGACGAGCTATCGGGGAGAGATCCGACGAGGACTCAGCGTTCGGGTCGCCAGGTGGAGACAGCCCAGATGATCACGACGCTCAGCGCGATGATCACGATGGACCATGCCGGGTAGTACGGCAGGGACATGAAGTTCGCGACGATGACCAGTGCGGCGATTCCCATCGCGCCGTACCGGCCCCACGTCGATCCGATCGCGAGGCCGACGCCACAGATCAAAGCGAGGGCGCCCAGCACGACATGAATCCAGCCCCACGTCGTGGTGTCGAACTCGTAGACGTATTCGATTCCGGCGACATACAACTTGTCGTCCGCGATCGCGGAGATGCCCTGCAGAATGGAGACCGCCGCCAAAATGACAAGCATGAACGCGGCGGCGATGGATATCCCCTCGGCGACCGCCTCCCGCTGGAAGGGCTCTTCCTCCGGGACGTTGTATACCGGTGACGGGTTGCCGGTCATGATCGACTCCTCGGTGATACTGAGGACCGCCCACTCGACGCCGTTGAATGGAAGCAGGTCCTGTCGGAAACTTCTACTTTTCGAATCGTCTGCCCGTGGACCACGCGTGGTGGCTATCATCGCGGTGAGGGGGCTATTGGTGCGCGACTGTTCTGCTCGGTGTCGCGGTGCATCATCGAGGATCGCATGCCCAGCGAAATTGTCTGCGGGAGTGCAGTATCCGCATTCCGTGGGTTGCTCAGAGTTTACCGGAGCGGATTCCTCTTAACAAGACGCGGCTCGACGAGATGCGGCAATCGGCATTCACTCGCAATAATTGCGGTCGCGGGTCAGGCACGGGGAGCAAGCACTTCGTCCGGTCGCTGTCGAACCACGCCAGCAGGGGCCGAACCGACGTCAGACCGCACCCGCCGGCTTGGGTACCTTGACGATGAACAGGCTGATCAGCAGGGCCGCTGCCGTGAAGATCACGGCTGCGATCACCGCGCTGGCCATGCCGTGCGCGAGGATGTCCTTGGTTCCGGTGTTCTCCTGGGCCCGCTCGGCGCGGGACGACTGATAGATGGTGGTCAGAATGGCCACGCCCAATGAAAGTCCGAGCTGCTGGGTCGCTTGGAGTAGTCCGGACGCGGCGCCCATGTCGCGAGGCTCGAGTCCGCCGAGCACGGTCATGTTCAACGTGACGAAGGCCAGGCTCAGACCGGCGCCGAGCAGGATGAAGGGGCCGAGAACGCCGGTGAAGTAGTTGGTCGACGCATGGGTGGTGGTCAGCCAGATCGCTTCCAGCATCATCAGGACCACCCCGGTGAGCAATACCTGTTTGCGGCCGAATCGGGCGATCAGTCTCGGCGCCGACTTCGCCATGGCGAACTGGACCGAAGCCAGGGGGAGGAAGGCGATTCCGGCGATCAGCGGGCTGAAACCGAGTGCTTCCTGAATGTAGAGCGAGAGCAGGATGTAGGTGCCCGCCATGGCGGCCATCAGCAGGACGAATGTGAGGTAGGCGCCGGCCCGAACCGGATCGCCGAGCAGGCGCAACGGCATGATCGGGTGATCGGCGCGCCGTTCGACGCAGACGAACGCCGCGATGAGCACGATGCCGACAACGGTCGGTATCACGGTGGCGGGCTCGGCCCAGCCCTCGGACCCGCGAGTCAGCCCGTAGACGACGCCGACCATGCCGAGCGTGGACAAGATCGCCCCGAGGAGATCGAATGTGCCTGTGTGGCGCTCGGTTTCGGTCAGGTAGCGCAGCGCGAGAACGATGGTGAGCACGCCGATCGGCACATTGATGAAGAACACCAGACGCCAACTCAGGGTGGTGAGGATGCCGCCGAGGATCAGGCCTAGCGTGATACCGAATCCGGTGACCATGGAGAACACCCCGAGCGCACGCGTGCGCTCGGGCCCATCGGCGAACGTGGCGGCGATCATCGACAGGGCGGCGGGGCTCGCGAAGGCGAAGCCGACGCCTTGCAGCGCACGCGCGGCGATCAGCAAGCTCTCGTCGGGTGCGACGCCGCCGAGAATCGAGGCGGCGACGACAAGGCCGAGTCCCCAGATGAACATCCGGCGCCTGCCGAGAAGGTCGCCGGCCCGGCCGCCCAGAAGCAGCAGGCCACCGTAGGCCAGTGAGTAAGCACTGAACACCCAGGCGAGTGCCGGTCCGGACATGTCGAGTCCGGACCGGATTTCGGGCAGGGCGATATTGACGACATTGCTGTCGACCGCGACCATGAGCTGGCAGGTCACGATAATGCCCAACACGAACGACAGGCGGCGGTTGCGCCTGCCCGCGGTCTGCGTGGTCTCGTCGTGAGCTCGGGTGGCGGGCTGGGTATCTCGGCTGGTCATCGACATCCGTTCGAAGAACTCGGGGGAGAGGTCGAGCTGCTGCGCGGCACTGCGCGTCTGCTCTACGCTTGTAGGCTGAGATCAGCATAGGCACGGCCGCCTATTTCGTCTACAGATGTTGAGCGAGGTTGCGATGACAGGGCAGGAACTCGACGCGGCGTCCGCGCCCGTCAGCCGGGCCGAGCGGCGCAGTCAGACCCGGCAGGTGATCCTGGACGCCGCGCGCGAGCTCTTCGCCGAGCGTGGTTACCTCGAGACCACGATTCGGGCCGTCGCGCAGCGCGCCGACGTCGATCCGGCGCTGGTGATGCAGCATTTCGGCGCCAAGAACGCGCTGTTCGATGCGGTCTCGGGCATTCCGATCACCCTCGACGACGCATTGGAAGGCCCGCCGGAGGAACTCGGTGAACGCCTGCTTCGGCACGCCTTGGCGGATGTGGACCGCAAGGACGACCGAACGATGCCGGTACTGAGGTCGATGCTCACCCATCCGGAGGCGGCCCACGCCGTGCGCTGCGCGATCGTGAATCCGGAGACGAGTCCGTGGACGCGCGTGCTGGTTGGCCCAGATGCTGAACGGCGGTCCGCGCTGATCGGCACGCTGGTGCTCGGCGTGCTGGTCGCGCGTTACATGGTGCACATTCCCGGGGTGTCCGATGCACCGGCGGAGCGGTTGGTCGAGTTGGTCGGACCGTGCCTGCGCCCACTGGTGATGGACGGTGTGCCGCCGGAGCCGAAAGAGCCGTGCACGGCATTGGCGGCGCTGGCCGAAGCGGATGCCGCGCGCCGGGCCGCTGCTGAACGGGTCGACGAATGCGCCAGGATCGCGCTTGCCGCAGGCGCGTCCTACGGTGATGTGGGCCGGCTGGTCGGGATCAGTCGACAGGCGGCCCGCAAACGGTGGCCGACCGCCCCGGCTGTTGACAACTGAAGTTGTCACTTCGGCGCGACTTCGGCGAGGTAGGTTCAGTCCTCCCTGGCTGACAACTTGAGTTGTCATGATGGCTGTCCTGGAGGCGCTCTGTGCTGGTTGCCCTCCGAATGGTGTACCCGAGTCTCACGCACATTGCCGCACGCCGGCCGCCAGGCCCGACTTCTCGGCGTTGTCAGCCCAAACCGTGTTGTGTGCGTGGCGATCCGAAGTGGAGACGACTCGAGACTTGCTCTCTATGGTGGATCGATGGTGTCGGTAAAACAGATCCAGGTCACCTTCGACTGCGCGGAGCCTGAGCGTGTTGCTCGTTTCTGGTCCGAGGTGCTGGGGTACGAGCACAGGGGCTCGGCGTGCGTCGATCCCTCAGGTGTGGGCCCGCGCCTGTATTTCCAGCGCGTGCCCGAGGGGAAGGTCGTGAAGAACAGACTTCACATCGACGTGCGGGTCGGCACCGGGCTCGTGGGTGAGGAGCGCGTCGCCGCACTCGAAGCCGAATGCGCACGGCTGATCCCGCTCGGCGCGGTACGCCTGCGACTACTGCGTGCCGATGGCGTCAATGAATCGTGTCTGGTGATGCAGGACGTCGAGGGCAACGAGTTCTGTCTCGACTGAGTAGCTGAGACCGCCGCTCCCGGCGACTGACGCCTCTCTTCGAATGTCCGCACCGTAGAGCTATGAACGGCAAACGATGGTATCGATGGCAGGACGTCGACTCCCGCGTCAGGCTGGGGTCACAGGTAGGGAGAGCCATGACCGCGATAGCCAGGTTCGGTGCGATCGCCCTCGACAGCCGGGACGCCCGACACCTCGCCCAGTTCTACCGGGCGTTGCTGGATTTCGAAATCCGTTACGAGTCCGACGATTTGGTGGTGCTGCGCGGATCGGGGGTGACGCTGACGATCGAACGAGTGGCGGACCACATACCGCCGGAGTGGCCCGGCAATCGGGTACCCAAGCAGATGCACCTGGATCTGTTCGTGACTGATCTCGATGTCTCCGAGGCTGCGGCGATCGGCTGCGGTGCGGTAAAGGCGCAGTTCCAGCCCGCACCGGATCGCTGGCGCGTTCTGCTCGACCCGGCGGGACATCCGTTCTGCCTCACGATGCCGCCCAATCCTGACTAGGCACATCAGCTTGTCCCGCCCGTGTTCTCGCTGATCAGGCCGGGTATCAGTCGGTGCGGAGTCGGGCGTGCAGGTGCATGTCGTGGCGGCCGTCACTGTGGCGGCCGGCGCCACGCAGCGTGCTCTCGAAGGGGAATCCGCATTTGGCTGCGACCCGGCACGATGGCAGATTGTGGACCGAGTGGGTGAGCTCGATCCGGTCGAATCCGACGTCGTGAAAAGCCCAACGGGTCAGCATGTTTGCGGCGCGAGGCGCGATGTGGTGCCCGCGCCGGGCGGGCAGGGTCCAGTAGGCGAGTTCGGTGACGCTCTCGGTGAGGTCCGACTGCCGCAATCCGATGCGTCCGGCGACCTCTCCGTTGCTGGTGACGGCCCATTGACCGTTGCCGCTGGACCAAGCCGAGCGCCATTGGTGAATCCATTGGCGAACCTGCTCGATGGACTCGGCCGTCCGAACATGCCACTGCCGGATCGCGGGGTCTTGGAATGCCGCGTAGACGGTGGGCGCATCGGCGACGGTCCAAGGCCGCAGCGTCAGCCCATCGGCCGCGGTGAGCGTGGGCTGATCGGTGGCGAACGCAGCGGGATCGACCACTGCCGACATCAACTCGGGCATTCCAGCATTGTCCCCGTCGAGTCCGGCGAAGATGGACAGTTGGAACCAGCCAGGCCGAATCAGTTCTGCCGGTGTAACAATGGCGGCCTCGATGTCGCGAATCCGACTTCGGAACTTCTGTATGACACGAGGCCGACGCCGTGCGGCGGAACAGCCCAGCGACCTGTCCTCTGTCGCGCCTTCCGCGAACCATCAGTTTGCTCGGCGGGTGTAGCAGTCAGCGGCTGGCAAGTTCCGAGCGGCCAGGTGGGTTGAGCGTGAGTGTTCCACTGTCGGTGTCGAGTTCGGCGAAAGTACCGAGAGGTATCGCGTGCGGATCTGGTCCGTGACCGAATTCCAGGCCTCCGAGGATCGGTTTGCCGAGGGGGACAAGGCGGTCGCGCAGGACGTCGATGAGGTTCCAGCCGCGGTCGGTGTAATCCTCGAACCCGTGGAACCTTCCCAGGGCGAACGCTCGGATACCGTCGAAGGCTCCGGATCGGATCAGCTGGGTGAGTTGGCGGTCGATCTGTCCGAGCCCGATTTGGCGTTGGGCTTCGATGAGGACTATGGAGTCGGTGAGGTCGGGCAGGCCTGCACCGACCATGCCTGCCATGGCGGCCAGCGAACCTCCCATCACGAATCCCTGTGCGCGCCCGGCTGATTCGACCGCGACCGACATCAGTTTCGAGTTGCGCTCGAGCACGTATGGTCGCGGGCTGGTCAATAGATGGTGAACGGTTTCGGTCGACCGGCGGCCTGCGAGGCAGCCATGGACGCCTGGGACGCGGCAGTTCCGCCAGATCGCCAGATGTAGGTAGGTGATGTCGCTGAATCCGACAAGGGGTTTCGGGTCGGCGCGGATAGCGTCGTAGTCGAGTCCGTCGAGGAGACGGTAGGCGCCTGCCCCGCCTCTCGTCGTGATGATCGCTCGAACATCGGGATCGGTGTAGGCGGCGTTGAGGTCTGCGAGTCGGTCGGCGTCTCGCCCTGCCATATAACCGTGCTGGTCCAACGCGTGGTCTCCGACTTCGACCCGAAGACCTCGATCCTGCAGGGTCTGGGTCAGTTGCAGGATCGAGGAAGCTTCGTCGGGGAAACTGGCCGGTGAGACCAGGCGAACGGTGTCACCCGAACGAAGACGCGGCCACGACCGTACGGCGAGTTCGTGCGATCGGCTCATAGGCCAGCGACTGTAGCGCCGCGGTCCGTTCCTTCCGGTCAGAAACGCTCGAGGCCGTAGAGTTCGGTCCCGGACGTATCGAAAACGGAGGCGTGCTCGGCATCTGTGAACTCGACGCGGTATTTCGCTCGATTGGGGCTCTGCGTCACTATCAGCGTGTACCGGCCGTCCGCATCGGGTTTGCTGGAGATCGAGCATGTCATCGGTCCGCCGATGTCGAGCGGTTCGCCGTTGTTGTAGAAGAATCCGTCGCATCGGCCACCGTCGGAACCGAAGGTTTTTGTTCCGGTACCGTCGGATGCTGTCCACGTGCCTGCCATGGCCTCTGCGCCACCACCCGGCTGTGGACCGGAGCTCGGATCGCTCATCAACCGGTCGGCGGAGAAGCCGAGCAGCGCAACCGCACCGACGACGACGAACGTCGCGAGGACCGGGTGGCGCTTGGCCTGATGCACGATCTTGCTCTTCACAGTGACCGGGCCGGTGGCGCTGATATCGCCCATCACACCGGCGAAAGTGCCGGAGTTGTTGTACCGCGACCCGGAACCGGCCGGGGCAGGTGGCGGAGTCGGCGGTGCGGTCAGCCGGTCGAGTTCGGCACTGAAGCCGCTGTCGCCGGCGACCGCTACCGAAAGGGACCGTTCGGCGGCGACCTGCGTGGCCGAGGACACCGCACCACGGGTCGCGCGGGCCTCGTTCAGCAGCTGCTGGACGGCCGGGTCGCCACCGAGTTTGGCAACCACCGCGTTGCGTACTCGATTCACCGCGAGGTCCAGCGCTTCGTCGGTGAGTCCATTGATGGGTTTCCCGACCCGGTTGGCCTTGCCGACCGCCCAAGCGATCAACATGGCGACGGCAATTTCCACGGTCATTGCGTATTCACCTTTCCCGAAATGCGGATCCGGCCGCGGTGGTCCGCGGCCGGCGGGTTCAGCCCCATGTTCCGGAGTCCCAGTCGACGGCGTCGTCGATCGACTCCGCGCCGTTGCGGCCTGCCTTGCCGCCGGTGTCCTTGCTGAATCCGAAGGTGCCGCAGTAGGAATCCACTTCTCTGCGCACACCGATGGTGTTGGCGGTGGACAGAGTCTGCAGATCATGGTCGGCCAGAAGGTCGTCGAGGGTGTCGTTCTGGTCCTCGTAGCTCATCGCGGCGAACTCCGAACAGGTCACATCCTTGGGGTCCTGCCCGCACGAGACGAGTGTCAGAGCCGAGAGGATGCCTGCGGTCACCGGAAGAATGCGTCGGAATGTCATGTGTGGTCCGATCCCTGTCAACGATTGAGGCCGGCGAAGAGGACGAGCCCACCGACGATGGGGAGCGCGTAGAACCAATCCGTCATGAAGTAGCTGCCACGCGAGAACGCGATATATCCGCCGTACCCGACCGATAGCAGACCCAGGGCGATCAGCACGATCGCGCCGGAACCGTAGAAATTGAATCCGGCTACACAGAGCATGATTCCGAAAACCGCTACGAACAATGCGTTGACAAATCGCATTCGATATCCTCTTATCCGTTTTCCGATGGGCGGAGGTGCGCCGATTCGAGCGCACCCCGCCCGGCGCCCGAATCGGCGGGCCTTCTCGTGACGACGCCTTGGGCGTTGCCGAATCGAGGATGCACGGCCGCGGCGGCGTTCCGGCGCGTGGCGTGGAAACGCTGAAAAACGCTGAACGCCACTGGAAAAGGAGAGGTCGGCCTCAGGCGAACAGGGTGGGGTTTCCCCAGGCCAGAGCCGGTAGTTTGCTGGGGCGCCCGACAGCGGCACCCAAGCCTGCCAGCATCGGATTGGCGACCGTGTCAGGCCGATAGGCGACCAGGCGCAGCCGCAGGACATCGCTCACGTCGTAGCGAATCCGCGCCGGTTCACCATGGGCCACCTCGACCTGTTTCTGCGCCTCGCCGTCGAGGAAGACCTGGAAGTAGCCGATCTGCCGCGCGTCCACGGCGTCGTCGAGGACGCCGACCACGGTTTCGAACTCCCGAAACGACCGGCGCAGGTTGTACTCGATCGGGCTGCGTGGGTCGCCACAGAAGTTCGCGCAGCGGTGAACAATGCTGTTGCCGTAGTGGATTCCGTTGAGATCGGCTCCGGTGATCTGCAGATCCGGGCCTCGCGTGATCGGGTCGAAAGCGTCGGTCAGCAGCTGTGCCTTGCGTTTACGCGGTGCGTCGGCACCCTGCGGTTCGGTGCGGCGACTACCCCACTGCGGGCCGACCCATGTGCCGCGACGCGGGGCAGGGTGTTCGGTGACTCCGCTGAACGCCGCGAGCAGATCGTTGATGCCCTCGGTGGTGAATTCGCTGATCTCGTAGTGGGTGGTGGAATGGGCGGCCAGGAACACCGGGACCTCGTCGACCGAGCGGCCCGGGAGGATGACCGGCAGGATCCGTCGGGTTTCCCCGCGCAGATCTCTGGTGAGGCCGTTGCGGATGATCGCCGCCTCGAACTGCGCGCCTCGACCCTCGTCCGCGGCGGCAGTGCCGTCCGCGCGACGTTTGTAGGCGGGGGAGGCGATGACGAGGACGAAGTCCGCGTTGGTCAGTTGCTCGATGGCCCACAGCGACCAGTCGCGGCGCTCGTAGTCGTCCCAGGCGTCGAGCCGGACGTCGACGCCCGCCTCGCTGCGCAGGAATGTGCTGAACTCGCGCACCAGTTCCTTGTGCTGGGGTGAGTCGTGCGAATAGGAGACGAACACCCGGGGAGCCACGTTGTCGGAAGCCGCCGGGGTGGTCGCGTCCTGCTCGGTACTCACTGGAGCGCGGTGGGCTGCTCAGCAGCCCGTGCCGGTGCCATCGTTGTCCTGTTCTTCATTTCTTCCCTTCTGATCGACGTCCCGAATACGTTCTGCCCGAGCGGAATACGATTCACAGACACCACGATCTCCACCCGTCCGAAACCGGTGACGGCCCAGAATGGTAGGCGACCGGGACCGTGTTCCCGGCCGCATCGCGACAGGAATTCACCACACCGGATCCGGCGCGGCGTGTAGCGCCCGCGCCAACCGGGATTCCGCCGGAACGGTCAGGTCCCAGGTGAGGGGCAGCGGGAGTATGCGGTGGTGTCGGTGGTCGATACCGAAGCTATCCAGCAATGTCGATCTACCGCTGTCGAATTCGTCGGTGCGCTCGGCTAGCACAATCGGCGCCTGTGTCGGATACAGCAGCGGGAACAGCAGCGTCAACTCCAGTCCCGCCGTGCGCATCACCACCGTGACATGGACGACTCCCTCGACATCGACAGTCCTCGGTGTGGAGGCCGAGGTGCCGAGTGCTGTCGCGAGACTGGTGCAGTCGCGACCGACCGGCAGGATCTGAACTCGGGCGGGACGGACTTCGACCGTCCCCAGCGGGGTCGGCACCGAGACGAAGACCGACAGGAGGCCGTTGGGCAGCAGCACCTGGTGGTCGCTCGTGCGCTGATTCTGGTGCGTGACAATCGGAGTGACGTACCTTCCGAGCCAGGGGGTCAGGCGGAGGCAATCGGTGAAGGCCGCCAGGTCGTCGACCGAGGGATGCTCCGCGCCCTTGGCGTGCGAGTGCACGATTCCCTTGAGTTCGAGGTCGGGCTCGGTTTCTTCTATTCGGTTGAGTGCCCGCCGGAACGCGGGCGAGATGCGGAAGGTCGTCGCGGTCGAGATCGCGTCCGGGTCCGGAAGGAACGCCGTGATCAGGGGCAGCCCCAACGGGCCGAGCAGTCCGCCGCCCCGTTCCGGCGGGTGGGCGGCGACGTGCCGGTCGATCGAGGTGAGGACGGAGTCGACGAGCGAGACGTGGCGAAACACCCCGCTCACGCGCCCCGGTGGACATCGCGCCGGGACCTGTTGCGGTCCACGGGTAGTCGATGTCGCGCCATCGCGGTCGCCGCGTCGAACGTCTCGGTGGTGACCTGCGAGAACTGGCGGTCGAGGAGTTCTTCTGTTCTGTCCACCAGCAGAATTCGCCCGTCGGTGTCCAGCACCAGACCGTACGGATGGGACGGAGCGGCACTCGCCCCCGCCGTGGTGTCGTCGAAGGGGATGTGTTCCAGGGATTTCGGTCGACTCATCGCATCGGACACGGTCGTCTCCTTCGGTAGACTGAGCCGTCATGCCAGCACGATCGAGGTGCGAGGCGCCTGGGGTTCTGGAAAGCTCTCGAAAACCCTGAGCGGTGCTGTGCGGTCCGAGCAGGAGGCTGACGATGGGCGGCAGGGAGAGAACGCCGGAGATGGAACGATTCGCCGGTGAGCTGAAAGCCGCCGCACTGCGAGCCGAGAAGACGCACGGTCGAGTGGAATGCTCGCGAATAGCCAAGCAGCTCAACGTTTCTACGAGCAGTGTGTATGCCTACCTGAAGGGAAACACGCTGCCGAGCACTGGGCGTCTCGACATACTGCTGGCAGCGCTGCACATCTCGGGGGCCGATGCCAAGCGGCTGACCGATCTGCGCGACACGCTCGAGATCGAGCGGCGCGGCGAGCCCGGCGGTATCACGAGAACCGCCGATGACGAGCCCGAGCCCGAGCCCTCGGCACGGGTAGCGAACCAGCACACCCACCTGCCGCGCGACATCGCGGTTCTGCACGGTCGCGAACGCGAACTCGACCAGGTGATCGCGATAGCGGGTGCCGGTAGCGCGGTCTGTGTGCTGTCGGGTCTCGCAGGTGTGGGTAAGACCGCCCTCGCGGTTCGCGCAGCCCGACGTTTGCTGCCCCGATTCCCCGACAACTGCCTGTTTCTCGACCTGCACGGTTACGCCGCAGGGCCGGTCGTGGCAGCGGAAGTGGCCGCGGGAGCGTTGCTGCGCCAGCTGGGTCTCGCTCCTGAATCGGTTCCCGCTCAACCGGATTCGCGAATCTCGCTGCTGCGGGAGATGCTCGCCGCGGGGAAGTATCTCGTCCTGCTCGACAATGTCTTGGACGCGGCCCATGTAGCGCCGCTGCTGCCGGGAGCGGGCGCCTCCGCGATCCTGGTCACCAGCCGCGGCACGCTCAACGGACTCGACGAGGTGGACCGAGTGCCGATCGGACGGCTGGCGGACGCGGATTCGGTAGCGCTGCTCGATCGCCTCACGGGCGGGCTGCCCGCTGAGCGCACACCGACTCCTCAGCAGAGCGCCGCGATCGCACGGCAGTGCCACGGCCTGCCGGTGGCTGTGCGGATCGCCGCGGCGATCTTGCGCAGCGAGATGTGGCCGACATCCGCGGAAGGGGGCGCCGAGCCCCGGGTCGAACTGGAGATGCTGCACGACGGCGATCGCGATGTCGAGACTTTGTTCGAGTACTCCGTGGCTCGCCTGCCAGCGGATTCGGCGCGCGCGTTCACGGTGCTCGGCCTGCACCCGGGAACGAGTTTCGATCTCGGGAGCGGCGCGGCGCTGATGGGCGTGGAGCCCTCGGCGATGTGGCGGCACCTGCGCCTGCTGGTCGAGGTGAGTCTGCTCGAACCCGACGCGCGCGGGCGATACCGATTCCACGATCTGCTGCGCGACTTCGCGCGTCGTCGCGCCGCCGCGTACTTCGACGATGTCACCACGCGGGCAGCCGTCACTCGCCTCGTCGATCGGTACACCGTGTTCGCCGATGGCATGGACCGGATCCTGACCCCGTCTCGGCACCGCGCGCAGATGGCGCCCA
Organism: Nocardia sp. NPDC058114; assembly: GCF_042884695.1. Classification (NCBI taxonomy): domain Bacteria; kingdom Bacillati; phylum Actinomycetota; class Actinomycetes; order Mycobacteriales; family Nocardiaceae; genus Nocardia; species Nocardia sp. NPDC058114. The sequence continues at coordinate 36,715 of NZ_JBHVTK010000014.1, read as the reverse complement.
GCTCGCCCTGCGTCGACGCGACGGTGTCGACCTACCCCGAGGCCATGCAGGCGATGACCGCCGAACGCGACAACGTGGCCGCCGTGGCCCGTGCCGCGACCCGGCACGGGCTCGACGAGCAGTGCTGGCAGCTCGCCTTCGCGGTGCGTGGGTTCGCGTTCATCACCAAGGACATCGAGCTGTGGACCGAGACCCATCGGCTGGCCGTGGCCGCTGCGGTCCGGGCCGGCAATCACTACGCGGAAGCTGTGACCTGCAACAATCTCGGTCTCGCCGCGATGACCGCCGGTGACGACGTGGCCGCTGCGGCGCTGTACGAGCGAGCCCGGCTGCTGTTCGTGCGTCTCGGTGATCGGCACGGCGAACACACCGCTGTGGCCCACCAGGCCTGGGTGCACGTGCGCAGGCGGGATTTCGCGGAGGCGCTGGAGCTCAGCCTCCGCGCACTCGCGTTCGTCGACGTGCACGGCACTCCGCGCAACAGGGCCATCCTGTTGCGTGATACGGCCCTCATAGAGGTGAACCTCGGCCGATTTCTCGACGCCGTGCCGAGGCTGCTGAACGCGTCGGAGATGTTCCGGACGTTCAACCTGTTCGTCGACGAGGCCATGACCTCGAATGTGCTCGGCGACGCCTATCTGGCGCTGGACGATCTCGCGGACGCGTGGGAGGCCTTCGACCGCGCTGTCGCGCTCGGGCGCATGGCGGGCAGTGCCGTCGAGCAGGCTCGTGGCCACGACGGGCTCGGGAAGGTCGCGGTCGCCCGGGGTGAACCGGCGGTCGCGCGACAACACTGGCGCATCGCGATCGATCTGTGCACCCAGGTTCGTGACACTGCTCGGGTCGCGGAGATCGCAGCCCGGGCCGAGAAGCTCGAGTCTCGTTCAGCGGGGGCGACTCCTGTCGAAAGTCGGCTGGAAAACTCTGTAATCGCCTGAACAGCAGCACTATCCCGCTTCGGCCTCGTCGTCACTACGGTGAAATCCGTGAACATGGTCGCCACTCTCATCACGGCCGTGACGACCGTCGCGGTCGCCGGACTCGCCTACCTGCTCAACCAGCGCGGCCAACTCGCGCAGGAACGCCGACAGGCGCGATTGCTCAGGATCAGCAGGCAGATTCGTGAGCTGTACGGTCCGCTGCACGTCATGGTCGACATCAACGAGCGCATCTGGGAGAAGCTGCGTGAATCGCAGTTGCCCGCCGCGTCCCACCGCCGTCCCGACCTCGCCACCGACAACTGGCGTCGGTGGCGCGACCACGCGTTGATGCCGGTGAACCGGGCAATGCGTGATCTGATCATCGAACACGCCGATCTCGTACCGGATTACCAAGTTCCGGAACCGCTGCTGACGTTCTGTTCGCATGTCGCGTCCGTCGAAGTGCAACTGGCCGCCGAATCCGACGGCGTGCACGTTCGGTCCCTGGTGCCGCACCCGGGTGCGACCTACGTGCGCTATGTGCGCGACACCTACGGGCAACTCAAAACCGAACAACAGAAGCTGGTTCGCGCGGTGGATTGACCCGACCGACCGGAATTCAATTCCGAACGGTATCGATTCGGGCGGTCCGATTTCGCCGATCAGGTTGCGGCAGAACAAATAGTGACGTATTTATCTACCCGGTGAGTGTGCTGTCGGCAACGCTGCCGCGAACAGTGCCACCACTGTCATGAATCTGGACTGGAGCATGTCGTGAGTTTCATCAAAGCGAGGCGATCGCGATGGCTGGCCGCCACGACGGTGTCGGCCTTGGCAGTCGCAGCTCTCGCGAATGCCGAAGGCGCGTTGTCGTTTCTGGAGCGACTCACCTCGGCGACCTCGGCATCGCCGGACCCGACGTCGACGGACGAGCGCACTCTGCCCACCGCCGCGCCGACGCTCACCACGTCCGTCACTCCCACGTCGAAACTCGTGTCCCCGACGGTTGCGCCCTCCGCCGGGTGGTACGAGCTGACCTCGTACCGATCCGTTACCTGGAACAACGGATTCGACCCGGTCGATCCTGTTCGGATCGGTTCGGCGAGCTTCCCGAGCAGCATTGTCGGGTACTACCCGTCCACGACGTCGGACCCGATGAACCGCGCGATATGGACGGTGGGCGGCAAGTGCGATCGCTTCTCGGTCTGGATCGGCAAGGACGCCGATTCCGCGTCGTCCGACGGTGTGGGCCGTTTCGTTGTGCAGGCCGATGATCGAGAGGCCTTCGCGGGCGAGATGTCGATGGCGGACGCCGCCCGCGAGGTCGACCTCGACATCTCCGGTGTCGTCCGGCTGACGTTGCTCGACACGAGGCGATCCCAGGATGCCAAGAATGCGTGGGGAAAGCCCCGGGTGCACTGCACTGAGCCACCCGGTCGCAAGCGCTGAGCAGGCGTCGGCGAGGTAATTCGTTTCGTCAAAGTTACTACTTCAGCAAACTATCGGCTGAGTGTGGATTTCCCGCACTCCGTACATCGGAAGAGAAAATGACTCCACGGATCGGAACAGTCGAAAAGGATCGCGCTCTGGCGCTTCTCAACGAGCATCAGGCGGCCGGTCGCATCGATCTCCGGGAATTCGATCTGCGGGCTCAACAGATCACCGCCGCGGTCACCCAAGCGGACCTGGACGCCATCTTCGCGGACCTGCCGTCGCCCGCGGACGACCGACGCAACCCGTGGCTGGTCGCCACCGTCGCGTTGGGGATCACGTGTGTCCTGCTGATCGGCGCGGTGGTGGTACTGGCCACGCAGCGCTCGTCCGCCACGACGAGCGAAGTAGCGGCGCCTGTTTCCACCACCACGTCGCGGGCGAGTGCCGTTGCCGCCGCTCCGACCTCGTCTCGATCGGCCACGGCCACTTCGACTTCGACGACGACCTCGAGTTCCACTTCGGGCGCCCTGTCGGATGTGAGCACCGATGCGGTGCAGTACGTGATGGATTTCAAAGCACTGTCGGGAGGAAAGTACTCGGATCTCGATGTCGGGCCGAGCCAGGTGTCGGGGACCTCCTACAGTCGCTCTGTCTTGCTCGAGCCCTACCGCGAGCAGCTGGCGTTCGTCGAGTACGACCTGGGACGCAAGTTCACCAGGCTCGACGGAGTGCTGGGCATTCAGGACGATTCGACGCCCAGCGACATCGCTGTTCAGTTCCAGATCTACGCCGACGGAGCGCTGCTCACCGATGTGGTGGTGAAACTGGGTGCCACGGTGCCGGTCCATCTCGAATTCGACAAGCCGCTGCGCCTACGGCTTCAAGTGACCGATACGACCGGCGGTAACTGCGTCGGGGTCTTCGGAGATCTGCGCGCCACCCGATAGTCGTCGTCGGTAGTGTCAGCACTACCGGGTATCGGGGAGTCGGCAGGCTTCTCGTGGCAGGGCGTTCTCCCTAGTTTCATGGGATGCGGATGAAACTTGCGATGCTGGGGATGACGGTCTCGATAGCCACGTCGTGCGGCGTGGACACTTCGCCCGGTGCCACGGAAGCGGGCCGGGCGGAGATCACGGCCGCGCTGAACAGTGCGGTGCGCCAAGGCTATCCGGGAGCTCAGGCGGTGATCACCGACAAAAGTCATACCTGGACAGTCACCGCAGGTGTGGCCGACGTGGCCACCGGCAGGTCGTTTTCCGACGATGATCGGCTCCGGATTGCCAGCAACACCAAGCCGTTCGTCGCCACCGTGATGCTGCAGTTGGTGGCCGAGGGCAAGGTCGAGCTGGATGCGCCGGTGGAACGGTATCTGCCGGGCGTGGTGCACGGGCCGGGTATCGACGGCAATCGGATCACGATCCGAAACCTGTTGCAGCACACCAGCGGACTGCCCGAGTATGCGGCCGAGTTCGGGGCGCCGCCCAAGCCTGGCCAGGTCGCGGGCCTCACCGAGCAAGTCCGCTGGGGGATAACGGATATCGCCCAAGTGGTCCGCAACGCGCTCACCGCGCCAGCCGATTTCGAGCCCGGTGCGCAATGGGCATACTCCAACACGAACTATGCCATCGCCGGGATGGTGATCGAGCAGATCACCGGAAACCCGGTAGGCACTGAGGTCACCCATCGCATCATCGAGCCCCTCGGCTTGCGCAACACCTACTACCCGAGTCCTGATGAAGTCGACATCCGCGGCCCCCATCCGAAGGGGTACACCGAGATCGGTGGCGTACAAGTCGACTACACCAGCCAGAACGTCTCGTGGGCCGGCGCGGCCGGTGCGATGGTCGCCTCCGGCGCGGACCTGAACCATTTCTTCCTCGCCCTGTTGGACGGAAAGCTGCTCCCGTCCGCGCAATTGGCGGAGATGAAGAATGTCCGGCCTACCGGAGTGGACGGCACATGGGCCTACGGTCTCGGCCTGGCGCGAATCACGATGTCGTGCGGCAACGAGCTCTGGGGTCATACCGGCGGTCTGTCGGGCACCGTGACCTATGACGGCGTAGTCCTCACCACAGGCCGTGCCGTCACCATCGCCCTCAACCAGGACCTGATGGATGACCGCTACCAGGAAGGTTCGCGCGCTTTGGACGCTGCTGCCTGCTCGGCACCCTAGAGCCTGTGTCGAAGTCCTTTCCGGCCGGGTGCGGGACGGTCTGCTGTGGGCACCGGCACGAGATGCCCACAGCAGCACCATCACTCAGGCATCGACGGACACGGTGGCCGACCGGAGGTCGGGCAGGCCGAGGTTGTCTCGCAGGGTGGTTCCGGTGTACTCGGTGCGGAGGGCGCCGCGGTCTTGGAGCAGCGGGACCACGCGGTCGACGAATTCGTCCAGGCCGGTCGGGACGAGGTGGGAACCGAGGATGAAACCATCGGAGCCGTCGCTGCTGACGAAATCGTCGATCTTCTCCGCGACCCGGGCCGGTGTTCCGACGATCGGACCGCGCTCGAACTGGTCGATCACCGTTTCGCGCAGGGTCAGCTTCTTGGCCTCGGAGACCTCGCGCAACCGTTTGACCGTGGCGAAACGGTCCTGGTGCAGGAAGGCGCGGCCCTGGATGAACGGCGCCGCGTCGGGATCGGGCTCGATATCGGGGATCGGGCCCTCCGGGTCGTAGCCGGACAGGTCCCGGTTCCAGATCTGTTCGAGCAGGATCAGCGCGGTCTGTCCGGTGACCTGTTCGTTGCGGATGGCGTGGTACTTCTCGATCGCCTCGGCTTCGGTGTCGCCGAGGACGAAACTCGCCGACGGCAGGATCTTGATGTCGTCGGGCGAGCGCCCGGCCGCTACCGCGCGAGCCTTGATGTCGCGATAGAAGTCCGCGGCCTCGGGAAGCTTGCCGTAGGGGGAGAAGATGGCGTCGGCATTGGCCGCGGCGAAATCGCGTCCCTGTGGTGAGACGCCGGCTTGCAGGATCACCGGCCTGCCCTGCGGGCTGCGCGGCACCGTGAACCGGCCGGAGATGTCGAACTGCCGGCCACGGAACTCGAACGCACCGGCATCGGGCCGGGCCAGGAATCGCCCGCTGTCCTTATCGGCGACGATATCGTCGACGTTCCACGAATCCCACAGGGCTCGAACAGCATTCAATGTCTCCTCGGCCCGCACGTACCGGTCGGCCGGGTCGAGGAAGCCGCCACGCCGGAAGTTCTGTCCGGTGAACGCGTCGAAGGACGTGACCACGTTCCAGGCGGCGCGTCCGCCGGAGAGGTGATCGAGAGTGGCAAACTGCCGAGCGAGTTCGTAGGGCTCGTTGAACGTGGCGTTGATGGTGCCCGCGAGGCCGAGGTGCTCGGTGACCGAGGCGATGGCGGCCAGCACGCCGAAGGTGTCGGGACGGCCGATGATGTCCTGGTCGAAGATCTGGCCCGCACGTTCACGCAGGATGAGACCTTCGGCGAGGAAGAAGAAGTCGAACTTGCCGCGTTCGGCGGTGCGCGCGGTGTGTTCGAAGGAGCTGAAATCGATCTGGCTGCCTGCCTGCGGGTGCCACCAGGCGGTGTGATGGTTGACGCCGCCGAGGTAGGCGCCGAGGATGACCTGCTTGCGGGGTGTACTCATCGGTGGGACCTCACACTCTGGCGTAACGGTTGGGCACGGTGGTCGACAGACCGAGCAGTCCGCGCAGGGAACCCTCGGGATAGCTGGTGCGGAACAATCCGCGATGCTGCAGGGCGGGCACGAGTCGGCCCGCGATCGCGGCCAGGTCATCGACCGCGACACCGGGACGCAGCCGGAACCCGTCGACACCCTGGGCGTCCCAGTCGGCGAGCAGATCGGCGAGCTCCTCGGCGCTGCCGGTGAAAATGGCCGCGTCGGAGGAGAATTCGGCACCGGACTGGTCGTTGAGCCGGGCCAGGCGTTGCGCGCCGGTGTCCTCGTCGGAGTCGAGGAAGACGACCAGGTCGGCGTAGACCCGCAGCGGTTCGCCCACCCTGGTCGCGGCGGCGGTCGCGACCTGTCGCAGAATCTCGGCCGGTCCGTGCTCGCGTGTGGGTGTGACGAAGACGAGATCGGCTGCCGCGGCGGCGAATTCGTAGATGCGGGTGGCGTGGCCGAGTGCTGTGACCACCGGCTGACCTTGCGGTGGGCGCGGGGTGATGGCGGGACCGCGGACGCTGAAGAAGCGGCCTTCGAAGTCGATGTAGTGCAGTTTGTCGCGGTCGATGAAGCGGCGGGCGGCGACGTCGCGGATCTCGGCGCCGTCCTCCCAGCTGTCCCACAGGCGCCGCACCACCTCGACGGCGTCGGTGGCCTCTTCGAACAGTGCTTCGGCGTGTTCGGGGAGCTTGCCGGTCGCGATGATGTCGGCGAACTCGGCGGGCGTGGGGTCGGTGACCTCGCGGCGCCCGAAGTGCTGGGCTTCCTCGGCGCCTGCCGAGACTCGGACCTGCCAGCCCGCGCGGCCGCGGGAGGTGTAGTCGAGGGTGGCGATGGCGGTGGAGACGTGGAACGGCTCGGTGTGGGTGGTCGTCACCGTGGGGATGAGACCGAGGTGGCGGGTGATCGGGGCGAGCGTCGCGGCGATGAGATGCGCGTCGAGCCGGGCGCGGACCTGGTCTACGGCATCGTCGTCGCGGGTGTGCAGCGGACCGGGCACACGCAGGCTGTCCTCGATCGTGACGAAGTCGAGCAGACCACGCTCGGCGGTGCCGACCAGGTCGGCCCAGTATCGGGCGCTGAACAATTCGGTGGGCCGCGAGTTCGGTGCTCGCCAGGCGGCCGGGTGCCAGCCCGCGCCGTCGAGCGCGACACCCAGGTGCAGTGGGTTCGGTGCCATCGTCTGCCATTTCTGTTCGGTGAACGGTGCCTGGTGCAACACCCGATGGCGGGCACCGGGTTGTCGGGCGGATCCGAGCGGCGCGGTCGCAGTACGGGGCGCAGCGATGTCGGCAACGATCACCGGTGGTCAGCGGGGCGGCTGGGTGGATACGACCGGTCCGCTGCGGCGACGTCAACCATTGAATTCAGCCCGATCGACAGGAAATAGGCTGTCGCCCTGCGGATCGCTGATCGCCGCGCACCGATCGCGCGAGGATGGAGGAATGCCGCATCGTTGCCCGCGGCGGTGTCCACCGGCAGATCCTTGTTTGCTGACGCGTCGCACAGACTTCTCGCTCTGCGGGAATTTATCTCCGCTTGCCTCCTGTCCGCGCAGGTAGAGGCCGGTGCGGCTCGGTACACAGCGGGGGTAGACACAGGCATTCGCTCGCTGTGCGGGTCGATACTTTCGACGTGAACGCAGCGCACGACAACGCGAACGACGAATTCCTCGTCCGAGTGCGCGACTACGCCGAGCAGGTGTTGCGACCCGCCGCACTGTCGACGGACCGCACCGGGGTGCTCGCGGATCGGATCGACGAACTGGGCGGCCTCGGTCTGCTCAATCATCTCGCGCCCACAGAATTCGGTGGTCTCGCGATCGACCGCGACACCGACCGTCGCGTGCACGAGATCATCGCGGGCGCCTGCTTCAACACGTGGCTGGTCTGGGCACAGCACGCGCCGCTGGCCGGGCGCATCGCCGCGGCAGGTGCCCCGGTATCGGCGCTGGCCGCACAGATTCTGCGCGGTGAGCTGCTGCTCGGTGCCGGAGTCAGCGATGTGCGGCGGTTCCCCGATCACTATGTCGTGGCACGTAAGGCTGCCGATGGCTGGACCTTCGACGGCACCCTGTCCTGGGTCAGCGGGTGGGGCCTCAACTCGGCGCTGACGGTGGCCGCCGTAGAACCCGACACCGAAACCGTGGTCACCGCGCTCGTTCCGGTCGGGCCACGAACCCGCAGCACCGGACCGCTGGAACTCGGTGCGGTCGCGGGCAGCCGAACGGCCCGCGTGCACCTGGACGAAGTCTTCGTCCCCGACGAAAACGTTCTCACCACACAGAGTCTCGACCAAGCGCGCATCGACGACACCGGCACCGCGAGCGACGCGCGCGCCCACCACTTCGGCCTCGCCGAGACGATCCTGACCGAGCTGGAGCGCAGCACGGTGCCGCTGGCCGCCGATGTCGCGGCGACCTGGCGCCCACGCGTCGCCGAAATCCGTTCCACCGCGTACGCGCTCGCTGACGAAGCCACGGCCGCGGGCACCGGACCGCATCGCCTCGATGAGCGCCTGGCCACCAAAGTCGCCAGCGGAGAGGCACTCTCGGCGATCAGCCGCGCGCTGCTCATCGCCAGATCCGGCCGTGGCCTCAGCGGCGACGACACCGCGCAACTACACGCCCGCTCCGTCCTCTTCGTCCTGGTCCAGGGCCAGACCACCGATGTCCGTCGCGCCCAGCTCGCTGCGCTGGCCCGCTGATCACCACCGAACGGAACCACCGAACATGAGTCTCGAATTCCTCTGGTACATCCCCAATCAGGTCACGCCGGGTCACCGCGGCGAGCCCGTGGCCGCCGATCACAACAGCCTGGACACCTTGACCACGCAGGCGAAGGTGCTGGAGGCACACGGTTGGAAGGGCGCGCTGCTCGGTACCGGCTGGGGCCGCCCCGACACCCTCACCGTCGCCGCGGCGCTGGCGGCGCGGACCGAGTCCTTCGAGCCGCTCATCGCGATCCGGCCCGGCTATTGGCGCCCAGCGAACTTCGCCTCCGCCGCGGCCACCCTCGATCACCTCTCCGGTGGTCGGGTGCGAGTGAACATCGTCTCCGGCAAGGACGATCTGGCCGCCTACGGTGACAGCGAGGGCGACCAGGCCGACCGCTACGCCCGCACCAAGGAGTTCCTCCAGCTCGTCCGCAAGCTGTGGACCGAGGAGAACGTCACCTACCGCGGCGAGCACTTCCAGATCACCGACTCCACGGTGGTGCCCCGCATCGAACCGCGAGGCGACCGCCGTCATCCGACCCTGTACTTCGGTGGCGCCTCCGAGGCCGCGGAACGGGTCGCCGCGACCGAGGCAGATGTCCAGTTGTTCTGGGGTGAGCCGCTGGAAGGGGTACGTGAGCGCATCGAACGATTGCGCGCGCTGAGCGCCGAACTGGGCCGGGAGCACGCGCCGCTCGAATTCGGCTTGCGCATCACGACTTTCGTCCGCGACACCACCGAGCAGGCGTGGGCCGATGCCGAGGCGAAGGTCGCGGAGATGGCGAAGAACAGCCAGAGTGGGTCGAATCCGCACCGTCGCACCGCCGTCGGTCAACAGCGTCTGCTCGACCTCGCCGCACGCGGCGAGGTGCTCGACGACAATCTCTACACCGCGCCGGGCAAACACGGTGGGGGCGGCGCGGGTACCACCTGGCTGGTCGGTTCCGCCGAGGATGTCGCCAAGTCGCTGCGCAAATACCGCGATCTCGGCATCACCCACTTCGTGCTGTCCGACACCCCGTACCTTCGCGAGATCGAGCGTCAGGGTTCCCAGCTGCTGCCGTTGCTCGGGGAGTGAGTGCCGCCGCCGTCCTGACCGTCGACCCGGTGCGCAGTCGACGGTTCCGGCTCATCGCGGTCTTCGCGGTGACCCAGACCGTCGGCTACGGCGCGATGATCCAGGCCTTCACCGTGCTGCTAGTCCCGATGTCGCAGGCCCTGGCGGTCTCACGCACCGAAATCGCGGCCGCTGCCACCATTTCCACGCTGATCGGGGCGTTGGCCGCGGTGCCGGTGGGCAATCTGCTCGACCGCTACGGTGGGCGGGCGTTGATGACGGCGGGCTCGGCGCTCGGCGTCGGCGCGGTTCTGCTGTGGTCGCAGGCGCAGAGCCTGGCCCAGCTGTACGCGGCGTTCACACTGATCGGGCTGGCACTGGCCACCTCCACCTACGAGGCCGCGTTCGCCGTTCTCGTGGTGGCCACCGAGCCGGAACACCGGGATTCGGCGATCGTCGCGGTGACCACGGTCGTCGGACTGGCCACCAGCCTGTACTACTTCTTCGCGGGCTGGCTCGAAACGCAACTCGGTTGGCGCACAACACTGATGGTGCTGGCGATCGGTTTCGCGGTGATCGTGGTGCCCGCGCACCTGTGGGCGGTGCCGGGCCGGGCAGCGCACACCAGCCGGGTCGCGCAACGCACCGGCGTCCGCCTCGGTGACGCGCTCCGCGACCGCAAATTCTGGTTGCTGGTGGTCTCTTTCGTCGCCCAGAGCGGGTCCACGTCGGCCTTTCTGCTGATGATGGTCACCTACTTCCGCGACATCGGCTATTCGCCCGTGTCCGCCGCCGCCCTCCCGATCGCCGTCGGCGTCACCCAGATCGCCGCCCGCCTGGCCCTGGCCCCGTTGGCTCGCCGCTTCGGGATGACCAGCGTGACAGGGGTTTCCTTCGCCCTCCAGGGGGCGGGATTGCTGGCGCTACCGCTGGCAGGCACCTCACTGCCGCTCACGCTGGCCTGCATCGTCGCCTTCAGCACCGGCTACGGCACCAGCGTGATCGCGCGCCCGTCGATCGTCGCCGACAGTTTCGGCGTCCCCCAGTTCGCCGGGATCCTCGCCGTGATGACGGTCCCGATCGCGCTGTCGCGTGCGGGCGCTCCCTTGGCCGCCACCTGGCTCGGTGACTGGCGATTCCTGGTTGTCATCGGGCTCGCCGCCCTTCTCGCCGCGATCGCGCTGATTCCCCTGTCGCGCACACCGCCGGTAGACCACCCACCGGTTCCGCCTCAGGACGCGGTCACCGGGCCCAACTGCGGCGCGACCCCGTAACGGACCGGCAGCGAAACGGCCGCCCCGCTCGAAGGTGAGTGGGGCGGCCGTTGGACTGCGGTGATTACGCGGGCAGGCTTTCCGCCGCGCGGTCCCCCGGGAAGGGGAGACCGAAGCGGGCGCGCAATGTCGGCGCGGAGTAATCCTTTTGGAACAGAGCGCGCTCCTGAAGGATCGGCACCACCAGGGTCGCGAAATTCTCCAGGTCGACGGCGGTCTCGGCGGGCATGATGGTGAAACCGTCGGCGGTGCCCGCGTCGAACCAGGACGCGAGATCGTCGGCGACCTGCTCGGCCGAGCCGACCAGGAGGCGGTGGCCGGAGCCGCCGGCGCCCTGCTGGATCAACTCGCGCGGAGTACGCGGTCCCTCCGCGATGAGCGCGCGGGTGGAGATGCTGAACCCCGTCGAGAACGCACCGGCCGGAACGGCATCGGGAAGATCGTCGACGCTGATCGGATCATCGGGGCCGAAAGAGTCCGCGGGCAGGCCGAGGTTACCCAGCAGTGCGGTGGTGAGCCGTTCGATCGGCAGCAGATCGTAGAGCTCCTGCTCGCGCCGACGCGCCTCGTCCTCAGTCGCCGCGACCAGCACCACCACGCCGAGCGAGATCTTCACATCGTCGCGATGACGACCGGCCGCGGCCGCGCGCTGCCGGATGTCGTTGCGGAACGCGACCGCCTTTGCCTTGGTCTGGGCGACGGTGAACACGACATCGGCGAAGTCACCCGCCAACTTGAGCCCGCCCTCGGACCCGCCGGCCTGCACGACCACCGGTCGACCCTGCGGGCCCGGAGCCACCGGCAGCGGCCCGGCGACCGAGAAGAACTCGCCCTCGTGATCGATGCGATGGATCTTGCCGGTGTCGGCGTAGCGACCGGTCGACTTGTCCGCGATCAGCCAGTCCGGCTCCCAGCTGTCCCACAGCCGGGTGACCACGTCGAGAAACTCCCACGCCCGCCGATACCTGGTCTCCTTCTCCGGATGATCGGTCAGGCCGAAGTTCGCTGCGGCAGCCGGTGTTCCGGTGGTCACGATATTGACCGCCGCCCGCCCCTTCGTCACGTGATCGAGCGCCTGGAACCGCCGCGCGAGGTTGTAGGGGGAGTTGTAGGTGGTCGAGGAGGTGATCACGACACCGAGGTGCTCGGTCACCGCCGCGACACTGCCGAGCAGCACGAGCGGATCGATCCCGGTGCCGGGCGCCTCCTCGATCTCCCCGCGCAGGGCCGGGCCGTCCCCGAGGAAGACCGCGTCGATCTTGGCGGCCTCGGCGATCTTCGCCAGACGCTGGAAGTAGTCGATGTCGAGGTAGGCGAGCGGGTCGGCATGATCGAGTCGCCAAGCCTGACGGAAGTGTCCCGGTGTCATCAGGGACAGGTTCAAGTGGAATCCGGACATGGTCGGTGCCTTCTGGTGCGGTCGGTGAGACAGGAGACGCCGATGACGTGAGCGGACTCGGCCACGTCATCGGCGTCGTGTTCGGGTAGGAATCAGAGCTTCAGGCCGGTGCCGTGGACACCGTGCTCCTCGATGAGGGCGAGCTCCTCGGCGGTGAAGTCGGGGAAGTCCAGTGCGGCGGTGTTGTGGTCGAGCTGGGCCACCGTACTCGCCCCGATCAGTGCCGAGGTGACTTCGGGACGGCGCAGCACCCACTGCAACGCCAGCTGGGCCAGCGACTGCCCGCGCGCGGCGGCGATCTTGTTCAGCTCGGCGGTGCGCTGCCGGTAGGTCTCGTCGATGACATCGGGGGACAGGAACGTGCTGTTCTGCGCGCGAGCACCCTCGGGGATGGTCTCGAGGTACTTGTCGGTGAGCAGGCCCTGGGCCAGCGGCGAGTAGACGATCACGCCGAACCCGTCCTGGGTCGCGGTGTCGAGCAGACCGTTCTGCTCGGGGCGGCGATCGTAGATCGAGTAGCGGGCCTGGTGGATCAGCAACGGGACACCGGCGGCGCGCAGCTGCTCGGCGATCTCGTGGGTGCGGTCGGGCTGGTAGTTGGAGATGCCGACATAGAGCGCCTTGCCCTGCTGCACCGCGCTGACCAGCGCGCCCACGGTCTCCTCGAGCGGAGTGTCGAGGTCGGGGCTGTGGTGGTAGAAGATGTCGACGTAGTCGGTGCCGAGATCGCGCAGGCTGTGCTCGAGGGAGTTCAGGATCGACTTGCGGGAACCGCCGCGCAGGTACGGGCTCGGCCCGATCGCGTTGCCCGCCTTGGTGGACAGCACGATCTCGTCGCGGTACGGCGCGAGGTCCTTGGCGAGCACCCGGCCGAAGTTCTTCTGCGCGGCGCGGTGCGGGGGACCGTAGCGGTCGGCGTTGTCGAAGTGGGTGATGCCCAGATCGAAGGCGTGCAGGATGATCTCGCGCTGCGTGGCGAAGGCGTAATCGGTGCCGAACTTCTGCCACAGCCCGAAGGAGAACGCGGGCAGGTCGAGGCCGGAGGTACCGGTTCGCCGGTACGGGACCTTCTCGTAGCGGTCTTCCGCGGCGGTGTAGGTGCGGTCGAAGGGGCCGTAGCTCATCAGGGATCTTTCTCTCGGTGGATCAGAACAGACCGGTGGTCGGGGGTTGTTCGCCCGTCAAGTGAAACGCGCCTGCGACGGCTTGCTTCCATTGGCGGGGGTTGTGGTTGGCGGCGGTGCGGGCATTGCGCCAGTGCCGGTCGAAGCCGAGGGCGCGGTCGGTGATCGACCCGCCACCCACGTCGAAGACGAGTTCGGCTGCGGCGAGCGCGGATTCGATGGCGATCACGCCCGCCTGGGCCACCTCGACCGCCGCCGCCGCACCCGCGGCTCTGGCATCGTCGCCGGTGCGCCCGCGGACACCTTCGAGGGTTTCGGCGGCCAGCAGGACTACCGCGCGCGCCGCCTGGGCGCGGGCGGCGATCTCGCCGACGGTCTGGCGGACATAGGGATCGTCGAGGCTGCTGGTAGCGGTGCTGTGTTTGATCGGGCGGGCCTTCTCCCGCACGTAGGCGACGGCGTCGTCCCGGGCTCGCGCGGCGATACCCGCCTGCACGGCGGCCAGATACAGCTGGGCGTAGGAGCCCTGCCACGGATTGTCGGGTTCGGTCGCCGGCGCCGGGGTGATCTCGTCGGCGCTCACTCGCACCCCGGTGAACCGGGTGGTCCCGCTGGCGGTGAGGCGCTGGCCGACCGCGTCGAAGTCGTCGAGTCGTCGCACCCCCGCGCGATCCACAGGCACGGTGAACCGCAGCACGGTCCCGTCCTCGGTCTGTGCCTGCGTGGAGAACCAGTTCGCGTACAGCCCACCGGTCGAGTAGTACTTTTCGCCGTCGATCACCCAGTCCACGCCGTCAGGGCGGGCGGTCGCGTTGACCTGCCCGCTGGCACCGCCCGTGCGTTCATTGCTGGTGCCCGCGAACAGGTCTCGGTCGCGTAGCCGTTGCAGCGTCTGCTCCCGGTGCGGCAGGTCAGGTCTGCCCGCCACCTGGTTCGCGGTCAGAAAACTGCTCCGCAATGCCTGCGCCACACTGGAATCGGCCCGCGCGATCTCGATCACCAGGTCGGTGACCTCGCGCAGCGACCCGCCCGCCCCGCCCTCTGCGGTGGCGATGCCGGTCAAGGCGATCCCTGTCTCGGCGAGCGCGCGCACCTGTGCGAAGGCGTAGTCGCGGTCGATCTCGCGTTGCCGCGCCGTCTCGGCGAGCTGCCGCAGGATCGGCGCCGCGGCGGCTCGGATGCCCGCCACCGTGAGCGGATGGTCGGGCCTTGCCGACGGGGAACGCTGTGGTGTCCCTGCGATTTCGGTCTCCGGCGCGGTGCCCTGGGTCGGGCCGATCGGCAGGCTACCGCTGCTGATACCCGGCACGGCGTCGAGTACCGGGAGAGAGGACGCGGCCGGTGCTGAACCGGTCGCGCCGGGTTCGAACAGGGGCGCCGATTGGTCGACGGCGGTCATCGCGCGCCGTTCTGCGCGGCGTCGGCTGCCGCGGTCGCCTCGCCGTTGGTCGCGGCGACGGTGGCGTCCGGTGTGACCACCGAGGGGCGCTGCCGGTAGTAGCCCGGCACCGGCGCGTTGCCGTTGACAAGGAAGTCGCCGAGCACGCGCGGCTTGTAGATGACCGGGTTGTGCGAGGCGAGGGTGCGGGCATTGCGCCAATGCCGGTCCAGATGCACGCTGTTGCGGATCGTGGAGGACCCGCCCGCGTCGAAAGCCCTTGTCGCGGCATCGAGTACGGCCTCGATCACCGCGATCTGCGCGGCGGAGGCATCGAGGTAGGCCCGGGTGTAGGCGGCCTCGTTCCCGGCGGCGTGCGCGGCCTCGAGCTGCTCGGCGGTGTGCCGCAGCAGGGTTTCGGCGGTGAGCCTGCGGGCTTCGAGCAGGCCGATCACCGACAGGATGTCGGGATCTTCGGTGGCGTGTTGGGTGAGCGCGTGCAGGCTGGTGCGGGTGCGACCGCGCACGATCTCCGCCGTCTCGGCGACGATGCTGCGCGCGATCCCGGTCAGATTCGCCAGGTGCACGATCTGGACGAAGGAATCCAGACCGCGCAAGGACTCCTTGTACCGGCCGATATCGCCGTGCTCCTCGACCGGCACATCCTCGAAATAGGTCGTGCCGCTGCCGGTTTGACGCTGACCGATGCCGTCCCAGTCGTCGGCGTGGGTGACGCCGGGGTGCCGGGCCGGGATCACCACGAAACCGCGGGTGCCCTCATCGTCGACCACGGCCGCGCGGATGTAGTCGGCGAATCGCGCGCCTGTCGAGTAGAACTTGGTGCCCGAGACCACGCGCACGCCGTCCTCGCCCACCCGGGCGCGCGTGGTGGTCACGCCCCAGCCCGCGGATTCGCCCACCGCTTCGGCGACCAGCGCCGAGGGCTCGGACTGCGCGTTGCCGAACACCGCGCCCGCACCGATCGCCCGGAACCAGTGCTCGCGCACCACCGGATCGGTTTCGGCGCGCAGGATCTCGGTGGTGGTGAAATGCCCGCGCCAGATCTGCGGAATATTGGAATCGGCCTGCCCCGCCTCGGCCAGCAGCCCGAACAGCGTCGGCAGGTCGACGTCGAAACCGCCGTACTCCACCGGCACCCGCAATCGGCCGAAGCCCGCGTCGGCCAGCGCCTGGATCAGCGCGTCGGGGTGCTCGAAGGCGAGGTCGCGCTCGCCCGTGCCGGGGACGAACTCGGTCAGGATGGACCGGATGCGGGGGAGTGCCTCGGCCAGGGTGGCGGGCGCGATGGTGGTGGTCATGACAGTCCTCCGATGAGGTCGCGGCCGGCGATCGCGTCGAGCAGACGCACGGTGTAATCGTCGGCGGGAGAGGAGAAGACCTGGTCCACGGTGCCTTGTTCGACGATGCGGCCTTCGCGCATCACCGCGACGCGATCGGAGATCGCACGCACCACGGCCAGGTCGTGAGAGATGAAGACGTAGGTGAGCCCGCGTTCTTCCTGCAGGCCGCGCAGCAGGTCGAGGATCTGCGCCGCGACCGAGACGTCCAGCGCCGAGATGGGCTCGTCGAGCACGATCACCTTCGGCTCGAGCACCAGCGCGCGAGCGATGGCCACCCGCTGACGTTGCCCGCCCGACAATTCGCGCGGATGCCGGTCGACGAAATCGGCGGGCAGGGCGGCGGCCTCGAGCGCGGCCACCACCCGATCCCGATTCGGCCTGCCGCGGCGCAGCCCACGGCGCGGCTCGAACGAGCGCAGCGGCTCGTCCACCACGTCGTAGACGTCGAAGCGCGGATCGAACGAGGAATACGGGTTCTGGTACACGATCTGCACGTCGCGGCGCAGCGGACGGAACTCCCGGCGGCTCAGCCGGGTGATGTCGGTACCGAGCAGCGCGACCCGACCCGAGTCCGCTTCGGTGAGCCCGGTCAGTACCCGCGCCGTCGTCGACTTCCCGCTGCCGGATTCGCCCACGATGGAAAAGGTTTCGCCGCGTCGCACCCGGAACGAGATGCCGTCGACGGCGGGTACGCCGCCGTAGTCCTTGCGCAGCTCGTCGACCTCGATGACCGTTTCGGTGCCGACCGCGACCGGCGTGCGCTCCCGTACCCACCGCCGCCGCGACGGCACGCTGTCGAGCAGTCGCCGGGTGTAGGCGTGCTGCGGGTCGGCGACCAGCTGCGCGGTCGGCCCGAACTCGACCAGCTCGCCCTGGTGCAGCACGCCGATCAGGTCGGAGCGATCGGCGGCCACGCCGAGATCGTGGGTCACCAGCACCACGCTGGTCCCCGTGCGCAGCCGGACCTCGTCGAGCAGGTCGAGCACCTGTTGCTGCACCGTCGCGTCCAGCGCCGAGGTCGGCTCGTCGGCGATGATCAGATCCGGTTCGGCCGCGACCGCGGCGGCGATGAGCACCCGCTGGCGCATCCCGCCCGAGAGTTCGTGCGGGTACTGGCGATAGCGGCGCTCGACATCGGTGAAGCCGACCAGTTCGAACAGTTCGTGCACGCGTTCGCGGCGAGCGTCGGCATCGAGCTCGGTGTGCAGCCGCAGCACATCCTCGACCTGGTGTCCGACCCGGCGCACCGGGTCGAGCGAGACCGTCGGATCCTGGGGGATCAGGCTGATCGCGCGCCCCCGGATCGAGCGCCACCCTTTCGCGCTCAGCTCGGTGAGGACTTGGTCGCGGAAGGTGATGGTGCCGCCGGTGACCTCGCCGTTGCCGGGGAGCAGCCCGAGCACGGCGTGGGCGGTGGTGGTCTTGCCCGAACCGGACTCGCCGACCAGCGCCAGCACGGTGCCGGGCGGGACGTCGAAGGAGACGTCGCGCACCACCGGGGAGACCCGGTCGTCCACCCGGTAGCCGACGCGCAGGTTCGCTACGCGCAGCACCGGCCGCACCTCGACTGCTTGTGTAGGCGTTGATATTTCGTGGACGACGCTCATGCGGAGCCCCTCCTGGAGAGATGGCGCGACAGGTGATTGGTCGCCAGCACCATCGCCACGATGGTGAGCCCCGGCCACAGCGTCAGCCAGCCGCGCGTGGCGATGTAGTTGCGCCCGTCGGAGACCAGCCGGCCCCATTCCGGGTCCGGCGGCTGCGCACCGAGCCCGAGGAAGCTCAGCGAGGCGATCCAGATGATCGCGATGCCGAACTGCACGGTGACCAGCGAGACGGTCGGCGCGATCGAATTGGGGATCACGTGTCGCAGGAGAATCGCGCCGGTCGAGGCCCCGCTGGTGGTGGCCGCCTCGACGTAGGTGCTCGTGCGGGCCTTGACCACCTCCGAGCGGATGAGTCGCGCGAAGGTCGCCGACGAGGTGAGCCCGACCGCGATCCCCGCCTGCCACACGCCGAAACCGAGCAGCACCACGATGGTGATGGCCAGCAGGAAGCCAGGAATCGACAGCACCACGTCGATGAGCCGCATCACCGCGCTGTCGGGGAACCCGGCGAACCAGCCGGCCACCGCGCCGAGCAGGGAGCCGACGAGCACACCGACACCGACGGCGATCGCCGAACCAAGGAGTGAGGGCCGCGCGCCGTAGACGATGCGCGCGTAGAGATCCCGGCCGAGCTGATCGGTGCCGAACCAGTGTTCGCCCGAGGGCGGCTTCAGCTTCTGGGCCGGATTCACCGCGAGCGGGTCGTAGCCGGTGAACAGCTGCGGCACGATCGCCCACGCCAGGATGGTGACGACCACCAGCAATGCCAGCGCGACCGTCCAGTGCCGACGGGTCCATCGCAGCGCGGACCATGCCCGAACCGTAGGTTTCGTCGAATCAGGCTGGGCCGGAACAGCTTCGATCTTTTCGAGTGTCGTCATGGCATCGCCACTTCGGCAGGCAGTCGACGCGGCACCGCCGCGACGACCGGAACGGAGACGGTGGCCTGCTTGCGTACGGCCGACCGCGACCGGGTGACCCGGTGCGTGCGCCCGTCCACCAGCACCCGCGGATCGATGAACGGATAGGCCAGGTCCACCGCGAGATTCACCAGCACATAGGCCAGCGTCGAGAGCAACACCACGCCCTGCACCACCGGCAGGTCCTGGGTGTCGACCGCGCCGACGGTGAGCTGGCCGATGCCCTGACGCGCGTACACGGACTCGGTCACCACCGCACCGGCGATCAGCTCACCGAAGGCCAGCCCGAGCAGCGTGAGCACCGGCAGCGACGAATTGCGCAGCACATCCTTGCGGAAGATGTAGCCCTCACCCGCGCCCCTGGCCGCCACCACGTGCACGAACGATCGCTGCCGGGTGGTGCGCACCGAGGTGGCGAACACCTGGGCCAGTGGTGCGGCCACGATCAGCCCCAATGTCGCGGCGGGTGCGATGAGCGCGAGCACCGTGCCGTCGTCGACCGAGGGGATCAGGTGCCAGCGGAACGAAAGATATTGCAGCACCAGCACACCGACCACGAAGGTGGGAACCGAGGCGAACAGCGCAGGCGCGGAATCGAAGACGCCGCGCAGCCACGTCCACGGCGCGTAGTTGGCTGCCACCGCGACGACACCGGCGAAGATCAGCCCGAACACCAGGCCGAGTCCGGTCAGGGTCAGTGTCGAGGGCAGCGCCTCGGTGACCGCGTGCGTCACCGGCCTTCCCGAGGTGAGCGAGAAACCGAGGTCACCGTGCAGCAGGGCCCACAGCGCGTGCAGGTACTGCTCCCAGACCGGCCGGTCGAGCCCGTAGAACTCGAGCATCAACCGGCCCGCCTCCGGCGTGATCTGCGCCTCCGGGTTCTGGATGCGGTTGTTCACCGAATCCCCGGGCAGCGCGCTGAGCAAGATGAACGACAGGGTGTAGGCGGCCCAGAGGACCAGTACCGCCTGTACCAGCCGCCGCAGAACGTAGATGCGCATCGCGGGCTCCTACCCGGTGATCCAGGTGTCGTAGAGCCAGGTGCGGGCCGTGGACTCGGTGGTGAAACCGTGCACGGTCGGCGCCAGGCCGAACACCTGGGTCTCGTCGTAGAGCGGAATGGCGTAGCCCTCGCCGAAGACCCGGTCCTCGACCGCCTGGATGGCCTTGGTCCGCGCGGCCGGGTCGAACTCGAAGGCCTGCGCGCGCACCAACTCGTCGAGCTTCGCGTCCGGCACGGGCGCGAAGAACTCGTTCTGTGCGGTGCTGTCGAACGCGGTGCGCAGTACGTCGGCCTCGGCGCGCGAGGTCTGGCCCTGCACCAGCGCCCAGTTGTCGGGACGGGAATTGCGGATCGACTCGTATTCGGTCTGCGACACGGTGTGGATCACCAGATCGACGCCTGCCTTCTTCCACTGGGACTGCAGTAGTTCCAGCACCGGCTGCGACACCTGGTAGAACGCGGCCACCCAGACCTCGAACTGCAGGCGCTTGCCGTCCTTGGCCCGGATGCCGTCGCCACCCTTCTTCCAGCCCGCGCCCTCGAGCAGCGAGTTGGCCTTGTTCAGGTCGTAGCCGAGGTACTTGCTCGCGTCGCCGCGGTTGGGAGTGTCCTTGACCAGGATGCTGTTCGGGATCGGGTAACTCGGCGAGAGCACTGTCTCGTTGATCTCCTTGCGATCGGTGGCGGCCTGCAACGCCAGGCGCACGTCCTTCTCCACGATCGGCGTGGCCGAATCCAGTTGCACCGACAGCTTGTTGGTCTGGCCCTGCACTGCGAACGCCTCGATCCGGCCACCGTTGGCGGTCACCGTCTCCTCGTCGTAGGGGCTGATGTTGCGCGCGATGTGCGCCTCACCCGACTGCAGCGCACCGACCCTGGTCCCGGCTTCCGGCACGGTCTTGAAGACCACCCGCTCCAGGTAGGCCTTGCCCTGGTGGCCCGAACCCGTCGGCGCCCAGTTGTAGTCCTCGCGCCGCTTCAGGGTGATGCCGGTGTTGCCGGTGACCGACTCCACCACGAACGGACCGGACCCGATCCAGTTCTTGGCCTGACTCTGCCCGTTGAGATCCCGCTCCAGGAACGGCTTCGCCAGAATGGACCCGGCCCGGTAGAACGAAGCCACCTGCAGGAAACCGGCATTGGGCTTGGTGAAGGCCACCTCGACGGTCAGCGGATCGATCACGGTCGAAGCCCGGTAGTCGGAGAAGAACCGGTCCGGCGGAATGCCGAGGGCCTTGTCGCCGAGCGCGTGCTGGTCGTAGTTGGCTTTCACGACCGCCGCATCGAGCGGGTCGCCGTTGCTGAACGTGACTCCCGCGCGCAAGCGGAAGGTGTACTTCAGCTTGTCGGGGCTGACCTCCCACGACGTGGCCAGCCAGGGCTTGATCTCCCCGGTGTCGGGATCCTGCCAGGTCAGGCGCTCGGCGAGATTGTTGGCGACCTGACTGTTGGACCAGATCGAGTTGACCGGCGTCCACGCTGTGTACTCGATGGGATCGTAGAAGTTCAGCGTGCCACCGAAAACCGGGTCGCCTGCCGCCTCGTTCTGCGACGACGGCCCACCACACGCGGCCAGCACGGTGGCGAGGGCGATGGCCGCGGTGCCGGTGGCCAGAAGGTGACGGAATCGAATATTCCTCATGTGGTCGTGGGTCTTTCGTCGGAGCGGACTGTGTTGCTTACACTCCGGAGGTTAAGTCCGCGACCGTCACATTCCGCGATTTCGGATCGCCAAGAATGCCTACACCATTATTCAAGTTTCGCTTCACGATCGGGTGGCGTGCTCGATTCACTAAAACTGAACAAATCACGAAGTGCAACTTGGTTGTTCGCGGACTTGTCGTTGTGCAGACTTCGCGAAATGTCATCGAAAAGATTCTCCGCGGCGACGGTGCTGGTGGCCGTCACCCTTGTCGCCTCCGTGCTGACGGGCTGCGCGGCCTCGGGTAACCGGGTCGCGGGCAGCGACGACGCGGGCCCGCCGGTCGCCGGTGGGACCTTGCGTTTCGCCGTGCTCGACGCACCCGCCAACCTCGACCCGCATTCGGGCAGTTCGTATCCGGAGTCGCTCATCACGAGCAACATCACCGACAAATTGACCTACCAGAATCCCGAAACCGGGGCCATCGAACCGTGGCTGGCCAAGTCCTGGGATATCAATCCGGAACTGACCGAATTCACCTTCCGGCTCCGCGACGACGTCACCTTCACCGACGGTTCGAAATTCACCGCCGATTCGGTGAAAGAGAATTTCGACCTGCTCGGATTCGGTGACAAGGCGCTGGGCATCGTGCCGGTGACCGCGTACTGGGTCGGCTACACCAGCACCACGGTGCTCGACCCGGCGACGGTCAAGGTCGTCTTCAATCGACCGAACGCCGGTTTCCTCCAGGCACTTTCGCTGTACTTCTCCGGCATCGTCGGTCACTCGACCCTGCAGCTGACCAAAGAGCAGCGCGCGCTGGCGCAGAATCTGGTGACCACCGGTCCGTTCGTCGTCGCCGAGCACGTCTACCAGCAGAAAACGGTGCTGAAGAAGCGTCCCGGATACAACTGGGCGCCCGCCAGCCGCAAACACAACGGCGAGGCCTACCTCGACGCCGTGGAGATCTCGGTGATTCCCGAGGCCGCGGTCCGCACGGGTGCGCTGCGCGCGGGGCAGGTCGACGCGATCCTCGACGTCAACAACACCGACGAGGCGCCGCTGAAAGCCGAGGGCTATCGGATCGTGCCGCAGTTGATTCCCGGGCGCGATATCTCCTTCGACCTCAAGACCGACCGGTTCCCGACCGACGACCGCGCCGTGCGCGAGGCCGTCAAGCTGGGCTGGAACCGCGACGCGCTCGCCAAGACGGTGCTCACCTCGAGCTACAAGGTCTCGAGCTCGGTGATCTCCTCTCGCGTGCCCGGCCACGTCGACTTCTCCGCGGAACTGAAGCAGGACCGGACCAAGGCCGAACAGATCCTCGAATCAGCGGGGTGGAAGAAGGGCTCCGACGGTATCCGGGTGGACGCGCAGGGCCGCCGACTCGAACTCGCCCTGCTCGGCATCAACAACCTGGTCAACAACAAGCCCGCCTACGAGCTGATCCAGCAGGATCTGCGCAAGATCGGCATCGACCTGAAACTCGACGTGCTGCCGATCCCGGACTACACCGCCGCCGCCACCCAGCAGAAACGCTGGAACATCCAGGTGGCCAACCAGAGTCGCGCCGATGTGGCGGTGCTCGAGCAGGTGTACTCGCCGCAGTACACCAACTCCTCGAAGCTGGCGCCGGAGAACCCCCTCTACCAGCAGGCGATCGACAAGCTCAGCGCGGTGAGCAAGACCCTCGACCCGGGCAAGCGCGCCGAGGCCGCCGAGGCGGCGCAGCGGTTCCTGCTCGTGGATCAGGTGCTCACCGTGCCGGTGTACAACCCGGCGCAGGTGACCGCGGCATCCCCGCGGGTGCACAACGTGGGCTATGAAGCGCAGTCGCGCAACGTCTTCTACGACACCTGGATCGAGCCGAGGTAACCGATGTCGCGCTATGTGCTCGCCAAGCTGGGGCAGGCGGTGTTCGTGGTGTGGGGCGCCTACACCCTCACCTTCGTACTGCTGTTCGTGCTGCCCTACGACGCGGTCGACTTCCTGTTCGACCCGTCGCAGGGCGACTTGATCTCCGAGGAGGACAAACAGAACTCACGGGAGTACTTCGGCCTGGACCAGCAGCTGGTCGGGCAGTACACACACCGGCTGTTCGCCGCGTTGACCGGTGATTTCGGGGTCTCGACCCGCACCGGTGAGCAGGTGTGGCCGCTGATCGTGTCGGTACTGCCGCACACTGCCCTGCTGGCGGGCGCCGCGCTGGTCCTCGCCGTCGCGCTGGCCTTCGCCGTCGCCGCCACCGCGGGCTACACCCGCACCAAATGGGTCGCCGACCTGGTCGCGACCCTGCCCGCGGCGGGGGTGTCGGTGCCGGTGTTCCTGGTGGGACTCGCACTGCTGCAAGTGTTCTCGTTCCAGCTGGGCTGGTTCCCGCCGATCGGCAACGAAGGCTTCGGCGCGCTGGTGTTACCCGCGGTGACGCTGGCGATACCGGTATCCGCGCCGATCGCGCAGCTGCTGATCAAGAACTTCGACGCCGAACTGCACGCCGGGTATGTCACGGTGTCGGTGGCCAAGGGCGCGACGCGGCTGTGGGTGTTGGTACGGGAGGTATTGAAGAACGCCGCCCTGCCCGCGCTCACGATCGCCGGTGTCACCTTCGGCAACCTGCTCGCCGGCGCGGTGATCGTCGAAACCGTGTTCTCCCGTTAGGGATTGGGCCGCTTGACCGAAACGGCGGTGCGCACCCAGGACGTGCCGCTGGTGCAGGCGGTGGTGGTGTTCGCCGCGCTGGTGTTCGTCACGGTGAACTTCCTCGTCGATCTCGTCTATCCACTGGCGGATCCGCGGCTGCGGTCCCGTGTGCGAGCAAGGACCTCCGCATGACCGTCCTCGACAACGACGTCCGTACCGCACCGACGGTTCCCGATCGCGTGCGTACCGCGACCGCGGCGATCACCGCCGCGCCGGGGCTGGCCCTGGCGTGGCTGGTGATCGCCACCGTGCTCGCCTGGGCGCTCGTCCCGTCCCTGTTCACGAAGTACTCACCCTTGGAAGGTGATTCGGACGCAAGCTTCAGCGCGCCGAGTGTCGAGCACCTGTTCGGCACCGATCGCCTCGGCCGCGATCTGCTCGCCCGCACCATCTACGGCACCTCGACCACGCTCACCGCGACCCTGCTCGCGGTGGCCCTGGGGTTCGTGATCGGGTCGGCGATCGGGCTGCTCAGCGGGTTTCTCGGGGGCCGGGTCGACGCGGTGATCATGCGCTTCGTCGACGTCCTGCTGGCCATCCCGAGCCTGCTGCTGGCCATGACCGTGGTCACCGCGCTGGGCTACGGCACCGTGAATATCGCTGTCGCCGTCGGCATCTCGGCGGTGGCGGCCTTCGCGCGGGTGATGCGCTCGGAGGTGCTCAAGGTCGCGGGCACCGACTACGTCGAGGCCGCCTACGGCTCCGGGGCCGGTTTCGGACGGGTCGTGGTGCGGCACGTGCTGCCAAACTCGGTCTCGGCGGTGCTGTCACTGGCCGCGCTCGAATGCGGCACGGCGGTGCTGGCCGTGGCGGCGCTGGGCTTCCTCGGCTACGGCGCACCGCCGCCGGACCCGGAATGGGGCCTCGCGGTCTCCGAGGGCAGGGACTTTCTGGCCACCTACCCGTGGATCTCGCTGCTGCCCGGCATCGTGATCGCCGTGGTCGTGCTGTCCACCAATCGAATCGGGCGAGCGTTGGGAGAGAAGCGATGAGCGAGAAGGAAACCCTGCTGCGGATCGAGGACCTGTCCGTGCGCTACCGCGCCCGCGGCGCGGACGGGCAGGCCGCGGTCGACGGTGTGTCGCTGACGGTGGGCCGGGGCGAATTCGTCTCGATCGTGGGCGAATCCGGGTCCGGCAAGAGCACCACCGTCCATGCCGCGCTGCATCTGTTGCCCCCATCGGCGCGGGTCGAGGCCACGGCACTGGCGTTGAACGGGCACGACACCGCGTCCTGGAACGACCGTAAACTCGCCCGATTGCGCGGCCCGTTCGTCGGTTTCGTGCCCCAGGACCCCGGCACCTCGCTGAACCCGGTCAAACGGGTCGGCACCCAGGTGCTCGAGGCATTGCGACTGCACCGGCGCGTCGAATCCGGGCCGGGGCGCGACCTCGCGGTGGCGAAACTGGCCACGGCGGGATTGCGCGAACCGGAACGGGTGTACCGGCAGTACCCGCACGAACTGTCCGGCGGCATGAAACAGCGGGTGCTCATCGCTATCGCGCTGGCCAACGACCCCGCGCTGCTGGTGGCCGACGAGCCGACCTCGGCCCTGGATGTCACCGTGCAGAAGGTGATCCTCGACCACCTCGCCCACCTGCGCGACACCCTCGGCCTCGGTGTTCTGCTGGTCACCCACGACCTGGGCGTGGCCGCCGAACGATCCGACCGCCTGATCGTGATGCAGCACGGCCGCATCGTCGAAGAGGGCCCGGCCGGCCGCATCCTGGCCGATCCCCGACACGACTACACGCGCCGACTGGTCGCGGCGGCGCCCACCCAGCAGAGCACCCGCCTGACGAGCACCGAGCCCCGTGTCGAACCAGGTGGCCCGTCCGCCTGCGGCCCGGCGTCGGTTCCCGGAGAATCGGTTTCGTCGACAGGGACCGGATCGTCGGCCGTGCGTGCGCGGTCGGCGCCGACGTCCATCAGTTCGTCGACGGGCCGGGCGACGCCTGTGCCGAAAGCGGCCAGGCCGCTGCTCGAGGTCCGGGAACTGACCAAGACCTTCGCGCACGGTGGTGTGCGCGCGGTCGACAACGTCTCCCTGGCCGTCCGCGCGGGAACAACGCACGCGCTGGTGGGGGAATCGGGGGCGGGCAAGTCGACCGTCGCCCGGATAGCCGCGGGCTTCACTTCACCGGACTCGGGGCAGGTGTGGTTCGACGGCGCCCGCATCGACGGGCTCTCACGCGGGAAACTTCGTCCGATCCGTCGCGAGATCCAGTTCGTATATCAGAACCCGTATTCGTCGCTCGACCCGAAGTTCACCGTGGAGCAGATCATCGCCGAACCGCTCGTCGCACTCGGCCTGCTCCCGCGTGGGCCACGACGCAGCGATCGGGTGCGCGAACTGCTCGACGAGGTCGCTCTGTCGCGAGAACACTTGGCGCGCAAGGCTGCCGAACTCTCGGGTGGTCAGCGTCAACGCGTCGCTGTGGCCCGCGCGCTCGCCCCCGGGCCGCGAGTTCTCGTCCTCGACGAGGCGGTCTCGGCTCTCGATGTCTCGGTGCAGGCGCAGATCCTGCGTTTGCTGGTCGATCTCCAGCACCAGCAGGGTCTGACGTACCTGTTCATCACCCACGACCTGGGTGTGGTGCGGCTGGTCGCGGACGAGGTGACGGTGATGCGCGCGGGTTCGGTGGTCGAATCCGGTGCTGTCACCGATGTTTTCGAGAACCCCACCCAGGACTACACCCGACGGCTGCTCGACGCGGTACCGGTCGGTGCGGGCACGCCCGTCGCCGTCGACGCCGTGGTGGCGTGATCGGCGAAGCGCAGCTGTACAGAATCGCTCTGATCGTAAGGATTTCCTGGAATGTCGCTACTGCGGATGATGGGCGAATCCGGACGCCAACCGGTCGAAGCGAGGAATTCATGTACGACATTCGACGCCTTGTCCTGTTGCGCGATCTCGCCGAGCGAACCACCATGACCGCCGTATCGGAATTGCACGGGATCACTACCTCGGCGGTCTCGCAACAGTTGCGCATTCTCGAAGAGGAAGTGGGCGCGGTGCTCACCCGCCGTGAAGGCCGGGTGTTGCGCCTGACCCACGCGGGCCGGGTGCTGGTGGACTACACCTCGCGGATCATCACCGCGCTCGAGGAAGCCGAGAGCGCGGTGGCCGCCACCGCCGAGGCCATCACCGGTGTGCTCACCCTGGCCACCTTTCGCACCGCGCAGACCCGGCTCGCGCTGCCCGCCGCGGCGAGACTGATGAACGAGAACCCCGGCCTGCGGGTGCAGGTGGTCGACCTGATTCCGGTGGACGCGGTGCCCGCGGTCCGCCAGCAGGAGGTCGACATCGCGATCACCTATTCGTACTCGTTCCGGGCTCGGGATCTGCCGCTCGGGCTGTCCTCGGAGTACCTGTTCGACGATCCGCTCGTGCTGCTCGCCCCACCCGGCCTGCGGGAACGGGCCCGCCAGCAGGGCTTGTCCGCGGTGCGTGACGCCGACTGGATCGCCGCCCGCGACGGCGCGCCGTCGATCGTGTCGGTGATGTACGCCTGCCGTGAGGCCGGGTTCGCCCCGCGGATCGAGCATCGCAGCGGCACCTTCGCCGGGATGGCCGAGATCGTCGACCACGGGCTGGGCGTGGCGGTGGTACCGGAGATGTCGGTACCACCGGAGTACCGGCACCTGATCGCCTGCACCATCGCCAACGGGTCGCGCCAGGTCGGCGTGACCTACCGGCAAGCCTCCCTGGAAAGGCCCGCTGTCGCTGCGGCCATACGCATGCTGCGCGCCATCGCGGCGCCCGAGCAGTTGGCGTCCTGATCCCGGTCGACGATCGAGAAAAACTGAACGAATCCGGTAGACCGGCTGTCTTGTTCGGTGACATCGGAGGTTCCGATACTGGATTGCGGAGACCGAACGTGGAAAGGAGGTCTCGTGGAATTGCCGAATATCCGGATCGAGGCCGCCGCCACGGCTCCGCCCTGTCGTCGCTGATTTCGACGATCCACTTCATCGCGCCCCGATTCCCTTTCCGGTGAATTCCGGTGCGCCGCACAGATCTGCGTTCGACCGCCGCCGAGCGGTCGTGACGCGACCAGGAGAGTGACACCCGCATGACCGCTGTGGCACCAGCACACACCGTGCACGGTCTCGACGAGGACGCGTTCGCCGACGCGCTCGCACTGATCGCCGATCGCGCCGCCGAACACGACCGGGCGGGGGCCTTTCCGTTCGCCGCCTTCGAGGCGCTGCGCGCGATCGGCGCGCCCGCGCTCACGGTTCCGGTGGAATACGGCGGTCTCGGTGCGGGTCTCGCCGAGGCGGTCGAGGTGATCGAACGCGTCGGCGCCGCCGACCCGTCGGTGGGACTGATCCTGCAGTGGAACTACACCAACCATCTGAGCCTGCTCCGCGACGACAGCCCGTGGCCCGCCGAACTGAAGGAACTGGTGCTGCGCTCGGCCGCGACGGACGGCGCGCTGATCAACGGGCTCGCCGTCGAACGCGAACTGGGCAGCCTCTCCCGCGGCGGCATCCCGGCCACCACCGCCACCCGCCTGCCCTCGGGGGACTGGCGCATCGACGGTGAGAAGGCCTACGCCACCGGCATTTCCGGGCTGAACTGGTTCACCGTCACCACCAGCACCGCCGAACCGAGCCCGCGTGTGGCGACCTTCCTGCTCGACCGCACCGCCACCGACTGGCACGTCGAACCGACCTGGAATCACCTGGGCCTGCGCGCTTCCGACACTCAGTCGGTGGTCTTCGACGGCACGGTCGTCGCAGAAGCCAGGCTCGTCGACCTGCGTGACCCCCACGGCGGCTCCGCCAAGATTCGCCGAGCCGGGCGCCAATCGCTGCCCCTGCTGTTGGCCGCGAACTACAACGGCGTCGCGATCGCGGCGCGGGACTGGCTGGTGCGCTACCTGCACACCAGAGTGCCCACCGCACTGGGTGATTCGCTGGCCACCGTGCCGCGTTTCCACGACCGTGTGGGTGAGATCGAAGCCTGGATCCAGACCAGCCGCGCACTGGTGCGCCAGGGCGTGGCGAGCCTGGCTGACGACGAGCACGGCCGTCTGCCCGCACTGGCCAAACACGTGGCCACCTCCACCGCCATCCGGGTTACCGAATCCGCGCTCGACCTGACCGGCAACCCCGGCCTCGACCGCCGTCATCCGCTCGAACGCCACCATCGCGATGCCATGGTCGGGCGAATCCACTTCCCGCAGAGCGATTTCGTGCTCGCCGATCTCGGTCGCGCCGCGCTGGCGGCGGGCCGTGCCAAGGAGGAACAGCCGTGACCCGACGACAGGTGCACCTCAACGTCAACATTCTCAACGCCGGCGTGTTCGGCGGCTCGTGGCGCTTCCCCGGCACCGACCCCGCCGCGAGTTTCACCCTCGACCACTACGTGCGCATCGCCCAGCGCGCCGAGGAAGCCAAGTTCGACGCGATCTTCCTCGCCGACGGGCCCGCCATCCGCGAGGACATCCGGTACCGGCCGTTCAACAGCCTCGAACCGACCGTGATCCTGGCCGCCGTCGCCGCGGCCACCGAGCGCGTCGGCCTCATCGCCACCCTGTCGTCGAGCTACAACGACCCCTACGACGTCGCCCGCCGCTTCGCCTCGCTCGACCTGCTCAGCGGCGGTCGCACCGGCTGGAACGTGGTCACCACCGCCGGTGTCGACGCGGCGCGCAACTTCGGCTTCGACGCCGAACCGGCCCACGCCGCCCGCTACGAACGCGCCGCCGAATTCGTCGAGGTGGTGCGCGCGCTCTGGAACAGCTGGGAGCCCGACGCGCTGATCGGCGACAAGGCCACCCACCGCTTCGCCGACTACACCCGCATCCACGCCGTCGATCACCACGGCCCGCACTTCGACGTGGCCGGTCCGCTGAATGTTCCGCGCTCGCCGCAGGGCGAACCGGTGGTCGTGCAGGCCGGTGCGTCGAAAGACGGCCGGCACTGGCCGCCCGGGTCGGCGAGGTGATCTTCACCGCCGCCCAGACCGCGGACGAGGCGGGGGAGTACTACCGCGACGTGAAGGCGCGTGCGGTCGGCTACGGGCGCAGGGCCGAGGACGTCCTGATCCTGCCCGGCCTGTCCACCGTGCTCGGTTCCACCGAAGCCGAGGCCGCCCAGCGCCGTGAACTGCTGGCCGAGCTCGTGCCACCGGACTACGCGCTCGATCGGCTCGCCACCCAGCTCGGCGTCGACCGCGACGCTCTCACCCTCGACGGCCCGCTCCCGTGGCACCTGCTGGCCGACCCCGACGAGGCGGGCGGGTCACAGACCTTCTACAAGATCGCCCTCGGCCTCGCCCGGCGCG
Organism: Nocardia sp. NPDC058114; assembly: GCF_042884695.1. Taxonomy (NCBI): domain Bacteria; kingdom Bacillati; phylum Actinomycetota; class Actinomycetes; order Mycobacteriales; family Nocardiaceae; genus Nocardia; species Nocardia sp. NPDC058114. The sequence continues at coordinate 6,222 of NZ_JBHVTK010000014.1, read as the reverse complement.
AGAACCTGACGGTGCGCCAGCTGCTGCGACGCCTCGGCGGCGGCGCGGGCCACCGCATCGTCACCGGCACACCGGAACAGGTCGCCGACGCGATCATCGACTGGGTCGAGGCGGGCATCGCCGACGGCTTCAACCTGATGCCCGATGTCCTGCCCGGCGGCTTCGACGACTTCGTCGACGGCGTCGTGCCGATCCTGCGCGAGCGCGGCGTGTTCCGCACCGACTACGAGGCGACCACCCTGCGCGGTCACCTCGGCCTGCCCGTCCCCACCTACCCGGGCACCATCGCAGAAGGGGCTGCCTGATGGCACGCAGACTGCACTTCCTCGTCAACGTCGGCAGCGCCGGCTACCACCCGGCCGCCTGGCTCGAACCGACCCTGCCCGCCGACGCCTTCATCCAGCTCTCGCACTACCAGCGGGTCGCGGCCGAGGCCGAACGCGGCGGACTCGACGGCCTGCTGTTCCCCGATATCCCGGTGCAGCAGCCCGGCATCGCCCGAGCGCCCGCCGCCACGCTCGACCCGATCCTGCTCAGCTCGGCGCTGGCCGTGACGACCGAGCGCATCGGGCTGATCCCCACCGCGACCACCTCGCTGAACCTGCCCTACAACCTGGCCCGGCGGATCCTCTCGCTCGACCACGTGAGCGGAGGCCGAGCGGGCTGGAATGTGGTCACCACGTTCGAACCGAACGCCGCCCGCAACTTCGGCATCGCCGAGCTGCCCGAGCGCGACGAACGGTACCGGCGTGCCGCCGAGTACGTTTCGCTGACCGAGAAGCTGTGGGACAGTTGGGAATCCGATGCGCTGATCGGCGACCAGGAAGCCGGTGTCTTCGCCGATCCGGATCGGGTACACGCGGTGGATCACCGGGGCGAGTTCTACTCCGTCGCCGGGCCGCTGAATGTGCTGCGCTCCCCGCAGGGCCGCCCGGTTCTCGTGCAGGCCGGAGCCTCCCCGCAGGGCCGGGCCTTCGCGGCCGCCCATGCCGAGGCGATCTACACGACCCAGCTCAGCCTGTCTGCCGCGCGTAGCTTCTCGGCCGAGATCCGCTCGGCAGCGGTGGCTTCCGGCCGCGATGGCGACGCGATCCGGATCCTTCCCGGCCTGGTCCCGGTGATCGGGTCCACCGAAGCCGAGGCCCGCGCACAGTTCGACGAGTTGCAGGGGCGGCTGCATCCCGACAGCGCTCCGGTGCGTCAGTTCGCCCGCTGGCTCGGCTATCCCGACGTCGAACTCGACCTCGACTCCCCGCTGCCGCACCAGCTCACCACGCTGCCCGCCGACCGGATCGGCCCGCAGGGCTTCTTCGCCTCCCTCACCGGCTACGCGCTCGAAACCGGCCACACCGTGCGGCAATTGCTCACCGAGTTCCTGGGCGGGCACCGAGTGGTGATCGGGACACCTCAGACGGTCGCCGACCACATCGAGCTGTGGCACCGCAACGCGGGCATCGACGGCTTCACCATCATCCCGGCCGTCCTGCCCGGCTACCTCACCGACTTCGTCGACCAGGTCGTGCCCGAACTGCGCAAGCGCAGGCTCTTCCGTCGCGAATACGAACACACCACCCTGCGCGGCCACCTCGGCCTGTCCGAACCCGCGAACTCCTTTGCCCGCGAAACCGTTTCCACAACCTGAAAGTGACAACCCACTCCATGACACTGCGACACCTCGGCCGCACCGGCGTACTGGTGAGCCCACTCACGTTGGGCGCCATGAACTTCGGCGCCTGGGCCAACCCCGACCACGACGACGCGGCGACGATCATCCACCGCGCCCTGGACGCGGGCATCAACGTCGTCGACACCGCCGACGTGTACTCCCAGGGGGAGAACGAACAGATCGTCGGGAAGGCCCTGCGTGGGCGCCGCGACGAGGTGGTCCTCGCCAGCAAGTTCCACGGCCAGATCGGCACCGACCCGAACAGTCGCGGCAACTCCCGGCGCTGGATCATCCGCGCCGTCGAGGACTCGCTGCGCCGTCTCGGCACCGACCACCTCGACCTCTACCAGGTGCACCGCCCCGACCCGGACGTCCCGCTGGAGGAGACACTGCGCGCGCTGGACGATCTGGTGCGCGCGGGCAAGATCCGCTACTACGGCACCACGACGTTCGAACCGTATCAGCTGGTCGAGGCGCAATGGGTGGCTCAGGACCGCAACCTGGCGCGCCCGGTCACCGAGCAGCCGCCGTACTCGATCCTGGCTCGTGGCGCCGAACGCGCCACCCTGCCGATCGCCGAACGGCACGGCCTCGGCGTACTCACCTGGAGTCCGCTCGCGGGCGGCTGGCTTTCCGGCCGCTACCGGGCGGGGGAGACCGCGCCCGAGTCGAGCAGGCTCGCCCGGCAGCCGCACCGGCACGACCCCGAACTGGTCGCCAACCAGCGCAAGCGCGCCGCCGCCGAGGAATTGGCGAAACTCGCCGACGAAGCGGGCATTTCGCTGGTGCATCTGTCGCTGGCGTTCGTGCTCCAGCATCCGGCGGTGAGCACCGTCATCATCGGGCCGCGCACCCTGGCCCATCTCGAGACCCATCTCGGCGCCGTCGATGTGCGGCTGAGCACCGAGGTGCTCGACCGCATCGACGAGATCGTCGCGCCCGGAACCACACTAAGCCCCGCCGACGAGGGCTACCTGCCGCCCTCGCTCACCGACGCGGCCGTGCGCCGCCGCACCACGATCGGAGCCACCCGATGAGCCTGTCCGACCTGCGCTTGCTCGGCCGTACCGGAGTCCGGGTGAGCCCGTATGTGCTCGGCACCATGAACTTCGGTTCCCGTGGCGGCACCACCCACGAAGAATCGATCGCGCTGATCCATCGGGCGCTGGACGCCGGAATCAACATCATCGACACCGCCGACACCTATTCGCGGGGCGAATCCGAGATCATCGTCGGAAAGGCGCTGCGCGACCGTCGCGACGAGGTGATCCTGGCCAGCAAGTTCCACAACGCCGTCGACGACGACCCCACCCACCGAGGCAACTCCCGGCGCTGGATCGTCCGTGCCGTCGAGGACTCGCTGCGTCGCCTCGACACCGACCACCTCGACCTGTACCAGGTGCACCGCCCCGAATCGGTGACCGCACTCGAGGACACCGTCGCCGCTCTCGACGACCTCGTCCGCGCGGGCAAGATCCGCTACTACGGCACCTCGGTCTTCTCGCCCGGCGAACTGGTCGAAGCCCAGTGGATCGCCGACCGGACCAAGGCCAATCGCTCTGCTGCCGAACAGGTTCCGTATTCTCCGCTGATTCGCGGCATCGAACGCGAGACCCTGCCGATCGCCCGCAAGTACGGACTCGGCGTCATCACCTACGGCCCGCTCGCCGCGGGGTGGCTCTCCGGTGAGTACCGCCTCGGCGCACCTCAACCGAGTTCGCATCGGGCCGAACTGATCCCGGGCCGATTCGACATCGACGCACCGGCCAACGCGGCCAAACTCGCCGCCGCCGACGCGCTCGCCGTCCTCGCGGAGGAATCCGGACTCACGCTCATCCAGCTCGCGATCGGTTTCGTGCTCGCCCACCCCGATGTCACCGCCGCCATCATCGGCCCGCGTACCGGCGAACACCTCGATGCCTATCTTGGTGCGGTCGATGTCGTCCTGAGCGAGGAGATCCTCGACCGCATCGACGAGATAGTCCCACCCGGCACGATCTTCGCCGACCGTGACACCGGCAAGATCCCCGACGCGCTGGCCGACCCCGCCCTGCGTAGACGCGCCGCCTAACCCATCCGGTGATCGCTGAGGGAGACGTAATCCCTCTTCCTCAGCGATTTCCGGGTGGCGGCAGCGACTTCGGTTGATTGTTCGCCGCCCGGCACACGGGATCACCGTCGCGATCCGTCGGCGCGGATCGAGGCCGTGCCGGTGTTGTGCTCGCTCCTACGTTCGGCGATGCACCGAGCGGCTGGTCACGCCGACGTACTCGCCGCGTTCGTGAACGTCGGTTTCCAGCCCAGTTCGGGAGCGATCAGGTGCACGGTGTCGTGCAGGATCTGCTCGTAATCCTCACGGTGGAATTCGTAAGGCAATTCCAGGCGCAGCTCAGCGGTCTGTGCGAGCACCGGGTCGGCTCGCAGCTGTTCCAGGATCTGCTCGGCGGTGCCGACGATGTCCGGCGCGAACAGAATTCGGCGTTCACCCTGTGGGCCGAGAGTGCGGTCGTGGCGGCTCGCGGCGTAGGCACGGTAGCGCTCGCGGGTCGCAGGGTCGGCGCTGTCGAACGGCACGATCACACGTCCGACCGCCACGCGGGCGGGTCGAGCCGGGTCGATCAGGCGGCGGTAGTCCGCGATCAGGGTCAGCTGGGAGGTGGTGAAATCGTCACTGGTGTCACCGAAAACGATGTTGCCGCTGAGCAGGTTCAGTCCGTTCTCCGCGGTCCAGTGCACGGATCGGATGCTCCCGCCGCCATACCACACACGATCGGCGAGGCCGGGGCTGTGCGGCTGCAGACGGGGACGCTGAGTGTTGCCCGGCGAGTGGATGACGGTGTCGGCGTCGCCGAGATAGTCGCCACGCAGGTTCTCGAGCAGACGGGCCACGCGGCCGTAGGACAGGTCGAAGCTGCGCCAGTCGCCATCGAAGACCAGATCACCGATGAGGTCGGCGTGCGGCGGGGTGCCCGCGCTGAAACCGGGCTGTAGTCGGCCCTGTGACAGCACATCGGCCAGCGACAGGTCCTCGGCCAGCCGGAACGGGCTCTCGTAGCCGATCGGAATGACCGCGGCGCCCAGCTCTACTCGGCTGGTGCGCTGGGCGGCGGCGGCCAGGAAGACCGCCGCCGAACCCACGCCGTGCTCGAGATGACGCTGCCGGATCCACGCACCGTCGAAGCCGAGGCGCTCGCCGTATTCGAACAGCTGCAGCGTGTCCTCGAGCCCGGTGTACGGATCGTCGTCGAGGTAGTTGCCCGGCGTCAGGAACGCCAGCGTGCTGATCTGCGGTGCGCTCATCCCTGGCGCTCGTAGGGGATCTTTTCCCCCGCCTCGACCGCGATCGGGAGCCTGTTCTCGGCGGGCGGCAGCGGGCAGGTCGCGAGATCGGTGTAGGCGCACGGCAGGTTGACCGCCCGATTGAAATCGAGCACGACAGTGCCGTCGGGCGCCGGAGTCGACACCTGCACAATGCGATTCGCGGCGTAGGTGGTGACTCCAGAAGTGGTATCGGTGAACAGCACCGACAGGTCGCCGGGATTCCGGCCGGGGAACGCGGTCAGCCGCAGCGGTTGACCGTCGATGTCGAACTCGACCTGTCCCGGTGCGTCGTAGACATGTTCGAGCCCTTCGACCGAGGCGCCGACGGTGGTCGGTCGCGGCTGCTCGAACCGAACGTAGCGACCCGTCACCACCCATTTCGGGTCCGGCGCGAACGCGGGTGTGCCCCGAAACGCGGTGCGCAACTGGTTGTTCGGGTGCCGAGGGCGGACGATGTCGTTGCCACCACGGCGCGCGACCTCGATCACCGCGTCACCCCACACCGCGTTCACCCCGTCGCGCTCGGCGATCGCGCCGAACTCGTAACGGCCGTGCACCGGTGTCCCCTCGACGACCAATTCCTCGCCCTCATCGAGAACCACGACCACACCGTCGGCACCGGTGGACCAGGTGCCGGGCGCGTCGGTGAACCGCTCCGGGGTTTCGGTGAGCCAGTGCAGGTTCGTGATGGCCAGGAATCCGTGCCGGTCAGCCAGTCGCGCCTCCTGCTGGCGGTGCCATTGCTGCCATTCGGCGGTGAAACTGTCTACCTCGGCGACCGGGGTTTCCTGTGTTGCCATGGCATCGATACAACCCGACATCACCGCCCACGAACAGAATTGCGCTCAACCCGAACAGAAGTCACCATTGCTCGACTCGTCCCATTCTCCCTCTGTTCGCGCAGGTAGATGGCTAGCTGTATGTCCCGAAGCTAGCGGGCGCTTCCCGTAGATACCCGTGTAAACCGGCGTGCAAATCGTAGAAACACAACTGCGATGGGAACGGGGGGCGGCGGGTGGAGCTGCTGCCCGTGGCGGTGGGTGGGTGCCTGATCAGCCGCCCAGCGGTATCCGTCTGTGGTCGTGCCTGGTGCCCGTCGGCACGCGGGAGGCGAAGAGGTCACGACTCACGCGAATCATTGCCCAGCGTAAGGAAATTCGGAGTGTGGGAGGGCTTGCGGCGGTAGTGTCGGAGGCTCTTCGGGAAGTTCGGATCAACCTCGCTGCAGGTGTGTC
>NZ_JBHVTK010000013.1:0-144382 GCF_042884695.1 Nocardia sp. NPDC058114 | reverse complement strand
CCATGACCGGGGGGTACATGAAAGCTGGAACCAATATAAATATTGGCACTGACATTCATCGACACACTATTGAGTTCTCAAAGAACACACGCACAAACGGAATGACCGGATCGTTCCGGATCTTCCGAAGGGCAACTGTTCCAGCCTAACCTCACGTCCAGACGAAGTCAATCGTAAGCCTGGTCACAAGATCTTCAGCTCTGTCAGGCGTTTCCCCGTACTACCGCGTTTTCCCATGGCCCGCCAGCCTCTCGGGCTAGCGTCTCGGCTCCGGGTTGGTGTCCGTGTCGCTCTGACTTCCAATAAGTTACGCGCCGGATAACGCCGCGTCAAATCGCCTGGACAGCACCGGATCTCCGCAGGTCACGGCGGTGCGCTCAGCCGTTGCGCCGGCCTGAATCACACGCATGTGACTCAGGCCTCCGCAACGACGTCAGGCTATCCGATGCACGCCCGCCATGTTCTTCTTTCCGCGCCGCAGCACCAGCCACTCGCCGTGCAGGTAGTCGGCATCGGAGGGAGTCCATTCGAGGTCGCTCACCCGCTGGTTGTTCACCGACGCACCGCCTTCGTTGACCACCCGGCGGGCCGCGCCCTTGCTTTCGCACAGGCCGGACGCGACGAGCAGGTCGACGATCGTGTTCGGTTCACCCGGCACCACCTCGGCGACCTTGCCGTCGACCGCGGCTTCGCGCAACGCGGCGCCGAGCGTGGACAGCGGAAGTTCGCCGAGCTCACCGCGGCCGAACAGGGCATGGCTGGCCAGTTCCGCCGCGCGGGTCTCGGCCTCGCCGTGCACCAGCGTGGTCATCTCCGCTGCCAGGCGCTTCTGCGCCTCGCGGGCGAAGGGACGTTCCGCCGTCGCCTGCTCGAGTTCGTCGAGTTCTTCGCGGCTCAGGAAGGTGAACCAGCGCAGGTAGCGAACAACATCGGCGTCGGCGGTGTTCACGAAGTACTGGTACCAGGCGTAGGGGCTGGTCAGTTCGGGGTCGAGCCACAGGCTGCCGCCACCGGTGGACTTGCCGAACTTCTTGCCGTCGGCCGAGGTCACCAGCGGCACGGTGAGCGCGTGCACATGCGCGCCGTCGACGCGCCGGTTCAGTTCGACGCCGGCGATGATGTTGCCCCACTGATCGGAGCCACCGACCTGCAGCGTGCAACCGTGCTCGCGCCGCAGCTGCAGGTAGTCGTTGGCCTGCAGCAGCATGTAGCTGAACTCGGTGTAGGAGATGCCGTCGCCTTCGAGCCGCCGTTTGACGGTGTCGCGGGCGAGCATCACGTTCACCGAGAAGTGCTTGCCGACATCGCGCAGGAAGTCGATGGTCGACAGCGGGCCGGTCCAGTCCATGTTGTTCACGATGACCGCACCGGTCGGCGACTCGTCGAGGTCGACGAACCGCTCGAGCTGGCCCCGGATGCGCTGTGCCCACTCGGCGACGGTGTCGGTCGAGTTCATGATGCGTTCGCCCACGTCACGTGGGTCGCCGATCATGCCGGTCGCGCCGCCGGCGAGCACGATCGGCCGATGCCCGGCCAGCTGGAAGCGCTTGAGCGCGAGCAGCGGGACGAGGTGGCCGGCGTGCAGGCTGGCGGCGGTCGGGTCGAAGCCGGCATAGAGCGTCAGGGGCGCGGTGGCCGCGGCAGCGCGCAGCTCGTCCAGGTCGGTGGACTGCGCGATCAGGCCGCGCCAGGTCAGTTCGTCGAAGATGTCGCCGGTCACGCTGACCCATCTTTCCGCATGCGGTTCGTCAGTCGCGTGCGCGGGTGAGCCAGGCGAGCAGATCGGCTTCGACCTCGTCGCGGTTGGTTTCGTTGAGAACTTCGTGGCGGGCGTCCGCGTAGACCCGGTAGGTGAGGTCGGCAAGGCCCGCGTCGCGGTAGCGCTGGACGAGCAGGTCGGACAGGCGGAGCTTGTTGTTGAGCGGGTCCTTGTCGCCGACCATCACGTAGATGGGCAGGTCGGCGCGCACGGTGCTCGGATCGGACAGCCGCGTCTGGGCGTTGCCCGCGAGCAGGCCCATGTTGGCGTCGTCGATGGCGAAACCGCACCAGGGGTCGGCGTTGTAGGCGTCGACCTGGGCGTCGTCGCGACTGATCCAGTCGGCGTCGGTGCGGGTGGGCTGGAACTCCGCGTTGAAGAAGCCGAGCAGGTCACCACCGGCGGCCGCGATCTCGCCGAACAGGCCGTCGACCGCGGTCGTGCCGCTCAGCACCACCTCGTCGACGAGGCCGGAATGGTCGAGCAGGTACTGCTGCACGGCGAAGGAGCCGAGGCTGTGGCCGATCAGGGTGACGGGCAGCCCGGGGTGACGTTCGCGCAGGATCTCGGTGAGCGCGACCTCGTCGGCGACGAGCAGGTTCCAGCCGTCGGGGCCCAGGTCACCCGGTACGGCACCCATGCTGAGCCCGTGCCCGCGGTGGTCGTCGGCATAGACGGCGAACCCGAGACCGGCCAGTCGTTCGGCGAGGTGGCTGTAGCGGTCGGAATGTTCGCCCATGCCGTGCGCGATCTGCACGACCCCGCGCGGCTCGGTCTCGGTGGGGAGCCAGCTCCGCACGTGGATCGTGGTGCCGTCACTACTGGGGAAAGTGAACACGGGCGCTCCTGCTCGTACGGTCTTCTCGACGTGGTTCTCGATCGTCGCACCTGCGAGGGATTCGCCCTATTGGGTTCGGCGACGAAATCGGGAGCACGAGATCAGCTCCGTCACCGAACTCTCGGCACGCCGACAATCGCCGGAACCTCACGGCTCCGGCGATTGTCAGCGTGTCGAGTGGTGGCTCATCGCACCAGCGCGGTGATGGTGGCGCGGCGTTCGTAGGCGATCCAGGCGAAGATCGCGGCCAGCACCAGTGGGAAGATCCCCATCGCGGGCTTGTCGGCGATGAAGGCCTGCGTCGCCGCGGCGAGCACCGTGAGCACGGACAGACCGGCGGCGGCCAGGCCGGACAGGCGCGGCACCATCAGGCCGATTCCGCCCGCCACCTCGACGACTCCGATGAAGATCAGCAGCCCGATCGGGATGGTCAGGTTCTCGGGGGCGTTGTCCATCAACGTGTTCGGGATGACAAGCTTCGGGCCGCCGGAGGCGATGACGAAGAACAGGCCGAGCACGATCTGCAGGGTCCACAGGACGCGGTTGCGGATCTTGCCGGGGCGGTAGCCGGCGGCGTCGGAGAGGTTCGCGGAGGGGGTCGCAGTGGTCATGGTCTCGTCCTTCGAGTCGGTCGCGCCGGGTTGGTAGCGCGTTCAACAGATAGGACGGACCGTCGCCGGGAAACTCATCGCTGTCGGCGAAGTCTGTCGAAATCGTCGTTAGGGCATCGGGGCGCGAGGGCTGCGCCGATAGACCGAGACGGCGGGCGAGGCCGGTAGCCAGAACCGCCACGGGATCTCGGCGGCCACGCTGACACCCACTCGGGGACCGGTGGCGATATCGGACTGCGGCACCGGTGGTTCCAGTGCGAGGCGCAGCGCGGAGAACGGGTCGAACAGCTCGGTTCCGTAGTCGGACATGCTGATGCCGAGCGCGCTGCCGACATTGCCCGGCCCCCGCGCCAGATCGGCGTCCGTGCGGGCGGCGGGCCTGCGTTCGCGGGCGAGGTCGATGCCCTCGACTACTTCCGCCGCGCGCACGAGCACCGCACCTGCCTCACCGTCGTAGCCACCGGTCACGTTGACACAGAGATGAATTCCGTACGAGCGGTAGACGTAGAGCCGCCCGGCCGGGCCGAACATCACCGCGTTGCGGGCCGTCGGCCCCGGCCAGGAGTGTGCGGCCGGATCGGGCCACGGTCCGTCGGGGTTGCTGCCGTAGGCCTCGACTTCCACGATGCGCAGCGCCACCGGTCCCGACCACAGGATCGCGCCGAGCAACCTGCGGGCGGCGGTAGGGGGATCGACGGCCAGTTCCTGGGCGGACACGACCGCCATTGTCGCCCAGTCGGGCACCCACGCGCGGCATTCCGTTGCCGCGCGTGGCCGAAGGTACGCCGACGCGATCGGTACTCAGGCGTAGGCGCTGTGCTGCCCGGCGCGCAGGATGCGCCGATCGTCGACGATCACCACCGCGTAGGCGACCGCTACCAGGGCGGCGAGTTGGCCCCAGGCGAGCCAATACACCCCGATCGGCGTGGTGGCGGCGACGGCGAGGGCGCCGAGCAGCCTGCCGCGGGCACCGGACAGACCGAGCGCGGTCCGGAACCAGGACTGTCCGACGAAGTAGAGGGCGACGCCGCCGGACAACGCGCCCGCGGCGGCCCAGCTCACCGGTTCGCCGCCGTGCGCGATGCTGAGCGCGATCCCTGCCGACGTGAGGATGACACCGACCAGGAGCGGATAGAGCGCATAGTCGTAGGCGACGAGCGCAGGCCGCACCCGTTCGAGGTCGGGTCGTTCGCCCAGCGCGTGCTCGCCGCGTTCGTCGTCGAAACCGAAGTAGGCCCACCACAGCACGTACGCCAGCGCCAGCCCCAACGCGACCATGGCCAGCAGCGCGACGGTGATCGGTTCGCCTGCCAGCCCGACACCGAGGGCGACGATCGATTCGCCGAGCGCGACGATCACCACCAGCCCGTGCCGCTCGCAGAAGTGCGAGACGCGCACCCGGAACCCGGCGGTGTCGACGAGGTAGGGACTGAGGATCTGCACCGCGAAAGCCCCTGCCCAGAGCACGTATTGCAGTGGCGGGTGGGTGAAGCCGCCCGCCACGACCAGGGTGGCCGATACCGCGTTGAGTGGCCCGATCCGGCGGATCGCCAGGACGGCCGACGCCCCGCCCGCCGAGGCGAACATCGCGGTGTGGATCGCGGTCACCAGCAGGTAGCCGATGCCGAAGGCGACACCGGTGCCGTGGAAGGCGTCGGGCACGGCGAGCGCGAGCATGAAGAACGCCGACATCCCGACCAGCAACCAGGTCCGGCGCGAGGACGAGCTCGGCGCGACCTCGTTGGTCAGCCAGACGTACCCGCTGTACATCCACCAGATCACGCCGAACATCAGCGAGACCTGCAGAACTGCTTCCCATCCCGGATGGTGCACGAACACGTGGGTGAGCTGGGTGATCGTGAAAACGAAGACCAGGTCGAAGAACAGTTCCAGGGTCGAGGCCCTGACCTGGCCACCTTCGGCCCGGTCGTTGAGATTGCTTGACACGGCAGAATGGTAGGGCCAGTGACCGGTTCGCGCGAACCCAGCGCGGGACGAGGTTTCACCCCTGATGCAGGAGGGGTTCTCGGCCGGGACGAGCTCGTCCCGGCGCGACAAACGGTCAGCGAGGGGTTGCTCAGCCGAGCAGGTCGGTGCCGCGGTACAGCCCGGCCAGCTTGCCGGGGTTGACCTGGAAGCGCAGATTCTGGATGTGTCCGTCGACGAGGTCGAAAGTGAAGGCGGCGCCGGGGTTTCCGGCGAAGGAGGCCAGGGTGCCGAGCTCACCGTTGATGCCGGTCGCGGTGAGTTCGAAACCCGCGGACGACGGTTTGGCGAGGACGCCCAGGATCCAGCGGGCGACGTGGTCGGGTCCGTGCAGGGGGCGACGGGCGGCGGTGACCACGCCGCCGCCGTCGGACCAGCACGTGACATCCGGGGCGAGCAGGTCCATCAGGGCATTGAGGTCGCCGCCTGCGCAGGCGGCCATGAACTGTGCGGTGACCTGGGCGCGGGCGGCCTTGTCGGTATCGAATCGTGGACGTCGCGAGTGGACGTGGTTCTTCGCGCGGTGCGCGATCTGGCGCACGCTCGCCTCGGACCGTTCGAGGGCTTCGGCGATCTCGGCGTGCGAGTAGCCGAACACTTCGCGCAGCAGGAACACCGCGCGTTCGACGGGGGTGAGGGTTTCCAGCACGACGAGCATGGCGGTGGAGACGGTGTCGGCCAATTCGGTGTCCTCGGCGATATCGGGCGATGTCAGGACCGGCTCGGGAAGCCAGGGGCCGACATAGCTTTCGCGGGTCGCGCGGGCGGAGGTGAGACGGTTCAGCGAGAGATTGGTGACCGTGCGGACCAGGTAGGCCTTGGGATGGGTGACCGCGGCGCGGTCGGTGTCGTTCCACTTGAGCCAGGTGTCCTGCAGGACGTCCTCGGCGTCGGTGACGGTACCGAGCATGCGGTAAGCGGTCGCGAACAGCAGGCGGCGGTGTTCGAGAAACGGATCCTGATCGGCCATACGATCTACCATGTCGCACGCTCCGTCACGGCGGCCAGTCGGTGGGCGCCGAGCAGGCTCGGCGCCCGATCGGCGACGGTGCAGGCTGTTCACGCGACGGCGCGAGTCACCTTGCCACCCTTGGACAATTGCACGTTCATGGTCATCTTCTTACTGGCCTTGAACGTCGGAACGGGGCTGCTGCTGACCAGCTCCTTGTAGATGCGCGCGGCCCAGCCGGTGAGGTAGAGGCGGCGCGGGGTGTCGTCGGCGTCGGTGAACTGGATGACCGCGTCGCGGCGGCCCAGGCTGACCGGCTGGTGGAAGTACCCGAAGCGGAACGGCCGCACTGTCTTGCCGCGCAGTTCGGCGGCGATCAGGTCGGCGGTGTAGGCGGCGGTCGGCAGGCCGCTCTGACAGGTACCGTGCACCTGCCCCCACCCCTGGCGGACGGCGGCCGCGTCACCGATGGCGTGAATCATGTTGTGCGACAACGACTTCAGTGTCGGGTCCACGACGATGAGGCCACGCGCGTCGGTCTCGATCCCCGCCTCGGCGGCCAGCGGTGAGACCCGCACGCCGGTGGTCCACAGCGTGAGGTCGGCGCCGATCACCGTGCCGTCGGCGAGCTCGACCGCGTCGGGCTGCACCTTGGCGACGCGCACGCCGATCTCGCGGACGATGCCGAGCCGGTCCATCGCCTTGTTCAGGTGGGCGCGGGCTTTGTCGCCCATCATCGCGCCCGGCTCGCCCGAGCTGATCAGGGTGACGCGCAGACCGGGGTGGCTTTCCGCGATCTCGGTCGCGGCTTCGATACCGGTGAGTCCGCCACCGCACACGGCGACGCGGGCACCCTGGGCCGCGAGGGTGGCGAGCTTGCCCGCGAATTCGTGGGCGAGGCGCGGGTCGTCGAGGGTGAAGGCGTGGTCGGCGACGCCGGGCACCAGGGAGGTCTCGGCGGTGCTGCCGAGGGCGTAGATCAGCTCGTCGTAGGCTAGTTCGCCGATGCCGTCGACGTGGACGCGCCGCGCGGTGGGGTCGATCGCGGTGACCCAGCCCTGCACGAATTCGACGCCGGTGCCGTCGAGGATTTCCGGGATATCGTGGTGGGCGAGCTCCTGACCGGCGGCGATCTGGTGCATCCGCAGCCGCTCGGTGAAGCGGGCCGACGGATTGACCAGGGTGATCGCCACATCCAGTTTTCTGGTGCGCCGGGCCAGGCGGATCGCGGCCAGCATGCCGGTGTAGCCGGCCCCGAGGACGACGATGCGGTGCGTAGTGGTGGTCATTGCGGTACTCCTGTCGGTGGGATGTTCATGGGACAAGGCAGCTCGCCGGAACGTGACAACCCGGCATTGTGATCCAAGTCACATGGTTCTGACCTGCGGGAAACCCTGAAATCCGCGACCGGAAATCAGGGTCGCACCGGGGACACACCCGGATGTGGCGCCGGGTTCGCGTCCCTACCGTCGACGCATGGCTTCTCCCCCACGCCGGCTACGCCGCATCCTGCTCGGCGCGTGCGCCCTCGTCGTCACCCTGGTCACCGCGATCGGCGCCGGGGTGGCGTGGACCTGGAGCTCCGCCGACATCTCGACGGTCGGCACCACGGAATTCACTCAGCCACTGCGCATCCCGCCGCTGGCGGATTCGACAGTCGACTCCACCGGAACACGGGTGTTCGCCCTCGATATGCGCACCGGGACAACCACATTCGAGACCGGCCGCGCCACCGAGACGTGGGGCTTCAACGGCAGCTACCTCGGCCCCACCGTGCGCGCGGCCCGCGGCGAACGCGTGCGGGTCCAGGTGCGCAACCAGCTCCCCGAGGCATCGACAGTGCACTGGCACGGCATGCACCTGCCTGCCGCCATGGACGGCGGGCCGCACCAGATGGTCGACTCCGGTGCGACATGGACACCGGAATGGACTGTGGATCAACCGGCTTCGACTCTCTGGTACCACCCGCACCCGCACGGCGCGACCGAGGACCATGTGCGCCGCGGCCTGGCGGGCCTGTTCCTGATCGATGACGCACCGAGTGCGGAACTGCCGCTGCCCAGCACCTACGGCGTGGACGACATCCCGGTGATCGTGCAGGACATGCGTCTGCGCGGTAGCCGCCTCGACAGCGCGCACGCGATCTTCCGGGACATCGGCTTCCTCGGCGACCGCACCATGGTCAACGGCACCCTGTCCCCCTATCGGGAAGTCGGGGACGAACTGGTGCGGCTGCGCCTGCTCAATGCCTCGACCGCGCGGATCTACACCTTCGCCTTCGACGACGCCCGCGCGTTCGCGATGATCGGTTCCGACGGCGGCCTGCTCGAACGCCCCACCACCCTCGATCACCTGCGACTCTCACCCGGCGAACGCGCGGAGATCGTGGTGCGGATGCGGCCCGGTGAGCGCACGGTGTTGCGCAGCGAGAAACTCGCGGCGGGTCTCGACTTCTGGTCGAACCGGTTCTCGGGCGGTGACGACACGTTCGATGTGCTCGAACTGCGCGCGGCGGCGACCTTGCGCCCCTCCGCTGGGTTACCGGAAACTCTTGTGCCGCTGTCGATTCCCGATGGGACCGACTCGGTCATACAACGGCGCTTCGACCTGACCCTTGCTGGTATCAACGGCGAGCGCATGGACATGAGCCGCATCGACACCACGGTCACCCGGGGCACCACCGAGACCTGGGTCGTGCGCAACATCGACGGCATGCCGCACAACTTTCACGTCCACGATGTGCAGTTCCGGGTGCTCGAGTACGACGGCGGCCCGCCCCCGCCCGAGCTGACCGGCGCCAAGGACACCATCTTCCTGCCACCGAATACGGCGACGACGCTGGCCCTACGGTTCGACGGGCCCGCCGATCCGACGACGCCGTACATGTATCACTGCCATCTGCTGTGGCACGAGGATGTCGGGATGATGGGCCAGTTCGCCGTTGTCGAACCAGGTCAGCAGGCCGTGACACCCCCGGGACACGCCCACTGACCTTGCCACCTCGAAACCATCGCGCTAAATTCATCACGTAGTGAATTCAACACTCGATGAATTGAGGCGACCATGTCGCGCACCGCACCGCCACCGATCGCCGTCCAGGTCGCGGACCTGACCGTCAAACGCGGAAAACGCCCCGTTCTGCACGGCCTCACCCTGGATATCCCCCGCGGCTCGATCACCGGTCTGCTCGGGCCGTCCGGTTGCGGGAAGACCACCCTGCTGCGCAGCATCGTGGGAACGCAGCTGGTGGAATCGGGCACCGTCACGGTGCTCGGCGAACCGGCGGGCAGCGCCGGGCTGCGGCGCCGGGTCGGTTACGTCACCCAGGCGCCGAGCATCTACGCCGACATCAGCGTCCGCGACAACGTGGCGTACTACGCCGCGCTCTACGGGCGCGACCGCGACGACACCGAATCCGCGCTCGTCGCAGTCGGTTTGGCCGATCACGCGGATCAGCTCGGCGACCAGCTCTCGGGTGGCCAGAAGACCAGGGCATCCCTGGCATGCGCGCTCGTGGGCAAGCCGGAACTCCTGGTACTCGACGAACCGACAGTCGGCCTCGATCCGGTGTTGCGCGTGGAACTGTGGAAGCAGTTCCGTGAATTGGCCGCGGCGGGAACGACTCTGCTCGTGTCGAGTCACGTGATGGACGAAGCCGAGCACTGCGACAAGCTGCTGCTGATGCGCGAGGGCAACCTGCTCGCCCAGCTCAGCCCCGACGAACTGCGCGAGCGCACCGACGAACAGAACCTCGAGGCCGCTTTCCTGACCCTGATCACGATGGGAGAGCACGCATGACCACCCTGCGCCCCTACACCGCCACGACCGCCCGGATCCTGCGACAACTGCGCAACGATCACCGCACCGTCGCCATGATCCTGGTGGTCCCCGCCCTGCTGATGACGCTGCTGTACTTCATCTACCAGGACGCACCGCGCCCGCCGCACGCCCCGCTGACGATGTTCGACCGGGTCGGCATCACGATGCTCGGGATCCTGCCGTTCATCGTGATGTTCCTGATCACCGCGATCGCGATGCAGCGCGAACGCACATCGGGAACCCTCGAACGACTGCTCACCACACCGCTGAGCAAGCTCGACCTGCTCGCCGGATACGGCAGCGCGTTCTCCCTCGCCGCCGCCGCGCAGGCCGCGGTCGCCTGCGTGGTCGCGTTCTGGCTGCTCGGACTGACCGCCGCGGGCAGCCCGGGCTGGGTCATGCTGATCGCGATGGTCGACGCGGTGTGCGGCGTCGGGCTCGGCCTGCTGGCGAGTGCGTTCGCGCGCACCGAATTCCAGGCCGTGCAGTTCATGCCGGTGATCGTCGCGCCACAGATCTTCCTGTGCGGGCTGCTGGTACCGCGCGACCGGCTGCCCGGCTGGCTCGAGGCGATCAGCAATGTGATGCCGTTGAGCTACGCGGTCGACGCGCTCCAGCAGGTGTCGGTTCACGCGGAGCCGACAGCTGCGATGTGGCGCGATATCGCCGTCGTCGCCGGGTTCGCGCTGGTGGCGCTCGGCCTCGCCGCGGCTACTCTGCGTCGACGCACCCCGTAGCGAACACGACCCGACGAGAGGATCCACGATGAGTGACGGCGAATCCGGTGCCGGCACAGCGAAATCCGGGCGCACCGGACGCAGGCCGGGCAACGCCGACACCAAGCTGGCGATCCTCGACGCGGCGCGGGTCCGGTTCGCCGGCGCCGGGTTCGACAAGACCTCGATCCGCGCGATCGCGGCCGATGCCGATGTCGACCCGGCGCTGGTGCACCACTACTTCGGCAACAAGCAGCAGCTGTTCGCCGCCGCCGTGGACTTCCCGGTCGACCCGGACACCACGCTCAGAGCCGTCGACGCCGCGCCGATCGCCGAGCTCGGCGCGACGATCGTGCGCGCGGTCGTCACGGTGTGGGACTCCCCCGCCGGACCCGGCATCGTGGCCATGGTCCGCAGCATCTTCGCGGGCGGCGATCAGAATCTCGCGCGCACGTTCCTGCTCCAGGTGGTACTGGAACGGGTCCGGGTGCGCATCGCCACCGCCGACGACGACGGTCGCGCCAGGGTCTCGCTGGCCGCATCCCAGATGATCGGGGTCTTGACCGCCCGCAAGATCATCGCGCTGGAACCGCTGGCCTCGATGCCGATCGATGCCGTGGTCGATGCCGTCGGCCCAGTCGTACAGCGCTACCTGACCGGTGAGATCGAGATCGGCAGTTGGTGATTCAGCGCGACCTCACCCGCACGATCGCCGGTGGCACATCGCGCAGCAACGGCAACGCGCCGAAGATCGGCAGGGTCGCGGCCAGCGGACCGTGCGAGGGACCGTAGGAGCTCACCGTCACCTCGCCGACCGCCGGACTCCACGACCGCAGCAGCGCCGCGATCTTGCTGCGCTCGATCCCCCACGGCATCGGCGGCGCCGTGTAGTCCGGCGTCGTGTGGAACCCGCGCACGGTCTTGCGGGAGAACCACGGCGGGATCGTGTCGAACATCAGCTCCACGCCGGGAAATCGTTCGAGAATCGCGGTGACCAGGCGGCGCACGTCGTCGGGCGCGAAGTACATCAACAGCCCCTGCGCCGTGATGAAGACACCGCGCTCGGGGTCGACGTGGTCGAGCCAGGTCAGATCCAGCGCACTGATCGGCAGGTACGCACACCTCGGCGTCGGCGGCAGGAATCGAGTGCGGATCTCGATCGCCTCGGGCACATCGACGCACAACCATCGCACCGCGCCGTCATCGCACCGCTGGAACTGGGTCTCGAGCCCGGCGGCCAGTTCCACCACGGTCCCGCCGGGATGCGCGGCCAGCCACGGCCGCAGTGCCTCATCGAAGCGGGCCGAACGTACAGCGTGGGTGCCGTCGGGCTCGCCGAAGGTCCGCGTGTAGTCGAAATCGATGGTGTCGTAGAGGCGTTCACAGTCCGGATCGGTCAGGACCGCGTCGGCGCGCTTCACCTCCGCACCACGGTTGTGCAGGGTCCACAGCATGGTCAGCGGAATGCCGCTCAATGCGACGTCATCAGCCATCGGACGCACTCTTTCCTGATCGGGTCAGCACCTCAGCACGAACTAAGGTAAGCCTAACTCCGATTCGGGAGCAGTGGGGAAGCTGCCGAATGGGCCGATCAGGATTCGGCGACGAAGAATTCGTGCTCGGCGTCGGAGACGTCGCGGGCCTCGTCGATCAGCAGCACCGGGATGCCGTTGTCGATCGGGTACGCGCGACGGAGACGCGGGTTGTAGAGCACGCTCACATCGGCTTCGGTGCGCACCAGCTGCAGGGGACCCTTGTCCTGGGGGCAGGCCAGCAGGCCGAGCAGGGTTGCGTCGATGGTGGATTCGTGCGCCATGTGCCTAACCTACCGCGCCCGGCGGAACGAGATGTAGCGGTGTCCGAAGAAGCTCACGACCGCCACCAGACCCATGACGATCACCGAGGCGGGGGCGGCGGGAAACCCGAGGCCGGTAACCGCCAGTTCCACCAGGATCACGTTGAGCACCAGACCACCGGCGTTGACCCCACAGAACGCGAGAAAGTCACGCAGGAGATGGCCGTGCACGCGGAACACCAGGGTGCGGTGCAGCACGAACGCGACGACCGTGCTCACCGCGTAGGCAGCGACAACGGCCAGACCGGGCCTGCCGTCGCCGAGCACCTGCAGCCAGAAAACGACGAGCGCCATGCCGAGCAGGGTGTTGAACCCGCCGACGATCGCGAACGCCAGCTCCTGACGTTTCACGATCCGCAGCAGCGGGCCCGGTGTCTCGAGCACGCCGCCCGCCGCCTCGGCGGTCATCGCACCGCGTTCGCGAGCGCGGTGTCGTCGTCGGCGATCGACTCCGCCGCCGGGGCGTCGAGCTCCTCGTCGTCGGGCTTACGCCCACGCACGTACAGCCACTGGAACACCGCGAGTCCGAGCAGTCCGAGGCCGATCGCGGCGCCGCCGATCTTCCAGCCCGGCGGACGCCAGGTCAGCTCGAGATCGCCGTTCTTCGTCCCGGCCGGAATGTCGACCGCGACGAAACTCTTCGCGACAACCTTGAACGGGATGTCCTTGCCGTCGAGGCTCACCCGGTAGCCCGGCCAGCCCAGACGCGCGAACACGACGCGGCCACCGGCGGCCGAGCTCACGGTGACCCGGCTCGTCGTATCGCTTTCCGAGGTCGAGACCGCGGTGGCGTTCTCGACCGCCGAGATCCGGCCGTTGCGGGTGGAGATCAGGCCGTCCGCACGTTCGAGGACAGAAATGTAGTTCTCGTGGCCGGGGTAGTCGACCCACTTCCACCCCTCGGGCGCGGGCTCTGTCCGCGCGGCCGGGTAGAGCGCGCGTTGCAGCACCACCCGGTCGATGTTCATCAGATCGACGACCGTTTTGCCCGTCGACGGCTCGACCGCGAACGCGCGGCGGTAGGCGTCGGGGCACACGCTGGTGTCCCAGCGCATGCAGAGCATGTCGCCGAACCAGAAGTGACCGTTCGGGGTATAGCCGCTGACATAGGTGCGCTCGATGTCCTTGGCGTAGTTGCCGAACACCAGCGAGCCGTAGGCGCCGTCGAGGGTGCGCTCCCCCGGTTGGATCAGCGCGCGATCGCCGAGCTGCAGCGTGGTCCCCGCGAATTCCGGGAACGCCGCGCGCGCCGCGGCCCGATCGCTGGGCAGATTCCAGCTCATCGGCGTCGGCTGTGCCCGTTCCACCTGGACATACGCGATCGGGGACACCGCGATGATCGCCAGCGCCACCGCCGCCGAGATCCCCTTGTTCACCGCCAGCCACACCAGCGCGGCCCCGAGCGCGGCGATGGCCAGCGCGGCGATCACATGCGCGATCCAGTTGTGTGGGTCGGCGGAGAACGACCGCACCCACAACAACCCGATCAGCACGGCCGCCGCGATACCCCGCGCACGCCAGTCCTTGAAGGTCGCGAACCGCCCGAGCAGCACGCACACCAGCAGCAGCAGACCCAGCGCCACCATCGGCAGCACGCGGGCGGGCCAGCGCAGCGGGCCGATCGTGCCGGGGCCGGCCGTCCACATCAGCGCAGCGATCGCGAACAGGCCGATGCCGCTGAGTTCGCGCCAGGCCGCGCGCGCCTTGCCCCAGTCGATGAACGCCAGGGCCGGAATCAGGAACCAGGCGATGTAGACCACCGGCAGCGGCTGGACGTAACCCCACCACGAGGTGAACGCGGGCAGGGTCGAGGGCAGGCTCGCGTTCAGCGATTCCGACCACGGCACCGTGAGGAACATGTCGTTGTTGATCTGAGCGGTGCCACGCCAGGTGACCTTCGCCGACAGCATGCTCGGCAGGTAGGTCGCCGCTCCGGCCAGCGCCGCCAAGCCGGCCACCGTCAGCAGTTTCAGCGACGGGCGCCAGGTCCGCTGGTAGATCAGCTCACCGACCGCGACAGCGCCGATCATCAGGCCGGCTTCCACCGCCGGGAAGATGTACTGCACCGAGATCGCCAGGTAGAGATACACGAACACGGGGATCGGCCCGCCGCGACCGCGCGAGTAGCGCACGCCCGACGCCCACGCGTGCACCATCCACGCGGTGCCGGTGAAGGCGGTCATCCAGCTGGCCTCGTCGAAGAACAGCAACCAGCCGGTGAACGAAATCGAGACCCCGGCCAGCGCCGCCCACTGCACCCGGGAGCCGTAGGCCAGGCAGATCCGGTAGACGCCGAGTCCGAGGATGATCGCGAAGATCAGCTTCACCACGGTCGCGTACAGCACCAGGTTGTCCACCGAGGGCGCGATGAGATCGATCAGCAACTGCGGCGGATTCAGCAGCCCGGCTTCCTCGATCGAGTAGTTCCCGGCCATCCAGTGCTCGGGCACCATCACCGGCAGATCACCGTTGCGCAGCCGGTTGCCGAGCATCACCCACAGCGGGACGTACTGGGATTCGGTGTCGTCGGTATAGAAGTGCCGAACGTTGGCCAGGAGAACCGCACCATAGCCCGCGATCACTCCGAGGGAGGTGATCAAGCCCCAGATATAGACGGAACGACGGGACGGGGTTCTACTTTCCACCACGAGGACCAGACCCTACAGGCACACGGCCCGACTGGCACCGTCGCACAGCGGGATCGCTTCCACCGACGTGTCACGCGCCGGTGTTAAAGTGCGCACACTGCTGGGTCAATACCTCCGAAACACCGAAAGTGTCCGCGATGCCGATTCCGTCCGCACCTTTGTCCAGGCCCGACACTGTCGTGCGATCGGGCGCGCCCGATCGCAACGGATCGAGCCCGGTGCATTCGGTATCGGTGGTCGTCCCGGTGTATCGGGGCGAGGACACGATCGCGGCACTGGTCGCCGAGCTGGACCGGCTGACGGGCCCGAGTACGACCGCGGCGGGCGCCCGGTTCGCGGTCGAGGAGATCATCCTCGTGCACGACAACGGCCCCGACCGCTCCGATGTCGTCCTGCAGGAACTGGAAGGGTCCTTCCCGCAGGTGCGCGCGGTGTGGTTGAGCCGCAACTTCGGTCAGGACGCGGCGACGATCGCCGGTATGGCGGCGGCACAGGGCGACTGGATCGTCACGATGGACGAGGACGGTCAGCACGACCCCGCGTTCATCGCGGACTTCCTCGACGCGGCGCTGGCCTCGCGCGCGGACCTGGTCTATTCGAAACCGTCCAATACCCGCCCGCACGGCTTCCTGCGCAATCTCACCTCACGCGGCGCCAAGATCGTGCTCGCGACGGTGTTCGCGTTCCCGGATTCGACGCGCTTCGAGAGCTTCCGGCTGATCCGCGGCGACATCGGCCGCCAGCTCGCCGAGGTCGCGGCCAACGGGGTGTACCTGGACGTGGCGCTCACCTGGGTCGTCGGCAATACGGTCTCGGTGCCGGTGGTGCTGCGCGCCGAAGGGCGCGAGGAGTCCGGTTACAACTATCGCCGCCTGTTCTCCCTGTTCTGGAAGATGGTGCTGTGCAGCGGCACTCGCGGCCTGCGGCTGGTGAGCATGCTCGGGGTCACCCTCGCGCTGGCCGGGGTGATCATGGCCGCGGTGGTGATCGTGCAGGCGTTGACGCAGGACAACCACGATCCCGAGGGCTGGGCGTCGATCATCGTCGTGATGTTGCTGTGCTCGGGCGCGATGCTGTTCTCGCTCGGCCTGATCGCCGAGTATCTCGGTGTCGCACTGCACATCCTGGTCGGCAAGCCGCTCTACCTCACCGTGCAGACCCCGACACCGCGCCCGGATACGATGCATGCGCCGGCCGTGAACCATCGAGTCGACGCCGCGGTACCGGCAGCCGCGACGGAGAAGGGCCATCGCGCGTGAGCGACCGCATCATCTTCAGCAGGCCGTTCCGCGCTGCCGCTGAACGCCCCAATCTGATGACCGTGCTCGATTCCGATCACAGTCACGGCGACGGTCAGTTCACCAAGTCGGCGACGGCGAAGATCAAAGCCATCACCGGCGCCGATCACGCGCTGCTCACCACCTCCTGCACGCACGCGCTCGAATTGGGCGCGCTGCTGCTGGAGCTGGGTCCCGACGACGAGGTGATCGTCCCCAGTTTCGCGTTCACTTCCGCGGCCACCTCGATGGCCCTGCGTGGTTCCACCTGCGTGTTCGTCGACATCGACGAGTCCACGGGCAATATCGACCCCGCCGCCGCGGCGGCCGCGATCACCGACCGCACCAAGGCCATCGTGGTGATGCACTACGGCGGTGTCGCCGCCGACATGGAGCCGCTGCTCGCGCTGGCCGCCCAGCACGGCGTGGCGATCATCGAGGACAACGCACACGGTCTGGGCGGCACCTGGCGGGGCAGACAGCTCGGCACGATCGGCACCCTCGGCACGCAGAGTTTCCACGACACGAAGAACGTGCACTGCGGTGAGGGCGGCGCGCTGCTGCTGTCGGACGAGATCCTGATGGGTCGCGCCGAGATCATGCGGGAGAAGGGCACCGACCGCGCTCGCTTCCTGCGCGGCCAGGTCGACAAGTACTCCTGGCAGGACATCGGTTCCAGCTACCTGCCCAGCGAGCTCAACGCCGCCGTGCTCGACGCCCAGCTGGCCGAGTTCGACACCATCCAGGCCAACCGCCACCGCGTGTGGGACACCTACGCGGCCGCGCTGCCCGACTGGGCGGCACGCAACGACGTGCGCCCGATGACGGTGCCCGCCGACGCGGGCCACACCGCGCACCTGTTCTACCTGCGCATGCCCAGCGAGGACAGCCGCGACGGCATCATCGCCCACCTCGCCGAACGCGGCATCGTCGCGCCGTTCCACTACATTCCGCTGGATTCGAGCCCCGCGGGCCTCAAGTACGGCCGGACCCCGGTGCCGTGCACCCGCTCGGCGAACTTCTCGGCGACGATCGTGCGCCTGCCGCTGTGGCCGCTGCTGAGCGAGGCTCAGCTCGGTCGTGTCGTCGACGCGGTCACCGAATACCAGGTGTAACCGCCATCGAACAAAGGCCGCCCGGTTTCTGCCGGGCGGCCTTCGCGTTGTGCGGTCAGCTTCCGCCGAACAGCGTCGCCGCCGCGGCGTTGCCGAGCACTTCGTACGCTTCGGTCTCCCGGTTGTAGATCCAGGTACCCGGTCCAGCCTTGGGCAGACCCGCGGCCTGGATCGCCGATGCCGAGGGGCGGAAGCTGGAACTGCGCGGGATCTCGTCGACGACGTAGACCAGGTCAGGGCGCTGGCCGGGCTCCAGCCCGCGCATCGCCTCGGTGACGTCGCCCGGTTCGATCCGGAACCCGTCACGCACGCTCAGGGCAGCCGCCGCGATCACGCCTGCCGCGGTCTTCAGCCCGAATGCGACCTCCATGTCGACCGGGGTGATGTCGTTGAGCACGTCCACGATCGGCTGGGTGAACACGGGGCCGCGCACGGCACGGATCACGGTGTCGCGACGGTCGACCAACCAGTAGTCACCGTCGCTGTCACGCCGGAACAGGTTCTCCGTCGGCCACCAGGCGTCACCGGCGCGGAACACACCGCGCAGCCCACCGTCGGAGATGTCGCCCCCGTCGACGGCCTTGCCGAGCAGCAGCCCGGGTTCGTTGTCGGCGCAGCGGCGGGCGAACCCGTCGTCGCCGACGAGGATCTGCTCGCTGACCGGGTCGTAGGCGACCAGTTCGACCCGCGCGGTGCCGGGAACCGGCCTGCCCTTCGATCCGATCTTGGCGCCGGTGACATTCGCCAGCACCACGTCGCCGTCGATCGAGGCGTAGAACTCGAGCACCCTGGCCGGGGCGAACTGTTCGATGGTGCGCCGCCACAGACCCGCGGGCATACCGGAACCGATGAACAGCCGGATCGGATGGTTGTGGCCTGCGGGAAAGACCTGGGAGTCGAGCAGGTCGCGCAGCATCGTCCAGGTGTAGGTGACGACGGTGACGCCGTAGCGGTGCACCTCTTCGGCGAACCGGCCCGGATCCATGTCCATCGGCCGAGCGAGCGCGATGCGGCTGCCACCGGCGATCGCCCCGCCGAGGCTCACCAGCAGCCCCGACGAATGGTGCAGTGGCGCAAGGCAGTACACCGTGTCACGACGGTCGAGGTCGGCCGCGCTCGCGGTGCCGAACGCCGACAGGGCCCAGCGGTGGTTGGTGATGTACTTCGCCTCCAGGCGCTCCCCGGAGCCGAGGACGAGCACGAACGCGAGTTCGCGCGCCAGGCCCGGGTTCGGCCGGTACCAGGCGGGCACCCGGACCTTCGCCGGGTCGATCTGCTCGAGGTCGATCACGCGATCGCTGGTCGGCACCGCGAGCGCACGGCTGTCGCCGCCGCCGAGTACCAGCACCCTGGCGGCCGTCGCGGCGGCGGTGCGCAGGTTCTCCGGATCGGCGATCAGCGTCTGCACGCCGGTCAGCTCGATGGCCCGGTCGAGTTCGGCGCCCGGCGCCAGCAGCACCGCGACGGCGCCGATGCGCGAGAGCGCCGCGACCGAGGCCAGGGCGCTCGGACGCGTCTCCATCATGATGCCGACGCGCATGGCGGGGCGGATGCCGACCGAGATCAGGCCGCGCACGACATTGTCGACGCGCTCCTCGACGGCGGCATTGGTGTGCACCCGGTCGTCGAAGAGGACCAGGTCCTTCTGCGGTGCGCGGCTCGCGTGCTCACTGAGCAGTTTGCCGAGCGAGATGCGGGTGTGCGGCTGGATCATCCCGAGCCTGGTCAGCCGGGGCAGTGCCCGTGCCGCCTCCCCTGCCATTTCGAGCGATCCGCGAATCGTGTTGCCCGCGATGCCTTCCAGTGCCTTGCCGACGCCCGCGCCCGCCTCGGCCAGGCCGGCGGCGGTGTGCACCATCCGGGTGGCGGCGGTGCGCGGCGCGTTGCTCGCGACGTGTTCCTGCATGGGCACGATCTGCTCGGGCAGGGTGCCGTTGCCGTCCATCCAGGCGATCCAGTCGCGCACCATCGGCCAGGTGTGGTTGGTGGCCGTCGAACCGGCGACGAGCCCGAAATGGCCTGCCACCAAACTCGCTTCGTACACCTCGGCATTGGGGGCGGCCCGCACGATGCCACGCACCGCGGCGGGCTGACCGATGTCGTCCACCTCGCCGACGAAGGCCAGGATCGGGCACTTGAGCTCAGCGAGCGACACCGGGTGGTCGCGAATCACGAATCCGCCGAGCATCATCCGATTGTGGGCGACGAACTGCTTGAGCAGATCGGCCACCGCCGGACCCGAATACCCCACCCAGCCATCGCTGTTGAGGAAGCGGCGCTGACGTTCCTTGGGCAGCAGCGCTTCCCGATCGTGCAATTGCAGCAGGAAGTCGATGCGCGACTTGGCGGTCTTCACCGGGTCGAGCATCTGGAAGCCGATGCGTACCATCGATTCGGTGATCGGCAGCCGGTGCATCACGTGGTCGGCGAGGAAATCGGCGACTTCGGAAACCAGACCGTAGGGCAGACCGAACGGCATCCCGTTGACGATGTCGACAGGGCTGCCGAAGGTGACGATGGAGGCCACGCCCTTGCCGTAGCGGTAGGCAGTGGTCTGGTAGGCGAACATGCCGCCCTGGGAGTACCCCATCACATGCAGCTGCGCGCCGGTGGCCTCACAGACGGTGTCGATGGCGGAGTTCACCGCGAGCACGTGGTCGGCCAGGTCGCGTTCCCAGCCGCCCTCCTCGGTCGCGGGTGAGCCGAAATCGATGACCCAGCAGTCGATTCCGCTCTCGTGCAGAATGCCGACCGCGCCGCCTGCCGCGTTGACGTCCCAGATGTCGGCGTTCACCATCAACGGTGGCACCAGCAGCGCCACCGGACGCCCCGGCGTCGTATCGTCGGGGAAGTAATGTCGCAGCCGGTACATGCGTCGGCGCTCGACGACCTCGAAGGGCGAGGACTCGACATCGTGTGACAACCCGCCGAAGCGGATCACCTCCAGCCCGTTCTGCGCGGTAGCCAGCAACCGCTGCACCGAACCGACCACACCTTTTGGACTGATATCCACCGTTCCCACCTGGCCCTACCTGCTCAAAGTGACACACCTCACACACCCCGATGTGCTCATATGAGCTTGCCACATCGGACCTCCATTATGTGTCGGCTGTGACAGGCCGCATGTTCCGGCGATTCGAATCACATGCCCCGCTCAACGGCCGATAACACTGAGGTCACAACTCTCGTACGGTTCGCCGTCAGGCCGAGATCGCCCGGGAACCGGCAGCCCAGGGCAGAGGTGGCCGCCGCGATGCGGCCGAGCATCGGCACAGAGAGCACATCGCGGGCGACTCCCGGACACCCAGCTGTCCGCAATCGCCTCCCGCACAACGGTTCTCCCGGTCATCACCATGTTTTCCCGAATATCCGGCGCGCGGCCACCGCAACCGCCTACCATCGTTATCGTCCGGAACGTACTGACACGCATCAGATTTCGTGTAACACCGTTTCACACGCCCGGTTATCCGCGCAGGACCATTCGCTTCGCACCATGACCCACACCCGAGCCTGTCGCGCATTGTCGCGCCACACAGGTCGATCGGCCGTGCCGATTTCCGTCCCGAGGTGAGGACATATCCCATGACCATCGAAATGCCGTTGCCCACAGACAATTCCGTGCGCAAGAGCCTGAGTACCACGGCCGCGCACAAACTGACACATACCACCAAATCCGAACCGCAGATGCAGGGCATCAGCTCGCGCTGGCTCTCACGCGCACTGCCATGGGTGCAGGTCGCGGGCGGTATCTACCGGGTCAACCGCAGGCTCACCCACACCGTCGGCAACGGCGAGGTGGAATTCGTCGTCGACGGATCCCGGGCCAGGGTGATTCCGCAGGAACTCCGTGAGCTTCCGCCGCTGCGCACTATCGACGACGACGAACTCCTGCGCCCGCTCGCGGACAAATTCGTGCAATACGACCTCGATCCGGGATCGGTCGTCGCCGAATTCGGCAATCCGATGGATCAGGTGATCCTCGTCGTGCACGGAAAACTCGCCCGGCTCGGCTCCGGTCAATACGGCGAGTCGACCAAACTCGGCCTGCTGTCCGGCGGCGACTATTACGGCGAGGAAATGCTCACCGATCCTTCGGCGATCTGGCCGGACACGGTCAAGACGGTAACCAGGACCACCATTCTCTGCCTGCCGAGACAACAATTCGAGCAATTTCTCGAACTGAACCCGGAGCTGGATCAGATCCGCACCGAAGCGGCCCAGCGGTCGAGCCGGCTGCAGAACTCCAAGGGTGAAGCCGATATCGAGATCTCCTCCGGCCACTCCGGCGAACCGCTGCTCGAGGGCACCTTCGTCGACTACGACGCCAGCCCCCGCGAATACGAACTCAGCCTTGCCCAGAGCGTGCTGCGCGTGCACACCCGCGTCGCCGACCTGTTCAACGATCCGATGAACCAGGTCGACCAGCAGTTGCGGCTCACCGTCGAGGCGCTCTACGAGCGACGCGAGTACGACCTGGTGAACAATGCCGAGTTCGGCCTGCTGCACAACTGCGACCTCAAACAGCGCATCACCACCGAATCCGGCGCGCCGACCCCTGACGACATGGACGAGCTGCTCAGCATGCGGCGCGGCACCAAATTCTTTCTCGCACATCCGAAAGCGATCGCCGCGTTCGGTCGCGAGTGTTCGCGTCGCGGTCTGTACCCCGACCCGGTGGAGTACCAGGGGCACCGGGTGCCCGCTTGGCGCGGCGTGCCCCTGCTGCCGTGCGGCAAGATCCCGGTCAGCGACACCCAGACCACATCGATCATGGCGATGCGCATCGGTGAGAAGGATCAGGGCGTCGTGGGGCTGCATCAGACCGGAATTCCCGATGAATACGAGCCGAGCCTCAACGTCCGGTTCAAGCAGATCGACGACCAGTCGATCATGTCGTACCTGGTGAGCTGCTATTACTCCGCGGCCGTCCTCGTTCCCGATGCGCTCGGCGTGCTGGACGACGTGCTCGTCGCGCGTCGCGCCGACTGATCGGCGCGGACCGTGTCCATCCTCACCAGGGTCGGCGCTCCCATCGCGGCAGGCGATCTGGCTGTCGCGGTGGCGGCCCTGCTGCACGGCGCCGCCGCCCCGGCCGACCTGTTCTCCGGCACCGCGACGCTCCCCCGACGCACCCCCGGTGCGCCCACCGGCTCCGTCACGCCACGTCGTCTTCGCGGACCGACCGGGATAGGCACGTCCGGCCTGCGATTGTTCCCGGCACAGGATCTTCCTGCCGCTCCCGCTGCGGAGACGACGAATTCCACTGGGCAACAGCCGATTCCCGCTCTCTACTGCCCACCTCCCGAGCGTGACGACCCGGCGCTGGCCGAGGCCGTCAACGCGGGCCTGCTCGCCTGGGCCACCGAGATCGGCCTCTACGAAGGCCGTCTCGACGAGCTCGCCAAGGCCGACTTCGGCCGGTTGATCATGCTCGCCCATCCCGATTGCGACGATCCCGACCGGCTACTGGCCGTCGCTCGCTGCGCGGTGGCGGAATGGTCGGTCGACGACTACTACTGCGAGGAGGACGCCCCTGGCGACACCGCACCCGACGGCACACCGTCCAGCGCCGCCGCCGAACTCGGGCCACGGCTCGAATTGGCCGCCGCCGCAATGGATCCGGCCCATCTCCCCGCGCGGTACGCGCCGAGGCTCGAACAGGCCATGCAGGCCGACCCGATCCTGCGCGCGTTCCGCACCTCGTTCGCGCACCTGGCGGGGTACGCGAGCCCGGCGCAGCTGGCCCGGTTACGCACCGAGATCGCGGGGTGGTTCATCGCGCTCGGCGCCGAGGCGGGCTGGCGCACCGCGGACCGGATGCCACCGGTCTGGGAGTACCTGACCAATCGGCAGCCACACAGTTTCCTGCCGTGTATGGCACCGATCGACGCGGTCGGCGGCTACGAACTCACCGCCGCCGACTACGCCGACCCGGCGGTGCGGCGGGTGACCACCACCGCCGCGCTGGCCGCCCAGATGGTGAACGACCTGTATTCGATGGCGCGCGAGGACCTTTCGGGTGGCAGGGAGTTCAACCTGCCGACGGTCCTGGCCGCCGAGGAGGGCTGCAGCCGGGCCGACGCCGTGCTGCGCACCGCCCAGATCCACGACGAACTGATGCATCGCTTCGAACGGGAGGCGGCCCCCCTCGCCGCCTCGGGCTCACCCCAGCTGCGCCGCTTCCTGGCCGGGCTGTGGGCCTGGATGGGCGGCAACCGCGCCTGGCACGCGGGCAGCCGCCGCTACCACGACATCGCACCAGGAGAGGACGACAGATGACCATCGTCAACAGCCCCGACCGCTCGGTCCTGCGCACCACCTATCAGCGTTCGGTCGCCGCGTACTGGAACAACAATCCCAACGACGACCGGGTCAATACCGAACTGGGCAAGGTCGACGGCCTCTACCACCACCACTACGGCATCGGCGAACCCGATTGGTCGGTACTGGACGGCCCGGAGAAGACCCGGCAGGAACGGATCGTGCGCGAGCTACACCGCCTCGAGACCGCCCAGGCCGACTGTCTGCTCGACAACCTCGGCGCCATCACCCCCGACGACCGGCTGATCGACGGTGGCTCGGGCCGCGGCGGCACCAGTTTCATGGCCGCCGATCGCTTCGGCTGCCACGTCGACGGCGTGAGCATCTCCGAATACCAGGTCGGCTTCGCCAACGATCAGGCCGAGGCCCGCGGCGTGACCGAACGGGTCGGGTTCCACTTCCGCAATATGCTCGACACCGGCTTCGTCGACGAGTCGGCCCGGGCCATCTGGACCAACGAAACCACCATGTACGTGGACCTTTTCGATCTCTTCGACGAATTCGCTCGCGTGCTCGAACCGGGTGGGCGCTATGTGTGCATCACCGGCTGCTCCAACGATGTCACCGGCGGCCGATCCGCCTCGGTCAGCTGGATCGACGCGCACTACGGCTGCATGATCCATCCGCGCAGCGAGTACTTCCGCGCACTGTCCGACAGCGGCCTGGTCCCCACCACGGTCGTCGACCTCACGCCCGACACCATCCCGTACTGGGAGTTGCGCACCCATTCCGAGCTCGCCACCGGCGTCGAACAGCCGTTCCTCACCGCCTACCGCGAGGGCAGCTTCCAGTACCTGATGATCGTCGCCGATAAGGTGGCCAGGTGACCGATAAGCTCGCCGACCCGTCGACCGACCGCGAAACCATGCTCGTCGAGCTGGTCGACGAATCAGGCGCGGCGATCGGAGCGTGCTCGGTGGCCGATGCCCATCGGCCACCGGGCACGCTCCACCGCGCCTTCTCCGTGCTGCTGTTCGACTCGCACGGACACGTCCTGCTCCAGCAGCGCGCGGCGGTGAAGACCCGGTTCCCGCTCCAGTGGGCGAACACCTGCTGTGGGCATCCGCTGCCGGGCCAAAGCGTTGTCGAGGCGGCCGCGATCCGGTTACGCGAGGAGTTCGGGATGGCGGCCGACCTCACGAAGGTCGGCGTGTTCACCTACCTCGCCGGCGACGAGAAGACCGGCCGTGTCGAGCACGAGTACGACCACGTCCTGATCGGCGTGGTCGGCGATGTGCCGCCGCGGCCGGACCCGGCCGAGATCGCCCGCTGGGCGTGGGTCCCCCCGCAGGAGGTGCGTGCGGATCTGGCGGAGAACCCCGGCAAGTTCACGCCGTGGCTGTCCCAGGTGCTCGAGATCGCCGACCAGGCACACGAGCGCTGACCCGGCTGTCCCTGCTTCCTTTCTCGTCTCGGGTGCTCCCGTGGCGATCAACCGGTTAGATGCGCATATCTATATTTGTAGATGGTTCAGAGTTCCTTGGGGAACTCACAGGCTCACCACAGTCCGTGACCAGGCCGCCCGGCGAAACTGGACATCGAACGGTCCGCACGATGGCGAGTGAGGTAGCGATGGTCGAGGTCGAGATCAACGACGACACGGTGACGGTCAATGTGCTCGGTGGGCATCGCCTGCTCGCCCTGCGCCAGCAGGTCGTGATCGACCGCGCCGCGATCACCGAGATCGCCACCGCCGAAGTGGACCTGCGGCCCCCGTGGGTCCGCGCGCCCGGCACCTTCATCCCCGGCGTGATCGCCGCGGGCGTCTACCGAGGCAAGGGCCGCAAAGAGTTCTGGGACACCACTTTCGGCGGCAGCGCCGTGCGGATCGACCTGGACGGGCCGGACTTCACCCGTCTGGTCGTCGACGTCGACGATCTCACCGCGGTGCTGAACGCGCTGAGCACCGAGACCGCCGGCGTCTGAGCGGCATTCACGAACCGAAGGATTCCAGCAGTCCCGCGTAGGTCTTCGGCGGCGGCGTCGCGAACTCTCCCCTACCCGACTTGCGCAGGCCCATCGTCAGCAGCGACTGCACGGTCAATGTCGCCGCCGCGACGCCGTCGATCACCGGCACCCCGATCTCGTCGCGAATGTGCGCGCACAGCTCCGCCATTCCGGCGCACCCGAGCACCACAGCATCTGACCCGTCCTGCGCGACGGCGACCCGGCACGCCTCGGTGACGATCTTGCGCGCGTCCGGGTCGGTGTCGAGGGCGAGTACCGGGATCTCGCACGCGTGGATCCCCCGGCAGAACCGCTGCATCCCATAGTGTTCCGCGAGATCGGCCGCTCGCCCGATGGTGCGGCCGAGCGTCGTGACGACACTGAATCCGCGGCCGAGATGACTCGCGGCGTGCATGGCCGCCTCGGCGATCCCGATCACCGGCCCCGTCGCCAGTTCCCGTGCGGCGTCCAGGCCCGGATCACCGAAGCAGGCGATGACATACCCGTCCACACCGTCGGCCTCGCCCTGCCGGATCGCGGCGAGCAGGCCCGGCACGCTCATCGCCTCGTCGTAGTGGCTCTCGATCGAAGCGGGCCCGATCTCGGAGGTGACCGCGTCGAGCAGTGTGCCCCGGCCCGCGACGGCCAGCGCACACTGCTCGATCGTGTCGGTCATCGCCCGCGTGGTGTTCGGGTTGACGACCCGGATGCGCATCAGACACCGACCTCCTCGGCAGCGGCCGTCCGCGCGGCGCCCGTCAGCAGGTAGTAGAGGGCGAAGCCGATGCCGCACCCGATGAACCAGCTGTATTGGGCGGCGGAGTGCATGCCGGGCAGGCTGTTGGCCAGCACCGGGAACACCGCCACCGCGGCGGCCACCGCGGTCGCGATGATCGCGGCCGGGTGATAGCCCTTCGCGTAGTAATACGTCCCCTGCTCCGACATCGTGAACAGGTCGTCGACGACCACCTTCTGCTTGCGCACCAAGTAGTAATCGCAGATCAGCACCCCGAACAGCGGTCCGATGAAGGCCCCGAGAACCTCGAGGGTGTAGTGGATGACGTCAGGATTGTTGTACAGATTCCAGGGGGTGATCAGCACGGAACCGACCGCCGCGATCATGCCGCCCGCCCGCCAGCTGATCCGCTGCGGACTGACGTTCGAGAAATCGAAAGCCGGCGAGATGAAGTTCGCGACGATATTGATCCCGATGGTGGCGACCGTGAAGGTGAGGGCGCCGAGCACGATCGCGAAAGTGGAATCGATCTCGGCGACGGTGGCGACCGGATCGGTGATGAGCTCGCCGTACACCGGCAATGTCAGGGAGGCGGTGACCACCACCAGTACCGAGAAGACCAGGAAATTCACCGGAAGCCCGAGGAAGTTCCCCTTCTTCACCGCGGCGAAGCTCTTGCCGTATCGGGAGAAGTCACCGAAATTGAGCATCGGCCCCGAGAAATACGACACGACGAGTGCGATCGCGCCGAGCATCACCGGCACCGACGCCCAGCCGGTGTATTTCACATCGCCGAGTTTCAGGTCGATGGCACTCCAGCCCGCCTTCGCGATGAGGTAGCCGCAGAGCAGGAACATGACGACGTAGACGGCGGGACCGCAGAAGTCGATGAACTTGCGGATCGATTCCATGCCGCGCCAGAACACGCACGCCTGCACCACCCACAGCAGCAGGAAGCTGCCCCAGCCCAGGGCCGACAGTCCGAGGAACCCGTAGTCGGCGGTGACGGCGTATGGGGCCAATCCCGGAAACAGTTTCACCAGAACGACATCCAGCGCCGCCGACGCGAGGAAAGTCTGAATGCCGTACCAGGCCACCGCGATCAGACCGCGGATGATCGCGGGGATATTCGCGCCGAGCACGCCGAACGCACTGCGGCAGATCACCGGATAGGGTACCCCGGTCATCTGACTGGGTTTCGCCACCAGATTACAGAAGAAGTACACGATGGTGATGCCGATGAGCAGTGCGGCGAGTACTTGCCAACTGGCCAGTCCGAGTGCGAAAAGGCTTCCCGCCGTGACATATCCGCCGACGCTGTGCACGTCTGACATCCAGAACGCGAAGATATTGTAAGTGCCCCAGCTCTGCTTGCGCAGCGGCGCCAGATCCTCGTTCGTCAGCCGCGGGTCGTACGTGGGCGGTTCGCCGGCGGGAACCGCCGAGGACGTAAGGGTGTCGGTCATGATCGTTCCCGTCCGAAAGGGTACATCTGCTGAACTGACGGTAAGTATCAGCAATTGCCCAGCGGTTTCCCGGGAATTTCGCGCCTATTGCACCGAAGATATATCTTCCGGCGCGAGCAGCCCGGTATCAGTCGGCAGGGTCGCGACCACGGTTTCCAGCCTGCGATGGTGTTCCTCGGCGGCGATGAGCAGACGGTCGACATCGCGGGCGAGGAACGCGTCGAGCATGGCGATGTGGTCGATGTGCAGGCGCTCGCGGTCGAGTCGGTCGATGTGGACCATCGACTGCACCGGCTCGGTGACATTCCACGCGGCTTCGAGCATGTACAGCAGCCGGAACATCCGTGACGGCCGCGTCAGCGCTACGTGGAAGCTGCGGGACTGACGCTGGTACGACTCGGGATCGTCGTCGAGGATGGCGCGTTCGAGCAGGTCGTTCACCGCGAGCAGGTGCGCGCGTTCGGCCTCGTCGGCGTGCAGCGCGGCCGCGGCGAGTGATGCCGTCTCCAAAGTGTCACGCACGATGTACATTTCGCGCAGTTCACGGGCGGTGAGCTGGGCCACCTGGTAGCCGCGCTGCTGACGGTGGGTGACCAGGCCCTCCCCGATCAGCGTCTTGAGCGCCTCACGGACCGGGATGTGACTCACCCCGAACAGCTCGGCGACTTCGCGCAGCGGGATCACGGTGCACGGCGGTACGGCACCGTCGAGGATCACCCGGCGCAGTTCGCCCAGAATCACTTGCGGTCGGCCTGGCTCATCGACCACAAGCCTTGCGAGCAGCGCCGATCGTCGTCTCGGGGGCATGCAAGCATGCTATGGACCGCGTATTGCGTGCGCGGTGTTCGGTGTGACAGTTAGGAAACGATCACCGTACCGACCGGTCCCTAGTGTGTGATGGCATGCTCGAAGGATGGGAGTTTCGACAGCGCAGTCGGTGGATCGCCGTTTCGTCCGCTTGGTCACCGTCTTCGACCATCTGTTCCGCAAGCCCTCGCACGGCGGTGGCGCACTGTGCGTGTATCTGCACGGCGAGCCCGTCGTCGATGTGTGGGCGGGCTACGCGAGCCCTGGTGTGCCGTGGACGGCGGACTCGGTGGCGTTGGGCTTCTCCACCGGAAAAGGCGTGGCTTCCACCGTGATTCATCAGCTGGCCGATCGGGGACAGCTCGACTACGACAGCCCGGTCGCCGAGTACTGGCCGGAGTTCGCCGCGGCGGGCAAGGCCGCCATCACCGTGCGCGATGTACTCACCCACCGCGCCGGCCTGCACCGGCTGCGTGGCCTGCTGCCCGGGCCGATCGAGAGTTTCCTCGATGACGCTGCCGTCACCGCCGCGCTGGCCGCCGCCACTCCCGATCCGCGGCATCGGGTCACCAGCGGCTATCACGGAATCAGCTACGGGCACTTGGCCGCCGAGATCGTCGCGCGGGTGACCGGCCGCGCATTCGTCGATGTGGTGCGCACCGAACTGGCCGAACCTCTCGATGCCGAAGAACTCTGGTTCCGGGTGCCGCACGATCAGCGCCACCGCATCGCCACCACCTTCCCGCGCCTGCGCGCCGCGGGCATGGACTGGGACACCGGCTCCGATCTGCTCACCCGTACCCGTTTCGCCGCCGCCGCGGAGACCACCCCGCGCGGGTTCGCCGACCTGATCGTCGATGAGCGCGTCCACGATTCGGTGATGCCCGGCGTGAACGGTGTCTTCTCCGCCCGCGCGCTCGCCCGCGTGTATGCCGCCCTGGCCAACGGCGGCGAACTCGACGGCACCCGCATCCTCTCCCCCGGCTCGATCCCCCGCTTCGCCGCGCGCCAGGTCTTCACCCCCGACTACGTCCTGGCGTTCCGCATCCCCTGGGCCATGGGCTTCCACGGCGTCCCGATGAAACCCTCCAAGGCCGACCCGATCTCCGCCTTCGGCCACTTCGGCCTCGGCGGCTCCGGCGCCTTCGCCGATCCCGAAACCGGCCTCTCCCTGGCCTTCGTCACCAATCGTCTCGGCGGCAAACTCACCCCGCTCGGCGACGCCCGCCTCACCCGCCTCGGCACCATCGCCCACAACATCGCGAAGTCCTCGCAACTGCGCTGAGCCACTCGCCGGTCGGTTGATCACTGCACAATATGGACGCAACACCGGGATACCCGACTGGCGATGCCGAACCTGGCACCATGTGGCCGATGGAGACCGTGGGACTGGAGCGGATCGAGGAAGCCGCGCGATTGCTGGCGCCGGTGATTCGACGGACACCGATCGTGGGGTCGCGGGTGTTGTCGGAGCGGGCGGGTACGCAGGTGCTGCTCAAATGCGAGAACCTGCAGCGGACCGGGTCGTTCAAACCGCGCGGGGCCTACAACCGGATCGCCCATCTCCCGGCGGCGGATCGCGCGCGGGGCGTGGTGGCAGCCAGCGCCGGCAACCATGCGCAGGGGGTGGCGTGGGCGGCGAGCGAGCTCGGGATCGCCTCGACGGTGTTCATGCCGGTCGGGGCCTCGCTGCCGAAGCTCGTCGCGACGCGCGCCTACGGTGCCGACGTGCATCTGGTGGGCGACACGATCGACGAATCCTTGGATGCCGCACAGGAATTCGCCGATCGGACCGGCGCGACCCTGATCCATCCTTTCGACCATCCCGACATCGTCGCCGGTCAGGCGACGGTCGCGCTGGAAATCCTCGAACAGGTTCCCGAGGTGGGCACGGTCGTCGTGCCCACCGGTGGTGGCGGGTTGCTCGCGGGTGTCGCGGTGGCGTTGCACGCGCTGGCGCCGAATGTCCGGGTGATCGGCGTGCAGGCGGCCGAGGCGGCGGCGTGGCCGGATTCGCTGGCGGCGGGCAGGCCGGTCCGGGTGCCACGGATGTCGACGATGGCCGACGGTATCGCGGTCGGACTACCCGGCGCGGTGCCCTTCGCCCATGTCGCCGAGCTGGTGTCCGAGATCGTCACCGTCGACGAGGACGCCCTGTCCAGGGCCCTGTTGCTCTGCCTGGAACGGGCCAAACTCGTCGTCGAACCCGCGGGTGCGGCGGGCGTGGCCGCCTTGCTCACCTCCGCTCTCGAAGATCTGCCCGGCCCGGTGGTGACCATCGTGTCGGGCGGGAATATCGACCCGCTGTTACTCACGCGCGTGATCGGCCACGGTCTCAGCGCCGCGGGCCGCTACCTGGCCATGCACGTGACGATCGACGACCGGCCAGGCGCCCTGTCCGCGCTGCTCGCCGTGGTCGGGCGCGCCGGCGCGAGCGTGGTGGATGTCGTGCACTCGCGAACGGGGCCGTGGCTGGCCGTCGACGAGGTCGAGGTGTCGCTCACCGTGGAAACCCGCGGCTCCGCGCACCGCGACGACGTTCTGGACGCACTGCGTGACTCGGGTTTCCGCGTACACGCCGAGCTCTAGAACCCCGTGCGCGCACCGGGTTCCCGCACCACGCGCCCGGGGATCACCGCGTCAGTGCGCCATTTTCAGCCCGACCACACCGGCGACGATCATCACCAGGAACACGGCCTTCACGACCGAGAAAGCTTCCGCGCCGGTGACCATGGCATAGACGACGGTCAGGACGGCGCCGATGCCCACCCAGACCGCGTACGCGGTGCCGACGGGGAGATCGCGCATGGCCAGCGCCAGCCCGGTCATGCTGGCTGCCAGGGCTACGCCGAAAACCACGGTCGGGACGAGCCGGGTGAACCCTTCGGTCCGGCCCAGCGCGGTGGCCCACACTGCTTCCAGCACACCGGAGATGACGAGCAGAATCCACGACATGACGAGCCTCCTGTGGCCGTCTTGTCGCGTTCCGGGTACGGCTACCCTCGTCCGGGAGCCCCGTTCGGGCTCACTGCCAAGTTGTCACACCGGCAATCTCTTGGCAAGCGGGTGGTGGGTGAAGTCACCACCTCCCCGCCTCAGCTCAACCAGGCGCGAGCGTCGTCCGCGGTCTTGCGGACCTCGTCGAGCTGTTCGGCCACACGCACACCGGCGGTGCCACCCCGCGCGTTACGCGAGGCGATCGAACCCTGCACCGTGAGCACCTCGCGCACACCGGCGGTGAGCGCGGGGTCGACGGCGGCGAACTCCTCGTCGGTCAGCTCGTCGAGACCGACACCGCGCGCCTCGGCGACGCGCACGCACGCACCGGCCGCCTCGTGGGCGACGCGGAACGGAACACCTCGGCGCACCATCCATTCCGCGATATCGGTGGCGAGGGTGAACCCGGCGGGTGCGAGTTCGGCCATCCGGTCGGTGTGAAAGGTCAGGGTGGCGACCAGGCCCGCGATGGCGGGCAGGAGCAGTTCGAGCTGGGCGACCGAGTCGAAGACCGGCTCTTTGTCTTCCTGCAGGTCCCGGTTGTACGCCAGCGGTTGGGCTTTCAGCGTGGCGAGCAGGCCGGTCAGGTTGCCGATCAGGCGGCCCGCCTTGCCACGGGTGAGCTCGGAG
The DNA here is from genome assembly GCF_042884695.1 of Nocardia sp. NPDC058114. Classification (NCBI taxonomy): domain Bacteria; kingdom Bacillati; phylum Actinomycetota; class Actinomycetes; order Mycobacteriales; family Nocardiaceae; genus Nocardia; species Nocardia sp. NPDC058114. The sequence continues at coordinate 111,905 of NZ_JBHVTK010000013.1, read as the reverse complement.
ACATCGGGGTTCTTCTTCTGCGGCATGATCGACGAACCGGTGGACCAGGCGTCGGCCAAGGTCACGTAGCCGAATTCCGGTGTGCTCCAGATGATGACCTCTTCGGCCATCCGGCTCAGATCGACGCCGATCATGGCCAGCACGAAGGCGGCCTCGGCGGCGAAGTCACGCGAGGAGGTGGCGTCGATCGAATTGGCGGCGGAGGCGGTGAAGTCCAGTTCGGCGGCGATCTGCTCGGGATCGAGGCCCAGCGAGGAACCGGCCAGCGCGCCCGAACCGTACGGGGAGATGGCGGCGCGCTTGTCGAAGTCGCGCAGGCGTTCCAGATCGCGCAGCAGCGGATGCGCGTGGGCGAGCAGGTGATGCGAGAGCAGTACCGGCTGGGCAGCCTGGAGGTGGGTCTTGCCCGGCATCACGGCGTCGGGATGCGCGGCGGCCTGCGCGACCAGCGCGTCGACCACGTCGAGCACACCGGCGGCGACGCGACGCACACCGTCGCGCAGCCACATCCGGAACAGGGTCGCCACCTGGTCGTTGCGCGAACGACCGGCCCGCAGCCGACCACCGAGCTCGGTCCCGACCCGCTCGATCAGGCCACGCTCGAGCGCACCGTGCACATCCTCGTCGGAGTCGGCGGGGCCGTAGGCACCGGAGGCGACATCGGCCGCGAGCGCGTCGAGACCGGCCAGCATGGCGGGCAGATCCTCGTCGGCGAGCAGCCCGGCCTTGTGCAGCACGCGAGCATGCGCCTTGGACGCGCGGATGTCATACGGAGCCAGCACCCAGTCGAAGTGGGTCGACTTGCTCAGCGCCGCCATCGCCTCGGCCGGACCGGAAGCGAATCGCCCACCCCAGAGCGCACCTTCGTTGGTTCCACTATGGGTCATCGTGTGCCCTCTCCTGGGTATAGGCGGTCGCGCTCACAGTCGCACATCGGCTGCCAGCGCACGAAGGGCAACCGAATCGAGCCTACGGTTGCCGACTGATCTAGCGAGAACATGGGTAACTCATCGGGCACGCCCAGAACAGGTGTACACCTCAGGCGAGCCCGGAACCGACGCCAACCGCCCCCTACGACCGGCAGAAGTCGCGGGGAGGCGGGAAGGCGGCGGGCGTGCTTACTTCTGGTTCAGGTCGCGGCGGGCGGCGACCTTGGAGGACAGGCCGTGGATCTGCACGAAGCCCTTGGCCAGCGACTGGTCGAAGGTGTCGCCCTCGTCGTAGGTGGCCAGGTTGAAGTCGTAGAGCGACTGCTCGGAGCGACGGCCGTTGACCACCGCGGACCCGCCGTGCAGCACCATCCGGATCTCGCCGGTGACGGTCTGCTGGGTGTCGGAGATGAAGGCGTCGAGTGCGCGCTTGAGCGGGGAGAACCACAGGCCGTCGTAGGCCAGCTCGCCCCAGCGCTGCTCGACCTGCCGCTTGTAGCGGGCCAGCTCGCGCTCGACGGTGACGGCTTCGAGCGCCTGGTGCGCGGTGATCAGCGCGATGGCGCCCGGCGCCTCGTAGATCTCGCGGCTCTTGATGCCGACGAGGCGGTCCTCGACCATGTCGAGACGGCCCACGCCCTGACGGCCGGCGCGGGTGTTCATCTCCTCGATGGCCTGCAGCACCGAGACGGGACGGCCGTCGATGGCGACCGGCACACCCTTCTCGAAGGTGATGATGACCTCGTCGGGCGCCTCGAAGTTCACCGTCGGGTCGGCGGTGTAGTCGTAGACGTCCTTGGTGGGCGCGTTCCACAGGTCCTCGAGGAACCCGGTCTCGACCGCGCGGCCCCACACGTTCTGGTCGATGGAGAACGGCGACTTCTTGGTGACGTTGATCGGCAGGCGGTTCTGCTCGGCGAAGGCGATGGCCTTCTCCCGGGTCCAGGCGTAGTCGCGGACCGGGGCGATGACCTCGAGGTCGGGCGCGAGCGCGCCGATGCCGACCTCGAAGCGGACCTGGTCGTTGCCCTTGCCGGTGCAGCCGTGCGAGACGGTGGTGGCGTTGTGGAACTTCGCGGCCTCGACCAGGTGCTTGACGATCAGCGGGCGGCTGATGGCCGAGACGAGCGGGTACTGGCCCATGTACATGGCGTTGGCCTGGATGGTGGGCAGGCAGTACTCGTCGGCGAACTCGTCGCGCGCGTCGACCACGATGGCCTCCACGGCGCCGCAGTCGAGTGCGCGCTGTCGGATCGCGCTCATGTCCTCGCCGCCCTGGCCCAGGTCGATGGCCACGGCCACCACCTCGGAACCGGTCTCCTTCGCGATCCAGCTGATGGCGACGGAGGTGTCAAGCCCACCGGAGTAGGCGAGTACGACGCGATCGGACATGTCTGTTGTGCTCCTCGAAGTCTGGTACGTAAAAAGGGCTGCCCTGAGCAGTATGGATGCTCCGGCCGCCGGTCGGCTCACGCCGTTGCTACAAATGATTATGCATGATGATGCAATCTCATTCATAACCGGGGGGGTACAGCCTCGGACCTACGCCGGTGAAATAGCCGATCACCTGCGACGACACCATCGCAGCCCTTGGCGAGTACTCTCGGCTATGAGACGCTGGTCACAGCAGATAGCCATCAGGTCGGGACCGAAGGAGAGCCATCATGCAGTCGCTACGTGATTTCGCCGAGGCCAACTACGACCTGATCGGAACGGTTGTCATCGGACTCGGGAACCTCAGCCTGACGGTGGCCAAGGCTGTCATCGACCTCGGCACTCCCCTGCTCCAGGGATTCTTCGCCTGACTCACCGACCTCGAATCCAGGGAGCACATCATGGATGAAGTCCTGCAGTTCCTCTCCGACAATTACGAGGCAGGCGCCGCCCTCGGCCTCTATGTCGGCCGTGCCGTCTTCGAGATCACCGCCCCACTGACCCTGCTGATCCTGAACTTCCTCAACTCCTGACTCCTCACCTGTGGCACTCTGGGAGAGCACTATTCGGCTCGCCACACGTGAGGACGAACAAGATGCTCCACTACATCGCGCAGGAATTCTCGACCCTCGGCAACGGTGTTCTCGATGTCGGTAGAGCAGTCGTCGAGCTGGTCCAGAACATCATCGACATCGCCACGCCGAATAATCGCGGTGGCGGCGCGGGCGGCGGGCAGTACCCGTTCAACTGAAGACCACATCCCAGCTTTCGGCGTGAGTTACCGCTGAAGGCACAGTCACGCGGCTAGTGTGCGAATCATGACCGACGATGTGCGGCTCGATGTCGGCTCCGCGGGTCTCACGATCGCCCCCGGCGACGGCGGCGCGATCCACAGCCTGACCGTCGACGGCACCGAGCTGCTCCGGCAGGATCCGGGCACCGGCTGTTTCGTCATGGCACCGTGGGCAGGTCGGCTCGGCGACGGCGAACTGACCGTCGGCGACCACACGTATCAGATGCCGATCAACAACCCGCCGCACAGCATTCACGGCACCGCCCGCGACGGAGTGTGGGAGGTGGTCGCGGCTTCGCCGACGGAGGCGACGGTCAGTCATCGTCTGCGCGATCCGTGGCCGTTCGCGGGCACGGTCACCCAGACGTTCACCCTCACCGACACCGGCCTCACCCTGGCGATGCGCATCGCCACCGACCACGACGCCTTCCCCGCCCAGGGCGGCTGGCATCCGTGGTTCCTGCGCGAAGTCCCGCCCGCGACCGGGCCGGTGCGGCTCGATTTCGACCCGGCATGGCAGTACGAACGCGGCGACGACTACCTGCCCACCGGCCGCGAGATCGCGCCGACGCCGCCACCGTGGGACGACTGCTTCGGCATGCCCGACGGCGTTCTCGCCCGCCTCACCTGGCCCGGATTCCTGGCATTCACCATCACCAGCCCCGTCCATGACGTCGTCGTCTGGACCCTGCCGGAGCAATCCCTGTCGGTGGAGGCCCAGTCCGGCCCACCCAACGGCCTGAACACCGCACCCCGGATGGTCACACCCGACTCTCCACTCGATGTCCACGTCGACTGGACATGGCAACGCCTGTCGCGGAACCGAACGACTCCGCAGCCCGAGTAGCCCAGCACCACCGCCGATTACGGTGATTGCGTGCCGATCACGTTCGCCCATCCCGTCGCGGTGCTGCCCTTCGCTCGATATCTCCCCCTTCCCGCACTCGTCGCGGGATCCATCGCCCCCGACGTCGTCTACTACCTGCCCGGCCCCCTGTCCGGCACCACAACCCACTCGGTTGTCGGCGTTCTGTGCTGGGACCTGCTGATCGGCCTGGTGCTACTCGTCGCTTTCCGGCTTTCCGCCGGCCCGGCCTCGGCGCTTCTCGGCCTGGCGCCCGCCTCGTCCCCTGATCCCAGATCAGCGGGGCTCGCGGCGGTTTCGGCGGTCACCGCCCTGGTACTCGGTACCGCGACACACGTGGTCTGGGATTCTTTCACTCAGACAACAGGTTTCGTGGTCCAGCACTCGGCTCTGTTGCGGACGTCGGTCATCGAGCCGCACAAGACCTACAACGTCCTCGGCTATCTCTCCTCTCTCGCCGGAACGGTGGTCCTCACCTACCTCGTGGTGCGCCGCACCCGGCGCAAGGTTCGCCCACCCACGTGGACGCACCGGGCCGTCGTCGCCGTGCTGCTCACCGCGCCGGTCATCGGTGTGGCACTCGCCGTCGACGACCCGGTCACCCGGGTCAGTACCTACGACCTGATCCGACACACGATCGTCGGTGCGGCTCGGGCGACGGTTGTCGCCTGGGCCGTCTACGCCGCGCTCTGGCACCTCGGCGCAGGTCGCGTGCGCTCACCGCGGCGAGCGGACGCTGCGGAAGGTGAGCGCGACCAGGAAGGTCAGGGCGGCGATGACGGCGGCTGCCGCGAAGGCGGCGGTCATGCCGCCGACCAGGGCGTGGGTCGGTGAACCGCCCGCGTCGCGCGCGGCGGTGCCGAAGATCGTCACCAGGATCGCCAAGCCCAGCGCGCCGCCGGTCTGCTGCATGGTCTGCAGGGCGCCGCCCGCCGCACCCGCCTCGTCGGGCGAGACCGTGGACATGATGATCACGTTCAGCGGCGAGAACGCCAACCCGATACCGCAGCCCATCGCGACCATCGCCACGAACAGCAGGGGGAAATAGCCGGAGTCCTCCGAAAGCCTGGTCAGCAGCACGAGTCCGATGACCATGGCGACGGCGCCGGTGAGCGTCACCGGCTTCGGGCCCAAGCGTGCCAATAGTCGCGGGATCAGCCGGATCATGGTGAACATCAGTACCGCTGTGGGCAGGAACGCGAAACCCGTTGCCAGCGAGCTCATTCCCAGCACATCCTGCAGATATTGCGTGAGGAAGAAGAACATCGACATGCCTGCCATCGGCCCGAGGAACATGTTCAGATAGCCGGCGGCGCGGTTGCGATCGGCGAACAGGTGCAGCGGCAGAAGTGGTTGTGGCGCACGCAGTTCGATCGCGATGAAGGCGGCCAGCAAGGCCGCCCCGACCGCGAGCCAGATATCGGTGCCCGCCGCGCCCCAACCGTGCGAGGCGGCACTGATGAAACCGTAGACCAGGGCGGCCACGCCCGCGGTCGCCGTCACCGCGCCCGGCAGGTCGAGCCGGGCGGCGCGACGCGGCAAATCGGGCAGGTACCGCAGTGCGAGTACCGCGATGACCAGGCCGAACGGCACATTGATGAACAGCACCGAGCGCCAGCCGAACCATTCCGTGAGCAACCCGCCGACGATCAAGCCGATCGCGAATCCGGCGCTGGACATCCCGGAGAACAAGGCGAGCACCCGGATTCGAGCCTTGGGCTCGGTGAACGTAGTGGTCAGGAGCGCAAGGGTATTCGGCCCGGCCATGGCGCCGCCGATGCCCTGGAGCACGCGGGCCGCGAGCAACCACCCGGCCGACGGCGCCAGGCCACCGGCCAGCGAGGCCACGGTGAACAGCACCACGCCCGCGATGAACAGGGTGCGCCTGCCGAACAGGTCGCCCGCGCGGCCGCCGAGCAGCAACAGGCCGCCGAAGACGAGGGTGTAGGAGTTCATCACCCAGGACAGGCCGGTTGCACTGAACTCGAGGTCGGCCCTGATGTGCGGCAGCGCCACATTCATCACGGTGATGTCGAGGATGATCATGAGCTGACAGGTCAGCAAAGTGACCAGGACGAGCCGTGGCCGAACCCGGTCCACCTGGGGTTTTTCCAAGAAAGTGGTGGTAGTCAAGAACGCTCCATCAGAAAGGAACTCAAACGGAGAGAGTCTCCGTTTATGACAGAGCTAGCATAGGGAGAAAGTCTCCGGTTCCGCAAGACTAAACGGAGACTTCATCCGTTTCCAGTGGAGGATCTTGTGGACGCACCGTCGCGGCCGATGCGCGCCGACGCACGCCGCAATTACGAGCGCATCGTCGACTGCGCCCGCGACGCGTTCGCCGAGCACGGCACCGACGCACCGCTGGACGACATCGCGCGACGCGCGGGGGTCGGTCCCGGAACGCTGTATCGCCACTTCCCGAATCGCACCACGCTGATGGAAGCGGTGTATCGCGCCAATATCGAGACACTCGCCGCGCGGGCAGACGAACTACGCCGAACGCACGCCCCCCTCGACGCGTTCGACGCCTGGTTCGGCGAGCTGGTCACCTACATTCTCGAAAAGCACGGCCTGGCAACCACTCTCAAAGCCGCCATCGACCGGACCTCGGACACTTTCGCCGCCTGCTCCGCCCTGCTGGCCGAGGCCGCGGGCAGCGTTCTGATCCCGGTACAGGAGGCAGGCGAGATCCGCCCCGAGGTGAGCCCCCGCGACATCCTGCGCCTCGGCCACGGCATCGGCGCGGGCTGCCAGGCCGCCCCGGAGTCCGCCCCACTGCTCACCGACGTGGCGCTGGCCGGCCTTCGCGCCCAGCGCTAGCGGCGCTCAGGCCAGGTCTTCGATTTTCGCCGCCAGTTCGGCGCCGGTGAGCGGCTCGCGGGCGATGACGGCGATGGTGTCGTCGCCGGCGATCGTGCCGACGATGTAGGGCAGGGCGGCGCGGTCGAGGGCGCTGGCCAGGAAGTGGGCGGCGCCGGGCGGGGTGCGCAGGACGGCGAGGTTGCCGCTGGCGTCGGTGGAGACGAGCAGGTCACCGAGGAGTTTGGACAGGCGGCCGGTGCCGCCGGTGACCCCACGCACGGGGCTGCCGTCCTCGGGGACGATGTAGACGCCCGCGCCACCGTCGGCCGCGCGCAGTTTCACCGCGCCGAGTTCGTCGAGGTCACGCGACAGGGTGGCCTGGGTGGTCTCGATCCCCTCGGCCGACAGCAGCGCGGCGAGTTCGGTCTGACTGCGGACCGAATGCGAGGTCAGCAGTTCGATGATGCGTGACTGGCGGCCGGCGCGGGTGCGAGCGATCGCGGGCGAGCCCTTTTCGGGCGCGCTCATCGCCCAGCCCCCACGCCGGCCCCGGTTCGCGGTCTCACGCGGCGGCTTTCGCGAGCAGCCACACCAGCAGCGCCTTCTGCGCGTGCAGGCGATTCTCGGCTTCGTCCCAGACCACACTGTGCCCACCGTCGAGCACCTCGTCGGTGATCTCTTCGCCCCGGTGCGCCGGAAGACAGTGCAGCACAATCACTTCCGGAGTCGCGTGGGCGAGCAGCTCGGTGTTCAGCTGGAACGGGCGGAACGGGCCGACGCGGTCGAGACCGTCGTTCTCCTGCCCCATGGAGGTCCAGGTGTCGGTGACGAGCACGTCCGCGCCGGTCGCGCCGACCACCGGGTCGCCCGTGACCGACACGGTCGCACCGGTTTCCGCGGCGCGCTTGGCGGCGGCGTCCAGGATCCACGGCAGCGGTTCGAAGCCCGCGGGCGCGGCCACGGTCACGTTCATGCCCGCCGTCACGCCACCGAGCAACAGCGAGTGCGCCATATTGTTGGCGCCGTCACCGAAGTAGGTGAGGTTCAGCCCGGCGAGCGAGCCCTTGCGCTCGCTGATCGTCTGCAGATCGGCGAGCACCTGGCAGGGGTGGAACTCGTTGGACAGCGCGTTCACCACGGGAACCGTCGCGGTGACGGCCATCTCGTCGAGGCGGGACTGTTCGAAGGTCCGCCACACGATGGCATCGACGTAGCGCGAGAGCACGCTGCCGGTGTCGCCGAGGGTCTCCTCACGACCCAGCTGGGTGTCGCGACCGTCGACGACCACCGCATGCCCGCCGAGCTGAGCGATGCCCAGCTCGAACGAGAAGCGGGTGCGGGTGGAGTTCTTCTCGAAGATCACCCCGACTCCGCGCGGGCCGTCTAGCGGCCGGTGCGCGAAGGGGTCCTTCTTCAATTCGGCGGCGATGGCGAGGATCTCGGCCTGTTCGGCCTGCGTCACATCGTCGTCGCGCAAGAAATGACGCAGGGTCACTTGGTCGCTCCCTTAGCATCGGCGGCGGCCTTGTCGAGGATCTCGGGCAGGTCGGCGACGAAATTGTCGGCCTGGGTTTCGGTGAGCACCAGGGGTGGCGCCAACCGGATCACGTCGGGCTTGGCGGGGTTCAGCAGGTAGCCGGCCTCACGCGCCCGTTCGTCGACGTAGGCGGAGATGTCGTTCTTCAGCACGATGCCGATGAGCAGACCCGCACCACGCACGTGGTCGATCTCCGGATGCTCGAGCAACGCGATGCCGTCGCTGAGCTTCTTGCCCACCCACTCCACGTGGGTCAGCAGGTTGTCGGAGTCGATCGTGCGCAGCACGGCCAAAGCCGCTGCCGCACAGACGGGATTGCCGCCGAAGGTGGTGCCGTGCAGACCCGGCGTGAGCAGTTCGGCGGCGCGGCCCTGGGCCAGCACCGCGCCGATCGGCAGGCCGCCGCCGAGCCCCTTGGCCAGGGTGATCGCGTCGGGCACGATGCCCGCCGCCTGGTGCGCGAAAAATGTTCCGGTGCGCCCGATTCCGGTCTGGACCTCATCGAGGATCAGCAGCGCCCCGGCCCTGGACGTGATCTCCCGCGCCTTGGCGAGATAGTCGAACGGCGGGACGACCACACCGCTCTCCCCCATCATCGGCTCGAGGAACACCGCGGCGGTGTCGGAATCGACCACGGCCTCGAGCGCGGCGGCGTCACCGTAGGGCACGTGCACGACGCCGGGCGGCATCGGCTCGAACGGTGTCCGCTTGGCGGGCTGACCGGTCAGGGCGAGCGCGCCCATGGTGCGTCCGTGGAACGCCTCCTCGGCGGCGACGATCTTGGACCGCCCGGTGAGCCGCGCGATCTTGAACGCGGCCTCGTTGGCCTCGGTGCCGGAGTTGCAGAAGAACGCCTTGCCCTCACCGTCGCCGAAGTGGGCCAGGAGCTTCTCGGCCAGCTCGATCACGGGCTCGCTGGCGTACAGGTTCGACACGTGGCCGAGCGTGCCCAGTTGCTGGGTGACCGCTTCCAGGATGGCGGGGTGGGCGTGGCCGAGGCTGTTGACCGCGATGCCACCGAGGAAGTCGATGTAGCGCTTGCCATCGGCGTCGTAGAGCACCGCACCGGCGCCGCGCACCAGCGCGACCTTCGGGGTGCCGTAGTTGTCCATCATCGCGGCCGACCACCGCTGCTGCAGCATCTCTGTTTCGCTCATGATTGCGTTCCATCCGGCGCCCCGGCAGGGGTCACCATGGTTCCGATTCCTTCTCCGGTGAACAGCTCCAGTAGTACCGAATGCGGGACGCGCCCGTCGATCACGTGGGCACTGGGGACCCCGCCGAGCACGGCGCGCAGACACGCTTCCATCTTCGGCACCATGCCCGCATCCAGGCGCGGCAGCAACTTCGCCAACGCGTCGGCGTCGATCCGGCTGGTCAGCGAGGAGCGGTCCGGCCAGTCGGTGTAGAGGCCCTCGACATCGGTGAGCACGACGAGTTTCTCGGCGCCGATGCCCTCGGCCAGCGCGGCGGCGGCGGTGTCGGCGTTGATGTTGTGCACCACGCCGTCGGCGTCGGGGGCGATGGTGGAGACCACCGGGATGCGGCCCGCGTCGATCAGGTCGAGCACGGCGCCGGGGTTGACCTCGGTGACGTCGCCGACCAGGCCGATGTCGGTGGCGACGCCTGCCACGGCGACGGTGCGCCGGGTGGCGGTGAACAGGTGCGCGTCCTCACCGGAGATGCCGACCGCGTACGGGCCGTGCGCGTTGATGAGCCCGACGAGCTCACGGCCCACCTGACCGAACAGCACCATCCGGACCACGTCCATCACCTCGGGGGTGGTGACGCGGAAGCCGCCGCGGAATTCGCCTTCCATGCCCAGCCTTTTCAGCATGGCGTTGATCTGCGGGCCACCGCCGTGCACGACGACGGGATGCACGCCGACGGTGCGCAGGAAGGCCATGTCGGCGGCGAAGGCCGACTTGAGTTCGTCGTCGACCATGGCGTTGCCGCCGTACTTCACGACCACGATCTTGTCGCGGAACTTCTGCAGCCACGGCAGCGCGTCGGCGAGCACGTGCGCCTTGTCCAGCGCCGAAAGAGTGTGCACCACACTGTTACTCATGAGCTGTACGCCGAGTTCTCTTCGACGTAGGCGTGCGAGAGGTCGGTGGTGCGCACCATCGCGGCGCCCTCCCCCACATTGAGCTCGATCAGCACGTCGACGTCCTCGCCGGACAGGTCGACCTCGCGGGCGCCGGGCGCGCCGACACTGTCGACGCAGACCGGATTGCCGTTGAACGACACCGCGATCCGGTTCGGGTCGAGGGTCACCGGTGCGATGCCGACGGCGGCGAGCACGCGACCCCAGTTCGGGTCGGAGCCGAACAGCGCGGTCTTGACCAGACTGTCGCGGGCGACCGCGCGGGCGACGGTGAGCGCCTCGTCCTCGGAGGCCGCGCCGGTAACGGTGACCTGGACCCGCTTGGTGACGCCCTCGGCGTCGGCCATCAGCTGCGCGGCCAGGTCGTCACACACCGTGAACACCGCGGCGTCGAGATCCTCCTGCGCGGGCGCGACGCCGCTGGCGCCGTTGGCCAGCAGCAGCACGGTGTCGTTGGTGGAGCAGGAACCGTCGACGTCGAGCCGGTCGAAGGTGTATTTCGTGGCCTTACGCAGGGCGGAATCGAGCTGCTCGGGTGTGGCCACAGCGTCGGTCGTGAGCACGACGAGCATGGTGGCCAGCGACGGCGCGAGCATGCCCGCACCCTTGGCCATGCCGCCCACATTCCACTTGTCCTCGCTGTGGAATGCCGACTCCTTCGGCACGGTGTCGGTGGTCATGATGGCGTGGGCGGCGTCGGAGCCACCCGACATGCCGCCGCCCATCTCGTGCACGATCTCGGTGATCGCCGGGACGAGCTTGTCCATCGGCAGGCGGTCACCGATGAGACCGGTGGAGCAGACCGCGATCTCGCCCGCACCGGTCTCGGTGCCCCAATTGCTCAGTGCCGCGGCGAGTTCCTCGGCGGTCTTGTGGGTGTCCTGGAAACCGCCGTGGCCGGTGCAGGCGTTCGCGCCACCGGAGTTCAGGATCACCGCGCGCAGATGACCGGTCTTCAGCACCTGCTGCGACCACAGCACCGGCGCGGCCTTGACCTGGTTGCTGGTGAAGACGCCGGCCGCCGCGTATTCGGGGCCCTCGTTGAGCACCAGCGCGAGGTCGGGCTTGCCGCTGGCCTTGATACCGGCCGCGATGCCCGCCGCGCGGAATCCCAGTGGCGCGGTGACGCCCTGGGTGTGGATCAGTTTGCCGTGGTCCGGGGTCTGCGGATCAGGGGTCGTCACGGTGCCACTCCTACGGTGGAAAGTCCTGCGGTCTCGTCGAATCCGACGGCCAGATTCATCGATTGCACCGCGGCGCCCGCGGTGCCCTTGGTCAAGTTGTCGATCGCGCCGATCACCACGAGCAGACCCGCGTCGACGTCGACGGTGACCTGCAGGGTGATGGCGTTGGATCCGAGCACCGAACCGGTCTGCGGCAGTACGCCTTCGGGCAGCAGGTGCACGAAAGGTTCTTCGGCATAAGCTTTTTCGTAGACGGCACGTGCCTGCGCGGCATCGACCTTCGTCGGTGCGGTGCAGGTGGCCAGGATGCCGCGCGGCATCGGGGCCAGCACCGGGGTGAACGACACCGAGACATCCACGCCGCCTGCGGCTTTCAGGTTCTGCGCGATCTCGGGGGTGTGCCGGTGCGCGCCCGCGATGCCGTAGGCCCGGACACTGCCCATCACTTCGGACCCGAGCAGGCCGACATCGAGCTTGCGACCGGCACCCGAAGTACCGCTCACCGCAACGACATTCACCGCTGGCTCGATGATCCCGGCGGCGATCGCCGGGGCCAGCGCCACACTCGACACGGTCGGGTAGCAGCCGGGCACGGCGATCCGCCGGGCACCGGTGAGCTTCGCCCGGCCGCCGGGCAGTTCCGGCAGGCCGTAGGGCCAGCTGCCCGCGTGGGGGCTGCCGTAGTACTTCTCCCAGGCGGCGGCGTCGGTGAGCCGGTAGTCGGCGCCGCAGTCGATGATGACGGTCTCGTCGGGCAGGGCTGCCGCGATGGCGCCGGACTGACCGTGGGGGAGGCCGAGGAACACGATGTCGTGACCAGCCAGGACCTCGGGAGTGGTCTCCTCGAGAATCCGGTCCGCCAGGGGCAGCAGATGCGGCTGCAGCGCGCCCAGTGCGGTACCCGCGTTGGAACCGGCGGTCAGCGCCCCGATCGCGAGGCGCCCCGCTCGGTATTCGGGATGACCGAGCAGTAGACGCAACACTTCGCCACCGGCGTATCCACTCGCACCGGCAACCGCCACCCGCAACACGGGTCCTCCCGACGAATCAACCATGTGATGATTATGCACGACTATGCAAGCTCATTCATGAGCGGGTGTGACCGACTTCGCCTCCGACGCCCCGATCAGGCGTGCGACCAGCGGAAACACCAGAACGGTCGTCGCGCCCGCCGCGACCAGGATCGAGGCGACCTCGGCGGTCAGCAAGCCCGTTTGGGTGGCCACCTGGGTCACCGCGACGATGATCGGCAGGCCCGTCGCGGCAAAGAGCGCCAATTCGACGCGTTCCCGTGCGGTCGGCAGGGTGTCCGCGCGCGGCACGAACCGCTCACTCAGCCAGACGGGCAACCCGCGGGCGATCGCGATGGTGACCACGAACCACAACCACAGTGCCGGATTCCGGCCGACCGCCGCCACATCGATGCCCATGCCCGACACCACGAAGAACACCGGGATCAGCAATCCGTACCCGATGGCCTCGAGCGAGGAGTCCACATCCGGATGCCCCGCCGCGATGAGCCGCCGCAGAATCATGCCCGCGGCGAACGCGCCGAGAACCACGTCCAGATCGAAGACCTCGGCGACCACCATCAGCACCAACAGCAGCAGCACCACCCCGCGCACGGGCAGCTGCGACGTGCCACCGCCCAGCTTGGCCAGCCCGGCGCCCAGATCCGGCATGCGATCGAACATCCGCACCGGCACGAATCCGACCACCACGGCCGCCACCACGAACATCACGACGACCACCACCGCGCTGCCCGCATCGCGACTGGTGAGCAGCACCGACATCGCCACGATGGGCCCCAGCTCGCCCACCGCGCCGTGCGTCATCACCGCCCGGCCCAGCCGCGAGTCGAGGATTCCCGCCTGCTTCAGAATCGGCAGCAGGGTGCCGAGCGCGGTGGAGGTCAACGCGATCGCGACCGCGACGCGGGTGCCGTTGGAGGTGTCCGTCGCCACCATGACGATCACGAACGCGAACAGCAGACACACGATCCACACCACCCACGCCGTCCGCCCGGAGCGGCCGCGCAGCAACCGCGGATCGAGCTCGTAGCCCGCCAGCAGGAACAGCATCCCCAGGCCCAACTCGCTGACCAGGTCGACCCCGCCCGCGCTGCTCGCCCACCCGAGCACGTGCGGTCCGACCACCGCCCCGGCCACCAGCAGGATCACCACATCCGGCAGATACCCGCGCACCAGCCGCGACAGCAGCGGTGCGACCACCGCGATGAGCGCGATCAAGAACAGCGAGACGATCGGCGAGGGATCGCCGACACCCTCGGAAGCGAGCAGATCCATGCAGGTCATCGTGGCACAGCGGCATGCCCGATCCCCGAAACCGCGCGCGGGCGATCGGTCACACCACCGCGCGCGCAGGGATGACTCAGTGCTTGCGGACGACAGTTTCGCCCGCGCCCGGTTTCCAGACGGTGATGTCGAGGTGGTCGTCGTTGGTTTCGACGGTGGAGGCTCCGGTGAGGTCGGCGACGTAGAAGTGGTCGAATTTCTCGCCGCGGATGTCGAAACCGCTGTCGTCGAAGAGCTTTTGGGCGAAGCGGGCGTGGACGGTTTCGTCCTTCAGGTCGGTGACGGTGCCGAAGAGTTTCGCGTCGCCGTCGGAGACCATGGTGTCGACGGTGGCGGTGTGCAGGCAGAAGCGTGGGTCACGCGCGAGATCGTCGAATTTTCGGGTATCGGGCATGCCGGCCAGGACCAGCATGTCCTCGAAGACCATCGGCTCGATCGGGCTGATGCGTGGCGATCCGTCGGCGCGCAGGGTGCCGAGCATGCACAGTTTGCCGGTGGCCTGGTGTCTGCGCTGGAACAAGGCCGCGATGCTCGGTGCTTCTTCGGTGAACTGGCTCCACGTGGTCATATCTCGTACGGTACGACCCAACCTTGACATCTTGTGTCAGGTTTCGCGGCTAGTCTCCGAATATGCGAGCGAGCAGGTTGGTGCAGTTGCTGCTGCTGTTACAAGCGGGCGGCGGCGCGACCGCGAGCGAGTTGGCACGCGAGCTCGAGGTGTCGGTACGCACGGTGTATCGGGACGTGGAAGCACTCTCGGCGGCAGGCGTTCCGGTGTACAGCGAGCAGGGGCGCGGCGGCGGTGTCCGGCTGATCGACGGCTACCGCACCCGGCTCACCGGCCTCACCTCCGACGAAGCCGACGCCGTCCTGCTCGCCGGCCTCCCCGGCGCCGCCGCCGACCTCGGCCTGGGGACCGTGCTGGCCACCGCCCAGCTGAAAATGCTCGCCGCCCTGCCACCGGAACTCCGCGGCCGGGCGACCCGCATCGCCGAACGCGTCCACATCGACATGCCCGGCTGGTTCCAGCGCCCCGACGACACCCCCACCCTGGCCACGGTGGCCGACGCCCTCTGGCACGACCGCCGCCTCGCGATCACCTACCGCCGCCGCGATCGCACGGTGGAACGGACCCTCGACCCACTCGGCCTGGTCATGAAGGCAGGCACCTGGTATCTGATCGCCCGCGAACACACCGACATCCGCTCGTACCGGGCGAGCCGCATCGCCACCGCAGTCCACACCGGCGAATCATTCATCCGCCCAGCGCCTTTCGACCTGGCCGAGCACTGGCAGTCCGCCGCCGAGGAGTTCGCCCGATCCATGCTGCGCGTGAGCGCACACTGCCGGATCTCCATCGACCACCTGAGCCTGCTGCGCCTCATGAACGACCCCGCCGCCGTCCGCGAAGCCCTCGCCTCGACGGGCACCCCCGACGCGGACGGCTGGGCCGACATCACCATCCCCGCCGAGTCCTACGAAGTCCTGGCCCACGCCCTGCTCCCCCTCGGTGCACACATCGAAGTCCTCACCCCACCCGAGCTCCGCGCGAGCATGACCGCCATCGCCGCAGCCATGCTCGCCCGCTACCGGCGACCGACGGCGACCTAGGCACCCGAGCACCGCGAAACCTACGCCGACGTCGAGGTGCCCGGCCGACTGAACTCGACGCAGTCAGGGCACTCGTCAACGATCGGGTGAGTACAGCGCAGCACGTGACCGAGGAAGTCGATGGTTCGGGTGAGGTCGTCGACGTGCGCTCGCAGTTCGGCTTGCTTGTCGGCGAAGAGCGCTACCCGCCGGGCCCTCGACCTCGTATCGAAAAGATCTTTGATCTGCGCCAGGGACAGCCCCGCTCGTTGACAGAGCTGGACGAGGCGGGCCTGAACGATCAGTGCGCCGTTGTAGATCCGTTGCCCGCCGGGCGCGCGGGGCGGAACCAGGACACCGGCGTCCTCCCAGTGCCGCAGGACATGAGCGGCGACGCCCAATTCGGCGGCGGCGTCACCGATGCGGCGCAGCCCGTCGGCATGCGGCATATTCACCCCTTTACTTCAGGTCGACCTGAAGTTTTAGCGTACTTCGCATGGGACACAACGACAATCGGACTCCATTGATCGACTCGATCGCGACACCGGACTTGTGGCGCTGTTGCCGATCCGTGGGATCGGCGGTGACGGGCGCTCTGCGGCCACGACAACCCGACCGCAGGTTCCTGGCCTCGTTGCCCGATCACGACCTACCACGCGGCACAACGACGGTCGAGCTGACAGTTCTGGCACAGAATGCCAAGAGTGTGCCGACGGCAGCGATCGTCGAAGGACTGTTCGCCCCGCGACGGATCGATTCCGCGATGACGGCTTTCGTGGTCCGGCATCCGAAGGCGACCTTTCTCGTGGACCCGGGCATCTGCGTCGACGTCCACGACCGGGCGGTGGTGGAACTCCCCCGGATATTGCGGCTCGCGGTGACGCCTCCGAAGGACGTACTCGACATCCGCGAGTCACTGCATCGCAGTGGAATCGAGGCGAACGCCCTCGACTTCGCGCTGCCGACACATCTGCACTGGGACCATATCGCCGGCCTGCTCGATCTCCCCGGGCTGGCACTGCGCCTGCACCGACCGGAGCACGCGTGGGCGATGGAGGGTCCGGTGGCGCCGGTCGGCGGCGTGCGGCGAGCCGTTCGCGAACGACCTCTCGATGTCTACGATCTGGACGGTCCACCCGTTCTCACCTTCGCCCGCAGCCACGATCTCTTCGGAGACGGCGCGGTGGTCCTCGTCGACCTGTCCGGCCACACCCCGGGCAGCGTCGGTGTGCTCTTACGCACCGAACACGGTCCGGTCCTGCTCGCGGGGGACGCGATCTGGCACAACCTCCAGACCGAGGAGCTACGGCAGAAGTCCGGCTATCCCGGCATGCTGGCCGACAACGACCGCACCGAGACCTGGCGTACTGTCCACCGGCTGCACGCGATCCGCGGCGCGGTTCGCATCATTCCCAGTCACGACCATCGGGCGGCGTGCGCGTGGCACGAGGACTCGCGAGCACTGCGGTCGAGGCAGCTGTGACCTCACGACTTCCAGTCGAGAATCTCTGCCATGGAACGCAACTGGGTCGAGGTGGGGGTCAGGCGTAGGGCCGTGTTGCGGAGGGTGACCAGGGGGCGCGCGGACAGCTGGGCGATGGTGCCGATCCGGGCGGAGCGGGCGGTGATCATCTGGGTTCGGGGGCGGCGTTCTCGGTCGTAGCGGGCGAGGCCGTCCGGCTCGCCCGCCGAGCGGGCCAGGACCACCGCGTCTTCCAGGGCCTGGCAGCCGCCCTGGCCGAGGTTCGGCGTCATCGCGTGGGCGGCGTCGCCGAGGAGGGCGATGCGGCCGGCGGTGAAGGTCGGTAGCGCCGGTAGGTCATAGATGTCGTTGTGCAGCACCGTGTTCTGGTCCGCGGCGGCGAGGAGAGCCGGGATCGGGTGGTGCCAGTTGTCGAAGCGGTCGCGCACTTCGGCGAGGCTGCCGGGGGCGTTCTCGGGGGCGTCGTAGACGGCGAAGCAGTAGACGCGACCGTCCGCGAGCGGGGCCATGCCGAACCGTGCGCCGCGACCCCAGGTTTCACCGAATTCGGTGAGCGGTTCGTCGATGTCGACCACCGCGCGCCAGGCGGTGTAGCCGGCGTAGCGTGGCGCGACTTCGCCGCACACCGCACGCCGGACGACGCTGCGAATGCCGTCGGCACCCACGACCAGGTCGGCGGAGGAGGTGCCCGAGGAGTGCACGACCGCGCCGTCGGTCGTCGCCTCGCGCACCGAGATCCCGGTGCGCACCATCCCTTCCGGAAGCGCCGCGCGCAGAATGTCCAGCAGCCGGGCGCGGTGGATCACGACCGGAGCACCGAATCGCTCGCGCAGGGTCGCCACATCGGTGCGTGCGAGCCATCGCCCACGGTCGTCCCTGATTCCGGCCGACACCTCCGCCAGACCCTGCGCACGGACCGTGTCACCCACACCGAGGGCATCCAGCGCCCGTAAGGCATTGGACCACAGGGAAATCCCGGATCCCACGTCGGCGATCTCCGGCGCCCGTTCCAGTACCTGAACCGACCACCCCTTCCGAACGAGCGCGAGCGCCGCGGCCGTTCCGCCGATTCCGCCACCGACGACGATTGCTGTGGACATCGCACACTCCCTCGTTTCGAGTACGACACGAACGGCGTCCGCACGCAGGCGCGCTCGGCGCTGTTCGGCGAGTCGCAGACGATGCCCATTCTCGCCGAGTCGGTGCATCGTGGGCACCAGCGGCTGCGCGCCCGGCATGTCCCGACTTCGTCCGGGCCGGTCGCGGATCCGTGCTCGGCCCAACACGAAGCCGGGCTGCCCCGTGGGGACAGCCCGGCTTCGCGGTAGGTGTCAGACGATCGAGAACAACAGGGCCGCGACCGCGAAACTGACCACCGACAGAATGGTTTCGAGAACCGTCCAGGTCTGCAGTGTCTGCTTCACCGTCATGTTGAAGTACTTCGCGATGATCCAGAAGCCGCCGTCGTTGACGTGGCTGAGGATGATCGAGCCCGCCGCGATCGCCATGGCGATCAGCGCGATCGACATCTGCGAGTAGCCCTGCTCGGCCACCAGCGGCGCGACGATGCCGCCGGTGGTGACGATGGCGACCGTGGCCGATCCCTGGGCGATGCGCAGTCCGCAGCTGATCAGGTAGGCGAGCACGATGATCGGCAGTCCCGCCGCCGACATCGTGTCGGCCAGGGCCGTGCCGATGCCGGTGGCCGAGATGACCTTGCCGAAGAAGGCGCCTGCGCCGACCACCAGCAACACCATGGCGACCGGCTTGAGCGACTCGGCGGTGATGGTGCTCAGTTCCTGCACCGTCGAGCCGCGCCGGATCCCGAGGAGGTAGAACGCGACGAGCACGGTGATGAGCAGCGCGACCGCCGGGGTGCCGAAGAAGGTGAGCACCTGCAGCAGCGTCGAATCCTTGTCCAGCAGCTGGTAGCCGAATGTGGCGCCCAGGATCAAGACCAGCGGGATCGCGATGATGCCGCCGATCAGCGCGACCGAGGGCGGCGATTTCGTGAGCACCGCGGTCCCACCCGAACCGTCGGCCTGCTCGGGCTCGGGCTCGGGCTCCAACGGAACGAACTCCTCGGGCACCGACACCTGCACGCGCTTACCGATATAGCTGCCCCACACGATGCCCGCGGCGATGAAACCCGGAATGCCACAGACGAAGCCCATGAGAATCAGCCAGCCCAGACTCACCCCGAGCAGCCCACCGAGCGCGACGGGGCCGGGGTGCGGCGGCAGGAAAGCGTGCGTCATCGACAGACCGGCGAGCATCGGCATGGCGTAGAGGACCAGCGAGCGCCCGCCGCGCTTGGCCGCGACATAGACCAGTGGCGCGAGCACAAAGATGCCGATGTCGAAGAACACCGGGATGCCGAAGATGAGCCCGAGCAGGCCCATCGCGACCGGAGCGCCCTTCTCGCCGAACATCTTCAGCAGTTTGTCGGTGAGAACATCGGCACCACCGGATCTTTCGAGGATCGCGCCGAGCACGGTTCCCAGACCGATGATCACCGCGATGTGACCGAGGATGCCACCGAAGCCTGTTTCCAGCAGTGATTCACCGGCTTTCAGCGGTGTGCCGACGATCTGGGAGATCGGCAGCCCGGCGGCCAGCGCCAGCAGGAGTCCGGTCAGCAGCAGCGCGACGAACGGCTCCAGTTTGACCTTGATGATGGCGATGAGCAGGACAGCGATCGCGAGACCGCACAGCACCAGCAACCCGGGGGTGGTGGTGCGCAACCAGTCGATGGTGGCGCCCATGGAAAACCTCTCAATCCAGCGAATGAACGAAATGCGCGGCTTTGGAGCCGATGTGGGACCAGCGCGCGGCCTCGACGTCGGCCGGGGCGACCACTTCGGTGCCCGCGGTGACGGCGATCGCGCCCGCTCGGAGGAAATCGCGGGCGTTGTGGGAATTGACGCCGCCGGAGGGGATCAGGAACATGTGCGGGAACGGCCCGAGCAGATCCTTGAAGTACTGCGGGCCGAGCGCGCGAGCCGGGAAGATCTTCACCGCCGCCGCCCCCAGCTCCGCCGCGGCGAGCACCTCCGACGGCGTGAACGCGCCCATGATCACCGGAATCGTGTGTGCCGCTGCCACTTCGGCGACCTCGGGGCGCAGCGCGGGCGTCACCAGGAAGCGGGCGCCGACCTCGATGGCCGCTTCGGCCTGCGCACGGGTGGTGACGGTGCCGACCCCGATCACGGCGTCGGTGACCGCGCTCGCCTTGCTGATCGCGTCGAGCACACCGAGAGTGGTGAAGGTCAGTTCGACCGCGCGAATACCGGCGCCGGCGAGCGCTTCGGCCAGCGCGGCCGGGTCTGGGATATCGGGGGCGCGGACCACGGTGAGGGCACGATCCGCGCGGATCACGTCCATGGCCTCCGACGACGAGCTCAGCAACGGGTTCATCGGGTTTCCTCCTTCGTGGGGTCCAGGCGCAGGGAGCGACCGGCACGCACGCCGGTCGCGGTGCCGTTCTCCAGCGCGAATTCACCGTTGACCAGTACGTGCTGGATGCCACGGGCCTGCTGCTGGGGATGCTCGAATGTCGCCGTGTCGTGGATCGTCGCCGGATCGAAGACGACCAGGTCGGCGGCATAACCGGGCCGGACGAGGCCGCGTTCGGCCAGGCGGAGCCGGGCGGCCGGGCGGCCGGTGAGGTGATGCACGCAGTCCTCGAGATCGAGCACACCCAGTTCCCGGACATAGCGCGACAGATAGCGCGGGAAGGTGCCCCAGGCGCGCGGGTGCGGTCGCGCGCCGACGAGCAGGCCGTCGCTGCCGCCCATGTGGCCGGGGTCGACCATGATGGCGCGCACGTTCTCCTCGTGGCCGACGTGCTGCAGGATCGTCGTGGCGAGCTGGTCGCGGCGCAGCAGGTCGAAGAACACCTCCGCCGGGGCGGTGCCGCACTCGGTCGCGAGCTCGGCGACGGTGCGGCCCACCGTGTCCGCGAGCGCGTCGTCGCCGACGCCGCTGATCTGGATGGTCTCCCATTCGACGGTGACGCCGTGGCAGCCGTCGGAGCCGTTGACGTCGACATCTTCGGTGATCCTGGCGCGCTCGGCCGGATCGTCGAGCCGAGCGAGTGCGGCGTCGGGACCGCCCGACATCGCCCAGCTGGGCAGCAGTGCGGACAGGGTGGTCGAGCCGGGCAGATAGGGGTAGGTGTCGAGGGTGATGTCGCAGCCGTCGGCGCGAGCCGCGGCGAGCATCGCGAGGAATTCCGGTGCGCGGCCGCGGTTCACGCCGAAGTTCATGGTGGCGTGGGTCAGGTGCAGCGCGCAGCCGGTCGCTGTCGCCAGGCCGATCATCTCCGCGTAGGCCTCGAGCGCGCCCGCGCCGTAGGAGCGGGTATGCGGTGCGTAGAAGCCGCCGTAGGACGCGACCACCGAGCACAACGCGGCGAGTTCGCCGGTGTCGGCATACATTCCGGGCGTGTAGGTGAGACCGCTGGACATGCCGACCGCGCCCTGGTCGAACCCCTCGGCCAACAGCGCGCACATCCGGTCGATCTCGGCGGCGGTGGCGACCCGCTGCTCGCTGCCGACCACGAGCATGCGCAGCGTGCCCTGGGGGACGAGGTAGGCGGCGTTGGGCGTGATGCCCTGATCGAGGCGGTCCAGGTATTGCGCGACGGTGCGCCAGCTGAAGTCGAAGTCCCCCGGGTTACCGTTCCAGCCCGCGATCTGCTTGCGTACCACCGCGAGTGCGGCATCGTCGATCGGCGCGTAGGACAGCCCGTCCTGGCCGATCACCTCGGTGGTGACGCCCTGGGTGATCTTCGGGAAGTGATCGGGATGGGTGAGCAGGTAGAGGTCCGAATGCGCGTGCATGTCGATGAATCCGGGCGCGAGAACCGAACCAGGCTGCACCGGAACGACTGTCGCACCGGAGTCGACGGTGCCGGGTGGCGCGATGTCGGCGATGCGGCCGTCGCGGACCAGCACATCGCCCCTGGTGCGTGGGGCGCCGGTGCCGTCGACGATGTCGATGTCACGAAAGAGCAGGTGCGTCATGGTCATCCGTCAGAAGTAGGTGCGGATCAGATCGATCACGCGCGGATCGGGCGCGTCGACGCTGTCGATCACCGGGATCAGGCGCCACTTGTCGAATGCGGTGCACGGGTGTGAGAGACCCAGGCGCACGACGGAGCCGACCGGGAGATCAGCCGCGTCGGCGCCGGGCAACCGCAGGAAGGTGTGCTGATCGTTGAGCGCGGTGACCACCGCGTTCGGTGGAAGAGTGCCGCCGACCACCAGTTGGGGCACCGGCAGACCCTCGTCGAAGGGGAAATCGCGTTTGCCGCCGTCGAGCAAGGCCAGCTCCGGTTCGGGCCGCGAGACCACCCTGGCCCAGCCGTGCATGGCGGACCGGAGGCCGGGCCCCTTCGCGGGCGCGGCGAGCGGGGAGATTCCCGCGTAGAAGCCGTCGTCGTGGACAACGTAAGCGCCACTGCGCAGAACCACTGTGGTCGGCACACCGCGCACACCCTCGGGGTCGGCCAGTCCGGCGAGTTCCTCGACCACGAGCTCGGGGTAGGCGCTGCCGCCCGCGGTAACCACCGCCGGGCCCGAATAGGCTCCTGCCGCAACGAGTTCAGTGTGCAGCGCGGCCAGTTCGCGCAAATAGCCGCGCACCGCCGCGACACCCTCGACGCTGCGATCGTGAGCCAGCGCGCCCTCGTAGCCCGCGACTCCGGCCAGGCTCAGCCGCTCGCTCGCACCGATGGCGGCGGCGACCGCGTGCGCCTGGGCCCGGGTGCGGGCTCCGGTGCGGCCGTGCGGTCCCCCCAGCTCGACCAGCACGCGCACCCGCGAACCCGCAGCGGTCTCGCGCAGGATCTTGTCCATCAGTTCGACGGTGGCGACGCCGTCGGCCCAGCAGTACAACTCGAAATCTGCCTCGCGTGCGGATTCCGCTGCGGCCCAGGCCAACCCGACCGGGTCGAGCAGGGTATTGGCGAGCATGATCCGGCCGACACCGAACGAGCGCGCGAGCTGCGCCTGCCACGCGGTGGCCACGGTGATCCCCCACGACCCGGCCACGAGCTGCTCGCGCCACAACTGCGGCGCCATCGTCGTCTTGCCGTGCGGGGCGAGCGCCACGCCCGCCGTGGCGGTCCACTCGGCCATGAGGTCGCGGTTCGCGTCGAGCCTGCCGCGGTCGAGGGTGAGCAACGGCGTCTGCCACTGGTCGAGTCGCGGTGCGCCGGCGAGATATTCGCGCACGGCGCTGCCCCACGCCGCGGGCGGCGCGCTCTTGTCGTGGGGTCCGAGCAACTCGTCGGCGAGGGCGTCCACGACGTCGTTGTCGATGATCACAGCATCCCTTTCTGTCGACCGAGCCCGGGATGGCGGCTCGATCAGTCATATCGAACAAACATTGCACATTATGCAACGGTGGTTGCGCTGAATGTTTCTGCTCGTTATTGTGCATCTCGAAGGCAGTGACCGCAAGCACGAAAGGGCGAACAAGGTGACCCAGGCAACATCCACTCCGCCCAGGGCGGTCACTGTCGGCGAGGGGCTGGCCGTGCTGATCGCGGGCGCGGGCCCCCTGGAACTGTCCGCGCGGTTCGATCGGGGCGCGGGCGGCGCGGAGGCCAATGTGGCCGTGGTGCTCGCCCAGCTCGACGTGTCGGCGGCCTGGCTGTCGCGGGTCGGCGACGACGGATTCGGGCGATATCTGGTCGCCGAGCTCAGTGCGCAGGGCGTGGATGTCGCGGCGGTCGCGGTCGACCCGATGCGGCCCACCGGCCTGTACGTCAAGGAACGTGGTGCGGGCTCCGGCCTGGCCAACGATCTGGACGCCGATGCCAGCCGCATGCACTACTACCGCACGGGTTCGGCTGCCAGCGCACTGTCGCCCGCCGATCTCACGGACCGGGCGGAGTTGCTCGAGGGCGCCGATCTCGTGCACTTCACCGGCATCACCCCGGCGCTGTCGGAATCGGCGACCGAACTCACCCGCGCGCTGCTCGCCAGGCCCCGTCGTGCGCTGGTCAGCTTCGACCTGAATTACCGTCCGGCAGTGTGGGGTTCGCGCGTCGACGAGGCCACCGACGAACTCGCCGCGTATCTTCGCGGCGCCGATGTGGCGTTCCTCGGCGCCGACGAGGCCGAGGAGATCTTCGGCACCGGCGAACCGGCCGCCCTGCGCGCGTTGTTTCCCGAACCCGCCCAGCTGATCGTCAAGAACGACAAGCACACCGTCACGGGATTCGACGGCGACTCCTCCATCGAGGTGCCCGCGTTGACACTGGAGATCACCGAGCGCATCGGCGCCGGCGACGCCTTCGCCGGCGGTTATCTCGCCGCACTGCTACACGGCGCCGACCTGCGCACCCGCCTTCGATACGGCCATCTGTGCGCGGCGGCAGCGCTGACCGCGACCGGCGATTCGGCGAAACTGCCACCGCCCCAAGATATTCAGCGCCTGGCGCTGCTTCCTGACGATATCTGGGCCACGCTGCGCTATCCGGCGGCACTGGATGAAACGATCAGCGTATGAGTCAAAGCGTGTCGCGGGCCCTGTCCATTCTCATCGCCCTCGGCGAGAACTCGCAGTCCCTCGACGAGTTGGCTGTCCGGCTCGGCGTCCACAAGTCGACAGTGCTGCGCATACTGCAGACCATGCAGGCCGATCGGTTCGTCGTGCGCGACAACGCGCACCGCTACTCGCTCGGCACCCGCATGTTCGAATTGGCCAGTCGCGCACTGGAGAACCGTGACGTGCGCACCGTAGCCCGCCGGCATCTGAGTGCGCTGGGCGCGGCCACCGGGCAGACCGTACACCTGGCCGCCTACGAATCGGGCGACGCCGTCTACATCGACAAGGTCGACGCCGAGCAGGCGGTGCGGATGTACTCGCGGATCGGCAGGCCCGCGCCCCTGCACTGCACCGCGGTCGGCAAGGTGCTCGTCGCCGCGCTGCCACGCAGCGAATGGGCGGCAGTGGCAGCCCGATTGGACTACCACCCCTTCACCACCCGTACCCTGCGCACCCCCGAGCAGTACCTGACCGAATTGAAACTCGTTGCCGCGCAGGGCTTCGCCGAGGACCACGAAGAACACGAGAGCTTCGTCAACTGCATCGGCGTCGGCGTCCGCGACGGCATCGGTGCCGTCGTCGCCGCCGTGTCGGTCTCCGTTCCCGACGTGCTGCTCGACCATGACCAAGTGCTGGCACTGTTGCCGCAGCTCAGGGCGACGGCCGACGCCATCTCCACCGAACTCGGCTGGGACCCCCGCCGAGACGTCACCGCGAGGAAAGGCTGAACCCATGTCCGACAAGACCGCCGTGCGCACCTCCGACGCCCCGGCGCCCGCCCACACCTTCTCCCAGGGTGTACGCAAGGGCCCGTTCGTCCAGGTGTCCGGCCAGGGACCCGTGGACCCCGAGACCAACGAGTACCTGCATCAGGGCGATGTCGCCGCCCAGACCACGCGCACCCTGATGAACGTCAAGGCGATCATCGACGCGTCCGGCGCCACCTTCGACGATGTGATGATGCTGCGTGTCTACCTCACCAAGCGCGAGGACTTCGCGATCATGAACGAGGCATACGGCGAGTTCGTCACAAAACACACCAGCAACGGCGTGCTGCCCTCGCGCACCACCGTTTTCACCGGCCTGCCGCGCGCGGAGATGCTGGTCGAGATCGACGCGATCGCCGTCGTAACCGGCTGAGCCACCGCGAATCCCGCCATGTCGTGGACGCCGTCGGCGCATCGTGTTGAGATGGGGTCGCCCCCGCACGGGGGTGTTCACCCCGTTCTACCCGAGGATCAGCCTATGTTCGCCAAGATCGCCCGCCCGCTCGCCGTCGCCGCCCTCGCCCTGTCCATGACCGGGATCGGCGCCGCAACCGCATCGGCCGCCCCCGCACAGCCGGTCGTCGGCTCGGTGTCGATCTGCACCGGCATCCCGGTCGGGCCCTTCACCATCAGCGTCTGCCTGTAGCCGCTCACCCGAGTTGCCGCTACCCCGAGTTGCGCAGCGCGGTGGCCAGGCCGTTCATGGTGAGCAGGATGCCCCGCTTCACCAGTTCGGAATCGTCCCCGCCGCGCAGCCGGGCCAGCAGGTCGACCTGGAGCTGGTTCAGCGGCTCCAGGTAGGGGAAGCGGTTGTGGATCGACTCGGCCAGCGACGGGTTGTCGCTGAGGAGTTCGGCGTGGCCGGTGACCGCGAGGTACATGCGGACGGTGCGGGCGTGTTCGTCGGCGATCATGGCGAAGATCTTCGCGCGCAGTGTTTCGTCGGTGACGAGCTCGGCGTAGCGGGCGGCGATGTCGAGGTCGCTCTTGGCCATCACCTGGGCCAGGTTCGACAGCACGGTATTGAAGAACGGCCACCGCTGATAGAGGTCGGTGAGACGCGCGAGGCGGGCCGGATCGTCGCCGACCCAGTCTTCGAGCGCGGTACCGGTGCCGTACCAGCCGGGCAGCATGACCCTGGCCTGGCTCCAGGCCATCACCCAGGGGATCGCGCGCAGGTCCGAGACCGAATTGGTGGGTTTACGGGAGGCGGGGCGGCTGCCGATATTGAGGTCGCCGACCTCGGCGACCGGGGTGGATTCGCGGAAGTACTCGACGAAGCCGGGGGTGTCGTGCACCAGGTTCGCGTAGGCGGCGCGAGCGCGGGCGGCGAGGTCGTCGAGGAGTTCGTAGGCCGGTTCGGCGTCGTCGCCGAGACCTTCCACGTCCAGTAGCGTCGACTCCAGGGTGCCCGCGATCAGCGACTCCAAATTGCGGTGTGCCGCACCGGATTCGGAGTATTTCGCGGCGATCACCTCACCCTGTTCGGTCAGTCGCAGCGAACCCCGCACCGCGCCCGCGGGCTGCGCCAGGATGGCGTCGTAGCTGCGGCCACCGCCGCGACCGACGGTGCCGCCACGACCGTGGAACAGCCGCAACCGGATACCCGACTTCCTGGCCACCTCCACCAGGTCCAGTTCCGCGCGGTAGAGCGCCCAGTTCGCGGCGAGATATCCGCCGTCCTTGTTGGAATCGGAGTAGCCGAGCATCACTTCCTGGCGCATGCCCGCCGCCTCGACCAGCTCGCGATAGACCGGAACCTCCAGCACCGCGGCCAGCGTCGACGCACCGGCGCTGAGGTCCTCGATGGTTTCGAACAGCGGAACGATGCCGACGGGACAGCTCGGCGCGGTGTCGGCGGTGCCCGGATCGAGAATGCCGGATTCCTTCAGCAGCAACGCCGCTTCGAGCATGTCACTGACCGAGGTGCACATGCTGATGATGTAGTTCGGGACGGCGGCGGCACCGAAGGTATCGATGACCTCCTTGGCGGCGCCCAGAACCCCGAGTTCCTTGGCGGCGAGTTCGCTCAGCTGCGCGTTCGGCCCGAGAAGTGGTCGGCGCGTGCGCAATTCCGCGGCGAGCAGCTCCACCCGCTGGGCTTCGGACAGGCTCGGATAGTCGGGATGCACGCCCGACCACGCCAGCAGTTCGGTGACCACCTGCTCGTGGACCTCGGAGTTCTGGCGCATGTCCAGGCCCTGCAGGTGGAAACCGAAGGTCTCGATGGCGTGGCGCAGCGCGGCGAGACGGTCGTCGGCGAGCAGTCCGTCGCCGCTGGCGCGCATGGACTCGTCGATCGCGTCGAGGTCGTCGAGGACCGATTGCGGCGTCGGATACGGCGCGGCGCCGGTGTCGAGGCCGTGTTCGGGCAGTTCACCGAGCGCGAGCTCGGCAGTGGCACTGAGCCGGGCCCGAATCGCGTGCAGCGCACGGCGATACGGCTCGTCGGCGAACAGGCCGGGGTCGGGGTAACCCGCTGCCGCGAGTTCTGCGACCCGGGGTGTCACCTGCACCAGGCGGGCCGATTGCGACAGGGTCTTCTCGAGTTCGACCAGCTCGTCCAGGTAGCGGCCGAAGGCGTAGGCGGCGGCCTGCTCGGCGGCGGTGTGCACGACTTCGGCTGTCACGAACGGGTTTCCGTCACGGTCGCCGCCGATCCACGAGCCGGGGCGCAGGATCGGGCGCGGCAGGAGGTCTTCGGCGGGCCAGCGCGTCCGCAGCGCCGCGCGCACCTGCGCGTTGATCGCGGGGATCACGTCGTAGAGGGTCAGATCGTAGTAGCGCAGACCGACGGAGATCTCGTCCTGGATCCGCAAGCGCGCCAACCGGATCAGCGCCGTGCGCCACAGGGTGAGCACTTCGCGGCGGATCCGCTGTTCGGATTCGTCGAGGCCGGGCTCGCCGGGTTCGAGGCGCCGGCGCAGGCGCATCAGCTCGGTGATCTTGGACTGCACGTCGAAGACGGTGCGCCTGCGGGTTTCGGTCGGATGCGCCGTGATCACCGGGGAGACGAGCGCGTCGGTGAGCAGGTCGGCCACCACGGTGCCGTCCAGGCCGGCCGCGTCGAGTTTGTCGTAGGTGGCGGCCAGGGAGGAGTCCTGGGGTGGTTCGCCCGCCGCCACGTGCACGGCGCGGCGTCGATCACGCTGGATGTCCTCGGCCAGGTTGGCCAGCAGCACGAAGTAGCTGAACGCCCGGATCAGCGGGATCGCGACCTCGGTGGGGGTGCCGTCGAGCATGTCGGCGACGGCGCTGCGCTCGACCTCCTCGCGGCGCACCCGGAACGCCTCGATGCGGACGCGCTCGATCAGATCGAACACCTCGGGACCTTCGTGGTCGCGGATGGTGTCGCCCAGGATGCCGCCGAGGAAGCGGATGTCCTCGCGCAGCGGCCGGGTAGCTTCGGGTTCCATCTCGATTCGCGATTCGCCCATGGTCGAACAGTATTGCCGCCGGGCCGCGGGCGCGACCCGACGCCGCACCCGCACCGCATGTCGCGCTCAGCCGTGGTGGCGAGCGGTGAAGCGGATCTGATTGCCCCACGGGTCACGGAACGCGCAGTCGCGGCCGTATTGCTGGTTCACGATCTCCTGGGCGACTTCGGCCCCGGCGTCGCGGATACGGGTGAAGGTGGCGTCGATGTCGTCGGTGGCGAAGATGACGGTGGACTGGGCACCGCTGTCGATGCGCGCGAGCGCGGCCGCCCGGTAGGCGGGGTCGGGGGCCATCTCCGGGACCTCGAGCACGAATTCCAGGTTCTTCTGGTCGACCGGGCCGACCGTCAGCCAGCGCGTGTTGTCGCCGAACGGCATGTCGGTGCGGACCTGCAGGCCGATCAGGTCCCGATAGAAGGTGAGGGCCTGGTCCTGGTCGCCCACGAGCAGCATGACGTGGGTGAGGGAGAGATCTTCGCCGTGGCGCATCCGGTCTCCTTGGGTCGGGCGTCAGCGGTGCGCAGGCGCCTGCGTTCCAGCGTAGCCAGCGAACCTAGAGTTGCCGGATGACCCGCGCCGGATTGCCCGCCGCGAACACCCGGTCGGGCAGATCGCGGGTCACCACGCTGCCCGCGCCGACCACCACGTCGTCGCCGATGGTCACACCCGGGCACACGATCACCCCACCACCGAACCAGGCATTGTTCCCGATCCGGATCGGCGCCGCCGATTCCCAGCGCTGCCTGCGCTTTTCGTGATCCTGCATCGGATGCAGCGCGGTGAGCAGCTGACAGCGCGGCCCGATCGAACAGTCGTCGCCGATGGTGATCGGCGCGCAGTCGAGCAGGATCGCGTCGTAGTTGAGGAAGCTGTTCGCCCCGATCTCGATCAGGTATCCGTAGTCACACTGGAATCGCGGCATGATCCACGAACCCTCCCCCAGCTTGCCGAGGAGATCACTCAGCAACTCGGTGCGCCGCCCGGTCTCGTCGGGCCCGGTGCGATTGAACTCGTCGCACAACCGTTGTGCCCGTTGCCGTTCGGCCACCAGTTCCGGATCGTTGTCCTTGTACAGCTCCCCGGCCAGCATCCGCTGCTTCTGTTCGCCCACCCCGCCGAGTGTAGGGGTGGGCGAACACGGCGCGTTCGACCTACTTGGCCGGGTCGACCTCGAAGGTCTTGGCGATGTCGTCGAGGACCGCGTGGGCGCCGGTGAGGCCGACCGAGGTCAGCCAGACCAGGTCGTCGACCGGGGTGACCTTGCCGCGCAGCTGGTTCCACAGCGGGTTGGCCTCGGCGGCCGCCTTGCGCTGTGCGGCGGCGTCCTCGCCGTTGCTGGTGAGGAAGACGTAGTCGGCGTCGGCGTCGAGGAGCCGCTCAGGGCTGAGGGTGATCGAGAAGTCGTTCTTGGGGTCGTCGGACTTGTCGAGCTGGTTCAGACCGGCGTCGGCGAAGATGTCGCCGACAAAGCTGACCCGCTGCATCAGCCGGTCTTCCTTGGGCAGGAAGCGCAGTAGCGACACGGTCGGCGCGTTGCCACCGTTCTTCGCCTTGATCGCCGCCCCGATCTTGGTGGCACGGTCCTGGTATGCCGCCAGCTTGGCCTGCGCCAGGTTCTCCTTGTCGACCGCCTTGGCGAGCAGCAGCAGGTTCTCCTTCCAGGTGGCGCCGGTGGTCTGGCTGAACACGACCGGCACGGTGCCCGAACCGAGCTTGATGCCCTTGAACTGCTCGTATTGCTTCTCGTGGCGCACCTTCGCCGACACGATCAGATCCGGCCGGGCGCCGGCCAGTTTCTCGATATCGGGGGTCTGCAGATTGCCGATGTTCACCGCTCGCCCGCCGCAGGTCTGAGCGGCCGCGCCGAGGAACGCGGGCAGCTTCTCGCCCATGGACTGGTAGGTCGTGTACGCGACGACTTCGGTGTTCAGCACCAGGGCGGCGTCGACGAACGTCTGATCCAGCGCCGCGACCCGAACCGGTCGGGTGGTGATGGTCGCCGGGTCGACGACCGTGCCGACATTCGTGCCCGCCTTGTCCTTGACCGCCCCGGCCTCGATGGTGCGCGGGTACGCGCCGCCGTCGAGGTTGCTCGCGGTATCGCAATCGCTGCTCGCGGCGCCGGTGGCCGACCGGTCCTGGCCACACGCGGACAGGCTCAGGACGGCGGCGGCGACTGCCGCGGCGGCGGCGAGCCGACGGCTCAGTGGGGTGTTCATCGAGGTCTCCCGAGTGGTTCAGAGTTCTTTAGGGTTGCTAACCTAGCGAAGCCTTACCTAATTACCAACTATGAAGAGGGACAGTGCCCGCATCGCCGCCCGGAGTCGTGTTCGCCAACACACGGTCTCGCCGGTTGCTACTCATCGCCGGACTCTTGGCCGCGGTGTTCGCGACCGTCCTGCTCAGTTTGGCCATCGGTTCCAAATTCATTGCTCCCCTTGATGTTCTGCACGCACTCGGCGGCACGACCGACACCGAGACCGGCGCCATCGTCAACGGTCTGCGCCTGCCACGCACGCTGCTGGGGGTCCTCGCCGGTCTCGCGCTCGGCATCGCGGGCGCGGTGATCCAGGGTCACACCAGAAACCCTCTCGCCGACCCCGCGCTGCTCGGCATCACCCAGGGCGCGGCGCTCGGCATCGTCCTGGCGGTGATGATCGGCGGCATCTCCAGCCTGTTCGGCTACGTGTGGTTCGGCTTCGCCGGCGCGCTGATCGCCACCATGACCGTGTTCGTCATCGGCGCGACGGGCCGCGGCGGACCGACCCCGGTGACCCTCGCCCTGGCGGGCGCCGCCGTGAGCTACCTGCTGCAGGGCCTGATCTCGGCGGTGGTGCTGTTCGACACCGACGTCACCGACATCTACCGCTTCTGGAAGGCCGGTTCGCTGGTCGGATCCAACCTGGACCTCCTCGGTAAGGCCACCCCGTTCATCCTGGTCGGGATCGTCCTCGCGCTGGCCAACACCTCCGCGCTCAACGCGCTCAGCCTCGGCGAGGACACCGCCCGTGCGCTGGGCCATCGCGTTTCCCTGGCACGCGCCGTCGGTATCGGCTCGATCGTGCTGCTCACCGGCGCGGTCGTGGCGATCGCGGGACCGCTCGGCTTCGTCGGGCTCGTCGTCCCGCACCTGGCCCGCGGTATCACCGGGCCCGACTACCGCTGGCTGGTCCCGGTCGCCGGGTTGCTCGGCGTGGTCATGGTGCTGGTCGCCGACATCGCGGGGCGGCTGGTGCTGGACAAGGGCGAACTTCCGGCGGGCATCATGCTGGCCTTCGTCGGCGTCCCGTTCTTCATCGTGTTGGTCCGCCGCCGAAAGCTGGTGAGCATATGAGTACCGTCCGGGCGGTCCGGCTGGGACCGGTGTCCTGGCAACTGCGACTGCGCACGACGGCGGTCCTGGTCGTCGGGCTCGCGATTCTCGGCGCCGCGAGTTGCGTCGCGCTGGCGCTGGGCACCTACACGATGCCCGACGGCGGTCCGGTCACGCCGTGGGACGTGCTCGCGGTGCTCGGCGGTGGCGGCGACGACGGCCTGGCCTATGTGGTGTGGGATCTGCGGCTGCCGCGGATTCTCACCGGGGCGCTGGTCGGCGCGGCACTGGCGCTGTCCGGCGCGATCACGCAGGGCATTGCCCGAAACCCGTTGTCCAGTCCCGATATTCTCGGCGTCACGGCGGGCTCGAGCGTGGCCGCGGTCGCGGTGATCGCGCTGTCGGGCAGCCGTGGCCAGATCAGCGGCGCCGCCGCCGAGATCGGGGTGCCGGTCGCGTCCATGCTCGGCGGCCTACTCGCCGCGCTCGGCGTTTTCCTCCTGGCCTGGCGCGGCGGTATCGAGGGCTATCGGCTCGTGCTCGTCGGTCTCGGCGCCGGTTCGCTGCTGTCCAGCGTGACCTTCTGGCTCCTCAGCGTCGGCGACGTGGATATCGCGACGCGGGCGGTGACCTGGCTGACCGGCAGCCTCAACGGCAGCAGCTGGATCCAGGTGACACCGGTGGCGATCGCCCTGGCCGTCCTGGTGCCGGTCGTCCTCGGGGGCACCCATCTGCTCGGCGCGCTGCATTTCGGCGACGACACCGCCCGCTCACTCGGCGTGCGGCTCAACGCCGCCCGGCTGACGCTCCTGGTGCTGGCCGTGTTGCTCGCCGGAGTCGCCACCGCCTCGGCGGGCGCCATCATCTTCATCGCGCTCGCAGTGCCGCAGGTAGCGCTGCGTCTCACCGGTTCGGCACAACCACCGCTGCTCACCTCGGTGGTGCTCGGCGCGGCCTTCACGGTCGCCGCCGATCTGGTCGCGCGCACCCTGCTGCCCGCCGGCGAACTGCCCGTCGGGGTGATCACCGCTGTCCTCGGCGCGCCCTATCTGATCTATCTGTTGATGCGGCGCAATCGCGTCGGGAAAGCGGGCGTGTGATGACCGTTCGGCTGCAGGCCAGCGAGCTGACCCTCGGCTACGGGCCGACAACCGTCGTGGACGGTCTGGATCTGGACATCACCGGTGGCACCGTCACCGCGGTGATCGGGCCCAACGGGTGCGGCAAATCCACCCTGTTGCGCGCGATGGCCCGGCTGCTGCGGCCCGCCGGTGGTCATGTCCACCTGGACGGCAAACGGA
The DNA here is from genome assembly GCF_042884695.1 of Nocardia sp. NPDC058114. NCBI lineage: Bacteria > Bacillati > Actinomycetota > Actinomycetes > Mycobacteriales > Nocardiaceae > Nocardia > Nocardia sp. NPDC058114. Next base: position 78,485 of record NZ_JBHVTK010000013.1, on the reverse strand, counting down.
TCGACCGCATGTCGACCAAGGAAGTGGCACGCGTGCTGGGCATCCTGCCCCAATCCCCGCTGGCTCCGGAGGGTCTCACCGTCACCGACCTGGTCGCCCGCGGCAGGCACCCGCACCAGCGCTGGTACCGCCAGTGGTCCGACGACGACGAAGCCGCCATCACCGAGGCGCTGACCTGGACCGACATGGTCGAGTTCGCCGATCGCTCCCTCGACGAGTTGTCCGGCGGCCAACGCCAGCGCGCGTGGATCTCGATGGCGCTGGCCCAGAACACCGACCTGCTCCTGCTCGACGAACCCACCACCTTCCTCGACCTCGCCCACCAGATCGAGGTTCTCGACCTGGTCCGGCGCCTGCACGCCGAAGCGGGCCGGACGGTGGTGATGGTGCTGCACGACTTGAATCTCGCCGCGCGGTACGCGCATCGACTGGTCGCGATGCGCGCGGGCCGGGTGGTTGCCGCGGGTACGCCCGCCGAAGTGCTCACCGAGGACGTGGTGGCGCAGGTGTTCGGACTGCGCGCCAAGGTGATCGACGACCCGGTCACCGGCACTCCGCTGGTGGTCCCGATCGGCCCCGTCGACGCCGGCGCCTCGACCGAATCCTGAACAGTAGGGTCATGGGGTGACCTCTGGGCGGACTCGACACAACTACACCGGCACCTCGGTCGCCGAACGACAGGTCGAGCGCCGGGCGCTGTTCATCGACGCGGGACTGACCGTGTTCGCGGAGAAGTCGTACGCCAACAGTTCGCTGACCGATGTGTGCGCGGCCGCGGGGCTGTCGCGTCGGCAGTTCTACGAACAGTTCGCCGGGCGCGAGGAACTGCTCGTCGCGGTGTACGACTCCGTGCAGGACAAGGCCGGGGCGGCGGTGGCCGCCGCGCTGGCAGCGGCGGACTCCGACGAACTGCGCACGCTGATCGACGCGGCCGTGCGGGCGTACACGACGGCGATCACCGACGACATCCGATGCGCCAAAGTCGCTTTCGTCGACATCGTCGGGGTGAGCCCCGAGATCGAGGCGTATCGGGCGCAGGTCAGGGATCGGTGGGGCGAGGTGGTCACCGCGATCGCGGCCGGTCGCGACGGGGTACGGATGCCGCCCGGCGGCTGGCGGGTGCCGATGGCGGCGTTCATCGGGGCGGTGAACGGCGCCGTGCACCAGTGGAGCCTGGACGACCCGAGACCACCCGTCGACGAACTGGTCGACGTGTTCTCCACCATCCTGAACAGCCTGATCTCAGCGACGCCCCCTGGCGTGTGATTGCGATCTGCGCCACACCCATGTCATAGTTGCCGCTATTGAGACGAAGGCGTCTCAATTCATGTGAGGACTGTGCGCGATGAGATCTCCCTTCGTTCAGCGATGGCTTGCCCTTGCCACCGGTGTGCTCGCGGCGGCAACGGTGATGACCGCCGGGCCGGTCGCGGCCGAGCCGCCGGCGGCGCCCCCGCCGGTGATTCCACTACCGCCCGAATGGGATCCGGGCTTCTACCTACCGCCCGCGGACGTGGTGGCGGCGACCGCGCCGGGTGCGATCATCGCGGTCCGGCAGGTGCGGGTCGCCGATTTCGGTCTGCTGCCGATCGATGTCGACGCATGGCAGGTGTCGTATCGCTCCAACAACAGCCGTGACGAGGCGATCCCCGCGGTCGCCACCCTGATCAAGCCGCGCGGGCAGGCGCCGAACCCGCGCAAGCTGCTGTCGGTGCAGCTGGCCGAGGACTCGACCGCGGGCTACTGCGCACCCTCCTATGCGCTGCAACATCTCTCGGCGGCCGCGGTGGCGGGCCAGATCGTGGTGCCCGCCGAGTTCCTGTTCGCGCAGGCAGCGCTGTCACAGGGCTGGGCCGTGGTCGTTCCGGACCATCAGGGCCCCGATTCGGCCTACGCGGCCGGACCGCTGGCGGGCCGGATCACCCTCGACGGCATTCGCGCCGCGACCAACTTCGCCCCGCTCGAGGCGGGACCGACCGCACCGGTGGGCCTCTACGGCTACTCCGGCGGTTCCATCGCGACCGGTCACGCCGCCGAACTGCACAGCAGCTACGCGCCCGAACTGAACATCGTGGGCGCGGCAGAGGGTGGGATCGGGGCCGATCTCGGCGCCGCCTTGAGCATGGCGAACAACCAGGCGACCTCGGGTCTGGTGTTCGCCGCCGTGCTGGGACTCACCCGCGAATATCCCGATTTCGCCGCCTACCTCGATCAGCGGCTCGATCCGCTCGGCAAGGCCTTGTTCGCGATCAAATCGCCGCTGTGCGTGCAGTATCAGTCGGCGCTGCTGCCGTTTCTGAATCTGACCGGCATGATCGGTTCCGACGGTAATCCTCTCGACGATCCGCCGGTCGCGGCAATGCTCGACGACACCCGCATGGGCAAGTCCGTCCCCGGCATGCCGCTGTTCGTCTGGCATTCCGCGTGGGACGAGATCCTGCCGCTGGCCGCCACCGACACCTTGGTCGACACCTACTGCCGCGATCCGAACACCTCGCTGACCTACACCCGCGACCACGCCAGCGAACACATCGTCGCGGAAGTGGTCGGCGGTCCGGCCGCGCTGATCTGGCTGCGCGACCGCCTCGACGGCGTCCCGGCCGCTGCCGGCTGCACCACCTCCGACGCGGGCACCATGGCCGCGACCCCCGGCGCCCTGGACTTCCTCGGCGACTCGCTCGCCGCGAAGTTCGCGTCCCTGTTCGGCATGCCGCTCGGGAGCCGCTGACTCGACGAATCGGCGAACTCGGCGATACACATTGACGTTCGATGTTGATTTGTATCATACTCGCCGAGTTCGTCGATCATGAGCAGGAGGTGCCCCGTTGACCGACAACGCGCGGGCCGCGCTGGAGATTCTTCGCGATGCGAGCCAGTTCAAGTGGTATGTCATTCCGCTGTTACTGGTGGTCATCTACATCTACGCGGTCGAAGTCGAGCGGCGTAACTGGAATGTGCTGTTCGCCGGGCTCGCGCTGTGGGGCATGGACTGGTTCAACGAGATCTGGAACGCGCTGGTCTTCCACTTCACCGCGCGGGCGCCGGTCTGGGCGGCGAGCGGACCGACGGCGTACCAGATCCTGATCGGGCTGAACATCGAGATCTGCTTCATGTTCGCGATCATGGGCATCGCGGCCGCGAAGATGTTGCCGCCGAAGGAAACCCGGATCTTCGGGCTGCCGAACCGGCCGGTGCTGATCGCGATCAACTCGATCGCGGCGGTGGGTGTCGAGATACTGCTCAACAAGGCCGGCGTGCTGACCTGGGATTGGTCATGGTGGCAGCCCGGCTTCCCGTTCCTGATCTGGATCATCGGGTACGTGCCGTTCTTCGCGGCCTGCTTCTTCGTGCACGATCTACCGAGCGTGCGAAGCAAGGCGCTGGTGGTCGGCACGATCTTCGGGATCGACGCGATCGCCCTGATCGGTTTCGGCGCGGCGGGGTGGCTGTGAGGCCCGGGCACGCCGTCCGGCGTACAGCGGTGATCGCGGCAGCCGGACTGGTATTCGCCGGAGTGACAACACAATCGGCGGCCATCGCCGATCCGGGGTGTCTGGCGGTGGGTACGGTCGGCACCCCGGAGGTGAGCGTCGACGCATCCGACGCCGGACTGGCGGCGTTCGCCCCGGCAACGGTCGCGCTGCCCGAGCAGGTGTATTTCCGCACCACCACCGAGTCGTTCAACCGCCGCTGGACCTTCGCCACCCGCGACGGTCAGGTGTACGTGAAACCGGCTGCCGCGCCGGGTGGTTGGCGCATGATCGCGCTGCCGGGCTGCCTGGCGGGCACGATCGCCGGTGTCTCGGCCGACGACGACGAAGTGATGATGATCGACCGCGACGGCCGGTTCGTCACGATGGATCACGCACTCAGCGCTCCCGCGGACTGGAACTGGAGCAGCCGCTACGGCGCCCCGCTGTGGACCGGGCCCGGCAACACGCTGCCGCCGGGCGCGCCGGCCTGGTCGTGGTCGGTGTTGTCGCCCACCGAGGATCACGTGTGGACAGATACCGCGGGCAACGAACACCCCGTCGGCGGGGCGAAGGTGTCGCACGTCTTCGCGCTGACCCACGGCGGTCAGCGGATCCAGTACGTCGACCCGTGGCTGCCGGTGGACCACAGCTACGAGATGAGCACTCCGCTCGGTGGGCGGTTCCAGGCTGTCGCGTTGTCCACCAGCGCGTCGACCTCGCTGGTCGTCAACCGGTACGGCGACTTCTACACGCGCCTCTACGATTTCGACATCTCCGGCGCGGACAAGGTCTTCTTCCGCTACTCCTACGAGGACCAGCGCGGCCTACCCGAAGCGCCGGACATGCTGTCGGAGCGCATCGATTCTCGCTACGCCGCCATCCAGCTGCCCGCACCGGACTGGGTCGCGCAGCCGAAGGTGCCCGGTGAGATCACCGACCGCATCTCCGTCCACCGGACCGGGCCCGGCTCGGCGACGCGAGAGCTGCGCGTCGAAGGGCGCGACGGTGGCCGGACCGGGTTCTGGCGCAAGATGCTCACCGACGCGTCGTGGACCTTCGTCGTCACCGATCAGCCGCTTTCCGGTGCGGCACTGGAGAACTCGCCGGTGCACCGCGCTCACGAGACGCTCGGTCCTGTGTCCGAATACGACTACCAGGGCGTTTCGGCCCAGGGGTGGATCGCGCGGATCCAGTCCTTCGATCCGGCCGTCTCCCCCACACCGCTGCGGATCGAATTCGGTGACGGGAGCGGGCTGGACGTCGTGCTGCACACCGTCGACGGCTTGCGGCAGACACCGCAGCAGCCCGGGATCACCGCGCAGCCGCGGTTCTTCGACGGGACCATCGAAGTGCCGCGGGAACTTCTCGCCTCGGTAGACGCGCAGCCGAGCACCGTGCGCGACTTCCTGCGGAACACGCTGGGCGCCAAGCGATTCACCGACACCTCGGTCGATGTCACCGACACGCGGTTCCACCTGGCCCTGTCGGACCTCACACTGCATCGACGCTGACCGGTGCGACGGGAGGTGGGCTCAGCTCACCTCCCGCTGTCGAGGTTGGACGCGGTGCAGCAGGACCTGTTCGAGCAGCGCGACCAGGACATCGCGCACGGAGTCGCGGTCGCGGGCATCGCAGTCCAGCACCGGGATCCAGTCGTCGAGGCCGAGCGCTTCACGGACTTCACCGAGATCGAAGCGGGTCGCGTCGGCGAAGCGGTTCACCACCACGACGAAGGGCGTGTGGTGTTCTTCGAAGTAGTCCAGGACGGGGTAGCAGTCTTCGACCCGGCCGGTGTCGACGACGATCACCGCGCCGAGGGCGCCGTCGACCAGGTCGTCCCAGAGGAACACGAATCGATCCTGGCCGGGAGTGCCGAAGAGGTAGAGGATCAGCGACCGGTCGAGGGTGATCCGGCCGAAGTCCAAAGCCACTGTGGTCGCCGTCTTTTCGGCACGGCGACCGGGGTCGTCGACACCGATGGAGACCTCGGTCATCGACGCTTCGGTGACCAGTGGCTCGATTTCGGAGATGGCGCCGATGAAGGTGGTCTTACCGACGCCGAAGCCGCCGCTGATCACGATCTTCACCGACGACGGCATGGCTGGTGCCTCAAAGTGCGCGGACAAGGTCGCGGATCCTCTCGATGGCGGCGGTCGACAGTTCCGGCGCGTCACGGACGGTCACATGCCCCGCCGCCGCCAGATCGCTGACGATCACCTTGGCGATGCCGACCGGAACCCGCAGGGCGGCACCGATTTCGGCGATGGAGTGCGGCGTCAGACACAGCTGCACCACGGTGCGTTCTTCGAACCGCAGCGGCGCCGACAGTGCGGACGGCGGTGCCTGGACGAGGGTTTCGATGCGCAGGCCGTCCAGCACCGGGACGGTGCGGCCCGCGGTGACCACGAACGGGCGAACGAAGCGGTCGTCGACATCGTCGTGGTCGGTGGGGGTCACCGGCACCGACGGGACGAGACCACGCCACCCCGCCGGCTGGTTCATCGGGATCATGCGCGGGTCCGGCAGCCGCGGGAGATCGAAATCTCTCATCTGCGCAACGACTCTCGCAATTCGCTGATCAGCAGCGGGTCCAGCAGCGATCCGGCGCGTTCGGCGAGGATCGCCATCTCGTAGCCGACCAGGCCGACATCGCAGCCGCCGTCGGCGATCACGCCGAGGCAGCTGCCGTCGCCCAGCGCCGACACCAGCAGGAAGCCGCGCTTCATCTCGATCATGATCAGTTTGAGGCCGTCGAAATCGTAACTGCGCGAGGCACTCCGGGCGAGGCTGGACAGGCCCGACACCATCGCGGCGAGCCGGTCGGCACCGGTGCGGTCGAGTCCGTCCGACATCGCGATCAGCAGCCCGTCGGAGGAGACGGCGACGGTGTCGCGCACGCCGTCGGTATTGCGGACGAAGTTGCCGAGCAACCAGTTGAAGGTGTGTGGATCGGCGGTCGGTAGGTGGGTGGTCACCGGGTCTCCTGGGGTCTTGTCCGATCGGTCAGCGGGTGGGATCGAGTGGAGCGGAAGGGGATTCGGTCTCGCCGCCGCGTTCGTGGCCGGTGCGGAACGAGGAGAGCATGCTGCGGGTCTGGTCGGGGGTCCGTTCGACAACCGGGGGCCGGGCCGGGCCTGCGGCCGGATCGCGGCGGGGCCGCTCGGGCGCACCGGTGATCTTGGCGCGCTTGCTGCGTTTGACCAGGCCGTTGCGGGTGCGTTCGACGGCGGGTGCGCCGATGGACTCCACGGCGGGCAGTTCACGCGATGGCGGTACCGGCGAGCTGGTGTGTCCTCGGGCCTGCCCCTCCGAGCGTTCCGGGGCTACCACGCCGTAGTGGTCCTCAGCCGACGCCCCGTTGGGGGCCGCACCGTTGCGCGGACGCGCGGAATCGGTGGAACTGCTGAGGAACTGCGCGTAGACGGAGCCGGTGGACGAATGGTTCGCCGCGGCCGGACCACTGCCGTTGGTGCTGTTGCCGGCTCTCGATTCCGGATTCCGGCTGTGCCGCGACCGCCCGTTGGTGCCGGTCGGCGACGCCGAGCCACCGCGGATGGCGTGCGACGTCTCGCCGAGGAAGCCGACCGGTCGATCATCGCTACGGTCCGCACCTGGCACGCCGGCCGGGGTCACGTGGTGTCCCGGTGTCGCCGAACCGATCGTGGCCCCAGCGCCCGCAGGTGCCACCACGTGACCCACGGCGACCGAGGTGTCCGTGCGCTCCAGGGTTGCGGGTTCGGCCAGATCCTGACTTGCGGGGCCGCGGGCGGCGCCCTCTCGCAGATCCGCTGCCTGCCCGGCTTTTCCGTCGGCGAGCAGCGACGGCGGGAGGAGCAGGCGGGCGACAATGCCGCTGACCGGTGACGTGTTCAGTTCCACGTCGATGCCGAGGCGCCCCGCCAGCCGACCGACCACGTAGTGGCCCAGGTAGCGGGTGGAGGCCACGATGAAGTCCTGCTCGCCGCGCAGCCGGGCATTGGCTTCGGCGAGTTGCTCGGCGGGCATGCCGACGCCGTGATCGACGACGGCGAGCAGGTAGCCGCCCGCGACCTTGCGGCCGTACACCTCGACCTCGAGATCGGGCGGCGAGAAAGCCAGCCCGTTCTCGATGAGTTCGGCCAGGATGTGCGCCAGTTCGCTGACGACGGCGCCGGTCACCGCGATGTCGTCGATCCGGCGCAGCACCACCCGCCGGTAATCGTCGACCTCGGACAGCCCGGCCCGGATCACGTCGGTGAGCGCGATCGGCTCGGCCCACCGGCGCGGACTCGCCTCGCCGACCAGCACCAGCAGACTTTCGGCGTTGCGCCGCATACGGGTGGCCAGGTGGTCGAGTTCGAACAGGTTCGACAGTGCCTTCGGGTCGAGCTCCTCGCGTTCGAACTCGCTGATCAATCCCAGCTGACGGCGCACCAGGTTCTGATTGCGGCGGGCCAGATTCGCCATCGATTCGGTGGTGTTGCGCCGCACCAGCGCCTGCTCGGAGGCGAGGTCGAACGCGGTGGTCTGCACGCGATCCAACGCACCCGCGACAGCGGCGATCTCCACGCTCGCGCCGGGAGGCGTGCGCACGGAGGCGGGCGGATCGGGTTGGGCGTCGGCGGCACTGTGCCAGGCCGCGATCACCTCGGGTAGCCGGGTGGAGGCGACGTCGTCGGCTTCGGTCGCCAGCTGGGCCAGGGGGCGGACGATGGCCCTGATGCTGGCGAAGACGAGCGCGAACTCGGCGGCGATCGCCAACAGCGCGGCCAGCGCGAAGGCGGCCAGCATCAGCGCGGCGTCGCGGCGCAGTGTCTCGGCCCGCGCGCCGACGTCGTCGCCGATGACCTGCTGGACCCTGCGTTGCTCGTCGATGACCGCGGTCATCTGCGTCCACCACACGGCCGGGTCGACCTGCTGAACCAGCGGTCCCAGCGTCGAGGCGATCGCGATGTTCTCCGATTCGGTTGCCCGCGTGGCGTTCTCACTTGCCAGCACCGCGTCCAGACGTGCCTGCTGGGCGGGCGTCGCGTCGTGGCCGAAGGCGGTGAGCGCGGCATTGCGGGCAGCGCGGATGTCGAGGAACTGCACGTACTCCCCCGGCGCGAATTCTCCGGCGGCGAAAACGCCGTTGAGGAAACCGCGTTCACGAGCCGCGAATTCCTTCGCGTCACCGAGCGCGTAGAGCGCTTGCAGGCCGTGCCGGACGGCCGGGTCACGCGCCTGGTCGAGACCGAGCGAGAGACGGTTCAGCGCGTCGATGCCGTCGGTGTAGAACTGGAACGCCGCCTGCCGGGTGACATTGCGATTGTCGACCTGGGAGCGGATCGCGGGCAGACCCGCCAGATGACCCAGCGCCGAGCGCACCTCCCCCGCACCGGGCGGGTTCCCCACGACGGCGTTCACCAGGGCATGCAGGGCGGCGTCGGTACCCGTGCGCTGGTCGGTGACGGGCTGGCGCAGGCGCTGATCACCGCCGAGCAGACCGTTGCTCAGACCGCGTTCGCGCTGCACCTGCTGCACGAGGTCCTGCGCGGCCAGCGCGACCGCCACCGCGTCCACGGTCTCCCCGCTGCGGCGGTAGGCGCTGACCTGTGTCGACATGGTCAGCCCGAGCAGTGCGAGCACCAGCACCAGCGACACCACCAGGATCCGGGCGAGCTGTCCGGAGATGGTGCGCGGCCGGATCAGCCCGGCGCCGGCCCGCTGCCCTCGAGCGCCGCCATCCGATCGGGTTCCGGTCGGGTTCGGCCGGGAACGTGCACGCACACCTACTCCTTGGCAATGCCACCGCAACGTCGGTCACGGTGGCTCACGGAAAGTCAGGTGCAAACTTGCACTCCGCGCAGTGCGCGGTCAATGCGGAACGGTGTAAAGCAGCAATTCGTGCACTGATCTAAACATGCCGGAAATCCAGCGGGCTTTGTGTAGCCGAATGCTCACAGCCGCACCGGCGGCGAGTTGGTCGGCCGGTTCACTGCCGGATACATACAGGTCACCAGAGAGCGTGACACACAGCACATGTGATGCGGCCGATCAGAAGCGGCAATTCGAATGCTCGACATCACTACCGGTTGCGGCGATGTCACGCAAATCGAGAAGCAAAGTCGTATCGATCAATTCGCGTTACCGAACGGTATTCGAGAGAATTACTCGCCGCCGAGAATTCCCAGCACCTGATCGGAGTAGAAGAACGGCTCGAGCCGCTCCCGGATCAGCCCGGCCAACACACCGTTGCGCTTGGCCGCCTCGATGACAGCCGGCCCGTAGCGCAGGATCTCGGTACTGATGTCGTCGGCATCGAGACCGAGTTCGGGCAGCATCGCCGAGAGCGTGTGGTCGCTGTACCTGGCGTAGAACACCTCGACGCACTCGCGCACGAGCAGGCCGAAGTACTCCTTCTCCCTGGTCGTCACCGCGATCTCGTAGCAGATCTGGACCAGCTCGTTGAGGTCCTTCTGGGTGAGGTATTCGCGCAGGCCCGCGACGGGTTCGTCGGCGTGCAGGTCCCAGAATTCCATCGCCGCCGAGTGCACGGGCGCGTCGCGCAGCATGTCGCGGATGGCGTTGTTGGTGCGCTTGAGCGCGAACAGCGCGCCCTTGCCCGCGAGGTCACCGACGAAGGTGCTATCGGCGGCGACCTTCTTGGCCCGGTTGGCAGCGGACTGACCCAGCGACATCAGCGGGGAGACGCCCGGGATCTTCTCGGCGCGCTCGCGATTGGCCTGCATGAAATCGCCGATCAGCTTGTCGACGAAGCGCGAGGCCACCGTGGCGACGAGCGGGCTCTCGGTGAGCCGGTCCAGGATCCGCTCCTGGGCCTGGTGCATGCCGAAGATCTTCTCCAGCAACGCTTCCACCGGTTCGCGGTCGACCACGTCGCCGAGGGTGTATTCGGTGTTCGAGGCGATGTGGTCGTAGATGGCGTCGGAGAAGATACCGACGGTATCGGCGATCACGGGGCTGCCGCCGATGCGGTCGAACACGGTGGCCACCGTCTGCTCGCCCTGTTCCAGGGAAACCACGTCACCGAACCTGATCGACTCGCCGACGGCCAGCACGGCGGCCACATCGCGGGCGATCACCTCGGCGAACCGTTCACCGGTCACCTCGGCGAGCAGGAATTCCACCTGCGCATCGAGTAGTCGGTCGGCGATCTGGCGCGCCTGCGTCATCTGTGTGTCCACCCATCACGTCGTTACCGGAAGGGAGGACGCGTGGCTACTTCTCGCCGGAATCGTTGCCCTGCACCGATTTCCGGATCTGATCCAGCCGCTCACGCGCGGCCTTCTCCCGCGCCTCCCATTGCTCGTCGACGCTGCGACCCGCGGGAGTCTGCCGGTCGAGCTCGTCCATTCCCTGCGCGGTGCCGAAACGCTGCTCGACCTTATCCCGAACCGAGTCGAATGTCGGCACTCCGGAAGTGGAATATCCGCCGGTGGCGGTGGGTGCGCCGGTCACCGGTAGCCCGGACGGTACCGGCGGTACCGGCATCGCGCCTCCGACCTGCCCGGATGCGACGGGCACCACATCCGCGTCGATGACGTTCGTGTCCAGAGTCACAGGCGATCCGGTTTCGGCATGACCGATCTCAGCCTGGGCCAGCGCGGCGGCGACCGCGCCGAGCCCGGGGCGTCCGGCGACCGCGGCGCGCAGCACCGACACCAGCTCGTCGTCGGGCAGCGCAGCCAGGCGGCCGAGGAGTTCGCTCGTTTCGCTCATACCGCCAGGCTACGCAGAATCCAGCGACCCTCGACGACGACCGGGCTGCGGCGTTATCGAGCCGCCCAGTCGGCGATGATCTTCGGCCACTGGGCGCCGAGCGTGTCGATCACATCGTTGTGACCCGCGCCGGGCACCACGATCAGCTGTTTCGGTTCCCGCGCCGCCGCGTACAGGCGTTCGGCGTGGCGCAGCGGGAGGAGTTCGTCGCGGTCACCGTGCATCATCAGGACCGGGACGCGCAGGTTCGCGATGTGCCGCAGGCTCGGATACGCGTTCGGGATCAGCGGCGCGGGCAGGAACGGGTAGACCGAACGCGCGGCGGCGCGCATGCCGCTGAACGTCGACATGAGGATCATGCCCGCGGGCGGATATTCGCCCGCCAGTTCGAGCAGTACCCCGCCACCGAGAGATTTGCCCAGGTAGTAGACCCGATCGGGATCGACTTCGGGTTGCTCGAGCAGGGCTTGGCGGGCAGCTCTGGCGTCGAGGTAAGTGCCCTGTTCGCTCGGGGTGCCCGTGCTGTGGCCGAAACCGCGGTAGTCGAAGGCGAGCACGTCGAAGCCGGCGTCGACCAGCAGCGCGATGATCGAGACGCGGTCGCCGATGGTGCCCGCGTTGCCGTGCGCGTAGAGGATGTGACCGCGGGGGCGCTCGGCCCGCACGAACCAGCCGTGCACATCGACGCCATCGGCGGTGCGCATGGTCAGATCGCGATAGTCCAGGCCGAGCGCCGCCGGGGTCTGGGCGACGTGCTTGTCGGGGTGGTAGACCAGCGCGTTGAGCACGCGCGTCGCGGGATGCCGGATCATTTGCCGCGGCCCGCCTGGAAGCCGAAGTCCCAGTTGTACAGGCGCGCGATCTCCACGACACCGCCGCCCGGTTGCCCGGCGGGCGGGCGGACGAAGCTGCCCTCGCGGCGCACCACGAACTCGCCGTCGACGTTCTCGAGCGCGAACAGCACCGCGTCGCGGGAGTTGTCGGTGCAGCCGTCGAGCGTCATCTCGATGGGCGCGGAATTCACGGTGTGCAGGGTGACGGTGGCGTGCACATTGCGGAAATCGCTGGCACCGTCGTAGATCGAGGCGAACACGAGGATGCGGCGGATGAACTGGGTGTAGTCGAGATTGACCGACAGGTTCTCGCCGGTGATGCTGGCACCGGTGCGGTCGTCCTGATCGAGGTGGATGAACGGCGGTTCGTAGAGGGCGCCGAAGCGGCGGTCGAGGGCGCGCACGGAACCGATCGCGCCGTTGACCAATTCGAAGAAGCAGCACAGGTCGAGGTCGATGTTCTTGCCGCGGAGTTTCCCGAAGAGGCGGCCGGTGGCGGCCATCGAGGTCCAATTGAGGTTCACGCGCATGACGCCGCCGGTGGCGCCGTGTTTCGTCAGGGAGACCGACGGGGCTTCCTTGGTGAGCGAGACCTTGGCGAGGTCGACCGGAGGTGGTGGGGGCGGAGCGAACTGGGGGTTGCGCTGGGGTGGGATGCCGGGCTGGTTCGGCGGCGGCGCGTACTGCTGCTGATTCGGCGGGAACACCGGGGTCGGCGGGCTCGGCGGCGGGGTGTGGGGCCGGTTCGGCTGAGGCGCGGGGATGAAGGGCTGTGTCGGCGGGGCGTACGACTGTTGCGGAGTCGGCTGCCCCGAGCCGAACGGCTGCGGAGGCGCGGGAGGCGCGGGAGGCGCGGGAGGCGCGGGAGGCGCGGGAGGCGCGGGAGGCGCGGGAGGCGCGGGAGGCGCGGGAGGCGCGGGAGGCGCGGGAGCATCGTCGACGGAGATGCCGAAATCGGTAGCGAGCCCGGCCAATCCGCTGTCATAACCCTGGCCGACCGCGCGGAACTTCCACGCACCCTGGCGGCGGTACAGCTCGCCGAGCACGAACGCGGTTTCCGTGGTCGCCCCGCTGCTGTCGAACCGCGCGACCTCGGCGCCGTTCGCGGTGTCGATCACCCGGATGTAGAGCCCGTGGAACTGACCGAAGGTCCCCCCGTCGGCGGACGCGGCGAGCACGATCGTCTCGATCTGCGGCTCGACCTGCCCGAGATTCACCGAGAGCGCGTCGACAACGGTGTGTCCCTGCTGTTTTCCTTCGTGCCGCACCGCGCCCGAGGGATGCACGGCCTGGTTGTAGAACACGAAGTCGTCATCGGAGCGCACCTTCGCCCCGGCGAGCAACAGCGCGGACGCGTCGGCATCGGGCACACCCGGCCCCGACTGCCAACCCAATTCGACGCGGACCGCGGAAGCAGGCACCGCGACATTGGCACCTTTCATCATCGACACACCCTCCAACCTAGCCCGCCCCCGGTCCGAGCCCAACCGCTCGCCCCCACTCCCCGCGCACCACCGCCGAATTCTGGCGTCGTGCCGCGAAGGTGGATCCTTGCGCCGACTACGCGTGCCGGTCGTGATCGGCGGCGCGCCACCGGTAAGCGACAGCGGCCGCACTCGCGTCGCAGCGCCGGGTTCGTCAGACGTGAAACAACCTGAGGGACAACCGCTCACGACGAAGGCCGCCCGGCGGAACCGGGCGGCCTTCGGATGTCGGGTGAGGATCAGCCGCGCAGTTCGGCGCCGACCGCGGTGGTGGCCGAGGCGACGGCGGCGTCGCGGGCGGCGCTGGCCTCGTCTTCGGTGAGGGTGCGGTCGGGGGCCCGGAAGCGCAGGGCGTAGGTGAGGGATTTGCGGCCCTCGCCTGCTTGGGCGCCTTCGTAGACGTCGAACAGAGCGATGCTCTCGAGCAGGTCGCCGCCGCCGGTGCGGAGCGCGGTTTCGACCTGCGCGGCCGGGACGGTCTTCTCGACGCTGATCGACACGTCCTGCAGGACTGCCGGGAACGCCGAGATCGTCGGCGCGGGCAGGGATTCACTCAGCGGCAGGGCGTCGAGGTCCACTTCCAGCGCGCAGGTTCGCGGCGGCAGACCGGCGCGCTCCAGGACGGCGGGGTGGAGTTCGCCCGCGTGGCCGACGACCACACCGTCGACGAGCAGTTCCGCGCAGCGACCGGGGTGCCACGGGAGGTAGGCCGCGGCCCGGCGTTCGATGACCACACCCGCCGCGTCGGCGATGTCGTCGACCAGCGCGAAGGCATCGGCGGCCTCGGCCGCACGGCCCGGGCCCCACGGCCCGCGCGGGTCGTGCTTACCGCTGAGCACCGCGACGACGTGCACCGGCTGAGCGGGCAGCGACGCTTTGAGCTCGGCGATCTGCTCGTCGGTGGGACGACGGTCCACCGGCAACGCCTCGACCGAGTGGGTCTGCGCGCCGGGCTGCACCACCTGGGCGATGCCGTAGATCGTCAGGTCGCGCGCACCGCGCGAGATGTTGCGGGCGGCCACTTCCAGCAGACCCGGCAGCAACGTGGTCGCCAGTTCGGGGCGGTCGCTGTCGAGGGGGTTCAGGACGCGGGTGGTGTTGCGGCGCGGGTCGTCGGCGTCGAGCCCCCACACCTCGAATACGCCACCGGGCAGGAAGGCCGGCGGCGGCACCTCGACGGCACCGGCGAAGGCCAGCGCCCGGCTCACCGCACGACGACGCTGCTGCTGCGCGGTCAGACCGCGACCGCCGGGCGCGGTCGGCAGCACGGACGGGATCTGCTCGAGGCCCTCCAGCCGCAGGACTTCTTCGACCAGGTCAGCGGGCTGCGAGAGATCGGGGCGCCAGCTCGGCGGGGTCACCAGCAGCTGGGTCTTGCCCGCGTCGTTGACCTCGATCTCGACGCCCGCGCCGATCTGGGCCAGCCTGCGCACGGAGGTGCCCGCCGGGTAGGTGACGCCGGCGACGCGGTCGGGCAGGTCGATGTCCATCGCGATCGGCGCGACCGGCTCCAGCGGCACCCGGATGTCGGTGAGCGCGGATTCGATGGTGCCGCCGGTGATGTCGGCGAGCAGGGTGGCGGCGCGGTCGAGCGCGACGATGTTGATCTCGGGATCGACGACGCGTTCGTAGCGCTTGCCCGCCTCCGAGGAGAGCTTGTGCCTGCGCGAGGTCCGGTACACCCGCAGCGGATTCCAGACGGCGGCTTCCAGCACCACGTCGGTGGTCTCCGCGCCGACCTCGGTGCTCGCACCACCCATGACACCGGCGAGGGAGATGACGCCGGAATCATCGACGATCACCACGTCCTCGGCGTCGAGGGTGCGCTCGGTGTCGTCGAGGGTGCGCAGGGTCTCGCCCTTGTGCGCCGAGCGAACCACCAGACCGCCGTGCAGCTTCGCGGCGTCGAAGGCGTGCAGCGGCTGACCGAGTTCGAGCATCACGTAGTTGGTGACGTCGACAGCCGGGGAGATCGGCCGCATGCCCGACAGCATCAGTCTGCGCTGCAACCACAGCGGGCTCACCGCGTTCGGGTTGATCCCGGTGACGCGGCGCACGCCGAAGCGGGTGCAGTCGGCATCGTCGTCCAGGCGAACGGGCCAGGCCTCGGAGTCGGCCTCCGGCAGCGTGCGCACGGCGGGGTCGGCGTATTCGAGGTCGAACCCGCAGGCCAGCTCGCGGGCCAGGCCGCGCACCGAGAAGCAGTAGCCACGATCGGGGGTGATGTTGAGTTCGATGATCGTGTCATCGGTGCCGAGCAGCACGTTCGCGTCGTCGCCGGGCTGCGCGGAACCGGGCTCGAGCACCAGGATGCCGTCGTGATCCTTGCCGATGCCGAGTTCGGCGACCGAGCAGATCATGCCGTTGGAGGTGTGACCGTAGGTCTTGCGCGAGGAGATCGTGAACCCGCCGGGCAGCACACCACCGGGCAGCACGACCACAACGAGGTCGCCGACCGCGAAATTACGCGCGCCACAGACGATTTCCTGCAACTCAGGGTTGCCGACGTCGACCTTGCAGAAGCGGATCGGCTTCTTGAACTCGGTCAGTTCGGTGATCTCGGCGACGCGGCCGACGACCAGCGGCTTGTCGATACTGCCGCCGATCGGCTCGAGCTTGTCGACCTCTTCGACTTCCAAACCCACCCGGACGAAGCCCGCGTCGAGCTCTTCCGCCGACACCGACCACTCGGGGGTGGTGCGCTGCAGGATCTCGGTCAGCCAGGACTGTGCTACTCGCACTTGACGTTTCGCTCTCTCTCTAAGACCGGATACCGAAGGGCAGGGTGAACCGCACGTCACCCTCGACGATGTCGCGCATGTCGGCGATGGTGGTCTGGAACTGCAGGGTGCGCTCCATGCCCATGCCGAACGCGAACCCGGAATACACCTCGGGATCGATGCCGCTGGCGATCAGGACCTTCGGGTTGACCATGCCGCAGCCGCCCCACTCGATCCAGCCCGCGCCGCCCTTCTTGTTCGGGAACCACACGTCGACCTCGGCCGACGGCTCGGTGAAGGGGAAGTAGTTGGGGCGCATGCGAGTACGGGTCTCGGGGCCGAACATGGCCTGGGCGAACGCGTCGAGGACACCGCGCAGGTGCGCCATGGTCAGGCCCTTGTCGATCGCCAAACCCTCCACCTGCGAGAACACCGGGGTGTGGGTGGCGTCGAGCTCGTCGGTGCGGAAGGTGCGACCGGGGCACGCGACGTAGATCGGCACCTCGCGCTCCAGCATGGACCGCACCTGCACCGGTGAGGTGTGCGTGCGCAGCACCTGGCGCGAACCCTCGGGGGCGATGTGGAAGGTGTCCTGCATGGTGCGCGCCGGGTGGTCGGGCAGGAAATTCAGCGCGTCGAAGTTGAAGTGCTCGGTCTCCACCTCGGGACCCTCGGCGACCTCCCAGCCCATGCCGACGAAGAAGTCGGCGATCTGCTCGGAGATGACGGTGATCGGGTGCCGGGCACCCACGGGCCGACGACGGGCGGGCAGCGTGACGTCGATCTTCTCGGAGATGAGCACCGCCTGATCGCGCTCGGCCAAGAGCGCGGCACGGCGCGCCTCGAACGCGTCCGATACCCGCTTACGCGCGACGTTGACCCGCTTACCGGCCTCGGCCTTCTCCTCCTTGGGCACACTGCCCAGACCGCGCTGCGCGAGCGCGATCGGCGACTTACCGCCGATGAAGTCGGTCTTGGCGACCGCCAGCGCATCCAGATCGGCCGCCGCGGCAAACGCCTTCTCGGCCTCCGCCGCCGCTGCCGCGAGTGCCTCCTCGGTCAAAGAGGCGTTTTGCTCGACTCCACTGTTGTCGTCGGCCACGATCTTCTCGACTCTCCCCTGGGGATCGGTTCGCGGGCGCGTCATTGCCATCCCGCATCGGTGCTGCGTAAATCCTATGGGATGGGGTTGACGCGATTCATCCGGATTACTCGCGACGCGATCAGCGCAGGTCGGCAGGGTCGCGAGACAGACCCATCAGCGCACTGGAGGGCGCGGATCCACAGCGCAGGTCGCGCGAATTCTCGCACCCGGTTCCGGCGCGGGTTGTCGTCGACCGCGAACCACATGGATGCCACTCGAACATCCTGTGCGGGAAGTTCAGTGGCTCGCGAGCAAACTCGCGCACAGCCTTCGTATGGGATCCTGCAATCGCGGCCTGACCGATCTGGTCAGGGGTCGTGCGCGGCTACTCGTCGTATCGGGGCAGGCAGGCAGTGTCGAGGGACAACCCCAGGGGATCGAGGAGGCTGATCGGGTCGCCGTATATGCCTTCGATCAGTTCGGCGTAGCCGCCTGCGGCGGGACCGGCGAACAATGCCCAGCGGCCGACGCGAGGGTCGATGACGAGCAGGGCGCGCACGCCCGCCGCGGCGTACCAGCCGTTCTTGCCGTTGATCTGCGCCGCCCGCTCCGACTTCGAGATCACCTCGACGGCGAGTTCGACATCGAGGGGGTCGGCGAGCCAGTCATCGTCGGTGTCCCAGGTATCAGGGAGGATGACCAGGGCGGGAGTGCAGTAATCGTCGTCATCATCGGGCATCGCGATCGAGGTGACCTCATATGCGGCCAGCCCATTCGGCATCGATGCCTCCAACTGCTGACGCAGTCGGCGGATGGACCCCGTGTGTTTTCCACGCGGGGTCGGTGACGTCACGAGCGCCCCTCCCAGAATCTCGACACGCAGACCGGTCGCGCGTTCGATCTCCTCGGCGACCTCACGAAGGTTGCCGGGCCGAGGATGCATCGCGGGAAGGGTCATGCGGTCGCTCCATTCGTGCGGACTGCTGTGGTCAACGATACCGCGACCTGGTCGAGCCAGTGATCAACCGGCTCACCGCGGTGACCTGGCAACGAATTCCTCCACGGTCCCCACGGAGCGCTCCGTACCGCGCGATATCGGAGCTGCGCGCGGCGTCGGGTGTTGTGCCTGAAATCGGCTGTTTCTCAGGGCAATCGGAAAGCATTCCGAATTCGAGGGAACCGAATGGGATCGGGGCGCGTCCAAATGAGCAAACACACCAGCGTGTTCGACTCGAGAACAGGACGACTCGATGGCTGAACAGACCGGCGATCCGACGTCTCCGCGGGGGCGGCGTGCTCGACTCACCGCTGCGGGGAGCGGGCTTGCGTTGTGTGGCTTCGGGATTCGGCCCGTGGGGCGGCGTCCGTTCCCGCGTGCGGCGGGGTTGTGCGCGCACCGGCCCGAACAGCAGGCGGCGCCCGAGCAGGGCCAGCACCCGGACAGTGTCGGATGACAGGGCCGAGCGGCCGTCGGGTCACGTCGGCGAGCGCACTGTCCTACGTTCGATTCCAGGCTGCGCAGCCCAATCGACACGGTCGACATCCGGGCGTGTTCGGCCTGGTGAACGGGCTGTGGACCGCAGGGCACCTGAGTGCCGGGGAGGTGCGGTTCCGCCGGGGCGGCAACGATTGGTTCAGCGAGAATCTGACGAATCCGAGTGACGTCGACCCGGGGGTGTACGACCGCGCACGGCATCCAGGTGCCGCCTCGTGGTTCAAGGCGAGCGCGGTGTCGATGATCGAGCGGGTCGAGGGATACCTCGCGATCCTCGACGCGCACGGCGTCGAATGGGAGCGGTTGGACTCCGCCGCACCGGGCACCATCATCTATGACGATGCCGAGCAGGTGGTTGTCGTGCCGTTCGGCGACAACCACCTGCTCAGGGAACCGATCAGCGGCTATCGCGCGGGCTGAGTGTGCCGGGGCAGGAACGCTGCCACCACCGCTGCGCAGGCGACCAGGGCGGCACCCACCCACACCGCAGGGACGAGGCCGTCCACATAGGCCTGGGGGTCGGTGTAGGAGCCGTGGGAGGCGAAGACCGAGGCCAGGACGGCGATGCCCATGGCGACGCCCACTTCGCGAACGGTGCTGCTGATGCCCGACGCCATGCCCTGGTCGGCGGGGGAAGCGCTGGCCATGACGATGGTGGACGAGGGCGCGAAGGTGAGGCCCATGCCGATGCCGCCGAGGACGAACGGGGCGACGAAGGCGAGATAGGGGACGTCGGCGGTGGTGATCATCGCCATCCAGCCGAGGGAGACGGCCAGGCAGAGCTGGCCGATCGCGATGAGGGTGCGGGCGCCGACGCGGTCGACGATCAGGCCGGCCAGCGGTGCGACGACCATCGGGACCATCGTCCACGGCATCGTGCGGATGCCCGACTCCAGCGGTGAGTAGCCCTGGACCACCTGGAAGAACTGGGCGAGCAGGAAGATCGAGCCGAAGACGCCGGACGAGAACCCGAAGGACACGATGAAGCTCAGGCTCAAGCCGCGGGATCGGAACATGCGTAGCGGGAGCATCGGATCGGTGGCATAGGTCTCCCAGACGACGAACGCGACGAGCAGCACGGCGCCGCCGATCAGCGCGGTGAGAACCTGCGGTGCGGTCCAGCCGTCATCGGCACCGTGGATGACACCCCAGACCAGCGCCAGCACGCCACCAGCTGAGAGCAGCACGCCCAAGTAGTCGAGTTTCCGTGCGGCGCCCCGTGATTCGGACAGCATGCGGGCAGCGAAGGGCAGCGCCAGCAGACCGATCGGGACGTTGAGCCAGAAGATCCACTGCCAGTTCAGGCCGTCGACCACCGCACCGCCGACGACCGGCCCGACGGCGACGCCCAAGCCGGCGATGCCGCCCCAGATCCCGATCGCGGCGCTGCGCATCTTCTCGGGTACCGCGGCGGCCAGCAAGGTGAGCGACAGCGGCATGACGGCCGCACCACCGACGCCCTGCACCGCACGGGCGGCGATGAGCATCCACGGCTCGGTGGCCAGCGCGCACGCCGCGGAAGCGACGACGAAGATGCCGATTCCGGCCAGGAAGACCCGGCGCCGGCCGATCCTGTCGCCCAGGGCCGACGCCGACAGCAGCAGCGCGGCGAAGGACAGCGTGTAGGCGTTGATGAACCATTGCAGGTCCGACAGCGACGCTCCCAGTTCGGTTTTGATCACCGGGAGGGCGTTCGTCACGACGAGGTTGTCCAGCGTGACCATGAACATCGGAATGCCGACGGCGGCGATCACCGCGCCGAGCGGCTTGTTCTTCGCCCCGGAGTTCGGTGGCGTCACGGCGGCTCGCGCGCCGCCGGATTCGAGTGTCTGCGTCATGCCAAACCCTTAGTTGTTATTGACTGATAACTTCCTCGCTTATCGTTATGCATCGACTGATAACATGTCAAGAGGCATTCGAACGAGGAGGCAGTGACGCCCATGACGAGAACCCGGATGACCGCGTCCGAGCGCAGCGCCCAGGTGCTCGAAGCCGCGATCCATGCCTTTGCCGAAACCGGCTATGCCGCAACGAAAACCGATGAGATCGCTCGGCTGGCGGGAGTGTCGCAGCCCTACGTGATCCGCCTGTTCGGAACCAAGCAGCAGCTGTTCATCGCCTGCCTGCTGGAGGTGTGTACGCGCATCGAGCAGGTGTTCCGTGACGCCGAGATCACCCCCGGCGCCGACACCTCGGAGGCATTGCGCACCCTCGGCCACGGCTTCGATGTCTTCCTGGCCGAACGCGAACTCCCCCTCGTACTGCTGCACGGCGCCGCCGCGAGCGCGGATCCGGCGATCGGCGACCACATGCGGGAGCGATTCGGGCGCATCTATCGCCTGATCGGCGAACTCACCGGCGCCGACACACTGGAATCGCGCCGCTTCGTCGCCACCGGCATGCTGCTCACCATCATGACCGCGATGCAGGTCGCGGGCAGCGATGCGATCACACTCCCCTGGGCCACCGAAATCCTCACCGACCTGCGCAGTGCCACCACCCCCTCGTGCTGAGGCCGGTCAGCGCGCGAGCAGCGCGGACCAGTTCTGCGCATCGGCCCAGTCCGTGAACGAATGCCAGGCGACGTCGGGGTACGCACGACGCAGGCCGCTGACATCGACGTCGAGGCCGACGGTGGCGAAGTAGTCGAACATGGCGGCCAGATCCTCGGAATGGCCGCGAACGTAGTCGAGCGGGACTTCGTGGTGCGCGATCGGACGGCCGAGGGCGACAGCCAGGGCGGCGGCGAGCCGGTCCGGGGTGAGTTCGTCGGCGGCGATGTCGATGCGGCGGCCCGCGAACTCGGCGCGGCGATCGAGGGCGAGCGCGGCGAAGGCGCCGATGTCCTCGGCACAGATCAGCGTGAGCGGGCGATCGGCGGGCATCGGCCAGGCGAAGGTGCCGTCACGGAGGCCGTCGAGGGTCCAGCCGGTGGCGTAGTTGTCCATGAAGGCGGCGGGCGCGATGACGGTCCACGGGACGCCGCTCGCCCGCAGATGCTCTTCGATCGCGAATTTGCTGTCGTAGTGCGGGATTCCGGTGGCGCGGTCGGCATGCGCGGCGGAGGTGAAGACGATGTGGCCGACATGTGCGGCACCGGCGGCATCGATGAGGGTGACGCCGTGGCGGGTTTCGGCGGCGGTGTCGGTGCCGAACGGCGTGGTCACGGCGAAAAGGGAGTCGACACCGGCCAGGGCGACGCCGAGGGAGCCACGGTCGTCGAAGTCGGCGTAGTGGATCTCGGCGCCGAGATCGCGCAACGCCACCGCGGCGGGGCCGTCGGGAAATCGGGTGAGCGCGCGGACGCGGTGACCCAGGGTGAGCAGGGCGCGAGCGGTGGCGCCGCCCTGTGCGCCGGTGGCACCGGTCACGGCGATGGTGAGCATGATGTTTCCTCCGGTATGATTTGCTGTGTGGCACATTAACTGTGTCATGCAGCAATCTATCCGTTTTAACTGCGTCGCGCAGCTGATAAGGAGTGTGATCCGGATTACAGAGCAGAGTCGACGTGCCCGCTACGCGGAGTTGTCGCGCGTCTCACGGCAATACATGGCCTCGTATGTCCTGTTCAATCAGGCAGTCGCCGACCATCTGGGCCTCCACCCCACCGATCTGCAATGCCTGAGCCTGCTCACCGCGGAGCCGCAGCCACTCACCGTCAAACAGATCGCCGATCTGACCGGACTCACCACCGGCTCCGCCACCCGATTGGTCGATCGACTCGAACGCGACGGCTATGTGATGCGCGAACCCGACGCCGAGGATCGCCGCCGGGTGCTGGTCTCCCCCGTACCCGAGCGCGTCGCCCGCGTCACCGCCGTCTGGGACGACCTCGGCGAGGGCTGGGAGGCGCTACTCGACACCCATACCGAGGACGAGCTCGCGGTGATCACCGATCACATGCGCAAGGCCGAGCAGCTCAGTCACACCCAGATCGACTATCTCCGGGGCCGCGCCGCACCGGCGTGAGAACTACCTCGCGTGCTGGACGCGAGCGCTCGCATAGAGGCAGATAGCCGCTGCCGCAGCCAGATTCAGGCTTTCGGCGCGGCCGTGGATGGGGATGCGGATGCGGTGATCGGCGCGGGCGGCGACGGCGGGGTCGAGGCCATGTGCCTCGTTGCCGAAGAGCCAGGCGACCGGTCCGCGCAGGATGTCGTCGGCGGCGTCGAGGTCGACTTCGCCGTTGGCGGCGGTCGCGAGGATCGTCACGCCCGCGGCGGAGATCGCGTCGAGAGTCGCGGTGATGTCGCGGCTGCGGGCCACGGGGACGTGGAAGAGGCTGCCCGCGCTGGCGCGCACGCATTTGCCGTTGTGCGGGTCGACGGTCTCGCCCGCCAGCACCACCCCGTCGGCGCCGACCGCATCGGCGACCCGGATCAGGGTCCCCGCGTTGCCGGGTTCGGCGATCTCCACCGGGACGGCGAGCATCCGTGGGCGACCATCGAGAATCTCACCGAGCGGCACGTCGATGAGTTCGCACACCGCGACCAGGCCGGGCGCCGTGACGGTTTCACCGAGATGTTCGGCGGCGCGATCGCTGACCAAGGTGGTACGGACGCCGTCGGCGGTGGCACCGGCGATCAGCGCGTTCTCACGACCGGCGGCCGCGAGCGAATAGAAGATCTCCCGGACGCGGCCGGTCTCCAGAGCGGCGGACACCGCGTTGGCCCCCTCGGCGAGGAACAGGCCGGACTTGCGGCGCTGGGCCGCGCGCTGGAGCTTGACAGCGGAAACGACCCGCGGATTGCGCTCGGAGAGCGCGTCCACGGGCCGTTCCGACAGATCGCTGTGTGTTGTCAAGCTCAGGCAGCGGTGGCCGGGGCGTTGACGTCGGCCGGCAGCGCGGCCTTGGCGACAGCCACCAGGCCGGCGAAGGCCTCAGCGTCCGAGACCGCGAGCTCGGCGAGGATCTTGCGGTCCACCTCGACACCAGCGGCCTTGAGGCCCTGGATGAAGCGGTTGTAGGTGATGTCGTTCAGACGCGCGGCGGCGTTGATACGAGCAATCCACAGCTTGCGGAAGTCACCCTTGCGCGCCTTGCGGTCACGGTAGGCGTAGGTCAGCGAGTGGAGCTGCTGTTCCTTGGCCTTGCGGTACAGGCGCGAACGCTGGCCCCGGTAGCCCTTGGAGGCCTCGAGGATGGAACGGCGCTTCTTCTGAGCGTTGACGGCCCTTTTGACGCGTGCCACTGTGATAGTCCTTGATCATCTGGGGGCGCGGCGGCGCCCGAATTCGGTAGTTGTCGGCGTCCGGTTATCCCGGCCGCGGAATCGTCGGGTTGCGACGGTCGAGCTGACCGGAGAGGTCAGGCGAGACCGAGCAGCCGCTTCACGCGGGGGACGTCGACGGAAGCGACGGACTCCGTGCCTTCCAGACGACGAGTCCGGCGAGAGGACTTGTGCTCCAGGAGGTGGCGACGGTTCGCCTGCTCGCGAAGCAGCTTGCCCCGGCCGGTCACCTTGAATCGCTTCTTGGCGCCGCTGTGGGTCTTGTTCTTCGGCATGGATTCCTCTATCTAGTCGTTGAAATCGTTTTACTGCGGGTCGGCCGGCGCAGCCTGCTCAGCAGGCGCGGCCTGCTCGACCGGTGCGGCCGGTTCGACCGGCGCGGCCGGATCTGCACTCGCGGGACCGGTCGGCAGCGGCTGACGTGTCGCCGCCGGCGCCGAAGAGTCCTGCTGGGCCTTCACCCGCGTCTTCGCACCCTTGTGGGGAGCGAGGACCATGGTCATGTTGCGGCCGTCCTGCTTGGCCGAGGTCTCGACGAACCCGAGATCGGCCACATCGGAGCCCAGACGCTGGAGCAACCGGAAGCCGAGTTCGGGACGCGACTGCTCACGACCGCGGAACATGATCGTGACCTTGACCTTGGACCCGGCTTCGAGGAAGCGAACCACGTTGCGCTTCTTGGTCTCGTAGTCGTGGTCGTCGATCTTCGGACGGAGCTTCTGCTCCTTGATCACGGTCTGGACCTGGTTCTTACGGGACTCGCGCGCCTTCTGCGCGGTCTCGTACTTGAACTTGCCGTAGTCCATGATCTTGCAGACCGGCGGACGGGCATCGGGTGCTACCTCGACGAGGTCGAGGTCGGCTTCGAGCGCGACGCGTAGTGCATCTTCAACACGCACGATCCCAACCTGTTCGCCGCCGGGTCCGATGAGACGAACCTCGGGAACACGGATGCGATCGTTGATGCGGGTCTCAGTGCTGATGGGGCCTCCTAGGTCAAGCGGTGTCGTCTTAACGACCGCACGCAATAACTGCAACCCCTGATTCAACACGAAAGCCCCGCTGCGGTATTTCTCCGCGACGGGGCCCGATGTCGACCGATCGCCCACAGCCGATGCCCTCACGAGCTCGGTTGTCGACCCCCGCGCGCCAGGCACACGGGAAACCCACCACAATGAGCGGGTGACCGGGACCGTTTATCCGAACGATGGATCGCCGGTAACGGTGGGAGTCGGGCTCCACTTATCTGCCCCACGGATGCATGACACATCCAGGGGCGGTCGTCAGCGGAAAGTCTAGCATGGCGTTGGGCTATCACCGAATCGGCCGGGCGCGAGCAACCGCGATCGGGCTCGCTATAGCCTGATCAGCATGACTGACGAGCTCGATCCTCCTGTGCGCGACCTGGCCGACATCCCCGCTGTCGAGGTGATCAGCCGGGCCGCCGTGATGCTGATGAGTTCGGCCGCGGAGAAGCTGGGCCTGGCAGGCGAGAACCCGGATTCGGGCGCGGGCGTCGACCTCGACGAGGCGCGCCGGGTGATCACCGCACTGGCCGGACTGGTCACGGCCTCGGTGGAGTACCTCGGCCCGCACGCGGGCCCGATCCGCGAGGGTTTGCAGGCGCTTCAGCGCGCGTTCCGCGAGGCATCCTCGGTACCGGACGCGCCGGGGACGGGACCGGGCGAGAAGTACACCGGTCCGGTGCACTGACGTTCCGCACAACGAAAAGATCCGCCGGCGCAGTGCGTCGGCGGATCTTTTTCTGTGCTGCGAGCGAACGTCGCGACTCAGACCACGGGGGTCGGAGTGGGACCGCCGGGGGTGACCGAGACGGCCGAGCCGGAGGAGATCATGTTGGCGAGTGCGGTGAGCAGTGCCGCGCTTCCGGTATCCATTACAGGCGTTCCTTTCGAATCCAGGTCAGACGGTCGGCTTGGTGGGCTCGTAAGCCAACGATGACCCGCCGGCGAGGAAACCGAGAATCTGGGCGATGAGCGCCGTGGTGGCTTCATCCATGAGGACGTTCCTTTCGAACTACACGACGATCGAGCCGTCGACAAACCGCTACTACCCGGCATTCCGGGGACGGTGAGGCGAATGTTACCCACGGCTGTTTCACTTCGTGGCGCTTTCGGAAAGTCCCTGCCGGAACGTCTCGAAAAGGACCGTAGCCCGGCTCAGCGCAGCGCGGCCGCCTTTCGCGCCAACCGCTTGGCCGCGGTCGTCTCCGCCGGCGCCTTCTTCGCCGGGGCGGCTTTCTTCGCCGCCTTCTTCGCGGCGGGCTTCTTCGGCGCCGGCGCTGCCAGCACCTCCTTCAGGAACTGACCGGTGTAGCTGTCCGACACCCCGGCGATATCCTCCGGCGTGCCGGTGGCGACCACCGTACCGCCGCCGGAACCGCCCTCGGGGCCCATGTCGATGACCCAGTCGGCGGTCTTGATGACGTCGAGGTTGTGCTCGATGACGATCACCGTGTTGCCCTTGTCGACCAGTCCGTTGATCACCTTGAGCAGTTTGCGGATGTCCTCGAAGTGCAGGCCGGTGGTCGGCTCGTCGAGGATGTAGACCGTCCGGCCCATGGACCGTTTCTGCAGCTCGGCGGCCAGCTTCACGCGCTGGGCCTCACCGCCGGACAGGGTCGGCGCGCTCTGGCCCAGCCGCACGTAACCCAGACCGACCTCGACGAGCGTCTTGAGATAGCGGTGGATCGAGGTGATCGCCTCGAAGAAGTCGGCTGCCTCGTCGATCGGCATGTCGAGGACTTCGGCGATGGTCTTGCCCTTGTAGTGCACCTCGAGGGTTTCCCGGTTGTACCGAGCGCCGTGGCAGACCTCGCACGGGACGTACACATCGGGCAGGAAGTTCATCTCGATCTTGAGCGTGCCGTCGCCCGAGCAGGCTTCGCAGCGCCCGCCCTTGACATTGAACGAGAACCGCCCGGGCTGATAGCCGCGCACCTTGGCCTCGGTGGTGGAGGCGAACAGGGTGCGGATCTTGTCGAAGACGCCGGTGTAGGTGGCCGGGTTCGAGCGCGGGGTGCGCCCGATCGGCGACTGATCGACCTGCACCAGCTTGTCGAGGTTGTCGAGGCCGTTGATCCTGGTGTGCCGGCCCGGCACCTGGCGGGCACCGTTGAGCTTGTTCGCGAGAACGGTGGCCAGGATGTCGTTGACCAGGGTCGACTTGCCCGAACCGGAGACACCGGTGACCGCGGTGAGTACACCCAGCGGGAACGCCACGTCGACATTGCGCAAATTGTGTTCGGTGGCGCCCACGACGGTGAGCTTGCGCTTCTTGTCGATCGCGCGCCGCACCAGCGGCAGCTCGATCTGCTCGCGGCCGGAAAGATAAGCGCCGGTGAGTGATTCGGGCTCGGTCAGCAGCTCCTCATAGGGACCGCTGTGCACCACGCGACCACCGTGCTCGCCCGCGAGGGGACCGATGTCGACCACCCAGTCCGAGGCGCGGATGGTGTCCTCGTCGTGCTCGACGACGATCAGCGTGTTGCCCAGCTTCTTCAACCGCAGCAGCGTCTCGATGAGCCTGCGGTTGTCGCGCTGGTGCAGACCGATCGACGGCTCGTCGAGAACATAGAGGACACCGACCAGACCGGAACCGATCTGGGTGGCCAGCCGGATGCGTTGGGCCTCACCGCCGGACAGGGTCGCGGCCGCCCGCGACAGCGTCAGGTACTCCAGGCCGACGTCGAGCAGGAAGCCGAGCCTGGCCTGGATCTCCTTGAGCACCTGTCCGGCGATCGCGGTCTCGCGCTCCCCCAGCGTGAGCGCGTTCAGGAAGTGCGCGCAGTCGCCGATGGACAGTTCACTGACCTCGGCGATCGACTTGTCGGTGCCGTCCGAGGCCAGGGTGACGGCCAGGATCTCCGGGCGCAGCCGGGAACCGTTGCAGACCGGGCACGCCACATCGCGCATGTACCCGTCGTAGTGCTCTTTCATCTGCTCGGACTCGGTGTTCTCCATGCGCCGCTGCAGGAACGGCATCACGCCTTCGAAATCGGCGTAATAGGAACGCTTGCGCCCGTAGCGGTTGGTGTAGGACACGTGCACCTGGTCGGAGCTGCCTTCCAGCACCGCCTTGCGGGCCTTCGCGGGCAGATCGCGCCACGGGGTGTCCATCGAGAAGCCGACCGCCTCGGCCAGCCCGGAGAGCAACCGGTTGAAGTACTCGGCGGTCTGCCCGCGCGACCACGGGGCGATCGCGCCGTCGGCCAGGCTCAGGTCGGGGTCGGGCACCACCAGTTCCGGATCGACTTCCTTGCGGATGCCGAGGCCGGTGCAGTCGGGGCAGGCGCCGTAGGGCGAGTTGAAGGAGAACGAACGGGGCTCGAGGTCCTCGATGTCGAGGGGGTGGCCGTTGGGGCAGGCCAGACGTTCGGAGAAACGGCGCTCCCGGTCGTGGGCGTGCTCGTCGCGGTCGACGAAATCGAGCACCACGATGCCGTCGGCCAGGCGCAGCGCGGTCTCGATCGAGTCGGTGAGGCGCTGCTTGGAGGCCGCCTTGACCGAGAGGCGGTCGACGACCACCTCGACGTCGTGCTTCTCCTGCTTCTTCAGCTTCGGCGGATCGGTGAGCGGGTACACCACGCCGTCGACCCGCACGCGCGAGTAACCCTGGGTCTTGAGCTGGTCGAACAGGTCGACGAACTCGCCCTTGCGGGTGCGCACCACAGGCGCCAGCACCTGAAACTTGAGGCCGTCGTCCATCGCGAGCACCTGGTCGACGATCTGCTGCGGGCTCTGCTTTTCGATCAGCTCGTGGCAGACCGGGCAGTGCGGCGTGCCCGCGCGGGCGTAGAGCAGGCGCAGGTAGTCGTAGACCTCGGTGATGGTGCCGACCGTGGACCGCGGGTTGCGGTTGGTCGACTTCTGGTCGATCGACACCGCGGGCGAGAGCCCCTCGATGAAGTCGACATCCGGCTTGTCCATCTGCCCGAGGAACTGACGCGCGTAGGCCGACAGCGATTCGACGTAGCGACGCTGTCCCTCGGCGAAGATCGTGTCGAACGCCAGGCTCGACTTCCCGGAACCGGACAGACCGGTGAACACGATCAGGCTGTCGCGCGGCAAATCCAGGTCTACACCTTTCAGGTTGTGTTCCCGAGCTCCGCGCACAGTGAGGCGTTCCGCCACCTGGTGAATCCCTTCTCCATCGTCATCCGCCGACCGGACATATTCCCCCGTCGCCAATGCTAGGCCGGGGGTCCGACAAGTTTCGGTCCGCAGGCGAGCGGCCCCGTCGACCCAGGGCTCTGCGCAGGGGGCGTGACATTTCTCGTTCGCCGACAGGCCCCACGACCGAGATACGCGGATTATGTTGGACCACAAGGGGGGATCGCTCGACATGATGAAGGAGCCGGCGTGCTCGAGGTGTTCCTGGTCGACGACCACGAGATCGTGCGGCGAGGGTTGATCGACCTGCTGGAAGGTGATCCAGAACTCACTGTGATCGGTCAGGCGGGCGGCGTCGCCGAGGCGATGGTGCGCATCCGCGAGGCCCGCCCCGATGTCGCGGTCCTCGACGTGCGGTTACCCGACGGCAACGGCATCGAGCTGTGCCGCAACCTGCTGGCCGAATTCGACGACCTGCACTGCCTGATCCTGACCTCGTTCTCCGACGAGCACGCCATGCTCGACGCCATCCTGGCCGGCGCCAGCGGGTATGTGGTGAAGAACATCGACGGGATGAAACTGGCCGACGCGATCAAGCAGGTGGGCGCGGGCCACTCGCTGCTCGATACCCGCGCCGCCGACGCCCTGCGCGCCCGGCTGCGCCGCAGCGCCGAACCCTCCGGGCCGCTGGCCGGGCTCACCGACCAGGAACGCCGGCTACTCGAACTGCTCGGCGAGGGTCTGACCAACCGGCAGATCGCCGCGCGCATGTTCCTCGCGGAGAAGACGGTCAAGAACTACGTCTCGCGACTGCTGGCGAAACTGGGTGTCGAACGCCGCACCCAGGCGGCCGTCCTGGCGACGAAACTCCGCGAGCCGTGACGGTTCAGGACGGGACGACGATGGTGAGGTTCCCGTCGTAGCGGCGGTAGAGCAGGTTGCCGCGGCCGGTGTGGCTGTCGGTGAAGAACAGGTAGGGCAGCCCGGCGGCGCACAGCGCGTCGGAGGCCTCGTCCTCGGCGAAGACGGGAGCCGCGTCCTGCACCACCCGGACCGGCATCGCGCTCGCGGTCAACGGCAGCTCGACCGAGGAGTCCGCCGCGGCGGTGAGCCGCTGCCTGGCCAGCGCGACGCCGTGCGGGTCGGCCCACGTGACGATGGCGTCCTCACCGGTATCGGCGTCGGTGAACAGGTAGGCGTCGTAGTCCATCGCGTCCAGCACGGTGCTGGCTTCCAGCGGCGTTCCGGTCATCAGGGCACAGTCCTTGCGACGGATGATCGGCCGCGTCTCGGTGATCTGGGCCAGCGGCCGACGGGCCGGGTCGGGCCATGCGCCGCGCGCTTCCTTGCCCGCGCGGCGGGCGAGCTGACGGTCGAGCCGTTCGGCGGCGAAGGTGACCGCGAAACCGCCGGGGCCGGTGACCTGGACACGGGTGAAGGTGTCGTTGGTACGGATATTGGCCTGCACCAGGGTCGGCTCGTCGTACCCCTGCGGCGCGGTGACGCGCACCCTGGCCGGACTGTCGAGATGATGCCTGCGCATCACGCGGGTGATGGCCCGAACAGCACGGGTGACGTCCTGGGCCGGCACTTCGCCACGCGTGGTCACGGCGAGCTCCGGGTCCGCGGCGGTCGTCCAGTGCTGGGTGCTCGACAACGAATTCATCATGTGCCCCACTTCTCGATCCCAATTCCCGGTGCCCAATGCCACCACTACCGCCGGTGCGAGTGAAGGGCCGAAAGTCCCCTCATTGCGGACTAGACTTTGCTTCGACTCACTCGAGGAGCTGCGAAGACGGGGTACTGCGATGGCGAACGACGGTCGGGGCGGCCGCTATTCGGCTGACCAGACGGTGTCGCGGCAGATGTTGCGCAGCCTGCTCGGCGAGGTCGCCGATCGGGTCGAAGTGATGATCGGTTCGCGCGATCGGATGGACGGCCTCGTCGAGGCCATGCTCACCGTCACCGCGGGTCTGGACCTGGACGAAACCCTGCGCACCATCGTGCGGACCGCGATGAGCCTGGTCGACGCCCGCTACGGCGCGCTGGCGGTCCGCGGCCACGATCAGCAGGTCGCGCAGTTCATCGACGAGGGCATGCCGGATCAGATCCGCGACCGGATCGCGCGATTACCCGCGGGCCACGGCGTACTCGGCGCGGTGTTCGCGCACAAGGCGCCGCTGCGGCTGGCCGATCTCACCCAGCACGAATCCTCGATCGGGTTTCCGGCGGGACATCCGCCGATGCACACGTTCCTCGGTGTGCCCGTACGCATTCGGGACGAGGTGTTCGGCAGTCTCTATCTGACCGAGAAGTCCGACGGTCAGCCGTTCACCGAGGAAGACGAAGTCCTGGTACTGGCGCTGGCGGCCGCCGCGGGCATCGCGGTCGACAACGCGCGACTCTACGAGCAGGCACGCACCAGGCAGGCGTGGATCGAGGCGACGCGCGATATCGCGACGGAATTCCTGGCCGGTACCGAATCCGATCGGGTGCTCGGTCATGTGGTCGATCACGCGCGCGGGCTCACCGGATCGCATCAGGCGTTTCTCGCCTCGGTGCCGGTGCCCGACGAATTGCCCGGCGAGATCAGCGAATTGGTGGTCACCCAGTGGACCGGCCCCGATGCGGGCCAGGACTGGCAGACCATCCCGATCGCGGGGACGGTGGTGGGCGACGCCTTCAGCAGACGCACACCGCTGCGCTTCGACGACGTGTCGCAGGTGACACTGGGCGTCGAGTTCCCCGTGGCCGAATTGCCCGGCGCCGGACCGGCTCTCGTGCTGCCGCTGTGCACCCCCGATGCCACCCTCGGCGTCCTGGTGACGTTCCGGCCGCCGGGTTTCGCGCCGTATTCCGACGAGATGCTCGAGCTGACGGCGGCCTTCTGCGATCAGGCCGCGCTGGCGGTGCGGCTGGCCGACGCGCAGCAGCGGATGCGCGAACTCGACCTCGTCGCCGACCGCGACCGGATCGCGCGCGACCTGCACGACCATGTGATCCAGCGCCTGTTCGCGATCGGCCTCACCGTGCAGGCGACCCTGCCCAAGGCAGTGGTTCCCGAAGTGCGGCAACGGCTTTCGACGGTGATCATGGATCTGCAAGAGGTGGTGCAGGAGATCCGCACCTCCATCTTCGATCTGCACGCCAGCGGCTCCGGTCACAGCGAAGGGCTGCAGCAGCGCCTCGAGGTGGCGATCCGGCGCCAGACCTCCGATATCGCCCTGCGCGCGACGATCCAGGTGTCGGGCCCGCTGTCGGTCCTCGATCCGCAGCTGGCCGACCACGCCGAGGCGGTGGTGCGCGAGGCGGTGAGCAACGCGGTGCGCCATTCCGGCGCCGACACCGTCGCCATCGTGATCGAGGTGGCCGACGATCTGGTGATCACGGTGTCCGACAACGGCTGGGGCATCCCGAACCACGTCATCCGCAGCGGGCTGCGCAATCTCGAGCAGCGCGCGCAGGAGGCGGGCGGGTATTTCGAGGTCGGTCCGGCCAAACGCCCCGACGCCGACGGCAACCACCCCGAGATGCCGGGCACACAGCTGCGCTGGGCGGTGCCCCTGCCCCAGGACGCGCCGACGACCGGCGGGTTCGCCCTCGCCGCCGGACCCGAGACGGGCGAGGATTGAGTCAGGCCGCGGCCAGGACCACGGCGGCGTTGTTGCCGCCCATTCCCATCGACAGTTTCAGCGTCGCGCCGTCGAGCAGCGGGGTCGGGCCGTTGAGCAGTCGCGGGTGCGCGGTCGCCACAGCCGGCGCCGAGGCGACGATGCCGCGCTCGTAGGACAGCGAGATCGCGGCGACTTCGACCGCCGCGCAGGCGCCTTGACAGTGCCCGGTGAGCGGTTTGAGCGCGGCGATGGCGGGCCGGTCGTCGAAGACGGTGCGCATCACGTGGCGTTCGGCGGCATCGCACTGCCTGGTCCCGGTGCCGTGCGCGTTGTAGTACGCCACGTCGCCGGCGTCGATCCCCGCGTCGGCCAGAGCGCGCCGGACGCAGGCGATGATCTGGGTGTGGCTGGGATCGACCGAGACGACATGGAAGGCGTCGTTGGTCATCGCGCCGCCGAGCAGCCGCGCATAGGGCCGCTCGACCGCGTCGGTGAGCAGCAGCGCCACCGACGCCTCGGCCATCGTGAAACCGAGGGTGCCCTCCTGAAAGGGCCTGCAGGCGGTGAACGGGTCGGCATCGGCGATCGCGGCACCCAGACCGACGAA
Organism: Nocardia sp. NPDC058114; assembly: GCF_042884695.1. NCBI lineage: Bacteria > Bacillati > Actinomycetota > Actinomycetes > Mycobacteriales > Nocardiaceae > Nocardia > Nocardia sp. NPDC058114. Next base: position 45,111 of record NZ_JBHVTK010000013.1, on the reverse strand, counting down.
ATGTTCGAGCATGTCCGGGGTGGCCGACAGGTCGGTGGTGATGCACAACACATCGTCGACCAGACCCGCGTCACGCCACATCTTCGCCGTCAGCAGCGCGACAGTGCCCGAACTGCACGCCGCCGACACGTTCATCGCGGGCCCATGGAAACCGAACTCCTGCATCACCACCGAAATGGGTGTCGACGGCAGCATCCGCAGATAGTCGCGTGAGCGCCGGTGGCCCTCGTCACGACGGTAGAAATCGCGCCAATCGGCGACATCGCCCAGGGTGAACGCGTGCACGAGGCCGACGGTGCGCCCCTCCCGGCGCCACCCGCGTTCCTGCGCGTCGGCGATCGCCTCGGCGGCCGCGGCGAACACGGCACGCCCGAACAGACCGGTTCCGTAGGCTGCGTCACCACCGTCGGGAATCAGCCCGACCCAGGCGTGCTGATCACGTCCGGGCCCGTAACCGGGGTACAAACGGGCTGCCGGTTTGCACCCCAACAATCCCTGCCACAGCGATTCCCGACCCCACCCGTAACCGGAGACAACACCCATGCCGGCGATCGACATAGAATCGAGGCGGTGGGTCATGCCGCCCGTGAGCACATCCAGTGTCACATCGCTCCTCGCGGATCTTCATGAAGGATCACCAGACTAGTCCGGTATGCCGTTCGCAGACCAGGCCGAGATCGGGGGTTTCGCAGTGGGAGAAGGAAGGACCGACGCGGCGAGCGCCGAGCAGCTCGCGCAGCGCTACCGGTCGCTGGTCGAACACACTCCCGATGCCATCTGTGTGCACGAGTCGGGGACGATCGTCTACGTCAATCCGGCGATGGTTCGCCTGCTCGGCGCCCGTTCGGTGGACGACCTGCTCGGCTTGTCGATCACCGACTTCGTCCATCCCGATTCCGTCGCGGCCATGCTCGAACGGATCGATCAGCTCACCGCCGAGGGATCGGCCTCGCCGCCCACCGACATGGATCTCGTCCGGGTGGACGGGCGCACGGTGCCGGTGCAGACCGTGTCGGTGCTCACGGTGTGGCAGGAGAAGCTCGCGTTCCAGGTGGTCGTGCACGATCTCACCGCCCAACGCGCGGCGGAGGCGTCGGCGCGGCAGGCGGAGGCGTATTTCACCACCGTGGTGTCGCAGCTGGAAGAAGGCGTGCTCGTCGTCGATCGGCGCGGTCGCCTCGAATCGATCAACCCCGCAGGCAAACGCATACTCGGCATCGCTGCGGAGGCCGAGCCGGTACTCGGACTGCACATCGACGAACTGCCCATGAAAATGCTCGACCGCGACGGCCGACCACTCGCGCCCGACCAGCATCCGATGGCGCGCACCCTCGCGACGGGAGAGGCGGTGACCCAGTTCATTTTCGGGGTCGAGCGCACCGACGGGCAGCTGGTATGGCTGTCGTGCAACTGCCGATTACTCAATCCGGACAGCCCGGAGTCGGCGGGGGTGTCCTCGTTCGCCGACATCACCGCGTTCCGGGCCAGCAAGCGCCAGCTCGAGTACCAGGCCACCCATGACGCGCTGACCGGGCTCGCGAATCGTTCCCTGATCCTGTCGCAGCTGTCCACGGCGCTGGCCGACGACGGCGGCACGCTGATCACCACGGTGCTGTTCATCGACCTCGACGGCTTCAAAGCGATCAACGACACCCTCGGGCACGCCATCGGCGACACGGTGTTGCAGATCGTCGCCCAGCGGTTGCAACAGGCGTTGCGCACCGAAGACCTGGTCGGGCGGCTCGGGGGCGACGAATTCCTGGTGCTGCTGGCCGGTCATCCGCAGCGCGCCGACCTGCCCGCACTGGTGGAGCGCCTGCGCGTGAAGATGGCGGAACCGATCATCGCCAGCGGTCACCGTCTCGAGGTGAGCGCCTCGGTCGGCATCACCGAACTCGGCCCGCACGAACGGCGCACGCCCGAAGCCGTGCTGCACGACGCCGACCTGGCAATGTACCGCGACAAGCCGTCGGCCCATCGTGAGCTCGGTCTCGGTCAGAATCGACGCTCGAACAACACTCACGCCTCCTGACAGACTGGTCGGCGTGATCGTCGAACACGCGCTGTTACCCGTTCGCCCCGGCGCCGCCGCCGCTTTCGAAGCGGCCTTCGCGCAGGCGTATCCGATCATCGCGGGAATGCCCGGTTTCGGTGGGTTGTCGTTGTCGCGCTGTGTCGAGCGGCCCGACTGCTTCCTGTTGCTGGTGCGCTGGGAGCAGCTGGCCGACCACACAGTGGGATTCCGTGAGTCACCGGAATATCAGCGCTGGCGTGCGCTGTTGCACCACTTCTACGAGCCTTTTCCGGTGGTCGAACACTTCACGCCGATCCTCGGCGACGAAGTGTTCCCGGTCGCGGCGGCCCTGCCCGCGGACACGTAGACTCGACAACTCTGTTCTCAACGCGGTGACAAAGGAGTCCTGTTTTGCCCGACCGCCTCGCCGACGCCTCCCCGGCCGCGCACAACCGCGAGATCGAACAGGAGCAGCAGTACCTCTCGGTGCTCTACGACCGGCTCGACGGCATGCGCGACTACGCGCAGAACCGGCTCAAGACTGTGCTCCTCGAATCCGGTGGCACACCGCAGGCGCGCAGTGAGCGCGAGTCCTTCACCCAGCTCTACAACGAGGACCTGTCCAAATACGACGCCGCCGAGCACGGTCTGTGCTTCGGCCGGATCGATCTGGAAGGCACCGAGGACGCGGCGCGCTACATCGGCAGGCTCGGCATCCTCGACGAGGACAACGACTACGAGCCGCTGCTGCTCGACTGGCGTGCTCCGCTGGCCCGACCGTTCTACCTGGCCACCACCGCCAATCCCGAGAACGTCACCCGGCGCAGGCACATCCGCTCGCGCAACCGCGCGGTGACCGCGATCAACGACGAGTACCTCGATCTCGATGCCGCCGAGCGCGACGGTGTGGTCGGCACCGACGACGGCGTCGGTGGTGAGAGCGCGCTGCTGTCGGCGCTCAACGCCGCCCGCACCGGGCACATGAACGACATCGTCGAGACGATCCAGAGCGAACAGGACGCGATCATCCGCTCCGAGCACAAGAGCGTGCTCGTGGTGCAGGGTGGGCCGGGCACCGGCAAGACCGCCGTCGCGCTGCATCGCGCGGCCTTCCTGCTCTACACCTATCGGCAGCAGCTGGCCAAGAGCGGCGTGCTGATCATCGGCCCGAACGCCACCTTCCTCGACTACATCGGCCAGGTGCTGCCCTCGCTCGGCGAGACCGGCGTGCTGCTGTCGACCATCGGCGACCTGTACCCGGGGGTGAAGGCGGTGCGCGAGGATTCGCTGCGCGCCGGGGAGATCAAGGGTTCCCTCGACATGCTCGAGGTGCTCAAGCAGGCGGTGCGCGACCGTCAGGAAGTGCCGTCGGAGCCGGTGCGTCTGGCGTTCGACGGCTACCCGGTGACGCTGGACCGCAAGATCGCGACCAGGGCGCGTGGGCGGGCCCGCTCCTCGCGACGCCCGCACAACCTGGCCAGGCCGATCTTCGCGTCGTCGGTGATCGACGCGCTCACCGACCAGCTCGCCGCCACGATGGGCGCCGACCTGTCCGGCGGCACGAGCCTGCTCAGCTCCGCCGACCTCAGCGAGATCGGCGACGAGATGCGCGCCGACCCGCACGTGCAGGCCGCGATCAGCGCGCTGTGGCCGGTGCTCTCGCCCCAGGAAGTGCTCGCCGACCTGCTCGCCGACCCGGCGCGTCTCGACCGCGCCGCCAAGACGTTGAGCCCCGAGGACCGCGCCGAGCTGGTGCGCTCCGACGACGGCACCTTCGGCGCGGCCGACGCCCCGCTGCTCGACGAGCTGGCCGAGCTGCTCGGGGTCGACGACACCGAGGAACGCGAACGCTCGCGTCGCCGGTGGCGAGCCCAGATCGAGGAGGCCCAGGACGCCCTCGACATCCTCACCGGTTCCGCCCCGCAGGACATCGAGGACGAGCTCGATCCCGAGATCCTGATGGCCTACGACCTGATCGACGCCTCCCAGCTGGCCCAGCGCCAGGAATTCGGCAACCGCCAGACCACCGCCGAACGCGCCGCGGGCGACCGGACCTGGACCTACGGGCACGTGATCGTCGACGAGGCACAGGAGCTTTCGGAAATGGCGTGGCGCATGGTGATGCGGCGCATCCCGAATCGCTGGATCACCGTCGTCGGCGACGTCGCCCAGACCGGTGATCCGGCCGGCGCGTCGTCCTGGCAGCGGGTGCTGGAACCGTATGTGGCACAGCGCTGGAAGCTCACCGAGCTCACGGTGAACTACCGCACTCCCGCCGAGATCATGGCGGTCGCGGCCGATGTGCTCGCCGAGATCGACCCGGGTACCAAGGTGCCGCGTTCGGTGCGCGAGACCGGCAATCCCCCACGCGCCTACCGGGTGTTGCCCGCCGACGTCGCGGGCGAGGTGGCGCGGTTGCTCGAGGTCGAGCACGGTCCGGGTACCTCCGCGGTCCTCGCTCCCGCGACCCTGGTACCCGAATTATCCTCGCTGGCAGGTGAATCCGTTCAGGTCCTCACCGTGCACGACGCGAAGGGCCTCGAGTTCGACCGGGTGTACCTGGCGGAGCCACAGGCGATCCTGGACGAGTCCCCCCGCGGACTCAACGACTTGTACGTCGCGCTGACCCGCGCGACCCAGCGACTGGCCGTGGTGCACACCGAGGACCTCCCCGAGGTGCTGTCCGCGCTCGAACCGGCCTGAGACACAAGGAAGGCCCCTGACCGCAGTCGGTCAGGGGCCTTCCTCGTCGAACTAGCGGACGGTGTGCACGATCAGCACGTCCGAACGGGACTTGCGGGCCACGTCCGAGGGGACGGAGCCGAGCAGGCGACCGGTGAGGGTGTTGAGGCCTCGGTTGCCGACGACGAGCAGGTCGGCGTCCACTTCGTTGACGAGGTCGAGCAGCGAATCGACCGGCTCGCCGACGATCGCGCGGTCGACGATGTTCTTCGCACCGGCGGCCAGCGCCTTCTCCCGGGCGACGTGCAGGATCTCGTTGGTCGGGGCCGAGCCACGGACCTGGTAGGCCTCGTCCTTGAGCACATCGGCGGCAGCGGCGACGTCGCGGTCGTCGGTCGGGAAGTAGGCGCAGGCCAGCACGAGAGTTGCCTCAGCGTCCCCGGCGAGCGCCGCGGCCTTCTCCACCGCCACGTACGACGAATCCGAGCCATCAGTACCGACGACAATGGTCCGGTAGGCGGTCATCTCTCCTCCAACTTGGTCGGTGCCAGCACCGAACCACTCGGGAATCGAGCGTCAGCGCGGCAATTGGCTCGACCCTAACGCCAAATCAGGCCGATTTATCAGAAATCGCAACAGATCACACCGGGAGTGTTGGCGCTCCTGCCCGATGTCACGGTGGCCCTCGCAACAATCGAGAAGATTCACCTGCGGCAACAAGACCGCAGTTCGAAGAAATTGTGGCCTATCACAACACGATCAACGACGTAGTGCGGCTGGGACTTTGATCACATCAACCGGAGAAACTGGGGAACCCACAGGCCGCGCTTCCGGTGCCGGTATTCGCCGCCACGGTCACCGTGGCGGGGGTGATCCACCAGCTGTTGAGATAGCTGTCGACTTTCGCCGTCAACTGGTGCGAGCCGGCGGCGGCGGGACGCCAGGAGGTCTTGGTCTCGCCGATCGCCGGGATCGCGACCGTGTCGATCACGTCACCGTTGTCGTAGAAGGTCACCGGTGCGCCGGCGTGGCCCGAGCTGTAGCCGACGACGTTGACCGCGACCACCGTGTAGGAACAGCCGACCTTCGGATCGGCACTCGATACGCTGACCCGCTGGCCATCCGAGATGTCCGCGTGCGCGCCCGGCGCGAGCAGAGCCGTGGCGGCCAGCGCGGTCGCGAGGGCGGCGCCGAGACGGGCGGTCCGATCGAATGATGTTGTCACTGTTGATGTCCTGACTTCTCCACGCAGCAACGGCCGCTGCGAATGCGGTGACACTATCGACGAACACCGCTGTTCCAAGGTGGAACGTTAATATTTCAGACCCCCTACTTCTCGGGTCTGGACGCACCCGGTCAGCGCGCCGTGGGGACAGCGCTCACCGCCTGTGCGCTGCGCGCGTATTCCGTCGGCGACATCCCGATCTCGGCGGTGAATTCGCGGCTGAAATGCGCCTGGTCGAAATAGCCGAGCTGGGCCGCGAGTACCGCGAGATCAGGGCGGCCGTGCGCGAGCAGATCGGCGGCGTCCTGCAATCTGAACCGGCACAGCACCCACTTCGGGCCTGCCCCGACATAGCGGCGGAACAGGCGTTGCAGGGTGCGGATCGGAACGGCGAAACGATCGGTGACCTGGTCGACCCTGGTCAGCTCCGGATCGTTCGCCATGGCGGTGACGATGCGGGTCACCAGCGCGTAGTGCGGATCGTCGGTGCGACCACGGCCCGCGAAGAACTCCTCGACGATGTCGCGGCGGCGCTCGTCGGACTGTTCGGCCAGCACTCGGTCGGCCAGGCCCGCGGCCTCGGGCAACACCGCGCACAGCGGGGCCGAATCATCGCGCAGTGCGCCGACATCCATGCCGGTGAAGGCACCGAATCCGCCGGGGGCGAACCGGATGCCGAAGGTCTCGCCTTCCCCGGCGAGCTCGCGCACGTACTTCGTCGTGCACACCCCGGTGACGAAGCCGCCGGTGCGGATGGTGCTGCGTTCGAAGGTGACGTTCACACACGGGAACGACAGCACCTGCGCCGAATAGCTGGGCCGGCCGCGCAGATCCCACCGCACCACCCAGTACCGGTCCGCGAACTCGGCCAGCGCGGGCCCGACCCCCAGCCGGTTCAGCGACCGGTGTCTCGCCTGCTCCTCCGGGTGCAGGATTCCTTTCACATCACCGGGATCCGGCGCCGCCGTCATCATCGGCCGATCTGTCGCGTTCTTACAAGACGGGCCGTCGGCCGCGGAGCAGGATCGTATCCATGACCAATCCCGTTGCGCCCATTCCGGAGGGCTACCACTCCATCACCTGTTTCCTGGCCGTGCCGGACGGAAACGCGGCCATCGACTTCTACACCGCGGTCTTCGAGGCGAAGGTGCTCAGCCGCGCCGATCTGCCCGACGGCCAGCCCGCGCACGCCGAACTGCTCATCGGGGATTCCACCCTGCAGCTCGGAATGCCCATCCCCGACAACAATGTCCGCGCCCCCGAGGACTGGGTGCACACCTCGGTGGTGCACTACTGTCCCGACGTGGACGCGGTGATCGCCCGCGCGCTCGCCCACGGTGCCCGCAGCGCCGAGGAACCGCAGACCTTCGTCACCGGAGATCGCTTCGGCGTGGTGATCGACCCCTTCGGCCACCGCTGGGCGGTGATCACCCGCGTCGAGGACGTCTCGAAGGAGGAGGCCGACCGCCGCGTCGCCGCGTGGATGGCCGAGCAGGCGTAGCGCCCCGCCGGGCCGGGTCCGCAGCGGCCTCGCCTCCGAGCAGCACCCGCGCGATCGGTCGCGCGACTCGGGGGCGGGGTCGCCCGGGGACCGTGGCGCCGGCATGGTCAAGAAATCCCCGCGGCGTCCATCCCGCGCAGCTCCTTCTTCAGGTCGGCGATCTCGTCACGCAACCGGCCCGCCAGCTCGAACTGCAATTCGCGGGCCGCGTTCATCATCTGCGCGGTGAGTTCGGTGACCAGGGCGGCCAATTCGGCACGTGGCATCGACTTCACATCGCGTTCGGCGTAGATACCCGAGCTGGCCCGGCCCGGTTCGCCCTGGGCGCGCCTGCCGCGGCTGGCATTGCGGCCCGATCCGCCGACGGCCACCTCGTCCTCGGCCTCGGTGTACACCTGATCCAGGATGTCGGCGATCTTCTTGCGCAGCGGCTGCGGGTCGAGGCCGTTCTCGGTGTTGTAGGCGATCTGCTTGGCACGGCGACGGTCGGTCTCCTCGATGGCGTGCTGCATCGAGTCGGTGATCTTGTCCGCGTACATGTGCACTTCGCCGGACACGTTGCGCGCCGCGCGGCCGATGGTCTGGATGAGGCTGGTGCTCGACCGCAGGAAGCCTTCCTTGTCGGCGTCGAGGATCGCGACCAGCGACACCTCGGGCAGGTCGAGGCCCTCACGCAGCAGGTTGATGCCGACGAGCACGTCGTATTCGCCCAGGCGTAGCTGCCGGAGCAGTTCGACGCGCCGCAGCGTGTCGATCTCGGAGTGCAGGTAGCGGACCTTCACACCGAGGCCGAGCAGGTAGTCGGTGAGGTCTTCGGACATCTTCTTGGTGAGTGTGGTGACCAGAACCCGCTCGTCGCGCTCCGACCGCTCACGGATCTCGTGCACCAGGTCGTCGATCTGCCCCTTGGTGGGCTTGACCACGACCTTCGGATCGACCAGGCCGGTCGGGCGGATGACCTGCTCGACCACCTCACCGCCGACCTGACCCAGCTCGTAGTTGCCCGGTGTCGCCGACAGATACACCGCCTGGCCGATTCGACCGGCGAACTCCTCCCAGGTCAGCGGCCGGTTGTCGACCGCCGACGGCAACCGGAAACCGAAATCGACGAGGTTGCGCTTACGCGACATGTCACCTTCGAACATGCCGCCGATCTGCGGCACCGTGACGTGCGATTCGTCGATCACGAGCAGGAAGTCGTCGGGGAAGTAGTCGAGCAGCGTCGCAGGCGCCGAACCCGCCGGGCGCCCGTCGATGTGGCGCGAGTAGTTCTCGATGCCCGAGCAGAAGCCGACCTGACGGATCATCTCCAGGTCGTATTCGGTGCGCATGCGCAACCGCTGAGCCTCGAGCAATTTGCCCTGACGTTCCAATTCCTCGAGCCGCGCGGCCAATTCGGCCTCGATGTCGCCGACCGCGCGCTCCATCCGCTCCGGACCGGCCACGTAGTGGGTGGCCGGGAAGATGCGCGCCGAATCGACCTGGCGCACCACGTCACCGGTGAGCGGGTGCAGGTAGTAGAGCGCCTCGATCTCGTCACCGAAGAACTCGATGCGGATCGCCAGCTCCTCATAGGACGGGATGATCTCCACGGTGTCGCCGCGCACCCGGAAGGAACCCCGGGTGAACGACATGTCGTTGCGGGTGTACTGCACGTCGACGAGCAGCCGCAGCAACGCGTCGCGGTCGATCTCGCCGCCGACCTCGAGCTGCACCGACCGGTCCAGATACGACTGCGGGGTGCCGAGACCGTAGATGCACGACACCGAGGCGACCACCACGACATCGCGACGCGAGAGCAGACTCGAGGTCGCCGAGTGCCGCAGCCGCTCGACGTCGTCGTTGATCGAGCTGTCCTTCTCGATGTAGGTATCGGTCTGGGCGATGTACGCCTCGGGTTGGTAGTAGTCGTAGTACGAGACGAAGTACTCGACCGCGTTGTTGGGCAGCATCTCGCGCAGCTCGTTGGCCAGCTGCGCGGCCAGGGTCTTGTTCGGTGCCATCACCAGCGTGGGGCGCTGCAACTTCTCGATCAGCCAGGCGGTGGTCGCCGATTTACCGGTACCGGTGGCGCCGAGCAGGACGACGTCCTTCTCCCCCGCGTTCACCCGGCGCTCGAGCTCGGCGATGGCCGCGGGCTGGTCGCCGGCGGGCGAGTACTCGCTGACCACCTCGAATCGAGCGCCCGAGCGCTCGATCGTGCCGACGGGGCGGTGTTCGGAATGGGCGATCGGGTGACCCCGCTCTTCGTACCCTTCCGTCGGGATCTCGGTTGCGAATGCCATGGATCCAGCTTAGGCGCGACCACTGACACGTTTGCGCTCCAAGCGAGCCGCCGCCCGTCCGCCACACCCCGCGCCGCGCCGAGCGCCGCCGGTCGGGTCGTGGTCGTTCTGGTGAACTTCTGCTCATCGATGCCGTCGCGGCACTGCGCGACTGTGACGACAGCCACCGGCAAGCAAACCGTCGGCGACCCCCATTTCGCCTGGTCGAGGGGACCGCCCACGAACGCGGCGAATGCCCGGCACTTCGCGCGATGTCCGAAAAGTCCCTTGCGCCAAGGATATTCGACGATCGAGGCGCCGAATCGACCACGCCACAACTCCCGATGCGGGCGTACCCTGAGTTGATCATCGGACGTGGTGAAGGACAAGGCCATGAGCGTTCTACTTCCCCTGCTCGTCGCGGCTCCCGCGGTAACCGGATTCGCCGGCTATTTCGCCAGAGAGATACGCGGCCCGCTAACACCGACCACCGTCACCACGACCGTCGCCCCCTCTGCCAGACCCCGGGTCGAATACTTCGACCTGGCCGAGCTGACCAGCACCGACGCCAAGGGCTACATCCGCCCGGTCGACCGGTACGAAGTGCAGCCGTGGGGCATCTACCTGGCCCGCATCCTCGACCGGCCGCACGGTCGCTACGAGGAGTCGTGGATGCTGCCCGGCCAGGCCATTCGCGCCACTATCAGCCACGACCGGCCCGGCCATCACCGCAGCCACGACTACGTGCTCGACATCATCGAGTGCGTCCAGGTCGGGCCGAAACGGTGGCGGGCCACCGACTACTTCCTCGACATCGCGGTGCGGCGCGGCCGGTCCTCGACGCTGTCGGGGTCCAGCGAACTGCTCGCCGCGCACGCCGCGGGCCATGTCGGCACCGAGCACGCCGACCGGGCGTTCGAGCGTGCCGCGCGCGTGCTCGACGGGCTGGCGGCCAACGACCACGATGTCGAACAATGGTTGCGGTCGCAGGAGATCACCCTGACCTGGATGTGACCGGCGACCGGGCGCGGGTCGGCACGCGCCGGTAGATTCTGCGCTCATGACGCAGGCATCCACCGTGCACGTGCATCCACCCAAGGTCGAGTACTTCGACGTCGCGGCCGGAACGAACACCGATCCCAAAGGTTTCGTCCGGCCGGTGGAGATCTATCGGGTGGAACCGTGGGGCCTGTACATGGGTCGCCACTCCGATCACGCGCACTTCCACTACCTGGAATCGTGGGTGCTGCCGGAGCTGTCGCTGCGGGCGTCGAAGCTGCACTACAACCCCGGCGTCGAGCAGTGGCAGGACATCTATGTCGATGTGGGCGCGTTCACCAGGGAGTCGCCGACGCTGTGGCGCTCGGTCGACCACTACCTCGACGTACTGGTCCGCACTCGGCGTGATGTCCGGCTCGTCGACGTCGACGAGCTGCTGGCCGCGCACACCGACGGCCTGCTGGACGCCGCGCAGTGTCAGGCGGCGATCGAACACGCCACCGCGGCGATCGACGGGATCGCCGCGCACGGCTATTCACTCGAGGAGTGGCTGAGCACCTTCGGGATGACGCTGACCTGGCGCCGAAACGACGAACCGCCCGGACCTCGGTAGGCGGGTCCGGGCGGTGCGGGGAGTCGGTATCAGCCGGCCGACAGGCTCGGGAACAGATCCGCGAGGCCACCGCCGCACGACGCGCTTCCGGTGCTGCCCGCCGCACCCACGGTGACGGTGATCGAGTCGCTGATCAGCAGCTGACGCGCTTCGAGCTTGTGCTGGCCCGCCGTGGTCGGCTTCCAGGTGATGCTCACGGTGCCCGAGAGCAGCGACGGCGACACCGGGCTGCCCGGAATATCCACGCCGTTGTCGGTGAACTTCACCGAGGTCAGCCGGTCGACCTCGACGCTGGCGGTCAACTTGTAGCTGCAACCGACCTTGTGGTCGGTTCCGGCCACGCCGAGATTGCCGACCCAGGCCGAGGCCTGCGGAGCGGCCAGCACGAGGCTGGCGGCGACGGCGCCGAGTGCGGTGATGCCGAAGCCCGCACGGCCGAACTGACGGTGATGTGTTGTCATACGCGCTACAACTTCCCTGTGAATCGAGTCACCCTGTAGTGACTTCGCACAATTTACACAGCGCGCGACAGCGTGCGGACAGTTTCCGAAACATTGACGTTTAACAGATTGGTACGCGGTTCACGCGCGAGCGGTGGCCCACTCGGTGACCACCGGATAGACCGCGTCGAACCACGGTTCCTTCACCACGTAGTAGGCGTCACCCGCCGCGTCGCCGGTCAGATCCGCCGCCGCGAGCTCGGCTCCGCGCTTGACCGCCAGGTACTCCGACCGCGCGCTCTCGTTCGCGCGCAACCAGTCACGCAGATCGAGCGCGAACCGCTGGCCGAGCGAATCCCGCACGCGCAGATGGATATTGGCCGGCCTTCCCGGATCGGCGTTGCCGTGCAGACGCTTTCCCCACCGGGCGAGGTCGGTCCCCTCGGGATCGCCATGACTCGGTTTCGGATTGTCGTGCGTCACCTGGGGAGCGAGCGGGAACCCGGCGGCCGTCAAGGCATCCGTCAGCGATTCGGCTGTGGCCATGTCGGCCACTGTCACCTGGATGTCGATGATGTCCTTGGCGGGGAGTCCGTGCACCGCGGTGGATCCGACGTGATCGATGCGCACCGCCGACGCACCGCAGGCCAGGTGCAGCCGGGCGATGATCCTGCGCGCCTGCATATCCCATTCCGGGTCGGTGACGAGAACATAGCCGGCTCGCGCCCGGACGCCCTCGCGCTGATTGCGCTCGAACGGCACCAGCCGCCGCGTCCACAGGTCACGGACCTGCGCCTCGACCACCTCCGGCGCACCGTTGTTGTCGAGCCACACATCGGCGACCGCGCGGCGCTGGTCGTCGGTGGCCTGGGCCGCGATCCTGACCCGAGCGTCGGCTTCGGCCACGCCGCGGTGTTCGACCAGCCTGCGCAGCCTGGTCTCCTCCTCGGCCCCGACCACCACGACGAGCTGCATCAGCGGCGCGAGCCCGTTCTCGACCAGGAGCGGAATATCCTGCACCACAACGGCATCGGTGGCCGCCTCGCCGATCAGATCCGCGGTGCGGGCGCCGACCAGCGGATGGGTGATGGCATTGAGCTTGCCCCGCGACACATCGTCGGCGAAGGCGACCGCGGCCAGCGCGGGCCGGTCCAGGCTGCCGTCGGGGCTCAGAATGCCCTCACCGAACTCCTCGACCAACGCGGCCAGACCCGGCGTCCCGGGGGCGACGACCTCGCGGGCGATCGCATCGGAGTCGATGAGCACCGCCCCGAGTTCGACCAGCGTCCGCGCCACTGTGGATTTACCCGCTCCCATGCCTCCGGTGAGGCCGATCCGCAACATGGGCCCAGTCTCGCATCCCCGCCGCCGCGCCGTGGCACCTGCTCCGACACGCCCATGCCCGGAGCGGCGGAAGATCCCGGGCCGGGCGCGTCGCGTGGATTAATCTTCCGCGCAGGCGAGAAGGCCGCACGACTACCGGAGGATGATCATGAGTACCAGGAACCACCGGGCGGCTCGCCACCGCCTCGGTATGCCGGGCGGTGTGCACTGCATCGAATTCCCGGCTGTCGCAGCGACTCTCGCCGAGTACCGGCGCTCCTGGTTCAGTACCCTGCTCTCCCCCGCCAGACACAGCTTCGCCGCGATGCGCAAACGCCCGAGCATGGCCACCGGATACTGGTCGCCCGCCGCCGCGAGCTGACAGTGGGCCCGGCGCGATGCCGAGCCCACCCCCGGCTCAGACGCCGACGAGACCGCTCGGCGCGCGCCGCGCCCCCGGCTGCTGCGCCGGCATCGCATTCGGCGGCACCGGGTACGGCACACCCTGTCCGAGAGTGCCCGCCGCGATATTCGGACCGCACTGCGCGATCGCCGCGTCGGCCTTGGGGCGGGGGTCGGGCAGCACCGGTTTCGCGGCATCAGGCGCCGCGGCAAAGTCGAACGTGGACGTCATATCGCCGGTGACGCTGCGTCGCCACGCGGTCAGATTCGGCACATCGACGCCGAATCTGGTTTCCAGCAACCGCAATTGGGACGTGTGGTCGAAGGTCTGCGAGGCGACCAACCCACCGCGGCTGTACGGCGAGATCACCATGCACGGCACCCGGTAACCCAGTCCGATCGGGCCGGTGATCCCGCCCGCGGCGGGCACCCGATCCAGTGGCACCGTCAGGAATTCGCCCGCGGTGCCGGGCGGCGGGGTCGGCGGCGTGACGTGGTCGAAGAAGCCGCCGTTCTCGTCGTAGCTGATGATCAGCGCCGTCTTCTCCCACACCGCCGGATTCGAGGTGAGGATATCGAGGAGCTGCACTATGCCGAGCGCACCGAAAGCCGCGGGCAGCGCGGGGTGTTCGCAGTGCAGCAGCGACGGCACCACCCAGGACACCGCGGGCAACGTGTTGTTGGCGACGTCGGCCTGGAAGTCGTTCGGGTAGGTCGGTGCGATACCGCGTCGTGCCAGTTCGGAATTCGGGTCGGCGGCCTGGGTGAAGCAGCCCATCATGCCGTCCAGGATCATCGACGAGGCCGGGCCGACATCGCGATTGCTGTAGATCTTCCACGGCACCCCGCCCTCGGACAGGTTCTCCGGGTAGGTACGCCAGCTGTAGACGTTCTTCGGAAGCAGGGTCGGCGTCTCCACCAGCGGACCGCCCGCCAGACCGTCGGGGTCGATGCTCGCGCTCATCCAGTACAGCCGGTTGGGGTCGGTGGGGCCGAGCACCGAGCAGTGGTAGTTGTCGCACAGCGTGAACGCCTGTGCGAGCTCGGTGTGGATCGGAATGTCTTCCGGCAGGTAGTAACCCATCGCCGCGGGCGCGTTCGCCGGCCCGACCGAGGCCACCGACATCGGCATCCAGCCGTCGTTGCGGCCGTTGTTGAATGCCTTGTGCATGCCCGGCCAGGTGTGGTCGGGGTCGTTGATGCACTCCCCGTCCAGTGTGGCGCCGCGGGTGGTGTCGAGCCGGAACGGTTCGACGAAACCGTCTGCGGTGGGCCCGATTCCGGGCGACCACCCGTACTGACGCCACGACGCGGAGGATTCACCGAACCCACGCACCCCCGACAGGGTGCCGAAATAGTGGTCGAAGGACCGGTTTTCCTGCATGAGCAAGACGAAGTGCTCGATATCGCCGAGCCCGCCCATCCCCACCGGATCGGCGGCGAAAGCTCGGTCGATAATCGGATTCGCCCAGGTGGCAAGCGTTCCCACCGCACCGGCGGCCATCGCTTTCGCGAGGAACTGTCGCCGGTTGAGGCCGGCGAAGGGACCAGAACTCATCGGAGTGGAGCACCTTTCCCGTAGGGGATGGAGCAATCGCGCACACGCTACACCCACCGGAAAAGGCCGAAGGCCCCGGTCCGTATGGACCGGGGCCTTCGGTAGTGCAAGGAGTGATTCAGCCGTTACCGGTGAATCAGGCGTTGCCGCTGAGCTTCTCCCGCAGAGCCGCGAGCTGGGCATCGCTGGCCAGCGAGCCGCCCGTGGACTCGGCCGGACCGGAGGTGGACGCAGCCGCGCTGCCACCGGTCTCGGAGGAGTAGTTGCCCGCGACGGGACCACCAGCGGCGGCCTCGGCGGCAGCGTCGGCTGCCATCTTCTCCATCTGGGCAGTGTGCATCTTGTGGCGACGCTCGGCCTCGGCGTAGCGGCCTTCCCACTCTTCACGCTGCTTGTCGAACCCGTCGAGCCACTCGTTGGTGTCGGGGTCGAAGCCTTCGGGGAAGATGTAGTTGCCCGCATCGTCGTAGCTGTCGGCCATGCCGTACTTCGACGGGTCGAACTCGGCGTTGTAGTCCTCGTTCGCCTGCTTCAGCGACAGCGAGATACGACGACGCTCGAGGTCGATGTCGATGACCTTGACCATGGCGTCGTCGCCGACGGCCACAACCTGGTCCGGGACCTCGACGTGGCGCTCGGCCAGCTCGGAGATGTGGACCAGGCCCTCGATGCCCTCTTCGACGCGCACGAAGGCGCCGAAGGGAACCAGCTTGGTGACCTTGCCGGGCACGATCTGGCCGATGGCGTGGGTCCGGGCGAACTGACGCCACGGGTCTTCCTGAGTCGCCTTGAGCGACAGGGAGACGCGCTCGCGGTCCAGGTCGACGTCGAGAACCTCGACGGTGACCTCGTTGCCGACCTCGACAACCTCGGACGGGTGGTCGATGTGCTTCCAGGACAGCTCGGAGACGTGCACCAGGCCGTCGACGCCACCCAGGTCCACGAAGGCACCGAAGTTGACGATGGAGGACACGACGCCCTTGCGGACCTGGCCCTTCTGGAGCTGGTGCAGGAATTCGCTGCGGACCTCGGACTGGGTCTGCTCGAGCCAGGCGCGACGCGACAGAACCACGTTGTTGCGGTTCTTGTCGAGCTCGATGATCTTGGCCTCGATCTCCTTGCCGACGTACGGCTGGAGGTCGCGGACACGACGCATCTCGACGAGCGAGGCGGGCAGGAAGCCGCGGAGACCGATGTCGAGGATCAGGCCGCCCTTGACGACCTCGATGACGGTGCCCTTGACGGCCTCGTCCTTCTCCTTGAGCTCCTCGATCGTGCCCCACGCGCGCTCGTACTGCGCCCGCTTCTTCGACAGGATCAGGCGGCCTTCCTTGTCCTCCTTCGTGAGGACCAGGGCCTCGACCGCGTCGCCCACGGAAACGACCTCGTTCGGGTCGACGTCGTGCTTGATGGAGAGCTCGCGGGAGGGGATGACGCCTTCGGTCTTGTAACCGATGTCCAGCAGGACCTCGTCACGATCGACCTTGACGATGGTGCCTTCGACGATGTCACCATCGTTGAAGTACTTGATCGTTGCGTCGATGGCGGCCAGGAAATCCTCGGCGGAGCCAATGTCGTTAATGGCTACCTGCGGCGAGGTGACGGTGGTGGGCATATGTGGGTTTGCTCCGGACGGATTGTGGTCGGTTGCGGACATTGGATCTTTCGGTACGCTGCGAGATCACCGCGACGACGCGACGAAGGGATACCGGTAAAGTATCGCACGGACCGTCGCACTTGCCGCTGATCAAATTCAGCGTCCCTCTACAGCGTGCATCAGCCTACGCGACCCGCGCCGAGCCGGGCAAACCACCCCCCGCACCACGCCGATACCCTGTTGGCCGTGTCCGACGACGAACGCCACGCGCAGGCCAACGCGCTGCTGGGTACCTCAGCAACCACCCGAACCAAGATCGATTCGCGCGACAGCGAGCGCGCGAATCGCCGCTGGTGGGACGCCGACGCCGAGCAGTACCACCAGACCCACGCCGACTTCCTCGGCGTCGACTCCCCGGGCGGCGAGTTCGTGTGGTGCCCGGAGGGCCTGCACGAGGGCGACATGGGTTTCCTCGGCGACGTGACCGGCAAGACGATCTTGGAGATCGGCTGCGGGTCGGCGCCGTGCTCGCGGTGGCTGGCCGGGCACGGCGCGTTCCCGGTCGGGCTCGATGTGTCGAAGGGGATGCTGGAGCGTGGCGTGGCCGCGATGGATCAGGGCGGACCGCGCGTACCCCTGGTTCAGGCGGGCGCCGAGGCGCTGCCCTTTACCGACGCGTCGTTCGATCTGGCCTGCTCGGCGTTCGGCGGGGTGCCGTTCGTCGCCGATTCGGCGCTGGTAATGCGCGAGGTGGCTCGGGTGTTGCGCCCGGGCGGGCGCTGGGTGTTCTCGGTGAATCATCCGATGCGCTGGATCTTCCCCGACGATCCGGGCGAAGCGGGTCTGACCGCCACGATCCCGTATTTCGACCGCACTCCTTATGTAGAGGTGGACGGCGACGGTGTGCCGACCTATGTCGAGCACCACCGCACGATCGGTGACCGGGTCCGCGAGATCGTCGGCGCCGGTCTGCACCTGGTGGACATCGTCGAACCGGATTGGCCGGAATGGCTCGACCGCGAATGGGGTCAGTGGTCGCCGCTGCGCGGGCAGATCTTCCCCGGGACCGCCATCTTCATCGCCGAGAAGCCCTAGAACTCGGGCAGCGCGGCGAACGAGGGGTCCACGCGCACGTTCGGCACGGTGTCGGCGACCCAGCGGCGCGCCCTGGTGAGCGCGTGATCGGGGAATTCGACATCGAAGCGGACGTCATCGGACAGCAGATAGGGCAACCGGCCGCGCAGACCGGGCGCGTACGGGTGGGGCGGGCACATCTCGTCGCGCCGAACCTGCCGGCCGATCAAGGTCTCACGCGCACCGGGCACCCCGGTCTCGGGGCAGATCACCTGGAACACCGCCGAGCACCGGTCCTTGGGCACCACGATCGACGCCGCGAAAACCAGCTCACCGTGCGGGCCCGGCAGTTGGGTCTTCTCCACCCGTAGCAGGGCGGGCAACTGGTCCACCCACACCACGAAGGCCTCGATCAGGCAGCCGGTTCGGGCGTGGTGCTCGGCCAGCCGCCTGCGCAGCCGTTTCAGGTCGTGCAGGCGGGCGGGCAGGTCGGGCGTGCCGTTGACATAGGTCAACGCGACGACGTCACGAGTGGCCGGATTCCCCCAGGTCGTGTCGTCCAACTGTTGCATTCCAGGAATGTCGAACGAGATGGGCACCGGATCAATTTACCGGCGGATTCGAGTTCGGTTGTCCCCGTGGGGCGCCCGGCGCGTCGATCAGGCCGAAATCCGCTCGTCGACCACGTCGACGAGCCAGGCTTCGTGACTGATCACCATCGCGCGGCTGCGCGGGGTGGCGAGCACGGTCGCCAACGCGGCGCGGAACGCCTCGGCGGCCGCCCGATCGTCGAAATCGAGGTCGATGAGGACGCGGGGTGGTGTGCCCTCGACGCGGCCGACGCGGTAGGCGCGAACGCCGTTGTCGGCGCGGAAACGCTCGAACTGATCGAACGCGGCCTTCCAGTCGTCGTAGTCGCGAACGGTGTTGTCGATGTGCAGGGTGACGGTCATGGTGACCTCCGTGGTCGTGCTGGATGGGTAGCTCAATGGTCGGCCCGTTCCGGGCACCGGAACATCCCTGATCCTGGGGGTTTTCCGCCGTAGACTGGGTGCGTGCCGAGCACCTTGGCAGACCGGATCGGCCGTCTGTGCCGCGCCGGGCACTCCGCCAAACGATTGCGTGAACTCGTCCTGGTCGAGATCCGCGCGAGGATCCCGTTCACCGGCCATGTCTTCGCGCTCACCGATCCTGTCACCGCGGTCGCGACGGCGCCGCTCGCCGACGTCCCCGGCCTCGATCTCGCGCTGTTGCCCGACTTGATCCGCGCCCGGTATCTCACTGCGCTCAATCGCTGGGACACCGTGCGCGGCACCGGCGCCCACTCTTTGCTGGGCGCCACCGACGGCTACCCGGAACGCTCCCTGCTCTGGCGCACCGCCCAGCACGATCTCGGCGTCACCGACTCCGCCACCGTCACCTTCGCCGACCGCTACGGCTGCTGGGGCTTCCTCGAACTGCTCCGCTACAGCGAACCCCCGTTCACCACAGCAGAACTCGGTGAGCTGAGCACGCTGACAGCACCGGTCACCGCAGGCCTGCGCCGTACCGTCGGCGCCACCTTTGTCGAATCCGACGCTCAGCTCGCTTCACTGGGCCCCGCGGTCGTCCTGCTCGACGACACCCTGCGGGTGCGTTCCCAAACGGCAGCCGCCGCGGATTCCCTCCTGCGCCTGCTCCCCCCGGACGAACCGATTCCCCCCGTCCCCGCCTCGGTCTACAACGCGGCCGCCGCCCTGCTCGCCACCGAGGCCGCCGTCCCGCTCGGCCCCGCCGTCTCCCGCATCCACCTGGGCGGCAACCGCTGGCTCACCGTCAAAGCCGACCGCATCGGCCCCGACATCGCCGTGGCCCTGGAACCGAGCACCGCCACCGAACGCCTCGACCTGTTCGCCCGAGCCCACGCCCTCTCCACCCGCGAATCCCAGGTCCTGACGCTGCTGGCCACGGGCCTGGACTCCCACGAACTGGCCGCGGAACTGTTCCTCTCCGAACACACCGTCAACGACCACGTCAAAGCCGTCCTCGCCAAATCCGACACCCGAACCCGCCAACGCCTCCTCACCCGCGTTCTCGGAGTCGGCTGAGCCAGTCGGGCAGAGCTCAAGTCCGACGTTGGTGGGCATGCGGATCGTGCTCGGCCGACTCCCGCAGTCGCCACATCGGCACGCGGACGGCATCCCACCGCTGCGACGGAACCTTGCGCAGGTCTGTGTGTTGCAGCATCAGTCGCAAATGCCGATCCGCCGCGTTGGCGCCCGCACCACGATCGACCACCACGCCCCACACCGAGCCGTCCGGACGCCGATCGATCGCGTCGGTGTGGTGGCCGGCCATCGGAGATCCGAAGGCGAGGTCCGTCGCCCCCCGGCGAATCATGTAGCGGTGCAGTCGATTCAGCACAGGGTCAGCCTCGCCGACCGCCGCCGCCGGTTCGGCAGCAGCGGCGAGCGCACTACCGATGCGGCGCGACTGCCAGACGCGGCTGTCACCCACGACGAACAGGTGCGCACGGGCGCGGGTTATCGCCACATTCCACAGGTTCGGTTGCCGGTCGAGCCATTCGATCGATCGGCGGGGCATTTCCGGCGAGGCCACAAGGGAGAAGATGATGATGTCGCACTCACCGCCTTGGAAGGTGTGCACTGTGCCGACAACGACCCCATCGGAACCGTCGAGTCGGCGTTTGATCTCGTCGGACTGCGCCTTGAACGGCGTGACCACACCGATCGTCGTTCCACACGGCAATCGTCCCGGCTGCTGGAGTTGCGCGATCAGGCTGAGCACAACATCGACCTCTTCGCGGTTGTACCAAGAACTCTGAGCTCCGCGCTGCGCGATTCCGGCGACATCGCGCCATACGACCGGCGCCTGGTCGGTGCCATTCTGCTTGCGCACATCGGTCAGCACCGTCAGTTGACCGCGGTAGAACAGGTCGTTGGCGACCCCAGCGATGTCGGGATGGCACCGAAAGTGTTCGTCCAACAGCAGGCTCTCGCCGAATGACTGTTCCGCCGCCTCGAACGCGGAATGTCGCAGATACGACATCCGCCGCCGTTCGAGCCACGCGGCTGAAATCTGTGCGGTCGCCGCCGCGGCGATCTCGCCTCTGCCGTCCAGGGTGGTGATATGTGTCAGCTGCATCGGGTCACCGATGATCAACGCCCGCTTCGCCCGGAACAGCAACGGCAGGACCGCAGCGATGGAGCACTGCGACGCCTCGTCGATCACGACCAGATCGAACAACGCGGCGTCGAGCGGAAAGGCACGCGCCGATTGTGCCGTCACCGCCCATGCTGCAGCTCCGGCCAGCGCCGCACGTTTTGCCGGCCAATCGGGACCGGACTGGTGCCGCAACAGCGCGTCGATCTGTCGCCGCCCGCGCACGGCGTTGGACCGCACCACGGCATCGAGCAGTTCCGTCGAGGCTGTCTGCAGTGTGTCCGTCGAGTGGGTGAACCGTGCGAAGAGCTCGGCATCGCTGGGCCGGGCGGACTCCGAAGCATGGAGTCGGCGCCAGGTGAGCTCGGCTGCGGCCAGTTCGCTCAGCAGCTCGCACTGACGCTCAACTGTTTCCGGACTTTCGGCCAGCCCGAGCCGACGGACCAGTCGTCGACACCTCCAACCTGCGATCAGGGAGAACCGCCGTACCGCGACAGCTTTGCGGATGAGCGCGGCAGGATCGATGCGCTCGAACAGCAGGGCAATCTGTTCGACACGCAGGCCGAGTTTCGCGGCAACCGCTTCCCGGACGTCCGCGACGTCGAGCAATGTCACCTCGTCTCCCGCAAGGTCGGCGAGCTCGCGGCGCTGACGGTCGAGTTCGGCGGTGGCGGCATCGACCATGACCGTCAGTGTCGACATCGACTGGACGGCGGGTCGGAGACCGGCGAGGTGGTCGAGACCCGCCTGTTGGTTCGCCTGATAGGCCTGGCTGCCCGTTCGGATCACCGTGCCAGGAATCAGCTTCTCGCAACGACTCCACACTTCGTCGACCGCTTTGTTGTTGGTGGATGCCACAAGTACCGTTTCGCCCGCGCACACCGCGGTGGCCACCAGGTCGACCACCAGCTGACTCTTGCCTGTGCCCGGCGGGCCGGTCGCAACCGTCAGCGGACGAGCCATCGCCGAGCGGATGATCTCGGCTTGGGCCTCGTTGCACGGCAGCGGCGTCACCAATCGCCGAGTCGACACCGGTACGGGGGCGGGTACGGCATCCGCGGGGGCGAGACAGGCCAGCGCGGTACGCGGGATCTGCGAGACCCGCTCCGCGAGCGCGGCGAGATCGGCGAGAAGTTTCTTGTTCGGACCGCCATCGGCTGCCGACATGCGGAACAACACTGCGACGTTGCGCGCACCGACCGCGCCGGTAGCGGCGGTCAGCGAGTCATCGAGAAATTCCGGCTCGGGTTCATCGACGGTGACGACGCCGAGCTCGTTGCGCAGAATCTGGCGTACCTCGGCGGCTAACGCTGTGTATTCGCCTGCGTGCCAGGTGGGTTCGTAGCCCTCGTTGAACGCCGACGCGGCCTCGGATTCCAGATATTCTTGCAGCAGAATCGGATTCACGATGGGCGGCCCTACCGGGACGAGCCGGTCGGCGGCCCCGCCGAGCTCGAGGCGCCGGATCAACAGCGGAGCGAATTTGAGAGTCGCGGTCGCACGCGCCGATCGACCACCCGGCCGCACGACTACCGCCGGATACCCGGTCCAGAGCTGTTCGTTCGCGTCGGCGACCTGAGCGACGAACTTTTCGAGTTCCGTCGGCACCTCGATGGCGTGATCGTCGTCGAGATCGCCCACCAGCAGCCGTTCGCGCCCCGGGATGCAGGCGTACGTGTCGTGGTCGTCCAGTGACAACCAGGCGAGTTGCTCGGCACGCAGACACGTCTCGTAATAGGTCAGCAGTCGCTTCCAGTCCGGAGTAAGTGACTTCGACGGCGATGCGCCGATCTCAGCGCCCGATCTGGGGCTGGCCGCGACGTCGAGCTGGATGGGCGACAACGGTGATGCCGCCAGAATGATGCGGCCGTCCACTCCCGATGCCGAGATCACCGGCGTCTGCCCGGCATCCTGACGACGAAGTCGGTCGTTGACAAATTCGAACAGCGCCGCCACCGAAAGCTCCGACTTGCCACCCGCCGCCGCACCGGTTCGCATCGCCTCGACGAACACCCCGGTGAACACCGACGGCTGTGTCGCGTCGCGACCGACGAACGATGCCTCACCGGCCCGCGAGGACGACACCACGTAGACACCTCGGCTCGCCAGGGCGGCAGGGTGACCGTCCACCGCGCCCTTAGGGACGGCATCGGAGGTGCGTAGGCCAACCGAGAACCCGCCACTACGGCAGCTGTCGATGATCACCACCTTCTGCGGTGCCACGCACTGTTCGAGCAACTGGTTGACGAATCCGGCGCGCATGCTGGTCTCGCCCAACCGATCCGGGTCGGAGTCGGTGCCGATGAAATGGAATTCGCCGTCGGACCGAACGCTTCGCGCCCCGTGTCCCGAGAAGTAGAAGACCATCAACTCGTCTTCTCTGCTGTCGGCGACGAATTCGTCTACTGCCGTTCGCATCTGGTCGGTGGTCAAGTCGATCAACGACTCGACATCGGAGAAGGCTCCAACGCGGCGGTCGCGCAGCACCTCTTCCACCATGGTCAGGTCGGTGCGCACCGACGGCAACGGCGCGAAGCCCGGGTGGGTGTAGCTCTCGTTACCGATCAACAACGCGCGACGACGGGCCAGCCGACTCACGATGACACCGCCTGGTCCTCGCCCGAGCCGGAATCAGCTGCGGCCTGGTGGACCGGCACCGCCGTTTCGACGAACTTCTCGATGATCGCGAGCTGATCGTCCGGGTTGCCGTCGATCACGAGCACCCGGTCCGGCAACCGCATTTCGACCCGCCGGTGACGGTCTCGTCGGCACCATTCCTTGACGATCGTCGTGACCGCCGTGGCTGTTCCCGCTGAGGAGGCGACGCCCACAACCAGCACCAGCGCGTCCCCAACCGCACCTTTGTGTCGCGCGAGCGGCTCAATCGCTTCGGCGAAACGAACCTCGACCTCGTGTCCTGCCAGATGTCGGGCGAGATCGCGGGTGAGCCGCTCTGTCAGCAAACTCCCCGAGCCGGTCAATACCTCGACATAGACGAGCTCTTTCGACATCCAACCCCCGTAGTTCAGTCGAGCACCGCTGTAAACGATCCTCGAATTTCCCTCTGAATGCTGGATTCGATTGTGTCACAAGGCTTAACGCGAGGTTGCTCAACGCGGCTTTCGGCCTGCTCGGTCGAGGGCAAGGCGGAGGGCGTATTCGATTTGGGAGTTGATGCTGCGCAGGTCGTCGGCCGCCCACTTGGCTATTGCCTCGTGGACGGCCGGGTCGAGCCGTAGCAGGATCTTTTTGGGGTCCTTCTTCGGCTGGGTCATCGGGCGGCTCAGGAGTAGAGGGATCCGGTGTTGACCACCGGCTGGGTGGCCCGGTCGCCGCACAGGACGACGAGCAGGTTGGAGACCATGTTGGCCTTGCGTTCCTCGTCGAGTTCGACGGTGCCCTGTTCGGCGAGGCGGTCGAGGGCGAGAGCGACCATGCCGACGGCGCCTTCGACGATCTGGGTACGGGCGGCGACGACCTGGGCGGCCTGTTGGCGGACCAGCATGGCCTGGGCGATCTCGGGGGCGTAGGCGAGGTGGGTGATACGGGCCTCGATCACCTCGATGCCGGCGGTGAGGGTGCGTTCGCGCAATTCGACGGTCAGTTCCTCGGCGACTTCGGCCCCGTCGCGAAGGCTGGTGCGGGAGTCGTCGTGGGCGTCGTAGGGGTGGGTGGTGGCGAGGTGGCGCACCGCCGCCTCGGACTGGGTCTCGACGTACTCCTCGTAGTCGTCGACGGCGAAGGCGGCCTTGAAGCTGTCGACCACCTTGTAGACGACCACCGCCGCGATCTCGACGGGGTTGCCGTCGGCGTCGTTGACCTTGAGCTTCTGGGTCTCGAAGTTACGCACGCGCAGCGAGATGGACTTGCGGTCGGTGAGCGGGACCACGGAAAAGAACCCGGGCTCGCTCACCGAGCCGATGTAGCGGCCGAAGAAGGTGACGACCTTGGCCTCGTTGGGGTTGACGATGATCAGCCCGGTGGCGAGCAACCAGACGACCAGGATCACGACGACGGCGGCCACCGCGCCGATCCAGGCCAGTGCGCCACCGTTGTGCTGGGTGGCGGCGATGAACGCGAGAACGGCGGCGGCCCCGAACAACAGGGTGAACACCAGCCACCCCAGCACGACGACGAATCCATTGACGCGGAATGCGGACCGCAGCTCCATGACATCCTCCCGATATCTGAGTGATATCACTAAGATAGTAGATATCGAGAGGCCGAGCAAGCGGCGCTAAGAACCGGGGGCGATATTGCGGTTGGCGCGGAACATGTTTCGCGGGTCGTACTTCGCTTTCGCCGCCGCCAGCCAGCGGTAGGTATCCGGGGAGTAGCCTGCCGCGGTCTGGGCCTCGTCCGCCGCGCCGCCCGCACCGTAGAGAAACGCGAGACTGTGCCCGATCGTCCACGGCGCCAATGCTTCTCGCACCTTCGCGAGCCCTTCGGGTGCGGAGTCACCCTCGCCGGGGCCGGTGATCACCCGCACGATGTACTCCGCATCGCGATGATCGATCGAGGCCGGGCCACCGTGGCGCAGGGCCGCACCGAGATGGCGGATGTCGATGACCGCGTCGACCGATCCCCCCGGGGCCGTCAACGCGCGCAGCGCGGACAGACCCTGTGGGGTCAGCTCCGAGAGCAGCGCGTTGGTCGCGGCGTAGGCGTGCGGAAAAGGCGGGTCACTGTGGATGGTGTGCGATTCGGCGTAGGGCATCGTGCGCAGGTCCTCGTGCAGTCGAGGTCCGATCCGCCGCAACGGCGCGACCCACCGCTGCCCCTCCTCGTCCGGCCCGTCGAAGGCGATTCGGATCGAAGCGACGTGGCGGCCTCGCAAGGATTCCGGCACGGGCGGGATGTCGGGATAGGTCACCAGCGCGATCGTGGAGGTGAGCGCGCTCGGTACGGTCTCGGTCCAGGCGCGCCATGCCTCCAGCGCCGCGTCGACCAGGGGCGCGTCGAAAACCAGCTGACCACCATAGATTTCGGCAACGGGTACGAGATCGAGTTCGAGACCGGTCACCACGCC
The DNA here is from genome assembly GCF_042884695.1 of Nocardia sp. NPDC058114. Classification (NCBI taxonomy): domain Bacteria; kingdom Bacillati; phylum Actinomycetota; class Actinomycetes; order Mycobacteriales; family Nocardiaceae; genus Nocardia; species Nocardia sp. NPDC058114. The sequence goes on along the minus strand of NZ_JBHVTK010000013.1, from coordinate 19,228 downwards.
GAAGTTCCCGCCGGAGCCCAGTACCGCCCCGAACAGCTCGTCGTCCGGGCCGAGCGAGCGCATCCTGCCGTCGGCGGTCACCAGTTCGACGCGGCGCACATGATCTGCGGCATAACCGAATTCACGGGCCAGCAATCCGAGCCCGCCGCCGAGCACATACCCGACGACGCCCACCGACGGTGACGACCCGTTCAACGGCGCCAGCCCGTACCGCGCGGCCGCCTCGACCAACGCGCCCGCCCGCACCCCGGCCCCGATGTGAGCGGTACGAGACTGCGGGTCGACGGTGATGGCGTCCATGCGTCCGGTCGTGATGAGCACCCCGCCGTCGGTGGCTACCGACAGACCGTGTCCGGTCGCCTGCACGGCCACCGACAGCCCGCGCCGTGCGGCGAATTCCACGGCGGCGCGCACGTCCTGGCCGTGCTGGGCGCCGACCACGAACGCCGGACGGTGGGTGTAGGCGGTTTGGAAGCCGGCGATCTCCTCGGCGTACCCGGGGTCGTCCGGAGTGAAGACAGGACCAGTGAACTTCGTTGCGATATCGGTCATGTCTTCGACTCTGCTCGCCGAAGATGAATAAGTACAAGAGATAGATCTTCTATTGCCTATAATCAATAGTTATGGAACTGCGGCAGCTGCGCTACTTCGTGACGATCGTCGACGAGGGCGGGTTCACCAAGGCCGCCGAACGGCTGCACTTGTCCCAGCCCGGCCTCAGCACCCAGATCCGCCAACTCGAACGTGAACTCGGGCAACGTCTACTCGACCGCGGTGCGCGCACCGTGACACTGACCGACGTCGGCGCCGCGGTGCTCACACACGCACGCGCCGCCCTGGCCGCCGCCGACCGGATCGGCGACACGGTCGGGGAGTTCACCGGATTGCTGCGGGGTCAGGTCCGGCTCGGCATGATCTCCGGGGCAGCGTCGGAGGTCTTCGATGTCGCGGGCGTCCTCGCCGATTTCCACCACGATCATCCGCAGGTCGGGATCAGCCTCACCGAGGACACCGCGGAAAGGATGCTCGCCGCCGTCGAACACGGTGAACTCGACATCGCGCTGACCGGATTGACCGGCGCACCAACAGATTCCGGCATCGGACTCGAGGTGATCCTGGAGACCGCGCTCGTCGCCGCCGTCGCCCACGACGCGCCCATCGACCCCGCCGAATCGGCGGGGTCCATCACCTTGGAAGCCCTCGCCGATCGCCGCCTCATCTGTCTCACCCGGGGCACCGGCCTTCGCGGGGTATTCGAACGCTCCTGCGCCGCCGCCGGTTTCACCCCGAACATCGCCTTCGAAGCCGCCGCTCCCCCGCTGCTCCTCGACCTTGCCGCACGCGGGCTGGGAACCGCCATCGTCCCAGCCCTCACCACCGCCGAAGCTGACGCCTTCGGCGTCCGATCCCTCGACATCGTCGACCCCACCATCCACGGCCGGCTGGCCCTGGCCTGGCGCACCGATCCCCCGCCCGGCCCGGCGGCGAAGGTGCTGCTCGGGCAACTGCGGATCGCCTTCGGCGGCCACACCTCCGCCGTCGATCGGTAGGCGCGGGCGGTCAGGGGGAAGACTTCAGGCGGGCGATTTCGGCCTCGAGCTCGGCGTTGCGGTGTTGTAGACGCTCGATTTCGGCTTCGAGAGGAGCGCGGCCCGCGCGCAGGTAGTCCTGGATCCACTCGGTGCGGTAGCGCGGGGTGATGTTCTTGGTGCAGTTCCGGTCGAACGCCTCGACCCGCACCACGAACGCCCGGTCCGAGCGTGCGTCGATCGGGCCCGCCGACGTGGTCAGGAGGCGGTCGAGCAGGCCGGGATCGTCGGCGCGTTCGACGACCTCGACCCGACCGAAGATCTTGACCCTGGTGCGCGTCGGGTAATCGATGAAGAACAGGCACACCCGATCGTCGATGTCGAGATTGCCCACAGTGACGAACTGGTTGTTACCCGCGTACTCGGCCCACGCGATCGTCGACGAGTCGAGTACGTGCACGAAACCTTGTGGGCCGCCGCGATGTTGGATGTAGGGCCAGCCGGATCCGGTGACGGTAGCGAGGTAGAACGAGTCGGCCTGCCGGATCAGGCCCGCCACTTGGGGCTCCAGTTCTTCGGGCTCGCCGATGTCGGCGCCGTCGGCCATCCGCCTGCCGTGGACGGTGAAACCACCACCGCTGCGCTGGCGGCGCTCGGTGGCCGAGGAGAAGGCGATCGCTCCGTATCGGGTCGGCTTGTTCACCCCACCCACGGTACGACGCGTGATTCGTCAAGGATCGGTCCGCCGTGCCGCTGATGTCGGCGCGGACGTCAGCGCTACGCTTTGGCTAACCGATGAAGGAGAGCTCGACCAGGACGAGGAAGGGCGTGCGTGGTGGAGTCGACTACTGCTGCGAAACTGCAAGAGCTGCGGGACAATCTGAGGGCGGCGCGGGAACCCGCGGGGGATGCGGGGATAGCCAAGCGTGCGGCGAAAGGAATCCCCGGTCCACGCGAACGCATCGAAATACTTCTCGACCAGGGCAGTTTCACCGAAATCGGGGCGCTGGTGAAGCAACCAGGCGCGGCCGACGGACTCTACGGTGACGGTGTGGTCACCGGGCACGGCAGGATCGACGGGCGCCCGGTGGTGGTGATCGCCCACGACCAGACCGTGTTCGGTGGATCGGTGGGTGAGATGTTCGGACGCAAGGTCGCGATGGCGATGGATCTCGCGGCCGATATCGCCTGCCCGTTCGTGGCGATCAACGACTCCGGCGGCGCCCGGGTGCAGGACGCGGTCACCTCGCTGGCCTGGTACGCGGAGATGAGCAGGCGCCAGACCCGGCTGTCCGGGGTGGTGCCGCAGGTGTCGGTGATGCTGGGCAAATGTGCTGCGGGCGCGGTGTATTCGCCGATCAACACCGATGTGCTGATCGCGACCGAGTCGGCGTACATGTTCGTGACCGGTCCCGAGATCATCCGCGAGACCACCGGCGAGGAAGTGACCCTCGACGAGCTCGGTGGCGCGTTCAACCAGGCGCACAACGGCAACATCCATCACGTGGCGGCGGACGAGAAGGCCGCTTTCGAGTGGGCACGAACGTATCTGAGCTTCATGCCGTCGAACTGCTACGAGCGTGCTCCCCTGATCAATCCCGGTCTGGAGCCGGCGATCACGGACTCCGACCGCGAACTCGATTCGCTGATACCGGATTCCGATCGCCGGGGCTACGACATGTACGAGATCCTGCTCCGGATCTTCGACGACGGGGAGTTCCACGAGATCGGCGACGGCGCCGCCCGCAATCTGATCACCGGATTCGCCCGGGTCGACGGGCGCAGCGTCGGTGTAGTCGCCAATCAGCCGCTGGTGGCCAGCGGCGCGATCGACGCGCGCGGGTCGGACAAAGCCGCGCACTTCATCCGCCTGTGCGACGCGTTCGACATTCCGCTGGTGTTCGTCGTCGACACCCCGGGCGTGCTGCCGGGCGTGGAGGAGGAGAAGATCGGCGTCATCAAACGCGGCGGACGATTCTTCTACGCGGTCGTCGAGGCCACCGTTCCGATCGTCACCGTCGTGGTCCGCAAGGCCTACGGCGGCGGCTACGCGGTGATGGGGTGCAAGCAGCTCGGCGGCGACATCAACCTGGCGTGGCCGACGGCCCGGATCGCCGTGATGGGCGCCGAAGCCGCCGTGGGCCTGACCCAGCGCAAACAGCTGGCCGCCGTCCCCGAGGCAGACCGACCGGCCGTACGTCAGCAGATGGTCGACTTCTACAACGCCGCCGTCGCCACCCCGTGGATCGCCGCCGAACGCGGCTATATCGACGCGGTCATCGAACCGTCCACTACCCGGCTGGAAATCCGCAAAGCGCTGCGCCTGCTCGGCGACAAACACATCGAGCAGGCACCGCGCAAACACCGCCTGATGCCGTTGTAGAGCCGCGTCACCGCGCGGTGGCCAGCACGCACGCTTCTACATAGCCGGCGACGAGTGGACGGTTGTCGTCACGTCGCCAGGCCAGGGCGAGTTCGCAGGGACTCACGCCGGTGACCGGCCTGGTCACCACGCCGTCGTGGGCGACCAGCGCGGCGTTGCCGGTGGCGAGCAGGACGATGCCGTCGAGGTTCACGAGTGCCTCGTAGGTCTCTTCGGTGCTCGACACCTCGGCGCCGATGATCGCCGGTCGCCCGGCGCGTTCGTCGACGGCGAGCCAATAGTCGCGCAGGGGGCCCGCCGAGCGGGGCAACGCGAGGAAGGGCTCGTCGAGCAGGTCGGCGAACTCGATCCGGTCGCGCGCGGCGAGGTGGTGCGACTGCGGAAGGGCCACCAGCCGCGGTTCGGTCGCGACCACCAGCCAGCGGTAGCGGTCGCTGTCGAGCAGCGGCAGCCAGACGAAGGCCACGTCGCTGGCGCCGTCGGCCAGGCCGGCGGTCGGGTCGTCCCAACCGACCAGGCGCAGCACCGGTTTCGCGTGCGGAAACGCGGTGCTGAATCGGGAGCGCACGGCCGGCAGGATGCCTCGACCGGGACTGGTGCTGATGCCGATGGCCAGCGCGGCCTCCTCGGTGGCTTTCGCCGACTCCACCGCGGCCTCGGCGGTTTCCCAGGTCGCGAGGAGGCGCAGCGCGTGCGGCAGCAGCGCCGCGCCGACCGGGGTGAGGGTGACCGAGCGGGAATCACGCACGAACAGTGCCGCACCGAGGTGACTTTCGAGTCGGCGGATCTGTTTGCTGAGCGCGGGCTGCGAGATGTACAGCACCTCCGCGGCGGCGGTGAAGCTCAGGCGGTCGGCCACCGCGACGAAGTACCGCAGGTCGCGTCCGTGGACATCCATAACTCCTGGTTATCACAAAGGATCTTGGACTTCCATCTCGTCCGGGCGGAAGTATTGCTCACGAAACATCAACGAACACAGGAGAACCTGATGAGCATTCCGAAGATCTGGCTGGTCACCGGCGCGAGCAGCGGGTTCGGCCGTGCCATCGCACAGGACGCCGTCGACGCGGGCGATATCGTGATCGCCGTCGCTCGCCGCACCGCCGCCCTCGACGATCTGGTCGCCGCGCATCCCGATCAGCTCGAGACGATCGCGCTCGACGTCACCGATACCGCTCGCATCGACGAGGTCGTCGCCGATGTCGTCGCCCGCCACGGCCGCATCGATGTGCTGGTCAACAATGCCGGTCGCACCCATGTCGGCGCGGTCGAGGAAACCACCGAGGCCGAATTGCGCGGACTGTTCGACCTGCACCTGTTCGGCCCCGCCGCCCTCACCCGTGCGGTGCTGCCCCACATGCGCGCCCAGCGCGGCGGTGCGATCGTGCAGATGAGCAGTGTCGGCGGGCAGCTGTCCTTCGCGGGGTTCTCCGCGTACAGCGCCACGAAGTTCGCGCTGGAAGGGTTGTCGGAGGCACTCGCCGAAGAGGTGGCGCCGTTCGGCATCAAAGTACTGATCGTCGAACCCGGCGCCTTCCGTACGGGACTGTTCGGCCCCGGAGCCGCGGCGTTCAGTCCCGAGTCCGACGTTTACGCCGACACCGCGGGCGCCACCCGTCGCATGGTCGAGGGCGGCGACGGCACCCAGCCCGGCGACCCGGCCAAGGCCGCCGCCGCCATCCGCGTCGCCCTGTCCGCCGAGAAGTCGCCGCTGAGGCTGCCGCTGGGCGGCGATTCTGTCGACGCGGTCCTGGGCCACCTCGATGCCGTCCGCGATGACGTCCTCGCGTGGGAAAAGGTCTCCCGCGCGACCACTTTCGACGAAAGCTGAGGGCACACGCGCACCACACCGTGACGCACCGCTGCCGCGGCGGCGCTGCTCGAGCTGGAGTCTCCGAACCGGACGGTCATGGAGGTCTACTTCACCCGGGCCGACGAACCGGAGCGCCTCGCCGGCCGGGTAGTGCTCACCCGCCGCACGTGAACCACGTCTGCCGGACTCCTCGGAGTCCGGCAGACGGCACTACGCGCTGACCGAGCTCGCCCGCGGCACCGGCGAACTATCGCGTCGGGCGACCGCACGGACCAGCAGGTAGATCGGAAAGGCGATGGGCGACAACAGAATCGTGCCGACCAGCAGTGGGCCCATCAGCAACGGGTGGACGTTGCGCTCGCGACTGTCGAGGTAGATCCAGCGGCCGAGGAACAGGTCCCACGCGATGATCTGCGCCCACAGCGCGGTGAGCACGGCGGGGTCGGCGGCGGCCTCGGTGATGGCGGCCAGGGACGGCGATGTCACCAGCGACCACATCGCACCCAGCACCGGCATCGCGACGATCGCCCACACCACCAAGGGCACCAGCACAATCCACGGTGCGGAGATGATCGTGCGGGTCCAGCGCCACGTCGGGGCGAAGATCATCAGCGCCCAGAACGGCACCGTAACCCAGAACGACAGGTCGAACAACGTGCTCATGCAGTAACCACCTTTCGGGTACCGGCCGCGCTCGCGACCGAGATCATTACTCCGACAACTACTCCGGTGACGATCGCGGCCGCGGCCGTCAACGTGGCCTGATCGGGGTGGATCAGCGGCTGCCCCCGCAACGCCTGCCAGGTGACCAGCGCGAGCACCGCCGCGTACCCGGCAGACGCGGTGATGATCAGGCCGAGCCGAACGCGCACCGACCGCAGCAACGGGATCCGTGGCGCCAGCACCACCAGCAGTGCCGCGAGCAACGGCAGTGCCTGGAGCGCGTGCATGCCGAAGAAGTGCGGAATGCGCAGGTCACCATCGGTGGTGCTCCACCCCGTGAGCGGCATGCCGGGCGTGCCGTCGGGAGCTCCGACCGTGTGCGCGCCCGCGATGCCCTCGACGCCGGATTCCCGCTGGGGCATCAGATTTCCCAGCGCCAGCCCGACCAAGGTGATCGCGATGCCGCAACGAATCGACCAGGTGATCGAGGCGTCACCGAGGCATGCGCGCATCAAGCCGATCCCGATCACCAGGGTTGCCAGGAACAGGATGACGATGGTGGACCCCATGATCACCCAGAGGGTGCCGTCCAGGGCGGTGGTCATGTTGTAGTGGCTGCGGGTCCCGCGGATCACCTGCCCGAAGATGATCGCCTGTTCGATCACCCCGGCGACCACGATCACGGTGGCCATTCGCGACGCGAGCCGAGAAAGGTTGGGCCGCAACGACATCAACCATGCCAGCGCCACGCCGTAGAACACGAACGAGATCGCGAACTTGGTCGGCTTGAACCAGGCCGCCGACCCGGCGATCACCCGGTCGTCGACCAGCATCCCGATCAGGCCGACCACGACGAGCGCGGCATTGACGGCGGCGAAATACATCAGCGGACGGTGCAGGGGTGCGTTGGGGCGGGGCAGCGAGGGGACGGTCAGGACTGACATTCGAATCTCCCAGAGATAGATAGCTATACTATCCGTTATGGATAGCTAGACTATCCGCTATGGGTGACGTAGGCAAGGGGTAGGAACAACACGGAGGTAAGAGTGCGAATCTCGGAGTTGAGTGATCGCAGTGGCATCGCGGTGGCGACCATCAAGTACTACCTGCGCGAGGGACTGCTGCCGCCGGGTGAACGCACCAGCCCCAACCAGGCCAGCTACGGCGAAGACCACCTGCGCCGACTCCGCCTGATCCGCGCGTTGATCGAGGTGGGCGGGATACCGGTCGCCACCGTCTCCGATGTGCTCGCCGCCATCGACTCCCCCGACATGCCGCTGTTTCATGTGCTCGGCGTGGCGCAGGACAGCCTGTCCACCCCCGTCCCCGCCGCCCATGACGCCGAATGGGATCGCGCCTACGAGGCCGTGCGCGCGGAGATGGACCGACGCGGCTGGGACATGAAACCCAGCCCGCAGGCCGTCGACACGCTCACCGGAGTGATCGTCCGACTCGCGCAACTCGGCTACCGGGACTGGGCCACCACCACCCTGCCCACCTATTTCGACAGCTCGCGGGCAGTCGCGGAAACCGACGTAGCGGCCGCCCTGTCCGCGGGCGGGCGCGACGACATCATCGACGCGGTCGTCGTACTGACCGTCCTGGGCGACACCGCACTGGCCGCCATCCGCCGCATCGCCCAGGCCCAGGTCTCCCTGGAACGCCTGAAGAACCCAGAAACCCCGTAACGCACAGCGGCCCCGCGAGAATCCGCGGGGCCGCTGTGTCGTCTCTCAGAGCAGACGTGACAGGAAAGCCTGTGTCCGTTCGTGTTGCGGGTTGGCCAGCAGCTCACGCGGCGGGCCCGATTCCACGACCACACCGGCATCCATGAACACCAGCTCGTCGGCGACCTCGCGGGCGAAGCCCATCTCGTGGGTCACCACCAGCATGGTCATGCCCGAATCGGCCAGCTCCCGCATCACCGCGAGCACCTCACCGACCAGCTCGGGGTCCAGCGCCGAGGTCGGCTCGTCGAACAGCATCAGCTTGGGATCCATCGCCAGCGCTCGCGCGATGGCGACGCGCTGCTGCTGACCACCGGACAGCTGCGCCGGGTAGGCGTTGCGCTTGGCCGAGAGCCCGACCCGCTCGAGCAGTTCCTCGGCCCTGGCGACGGCCTCGGACTTACGGATCCCGCGCACCTGGATGGGCGCCTCGATCACGTTCTCCAGCGCCGTGCGGTGCGGGAACAGGTTGAAATGCTGGAACACCATGCCGATATCGCGACGCTGGATCGCGGCATCGCGCTCGTGCATCTCGTAGAGCTTGCCGTTCTTCTCCCGGTAGCCGACGAGATCGCCGTCGACGTAGAGCCTGCCCGCGTTCACCTGCTCGAGGTGATTGATGCAGCGCAGGAACGTCGACTTGCCCGAGCCCGACGGCCCGACCAGGGTCAGTACCTTCCCACGCTGGACCTCGAGCGAGATGCCCTTGAGCACCTGCAGGGCGCCGAAGCTCTTACACACCCGATCAGCCAGCACCATCGGCGGGACTGCCACAACTGGTTCTGTCATTTCGCCTTCACCGCCGCCTGCGCTGTGGCCAGTTCCTGAAGCTGCTTGGCCGTCAGCTGCCGGGTGGCGCCACGCGAGTAATAGCGTTCCAAGTAGTACTGGCCGACCATGAGCACGCTGGTGATCGCCAGGTACCAGGTGGCACAGACGAGCAGCAGCGGGATCGGCTGGAAGTTCACGCCGTAGATGTCACGGGCGCGGCCGAACAGGTCGGTACTCAACGGAATCGCGGTGACCAGCGAGGTCGTCTTGAGCATGCCGATCAGCTCGTTGCCGGTGGGTGGGATGATCACCCGCATGGCCTGCGGCAGCACCGTGCGGCGCATTGTCTGCGTCCACGACATGCCCAGCGCCACCGAGGCCTCGCGCTGCCCCTCGCCGACGGAGTTGATACCCGCGCGCACGATCTCGGCCATGTACGCGGCCTCGTTGAGGCCGAGGCCGATCACCGCGAACAGGAACGCCGCCTGCAGGTGCTGCACATCGAAGTGGAAGAACTGCGGACCGAACGGCACACCGAGATCGATCTGCTTGTACAGCGAGGGAACCAGGCCCCAGAACACCAACTGCACGAACACCGGGGTGCCACGGAAGATCCACAGGTAGATCCACGCGGCGGTGCGCAGCACCGGGTTCGGCGACAGACGCATCACCGCGAGGACCGTGCCGAGGGCCACCGCGATCGCCATCGCGAGCACGGTGAGCTCCAGGGTGACGATCGCGCCGGCGGTGATCCGGCTGTCGAACAGGTACTTGCCGTAGGTATCCCACCGGTAGGCGGGATTCGTGGCGGCGCCGTAGACGAACAATCCCACCAGGATCAGGATGATTGCCGCCGCGATCCAGCGGCCCGGCCTGCGCAGCGGGACCGCCTTGATCGGTTCGGGTTCGGTGCCCGGTCCGGGCACCTCCACCGTGTCTTTCGCGTCGGTCACGTCAGCTCACTGCACCGTTGATCACCGAGGTCTTGATCTGACCGTCCTGCACACCCCAGTTGGTGGTGATCTCGCCGTACTTGCCGTTGTCGATCAGGTGCTGCAGCGCCTTCTGCAGCGCCGCCGCCAGCGGGGAGGTCTTCTGCACGGCCCAGCCGTAGGGCGCGGAATCGAACAGCGGGCCCGCGGCCTCGATCTTGCCTTCGCTCTGCTTGATCGCGTACGCGGTCACCGGGGAATCGGCCGACATCGCGTCGACCTGGCCGAGCACCAACGCGTTGGTCGCGGCGCTCTGCTCGTCGAATGCCTTCATTTCGATGGCGGGCTTACCTTCGGCGACGCACTTGGCGCTCTTGGCGGGAATCTCGTCGGTGTGCTCGACCGTAGTGGACTGTACGGCGACCTTCTTGCCGCACGCATTGTTCGGATCGATCGCTTTACCGGTTTGCTGGGCCCACTGGATACCCGCGGAGAAATAGGTCGTGAAATCGACCTGCTGTTCGCGTTCGCGCGAATCGGTGATCGAGGACATACCCACGTCGTAGGTCCCTGCCTGAATGGCGGGAATGATCTTCTCGAACGAGGATTCGACATAGTCGACCTTCAGTCCGAGGGTGCTCGCGACGGCGTCGAGGAGGTCTACATCGAAGCCGACGATCTTGCCGCTCGCGTCCTTGTACTCGTTCGGCTGGTACGGCACGTTCACGCCGACGACCAACTTGCCTGCCTGCTTCACCTTGTCGGGGACCGCCGCGGCGAGCGCGTCGACCTTCTCCGCCGACACCTTGTTCACCGAGGCGCCGTCGCCCTCGGTGTTCTCGGCGCAGCCGGTCAACAACAACGCACCGCCGGCGACGGTACACAGCAGCCGCACGGCGCCACGGCCGAGGACAGTTCGAACAGACAAAGGAGCCTCCACATTTCACGTCGACGCCGGCCACGTGTCAGCGCCTGTTTGGCAATGTATGCGAACCGGACACAGCGTGGTGCGACAGTAACCGAAGATTAATCAGCCGATGTGAAAGGGGTCCCTTCACCTCCGGTGCACGCGGGCCCGTACCTGCTCGGTGAATTCGCTGGTGGAAGCCAGACCGCCGAGATCCGCCGTCGCGATTCCGGCGGCCAGCGTCGCCGCCACCGCACGGGTAATTCGGTCCGCGGCATCATGGAGTGGACTATTGTCGTCACGAACTGCCAACCAGCGCAACAGCATTGCCGCCGACAATTGCAACGCGGCGGGATTGGCCCGATTGTGCCCCGCCAGACCGGGCGCCGCGCCGTGCACAGCCTGTGCCATCGCGCGCGTGTCGGAGCAGTTGAGCGAGGCGGCCATGCCGAGTGAGCCACTGAGTTCACCGGCCAGATCCGAGAGGATGTCACCGAACAGGTTCTCGGTGACGATCACGTCGAACTCGGCGGATGAGCGAACCAGGTGCGCCGCCATCGCGTCGACGTGTTCGTCGTCGACCCTCACGTCCGGATACTGCTCGGCCACTGCGTAACAGACGTCACGGAACAGGCCGGTCGTCATCGGCAGCACATTGGCCTTGTGCACCACGGTGACCCGCTTGCGCCTGCCCTGCGCGAGCCGCAGCGCCTGATGGGCGATCCGCTCGCACGCCGTGCGGGTGATCACCGCGACCGCCATCGCCACGTCCTCGGTGGGACGGAACTCCCCCGACCCTGCGAACATATTGCGGTCCGCGTAGAAGCCCTCGCTGTTCTCCCGGACGATCACCAGATCGATGTCGGGCGCCATCGCGCGCACGCCGGCGAAGGCGGCGGCAGGGCGGATGTTCGCGTAGAGCTCGAGCCGTTTGCGGATGATGCCGCCCGGTGCCACGCGCATGTCCGACGGGTAGGAGGCGTTGTCGTGCGGACCGAGAATCCAGGCGTCGAGATCCTCGAGAGCGGTCAGGGTCTGTTCCGGCAGCGGGTGGCCGTAGGCGGCGATCGCCTCGTGCCCGATCAGCAGCGGCACCCACTCCACCGGCGCGAGCCCGGCCGCGCCGATCGCTTCGTCGACCACCGCCCGGGTCGCGGCCACCACCTCGGGGCCGATTCCGTCGCCGTCGATCACACCGAGTCGCAGGTTCGCCTTCACACCGTTCACTCCCCCATCCTCGCGCGTGTCCGGACCGGATCGAGCGAGTGGGCGGTGCGGACACGCCGCAGCGACTAGTTTCTGCAGATCATGGTGCAGTCGGTGGAGTTGCTCCTCGACGAGGGCGGCGAGACAGAGATCCGCAGGCAATGGGCGGTTCTTGCCGAAGCAGGCCTGGGCAATCGCCACCCCGGGACCGCTCGGCCGCACATCACCGTCGCGGTGGCGCGCGAGATCTGGCCGCGCATCGACCACGCGCTCGAGCGGCTCGCGTTCGAGCCGCTGCCGATCCGTTTGGGCGGGCTGCTCGTCTTCGGGGCGCGCCGGCCGATCCTGGTCAGGGCGGTCGTCGTCACCGCGGACCTGCTCGCCCTGCATCGCCGGGTCAGCGAGGTGGTCTCACCCTGCCCCGGCGTACCGGCGACCATGGCTCCCGGCGCGTGGACACCGCACGTGACCCTGGCGCGGCGCGTGCCCCCCGAACGGCTCGGCGACGCGGTGCGGACGGTCGCGGCCGACACCGATTTCCGGTCGCTCATCGTGGGGATTCGCCGCTGGGACGGGGAGGCGCGGCAGGAGCGAATCGTGATCGGGGGAAGATAGTAGGACGCCCCGGCGTTACAGCCGAGGACACCGACAAGGAGAGGACGTCATGGCCACCCAGACGCTGACCCAGCAGAACTTCGACGAAGTCATCACCGGAAACGACGTGGTCCTCGTCGATTTCTGGGCTTCCTGGTGCGGTCCGTGCCGCAGTTTCGCACCGACCTACGAGACCTCGTCGGAAAAGCACACCGACGTCGTCTACGGCAAGGTCGACACCGAGGCCGAGCAGGGACTCGCCGCGGCCGCCAACATCCAGTCGATTCCGACCATCATGGCCTTCCGCGAGGGCGTACTCGTCTTCGCGCAGCCGGGCGCGTTGCCGCCCGCCGCGCTCGAGGACCTGGTGACCCAGATCAAGGATCTGGACATGGACGAGGTGCGCAAGCAGATCGCCGAGCAGCAGGAATCCTCTCCCGCCGAATAGTCCGGCGCCGAGAACACACAGGGCCCGTTCACCTTTCGAGTGAACGGGCCCTTGTGCGTGTTCGGGTGGTGTCAGCCCGCGAGCAGGTTGACGCCGGCGATCATGGCGCGCACGGTCGATTCCGCGCTGCCGGCGGCGGTGGCCACCGCCCAGCCGCGCCTGCCGTTGAACTCGCACTGCATGAAGGTGGCGGTGCCGTCGGCGGTCGGGCGCTGATGGAAGTGCAGGATCTCGAGGGGGTAACCCTCGTCGTAGAGCGCGGAGGTCATCGCGGCAACGGGGCTGCCGGTGGCGATGACGGTGCGCAGGTGGTCGGCGAATTCCAGGGTGGCGGTGAAATCCGTTCCGGAACAAGACCATTCGCGCAGGGCGATGGATCCGTCGGCGCGGGTGTACCGGTCGAGGAAGGCGGCGGGGTCGAGGTCGGTGAGCTCGGCGCGCAGGCCCTTGGGGGCAGCGGCGAACAGGGCATGGTCCAGTGTCAGCGTCATTGCAGGTGAGGTCTTCCCGAAGATGTCTTCGTTGGCAGGTGGGACCAGCAGAACGATGAAAAGCAGCCCGCAGCGTAGGGGCTGGTCCGAATCAGACCCCGCTACGGCGGGTTACTACGAGAAGAATTCGCCGTGAGGCTGCCTGCGCGGTCTGCGCAGCAGCGACCGCGAGGTCGCGGTCAGCGACTAGCAGCGCGGCACAGCGGGCGGGATTCGGCACGCAGTCGAGAATAGGGCGATCGTCGCGAAACCGCAACCTGGTTCACTGCCCGGAGTGTCTACTGGTGAGTACCATCACCGCAGCTCAGGATCGGTAACGTCGGCCCCGGCGACGGCGATGGGTACCGTATCGGGTTAGAACAGCGGCAGAGCACGCTGATGCACCGGGAGGACCCTTCGGAGGGTGCCCCGCCGCGGGATCGGGTGGATCTGGCGGACGGGTCGGCGCGGCTCGTCGCCCGCGAGCGCTGAATCCGGTCAGCGCCGCGACGCTGCACCGGTCAGGGGTTCCACCGAGGCGAGGGCGCGGGCCGAACCGTCGACGTCGACCTGGACCCGCAGGCGCTCGGGTTGCGAACTCGTCCGCAACACCACTTTGTCGCCCATCATCACCGGGCCGACGTGTTCGACGATCGCGCGGTACGGCAACCGATGACGGTCCGGGTGCGCGGCGAGCGCCTCCTCCATGGCCTCCCAGTACACCGCGTTGTTGACATGGCCGAGCCGGTCGACGTCGGTGACGCGCAGCGGGAACGGCACCTCCTCCACCTCCGCGACGTCGAGTTCGGTGAGCGCGGCTTTCCAGCGCAGGCGATGTTCGGTGGTGCCGGCCAGCATCGGCGCCATGAACGCGTCGCTCATCCGCGCGGGACGGCCGGCGACGGGGTCGATGTGGATCAGGAACGCCGCGGCCTCGATGTGCCCGCCCTTCTCCCCGCGCAACCGGATGCGCATGTCGCACCAACGATTCGAGAGCGCGTCGGCCCAGCGGCGGAGCTGGACGCGGTCGCCGAACATGATCGGCTCGTACACGTCGATCACCGTGCGCCGCACGATCCACGCCTGATGGGTGTCGCCATCCTCCACCGCGTCGAGATGATCGAACCCGATGTCCTGCAGGTAGCGCGCCACCGCGTCGAGCCGCAGCCGGTCGTCGCCATCGGTGTCGCCGAGTCGTACCGGCCACGACATCGCGAAGGCCTGCTCGATATCGGGGCAGTCGGGCAGCGGGGTCGCGATGACGGGCTCGGTCATAGGGCCGATGCTGCCACACCGGTGTCGCCAGTGACACGCGCCTCAGCACGGATCCGCCGAAGGCATTGAATCACTACGATTTTCGGCCGTAGGGTCGGTTCGACGCCGGACGACAGGATGGATGCGATGCTGATCGATTTCACGCCGGACAAGGCGCTGTACCCCTTCGAATCCCGCTGGTTCGAATCGTCGGCGGGCCGGGTGCACTACATCGACGAGGGCTCCGGGATCCCCATCCTTTTCTGTCACGGCAGCCCCACCTGGAGTTTTCTCTACCGCAAGATCATCGGTCAGCTGGGCGACCGGTTCCGGTGCGTAGCAGTCGACTACCCGGGCTTCGGACTGTCCGAACGACCACCCGGGTACGGCTACACGATCGCCGAACATGCCGCGGTGGTCGGCGAGCTCGTCGACCATCTCGGGCTCGACCAGTTCGTCGTCATGGGCCAGGACTGGGGCGGACCGATCGGCGCCGCGGTCGGCGCCGATCGAGCCGATCGGGTGCGCGGGCTGGTGCTCGGCAACACCCTGTTGTGGCCGACGGATACCTGGCCGCAGAAGGCGTTCAGCCGGGTCATGGGCAGCTCGCCGATGCAGCGGCGGATTCTGCGCGACAACCTTCTCGTCGAGCGTTTCCTGCTCGGTGAGCTGCGGAACACGATCAGCGAGGCCGAGGCCGATCACTACCGCGAAGTGCAACCTTCACCCGAAGCCCGGCGCGGGATCGCCGCGATGCCCGGGCAGATCCTGGCCGCTCGCCCCTTCCTCGAACAGCTGGCGATCGACGTGCCCGCCCGGCTCGGCGCCACACCGACGCTGCTGATCTGGGGCATGAAGGATATGGCGTTCCGTCCCGCCGCGTTCCTGCCACGAATGCGCGACACGTTCACCGACCACCGGGTCCTCGAACTGCCCGACGCCAGACACTTCATCCCCGAACACGAGCCCGGCAAGATCGCCGAAGCTATCGTCCAGCGTTTTCGCTGACGCCGCCCCGACCGCTTCCTCGCGAGGCAGCGGGGCACTCCGTCGGCACCTGGCGGTGCGCCGGTTTCCGCGATCGACCGTGAGCGAATCGCTGGCTAATAAAATGTGACCAGATTGTGAATCTCCCGCGAGTCGCCGCCGAGAACGGCCGATCGCACGGTAGCGTCGCGGCCGCTAGGCCAATTGTTACTGCGTGAAAGGAATTGTTCGACATGGCATTCGAAGTCACTGGGGCTATCGGCGATCACTACAACGAAGCCGGTGGCGCGTCCAGCCCGCTGGGTGAGCCGACCTCGGCAGAGCAGGACGCCGCCAACGGTGGCAAGTTCCAGGAATTCACCGGCGGAGTCATCTACTTCAAGCTCCCGACCGGGGCCAAGACCGTGTACGGCGCCATCCGTCAGGCATGGGAAGCCGAAGGCGGCGCGGGCGGCCGGTTCGGCTACCCGACCTCCGACGAGCAGGACATCGAAGGCGGCAAGATCAGCCACTTCGAGAACGGCTCGATCAGCTACTCGATCGCCGATGACGCTGTGACGGTCAACGCGTAACTCGCGTTCCCGCTACGCCACGAGGGGCGCCTCCCCGGCCGGGGAGGCGCCCCTCGTGCTGTGCGGACCAGCTCAGTGCGCGGCCGAATCCCAGCTCCGGCCGGTGCCGACGGAGACGGTGAGCGGGACCGAGAGGTCGATCGCGGCCGACATCTGTTCGCGCGCAAGGGCTTCGAGGGCCTCGCGCTCGCCGTCGGCGACCTCGAAGACCAGTTCGTCGTGGATCTGCAGCAGCATCCGCGAGCGCAGGCCCGCTTCGCGGATCGCGTTCTGCACGTTGATCATCGCGACCTTGATGATGTCGGCGGCGGTGCCCTGGATCGGCGCGTTCAGTGCCATCCGCTCGGCGGATTCACGGCGCTGACGGTTGCTGGAATCCAGGTCGGGCAGGTAACGCCTGCGGCCGAACAGGGTTTGGGTGTAGCCGACCTTGCGGGCCTGGTCGACGACGTCGGACAGGTAGTCGCGGATGCCGCCGAAACGGTCGAAGTACACGTCCATCTGCTCTTTGGCCTCGGTGGTGCTGATCTTGAGCTGGGCGCTCAAGCCGTAGGAGCTCAGACCGTAGGCGAGACCGTAGGACATGGCCTTGATCCGGCGGCGCAGCTCGGAGCTCACCTCCGCGATCGGGATGTCGAAGGCCTTCGAAGCAACGAAGGTGTGCAGGTCCTCGCCGGAATTGAAGGCCTCGATCAGGCCCGCGTCCCCGGACAGGTGCGCCATGATGCGCATCTCGATCTGGCTGTAGTCGGCGGTCATGAGTTCGGCGAAGCCGGGGCCGACCACGAAGGTGTCGCGGATCTGGCGGCCGGTGTCGGTGCGGATCGGGATGTTCTGCAGATTCGGCTCGGTCGAGGAGAGCCGACCGGTGGCGGCGATGGTCTGGTTGAACGTGGTGTGCACGCGGCCGTCGTCGGAGACCGACTTGAGCAGGCCGTCGACGGTCACCTTGAGCCGGGTCGCGTCGCGGTGGGCCAGCAGGTGCTCCAGGAACGCGTGACCGGTCTTCTCGAACAGCGATTCCAGCGCGTCGGCGTCGGTGGTGTAGCCGGTCTTGGTGCGCTTGGTCTTCGGCATGTCGAGCTCGTCGAACAGCACCACCTGCAACTGCTTGGGCGAGCCGAGGTTGATCTGCTTGCCGATCACCTCGTACGCGGAGTTCGCGGCCTCGGTGACGCGGTCGGCGAACTGCTGCTGGAGGTTCTCGAGCTGGGCGACGTCGACCGCGATGCCCGCTTCCTCCAGTTGACCGAGCACGCCGAGCAGCGGCAGCTCCATCTCCGTGAGCAGTGGGGTCGATTCGATGGCTTCGAGTTCGGTATCCAGGGCGACGGCCAGGTCGGCGACCGCGCGGGCACGCAACATCTCCTCGCGGGCGATATCGGCGGCGACAGTGTCCTCGTCGTCGAGCAGGGACAGCTGGCCCGTGTCGCCGGTCTCGACGCGCAGTTCGCGCTTGAGATAGCGCAGTGACAGATCGTCGAGGTTGAAGCTGCGCTGACCGGGGCGGACCAGGTAGGCCGACAGGGCGGTGTCGGTGGCGAGACCGCCCAGGGTGAAGCCACGCCCGCGCAGTGCGTGCCCGGCGGACTTGGCCTCGTGCAGCGCCTTGGGCACCTCGGGATCGGCCAGCCAGGTGGCCAGCGCCGTCTCGTCTTCGGGGGTGAGGACGGTCAGGTCGATGTAGCCGCCCTCGCCGTCGGCGGCGGCGATCGCCAGTGCCCGCGCGTCACCGTGCACCGGCGTCCCGGTCCCGACGATCGAGAGGCCATGGCGCACACCGGCTTTCGCGTGCTCGGCCAGCCAGTCGGCGACCGCGCCCTGATCGAGGGCACCACCGCTGATCTCGAAACCCGACTCGGCTTCCGGCTCGGGGGAACCGAGGGTGTCGAACAGCCGGTCGCGCAGCACCCGGAACTCGAGGTCGTCGAAGAGCTGGTGGATCTTGTCGCGGTCCCACGGCGCCTTGATCAGCTGGTCGGGGGTGTAGGGCAGCGGCACCTCGCGCACCATCTCGGTGAGCTGGCGGTTGAGCACCACACTCGACAGGTTCGCCCGCAGGGAGTCACCGACCTTGCCCTTCACCTGATCGACGCGGTCGACCAGGGTGGCGAGGTCGCCGTATTCGCGGATCCACTTGGCGGCGGTCTTCTCCCCCACGCCGGGAATGCCGGGCAGATTGTCGCTCGGGTCGCCGCGCAGAGCCGCGTAGTCGGGATACTGCGCGGGCGTGAGGCCGTATTTGGTCTCCACCTCGGCCGGGGTGAAGCGGGTGAGATCCGAGACGCCCTTCTTCGGGTAGAGCACGGTGACGTCGTCGTTGACCAGCTGGATCGCGTCGCGGTCGCCGGTGACGATGAGGACCCGGTAGCCCTGTGCCATCGCCTGGGTGGTGAGAGTGGCGATCACATCGTCGGCCTCGTAGCCGTCGATGGCCATCACCGGGATGCCCATCGCGCCGAGCACGTCCTTGGTGAGTTCGACCTGCCCACGGAACTCGTCGGGGGTGGCACTGCGATTGGCCTTGTACTCCGGGTACGCCTCGGTGCGGAACGTCTTGCGCGACACGTCGAACGCCGCGGCCACATGGCTCGGTTTCTCGTCACGCAGCAGATTGATCAGCATCGAGGTGAATCCGTACACCGCGTTGGTGGTCTGACCCGTGACAGTCTTGAAGTTCTCCGCCGGTAGCGCGAAGAACGCGCGATAGGCGATCGAATGCCCGTCGAGGAGCAGCAGCGTAGGCCGCTCACCCTCCGGGGCAGTGGTCGTTGTCGATGCCTGCGCAGTCGTCGGTGAACTCACCCGAGTGAGTCTAGGGACACCCTCCGACAGACACGAACACCGCCATCACCGCACTCCAGCCCCCCACCCGCGACCCCTAGGGAGCGGCGGCCACGCAGTGGCCGGTCGCGGCCGGGTCGCCGGTTAGCCGCCGGGGCGTAGGCGACGAAGGAGCAAGCCCCGGTGGC
>NZ_JBHVTK010000012.1:0-147300 GCF_042884695.1 Nocardia sp. NPDC058114 | reverse complement strand
GGCGGCCCGGCCGCGGACCGGCCACTTCGTGGCCGTCCCTCCCTAGGGGTCGGGAGTGCGGTGGCTGGGTTGGGTGGGTTGTTGAAGACGGGGACGGGCTGGGTGTGGGCGGTGGGTTGTTGAAGAGGGGGACGGTTGGGTGTGGGCGGTGGGTTGTTGAGGAGGGGGACTGGCTGGGTGTGGGCGGTGGGTTGTTGAAGACGGGGGCGGGCTGGGTGTGAGGTGTGGTTGGTGGGGAGGGGGACTGGTTGGGTGTGGGCGGTGGGTTGTTGGGGAGGGGGACTGGCTGGGTGTGAGGTGTGGCCGGTGGGGAGGGGACTGGCTGGGTGTGGGGTGTGGGGAATGCGGTGGGTGGCTCGTAATAGTCGTTTGCGGGGCGGGTAATCAACGAGACGGTTGCCACGTGGGGACTTCGCTGCCGGGATCGGCGTGGGCGGCTACCGTCTATACATGACTGGACCGGCGCCCCTTGACCTTGCTTCGATCCGACGCGCACCGAAGGCCTTGCTGCATGATCACCTCGATGGTGGTCTGCGGCCCTCGACGGTGCTAGAGCTGGCCGCTGATTGCGGTTATGACGAATTACCCGCTGCCGACGCCGAGAGTTTGGGGGCGTGGTTTCGTGACGCCGCCGACAGCGGATCGCTCGAGCGGTATCTGGAGACGTTCGCGCACACGGTCGCGGTGATGCAGACCCCGGAGGGGCTGCGCAGGGTGGCGCGGGAGTGCGCGATCGACCTCGCCGCTGACGGAGTGGTGTACGCGGAGGTGCGGTTCGCGCCCGAGCAGCACCTCGAAAAGGGCCTCACGCTCGACGAGGTGGTCGAGCACACCCTCGCGGGGTTCCGGGAGGGCGAGGCGATCGCGGCGGAACAGGGCAACGTCGTTCGGGTGACGTGTCTGCTCACGGCGATGCGGCACGCGGCGAGGTCGCGGGAGATCGCGGAGCTGACCGTGCGGTTCCGGGATGCCGGGGTGGGCGGGTTCGACATCGCGGGCGCCGAGGCGGGATTTCCTCCCACCCGGCACCTGGACGCGTTCGAGTATCTGCGAGCCAATCACGCGCACTTCACGATTCACGCGGGTGAGGCGTTCGGCCTGCCGTCGATTCACGAGGCGCTGGCGTTCTGTGGCTGCGATCGGCTGGGCCACGGAGTGCGCATCACCGACGACATCAGCGTCCCGGGCGACATCGAGGACGCCCAGCTCGGCCTGGTCGCGAACTACGTGCGCGATATGCGGGTGCCGCTGGAACTGTGTCCCTCGTCGAATGTGCAGACCGGCGCGGTGCCCTCGCTGGACAAGCATCCGTTCGACCTGCTGGCCCGCCTGCGCTTCCGGGTCACCGTCAACACCGACAACCGCCTGATGAGCGACACCTCCATGAGCGAGGAGATGCTCAAGCTGGTCGACACCTTCGGCTACGGCTGGAGCGACCTGGAACGCTTCACCATCAACGCCATGAAGTCGGCCTTCATCCCGTTCCCGGACCGGCTGAAGATCATCGACGAAGTCATCAAGCCGGGTTACGCGGTCCTGCTCGGTTGAGATGAATCAGGGGTGGCACCGTATCGGCGCCACCCCTGATCTGTCGAGAACTACTCGCTGACGAGTCGCGCTTCGAACGCACGCTGCAAGTCGCGGAACTGCTGGGCCTCCGACGCGTACGGCGGGTTCGGCGCCATCCGGTTCGGATCCGGGTTGAGCAGGTACGAGACGTACCAGCCCAGCGGGTTCGACTGTGCGAGAGCCGTTTCCACGCTGTCGTCATCGGCGTAGTCGGCCGCGTCGCTGAACAGTTCGACCGCGAGGTCGAGCTGTTCGATATCGACCGCCTCCGGTCCCTCGGCCAGATCGTCGACCAGACCGGTGAGCACGTAGACGTTCTCGTCGGTCACCTCGACCTCGAGCGAACCGTCCACCGCCGCGGTCTGCACCTCGGCGTAGGTCGACACCCGCGACAGCTCGTGCTCGTGATCGTCGGCCAGGTAGCGGGCCAGTGCGCGCTCGGAACCGAAGACGGTGATGGTGCTGCCGTCACCGAGGAAGATCGGCTCGTCGTCGAGGTAGCAGCGCAGGGTGAACTGCTCGCCGTCGGAGGTGACGATCTTGACGGGGTCGATGCCGACCTCGTCCCAGAAGGATTCCTCTTCGTCCTCGTCGGCCGCGGAGAGGTCGACGTTCTCGAATTCTTCCTCCTCCTCGGCGGCATCGTCGGCGTCGACCTCGTTCTCCTCGGCCGCCAGCAGCTCCGCCTCGGCGACGGCCACCGCGGCCGCGTCGACGTCGGGTGTGCTGACGACGCTGTCGATCGCGTCGAGCACGTCGTCCCAGCCCTTGACGATCGCGGCACCGACCTGGTCCCACAGCTCTTCACCGTCGCGGCCGACGAATGTGCTCGCCCCGCTGGCCAGCGCACCGAGCACCGGGTTGTTGCCGAAGAACTTGGTCACCACGTCGAGCTCGCACACCTCGGCGATATTGCGCACCATCGCCAGGGTGTCCTCGAGTTCGCCGACGACGTCGACGTCCGGGTCGCCCGCCGCCAGTTCCGGCACGGAGACCAGATCGAAGCTGAAATTCTCCTCCGGCTCCAGCTCAGCGGCCGAAAGTCCGGCGATGACCGCCCAGGACGGGTGGTCGACGAGGTCGTTGTCGGAGTTGGTGCGGATGAACGCCGCCAGCTCCGCAACGGACTCGAATCCGTAGAGGTCGTCCTCGTGACCGAGGAACGCCTCCCACTCGTCGTCACCGTCGCGCCAGCGCGGTGCCCACAGGGTGACGAGATCGCCATCGGTCAGACCGAGCTCGATCGGGACGATGTCTCCAGAAGCCATGACGCGAAGCCTAGCTAGCTCGAGCGCCGGGCACTATCCGGCCCGGGTGCTAATTGCCCGTCGGGCTGTGCACTCGGGCCGGCGAGCGATTCGTTCAGTGTCGCAATGATGTTGGAACGTGCCTCACCGGCGGTCTCGGTGGCCTGTTTGCAGGCCGACAGGATGAGTGCGGCGGCCTCGGTGGGCGCCAGCGTGGTGATGGCTTCGTCCAGCGTCAGGGCGACGAGGGCGCCGTCGCTGTTCACCTCGGCGGTGACCAGCCCGTCCTCGGTGGTGAACCGCCCGTTGACCTGCTTCAACCCGTACAGCGCGGCCTCGAGCGCCTCGAGTTTTCCGGTGACGCCCGCGACCAGGGCATCCATTTCCGCACTCACAGTGGCCTCATCCAACTCGTCTGACCGGTGTCGGCGTCGTCGATGCGATCGAGCTCGTCGACCGCCTGACGCCGGGTGGGCAGGTTCATCTTGTCGAGCAGTTCGTCGGGGATCTGCGCCTGCTCGCTGTAGACCTCGCGCAGGCGAGCCGCGGCGGCGATGGTCGAGCGCCGGGTCAGGCGCAGGATCTCGTCGGCCAGCGCCTGTGCGCCGAACTGGTATTCACTGCGTTCGAACTTGAGCGCGATCGGCAGACCCATGCTGGTCGCGCGGACCGAGATCGTGCCGGAGCGGTTGGTGCTGACCGCGGACTCCACATTGGGGACCTCGGGGATCGGCGTGCCGCTCATTCGGTAGGCCTGTAGAAGCCGTAGAACTCCATGCCACTGTTCTCCGTTCGGATGGAACTGATCGAAACCGGATCGCCCGCCTCGACGAGCTGCCCGTTGCCGACGACCATGGCGACATGGCCGTCCCACACCGCCAGATCGCCCGGCATCAGGTCACCGGGGGATACCTGAGGATTGCCGATGTGCTGTTCCTGCGCCAGCCGTGGCAGTTCGACCCCGGCCTCGCCGTAGGCGTACTTGGTGAGCCCGCTGCAGTCGATGCCCGACTGGGGGTCGTTGCCGCCCCAGACGTACGGGGTGCCGACGGCGCCGATGGCCGAGCGGACCGCGGTCGCGGCCTTCTCGTTGGGCGCCTCGACGGTGCTGCCGTCGGGCAGGGTGATCTTGACGCCGGTACCGGACCCTGTCGACGAACCGGCCGATGACCCCGTCGATCCGCCCGTGCCCGCGGAGGTCCCACCCGTGGTGGTCGACTTCGAGGAGCTGCTGCTGCTGTTGCTGCCGCCCATCGCTGTCGACAGGCCGGAACCCATGGCGCTGAGCACTGTGCTGCCGGTGCTCGCCGCGGTCGAGAGCAGGCCGGAACTCGAGGCCGAGGACACGAGGTTGCTCGCGCCGGAGGAGACGCTCGCCAGCGACGTGCTCGACGGCGCGGGGGTGAGCTCCTGGATCGCGGAGGTCTGGGTGCCGAGTTCGTCCTGTACCCGGCCGACGACGCCCATGCCCTGACCGATGTGATCGATCGCCGAGCTCACCACGGCGGTCAGACCGGCCGGGGTGCCCAGGGTGGGGCTGAGCGCGGACACTTGCGACAGGAACGAGTTGACGATTCCGTCGAGCTCTTTCTGACCGGTCTCCACATAGGCGGCGGCCTGGTCGACGACGGTCGCCATCTCGGTGCCGTTGTCGCTCAGAGTCGCCGAGGAGGTCTGTACGCGCAGCGCCTTCGCGGTGGCCGCGTCGACGGCCTGGCCGTCCCACGCGGTGTTCACGTTGTTGATGCTGTTGCGGCCCTGTTGATAGATCTGGTCGAGGTTGGTCGAGGTCGAGCGCAAGCCGTCGGATGCGCCGCCGGTGCCGAGTACGCCGGTGCCGAAGCTCGACAGCAGATCGAGGAGGGGCTGAGCCAGGCCGCTGAGGTCGATCATGCTTCGGTACCGATGTCGCCCGCGGCGGCGCTGAGCCCGGCCGCGTTGTTCAGGTCGGTCTCGACGAGGGTGGTCGCGGCGCTGGCGGTGGCCACCCCCATGCTCCCCATGACCGCCGACAGCTGGGCGATCGACGCCACGTGACCGGCGTGCGCGGCGGAGTAAGCGGCGGTGAAATCGCCGCCGATGAGACCCATGATGGGGCCGAGCAGGGTGGGGTCGGAGGCAACCGAACCAGCCGCCGCCGTGGCCAGTTCCGTGGCCATCACCTCAGCAGCTGCGCTGTACGCGACGATGCCTTCGGCATCGGCCGACATTTTTTTCGTCATCGAACTTCCCCCAATCCTCGAGTTCCCGGGCAGAGTACGTCACTCAGTATCTTGGACGCACCGACGCCGCATTCGGTTCCCTACTACCGCGAAAATTTCCCCAGCGGTCGTAGGCGCGAAGCGCCAAGCGACCCTATCGTCTTTTCATGCGCACCGACACCGTCGATCATCCACTCGCCGCGGCCCTGCTCAGCACCATGCGGGACGCCCGGACCGACAACGCCACTTTCCGCAATGCTCTGGCCGATCTCACCGGCATCCTCATGTACGAGGCGCTGCGCGACGCGCCGGTGGTGCGCGAGCCCATCGACACGCCGGTCGCGGTCACCGAGGGCGTCCGTTTGGCGGCGCCCCCACTGCTCGTGCCGGTGCTGCGCGCCGGGCTCGGCATGGTCTACGCCGCAGCCGAACTCGTGCCCGAAGCCCGCGTCGGGTTCGTCGGCATCGCCCGCGACGAGCAGACCCACGAGCCGGTGCCGTACCTCGAGTCGCTGCCCGCCGACCTCACCGGCCTGCCCGTCTTCGTCCTCGATCCGATGCTGGCGACCGGCGGTTCCATGCGCCACACGATCGAACTGCTCGCCGCCCGCGGCGCGACCGACATCACCGCCATCTGCGTCGTCTCGGCACCCGAAGGCGTTGCCGCCCTCGCGGCCTCGGGCCTCCCGGTCCGCCTGATCACCGCCGCCATCGACGAGAAACTCAACGAGAACGCCTACATCGTCCCCGGCCTCGGCGACGCGGGCGACCGCCAGTTCGGCCCCCGCTGAACTATTGCTCGCCCGCTGTCAGCGACCGGCAGAACGTGGTGAGCTGGGAGAGGCGCTGGGCGGTGAGCTGTTTCGCGTCGTTCAGGTCGTCTCGGTCGGCGACCGGGGCGAATACCTCCAGGTAGCACTTGAGTTTGGGTTCGGTGCCCGAAGGGCGCACGACGATGCGGAAGTCGTCGGCGTCGAAGATCAGTGCGTCGGTGCGGAGCCGGCCGCGGACCTGCGCCTGGTCGGTGAATTTCACCGGGGTGCCTGCGATGTCGCTGGGTGGGTTCGCGCGCAGGGCGGCGACCAGCACGCTCGCGGCGGCCTGGTCGGGCAGGCGCAGGGATACCTGCCCGCCCGCGTGCAGGCCGAATTCGACAGCGTAGGAGTCGAGTTCGCCTTGCAGCGTGGTGCCCTGAGCCTTCAGTAGGGCGACGAGGTCGGCGGCGGCCACCGCGGCCGAGATGCCGTCCTTGTCGCGGACCTTGGCGGGGTCGACGCAGTGCCCGATGGCCTCCTCGTAGGCGTAGACGAGTCCGTCGCCCGCCCTGGCCAGCCATTTGAAGCCGGTGAGGGTCTCGGCGTAGCGGGCCGAGCGCGCGGCGGCCAGCTTCGACAGCAGGCGTGAGGACACGATGGTCGTGGCGACCAGCGGGTCGGTGGGGTGCGTGCGCAGCACGTAGTCGGCCAGCAGTACACCGGTTTCGTCGCCGCGCAGCATGTGCCAACCATCCGGGCCGGGCACTCCGAGCGCGCACCGATCGGCATCGGGATCGAGGGCGATCGCCACGTCGGCATCGACCCGCTCGGCCAGCGCGAGCAACAGATCGGCGGCGCCCGGCTCTTCCGGATTGGGGAAGGAGACGGTGGGGAAGTCGGGGTCGGGGGCGAACTGCTCCTCGACCACCCGCACATCGGTGAACCCGGCCGCGGCCAGTGCGCGCACCGCGAGTTCACCGCCGACCCCGTGCAGCGCGGTCAGCGCGATCCGCACATCCGCCCGTTCGCCGGGACCGCCGAGCAGCCGGGGCAATTCCGCGACCCGCTCGAGATAGCGATCGACCAGATCGGCACCGGAGGTCGAAACAGCTTCCCGTGCAACAGGTTCGACAACCGCCTCGATGCGCTTCTCGATCTCGCTGTCGGCGGGCGCGATCAATTGCGACCCGCCGTCGAGGTACACCTTGTAACCGTTGTCGGCAGGCGGATTGTGCGAGGCGGTGATCTGCACCCCCGCCACCGCACCCAGCTCACGCACCGCGAACGCCACCACCGGAGTCGGCACCGGGTCCGGCAGCACCGTGACGGGAAAGCCTGCGGCAGTGAAGATCTCAGCGGTCGCCGTGGCGAACTCCGCCGACCCGTGCCGCGCGTCCCGCCCGACCACCACGGCGCCACCGCCGAGGCAACGTTCGCGCAGCCAGTCGGCCAGCCCGGCGGTGGCCCGTGACACCGTCGTCACGTTCATCCCGTCCGGGCCCTCACGCAACGGTCCACGCAGGCCGGCGGTCCCGAAGCGCAGCATCTACACGCGCTCCAGAATGCCGCGCAGCAGCTTGCCCAGCCGGGGCGCCGCGGCTTGCCCCTCGGCCAGCACCTCCGCGTGCGAAAGATGTTCGCCGGTAACGCCCGCGGCCAGATTGGTGACCAGCGAGATGCCGAGCACCTTAGCGCCCAGTGAACGCGCCTCGATCGCCTCGAGCACCGTCGACATACCGACCAGGTCGGCGCCGATGGTCGCGAGCATGCGGATCTCGGCAGGCGTCTCGTACTGCGGACCGATGAGCCCGGCGTACACACCCTCGGTCAGACTCGGGTCGATTTCCCGTGTCAGCGCCCGCAATTCGGGATCCCAGGCATCGACCAGGTCGACGAATCGCGCGCCTAGCAGCGGGGTGCGCGCGGTGAGGTTGATGTGGTCGGCGATCAGCACCGGCTCACCCACCCGCAGGCCCGCCCTGAGCCCACCCGCGGCATTGGTGAGCAGCACGATCTCGGCGCCCGCCGCGATCGCCGCGGTCACCGGGTGCACCACCTGCTGCGGTGTGTAGCCCTCGTACAGGTGCTGGCGGCCCATCAGCAGCAGCACGTTGTTGTCGTTCACGGTGACCGAATGCACCGTGCCGCCGTGCCCCTGCGCACTGGGTTTGCCGAAGCCGGGTAACTCCGTCATGGGGATCGAGGCGCGCGGCGCGCCGATCTCGGCTGCTGCCTCCTGCCACCCCGATCCCAGCACCACGGCCACGCGATGACGCGGCACTCCCGTACGTTCGGCAATCGCCGCAGCGGCCTGTTCGGCAGTCATGGGCTGAGTTTATTGGAGCGCTGGCGCTCTCGAGTTCGCGGCCACGGGTGTCCCGACGATCAGGTGCCGTTGCTTGCTCCTTCGTCGCCTACGCAACGGCACCTGATCGTCGGGACGGCCGCGAACCGCCGCTGCGCGGCGGACCCTCCTCGAGGTCGGGTCGTGCGGGGCCGGGAAGGTTCCTACCCGCGAGTAGGACAGGGTTCAGGTGCGGGCTATTCTCCCCTGCATGCCGTATTTGGAGCGCTCTGGTGATGTTTTCGTCCTGTACCTCGGCAACGAGGGTGAGACAGACAACGAGAACCGTTTCTCGCCGGACTGGATCGATGCCTTCCACGCCGCACTCGACGAGGTCGAGGCGTCCGAGGGTGCGGCCGCGCTGGTCACCGTCGCGACCGGTAAGTACTACAGCAACGGTCTCGACACCGATTACGTCTTCGGCAACCTGGACAAGATCCACGGCTACCTCGACCGGGTGCACTCGCTCTACACCCGCCTGCTGACCTTCCCGATGCCCACGATCGCCGCAGTCAACGGCCACGCGTTCGGCGCGGGCGCCATGCTGGCCACCTCCCACGATTTCCGCGTGATGCGCGGTGACCGCGGCTTCTGGTCGCTACCCGAGGTGCATCTGGGCATGCCGTTCACGATCGGCATGAACGGCTTGCTGAAGGGTCGCCTGAGCAACCAGGTGTGCGTCCAGGCGATGACCACCGGGCACCGTTTCGGTGCCGACGAGGCCATCGCCGCCGGCATCGCCGATGCCAAGGCCGACGCCGACGAGGTGCTGCCCGCCGCGATCGCCCGCGCCGCCGCGCTCACCAGCCTGCGCAAGCCGATCACCCCGATCATCAAGACCGCGCTGCACGCCGAGACGCTCGCCGCGCTGGCCACGCCGGTCACCCCGGAGAACCTTCCCTTCGGCAACTGACCTCGCTCGCCGGTGCGCCGCTGTCGGGCACTGATGCAAGACTGGGGGTATGGCACCCTCGCGCACCGGCGAACTCACAGCCACCGCCTCCGACGCCGCGATTGTCGCTGCCTCGGACGAGCTGATCGGGCTCTCGCACGCGATTCACGCCGAACCGGAGCTGGCCTTCGCCGAAACGCGTAGCGTCGCGAAGGTCCTCGCGCCGCTGGTCGAGCGCGGATTCGCCGTCACGACGGGCGTCGCCGGGCTGTCGACGGCGTTTCGCGCGGTGTACGGCAGTGGCCCGCTCACCGTCGGCATCTGCGCCGAATACGACGCGCTGCCCGAGATCGGGCACGCCTGCGGGCACAACATCATCGCCGCGTCCGCTGTCGGCGCGGCCATCGGGCTGGCCACCGTGGCCGACGCGCTCGGCCTGACCGTGGTGGTGCTCGGTACGCCCGCGGAGGAGAGCGGCGGCGGCAAGGTGCTCATGCTGGAAGCGGGCGCCTTCGACGACATCGCGATGGCGATGATGGTCCACCCTGGGCCTGCCGACATCGTCGGCGCGCGCTCACTGGCATTGGCCGACCTCGCCATCGTCTTCCACGGCCGCGAGGCGCATGCCAGCGCCGCGCCCGAACTGGGCCGCAACGCCGGCGACGCGGTGACCCTGACCCAGGTTGCTGTCGGCTTGCTACGTCAGCATTTGCGACCCGGCCAGCAGCTGCACGGTATAGTGTCCGACGGTGGCGTAGCCCCCAACATCGTGCCCGGACGCGCGGAGTTGCTGTACTACCTCCGCGCGGCGGATTCCGGCTCCCTCGACGACCTGATGCGGCGAGCGAAGGCGTGTTTCGAAGCGGGCGCCCTGGCGACCGGCTGCACCCACGACATACGGACGCTCGCGCCCACCTATACCGAGCTCACCCCCGATCCGGTTCTTTCCGCTGCCTACCGCGCGCAGATCACCGGACTGGGACGGGTGCCGATCGCGCCCGAGTTCGAGGTGTTGCGGCCGCTCGGGAGCACCGACATGGGCAACGTCACCAACGTCGTCCCCGGTATCCACCCGGTGATCGGCATCGACGCGGGCGGTGCGGCAACCCACCAGCCCGCGTTCGCCGCCGCCGCGGTGAACGCCTCGGCGGACCGGGCGGTGCTCGACGGCGCGCTGGCGCTGGCGCGTACCGCTGTCGCTATCGCGGGCGATGAAGTACACAGGGACAGGTTGTTGCAACGGCTGATCGAACGACAGGAGGACATTCGGTGACCATTTCCGGCCATCCGGGCACCGCACGCGCAGGCTCCGACGCGCTATCGATGGGTGTGGGTACCCACTCGATGGCGCGCGAGACCGCAGCGTGTCCGACCACGCCGGACACCGAACCAACTCTGATGTCGGGAACCGAGATCGTTGACGCATGGCTGGCCGAGCACACCGGCGACCTGGTGCAATGGCGCAGACATATCCACGCCAACCCCGAGTTGTCGCGGGCGGAGTTCACCACCACCGAGTTCGTATCGGGCTGGCTCACCAAGGCCGGGCTGACCTGGGAGGTGCTGCCGGGCGGCACCGGGTTGATCTGCGACTTCGGCCCCACCGATCGGCCGCGGATCGCCTTGCGCGCCGACATGGACGCGCTGCCGATGCAGGAGTTCACCGGTCTGACCTTCGCCTCGACGGTGCCCGGCGTGTCGCATGCCTGCGGGCACGACGCGCACACCACGGTGCTGCTCGGTGCCGGTCTCGCGCTGGCCGAGGCACAGGACAAGCTGCCGGTCGGGGTGCGGTTGGTGTTCCAGCCCGCCGAGGAAGTGATGCCCGGTGGTGCGCTCGATGTGGTCGCGGCCGGTGGGATGACCGGGGTCGACCGGGTCTTCGCGCTGCACTGCGATCCGCGTCTGGAGGTCGGCAAGGTCGGGGTGCGGACCGGGGCCATCACGTCGGCGGCCGACACGGTCGAGTTGGTGCTCGATTCGCCCGGTGGGCATACCTCGCGCCCGCATCTGACCAGCGACCTGGTCTACGCGATCGGCACCGTCATCACGGGGTTGCCCGGATTGCTGAGCCGCCGCGTCGATCCTCGAACCAGCACGATCATGGTCTGGGGTGCGGTGAGCGCGGGCAAGGCGCCCAACGCGATTCCGCAGACGGGCATGCTCACGGGCACCGTGCGTACCGGTGATCACGCCACCTGGCTGCTGCTGGAACCGCTGGTCCGCGAGATCGTCGACGGGTTGCTCGCGCCGACGGGCGTGCGCTACCAGCTCAACTACAAGCGTGGTGTGCCGCCGGTGGTCAACGATCCGACGTCGGCACTGATGTTCGAGAACGCGATCCTGGGGATGGGCGAGGACGCGTTGGCCGACACCCCGCAGTCGGGCGGCGGCGAGGACTTCTCCTGGTACCTGGAGGAAGTGCCCGGCGCGATGGCCAGGCTGGGTGTCTGGTCCGGCGTCGGCGAACAGCTGGACCTGCACCAGCCGACCTTCGACATCGACGAGCGCGCTTTGGCCGTGGGTGTTCGGACGTTGACGAACATCGTCCTGCAGGCATAGCAGTACGGGCCGACCCAGTCGGCTCACGACCGCCGGCCGCCGACACGACGTCAGCGGTCGGCGGGTCCGGCTTTACTATTCGGGGCGGCGGAACAGCTCAGGCGCCGGGCCCGACGTTCTTGCTGTTGCGGGTGCGCAGGGCGTGGACGTAGTCCTCTGGGGCGCCTGCCTTTTCGGCCGCGTCGGCGATGACGCCGATGTAGCGGGCCGAGGGGAGGCCGCCTTCGTAGGCGTCCAGGACGTAGAGCCAGGCCAGGCGGGACTCGCCCTGGGTGCCGGTGACCCGGATCCGGATCTTCTTGTGGATGCCGAAGTCGGAGCCCTCCCAGCGGTCGAGGCTGTCCTCGTCCTCGGGGGAGACGTCGTAGAGCACGACGAACACCCGGGAGCCGGGATCCTCGACGACGGTGGCCAACGGCCCTTCCCAGCCGATGTCGTCACCGGCGAAGGTCAGGCGCCAACCCTCCAGCCACCCGGTCCCGGACATGGGCGAATGCGGGCAGCGTTCCAGCATCTGCGTCGAGTCCATGTTGGACCCGTAGGCGGCATAGATCGGCACCATCGAACTGTAGCCAATAACCACGGTGGAATTCCTGTCTCCCACCCAGATCGGCTGACGGTCACACTTGCCGGTGGTGCCGAACGTGGCACAGAACACGCGCACCGTTGTTCACCGATCCGACCCGGGCACGTCACAGAGCACCTGAAATGATGGGGCGACAGCACGGACGAGCCCTCACAAGGGGCAGGTCCGATCAGGCGAGCACAAGGAGCGTGACTGGTGGCACGGATTGCGATCATCGGCGGTGGACCGGCCGGATACGAGGCGGCGCTGGTAGCCGCTCAGCACGGGGCCACGGTGACCCTGGTCGACGCCGACGGTATCGGTGGCGCCTGTGTGCTGTGGGATTGCGTGCCGTCGAAAACCTTCATCGCCTCGACGGGCCTGCGCACCGACCTGCGTCGCGCGCGCGACCTCGGCATCAATATCGATGCCGATCAGGCCAAGGTGCATCTGCCCGAGGTGAACGCGCGCGTCAAGGCGCTCGCGCTGGCACAGTCCTCCGATATCCGCGCCAAATTGCAGGCCGCGGGTGTGCAACTACTTCCTGGCTATGGCGAATTGGTCGGGC
This sequence comes from Nocardia sp. NPDC058114, assembly GCF_042884695.1. Taxonomy (NCBI): domain Bacteria; kingdom Bacillati; phylum Actinomycetota; class Actinomycetes; order Mycobacteriales; family Nocardiaceae; genus Nocardia; species Nocardia sp. NPDC058114. Next base: position 134,597 of record NZ_JBHVTK010000012.1, on the reverse strand, counting down.
CCGCACCGGGTTTGGCCCATCGCGTGCGCGCGAACCTGGCCGACGGGAGCTCCGAGGAGTTCGAGGCCGAGGTCGTGTTGATCGCGACCGGCGCGAGCCCGCGGGTGCTCCCCGGCGCCGAGCCCGACGGTGAGCGGATCCTGAACTGGCGCCAGCTCTACGACCTGCCGGAACTGCCCGAGACGCTGGTCGTCGTCGGATCCGGTGTCACCGGCGCCGAATTCGTGTCCGCCTACACCGAGATGGGTGTGCGGGTGAAGCTCGTGTCGAGCCGCGACCGCGTGCTGCCCGGCGAGGACGCCGACGCTGCCCTCGTGCTCGAGGAAGCCCTCGCCGAACGCGGCGTCGAGCTGGTCAAGCACGCTCGCGCCGACGCGGTGGAGCGCACCGCCGACGGCATCGTGGTGAAGCTGTCCGACGGCCGTACCGTCACCGGTTCGCACGCCCTGATGACCGTCGGTTCCACCCCGAACACCGAGAACCTGGGCCTGGACCGGGTCGGTATCGAACTCGACCGCGGCGGATACCTTCGTGTCGACCGGGTTTCGCGCACGTCGGTGCCCGGCATCTACGCCGCGGGCGACTGCACGGGTCTGCTGCCGCTGGCTTCGGTGGCCGCCATGCAGGGCCGGATCGCGATGTATCACTCGCTCGGCGAGGGGGTGAGCCCGATCAGGCTGAAGACGGTGGCCTCGGCGGTGTTCACCCGCCCGGAGATCGCGACCGTCGGTGTCAGCCAGACCGCCATCGACAACGGTGAGGTCCCCGCGCGCACAGTGATGTTGCCGCTCAACACCAATCCGCGCGCGAAGATGTCGGGGCTGCGGCGCGGCTTCGTCAAGATCTTCTGCCGCCCGGCGACCGGTGTGGTGATCGGCGGTGTGGTGGTCGCGCCGATCGCGTCGGAGCTGATCCTGCCGATCGCGCTGGCGGTACAGAACAATCTGACGGTCACCGATCTCGCGCAGACGTTCTCGGTGTACCCCTCGCTCACCGGCTCGCTCACCGAAGCCGGACGTTTGCTGATGCGCCACGACGACCTCGACTGAGCCCCTGACACCGTATTGTGAAACGAATCACAATGCGTTTCAGGTTTCGAATTGTGTTGTTCGCCAACGGCGCTCGTCGCTTCCGGGCAACCGCCACACCAGGTGTTTGCGCAGGCGGAACCGGGTGAAAGCGAAACCTGGTGCTGCGTTGCCTGTCCCGCGCTCATGTGGTTGACTCACCGCCGAGGCGCGATCAGTTGTGATCGCGTGGTGGAGCAGTGGGGGATTCCCTCCGGGAAAGGGATTACGAAAAGTGAAGCATCGTAAGCCGAGTCGGGCGCAGCGAGCGATGGCAAGCACGTCGTTGCCTTTGGCCGCCGCGGCAGCCGTGGCAACCCTCCTCGCGGCTCCGGCCGGCGCGGTCCCCAGTGACCAGCCGACCACGCCCGCGACTCCGGCTCCTGCGCAGCCGGGCCAGCCTTCGGGCGAAGTAGAAGCTCCGGAGACCCCGGAAACGGAAACCCCGGAGAACGTCAAGCCGGGTCAGACGAAGCCGGGCGAGACCAAGCCCACGCCGGCCCAGCCGGGTGTCACCAGCCCCGCGCCCGGTCAGCCGGAGCAGGGCACCCCCGCCAAGCCGACGCCGAGCCAGCCGGGTGTCACCAGCCCCCGTGTCGCGCCGCTGCCGGTCCCCGGTCAGGCGCAGCCTGCGGTCCAGCCGGAGCGCGCGGGCGCGACGCCCGACCAGCCGGGCACCACCAAGCCGGAGACGGGCACCACGCCGAGCCAGCCGGGCGCCACGCCGGGCCAGCAGCAGACGCAGCCCACCGTGCCGTCCGATCAGGGCACCGGGACCGGCACCCAGGCCGAGGTCGAGTCTCCGGACACCCTCGTCCAGGAGCCGAAGGAGCCGGCCTGGCAGGCGCCGCGCCTGGCCAACGCGCCCGCCGCGCCCGTCGTCGAGATGGAGGGCCCGCGTCAGGAAATCGGCGTCACCGTCGACGGTGCCGGAATCCTGGCGAACACCCACCACTACAACAACGCCTCGGGCTACGTCGGCACGGTCGGCTACCGGACGCCGGGTGGCGGTTTCGGTGACGCCGGTATCTCGGTGGAGTACGTCGGCGCGAACGAGGTCAAGGTCACCACCTTCAACGGTGGCGACGGCCGCAGCGACAACACCACCGTGACGGTGCTCGACACCACGCAGGCCAACCTGGCCAAGGCCGCGGTGGAGAACTGGATCAAGGCGCAGCCGGGCGGCAACGCCGCGCTCGATGCGGCCGCGAAGGCTACACTGCCCGTGCCGGGGGAGCTGCTTCAGACGGTGAACGTCGCGGGTGTGAACACCCAGTGGGGTGGCTCGATCCAGTACTGACACGCAGTTTGTCGTGTGGGGCGGTCGCCTTCGACCGCCCCACACGTGTGTCCCGGGAAAGGATTGGACTTGGGCACCGAGGGCGACGAGAACGAACGCGGCGATCGACAACGAGCGGCCGCGGATTTCGGCTCTCCCGTAGGAGATTTCGGGCCGCCGGTCGATGACGCCGGCTTCGGTGGGCCCGTTCCCGCCACGCCTCCGCCCGCGCCGTCCGGGGTTCCGGAGCGGGGTTGGCGACCGGCCGAACCGCCTGTCGGCGCACCGCCCGGCCCGTTCGGTCCGCCGGCCGGTGCGCCCGCGCCGGGTCCGTTCGGTGGGCCTGTCGCCGGTCAGCCGCCCGTTGCTCCGCCGCCTGCCGGTCCGTTCGCCGGCTCGGTGCCGCCCGGTCCGCCCGCGCGGCTCTCGGCTCCGCCTTCGGGGTCCACGCCGACAGATCAAGGCTCGGCGCCGGGCAGCGGTCAAGCGCCGCCTCGGTTGCCCGACGGTCGCCGTTCCGCGCCGACTTCGGTCTTCGGTGACGCGGTAGCGACGCCGCCGCCCGCTCGTCCGGGTCCCCCCGCGCCGTTCGGCGGACCCACTCCCGGTGGTCCGCCCGCTGCCGACCCGACTGTGCGTTTCGGTGGTGAGCCGCCGCGCGGTGAGAGTTCGGTCTTCGGCGACTCGGTCTTCGGTGATTCCGTGCCGGTGACGTCCGGTCGCGAACTCACCGAGGTGATCCGTCGCGGTCGCCCCGGCCCCAAAGATCCTGCGCCGCAGCCGCCGTCACGCGAGAGCGGGCCCGCCGCGGACACCGTGCGGCCGCCCGAGGGCTCCCGCACTCCGCTGGTTCCCGACAAGCCGAGGCCCGCCGCCGACAAGGCGTGGTGGGACAACCCCGACGATGACGGCGGGATTCCCAAGCCGCCATCCGAACCCGGCCTGTCGTGGGCCGACGACCCGATCGCGCGCCGTCTCGCGCCGAAGACGCCGGCTACCCCGGCGCCGGTGGAGACGGAACCCGACAACAAGCGCCTGCGCTGGATCATCGGCGGTGTGGCCGCGGCGGTTCTGCTCGTGGTGGCGCTGGTCCTGACGATCGGGCTGGTCAAGCGTGGTGGCGGCGCCGATCCCGGTGTCACGGCCGCGCCGGTTCCCTCGGTCGCGTCGGGCACCGAGTGCCAGTCCGTCGCCGAACAGTCGGTGACCGTCGGCAACGGACCGGGCGACACCAGCACCGGTGCCAGGGCCATCCTCGGCTTCCAGTACGCCTTCTACACCGACCGCTCCGGGGCGAAGGTGCGTGAGTTCGTGGCGCCCGACGCCGAGAACATCTCACCTGCCGAGACCATCCAGCAGGCGATCGACGGTCAGATCCCCGCGGGCACCACTCACTGCGTGAAGATGCGCGAAACCAGCGCTGGCCGCTACGACGTCGAACTGCGCGAAATGCACCCCGATGGCTCGGCCGTGGTCTACAAGCAGGAGATCATCACCACGAACACCGACGGAAAGTGGCAGGTCAAGTCCATCACCGCTCGGTAGCGTCTCATTGTATGAGACAACAATTTCATATTCTGGTGGGCGATATGCAATCGTAGGATGATTGCTTCTCTCGGCGTCCCCGGAGGTTCCCATGTCGCTGACAATTCCAGCATTGGCGGGCAAGCTCGCCGGTCTACAGAGCTCGGCGATCAGGGATCTGCTCAAACTCACCGCCCGCGACGACATCATCAGCCTCGCGGGCGGGCTGCCCGACGCCGCCCTGATGCCGCGCGAACGCATCGCCCTCGCCGCCGAGACCGCGCTGCGTGACCCCGCCGTGCTCCAGTACACGGAGTCGTCCGGCTGGCCTGCGCTGCGCGAGGTGATCGCGGCCCGGGAATCGGCCGAGATCGGCCGCGCAGTTCCCGTCGACGAAGTCTTCATCACCCACGGCTCGCAGCAAGCGCTCTCGCTCCTGGCCGAAGTGCTCCTCGATCCCGGTGCCCTCGTCATCGTCGAAGACCCCGCGTATGTCGGTGCGCTGCAAGTGTTTCGAGCCGCGGGTGCCCGAATCGTCGCCGTTCCCTTGGATTCCGACGGCATGCGCCTCGACATCCTCGAAGACCTGCTGGCCGCGGGCGAACGCCCTGCGCTCGTCCACACCGTCTCGAACTTCCACAACCCCGGCGGCGTCACCCTCGCGCCGCAACGCCGCCGCCGGCTCGCGGAACTCGCTGAGGCGCACGGCTTCTGGGTCATCGAAGACGACCCTTACGGCGAACTGTGGTTCGACCAGCCCGCCCCCGCACCGGTGGCCTCGTACTCGCCTCAGGTGATCCGCCTCTCCAGCGTCTCCAAGATCCTGTCTCCCGCCCTGCGCGTCGGCTGGATGATCGCCCCCGAAAGAGTCTCGCGCGCAGTGGAACTCCTCAAACAAGGCGCCGACCTCTGCGGCTCCTCGCTCACCCAGCAGATCACCACCGACCTGCTGACCGACACCACCTGGCTGGCAGCCCACATCGATGCGATCCGCGCCACCTACGGCACCCGAGCCCGCGCCCTGACCACCGCCCTGCGCACCACCTTCGCCGACCGCCTCCACTGCACCGACCCCACCGGCGGCATGTTCATCTGGGCCGAATTCACCGACAACACCAACACCGCCACCCTCCTCCCCACCGCCCTGGACTCCGGCGTCGCCTACGTCCCCGGCGCAGCCTTCGCCGTCTCCAACACCGCCGACAACTCCCTGCGCCTGTGCTTCACCACCTCCGACGAGGCCACCCTGACCGAAGCGGTCGACAGACTGTCGTCGGCGATCGGCTAGCGACCGGCGCGCTGCTCAGACCCAGTTGTAGGTGCGTTCTACGGCCTTGTTCCAGTCGGCGTAGCGGTGGGTGCGTTCCTCTTCGGACATGGAAGGGGTCCAGGTCTGGTCGGCTATCCAGTTGGCTCGGAGGTCTTCGAGGTCGGACCAGTAGCCCACGGCCAGGCCGGCGGCGTAGGCGGCGCCGAGGGCGGTGGTTTCGCGGACTACGGGGCGGACTACGGGGACGTCGAGGATGTCGGCTTGGAATTGCATGAGGAGGTTGTTGCCGGTCATGCCGCCGTCGACCTTGAGGGTGGTGAGTTCCAGGTCGAGGTGTTGGGCGGCGGCGTCGGCGCGCATGGCGTCTACAACCTCGCGGGTTTGGAAGGCGGTGGATTCCAGTGCCGCCCTGGCCAAGTGGGCCTTGGTGACGAAGCGGGTCAGGCCCGCGATGACGCCGCGGGCGTCGGGGCGCCAGCGGGGGGCGAACAGGCCGGAGAAGGCGGGGACGAAGTGGGCGCCACCGTTGTCGTCGACGCTGCGGGCCAGGGGTTCCACTTCTTCGGCGGAGGAGATGATGCCGAGATTGTCGCGCAGCCATTGGACCAGCGAGCCCGTGACGGCGATCGAGCCTTCGAGCGCGTACACCGCCGGCGTGTCACCGAGTTGGTAGCAGGCGGTGGTGAGCAGGCCGTGCTTGCTGAACACCGGCGTGGTGCCGGTGTTGAGCAACATGAAATTGCCCGTGCCGTAGGTGTTCTTGGCCTCGCCGGGGGACAGGCACGCTTGGCCGAAGGTGGCCGCCTGCTGGTCGCCGAGAATGCCGGCGACCGGAATGCCCTCGAACGGCCCGGAGGTGATGTCGGCGTAGACCTCCGACGAGCTGCGGATCTGCGGGAGCAGCGACATCGGAATGCCGAAATCCGCGCAGATCTGTGGATCCCATTGCAGGGTGCGAAGATCCATCAGCATGGTGCGTGAGGCGTTGGTGACATCGGTGAGGTGTTCACCGGTCAGCTTCCACAGCACCCAGCTGTCCATGGTGCCGAAACACAGGTCGCCTGCCTCGGCGCGCGCCCGCACGCCGTCGACATTGTCGAGGATCCAGCGCAGTTTCGGCCCGGCGAAATAGGTCGACAGCGGCAGACCGGTGCGGTCCGCATAGCGTTGCGGCCCTTGATCACCCGCGAGCTCGGTGCACAGCTGATCGGTGCGCGTGTCCTGCCACACGATCGCGTTGTACACGGGATCGCCGGTCGTCCGATCCCACACCACGGTGGTCTCACGCTGATTGGTGATGCCGACCGCGGCCAGATCCCCGGCCGAACACCGGCTGGTGCCCAGCGCCGCACCGAGCACCGACTCGGTATTGCGCCATACCTCCGCCGGATCGTGCTCCACCCAGCCGGGCTTGGGAAAGATCTGCCGATGCTCGCGCTGCGCGGTTCCGACGATCCGACCCTGCCGATCGAAGATGATGCACCGACTCGAAGTCGTGCCCTGATCGATGGCAGCCACATAGCGACGCATTGATGCAGGTTACCGAAAGTGGAGCCGGCGACCGCAAGATTTGTGGTCGGCGACGAATTTCGGACCCACGCCTCGCCGCGCACGTCCCCAGCGACGAGTGCGGACTACGTTTAGCCTGTACGCAGCGGCGCCGGGAACGCGGCGTTTGCCCCAACTGTCGGCTGGGACCGGCCGGAATCGGTCGGCGGCGAGGAGTCGAGCATGTCGCAGACACCGGAGTTTCCGTTCCTGCACCCGGGAGAGTTGGTTGCGGGCGGGAAAAGGGATCGGCTCGGACCCGGCGATCTGGGGCCGGAACATCGGCGGACCGCCTGGGAACGGCTGGGCAAGGATCAGTTCGACGTCCTGGTGGTCGGCGGCGGCGTCGTGGGCGCCGGTATCGCGCTCGATGCCGCGACACGGGGGCTGTCGGTCGCGCTGGTCGAGGCCCGCGATCTCGCGTCGGGCACGTCGAGCCGCTCGTCCAAGATGTTCCACGGTGGCCTGCGCTACCTCGAACAGCTCGAATTCGGCCTGGTCAGGGAAGCGCTGAAGGAACGTGAGCTGGCGTTGTCGACGCTCGCGCCGCACCTGGTGAAGCCGCTGCGGTTCCTCTATCCGCTGACCCACCGCGTGTGGGAGCGGCCCTACGTTGCCGCGGGCCTGACCCTGTACGACACCATGGGTGGCTCGAAATCCGTTCCAGGACAGCATCATCTGACCCGGCACGGCGCGATGCGGCTCGCCCCCGGCCTGCGCCGGGACTCGATGATCGGCGGGGTCACCTACTACGACACCGTCGTCGACGACGCCCGCCACACCATGACGGTTGCCCGCACCGCCGCGCACTACGGCGCGGTCATCCGCACCTCCACGCAGGTCGTCGGATTCCTGCGCGAAGCCGACCGGGTCGTGGGGGTGAAGCTGCGCGACACCGAGGACGGGCGTACCGGCGAGGCGCGGGCGAATGTGGTGATCAACGCGACCGGCGTGTGGACCGATGAGGTGCAGAGTCTGTCGCGGCAACGCGGCCGATTCCATGTGCGCGCGTCCAAAGGTGTGCACATCGTGGTGCCGCGCGACCGCATCGTCAGCGATGCCGCGATCATCCTGCGCACCACCACCTCGGTGCTGTTCATCATCCCGTGGGGCGCGCACTGGATCGTCGGCACCACCGACACCGACTGGAATCTCGACCTCGCCCATCCCGCGGCGACCAAGGCCGATATCGACTACCTGCTCGACCGGGTCAACGAGGTGCTGATCACCCCGCTCACGCACGCCGATATCGACGGCGTCTACGCGGGCCTGCGCCCACTGCTGGCGGGGGAGAACGACGACACGTCCAAGCTCTCGCGCGAGCACGCTGTGGCCAGGGTCGCGCCCGGACTGGTGAGCATCGCGGGCGGCAAGTACACCACCTACCGGGTGATGGCGGCGGACGCGATGGACGAAGCCGCACAAGATATTCCGGCGCGCGTCTCGCCGTCGATCACCGAGAAGGTGGCGCTGCTCGGCGCCGACGGCTACTTCGCGCTGGTCAACCAGACCGTGCAGCTCGCCGAGCACTACGGCGTCCACCCGTACCGGATGACGCACCTGCTCGACCGCTACGGCTCGCTGGTCGACGAGGTGCTCGCGATGGCAGCGGGCAAACCCGAACTCCTGCAACCGATTACCGACGCACCGGCCTACCTCCAGGTCGAGGCGGTCTACGCCGCGGCCGCGGAAGGCGCGCTGCACCTCGACGACATCCTGGCCCGTCGCACCCGCATCTCGATCGAGTATTCCGATCGCGGCGCGAACTGCGCCGAGCAGGTCGCCCACCTCGTGGCACCCGTTCTCGGTTGGGACTCCGACGATATCGACCGCGAGGTGTCCACCTACCAGGCGCGCGTACGGGCCGAGATCGAATCGCAGACCCAACCCGACGACACGTCGGCCGACGCGTTGCGGGCCGCCGCTCCGGAACCGCGTCCGCAGTTGCTGGAACCGGTGCCGCAGGACCGCTGAGCCATCAGACCGGGGCGCTGCGGGCTGTGAGCACACACGGGCGAGGTGATCTCACGGGCTCGGCTGGCAGCGTGGGCAGAAGTAGATGCCGCGTTCGCGTTGAGTGATGCGGTCACCGGGGTCGTCTTCGCCGAGTAACTGGGAAGCGATCGGGGTGCCGCAGCGGGGGCAGGAACGGCGAGTGCGGCCGTAGACCATGGCGCGCCAAGGTGGTTGGTGTGCGGCTTTGCCGAGAACACGGTGAGCTTCGTCGACGAGCGCTACGAGATCGGGGATGTCGCCGACCGGGGTAACGGGGTGGACCCTGCGCAGGAAACAGATCTCGCTGCGGTAGATGTTGCCGATGCCTGCCAGATTGCGCTGGTCGAGCAGGGCGAGACCGACGGCGCGACGCGGGTACTCGGTGAGCCTGCGCAACGCCTCCGCCGCATCCCAATCCTGGCCGAGGAGATCGGGGCCGAGGTGGTCGATGACCGTGTGTTCGTCGGCGCGCAGCAGCACCTGAACCTTGCCGAGCGAGAAGCCGACGGCCTCGACCTCGTCGTTGGCGAGCACCACTCGCGCGGTGACCGCGGGTTTGGTCCAGCGCTGGCCGCGGTGGAACACCCGCCACACACCTTCCATCTTCAGATGGGTGTGGATGCTCACGCGGTCGGTGCGGATGAACAGGTGCTTGCCGTAGCTGACGACCTCCTCGACACGTTCGCCGACCAGATCCACGGTGGCGTACCGCGGAACCCGGAAATCGCTGCGGGTGAGCGTTTTACCGGCCAACGCCGTACGTAGGCGCTGTGCGGCGCGGAAGACGGTATCGCCCTCGGGCATTCGGCTACACCTGCCTGCGCAGCCGCAGACCGCTCGGGGTCATCGAGAAACCGGCTTCGATCAGGACTTCGGCGAAGAGGTTGCCGTGCACAGTGTCTCCGTTGATCTTGTCGATCACCAAGCTGTCGACCCGGCGATCGCGCACCAGCCCGGCCAGCGCGAACGCTGCCGCCCGGCGCAGGCCGACGTCCTCGGTGAAACTGAGCAGAGTTTTGCCGCCGCGCTCGGAGTAGAGCACCAGTTCGCCACCGACCAGAACCACCAACGCGCCCGCTTTGCGACCGGGCCGATGACCGCCCTCGGCGTCGCCCTTCGGCCACGGTAGCGCGGCGCCGTAGGGGTTGGCGGGGTCGCATGCCGCGAGGGCGAGCGCGACGCCCGCTCTGGTGGTGTCACGGTCGGTGTCGAACGAGCGCAGACGGTCGACGGTGTCGGTGGTGGAGAACTGGGCGCCGCCGAGCGTGTCGACGAAATAGCCGCGCCTGCACCGGCCGCGATCCTCGAACTCGGTGAGCACCCGGTACATCAGCTGGAAACCGCCGGATATCCCTTCGTTCTGCACCGAACCGCGAGTGAGCACGCCGTAGCGTTCGATCAGTTGATCGGCGGTGGCATGGGCGCGAACGGTGTTGTCCTGCACGCGTTCGGGCAGGATCGACCAGCGTCCCGCCAGTGTGGGCGGACCGGACCGGGTCGGCATCGCCGGTCGCGGCAGATACGCGCGGCCCCGGGGCGAGCGGCGCGGGGTGCGGTGCGCGGTGGTGGCGCGGGCGGTGCCGGACAGCAGGGCGCGCACCGGGGCGAAGGTGTCACCGGAGACATAGCCCGCCCAAACCAGCTGCCACAGAGCCTCCCCGGCGGCTTTGTCGTCGAGCAGGCCCGCGGAGTCGGCGAGTTGGCGAAAGAAATAGGCGCCGCCGCCGCGCAAGGTGGATGGCAGTTGCTGGACACGGTTCGCGGCGACGGGATCGGGTGCGTCGAGATCGACCGCCGGCCACGGTTCCAGATTCGCGCCGAGTGCGGCCAGGAGACCGAGCTGGAGGTCGGTGGGGTCGATCTCGTCGGCGGGAGGCAGGGTGAAGGGTGCCTGGTCGGCCAGGTGCAGGGCGACCCACCCGTCGCGGGCGGTGATCGCGCCGTGGCCCGACCACACCACCTCGCCGGTCGCCATCAGCTCGTCCAGCATGGCGGGTGAGTAGTCGCGCACTCGGGTGGGCAGAATCAGCGATTCCCAGGCCGAGGCCGGGATCGGTACGCCCGCAAGCTGTTCCACCACTGTCGCCACGCCGTCGACACCGCGTAGCTCGCCGGATCCGACGTGTTGCCAGGACGGCAGGAACCGAGCGAACGCGGCGGTGGACACCGGCTCGACCTCGTGCCGCGCGGCAGCCAGTGAACGGCGGCGCAATCGGCGAAGGACCTGGGCGTCACACCACTCGCCACCAGCAGTGTCCGGCGTGAATTCACCTTCCACCACGCGTTTCTCGGCGAGCAATCGGTGCAGCGCCGTCACGGCGACGGCCGTTCCGAGGCCGAAGCGGTCGGCGACCGCGGTGGTGGTGAACGGTGCGTGGGTGCGCGCGTAGCGCCCGACGAGGTCGCCGAGCGGATCGGGGACCGGTTCGATGAACGCCGCGGGTACTCCGATCGGCAAGGGCACTCCGAGCGCGTCCCGCAGCCGAGCGGCATCCTCCACCGCCACCCACCAGGTACGACCTGCGAACGAAACTTCCAGCGCCCGCCGCGAATCCCGCAGTTCCGCGAACCACGCCGGTGCATCGGAATCGGCGAGCAGGTTGCCGCGGGCAGAATCGAGTCCCTCATCCGGCGTGCTGTGTGCGGGTTCGTCGGGTGAGTGGGTGCCGGTGTCCATCGCTTCGGCGTGGCGCGCGGCGGACGCGGTGCCGGGGCGGGGAACGCAGCGTGCTGCGGCTTCGGTGGGCGTGAGGGGACCGAGGAGACGGAGCAGGTCGGCCAGACCTTCAGCGTCGCGGGCCAGGCGCTCGGGGGCGAGGCGTTGGAGTTCTTGCTCGGTCAGGGTGATGACGGCGGGGTCGAGGAGTTCGCGCAGCTCGACGCGGCCGAGGAGTTCGGCGAGCAGGCTGGAGTCCAAAGCCAGCGCGGCTGCCCGGCGTTCGGCCAGTGGGCTGTCGCCGTCGTAGAGGAATTGCCCGATGTAGGAGAACAGCAGGGCGCCGGCGAAGGGCGACGGGCTCGCGGTCTCGACCTCGATCAGGCGGATCTCGCGGCGGGCCACCTTGGTGAGCAGGTCGCGCAGGGCGGGCAGGTCGTATACGTCGCGCAGACATTCGCGGACGGTCTCCAGCAGGATCGGGAACTGCGGGAATTTGCGTGCCACGTCCAGCAATTGGGCCGAGCGCTGCCGCTGCTGCCACAGCGGTGCGCGCTTGCCGGGGTCGCGGCGCGGCAGGAGCAGCGCTCTGGCGGCGCATTCGCGGAAGCGGGATGCGAAAAGGGCGGAGCCGCCCACCTGTTCGGTGACGATGTCGTCGATCTCGTCGGGTTCGAAGGCGAACAGTTCGGCGCCGGGCGGTTGGTCGGTCGTATCGGGCAGGCGCACCACGATGCCGTCGTCGGAGGCGGTCGGGGCGGCATCGATACCGAACTGTTCCTGCAGACGCGCCCCCACCGCCAGCGCCCACGGTGCGTGCACCGGGGTGCCGAAGGGCGAGTGCAGCACCAGGCGCCAGTCGCCGAGTTCGTCGCGGAACCGTTCCACGACCAGGGTCCGATCGGTCGGCAATTGGCCGGTGGCACTGCGCTGTTCCTCGAGCAGGCCGACCAGGTTGGCTGTCGCGTTCTGATCGAGTCCGGCGGTGCGCACCAACTGCGCGAGCCGTACCGCGGGCTTGCTCCGCTCGGCGGGTGTCTTCGTCCTCCTCGCGGTGGCGGTCTGCCCGTCGGCGGCTCCGGTGGGGCCGTCGACGCCGGTCGTCGCAGTACGCCCCGCCTTCTTCGAGCCCCGGGTTGTCGTGGTGGGTTCGGTCAGCGGGCCGGGAACTCCCGGCATGGCGTCGGCCGAGGTGAGCACCGCACCGGAGCCCATGTCGGCCACGATCCGGGACAACTCGTCGGCTGGTACCTGACCGGCCGTGCGAACGAATTCACCCAGCGCGGCGCCCAATTCGGCGGGACGGCCCAATCCGTCACCGTGCCAGAACGGCAACCGGCCGGGCAGTCCGAACGCCGGTGACACCAGGACCCGATCGAAGGTGATCTCCTCGATCCGCCAACTGGTCGCACCGAGCGCGAACACATCGCCCACGCGCGACTCGTAGACCATCTCCTCGTCGAGTTCACCCACCCGCGAAGCCTTTTCGCCCACCATGAACACCGCGAACATCCCACGGTCGGGGATCGCGCCACCGGAGGTCACCGCCAGGCGCTGGGCGCCGGGACGGCCGGTGATGGTGCCCGCGTCGCGGTCCCACACCACGCGCGGACGTAGTTCGGCGAACTCGTCGGACGGATAGCGTCCGGCCAGCAGGTCGAGCACCGATTCGTAGGCCGAGCGGGGCAGGTTCGCGTAGCTGCCGGTGGAACGGACGAGATCGAACCAGGCGTCGACATCGATGGGTTCGAGCGCGCAGGCCGCCACCGTCTGCTGGGCGAGGATATCGAGCGGGTGCGCGGGGATCTGGAGCTTCTCGATCTCACCGGTGAGCATGCGCTGGGCGGCGACGGTGCAGTGGATCACGTCGGTGCGGTGTTTGGGGAACAGCACGCCCCGCGAGATCTCACCCACCTGGTGCCCGGCCCGCCCGACCCGTTGCAGCCCACTGGCCACCGAGGGCGGCGCCTCCACCTGGACCACCAGGTCCACCGCGCCCATATCGATGCCGAGCTCGAGGCTGCTGGTGGCCACCACGCAGCGCAGCCGACCGGTCTTGAGGTCGTCCTCGATGATGGCGCGCTGTTCCTTGCTGACCGACCCGTGATGGGCGCGCGCCAACAGGTGCTCGGCCCCGTGGATCACCTCGGTGGACGGCCCGAGCTGGGCGGGTGGCTTGTGCTCGGTCTCCACCGGCTCGCCGAGGCGGGCGGCATAGGTCTCGTTGAGCCGCGCCGTGAGCCGTTCGGCGAGCCGCCGGGAGTTGGCGAACACGATCGAGGACCGATGCTCGAGCACCAGGTCGACGATGGCCTCGTCGACATGCGGCCAGATCGAACCCGGCTGATCGGAGTCGCCGCCCGGATCGGTCATATCGGCCACCGGCACCCGCACCGACAGGTCGAAGGTCTTCGGTGCGGGCGGCCGCACAATGGTGATCGGCGCGTTGCCGACCAGGAATCGCCCGACCTCCTCGGGCGGGCGCACCGTCGCCGACAACCCGATTCGTTGCGCGGGCTTGTCGGTGAGTTGATCCAGCCGGGCCAGCGACAAGGCCAGGTGCGCACCACGCTTCGACCCGGCGATGGCGTGCACTTCGTCGACGATCACCGTGTTGACCTCGGCCAGCGTCTCGCGCGCGGCCGAGGTCAACAGCAAGAACAACGACTCGGGGGTCGTGATCAGAATGTCCGGTGGGGTGCGCAACATCGCCCGGCGCTGGGCGGGCGGGGTGTCACCGGAGCGCACCCCCACCGAGATATCCGGTGGGTCGAGCCCCAGCCGTTTCGCCGTCTGCGTGACTCCTACCAGGGGTGCCCGTAGATTGCGTTCCACATCCACAGCCAGCGCCTTCAACGGCGACACGTAGAGCACCGACGTGCCCCGGGACGCTCCCGGCTCGGGTGGGTCCCGGTGAGCCAGCTGATCGATGGCCCACAGGAACGCGGACAGAGTCTTGCCCGATCCCGTCGGCGCGATCACCAGTGTGTTCTCGCCCGCAGCGATCGCATCCCACGCGCCGAGCTGGGCCGACGTCGCGCCGGGGAAGGCGCCGTCGAACCACTGTGCCGTCGCGGGGGAGAACCGATCCATAGCACCAAGTGTGCACCGACCCACCGACAACTTCGTCGCCGTCATGCACCCCGACCAGCGCGAACACGCCGATGACCGGGGAGGGGCCCAGCCCGGGTTGTGGCGTGGATCGCATTCGTCGCTACCCTCGACTCTCGTGCAAACGGTGCTGAGAGTCGACCTTGTCGGCCATGGCCTTACCGAGGCGGTACGTAAGGCGCGATTTCCTGTCGATGAACCCCTTGACGAGTCGGGGCGGGCCGCGGTGCGTGCCTGCGTGCCGCTCGATGAAGCGTTGGTGCGGACAGGGCCGGAGCGGCGGGTTCGCGAGACGGCGGAGGAATTGGGCCTGGTCGGCGAACAGGACGTGCGATTACGGGACCTCGATGCCGGGTCGTGGCGGGGCAGTGAGATGGGCAAACTCGCTCAGGACCAGTTGTTCGCCTGGCTCACCGACCCCGAATTCCGCGGGCACGGTGGGGAATCCATCACCGATCTGGTCGAGCGGGTGCGCTTCTGGCTGGCCGAGATCGCCTCGTCGGGTCGTAACACCGTGGCGGTGACGCACCCCGCCGTGGTGCGCGCCGCGCTGCTCGTGGTGCTCGACGCACCGGCGAAGTCGTTCTGGCGCATGGATGTTCCGCCCGCGAGCGTCACCCGGCTGCACTACCGGGGGAACTGGACCCTGCGACTCGGCAACGGATAACGAAGAAGGCCCCGGAGTCGAAACTCCGGGGCCTTCTTCGTAGTAGCGGGAACAGGATTTGAACCTGCGACCTCTGGGTTATGAGCCCAGCGAGCTACCGAGCTGCTCCATCCCGCGTTGCAAATACCACTTTACACGGGGTGGGGTGGAAGGCGAAATCGCTGGCCTGATCAGCCGAAATGGATGCCTTGCGCGAGCGGGAGTTCGGTGGAGTAGTTGACGGTGTTGGTGGCCCGGCGCATGTAGGCCTTCCAGGAGTCGGAGCCCGACTCCCGGCCGCCGCCGGTGTTCTTCTCCCCGCCGAACGCGCCGCCGATCTCCGCGCCCGATGTCCCGATGTTGACATTGGCGATGCCGCAGTCGGAACCGGCGAGAAACTGTTCGGCCTCGCGCTGGTCGAGAGTGAAGATCGACGAGGAAAGTCCCTGGGTCACACCGTTGTTCAAGGCGATGGCTTCGTCGAGTTCGTCGTAGGTCAGCACGTACAGAATCGGCGCGAAGGTTTCCTCGCGCACGAGTTCGGTCTGCGCGGGCATGCGGACGAGGGCGGGCCGCACGTAGTAGGCGTCGGGTCCGAGCGTCTCGACGCGCTCACCGCCGCAGATGATGTCGCCGCCCTCGGCCACCGACCCGACCAGCGCCTTCTGCATCCCGGCGAAGGCGCGCTCGTTGATCAGCGGCCCGACCAGGATGCCGTCGTCGAGTGGATTGCCCACGGGCAGTTGGCCGTACGCCGCGGCGAGCCGTTCGACCAGCTGGTCGGCGATCGAACGATGCGCGATCAACCGTCGCAGACTCGTACACCGCTGGCCTGCTGTCCCCGCCGCGGAGAAGACGATGCCACGCACCGCCAGTTCCAGATCGGCACTCGGCGCGACGATCGCGGCGTTGTTTCCACCCAGCTCGAGCAGGCATCGACCGAAACGCCCGGCCACCCGCGGGGCGACGGTGGCGCCCATCCGCACCGAGCCCGTCGCGCTCACCAGGGCGACCCGGCCATCGTCGACCAACGCCGAGCCGACGGTCGCGTCCCCTTGGATCAGCTGGTGCACTTCGGGATCCGCGCCCACATCCACCGCCGCGCGACGCAGCAGCGTGTGGCAGGCCAGCGCCGTCAACGGTGTGGTCTCCGACGGCTTCCAGACCACCGTGTCGCCGCACACCAGGGCGATCGCGGTATTCCAAGCCCACACCGCGACAGGGAAATTGAACGCCGAGATCACCCCGACTACGCCGAGTGGATGCCATGTCTCCATGAGGCGATGGCCGGGACGTTCGGAAGGCATGGTGGCGCCGTAGAGTTGGCGCGAGAGCCCGATCGCGAACTCGCAGACGTCGATCATCTCCTGCACTTCGCCCAGCGCCTCGGGGCCGATCTTGCCCGCCTCCAGGGTCACCAGCTCCGCCAGCTCGTCCTGATGGGTCACCAGCAACTGGGCCAGCCTGCGCACCAGGCCCGCTCGCACCGGCGCGGGGACCGTGCGCCAGGCCTCGAACGCGGTTGCGGCGCGGCCGATCGCGGCGTCCACGTCGGCGGGGGCGTCGACGGCCAGCGGCAACAGGACACCGCCGGAGATCGGCGTGCGCGCCAGCAGCGGGCCGGGCTCCGGCACCGCGGCGCCGAGGCCGTGCAGGAGCGCCCTGGCTCGCAGCGAGAGCTGCTCGGAGAAGTTCACGGTCTGGGTCATCGGTACTCTGCTCACCTTCTGCTGTTTGGTACGACTCACGGAAAAGTTCGGGAGAATTCGGTGGGGAACGGAAAGAAGTTTTCCCCGCGCGAGCCCCACGCTGCGTTAGCCTTCGCTGATGGCGGATACACCGGCTCGACCCCAGCTCGATGACATCGATCGACTATTGATCAAAGAACTGATGGCAGACGGCCGCGCCACATTGTCGAATCTGGCGGAGAAGGCCAGTCTCTCGGTCTCCGCGGTGCAATCGCGGGTGCGCAGGCTCGAAGCGCGCGGCGTGATCCGCGGATACGCGGCGCAGGTGGACCCCGAAGCGCTCGGGCACTTGTTGTCGGCGTTCGTCGCGATCACTCCTCTCGACCCGTCCCAGCCCGATGACGCGCCCGCCTTGCTGCAGCACATCCCCGGCATCGAGGGGTGCCACTCGGTAGCGGGCGAGGAGAGCTACGTCCTGCTGGTTCGGGTGGCCTCGCCTCGGCATCTGGAACATCTGCTGCAGGAGATCAGGGCCACGGCAAATGTGCACACCCGCAGCACCATCATCCTGCAGACATTCTATGACAGGTAGTGATCTTCCGTAATTTGATTCGTGATTCCGTAGAACTTCCGTAAATATTTGCGTATCGTCGGTTTCATGACCATCGAACTGGAGCGCCCTGGCGCGGCGGTCATCCCCGCCGACCGGGTCCACGAAATCCTGTCCTCGCACATCCTCGCGGACGGTTTCGAGCTTGTGCTCGACCTACACGAATCGCGCGGTCGCACGCTCGTCGACGAACGTGACGGCACCAGCTATCTCGACATGTTCGGCTTCTTCGCCTCCAACGCGCTGGGAATGAATCATCCCGCGCTGGCCGGCGACGAGAGCTTTCTCGCCGAGCTGGCCAACGCCGCACTGAACAAGCCGAGCAACTCCGATATCTATACCGTCGAGATGGCCCGCTTCGTCGACACCTTCGCCCGCGTGCTCGGTGATCCGCGCCTGCCGCACCTGTTCTTCGTCGACGGTGGTGCGCTCGCGGTGGAGAACGCGCTGAAAGTCGCTTTCGACTGGAAGAGCAGGCACAACGAATCGCACGGTCGCGCACCGGAACTCGGTACCAAGGTGCTGCACCTGACCGGCGCCTTCCACGGGCGCAGCGGTTATACGTTGTCGCTCACCAACACCGACCCGGTCAAGACCGCGCGATTCCCGAAATTCGATTGGCCGCGCATCGACACACCGCACACTTTCGCGGGCCCCGACATCGCCGCCCTCGAAACGCGGGCGCTGGCCCAGGCCGAACAGGCCTTCGCCGACAACCCGCACGACATCGCCTGCTTCATCGCCGAACCGATCCAGGGCGAAGGCGGTGACCGTCATCTGCGGCCGGAATTCCTCGCCGCCATGCAGCGGCTGTGCCACGCCAACGACGCGCTGTTCATCCTCGACGAGGTGCAGACCGGCGTCGGCCTGACCGGAACCACCTGGGCCTTCCAGCAATTGGATGTCGCGCCCGATGTGGTGGCCTTCGGCAAGAAGACCCAGATCTGCGGAATCATGGCGGGCGGCCGGGTCGACGAGGTGGTCGACAATGTCTTCCGGGTGAGCTCACGGCTCAACTCCACCTGGGGCGGCAACCTCACCGACATGGTGCGCACCCGGCGCATTCTCGAAGTGCTGGAACGGGATCGGCTGATCGAGGGCGTGGCACCGCTCGGCGCGTTCCTGCTCGACCGGCTCGGCAAGCTGGCCGCCGCGCACCCGGACGTGGTCAGCGAGGCGCGTGGGCGTGGGCTGATGTGCGCGGTGACGCTGGCGACGCCGCAGCTGCGTGACCGGGTGGTGACGGAACTGCGCGAACGTGAGCATGTGCTGCTGCTCGGCACGGGGGAGCGCGGCATCCGCTTCCGTCCGCCGCTGACGGTCACCGAGGACGAGCTGCGTCAGGCCGTCGACGCGCTGGACGCGGTACTCACGCGAGAACACGGGTAACTCGTCGGGCACCGGCTGACTTGACCGACATCTCACCGCCAGCCGCGTAACCGAGCCTCCCCGCGCCTCAATCCGGCCGAGATACGCGGGGAGGCGGAACAGTCAGTCCGAGTGCGCCCGCGACGAAACGGTGGACCGAGGCCAGACCGGCGGCCAGTGCCTCGTCCTCGCCGGGACGAGCCCAGCCGGTGACCGCCGCGGTGGCGTCGGGGCCGGGCGTCACGCCGATCTCAGCGACCATCTCGGCCGTCGTCGGAACGCAGACCGCCCAGGAGAAGTGCGACTCGTCCGCCCACTGCGCCGACCGGGCGGCCACGTAGCCGGGATCGGTGATGCCGCCGTCGGCCAGCGCGGGTCGGTCGTCGATGCGCTCGTCGGCGCGCAGCGCGCGCAGATACCAGGACCCTGCGTTGATCTCGATCGGTTCCACGCGAGCAGCCTAGTGTTCGACCGCTGGGCCACGGCCGCCGACCGCTGCCGAAGCCGCACGCGGGCGGCGGCTCCGGACACGGGCCCAGGTGTCGTCGGCCGAGCCGGAATCAGGCTGTGCGGAGGGTGCCGCCACCGAGCAGGGAGTGAACCGCGGTGCGGCCGATGTCGAGCGCGCGGGTGAGCAGGTCGGTGTCGCGGGCCGCGCTGTCGATGGCGGGGGAACCGGCGGGTGGGTGGACTTGGAGGACATGATCGCCGAGGCCGTCGAGGTAGCTGTCCTCCATCGCCTGCTGACCCGGCCGCTTGCTCCACGCCCGGAACGCACCGGGCGCGATGGCACGCATGTAGCCGCCGCCGACCACCCGGTGCAGCAGGGGCGCGGGCGGGCGGACTTCATCGGTCCGGCGGGTGCGCAGGACCAGGGCGTGGGTGGTGCCCGCGGCCACGGCGGTGCGGATCGGGACGGTTTCGGTGAGGCCGCCGTCGAAGTAGCTGCCACCCGCGAGGGCGACCGGTGGTCCAGCCAGCAGCGGAAGGCCCGCAGAGGCCCGCAGCGCCGTCATGAGGCTCTGTTTGTCGGTGATGTAGGGCCCGAGGTCCACCGACTGCCCGGTGCGGATATCGGTCGCGATGGGGTGGAAGGTGGTGGGGTTGGCCAGAATCGCGGGGAAGTCCATCGGTTCGATGCCGTCGTACACGCGATGCACGAGATAGTGCAGATCGAACACGGGGCGACCGCGGAAGATGCGTACCGGATCGACCACACGGCGCATGATCGCCGGATCGGTCCACGACCGCATCCCCGTCGCCGCGCGCCCGCACAGCAACCAGGCGCCGTTGATCGCCCCGGCCGACGTGCCGTACACGGCGTCGAACACCTTCGCCAGGCCCAGCTCCTCGAGCGCCTGCACCATGCCGCTGGAATACACACCGCGGCTGCCACCGCCCTCGATCACCAGCGCGAGACGATTGCCGTCAGTACGGCTACCGGTTTCCCGGCGAGCCTGGATGACCTCGGCCACCGTTGCCGAACCCGGCGTCGAGAGCGGGTCCAGATCGGTGTGCGCAGTACTGGTCACCCGACCCACGATACGACAGAAGCAGGCCACCCAGCCGGGCGAGACGCATGATCTTCCGCGCCCGTTCACCGATCCGTCTCCGCGGTGCCGGACACGAATCCGTCAGCGCGGTTCCTCGCGGCCGCTCGGCGAACGACAACGGGCGCCGGTCCGTGGAGACCGACGCCCGTTGTGGACAGCTAGCTGTTGTCTACTTGATCTCCGCCAGGACCGTGCCCTGGGTGATCGCCGCACCCGCAGCGACGGCGAGCCCGGTGACGACACCGGCCTTGTGCGCGTTGACCGGGTTCTCCATCTTCATGGCCTCGAGCACCGCGATCAGGTCACCCGCCTCGACGGTCTGGCCCTCTTCGACCGCGACCTTCACGACGGTGCCCTGCATCGGCGCGGTGACCGCGTCACCCGACGCGGCACCGGCACCGGCGCCGCCACGCTTGCGCGCCTTCGGCTTCTTGCGCACCACACCGTTGCCCGCCGAACCGGCCGCACCGCCACCGAGGGTGAACTGACCGGGCAGCGACACCTCGACGCGACGTCCGCCGACCTCGACGACAACCTTCTGCCGGGGCAGATCGTCGTCGTCATCGTCGGACACGCCACCGGCGGTGTACGGCTCGACGGTGTTCTTCCACTCGTTCTCGATCCACTTGGTGTAGATGTCGAACTTCTCGCCGTCGCCGATGAAGGCCGGATCCTCGATGACCGCGCGGTGGAACGGGATCACCGTCGCCAGACCCTCGACCTCGAACTCGGCCAGCGCGCGGCGGGCACGCTGCAGCGCCTGCTCACGGTTCTCGCCGGTGACGATCAGCTTGGCCAGCATCGAGTCGAACTGACCGCCGATGACGCTGCCCTGGACCACACCGGAGTCGACGCGCACACCGGGGCCGGTGGGCTCGCGGTAGACGTTCACCGGGCCGGGAGCGGGCAGGAAGCCGCGACCGGCGTCCTCACCGTTGATCCGGAACTCGAACGAGTGGCCACGCGGGGTGGGGTCTTCCTTGATCGACAGTTCCTCGCCGTTGGCGATCGCGAACTGCTGACGCACCAGGTCGATGCCCGCGGTCTCCTCGGTGACCGGGTGCTCCACCTGCAGGCGGGTGTTCACCTCGAGGAACGACACGGTCTCGCCCTGCACCAGGTACTCCACGGTGCCCGCACCGTAGTAGCCCGCCTCGCGGCAGATGCGCTTGGCCGACTCGTGGATCGCGGCGCGCACCTTGTCGGACAGGAACGGCGCGGGCGCCTCCTCGACGAGCTTCTGGAACCGGCGCTGCAGCGAGCAGTCGCGGGTACCGGCGACGACCACGTTGCCGTGCTGGTCGGCGATGACCTGGGCTTCGACGTGGCGGGCCTTGTCGAGGTACTGCTCGACGAAGCATTCGCCGCGACCGAAGGCGGCGATGGCCTCACGGGTCGCCGACTCGAACAGCTCGGGGATCTCCTCGATGGTGTGGGCGACCTTCATGCCGCGGCCACCGCCACCGAACGCGGCCTTGATGGCCACCGGGACGCCGTATTCCTTGGCGAACGCGACGACCTCGTCGGCGTTCTTGACCGGGTCCTTGGTGCCCGCGGCCATCGGCGCCTTCGCCTTCTCGGCGATGTGGCGCGCGGTGACCTTGTCACCGAGGTCGCGGATGGACTGCGGCGACGGGCCGATCCAGATCAGCCCGGCGTCGATGACGGCCTGGGCGAAGTCGGCGTTCTCGGAGAGGAAACCGTAACCGGGGTGGATCGCGTCGGCGCCGGACTTGGCCGCCGCGTCGAGGATCTTGTCGAACACGAGGTACGACTCGGCAGAGGTCTGACCGCCGAGGGCGAACGCCTCGTCGGCGAGCTTCACGAAGGGAGCGTCGGCATCGGGCTCGGCGTACACCGCGACGCTGGTGATTCCCGCGTCCTTGGCAGCCCGGATCACGCGAACCGCGATCTCGCCGCGGTTAGCTACGAGTACCTTCGTGATCCGTGCGCTGGCATGGCTGGGCACTGAGCCTCCTGTGTGCAATCTTTGGTCGCGTCGGGGAACGGGTCGCCGGTTAGGCCCCGTGCCCGGTATCGACAACTTTCGTCTCGGGCGAGTGTAGGCAGTGTGCCAACCCTGCTCGAACTCGGCTAGCCCTACTGTCGAGTAGGTCGCAGGTCACACTACGCGGCGTCCAGTGATGTGAACATGTTTCAAATGATCCGATTCGCGACACCTGGTTCGGTGCCCGTGACGATCGGTACCCGCACCGAGTTGCCCCATTCGATCCACGATCCGTCGTAATTGCGCACCGACCTGCGGCCGAGCAGGAAGGTCAGGACGAACCAGGTGTGGCTGGACCGCTCGCCCACCCCGCTGTAGACAACCAGGTCGTCGGCGGGAAGCGTGCCGTAGACCTCGTCCAGGTCGGCGCGGGAGCGGAAGCGGCCGTCGATCGTGGCGGCCTCGGTCCACGGGATGTTCACCGCCGTCGGCACGTGCCCGCCGCGCAGGGCGGCGTACTCCTGGTTGCGCGGTTTGTCCTCGAGCTCGCCGGAGTACTCCTGCGCCGAGCGCACATCGACGAGGGGTTCGCCGAGTCTGGCGAGTACGTCCTCGCGGAACGCGCGGGCGGTCGTGTCGTCGCGCGTGACCTCGGGGTAGTCGCTGGGCGTGGGGTAGGGCTGGTCGAATGTGGTGTCGCGTTCCTCGGAGATCCAGGCGTCGCGGCCGCCGTCGAGCAGGCGCACGTCCTCGTGGCCGAACAGGGTGAAGATCCAGGCGGTGTGCGCGGCCTGGGCGTTGCCGCGGTCGCCGTAGATCACGATCGTGTCGTCGCGCTCGATGCCCTTGGCGCGCATCAGCTCGGTGAAGCGCTTGCCGTCGACATAATCGCGGGTCACCGGGTCGCTCAGGTCGCCGCGCCAGTCGATCTTGACCGCGCCTGGGACATGGCCGATGTCATAGAGCAGGATGTCATCGTTGGACTCGATGATTCGTAAACCACGCACGCCGATGTTTGCGGACAGCCATTCTGTGGTTACCAATCGATGCGGGACTGCGTAGGAACCGAAGGCGGGGTGCGGATCCGGGGCGACGGGCACGGTGTGGTCCTTCACGCGAGTTGGGTGGGTGCGACCACTGTGTGGTCGCAGCCGATGGTAAGTGTGTGGTGGCACATCACGAATCGACACAATGGGCGAATAAAGCGCACGGATGTCCGATAAAGTCTCTGGAGAGGAGGGGTGAGCTATGTCCGATTCTTGGCCGCGACGGCGACTGCTCGCGATCCTACGTGGCGCCACCGAGCCCCTCGATGCCCAGGAACTGGCCCGCATCACCGGACAGCACGTCACCACCGTCCGATTCCACCTCGACGTCCTCACCCGCGAATCGCTGGTTCGCCAGTTCCAGCAACCGCCACGCGGCCGCGGCCGCCCGCGCATCGGCTATCGCGCGGTGCAGCGCTCGGTGGGATATCAGGAGCTCGCGCAGGTACTGGCAGACCATCTCGGCCCCGATCCGATCGCCCGTTCCGCCGCCGCCGTGGCCGCTGGTCGCGCCTGGGGTGCCCGGATGGACATCGGCACCCAGCCGGTGGAAACCCTCGCCGACGCCAGGGACATCACCATGTCGCTGATGTCGGAGCTCGGGTTCGCACCCGAGAAGGAACCCGCCGGTGAGACCTCCGAGCACGTCCAGATCAACCTGACGGCCTGCCCGCTGCGGGAACTGGCCCGCTCACACGCCGAAGTGGTGTGCGGCGTGCACATGGGGCTCATGCGGGAGGTTCTCGAACGCAACGGCGCCCGCGGCCGGGTGGACGTGCAGCTGCACCCCTTCGTCGAGCCCGAGCTGTGTACGGCCCGGCTCGATCTGACGATGACCGCGCCCGACCGCACCCCGGCCGTGGAGCCGGGGGATGAGCACGTGATCGCGCCGTCAGTCCCGCGGATCCCGCCACAGTTGCGTGACACCGACACCGACGTCTTCGAGCAGCCGGCGCAACAGCGGTAGTCCGATCCCGATGACGCTGGACGGATCGCCTTCGATCCGGTCGACGAACCAGCCGCCCAGCCCGTCCAGGGTGAACGCCCCCGCGACCTTCAGCGGCTCGCCCGACGCGATATAGGTATCGAGCTCATCCGGCGTCGGCTTCGCGAAATGCACCGTGGTACTGCTGCATTCGGCCGACTCGGCGACGATTTCGCCGTCGTGCAGCCGCAGCACGCAGTGCCCGGTGATCAGATCCGCGCTGCGGCCCGCCATCGTGGCCCAGCGCTCGCGCGCCACCTCCGGGGTGTGCGGTTTGCCTTGGAGCTGCCCGTCGACGAGCAGCATCGAATCGCAGCCGACGACGACACAGTCGGCACCGAATTCGGGAATCGACGCGGCGACGTCGGCCGCCTTGGCACGAGCCAGGGCGACGACGACATCGTGCGAGGAGGTACCGGCGGGCAGAGCCGCCGACACCGCGTCCTCGTCTACGCCCGAGACCCGCACCACGGGATCGATGCCCGCGGTGCGCAGGATCCCGAGCCGGGCAGGCGACGCCGACGCCAGCACCAGCCTGGTCACCGCAGCAGCGGCTCCGGTGACCGCCGCACCAGCTTCGGTCACCTCAGCGCAGGTGCGACAGCATCGGGTACACGTACGGCGAGAACGGGTTCGTGCCCCGATGCATCATCGTCGATGTGCCCCATGCGTCGGCCGGTCCGTTCGATCCGCCGACGGGTGCGTCGGCCGTCGCCGCGCTCAGGACGGCGACCAGAGCCGCGATGTCCTGATCGGTGGGCGAGCCCTTGAGAATGCGGAACAGTGGTTCGCCCGCGGCGTCGACGGTGGCCTGCGCCACCGTGCCCGCCGGCAGGTCGACCTCTTCGACGAGTGGTTCGACGACGAGCTCGAGCTCGGCGACTGTCAGCACGTCTTCTTCTGCCACAGTTGTCACAGTGCCAGATCCTTCCTGCACTTACTTCGCTTCACAGCGCGGTTGACGCGATCATTCCCGGTGTAGCCGCGCCGATCAATAGTTGTCTTCCACAACAAGTGTGCGCGGCCTATCCGGGATATCGCGTTTTCAGAGCGGAATGTTGCCGTGTTTCTTCGGCGGCATGGTCACCATTTTGCGCTCGAGGAGCCGCAGCGCCGACACGATCTGGCCACGGGTGTGTGAGGGCGGGATGACCGCGTCCACGTAGCCGCGCTCGGCGGCGACGTACGGGTTCACGAGAGTGTCCTCGTACTCGTTCTGCAGCTCGAGGCGCAGCGCATCGACGTCGTCGCCGTTCTTGGCGGCTTCGAGCAGCTGCTTGCGGTAGACGAATCCGACAGCGCCGGAGGCGCCCATCACGGCGATCTGGGCGGTGGGCCATGCCAGGTTCACATCGGCGCCCATGTGCTTGGAACCCATGACGTCGTAGGCGCCGCCGTAGGCCTTGCGAGTGATGATCGTGATCTTGCCCACAGTGGCCTCGCCATAGGCGTAGAGCAGCTTCGCACCGCGGCGGATGATGCCGTTGTATTCCTGGCCGGTGCCTGGCAGGAAGCCGGGCACGTCCACCAGGGTGATGATCGGGATGTTGAAGGCGTCGCAGGTGCGCACGAAGCGCGCGGCCTTCTCCGAGGCGTCGATGTCGAGGCAGCCGGCGAACTGGGTCGGCTGGTTGGCGACGATGCCGACGCTGCGCCCGTCCACCCGGCCGAAGCCGCAGATGATGTTCATCGCGCGCTCGGCCTGGACCTCGAGGAACTCGTCGTCGTCGAGCAGCCGGCGGATGACCTCGTGCATGTCGTAGGGCTGGTTCGGCGAGTCCGGGATGATCGTGTCGAGCTCGATGTCCTCGTCGGTGAGGGCATCCTCGATCGCACCGTTGATCGGGTCGGTCGGAGCGTGGCGCGGGGCCTCTGCGCGGTTGTTGCTCGGCAGGTAGCTCAGCAGGTCCTTGACGTAGTCGAGGGCATCCTGCTCACCGGAGGCCACGTAGTGGGCCACGCCGGACTTCACCATGTGGGTGTGCGCGCCACCCAGGTCCTCCATCGAGACCTCTTCACCGGTGACGGTCTTGATCACGTCGGGCCCGGTGACGAACATCTGCGAGGTCTGATCGACCATCACCACGAAGTCGGTGAGCGCGGGGGAGTACACGTGACCACCGGCGGCGGCGCCCATGATCAGCGAGATCTGCGGGATCACGCCGGAGGCCTGCACGTTGCGGTGGAAGATCTCGCCGTAGAGCCCGAGGGAGACGACACCCTCCTGGATACGCGCGCCCGCGCCCTCGTTGATGCCGACCAGCGGACGGCCGGTCTTGATCGCCAGGTCCATCACCTTGACGATCTTCTCGCCGTAGACCTCGCCGAGCGAGCCACCGAACACGGTGACGTCCTGCGAGAAGATACACACGTCGCGGCCGTCGATGGTGCCGTAGCCGGTGACGACGCCGTCACCGAGCGGGCGGTTGTGCTCCAGGCCGAAATTCACGCTGCGGTGCTTGGCGAGGGCATCGAGTTCGACGAAGGAGCCTTCGTCGACCAGGGCGAGGATGCGCTCACGCGCGGTCATCTTGCCCTTGGCGTGCACCTTGTCGACCGCGGTCTCACCCATCGGGTGTTGCGCTTCTTCCAGCCGATTCCGCAGATCAGCCAGCTTCCCGGCGGTGGTGTGGATATCGGGGGCGCCCGCCGATTCCGATGCGGGCTGCTGCTGGACACTCGTCATGGGTTGCGAGTGTAACGAGTGACACCTCCGCGCACCACGGCAGTCTCGCTTACCGGCCAGTAGAGAAACCCCAGCTAGCTACGGTCATGACCGTTCACAGAGAACTCCAGTAACCTGCCGGGAATGAACAGGGCACCCATCGACGTACAGGGTCTGCGCAGCTCGCCGGGCCTGTCGTTCTACGACCGGATCGATGTAGTCGAATCGACCGGATCGACCAACGCCGACCTGGTTGCTCGCGCCGCCGACCCGTCCGCCGATCGTCAGGCTCTGCTCGCCGAGGAGCAGGTGAGCGGTCGCGGCAGACATGCCCGCGCGTGGGTGAGTCCGCCCCGCGCGCAGATCTCGCTGTCGATCCTGGTGCGCCTGCCCGGCATCGACCCCGCCGCGCTCGGCTGGTTGCCGTTGCTCACCGGCATCGCGGTGGTCGACGCGCTGCGCGGCACCGCCGGTGTCGCACCGGAATTGAAGTGGCCCAACGATGTTCTGCTCGACGGCCGCAAACTCGCGGGCATCCTGGCCGAGGTCGCCGCGACCGGCATCGCGCCCGCGGTGGTGGTCGGCATCGGAATGAACGTCGACCTCGCCGAATCGGAACTGCCTGTCGCCCATGCGACTTCGCTGAGCTTGGCCGGTGCGACCGACGTCGACCGCACCGCGCTGGTCGCGGCGATCCTGGCGGAGTTCTCGCGCCGCTTCACCGCGTGGGAGCGGTCGGGCTGGAACACCGTCGATCTGGTGGCCGAATACCGTGAGCGATGCGCCACCATCGGCATGGAAGTGCGTGCCGAACTGCCCGGCGGGACGGTGCTCACCGGGGTGGCGAGCGATGTCGACGACACCGGGCGGCTGCTCATCGGTGAGCGGGCGGTATCGGCCGGCGACGTTTCCCACCTGCGCGGACAGTACTGACGACGGGCCCGGAGCCGGGCCCGTCGCCGAGACGGATCAGTGTGCGGCCGCACCCGCGGTCGCGCGCTCGGCCACCTCGCGCTCGCGCGCCAGCAGCCGGTCGCGCTGCTCCTCGAACCGCAACACATCCTTCTCCAGCTTGTCGATGAACAGCGCGAGTTCATCGCGCGCTGTCTCACCGCGCGCACCGAAGTCGTTGCGGTCGAAGACGTTCCACTGCTTGAGCACCGGCCGCACCACCTCGTCGAGGTGCTGGCGCAGGTCGTAGATCCCGTGCTTGGCCATCAGCACGCCGTTGCGCCGCCAGTTGGGCATGCCCGCGCCCGGCATCTGGAAATTGGTGAGCACCTTGGTGATCGCGGGCATCGCCTGGTCGGGGGCCAGGTCGAGCGCCGCCGCGCACAGGTTGCGGTAGAAGATCATGTGCAGGTTCTCGTCGGTGGCGACGCGGGCCAGCATCTTGTCGGCGATCGGGTCGTCGCAGACCCGACCGGTATTGCGGTGGCTCACCCGGGTGGCCAGCTCCTGGAACGTCACATACGCGACGTTGACCAGGAATCCACCCCAGTTCGCCGGTGCGTGCGCGCCCTGGGTCATGTGGACCATCCGCGCTTCCTCCAGCGCCACCGGGTCGACGCCGCGGGTGACGACGAGGTAGTCGCGGATCACGATGCCGTGGCGGTTCTCCTCGGCGGTCCAGCGGCCCACCCAGGTGCCCCACGCGCCGTCGAGGGAGAAGTTCTCGGCGATCTCACGGTGGTAGGACGGCAGGTTGTCCTCGGTGAGCAGATTGGTGATCATCGCCGCCTTGGCGACATCGGTGAGCCTGGATTGTGATGGCTCCCAATCGCTTCCGCCCATCGCGGCGAAATTGCGGCCTTCCTCCCACGGCACGTAATCGTGCGGATTCCAGTCCTTGGCGATGGAAAGGTGCCGGTTGAGGTTCTGTTCGGCCACTGGTTCGAGGGCCGTGAGGATTTCGAGCTGAGTCAGATCTTCGGTCACGCGTGCCTCCACTGTCGGTATCGAGCAAGCAGATAAGGGCAAAACCTGGCATCTAGCGTGTAATCCACAGTATCGCCTCGGCCGTGGCATCGAGAAATGCGGTGCGACTGTCGCAGAACCCGACGTCCCAGCGCGGTACTGTTCGGTCATGGGTTACCCGGAGGATGTCCTCGCGCCCGACGAGCAGTTGATCCTGCACCGCCACCCACACTGGAAGATGTTGGTGTGGCCCATCGTCACTCTCATCGTCGTGACCGCGATCGCCGGATTCCTCGGCGGCCTGGCCTGGCGCAACACCACCGGTCACGTGCGCACGGTGTTGCTGATCCTGATCGGGCTGGCCTGGCTCGGGCTGGTCGCGTGGCGGGTCGTCGCGCGCGTGATCGCCTGGAAGTCGACGCATTTCATCGTCACCGGTCGGCGGGTGCTGGTGCGCCAGGGCGTGCTCACCCATACCGGCATCGATATCCCGCTCAGTCGGATCTCCAGTGTGCAGTTCCGCCACGGTCTGCTGGACCGGGCGCTCGGCACCGGCACCCTGATCATCGGCTCCTCCTCGGAGGAGCCGCTCGAGTACGACGACGTGCCCCAGGTTCAGCAGGTCCATTCGCTGCTCTACCACCAGGTCTTCGAGGCGGGACGGTCCGCCAACGAGCAGCACTGGGGCGGCGGCTACCGGTGAGCTGCCCGTCCTCGCTGATCAGAAACATTTAACCTGTGCAGATGACCGCTGTTCTGCTGGCCGAAGACGACGAGGCGATCGCCGCACCCCTGTCGCGTGCACTGGGGCGTGAGGGCTACACCGTCACCGTCGAACGCTTCGGCCCGGCGGTGTTGCGCCGCGCCCTCGAGGGCAACCACGACCTGCTGATCCTCGATCTGGGCCTGCCCGGCATGGACGGGCTGGAGGTGTGTCGGCAGGTGCGTGCGAGCGGGGCCGATCTGGCCGTGCTGATGCTCACCGCCCGCACCGACGAGGTCGACTTCGTCGTCGGCCTCGACGCGGGCGCCGACGACTACGTGGGCAAACCGTTCCGGCTGGCCGAACTCCTCGCCCGCGTGCGAGCCCTGTTGCGGCGCAGCGGAATCGGGGACGACGCGGTGGAGGTAGGCGCGATCCGGCTCGAACCCG
Source organism: Nocardia sp. NPDC058114 (assembly GCF_042884695.1). Lineage (NCBI taxonomy): Bacteria > Bacillati > Actinomycetota > Actinomycetes > Mycobacteriales > Nocardiaceae > Nocardia > Nocardia sp. NPDC058114. The sequence goes on along the minus strand of NZ_JBHVTK010000012.1, from coordinate 104,568 downwards.
CGGCGCGGCGGGTGCTGGTCAACGGGGCCGAGGTGAACCTGGCCAACAAGGAGTACGAGCTGCTCAAGGTCCTCATCGACCGGGCGGGCCAGGTGGTGGCGCGCGAGACCATCCTGCGCGAGGTCTGGGGCGACGCCGACCTGCGCGGCTCCAAGACGCTCGACATGCACATGTCCTGGTTGCGTCGCAAGATCGGCGACGAGGGCCCGATGGCGGAGCGTCGCATCGTCACCGTGCGCGGTGTGGGGTTCCGGCTCAATACCGACGGCCCCACCTCGCACCGAGGCTGACGCCGCAGTGCGCCGTCGCATCCTGCGCTCGATCCTGACCGTGCTGACCATCACCACGGTGGTGCTCGGCGTGCCGCTGATCTACACCGCGTGGCTGTGGGTCGAAGACATCACCCGCAACGATCTGCAGAGTCGCCTCGACCGGATCTCGACCGAGGTGATCGCCCAGGAACGGGTCGACGGGACCGTCCACGACGGTCTCGACGTGCGCGCCATGAGCGCGCTGGTCCCCGAGGGCGGCAAGCTCACCATCGTCTATCCGGCCCCGCACGACAATGCCGCGCGCACCGATATCGGCGTCGCGGAGGTCGCGGATCCGCTGGTCGAATCGCTGTCGATGGGCACGTCCGGTTCGCTGCGGCTCGAGGTGCCCGCCGGGCCGATGCATTCCCGGCAGGAGCAGGCGGTCGCCGCGGTGGCGCTGGCCGTGCTCGCCTCGCTGGGTGCGGCGTTCTCGGTCGCGGTGGTGACCGCGCGCCGCGTCGCCGACCCGCTGCGCGACGTGGCCGCCAGGGCGGCCCGGCTGGCGATGGGTGACTTCCGGCCCGATCCGCGCCGCCACGGCATCGCCGAACTGGACCGGGTCTCCGATGTGCTCGATTCGGCGACCGTCGAGATCGCCGGCCGCCTGCAACGCGAGCACGCGCTGGTGGCCGACGTTTCCCACCAGCTACGCAGCCGCCTGACCGCTGTTCGCCTGCGCCTGGACGAGTTGTCCACCCACGCCGACCCCGAGGTGGTGCACGAGGCCGAGGAAGCGATGGCGCAGGTCGACCGGCTCACCGACGCCATCGACGACCTGGTCCGCGCCTCCCGCGACGAAGACGCCACCGACCGCGATCCGGTGCCGGTGATGGCGGAACTGCGCGGTGTGGTCACCGAGTGGACCCACCCGTTCCACGAGACCGGGCGCGAACTGCTGCTGCTCGGCGACGAGTCCCTCCAGGCCCCGATCACCGGTTCGCGGCTGCGCGAGGCGGTCGCGGTGCTGGTCGACAATGCCCTGATGCACGGCGGCGGCACCTGCACGATCTCGGTGCGCACGGTCCCGACGATGAGCTCTCGCGACCCGCTGATCTGCGTGGAGGTGTCCGACGAGGGCGAGGGTGTGCGCGACGAACTGGCGCCCCACATCTTCGATCGTGGGTTCTCCGCGGGCGGGTCGACCGGTGTCGGTCTCGCGCTGGCCCGCGCGCTGGTCGAGGCCGACGGCGGCCGGCTCGAGCTGCAGCGGCGCCGTCCGGCCCTGTTCGCGGTGTTCCTGGGTTCCAAGCTCAACCGCCCGCAGAACGCGACCCTGACCGAGCCGCGCTGACTCAGGCTCGGCCGAGGTGCTCTTCTTCGACCAGTTCCTCGAACTCGGCCACGATCTCGTCGATCTCGTCGGGGAACACCCAGCGCCGCATCGCCCAGAAACGGAACGCCATCTGCAGCAGGTTGCCGATGATGAACGCGCTGAAGAAATCGGCCACGTTCGCGACGACGAAGCTCACATGGGGTTCGCGCAGATCGAGCCCGTAGATCGAGATCCACAGCGGGATATTGGCCAGGACCACCCCGATCCCGCTCACCGCGAAGAACAGCAGCGCCTCGTGATGCTTCTCCCTGCCGCCCCGATTCTTGAACGACCATTCTCGGTTGAGGATGTAGGAAGCGATCACCGCCACCACGCCCGAGATGATCTTGGCGGTGAGCGGCTTGTCGGCGAGAATCGTCCATTTCAGGAGGTAGTACAGGCCGCTGTCGATCACGAACGTCGTGGCGCCGACGAGGGCGAATTTGATCAGCTCTTTATGCCTGATCGCGATTTCTCGCAGGCGCGGGGGAAGGACGCTGACCACGTCGTCGACGATTGACACGAGTTCTGAGTGTACCGGTCGCAAACATTCGCATTCGACATGACAACATTGCACGACGTGAGTGCACGTTCATTCGATCCGTCAGCCATGCCCACCGTCACGATGGTCGGTGGGGGTCAGCTCGCGCGTATGACGCACCAGGCCGCGGTAGCCCTGGGCCAGCGTCTACGGGTGCTCGCCGAGCGGCCGGACGACCCCGCCGCCCAGGTCACCCCCGACGTCGTGCTCGGCAGCCACGACGACCTGTCCGCGCTGCGAAAGGCAGCGCGCGGTTCGCACGCGCTCACCTTCGATCACGAGCACGTGCCGACCGAGCACCTCGACGTGCTGGTCGCCGAGGGCGTGAACGTGGCGCCGCCCCCGCAGGCGCTGATCTTCGCCCAGGACAAGCTGGCCATGCGCACGAAGCTGTCCGCGCTGGGTCTGCCGGTTCCGGCGTTCGTCGAGGTCGCCGCGCCCGCGGACGCGGTGGCCTTCGGTGACGAGCACGGCTGGCCGTTCGTGCTGAAGGCCGTGCGCGGCGGGTACGACGGTCGTGGCGTGTGGATGCCCGCCGACGCGGCCGAGGCCACCCGGTTGGTCACCGACCAGCTCGCGCACGGTGTGCAGTTGCTGGCCGAGTCGAAGGTCTCGTTGAAGCGGGAGCTGTCGGCGATGGTCGCGCGGTCGCCGTTCGGGCAGGCCGCGACCTGGCCGGTCGTGGAGACCGTGCAGCGCAACGGTCAGTGCGCCGTGGTGATCGCCCCCGCCCAGGATCTGGACGAGGACCTCGCCGCGCGCGCCGAGACCATGGCGCTGGAGCTCGCCGCGGGTCTGGGTGTGGTGGGCGTCATGGCCGTCGAACTGTTCGAGACCCACGACGGCGAGCTCCTGGTGAACGAGCTCGCGATGCGCCCGCACAACTCGGGCCACTGGGGCATGGACGGTGCCTGCACCGGCCAGTTCGAGCAGCACCTGCGCGCGGTCCTGGACTACCCGCTCGGTGATACGACGCCGCTCGCCCCGGTGACGGTGATGGCGAACATCCTCGGTGCGGCCGAGGCTCCCGAGATGTCGATGGACGAGCGCCTGCACCACCTGTTCGCCCGCCTGCCCGAGGCCAAAGTGCACCTCTACGGCAAGGGCGAACGGCCCGACCGCAAGATCGGTCACCTCAACGTCCTCGGTGACGACGCCGTCGAGGTCCGGGAAAAGGCCGAGCGGGCGGCGCACTGGATGTCGCACGCCGTCTGGACCGACGGCTGGGACCCGCACGGCGCGTGACACCACTTCTGCCACCACAGTTTTCGACCCCTAAGGAACCCACGTGAGCACCAACGGACCCCAGGTCGGCCTGATCATGGGCAGCGACTCCGACTGGCCCACCATGGAAGCCGCCGCCGAGGCCCTCGCCGAATTCGGCATCCGCTTCGAAGTAGGCGTCGTCTCCGCCCACCGCACCCCCCAGCGCATGCTCGACTACGCCCGTGAGGCCGCGGGCCGCGGCCTGAAGGTGATCATCGCGGGCGCGGGCGGCGCCGCCCATCTCCCCGGCATGGTCGCCTCGGCCACCCCCCTGCCCGTCATCGGTGTCCCCGTCCCCCTCAAATACCTCGACGGCATGGACTCCCTGCTCTCCATCGTGCAAATGCCCGCAGGCGTCCCGGTAGCCACCGTCTCTATCGGCGGCGCCCGCAACGCAGGCCTGCTCGCCGCCCGCATCCTCGGCACCTCCGACGACTCCCTGCGCACCCGCATGGAACAGTTCCAGGCCGGCCTCGAGAAAATGGTCCTCGACAAAGACGAAGCCCTGCGCACCAAGCTCCTGGGCTGACGAGGTTCGTCGACGTCGGGTGAGGCGCTTGCGGAGCAGTGACTACGGTTGACGTCCGTGGCACACGATGATGCGGCGCAGTTTCGGCTTACGGTGGTTGATCAGGCGTTGCGGTTGTTCGCCGAGCGGGGGTACGAGGCGACGACGGTGGATGAGATCGCGGTGGCGGCGGGGATCTCGCGGCGGACCTTCTTTCGGCAGTTCCGGTCCAAAGAGGATGTGATCTTCGCTGATCACGAGTTCCAGCTGGCCTCGGCGCAGGAATTCCTGGAAGGGGTCGACGGGGATCCGTGGGAAGCGGTGTGCGAGGCCGTGATCGGGGTGTTCGAGCGGTTCACGCAGTGGCGCGACATCGCGGCGCGGCGGTATCAGGTGGTGCGGCGGGTGCCCGCGTTGCGCGAGCGCGAGATCGTGACGGTGTTCCGGTACGAGCGGCTGTTCACCGAGTTCCTGCGCGGCCGGTTGCCGGAAGTGCCCGATCTGGTCCGGGTGCAGTACACGGCCGCCGTCACCGCCACGCACAACTACTTGCTGCGGCGGATGGTGCGCGGCGAATCGGGGGCTGCGGTCGCCGATCTGCGCACTGAACTGGCCATGATCCCGCGCGGGCGCAGGGCGCCGAGCGAGTCCGACGACCTGGTGCTCGCCGTGTTCCCCCGCGACATGCCGCCACGCAAGGTGGCCGATCTGCTCACCGCGCGCCTCGGTAACCTGTGAGCGCCACCCCGAGCCGAAGCGCTCAGCGGTGACACTGAGTGCCACCCATATATCCGCATGTAGCGATAGAGTGTCGCGCGTATAATCCTCGGTAGATTGGCACTGCGTGCCGACGCCACACGCGCTGTGAGACCGCAGCGATCACGACCACGACCAGGAGTGTGCCCCCGATGGCTGGTAACCCCGACTTCGATCTGTTCAAGCTCGAGGACTTCCACGACGAGCTGCGCGGCGCCATCCGCGGCCTCGCCGAGAAGGAAATCGCTCCTTACGCCAAGGACGTCGACGGCAACGCCCGCTTCCCGGAGGAGGCGCTCACCGCGCTGAACGCCGCGGGCTTCAACGCCGTGCACGTGCCGGAGGCCTACGGCGGCCAGGGTGCCGACTCGGTCGCCACTTGTATCGTGATCGAGGAAGTCGCCCGCGTCTGTGGCTCGTCCTCGCTGATCCCCGCCGTGAACAAGCTCGGCACCATGGGCCTGATCCTCAACGGCTCCGAAGAGCTCAAGACCAAGGTCCTGGCCGACATCGTCAACGGCGAGATGGCCTCCTACGCGCTGTCCGAGCGTGAGGCCGGTTCCGACGCCGCCGCGATGCGCACCCGCGCCAAGGCCGACGGCGACGACTGGATCCTCAACGGCTCCAAGTGCTGGATCACCAACGGCGGCAAGTCCTCCTGGTACACCGTGATGGCGGTGACCGACGCCGACAAGGGTGCCAACGGCATCTCCTCGTTCCTGGTCCACAAGGACGACGAGGGCTTCGTGGTCGGCCCGCTCGAGCACAAGCTGGGCATCAAGGGTTCGCCCACCGCCGAGCTGTACTTCGAGAACTGCCGCATCCCCGGCGACCGCATCGTCGGCGAGCCCGGCACCGGTTTCAAGACCGCGCTGCAGACCCTCGACCACACCCGCCCGACCATCGGCGCGCAGGCCGTCGGCCTGGCCCAGGGCGCGCTCGACGCCGCGATCGCCTACACCAAGGATCGCAAGCAGTTCGGCAAGACCATCGCCAGCTTCCAGAACACCGAGTTCATGCTGGCCGACATGGCCATGAAGATCGAGGCCGCCCGCCTGATGGTCTACACCTCGGCCGCCCGCGCCGAGCGTGGCGAGAAGAACCTCGGCTTCATCTCCGCCGCCGCCAAGTGCTTCGCCTCGGACGTGGCCATGGAGGTCACCACCAACGCCGTCCAGCTCTTCGGTGGCGCCGGCTACACCACCGACTTCCCGGTCGAGCGCATGATGCGCGACGCGAAGATCACCCAGATCTACGAGGGCACCAACCAGATCCAGCGTCTGGTGATGGCTCGTAACCTGCTCAAGGGCTGATTCCCCGCACCGACCGGGTGTTCCACACCGCCTACTCTTCCTCGTGCAGGCCGTTTGCGAGGAGTAGGCCGGAGCACCCGGTCGATTGCTGTGTGGGCACGCGGATTCGGGCCGCCGGCAGAGGGCGTACGTATGTTGGGACGATGACTGTTGATGCACCTGGCGCGCGCCCGAAGGCTGCCGTAGCCGTCCAGGATCAGGACGTCGCACTAGCCGCGATCACCGGCGTGTTCGGAACTCTCGAAGCCGCACTCGCGGCAAAAGACGCAGACGCCTTCGACAATGTCTTCACCGCCGATGTGGCTTTCATCAATCCGGCGGGCTCTGTCTTTCTGAGCTGGGATGAACTGCATGCCTATCACCGGACCGCACTGCGGAACAGCCCGGACGCCGAAGCGAATTACACGATTCTCGCCGTGCGCTTCCTTTCCGGTGGGCACGCGATCGTCACTGTCGAGCAGACACTACGCACCCCGAGTTTCTCGGTAACCAACCGCGGCACATGGGTTTTCACCGAACGCAACGACACCTGGTGGGTCAGTTCGGTACACAACACGAATGTGGCGGGCAGTGCCGGATAGCTGTTACGGGACGAGGTCGGCGTATTCGGGATGTTCGGCGATGTATTTTTCGACGTACCAGCAGGTGGGGATGATCTGGTAGCCGTGTTCGCGGGAGTCGTCGAGCCCGTATTTCACGACTTCGGCCGCTACTCCTCGGCCCCGGAACTCCGGAAACGTCATGGTGTGGTGGAAGTCGCGAACCCTGGGGTCTTCGCGTTCGGCGTAGTCGGCGTATCCCGCGAGGACATCGTCGTGGTAGATCTCGTAGCGGGTGTCGGCGACGTTGTGCTCGAGCCTGGTGGTCATGCCTCGGATGCTAACCCGGTCAGAGGACCGCGCCGGGGTTGAGGATGCCTTCGGGGTCGAGTGCGTCCTTGATGCGGCGGGTCAGGGCCATGACGTCGGGGCCGACCTGGTCGGGCAGCCAGGCCTTTTTCAAGCGGCCGACGCCGTGTTCGCCGGTGATGGTGCCGCCGAGGGCGATGGCCAGGTCCATGATCTCGCCGAAGGCGCGGTGGGCGCGTGCGGTGTTGTCGGGGTCGGTGGGGTCGTGCACGATCAGCGGGTGGGTGTTGCCGTCGCCCGCGTGCGCGATGAGCGAGACGAGCACGTCGTTGCGTTCGCCGATGGCGGTGACGCCGGCGATCAGGTCGCCGAGCCGGGGCAACGGCACGCCGACGTCTTCGAGCAGCAACGGCCCGATCTTCTCCACGGCGGGAATCGCGAATCGTCGTGCGGCGGTGAAGGCCTCACCTTCGGTGGCATCGGCGGTATGGAAAACCTCCGTCGCGCCGGCCTTCTCGCACAGGCCCACCATCACTTGCGCTTCGTGCGCGGCGAATTCGCCGGGGGCGTCGGAGCGGGCGACCAGCAGCGCGGCGGCGGTGCGGTCCAACCCCATCCGCATCTCGTCCTCGACGGCGTTGATCGCGACGGTGTCCATGAATTCGAGCATGGCCGGGCGCAGGGTCGAGGTGATCGCCAGGATCGCGTCGGTCGCCGCGGTGAGCGAGCCGAAACTGGCCACGACGGTCGACTGCGGAGGCTGTGCGGGCAACAGGCGCAGGGTGAGTTCGGTGATCACGCCGAGCGTGCCCTCGCTCCCGACGAACAGTTTCGTCAGCGACAACCCGGCCGAGTCCTTGAGTCGCGGCCCGCCGAGCCGCACCACGGTCCCGTCGGCCAGCACCACTTCCATGCCGAGCACGTAGTCGGTGGTCACGCCGTACTTCACACAGCACAGCCCGCCCGCGTTGGTCGCCGCGTTGCCGCCGATCGAGCAGATCTCGAACGAGGACGGGTCCGGCGGATACCACAGCCCCTCCGCGGCGACAGCCCGCTTCACCTCGGCGTTGAGCAGTCCGGGTTGCGCCACCGCGATCCGGGTCACCGCGTCGACGCTGATCTCCCGCATCAGCTCGGTGCTGAGCACGATTCCGCCGTCCACCGCGGTCGCCCCACCGGACAGGCCGGTCCCGGCCCCGCGCGGCACCACCGGGATCTTGTTCGCGTGCGCCCACCGCAGCGTGGCGGCGACATCGGCGGTACCGCGCGCCCGCACCACCGCCAGCGGCGTGCCGGCATCGGGATCGCGCGCCCAGTCCTGTCGGTAGCCCGCCAGCAGATCGGGGTCGATGACGACCGCCCCGTCCGGCAACGCCGAAATCAACGAATCGAGGTCACCGCTGCGCTCGTCCACCTGTTCACGCTAACCCGCGCACCCCGTCCGTCGCGGGCAGTTCGTCCTGGTCGATCGCGCACCGGGCGCGCACGTGAACCACGCCGGGGCAGAAGAATGCCTGGTGATCGACCGGATGTGATGTGGGTCCGAACAAGGAAATCCGCGCATCGATGTGATCTGGCGCGCCCCGTTGGTATATACGCCGTCCAATCCGTCACAATGCCCTGACAGGGTGTGTTCGACGGTGAATCGCCTCGCCGCCCAGCGTGTTTCGAGTTCTGCTCCACGGGTGCGCGCCGCGCGCATCGATCATGCGACGTTGTTGCGCCGCACCGCTTTTCGTAGGGAGGACTGGCGATGATGAAGGAACCGCAGGACCGCGGCGAGCTGGTGGGTGCTCTGCTGGCCGCGGAGTTCGCCGACGCGGGCATCGACACCGAGGTGATGCGTCGTGTGCACACCGGCGCACATCACGAATGGCTGTCCGCGCTGGAGTCGACCGGGATGTTCGATGTCCGTGCGCTGGCCGAGATCGCCGCACGCTGGGCGGCCGACCCCGCGTTGCTGCGTGACGCTCTGCTCGCCGAGGCCGATGAGCTCACCCGCCGTCGCTGCCTCGCCGCGTGGGCGTCGTTCGATACTCGCCCGATCGCGGCGGTCAGCCGCTAGCCGCTCGGCCCACCCGTTTGCCGGTTGCTCACCCTGACTTCATCTGCCGCTGGCAGGCTGGCCGCGTGCAGCATCAGGCGAGTGTCACCGAATCGGTGGCCGACCGGTTCACCCGTTGGTGTGCGGCGGTCGTCGCCCGGCTGCCGTGGGGGCTCGACCGGTATGTGCCCGCGACGTTCCTCGGCTTCGCGCTGATCAACAGCTTCACCTTCGGTGTCGACCTGCTGTTGCTCACACTGCTGCACGGCGGTTTCGGCTTGCCCGTCTGGCTGTCGATCACCCTCGCCTACATCGTGGCGTTCGGGCTGAGCTTCCTGCTCAATCGCACCTTCAACTTCCACTCCCACGCGCCGATGGGCAAGCAAGCCGCGGTGTATGTGGTGGTGGTCGTGGTGAACTACCTGGCGTTCATCCTCGGCGTCGGCTCGGGTCTCACCGCGCTCGGCCTGGAGTATCACCTGGCCAGGTTGCTCGCGGGCGGTTGTGAGGCCGTGTACATGTACTGCGCGATGCGCTGGCTCGTCTTCCGCCGCCGGTCGGCGGTGACGGCGACGACCGCCGCGTGATCGCGCGTCGGTGTGCCGGCGGCGTCAACCCCGGAGCACCTCGGTGCGATCGCTGTCGACGAGGACGACGTCGTCGTCGGTGAGCGCCCAGTGCGGGATGTCCTCGGCGACGCAGTGGGCCAGCATCGCGGCGGAGTCGCCATCCGGGTCGGTGGGGGAGTCGAGGTGGACGATCAGGCGACGATCGACCATACCCAGTCCGTCCCACTGTGGTTCGATGCCGGTGGTGGGTAGCACCTCGGCGGGGTCGTCCATGGTTTCCAGCCCGTGCAGGTCGGGTCCGAGCAGGCACGCGCCTGCGCTGTAGCCCGCGTAGACCAGCGCGTCCTCGCGCAACAACGCGGGTAGCACGGAATCGGCTCCGCTGCGGGCGAATTGGGCGCGGAGAACGAACGTGTTGCCGCCGCGCACCCAGACCATCGGGAACCCGCGCAGGTGCCGTTCCAGCCGCTCCGGTTGCCCGGCGTACTCGCGCAGATCCAGCACGTCCGGCGAATAGCCCTGTTGCTCCAGCGGTTTCACATCGCTCGTCACCGCCGCCGACCAGGCATCGGGCCACGCGTCACACGCGTTCGGAATCACCGCGACGCGTCCCGGCGCACCGACGAGCCCGACGAGCCGATCGGCGAAACCGCCGAATCTGTACGACGCCAGGAAGAGTCGCATCAGATAGTGAACGCCAGATTCTGTACGAGTCGCTCACCGAGCGCGGTATCACCCTCGACGACGACTTCGCCGGGGTGCCGGTCGGCGGTGGTGCGCCCGCCGCGTAGTCGCGCGAAAAGCCCGGAGTCCACACGGATCACGGTGGTCGGCTCGTCGGAAACCTCGTCGAGAACCGACCCGCGTCCACCGGCGACCGACAGGTGTACCTGCCGGGTCACCGGACCGGTCAGGTCCAGCGTGATCAGCGAACCATCCGGCGCCTTGGCGCCTTTCACCACCGTACGGCCGAGACCGAGGGTCAGTTCGGTGAACGCAGCCTCGGCCCGCGCGCCACCCTCGGGCACGCTGCGCCCGATCCCGTCGGCGAGGTCGAGTTCGTGCATCCAGCAATCGAACAGCCGCACCCGCATGAACCGCCCGTAGGGGACCTGCCCCACCGGTGAGACCGTCGGCGCCTGCCAGGCGTCGTCGTCCATGGCGGCCAGTGCCGCCCGGCGACGTTCGGTGGTCTCGTCGAACAGCGCGAGCAGCCGTTTGCCGGAGAGTGGGCGCAACCGGTCGACCCAGATCTCGTTGAGCACGGCCACTTCGTTGCGCACATGCGGCAGGGTTCGCACGTCGGTCTTGGGACGCAGGGGATCGTGCGGCGGCGGTGTCTCGCCGAGTAACCACGACTCGGTGCCGATCACGTGCGCGACCACGTCGAACAGGGTCCAGCCGGGCAGCGGAGACGTTCGGCGCCAAGCCTTTTCGTCGAGGTCGGTGACCAGCAGCGCGATGGCTTCCCACTGCTCGGCGAGCAGGTCGGTGAGTTGTTCGCGCCCCGGCGTCTCGATCATCCCTGTGCTCCTTCTGCTTCGCTCTGGTCGAGCGCGGTGAGGCCGGCGCGGATCGCCGCTGCGGTCGAATTCGGTTCGTGCGGGCGACGCAAGAGGAAACCCTTGGCGAAGGTGAGTTTGTCACCGTGCTTGCGCGGGACCACGTGCAGGTGGACGTGGCCGACGGTCTGGAACGCGGCGGTGCCGTCGTTGAGGATGAGGTTGGCACCGTCGCTCGCGAGCCCGCTCAGGCGCAGGGCACGGGCCAGACGGTGGCCGGTGCGGAAGATCCGGGCGCCGAGGTCGGGGTCGAGATCGTCGAGTTCGGTCGCGTGGACCTTGGGAACGATCAGGGTATGGCCACGGGTGATGGGACGGATGTCGAGGAACGCGCAGACCGCGTCATCGGAGTAGACCATGGTTGCCGGTGCGGCACCCGCCACGATCCGACAGAAGGCGCAGTCGTTCACGGCCTCGACCCTACGGTGTGATCTGGGTCGCGCAACAGCCCGAACCGGTCGCTACCATGACGCGCATCACGTCTCGCCGGATACGCGGGTGCCCGGCCTCGAGCCGGACGTCGAGGTCAGTAACCGACGTGGATGTGCGCTCTTGCATGTCCCCACCTGCGGTGACGAATCTCGGTGTGGGCACCGGCCGGTGTCCGCCGGGCCGGGAGCTGGTTGTCACTGCTGACGAGGGCCGCGGTGTCCGTTTTGTGGTCGTCAGTCCAGTTCTCCGTTGTGACGGGCATCTCCGCTAGGCTCACCGCGAGCCGAGTACAGTTGCCAGGATTTCAGTCGAACTTACTCACAGGTAACTTCGGCGCCCCGTTGTTCCCAGGCTCGAAGCCAGCACGAAAAGGAAGTCTGACTAGTGGAGACAACGCAAAACGTGGGCGAGGGTTCGCCGCGCGGAGCGCGTGTCGGAGTCGTTCGCGAGTCCGGCCCGGGTGAGCGGCGAGTCGCATTGGTGCCCAAGATCATCCCCGCCCTGTCCAAGCAGGGTGTCGAGGTGATCGTGGAAGCCGGTGCCGGCCTCGGCGCTCTCATTCCCGACGCTGCCTATGTAGAGGCAGGCGCGACCATCGGTGACCCCTGGTCGGCCGAGGTCGTCGTCAAGGTCGCCCCGCCCAGTGATGCCGAGGTGGGCAAGCTGTCCTCCGGGCAGACCCTGATCGGTTTCCTGGCGCCGCGCAATGCCGAGAATCAGATCGGCGCGCTGAAGTCCGCCGGTGTGCAGGCGTTCGCCGTCGAGGCGATTCCGCGTATCTCGCGCGCGCAGGTGATGGACGCGTTGTCCTCGCAGGCGAACGTGGCCGGGTACAAGGCCGTGCTGCTCGCCGCGTCGGAGTCGACCCGGTTCTTCCCGATGCTCACCACCGCCGCGGGCACTGTGAAGCCGGCCACCGTGCTGGTGCTCGGTGTCGGCGTCGCCGGTCTGCAGGCGCTGGCCACGGCCAAGCGTCTCGGTGGGCGGACCACCGGTTACGACGTGCGTCCCGAGGTCGCCGATCAGGTGCGCTCGGTCGGTGCGCAGTGGCTGGATCTGGGGATCGACGCCGCCGGTGAGGGTGGGTACGCCCGCGAACTCACCGACGAGGAGAAGGCTCAGCAGCAGCAGGCGCTCGAAGACGCCATCAAGGGCTTCGACGTCGTGATCACCACCGCGCTGGTGCCGGGTCGCCCCGCGCCCCGCCTGGTCACCGCGGCCGCTGTCGAGGGCATGAAGCCCGGCAGCGTGATCGTCGACCTGGCCGGGGAGACCGGTGGCAACTGTGAGCTCACCGAGCCCGGCGAGGTCGTGGTCAAGCACGAGGTGACCATCGCCTCGCCGCTGAACCTGCCCGCGACCATGCCCGAGCACGCTTCCGAGCTGTACTCGAAGAACATTTCGGCGCTGCTGGAACTGATGCTGGTCGACGGCAAGCTCGCCCCCGACTTCGAAGATCAGGTCCTGGCGGATTCCTGCGTCACCCGTGAGGTGGAAGCCTGATGTACACCGAATTGCTCGCCAATATCGCGATCCTCGTGCTGTCCGGCTTCGTCGGCTTCGCGGTGATCTCGAAGGTCCCCAACACCCTGCACACCCCGCTGATGTCGGGCACCAACGCCATTCACGGCATCGTCGTGCTCGGTGCGCTGGTGACCCTGGGCAATGTGAAGGACCCCTCGCTGCTCGTACAGGTGATCCTGTTCGTCGCGGTGGTGTTCGGAACACTGAACGTCATCGGTGGCTTCGTGGTCACCGACCGCATGCTCGGCATGTTCAAGGGTAAGAAGAAGGCGGCCGAGTGATGCACGCAGTCGACAACATGACCTACCTGGTCAACGGCCTCTACATCGTGGCCTTCTCCATGTTCATCTACGGCCTGATGGGCCTGACCGGCCCGAAGACCGCGGTGCGCGGCAACCAGATCGCCGCTGTCGGTATGGGTATCGCGGTGGTCGCCACCTTGATCTCGGTGCGCCACGCCGCCCTGCTCAACTGGATTCTCATCGCCGCCGGTCTGATCGTCGGTGTGGCACTGGGTGTTCCGCCCGCCATCCGCACCAAGATGACCGAGATGCCGCAGCTGGTCGCGGCGTTCAACGGTGTCGGTGGTGGCACCGTCGCGTTGATCGCGTGGGCCGAATTCGTCGACAGCGCGGGCTTTTCGCAGCTGCACGAGGAACCGACCATCCACATCATCATCGGTTCGCTGTTCGCCGCGGTGATCGGCTCGATCTCCTTCTGGGGCTCGATCATCGCCTTCGCCAAGCTGCAGGAACTGCTGTCCGGCAAGCCGATCAGCGTCGGCCGCCTGCAGCAGCCGCTGAACTTGATCCTGCTCGTCGGCGCGATCGTGTGCGCCGTCGTGATCGGCCTCGGCGCCGACAACGGTGGCGTCTCGCAGCTGTGGATGATCGGCTTGCTCGTGCTCGCCGGTGTGCTCGGCCTGATGGTCGTGCTGCCCATCGGCGGCGCGGACATGCCGGTCGTGATCTCGCTGCTCAACGCTCTCACCGGTCTGTCGGCCGCGGCCGCGGGTCTGGCGCTGAACAACACCGCGATGATCGTCGCGGGCATGATCGTCGGCGCCTCGGGCACCATCCTCACCAACCTGATGGCCAAGGCCATGAACCGCTCCATCCCCGCGATCGTGGCCGGTGGCTTCGGTGGCGGCGGCGCGGTCGGGGGTTCGGGTGACGGTGAGGCCAAGACGGCGAAGGCCACCTCCGCCGCCGACGCCGCGATCCAGATGGCCTACGCCAACCAGGTGATCGTGGTCCCGGGCTACGGCATGGCCGTGGCGCAGGCCCAGCACGCGGTCAAGGAGATGGCGCTGCTGCTCGAGGGCAAGGGTGTCGAGGTCAAGTACGCGATCCACCCGGTCGCCGGTCGCATGCCCGGTCACATGAACGTGCTGCTGGCCGAGGCCGAGGTGTCCTACGACGCGATGAAGGAAATGGACGACATCAACGGTGAGTTCAACCGTACCGATGTGGTCCTGGTCATCGGCGCCAACGACGTCACCAACCCGGCGGCCCGCGACGACAAGTCGAGCCCGATCTACGGCATGCCGGTACTCAATGTCGACCAGGCCAAGAGCGTCATCGTGCTCAAGCGCTCGATGAACTCCGGCTTCGCCGGTATCGACAACCCGCTGTTCTACGCCGACCACACCTCGATGCTGTTCGGTGATGCGAAGAAGTCCGTCGGTGCGGTCACCGAGGAACTGAAAGCGCTGTAAGACAGCCGAAGACAACCGCAAGAGGCTCCGCTGTTCGCGCCGAACAGCGGAGCCTCTTGTCGTTGTGCCGACTCCACGACTCGCAATCAGACGGTCATGTCTGTGGCCGGCGGGTGTGGGTATGCCGCAGCTGAGGCAAGCCGACAACGGGAGGAGTTCGATCTCGTGGAGGAGATATTACGGCCGATCATCGTGCTGCTCGCTACGGCGGCGATCACGGTGTCGGTGGGTTTGCTGGTAGAGCGTGTGCTGCGTTACGCGGCGCGCCGCAGTCCCAGCGTCCATCTGCCATCGCTGCGGCGACTGCAACTGCCACTGCAGATTCTGCTCGGGACGGTCACCTTGCACGCGGTCTATCCGCTCGCCGAGCTCGACCTGCGCCAGGACGTGGTGATCCGGAGCTTCCTGGCGACGGCGGCCATCATCGCCGCGGTGTGGTTGGTCATCCGGGCCACCGATGTGGTGGCCGAAAGCCTGCTGGGCCGCTATGCCCAACGCGCCAGCGAGGTTTCGCGCGTGCGCCAGTTGCGCACCCAGCTCGGGCTGGTGCGTCGCATCGTCACTTCGGTGCTGGTGGTCACCACCGCCGCGGTGGCCATCCTGCTGCTGTTCCCGAGTCTGCGGACCCTCGGCACGTCGATGCTGGCCTCGGCGGGCGTGATCGGCATCATCGTCGGTGTCGCCGCCCAGTCGACGTTGAGCAATCTCATGGCCGGGTTGCAGATCGCCTTCGGCGACTCGGTCAAGATCGGCGATACCGTTGTCGTGGAAGGGGAGTGGGGAACTGTCGAGGAGATCACCCTGGCCTTCCTGACCGTGCGGATCTGGGACGACCGCAGGCTCACCATGCCGGTGTCCTACTTCAACAGCCAGCCCTACGAGAACTGGTCGCGGGGCGGCTCGCAGGTCACCGGCACAGTGCTACTGCACCTCGACCACAGCACCCCGGTACCCGCGCTGCGCGAGCACCTGCACACCTACCTGCGCGAGTGCCGGGAATGGGACGGGCGCAACTGGAATCTGCTGGTGACCGACAGCACGCCGACCGACATCGTCGTCCGTGCGACGATGTCGGCCGCCGATGCCGACGACGCGTGGACCCTGCGCTGCGCGGTCCGTGAGGAGCTGCTCACCTGGATCGGGCGCCACCATGCCCACGCGTTTCCGAAGATCCCGACTTCGATCACCCACTCCGCCGAGCAGGCAGGTGATCGCGTCGACGACCAGACAGTGCTGGCTACCGAGCCCTGGGCTTCGTCGGCGCGCTAGGTCGGCCGGCCGCCGACGGCTGTCTCACTTGAAGCGCTCAGCCAACCGGTCGAGGGTCGCCATGGCAACCCGGTAGTCCGGCCGTTTGCTGTCCGCGGGCAGCTCGTAGACCTGACTCTTCTGGAAGGCAGGCAGTATCGCGAGCGCCGGATCTGCCTTCAGCTGGGCGATATCGCGCCCGTTGTCGACCGAGATCACGAACAGCACCGGAGCGTCGACGACAGTGCTCAGTAGTTCGGGGCTGAAGGTCACCCAGTCGGCTGCCGCGGGCCGGGGCGGGTTGCCTGCCTTCGCTTCGATCTTGTCGTCGATGGTGAATCCGACCTCGGCGAGCAGTGTGGCCAGCGGGGTGTTGGGGGCCAGCAGGATGGGCTTGCCGTCCGATTGGGACTGCATCACGGCCGTCGCGCCTTGTGGCAGCTTCATGCCGGACTTCACCTTCGCGACCTTGTCGTTGTAGGTGGTGATCATGCTGTCCACCTTGTCGGGGCGGTTCACGATGTGGGCCACCGACTTCAACTGGTCCTGCCAGTTGGCGGCGTCGGAGGGTACGAGCGCGGTGGGCGCGACGGCCGTGAGCTTGTCGTAGTTCTTGATCGACTGCATGCCGGGGTATCCGGGCCCGCCGCCGATGATCAGGTCCGGCCGCTGGGCGGCGATGAACTCCAGGTTCAGGTCGTCACCGGAGGGCACTGCCTCGGTGCCCTGTTCCGCGGCATCCGCCGCCCAGGACGGGGGGAACTCGCCGGGCTTCAGCGTGATGCCCAGAATGCGCGGATCCGCGGCTTTCACCTTGGCGTCCAGGTCGAAGAGGTATCCGGCGAGAGCGCCGTTGAGGACCACGATGCGCTGCGGGTCGGCGGGCACGGTGACGAGGCCCTTGGCGGTTTCCACCTGGCGAGTGCCGGTGCCAGCGGCCTGGTCGGCAGTGGAGCTGCCGCAGCCCGCTGCCGTCGCGGCCACCGCGACGATCAGGAGCGCGACGGCGGCACGCATGCGCGCCGTCATTCGATGAACTGACATGAACGGTGTTCCTTCTTCTTTGGGGCAGGTTCAGGGGTGACTCGGCGGGCAAAAGGCCCTGCCGTTCATCGCAACGGCAGGGCCCTTGGTCGGTACCGATCAGGCGGATCGGCGTTCGGTGGATTCCACGTTCGTGGTGTCGAGCTGACGGATCAGCTCGTCGGTGCTGGTGACGGCACCGCAACGGCGAGCGACGTAGTTCAGCGCCATGATGTGTTCGTCGCGGCTGAAGTCGGCGGTGGCATCGTGGACGAGGAAGGGGCGCACGTCGCCCATGAACGCCTCCGCGGCACTGAGCATGCAGCCCATGTGGGTGTAGACGCCGGTGATGAGGAGCTGATCGCGACCGTAGTAGCCGAGTAGCTCACGCAGATCGGTGCGCTGGAAGGCGGAGTAGCGCCACTTGGTGACCTGGATGTCCTGTGGGTCGGGGGCGATGGCGTTGATCACCTCGGTATCGGCGCCCTCGGACATGCCGGTGCCCCAGAAGTCGGCGAGTATCCCGCGCCGTGACGGATGCTGGTCGCCGGGTTGCATCGTGTAGATGACCGGGATGTCGAACCGGTGGCAGTGATCGCGCAGGGTGGCGATGTTGGCGATGAGGGTGCGCGCGGGATCGCGGTAGAGGTCGTAGGCGTCGAGGAAGTACTGCTGCATGTCGTGGATCAGCAGTGCGCTGCGGCCGGCCTCGGCGGTCCAGTCGACCTGGTCGGCGGTGAACTCGTCCGCGGTCGGCATGGGATAGGGCGCGATCGGGGGAATGGGCATGGGGAGTCTCCGTTGAGCGTTGGGTCGGCGGGGTCAGCCGACGGTGACGGGCAGGTCGGCGATACCGAGCGGCCCGAGGATGCGCTGGAATTTGCCGGTGGTCTCGGCCAATTCGGCGGCAGGGTCGGAGGCGGCGACGATCCCGCCGCCCGCGTGCGCGAGCAGGGTGGTGCCGTCGGCGGACAGCTCGGCACAGCGGATGCTCACCATCCACTCACCGTTGCCGTCGGCGTCGCACCAGCCGACCGCACCGGCGTAGAAGCCGCGTTCGCCCTCGAGTTCGGCGATCACCCGGGCGGCCGCCGCGGTGGGCGTGCCGCAGATCGCGGGGGTCGGGTGCAGTGCTACTGCCAGCTCCAGCGCCGACGGTCCGGCGAGCGGGACTGTCGCGGTGATCGGCGTGCCCAGATGCCACATCGCCGGTGTGGCCGTGAGTTCCGGTGCGGGAGTCTGTACTTCGGCGCACCGGTCACGCAGCACGGCGGAAACCTGGTCGGTCACGAAGCGGTGCTCGGCATGGTCTTTGGTGGAGGCGAGCAGTGCGTCGGCGGCGGTGCGGTCGGCGCCGCTGTCGTCGAGGATTCGCCGGGCCGAGCCTGCCAGTGGGTGGCTCAGGATCTGACTTCCGTTGCGGCGTACCAGGATCTCGGGGCTGGAGCCGACCAGGTGTCGGCCGGGATAGCGTCCGCCCGCGGCGGAGAGGTCGACCAGGAACCCGTTGGACATCGGGTCCGAGGCGACCATCAGGTCCAGGATATCCAGTGCTCGAACAGGTTTCGCCGTTCGAGCGCGAACAGCGCGGGCCAGCACCACCTTTCGCAACGGATGCGCGGGATTGCCGAGCAGTTCGACTGCGGTGGCGACGCGCTGGCGGTGTTCCTCCGGCGCGGGCAGCGCGGCATCGAGTTCGAAGCGGGGCAGCGCCCGCGAACCGGGTTGGTGCGGCGCCTCGGTGATTGTCACCGAATTCGGCGCCCACAGCGCGGTCGGAGCGCCGGGGGTGAACGGTAGCGCGCCGACGATGTGGCTGATCCGGCCGCTGCGCAGCGCGGTGATCGCGTCGTGTGCCGAGCGGAAGACGGTCCCGCCCGCGGTGGCGGACACGGTCCGCTGCGGACGGGACAGCAGGAAAGCGGGGTCTGAGCTGTCGGTACTGATGGTGATCATTCCTCTCGGTCACATGTCGAGCGTTGCGCCACCGTCGACCCGCAGGTCGTGCATCGTGATGTGGCGGGCGTCCTCGGACGCCAGGAAGTGGACTGAGCCCGCGATATCGGCGGGAGTGGCGATGCGGCGCAACGGAATTCCGAGGCGGTAGACACTCGGATCGCCGTCGAGCAGCGCATGCTCGGCCGCGTCGTCGACGGTGCCGCCGAACATCTCACGCAGCATCGGGGTATCGGTGGAACCGGGCGAGACCAGGTTCACCCGCACGCCGAGCGGCGCGACTTGCAGGGCCAGCGAGCGGGTGAACGCGGTGGCGGCGGCCTTGGCGGCGCCGTAGGCGGCCATGGCGACGCGTGGCGTGGCGGCCGCGTTCGAGGAGACGACCACGATCGCGCCACGACCGGCGCGGACCATCTCGGCGGCTGCGCGCTGGGTGATCAGCATCGTGCCGGTGGCGTTGACGGTCAGGCAGCGTGCCCACTCCTGTGGGTCGAGTTCGAGTGCGGAGCCGCCGACCATGAGCCCGGCCGCGTGCACGACGACATCGGGTGTTCCGAATTCCGTGGTGAGACGGTCGAAGGCGGCCTGTACTTCGGCGCCGTCGCTGATATCCAGTTCGACGCCATGAGCGGATCGTGCCGTGAGTTCGGCGGCGACCTTGTGGACGGCGGGGTCGCGGTCCCACAGCGAGAGAACTCCCGCTTCGCCGGCGAAACGGGCGGCGACCGCGGCGCCGATTCCTCCGGCGGCGCCGGTCACGACGACGATTCGCCCTCTGGACTCACCACTATGCATGAGGTTAGCCTAACCTGATTTCATCGTCGGTTGGTTAGCTTCCCTTACAGCTTCCGGCGAGGAACTTCGAAGATCCGCTGGAAAGAGGTGCTCGACTTGACCGATCCCGTGCTCCCCGGATTCACTCCGTGGCCCGCTGAGCTGGCACAACGATATCGAGAGCAGAACTGTTGGACCGGTGAGACATTCGGCGACGTGCTCACCGCGCGCGCGGTCGCGGCGCCGGACCGGATCGCGGTCCTGGACGACGCGAACAGCTGGACCTACGCCGAACTCGAGCATCGTTCCCGCTCGCTCGCCACCGGCTTGGCCCGCCTCGGCATCGCGCCCGGTGACCGGGTGCTGGTGCAGCTGCCCAACCGCGCGGAATTCGTCGAGGCGATCTTCGCGCTGTTCAAGCTCGGTGCGCTGCCGGTGTTCTGTCTGCCCGCCCATCGCAAGGCCGAGCTGGTGCCGATCGCCGAGGCCGCCGGGGCGAAGGCCATGATCACCTGCGGCACGCACCAGCGTTTCGACTACGCGGCGCTGGCCGCCGAGGTGCGCGGCGAGGTCGGGAGTCTGCGCCACCTGGTGCTGGTCGACTGTCCGTCGCTGCCCGGTGACGCGCACGACATCGAGGAATTCCGGGACACCCCTACCGAATTGGCGGGCCCGTCGCCGAGCGATGTGGCGTTCCTGCAACTGTCCGGCGGGAGTACGGGTATCCCGAAGCTCATCGCGCGTACCCACGACGACTACCTGTACAGCGTGCGCCGCAGCGCCGAGATCTGTGAGCTCGACAGCGCCACTGTCTATCTCGCGACGCTGCCGGTCGCGCACAACTTCCCGATGAGTTCGCCGGGCATCCTCGGTGCGCTGTGGGCCG
Organism: Nocardia sp. NPDC058114; assembly: GCF_042884695.1. NCBI lineage: Bacteria > Bacillati > Actinomycetota > Actinomycetes > Mycobacteriales > Nocardiaceae > Nocardia > Nocardia sp. NPDC058114. Next base: position 83,975 of record NZ_JBHVTK010000012.1, on the reverse strand, counting down.
GTGGCGCGGTGGCGATGACGCCGGATCCGACTCCGGCGACGGCCTTTCCGCTGATCGAGCGATTCGGCGTCACCATCACGGGTCTGGTCCCCCCGCTGGCGCGGCTGTGGACCGAGCGTGCCGAGGCGGGCGAGACCGCGGATCTGTCCAGTCTGCGGGTACTCCAGGTGGGTGGGGCGCGGTGCCAGGACGAGCTCGCCCGCCGGATCGGTCCCGCGCTCGGTGTGACCCTGCAGCAGGTGTTCGGCATGGCAGAGGGGCTGGTCTGCTACACGCGGCTCGACGACCCGATCGACGTGGTGGTCAGCACGCAGGGTCGCCCGATGTCGGAGTACGACCAGCTCGCCGTCGTCGACGACAACGGCGCCGAGGTGGCGCCGGGGTCCACCGGCAACCTGATCACGCAGGGCCCGTACACCATTCGCGGCTACTACGACAATCCCGACGCCGATGCCCGCAGCTTCACCGCCGACGGCTGGTACCGCACCGGCGACATCGTGTCCGTGCGCCCGGACGGCAATCTCGTGGTCGCGGGCCGCGCGGGTGACTGGGTGAACCGGGGCGGCGAGAAGGTATCGGCCGAAGAGCTCGAGGCGCACCTGCTCGAACATCCCGCGGTCCGCGACGCTGTCATCGTCGGCACGCCGGATCCGGTTCTGGGTCAACGGATTTGCGCGTTCGTTCAGCCGATCGACCCGGCGCAGCGGCCCACGCTGATCTCGGTGCGCAAGTTCGTCCGCTCGCGCGGCGTGGCGGCGTGGAAGATGCCCGACACGGTCGTGGTCGTCGACGAATTCCCGGAAACCGGCGTCGGCAAGACCAGCCGCAAGGATCTGCGGCAGGCGCTCGCCGATGGTGCGCACGGCAGCTGACAGGCACCGGCCTCGCGCGGGTGGAGGGTTCTCGCTGACGAGGCGCACGACATCGCGCCGGGCCCGCGGTGGCACAGCCGTACTGCCACCGCGGGCCCGGATCCGGACAGCGCGATCAGGCCAGCAGTTCGATCCACGACCCGAGCACGGGATCACCTGCGAGTGTGGGGAAGTCGATGTCTGCATGTCCGGCCGACCGCCATTTCTCCACGAGCGACATGATGCGAACCGAGTCCAGGCCCGCATCGAGCAGGTCGGTGTCGGTGGCCAGTTCCGAGCGGTCGACGCCGAGCGCCGTTGCCACATCCGTGATGATTTGTTCGTCGGTCATCGCTCATTCCTCTCGATCGAAGTCGGCGACGCCGCGCTTCCAGTAGCCGGCGATCAGTGAGTCCTTCGGCCCGATCCCGAGTTCGCCGCGCACTACCTTGCGAATGCCGCGCAGACAGCCGGCCTCACCGGCGACCCAGGCGTAGACCCGCTGTCCGGCAGCCACTTCCACGCCACGTACGGCCTTCTCCAGTGCGTCACCGGTGCCCGGCTCGAGGTCGCCGCGGTGCAGCCAGCGCACCTCGATACCCGCGGGCGCATCGATCTCGATCTCTTCCTCTGGTCCGGTCACCTCGATGAACGCCCAGCCCTGCGCGGTCCGCCGCAGTCGTTCCAGCCAGCGCGCGATGGCGGGCAGCGCGGTGATGTCACCGACGAAGAGGAACCGGTCGTAGGACTCCGGGACGACGACGCCACCGGGAGGGCCCGCGATGTGGATCTTGGTGCCCGGGGTCGCCGCGCTCGCCCACTCCGAGGCCAAGCCGCCGGGGTGGATCGCGAAATCGATGTCGAGTTCGTTGTCGGCGACGCTGTGGCGGCGCACGGTGTACTCGCGCGACACCGGGCGCGGGTTGCCCCACTCGAGTGACTGACCGTCGCGCGCGGGCAGCCGCAGTACCCCGTCCTCGCACGGAAAGACCAGGCGCACATGCTCATCCGGCACATAGCTGTGGAAGGACGCGATATCAGGCCCGCCGAAGGTGATCCGGAGCAGCCCGGCCCCGACCGCGACCGTGCGGATCACCTCCACTTCCTGCAATCCGATCGGATACGGGACCTTCGCGCCGTGCTCACTGGCGAGCACCTCGGCGATGCGCGCGGCGTAGCCACTGCGATCTGTCACTGCTGTTCCTTTCCGTGCAGCGGCCCGGCGGCAAGCGCCACCACGCCGGTGAGAACCAGGACCGCGACGCCGTAGAACACGAGCGCGGAACCCGGTGCGAAGAATTGGCCGACGAATCCGGCGGCCATCGAACCGATCGCGGTGCCGGTCACCGACTGCACCATGAGAAGTCCGGCCATCCGGCCGCGCAGTTCCTCGGGTGCCTGCTGTTGCAGCAGGGTGTAGCGCAGCACGATGTTCACCGCCCTGGCCAGGCCGAATCCGGCCAGTCCGAGGAACACCAGCGCCGCGTGTGACCACAGCCCGGCGGCGATCACGCCCAGCGGCATGAGGGCCAGCGAGATCAGCAGGGCGAGCCCGTTGTAGCGGGTGCGGCTCATCCAGCCGCTGGTGAGCGAGCCGATCACGGCACCAGCGCCCGGCGCGGCGTAGAGCAGGCCGAGGGTGCCGGGGCCTGCGCCGAGTTCGACTTCGGCGAAGGCGGGTAGCAGCACCAGCGGGCCGCTGACCAGCATGGCGAGCAAGCCGGTGAGCAGGATGATGCGAATGGTTTTGTGCTGCACCGCGAATCGAATGCCGATCGCCAGCTCGCGCACCGGGTTCTGCAGGTCGCGGGCCGGCGGCGGCGCGGGCCCGATCGCGGTGATCAACCCGACCGTGGCGACGGTGGCGCCCGCGCACAGGAAGAACGCGACCGACACCCCCGCCTGTGCGACGAGCACACCGGCGATCGCGGGCGTGATCATGGTTCCGAGGTCAGTGGTGAGCGCGGTCAAAGCGCCTGCCGCCGCGATCTTCTCGCGACCGACCAGCATCGGGACAAGAGCCATCAACGCGGAGCCGCTGACGCCGCCCGCGAGTCCGTCGATGACGGCGGCCAGATAGATCACCGACAGCATCGGATCCGGCAGCACCGCGTTGATACCGAGGATCAGGAAACCGAAACCGGCTGCGCTGCGCGACCATTGGATTACGTTGCGCCGGTCATAACGGTCGGCGATCACACCGCCCGCGAGGCTGCCGACGAACAACGCGGCCGCGGTGGTCGTCGCGATGCCGGCGACCTGCAGGGTCGACCCGGTCAGTTGATAGACCTGCAACGGCAGGGCCACCATGAGCAGCCCGAGCCCCAGCACCGACACCAGCCGCGCCGCGAACGCGCACCGGAACGGACGCGAGGTCCGCAGCGGGCTGATGTCGATGAGCAGGCCGCCGACCGCTGTCACTTGAAGCGTTCCACGAGCAGATCGAGCGTGGTCATGACCGTGCGGTAGTCAGGACGTGAGCTGGTCGCGGGCAGCTCGAAGACGGTGTTCGCCTTGAACGAGGGCAGCGACGCGTACATCGGGTCGGCCCGTAGCTCGGCCAGGCTCCGGCCGCCGTTGAGCGGGATCATGAACAGCACGGGCGCGTCGACGGCGGTGTTCAGCAGCTCCGGGCTGAAGCTGATGAAGTCGGCGCTGCCTTCACGAGCGGGGTTGCCCGCCTTGGCTTCGAGCTGCTGGTCCAGGGTGAACCCGACCTCCGACAGCAGCGTGGGCAGTGCGGCGGTGGGCACGAACGCGGTCGGCTTCTGGCTCTTGAGCGACTGCATGATGACGGTGTTGCCCGCGGGCGCCTTGATGGCGGCCTTGGCCTTGGCCAGCTTGTCCTTGTAGTTGGTGATCAGCTGGTCGACCTTGGACGGCTTGCCGACCACGTCGGCGATCACCCGCAGCTGGTCCTGCCAGTAGGTGGTCTCGGTCGGCACCAGCACGGTCGGGGCGATCGCGCTGAGCTGGTCGTAGGCGTTCACCGACTGCTGCGCCGGGTAGCCCTGGCCGCCGCCGATGATCAGGTCGGGGCGCTGGGCGGCGATGAACTCCAGGTTGATGTTCTCGCCGGTGGGCAGGGCCTTGGTGCCCTGCTTCGCCGCGTCCTCGGCCCAGCCGGACGGGAACTCACCCGGCTTGCTGGCGACGCCGAGCAGCCGCGGGTCGGCGGCGACGACCGGCGCCTCGAGGTCGTAGAGGTAGCCGGCCAGGGTGCCGTTGAGCACCACGATGCGCTGCGGATCCGCGGGGACGGAGACCGGGCCCTTCGGAGTCTGGACCTCGCGGGGGCCGCTGGGTGCGGCGGTGTCGCCCGACGAGGTGCTGCAGCCGGTGAGCGCTGCGATCAGCGCGAGAACCAGCAGGGCGAGGGTGGCGCGGAGCCTGCCCGATGATCGTGTGGTGAACATGGAAGGGGTTGTCCTCATCTTTCTTTTCGAACGGTGAAAAGCAGTGCGCTGCATGCTCAGCCGCCGATCACCGGGTCTGTGTCGAGAAGTGCTGCGACCTCGGCCCAGCCGGTGGGCGACACGATCTCGAAGTGGGAGTAGGGCAGTCGGCGCACCACGAGCCGGGCCTGTGCGGACTGCCAGCCCGCGAGTTGCGCCTCGGTGCGGCCGGGTGCGGTTTCGGTGTCGGCGGCGTAGAGCGCCATCGGGCCGTCGTAGCCGGCCGCGGTGGACGCGGTGACCAGGCCGAGCAGGGTGCTCGCGGCGGCGCGCAGCTTGGTAGCCAGTTCTGGTGCGTCATCCGGGATTTCGGGGAGCAGCTGGTCCAGATCGGCGGGGTCGGTGAGTGCGCGGGTGGCCTGTTCGGTGAGATCGGACAGGGCGAAGGCGTCGACCAATCCCGTGAACGCGACTTGCTCGCCCGCCGCCGTCAGCGCGGCGGCCATGGCGTGGGCGATGGTGCCGCCGAGGGAGTAGCCGAGCAGGTGGTAGGGGCCGTGCGGTTGGATTCGGCGGATGGTCGACACGTAGTGGGCGGCCAGGTCGTCGATGGTCTCGGCACGGAAGGTGTTGTCGCTCAGGGTCGGTAGCTGCAGGCCGATGATCGGGCGGTCGGCTCGCAGGAGTTTCGCGAGCGGGCCGAACTGCCAGGCGGTCCCGCCGACGGGGTGAACGCAGAACAGCGGATCGCGTGAACCGGTGGTGCGGAGTTCGAGGACATGGTCGAGTCGCGAACCCCAGGCATCCGTGTTTTCCGCATCGCCCGTTCGAGAGTTGTTGTTGTTCTCAGCGATCCGGTTGGCGAGTGCTCGTGGTGTCGGTGCTTCGAAGACATCGTCGAGGACGACCGCGAGCCCTGCGCGCCGGAGCCTGCCCATCACCCGAACGGCGGTGAGCGAGTGGCCGCCCGCCTCGAAGAAATCGGCGTCGGCAGCGATGTCGGTGGTGGAGAGCACGGCGGCCATCGCCGTGCGGATGGTGCGGACCAGGTCGGTGGCTTGGCTATGGCCGGTGCTGGTCGCGGTGGAGATCACGCTGCGGTGATCAGTTGCCGCGCGGTGTGCCCGCTCAGCGTGCGCGGAGTCGCTGCCTGGCTCGCGGGTCGTGGAGGTGTCGGCGATCAGATCGCGGGCGCTCGGCGAATCCTGCGGGTCGTGTGGGGCAGCCGCCGGCACGGGGATGTCAGAAGCCGACCCGGCGTTACTCGATGTGGCCGTGGGGTTCTCGGCAGCGTTGACCGCGTAGTTCGGGACCGGCAGGGCCTTGCGATCGATCTTCTCGCTCGTCGTGCGGGGGATGTGGTCGAGGACGACGAACGCGGCGGGGACCATGTAGGCGGGCACCCGTGCTCGTAGGCCGGAACGGACGGTGGCGATGTCGATGTCGGTGTCCGCCTTGGCGACCAGGTAGGCCGCGAGGCGTTGATCGCCCGGGGTGTCCTCGCGCAGGATCACCGCGGAGTGGGCCACGCCCGGGCAACTCAGCAGGGCCGCTTCGATTTCGCCGAGTTCGATGCGTTGCCCGCGCAGCTTCACCTGACTGTCGGCGCGGCCCACGTAGTCGAGTTCGCCGTGCGGGCCCCAGCTCACGAGATCGCCGGTGCGGTACATGCGTTCGCCGTGTCCCAGCGGGTCGGCGACGAACGAACCCGCGGTCCGGGCCGGGCGGGCGAGGTATCCGCGCGCCAATTGCGTTCCCGTGAGATACAACTCGCCGATCACACCGACCGCGACCGGGCGCAGCTCGGTGTCGAGAACACGCACATCGGCACCGCCGGCGGGCAGACCGATCGGGACATTGCCGCGGTCGGCGCCGGAGGTCTCGTGGTGGGTGATGCACACCGCGGCCTCGGTGGGCCCGTACAGGTTGTGGACGCGGGCGCCGGTGAGTGCTCTGATCCGCGCCGCGGTCGGCGGCGGTAGCGGTTCGCCGCCGGTGATCACGCAGCGCAGCGCGGTGCAGCCGCTCAGGTCGGCTTCCTCGGCGAGCACGGTGAGCATCGACGAGGTGAGCTGGACCATGCCGACCCGCTCGGTCGCCATCAGGTCGGCCAGGTAGTGCGGGTCGCGGTCGAGTCGACCCGACACCGGTGCCGCCACGACGCGCGCACCGACCAGCAGCGGCAGGAACAGCTCGAGCAGGGAGGCGTCGAACGTCGCCGCGGTGCGGTACAAGACGGTGTCGCCCGCGCCGAACCGGTGCCGTCGCTGCATCCACTCGAAGGTGCTGGTGATGGCCTCGTGGGAAACGCTCACGCCCTTGGGTTCGCCGGTGGAGCCCGAGGTGAACAGCAGGTACGCGGCATTGCGGGGGAGCAGGGGCGCGAGTCGGTCGAGGTCGGAGACCGAGGTATCGGCGAAACCGGACAGATCCAATGCTTCGACCTGTGCCACGGATGCGCGATCGGTCGTGAAGTTGTCGGCCGCGGTGGTGAGAACCAGCGCCGCGCGCGATGTTGCGAGGATCCTGTCGGCGCGCTGCGCGGGACTGTGGGGATCCAGCGGCAGGTAGACCCCGCCGGCCCGGCACACCGCGTGCGCGGTGACGATCGACTCGATTCCCCGCGTCATCGCCACCGCGACCACAGTTTCGGGCCGAACGCCCTCGTCGATGAGCCAGCGCGCGAGCCGATGGACCCGGCTGTCGAATGCGCCGAACGAGAGCGTCACGCCGTTCGCGGTGACGGCCGGCGCGTCGGCGGAGATCGTCGCCGTCACCGACCAGTCGGCCAGCGTGCTGCCGTGTGTTTCCGACGGCATCGCGGCAGCCATGGCTTCCTCGACGGAACCGTCGAGATCGGCGGCCAGCGTGGACAATACGGCGCCGAGTCGATCACTGAGCCGCGTGGCGACCGGGCCGGGCACTGCGGCCACATCGTGGTGCAACATCAGCGCGAACTCGGCGCCGGGCAACGCGGTCACCGTGACCGGGAAGTCGGTCAGCCCGTCGACATCGACGTCCACCACCTGAACCCCACCGGGATCGGGCTGCAACAGACCGGCTTTCGGGAAGTTCTGGAACACGACGAGCGAATCGAACAGCCGCCCGAATCCCAGCGCCCGCTCGATGGTGGCCAACCCGAGGTATCCCCGGGCCTGGCCGTCGAACGAGGTCTGCTGCAACTCCCCGAACTGCTCGGTCACCGGCCGACCAGCCCCGAGCGACACCCGCACGGGCACGGTATTGCTGAACAATCCGACCATTCCGCCGACTCCGTCGAGATCAGCGGGACGCCCGGAAACCACGGTCCCGAACACCACATCGGTGCGCCCGAAGTGATCCGCGAGCACCATCGCCCACGCGCCCTGCAGCACGGTGTTCACGGTCAGCCCGTGCCGCCGGGCGTTCTCGGCCAAGGCCGTCGCCACGTCGGCGGCGAGCGGAACCCGCAGGCCGACCGGACGCTGTCGCTGGGCCGTCGCCGAATCCGCCGGGCGCGGTGCTCCTCCGCCGTTCGTGGTCGGCTCCGGCGTCGAGACGGCGGGCGCCGGTGCGCCGGCACCGCCCGGTGCGAACGCGGCCGGATCGGTTGCGGATGTAGGGGTGGCGGCGAGCAGGGTCGGTGCGCGCAGGCCGGTGAGGTTTTCGGTCCACCAGTGCAGGGTCGCGGTGGTGTCGCGGGTAGTGAGCCAGGTGAGGTAGTCGCCGAAGTAGGCGGGGGCCGAGAGGGTCTCGCCGGTGTAGAGGGCGAGGGTTTCCCGGACCATCGTCGGTACCGACCAGCCGTCGGCCAGGAGGTGATGGGCGATCAGAACCAGCCAGTGCGAGGTGTCGGTGAGGCGGATCAGGAGGCCGCGGATCAGCGGCGGTCGATCGATGTCGAACGGTGCGGCGCCGACGCGCCGCACCGAAAGCCGTGCTTGCGCTGCGGGATCAGGTGACTCGCGCAGATCCTCGACCTGCCACGAGACGCCCGGTGCCCGCGGAACGATCTGCACCGGCTGGTCGAACTGTTCATAACTGAACGCCGCGCCGAGGTTCGGATGCCGCCGCAGCATGCTCGCGAACGCCGCACCCATGCGCTCCGGATCGACGATGCCGTCGAGGGTGAAGCGGGCCGTCATCGTGTACACGTCGTCGGCGCCGTCGCGCAGTGCGTGGAACAGCAATCCTTCCTGCAGGGGGGACAGCGGGAGCACGTCGGCGACCGGTCCGTAGGTAGCGCCGAACTCGTCCAGGTCGCTCTGCGTGAGCGCTGCGATCAGGCGACCGGGCGCTGTCGGGAGCGGCGACGAGACAGCGGCCGGCGACTCGAATCCCACGGCGGTCGTGGGATGTTGCGGCTCGGGGGCCGCCTCCGCGGCCAGCGCGGCGAGGCTGCGCCGGGTCAGTAGTTGCTGGGGCAGGAGGGTGAGGCCCCCGGCGCGCAGGCCGCTGCTGACGGTGATGGCGGTGATGCTGTCGCCGCCGACGGCGAAGAAGTCGTCGTCCATGCTGACGGTGTCGAGGCCGAGGGTCCTCGAGATCGCCTGGTGGACGGCATGTTCAGCGTCGGTGGCCGGTGCGCGTCCGGACTCGTCGGTCGCGGGGTCCGGTAGCGCCGTGCGGTCGAGTTTGCCGTTGACGGTGGTGGGCAGGGCGTCGAGGACGACGAGTCGAGCCGGCACCATGTGCTCGGGGACCAGGTCGGCCAGGCGGGTACGTGCGGCCGAGGTATCGAGGTCGCCGGTCGCGGCGACGACGTAGCCGATCAGGGTGGGGCGCCCGGCGATGTCCCGGATATCGGCTGCCGCGGTACGGATCTCGGTCAGACCTTCGAGTGCCGCTGCCACATCACCGAGTTCGACGCGGTGGCCGCGGATCTTCACCTGATTGTCGACCCGGCCCAGGTATTCGTAGCCGAGCCCGGCCACCCAGCGCGCCCGGTCGCCGGTGCGGTACATCCGCGCTCCCGGCGGGCCGTACGGATCGGCGACGAAAGACTGTGCGGTGGTGGCGAACCGGCCGAGATAGCCCCGCGCGATCTGCGGACCGGCCAGATACAGCTCGCCGACCTGACCGTCGGCGACGATCTGCAATCCGTTGTCCAACAGGTGAGCCCGCGAGCCTGCGACCGGCATCCCGATCCGTGGACCAGCGCCGTCGATCGGTGCCCCGATCACATCCACCGTCGCCTCGGTCGGGCCGTACAGATTGACCGCCGCGAACCCGCCACGATCGATCGCGCCCCATAGCTCCGCCGAGCACGCATCGCCGCCGATCACCAGCGTCAGCGGCGGGCGCGCTGTCTCATCGGCGCTGTCGGCGCTCGCGAGATCCGTCGCTGTCGTGATCTTCCCGATCGCCTCGGTGCTCGCTGTCGCCGACTTCCGGCCGACCGGGCTCGACTGTGCCGGCGACGGTAGTTCGCTGGTCAAGCCGTGTTCGAGCAGGGCGGCGACCAACGACGGAGTGCCGTCGACGACGTCGATGCCGTCCCGGGCGAAAGCCTCGACCAGGGCGGCCGGGTCACGCCGGGTATCGCTGTCGTACACGCGGATCCGATGTCCGGCGGTCATCCACAGCAGTGGGTCGAGCGAGGCGTCGAAGGCGAAGGAGGTGGTGTGCGCGATGGTCAGCTGACGGTTGCCCGCACGGCCGGCGGCGGCGCTGTGGATCCCGGCGCGGTGCGCGGCGACGAGCGCGGCCAGGGAGCCGTGCTGTACGACGACACCTTTCGGCTGACCGGTCGAGCCCGAGGTGTAGATGACGTAGGCCGCGTGCTCGGGCCTCACTGAGAGCGCGAAGTCGGTGTCCGCGTGGTCGTCGAGCCGCGCACGGAAGCCGGCGTCGTCGATCGCGACGGCGTCGGCACCGAGCTGGGCCGCCAACTCACCGGCGCTGAGCACCACAGCGGGGCCCGCGTCCGCGATCGTCGCCCGCAGCCGGGCGACCGGGTGTTCCGGATCCAGGGGCAGATAGGCGCCACCGGCGCGCCAGACGGCGAGCAACGCGACCACGAATTCCACATCGCGGGGTAGCGCGAGGCCGACGATCGCATCCGGCCCGACCCCGGCCCCGCGCAGGAACCGCGCAAGCCGGTTCACCCGGAGTCGAAGTTCGGCGGCGGTGTACTCGGTTTGAGCCGAACTCAGCACCACGGCATCCGGTTGCTCGGCGAGGACGTGTTCGAGAAGGTCGGGGATCGTCGCGACCGACGGCTCGTCGTGAAGGGCACGAGTTTCGTTGTCCGGGAGCTGCATTGCCGTCGAGCGCGCGGCCAGCAGCCGCGTGCGCTCGGCGGGATCGAGCAGTTCGAGCGCACCCACCGCGATCTTGTCCGACCCGGTGAAAGACTCGATCACCCGGACCAACCCGGCGACCCGCCCGCACACCGTGTCCGCGTCGTTGGTTCGCGCGTCGGATTCGAATCCGAGCAGCACCGTGCCGTCGGGCAGCGGAGTGACGGTCAGCCCCAGGTCCTCCGGGGGCCCGCCCGCCACATTGCGCAGCACGCCACGCGCACCGTCGAAATCGAGGGTGAAGTCGAAGACCTTGAGGTTGATGCCGATTCCGTGCAGGAGTTCGCCCGCGCCGTGGCCGTGGAAGTCGCGGGCGAGGTCGTCGCCGCTGTAGCGCTGGTGCTTGCGGACCTCGCGCAGGATGTCGGCGATGCGGGGGCCCAGCTCACCGAGCCGGTCGCCCGCGCTCACCGTGACCCGCAGGGGCAGCACGTTCACCGCCATGGCCGGTGTGCGCAGGGCGGCGCGGCCGACCCGGCCCATCAGCAGCATCGAGACCACCACATCGGCGGTGCCGAGTTGGCGGTGCAGGAACGCGGCGTAGCAGGCGACGAGCGCGTCGGCCCACGTGATGCCGTGCCGTTCGGCGCTCTCGCGCAGTGCCGCGAGCAGTTCGGTGGACAGGATGGCCTCGGCGCGGATTGTTCGCTCGACCGCACCGCCCAGGTGGCGACCGCGGCCGTCGAGATCGGGCCACGGTGTGAGCTGGTCGCGCCAGTAGGCGCGGTCGGCCTCGAATTCGGGGCCTGCCCGATAGGCCTGCTCCTCGGCGACCAGTTCGGCGATGGTTCCGAAAGTTTGTTTCGGCGAGGGTGTTCCGCGTCGGAGGGAGGTGTAGTGGGCGGCGACTCGGCGCGAGAGCAGCGCCGCGCTGTAACCGTCGACGATGAGGTGGTGGTAGAGCTGCACGCACCAGACCACGCAGTCGGAGATCCGGATCAGCGTGTAGTTGTACAGCTGCCGGTCGACCATGCCTCGGCACCGTTGCGCGGCCTGCTCGCGCTCCAGCGCGACAGCCTCGTAGGCCAGAGCCATCGGCTCCGCAGCCGCCCGTAGATCGACGGTCGGTCGCAGCACCGCTTCGGCATCGCTCACGAATTGCCTTGGCCCGTCGGCTGTTTCGGTGAACCGCAGCCGCATATTCTCGGCCTCGGTGACGGTGCGACGGATCGCCTCGCTCAGCAGGTCGACATCGATCGGCGCGTCCCCGGTGATCTCCAGGACCTCGCCGACCAGGTAGCGCCCGGACTCGGGATCGAAGCGCTGGGCGTTCCAGATGCCGAGCTGCGGTCCGGTCAGCGGCAATTCGAGACCATCTGTCACGGCAACTCCCTCCCTCGTCACATTCACAATCAGTTAGGTTAGCCTAACTTAACTAATTGTGGAATACCTATGTTCGGCTGCCGCATCGCCGCAGCTCTAGCGCACCTTGGCGGCATCCTGCGCCAGCGGAATCACCAGTGGCGTACCGGTTTCCGGGTCGTCGACGATGCGGCACCGCAACGAGAAGACCTCGTCGACGAGCTCGGCGGTCACGATGTCGGCGGGCGCACCCGTCGCGACCACCCGCCCGTCGCGCATGGCTACGAGGTGATCGGCGTAGCGGAAGGCATGGTTGAGGTCGTGCAACACGGCCACGACGGTCCGCCCGGATTCGCGGTTCAGTGACCGGCACAGATCGAGCAACTGGATCTGATAGGCGATGTCGAGGTAGGTCGTCGGCTCGTCGAGCAGGATCAGCGGGGTGTCCTGGGCGAGCACCATCGCGATCCACACCCGCTGGCGCTGACCGCCCGACAGTTCGTCGACCATCCGCGCCGACAACTCGGTGACACCGGTCGCCGCCATCGCCGAGGTGACGGCTTCCTCATCGGCCTTCGACCACTGCCGCAGCAGCGTCTGATGCGGATAGCGGCCGCGGGCAACGAGATCGGCGACCCGGATGCCGTCCGGCGCGGTGGAGGTCTGGGGCAGCAGACCGATCTGCCTGGCCACCTGCTTCGCCGGGTAGGAACTGATCGGTTTGCCGTCGAGCAGCACGGTCCCCGACTCGGGGGTGAGCAGCCGGGCCAGCGCGCGCAGCAGCGTGGACTTGCCGCACGCGTTCGGGCCGATGATCACCGTGAACTTGCCGTCCGGGATATCCACCGACAGCTGGTCGCTGATCGTGGTGCCCTTGTAGCCGAGGCGGACCCGGTCGGCGCGCAGGCGTGAAGTGTCGTTCATCTTTTCGCTTTCCTAGTTCCGTCGCGCCTCGGCGACCAGCAGATACGCCAGGTACAGGCCACCGACCGAGACGGTGACGAGGCCGACCGGCACGGTCGTCGGGGCGAACGCGTGCTGGGCGATCCAGTCGCAGGTGATCAGCAACATCGCTCCCATCGCCGCCGAGGGCGCGAGCGCGATCGACGGTGTGCGGGCCAGCTTGCGCGCCAGATGCGGTGCGGCGAGGGCGACGAACGCGATCGGGCCCGCGACCGCCGTCGCCACCGCCGTGAACGCGACGCTGAGCACGATCAGCCACAGCATCGCCCGGCTGACGTCGAGGCCGAACGCCCGGGCGGTGTCGTCACCGAGTTCGAGGATCTGTAAGCGGGGAGCCGCGGGGATGAGCGCGATCGCCAGCAGCGCGAGGATCACCACCGCGGGACCGACCTGCGGCCACGAGAGTCCGTTGAGCGTGCCAGCGCCCCAGGCCGCCGCCGACATCGCCGCGTCCAGGTCGGCGCGCAGGATCAGCCAGGTGTTGATCGAGGCGAGCATGGCGCTGACGCCGATGCCGACGATGATCAGCCGGAACCCGGCTACGTTGTGCCGGAACGCGAGGAGGTGGATCACCAGCGCGGCGCCGAGCCCGCCGATCACCGCACCGGTCGCGGTCTGCAGGTGCCCACCACCCAGGGTCAGGATGGCGATCAGCGCGCCGGTGTAGGCGCCGGTGTTGAACCCGACGATGTCCGGGCTGCCCAGCGGATTCCTGGTCACCGATTGCAGAATGGCGCCGCTCACGCCCAGCGCGGCGCCGAGGATCAGCGCGAGCAGGATGCGCGGCAGCCGCCAGTCCCACACCACCAGCCGGTCGAACCGCTCGTCGCCGATCACCAGCGCGCGGAGCACCCGCAGGGGCGGGATCAGGTAGTCACCGCTGCCGAGGGCCAGCACCGCTGTCACCACCGAGATCGTGAGCAGGACAGCGCAAACCACCAGGGTGCGCACGCCGATCCGGGCGGAGAAGCGTGTTCCGCGCGGCCGGACCACCAGCATCGCGCGGCCGAAATCGATCGTCGAACTCATGCGGCGGCACCTACTCTTGCGCGACGGGCCAGCCAGATCAGTACCGGCGCCCCGAGGAACGCGGTGACCAGGCCTGCGGGAACTTCATCGGGACGAATGACGAGGCGGCCCACGATGTCGGCCGACAGCACCAGGATCGGCGCCAGCACCAGCGAATAGGCGAAGATCCAGCGTTGGTCGGGTCCGATCAGCCACCGGGCCACATGCGGAACAGCGAGGCCGACGAACGCGATCGGGCCCACCGCGGCGGTCGCGGTGCCGCACAGCAGCACCACCGCCAGCGCGGTGAACAGGCGTGTGCGCCCCACGTGCACACCCAGCGAGTGCGCCAGATCGTCGCCGAGCGCGACCGCGTTGAGCGAGCGCGCGCACAGCGCCGCGATGATCAGGCCCGCGGCGATGAACGGGGTCGCGCCGTAGAGGATCTCGAATCCGCGTCCGGTGAGTCCGCCGGAATCCCATTGACGCATTTCGTCGAAAGCCTTGGGGTGCATCAGGATCAAGCCCCTGGTCAGGCCGCCGAGAACCGCGGTGGCGGCGACGCCTGCCAGTGTCAGCCGCACCGGGTCGGTGCCGGATCGTCCGGCGGTGCCCACGCGGTAGACGACCACCGACACCAGGGCGGCGCCGAGAAACCCGAACCAGACGTACGAGGTGATCTCGCTCACGCCGAACATCGCGACGGCGATGGTGATCGCGAAGGCCGCTCCCGCGTTGACGCCGAGCAGGCCGGGGTCTGCCAGCGGGTTGCGGGTCAGGCCCTGCATCAAGCAGCCCGCGACGCCGAGCGCGAGCCCGACCAGTAGCCCGAGCAGGGTGCGTGGCACGCGGTACTCGGTGACGGTCACGTGATCGGGAGTGGTGCTCACGCCGAACAGTGCCTGCCAGACATCGCCGATCGCAATGGCTTTCGTGCCGACCAGCAGGCTGAGAGCACAGACTGCGACCAGCGCGAATGCGGCAAGAAGCCACCCGCACCAACGCGGATTTCTCATCAGGGTTCTCTCTCGCGGCGAAACTGGGTCGTCTTGGAGGTTAGCCTAAGCAAGGTCTTGATAGGTGAGGCTTACCTCGCTATGGTCACATCTCGCCCGGACCGCAGCTTGTGCGCCGCGCATCTCACCACGAGGAACACGAAAGGTTCACCCCCGTGAAAATCACCAAGTTCGCCCTGCTGGCCTCCAGCGTGAGCGTTGCCCTCGGCATCGCTGCCGGAACCAGCCACGCAGCACCTGCCGCGGATGAGCCGATCAACTACACGTCCACCACCACCGAGACCTCGACGATCATCGGCACCGACGCGGGCTCGATGGTGGTCGAGGACGGCGTCTTCAAGATCAAGGCCGCCAACGGCACCACCGTCGCGGGTACCGAATTGGCCTTCCGCGTAGACGAATTCGTGTTCCCGATCGCCGCCGACATCTCCGGCCGCACCGCCACGCTGACCCCGCAGTTCGACCTGGCGCACGCCACCTACAAGCCGGTCGCGCTGCCCTACGAGAACGTGGCTCCGTGGAAGAGCGAGTACGACCGTGAGCAGGCCGCCTGGAGCCGCATGACCGGCACCATCTCCCTGGGCGCCAGCATCGCCACCCTGGTCGGCGGCCTCGGCGGCGGCGCGATCGGTTGTGTGCTCGGCGGCATCGCGGGCGCCACCATCGCCTCGGCCACCATCGTCGGCATGTTCGGCCCGTTCATTCCGGCCGCGGCCGTCGGCTGCATCGCCGGCATCATGGCCATCGGCGCGCTCGGCACCCTCGCGGGCCAGATCTTCATCACTGCCCCCGTCGCGATCATGGCCGCGGTGCAGTACTTCACCACCATCAACTCCCCGATGCCGAACAACCCCGCCCCGGCCACCAAGTAGCGGTCAGGGCCTCGGCCGAATCGGCCGACTACGAACCTCGCGGAGGGGACAACTCAGCGAGAGACGAATCCCGCCCGGTCAGCATCGGGCGGGATTTGTTGTGTCCGAACCACCTCGGTCAGTCGATGTCGGATGTCTTCTCGTTCGGCGCGGGGATGTGCCGGAGCAGCCCCATGACCAGCCCGGCGGCGACGGCGGTGAGCCCGATGCCGACCACCGAGTTCACCTGCAGCGCTTGGGTGTAGGCCTCGCGGGCGACGGTGGACAACTCGGCGCCCAGCGTTTCGGGCAGTGTCGTCGCGACGTGCAGGGCGCCCGCGAGGGTGTCCTCGGCCACCTGCGCGACCTCCGGCGGGAGTCCGGCGGGCAGCTGCTCCGACATCTGCCCGCGGTAGACGGCGGTACCGATGCTGCCGATCACCGCCACGCCCAGCGCCGCCGACAATTCCTGACCGGTTTCGGAGATGGCGGAGGCGGCACCGGCGCGCGCCGGGTCGACCGCGCCGACGATCAGGTCGAGGCCGAGAACGAACATCGGGCTCAGGCCGAGGGAGAACACCACCATGCCGGTGACGATCAGTGCCAGGTCGTCGGCGCCGGCGAGCTGAGTGAACAGCGCGTACCCGGCCATGGCGATGATCAGGCCGCCGGTCATCAGGTACGCGGGCCTGATCTTGGGCGCGAGCGCGCTCACCACCCCGGCAGCCACGACCATCGCCGCCGCCTGCGGCACGGTCCACAGACCGGCCTCGAACGCCGAAAGGCCCAGCACCAGTTGCAGATACTGTGCGAGCAGCAGGAACAGCCCACCCATCGCCAGCATGGCGACCATCAACGCGATCAGTGATCCGCTGAACCGGACATTGCCGAACAGGCGCAGGTCGATCAGCGGATCGGTCAGGCGTTGCTGACGCAGGACGAACGCCGTGCCGAGTACCAGTCCGCCGACCAGCACGCCGACGGCCTCGATCGACCAGCCGTCCTTGGCGAGCTCCTTGATGCCGTAGATGACGCCCATCACCGACAGCAGTGACAGGACCGCGCTGAGAATGTCGAGCTTGCCCGGATTCGGGTCCTTGTACTCGGGCAGCAGGAACGGGCCGGTCGCCAGCAGCAGCACCATCGCGGGCACCGCCACCAGGAATACCGAACCCCACCAGAAGTTCTCGAGCATCGCGCCACCGACGAGCGGTCCGATCACCATGCCGACCATGAAACTGGTCATCCACACGCTGATCGCGGCGGTGCGCTGGCGGTCGTCGTGGAACATGTTGCGGATCAGCGCCAGCGTGGACGGCATCAGCGTCGCGCCCGCGATGCCGAGCAGCGCGCGGGTGCCGATCAGCATGTTGGCGCTGGTCGAGTACGCGGCGATCACGGAGGCAACGCCGAAGGCCAATGCGCCGATCATCAGGAGTTTGCGCCGGCCGATGCGGTCGCCGAGGGTGCCCATGGTGATGAGGAAGCCGGCGACCAGGAAGCCGTAGATGTCGAGGATCCACAGCAATTGGGAGCTGCTGGGTTCGAGTGCTTCGCTGATGCGCGGGATCGCCAGGTACAGCACGCTCAGGTCCATCGAGATGAGCAGCGTCGGCAGGGCGAGGACGGCCAGTCCGATCCACTCCTTGATCCCGGCCGTCGTGGTGGATTCCGGCGGGGACTGGTCGCGCTGAGTGGACGTCACCCTACGACCGTACCGACGCCTTCGCCTACGGTGCCAGCGAGTTTTCGCGCCGGTGCGCGCCGTAAGTCATTGGACATTCCGGGCCGGGGGCCACGATCATGGGCTCGGTGTCCACACGTAATGAACAGCTCAGGCTCGTCGATTCGCCGCGTCAGCCGCAGGATCAGGGCGAGCCGTTTCCGTGGTCGGCGACCATCGACTCCACCTATTCGACCCGCGACGCGATCGACGCGCTAGCCCTTGCCCCGTTCCTGCGCGGCGACCAGCCGTTCGCCCGCCAGGCCCACCTCGACCGGGTGCGCCCCGACGCGGCGCTGCGGCCCACCGACTCGCGGATCGTGCGCTCGGTCGCCGACGACGACAGCAGCGCCTTGCTCGCCGCCGGTGACGGCTGGGCATTGCGGGCCGTGCGGTGGGCGAGCGGTTCGGCCACGATCGAAGTGACCGCGGTGAGCGACGAACTCGCCGTCGACGTGCTGGCGCAGGCCACCGATGGGGCAGCACTGTCACGCGACAGTGCGGCCACGGTCGAGATGGGATTCTGGCACATGGACGTCCGGCGCCCCGCGCGCAGACGGCGCCAGATCGCGGCCCCCGCGTGGGCGGAGATCCGTGGCAACTACACCGGCTCGGTGTCCGCGAGCATGGAGCGATTGATGGGGCTCGGCGTCGCCGATATCAAGGGACGGCTGGTACTGCTGCACGGTGAGCCCGGCACCGGCAAGACCACCGCGCTGCGTGCGCTCGCGCGGTCGTGGGCGCCGTGGTGTCAGGTCGACTGTGTCGTCGATCCGGAAGAACTGTTCAGCAATCCCGGCTACCTGATGGAAGTCGCGGCGGGCGCCGACGGCGACGACGAGGACGGCCGCTGGCGGCTGCTGGTGCTGGAGGACTGCGACGAACTGATCCGTGGCGAGGCGAAAGAAGCCGCGGGGCAGAAGCTTTCGCGTCTGCTCAATCTCACCGACGGCATGCTGGGCCAGGGCCGCAACGTGCTGATCGCGATCACCACCAACGAAGACCTCTCCCGGCTGCACCCCGCCGTGGTGCGGCCGGGCCGCTGCCTGGCCCAACTCGAGGTCGGCCGGCTCTCGGCGACGGAAGCCGAAGAGTGGCTGGCCCGCCAGGACGGCGTTCCCGCCGAGTCGAGCTTTCCCGACGGCGCGACCCTGGCCGAACTGGTCGCCCACCGCGACGGCGGGATCCAGATCCGATCCACCATCGACCACTCGACCGACGTCGGCATGTACCTCTAGCGTTTCCGTGCGCAGACGGCCTTTCCGGCCTCGGCCGGAGAGCCGTCGGGCGTGCGGGTCAGGGTGTGCCGACGGGGCGGATGTGCGCCCTGACCAGCTCGGTGAGGTGACGGCCGACGCGGTCGAGCGGCTCGGTGCTGTGCTTGGCCAGCGACATCACCACCGCGCCCTCGATCGTGGCGATGACGGTCGTCGCCAAGGAGCTGGCGGTGTCGGGGTCGATGTTCTCCGCGCGGAGCCGGGTCTCCAGTGTCCGCTCCCAGTCGTCGAACGCCTCGCCTGCCGCGTCGGCCGCCGCGGGTGACTCCGAGCGTCCGAGTGCCGCGGCCACGATCGGGCAGCCGGCGAGGAAGTCGCTGGACTCGACGACCTGTTTCCACGCGTCGGCGAACGACGCGATGGTTTCCTCCGGCTTGGTGTTCTTGCTGAAGGTCTCGATCAGCGTGGTCATCGCCCGGCCCGCGACTCGGGTGGCCTCGGTGATCAACTCGGACTTGCCGCCGGGGAAGTTCAGGTAGATAGTCCGGCGGGAGAGCCCGCTGTGGTCGAGCAGGTTCGCGACACCGGTCCCGGCTACGCCGTTGCGGCGCACCAGGTCGATCGTGCTCTGGACGAGTCCGTCGCGCGCTGCCATCGACATCCTTTCGATCGGTCCGATTGAAGTATACCGATCGGTGTACTACCGTCGAGTAAGTACACCGATCGGTGTACTCGACGTGATCCGCGGAGGAGCCGACGATGACAGCCCTGAGCGATCCGCTCGCCCTGCCGTGCGGCCAAGTGCTGCCCAACCGGCTGATGAAGGCCGCGCTCAGCGAGGGGCTCGGTACCGCCGCCGGTGCGCCGGACGAACGGCTCGAGCGGCTCTACAGCCGGTGGGGCACCGGCGGTTTCGGTCTGGTGGTCACCGGCAACGTGATGGTCGACCACGACCACCTCGGTGAGCCGGGCAATGTCGTGATCGCCGACGAACGCCACCTCGACGACCTGCGTCGCTGGGCACGAACCGCCAAGGACGGTGGCGCCCGGCTCTGGATGCAGATCAATCACCCCGGCAGGCAGGCGAATCCGCTCGCGACCCGGTCGCAGCCGGTAGCGCCCTCGGCGATCGGGCTCGGTCTGCCCGGCATCCCGGCGCCGCGCGCGCTCACCGACGCCGAGATCGTCGACATCGTGCGCCGATTCGCCGCCACCGCGCGGATCGCCGAGCGCGCGGGCTTCGACGGCGTGCAGATCCACGGCGCGCACGGCTACCTCGTCTCGCAGTTCCTCTCGCCGCTGGCCAATCAGCGCGACGACCGCTGGGGTGGTGACCCGCAACGGCGGGCGCGATTCGTGCTGGAGGTGGTGCGCGCGATCAGGGCCGAGGTATCGACGTCGTTCGCCGTCGCGATCAAGCTCAATTCCGCGGACTTCCAGCGCGGCGGCTTCACCGAGGACGAGTCGCGCGAGGTGGTGCGCCGCCTCGCCGCCGAGCAACTGGATCTGATCGAGATCAGCGGCGGCAGTTACGAATCGCCGGCGATGATGGGCAGGCCGGCGGCGCGTTCGGCGAGCACCGTCGCGCGCGAGGCGTACTTCCTCGAGTACGCCGAGTCGGTCCGGGCGGCCGCCGGGTCGGTGCCGCTGGCCGTTACCGGCGGATTCCGGTCCCGCGTGGCCATGGTCGACGCGGTCGAGTCGGGAGAGTGCGATGTGGTCGGCCTCGGCAGGCCGAGTGCGGTGGCACCGAATGCCGCGGGTGACATCCTGCACGAGCGCACCGCGCGACTGCATTCCCCGCAGATCTCGCTGCGCCTGCCCGCGCGCGTATCCACACTGTCCAATGTCAAGAGCCTCGAAGGTGCCCTCGACCTGCAGTGGCACACTGATCAGCTGCATCTGCTCGGGGCGGGCGACGAGCCCGACCCCGACCGCACACCGTGGCTCACGGTAGCGGCCATGCTGAAGCATCACGGCGTCGACGCGTTCCGAAGCAGAAGGGGATCGACCATGAACAACAAGGACCCGAAGCGGCGCAAGTTCGAGGTCGAGCGGGCGGTGGGTCGCTACGTCGCCAACCCGGCGGTCCGCGCGCTGAGCCGGATCGGCATCCGCACCTCGTTCGCGACCGAGCTCGAGACGATCGGACGCAAGTCCGGGCAGGCCAGGGTGGTGCCGGTCTCGGTGGCGTTCGACGACAGCGGCGCGTGGGTGATCAGCCAGCACGGGACCAGGTCGGGGTGGGCCGCCAATATCGGCGCGGAACCGACAGTGCGGGTCCGCCAGGGGAAGCGGTGGCGAACCGGGACCGCTGAGCTGCGCCCGGCCGACGATGTCGTCGCGCGGGCTCGCACCTTCGCACCCAATCCGGTGTTCGCCGGGCTGACCGCGGCCACCTTCCGCGCATTGCAGAGCACGCCGGTCTCGGTCCGGATCACCTTCACCGACTGACGACGTTCGCCGTGGCCGCGCAGGCCAGGGTGAGGACCAGCGGAACGGTCAGCGCCGCGGTGAGCGGGATCACGGCGGTGAGCCAGCCGATCATCGCGGGGCCCGCGAGCAGGCCGAGGTAGCCGATGGTGAAGACGCGCGACATGTCCGTGGCTGCTGTCGTGCCGCCGAGATTGCCCGCGGTGGAGAAGATCTGGGGGACGCCGCCCGCCAGGCCGAGGCCGCACATCGCCCAGCCGAGCAGGGTGAGTGGCAACCACGGCGATCCGATGACCACCGCGAATCCCGCTGCGGCGAGCAGACTTCCGTAGCGAACGATGGCGACCGGGCCGATCGCACCGGTCACCCTGTCCGCGAGGAATCGTCCGAGGGTCATCGTCGCGGAGAAGGCGCCGAAGGCAAGGGCGGCATCGGCTTCGGAAGTATCGAGGCGCTCGCGCACCTGGAGCGCGCTCCAGTCGGCCGCCACGCCCTCCGCGAGTAGCAGCACGAACGCGACGGCCCCGAGCGAGAGCACTTTTCGGGCCCGCTGGTGTCGTTCGCCGTGCTGGTCGGTGCGATTCTCGGCGCGGGGCCGAACAGAAGCGGCGGGACCGGAGGTTGCGGTCAGTGAACCTGTCGAGTTGCTCGCGTCGGTGCAGTGTCGCAGGTCCGCCGGTTCGCTTGCGTCGGCTGTCGGCCGCTCTCGCGCGCTGTTCGCGGATCGCGCACCCTCGTTGTCGTAATCTTCGAGGTGCGAGGGTGATTCGGGCTGTTGACGGCCGAGCAGGTGCGGCACCAGGGCAGCGGTGACGACCAATCCCGCGATCCCGGCGCACGTCAACGTCAGCTGCGGCGGCCACTGCGCGTACTGCGCGGCCGCGCCCGCCAGCGACCCGACGAACCCGCCCGCCGAGAACATCGCATGGAAGGCGGACATGATCGGCCGGTGATACGCCCGTTCGACGTACACCGCCTGGGTGTTCATCGACACGTCGAGGGCGCCCATGCCGAACCCGAAGCACGCCACAGCGATCGCCAAGGTGATCGGGCTGGTCGCCAGTCCTGGGCCGAGCACGGTCACCGAGATCGCCGACGCGGCCGTGGCGACCAGTGTGCGGCTGCCGAACCGGTCGGCGGCCGGGCCCGCGAGCCGCATGCCGACGAGCGCGGCGCCGGCCATCAGTAGCACGAGCACGCTGAGCATCGAGGCCGACACCCCGGCTCGGTCGGTGATCGCCGGAATGTGGACCACCCACATCGCGAGCAGTACCCCGTTCAGCGTGAAGGCCGCGAACACGGCGGCGCGGGCCGTCCGGAACTTGCGGTCGATCGTCGCTGAACCCACCACTTCGACGGTACCGCCTCGGCGCGGGGGTTCCCGGCAATTCAAGATCACCAGGCCCTACGAGTTCGCCGTTCGGGCGCTGTCTCGGTGCGGGCCTGGTGATCAACTGTCCGACTACTGCCGAGGCGTCCAGGCGCCGGTGGCGGCGGTTTCCTTGGCGTAGTCGGTGAAATCGCGCGCCTCGCGCCCGAGAGCGCGGCGGACACCGTCGGCGGTGGCGGTGTTGCGGCCGTCGAGGATGGTGCCGAACAGGTAGTCGAGCAGGCTGATCACGTCATCGGGGACCTGGTATTCGCTCAGGGCCGCAACGAATTCCGGCCGGGAGACGGGAACGAAGGCGATCTCGCGACCGGTGGCCGCGGCGATCTCGCCGACCGCGTCGGCGAAGGTCAGGGCGCGGGGGCCGGTGAGTTCGTAGAGCTGACCCGCGTGGCGCGCGTCGGTGAGCGCGGCCGCCGCCACCTCGGCGATGTCGTCGACGTGCACGAACGGTTCCGGCACATCGCCGTTGGGCAGCGCCACCGCACCGGCGAGCACGTCGTCGACGAAGGCGCTTTCGCTGAAGTTGTGCGCGAAGAAGGCGCAGCGCACGATGGTCCAGCTCAGACCCGAATTCCGCACGATCTCCTCGCATTCCAGCGCTTCGGGTTCGCCGCGACCGGACAGCAGCACCACCGAGCGCGCGCCCGCGGCTCGGGCGGCGGCGGTGAACGCGCGGATGGTGTCCGGGGCCCCGGGTACCGCGAGGTCGGGCTGGAAGGCGAGGTAGACGGAGTCGACGCCGGCGAGCGCGGGCGCCCAGGTCTGCCGGTCGGTCCAATCGAAGGGGATCGCCGCGGTGCGTGAGCCGTGGCGGACCGGTCGGCCCGCGGCTTCGAGGAGGGCCGCCACCCGGCTGCCGGTCTTGCCGGTAGCGCCGGTGATGAGGGAAAGCTGCTGGTGAGAAGCGGTGTTTGTCATAAGACAAGTACACCGTCGCGCGGCCCGCGGCGACATCGTCGTGCCGCTCACGAACATGCGTTGTCGTCTACGGGTTGTCGTCTACTGTGGAGTGGTGGATGCGTTAGCCGGTCTGCTCGAAGGTCCACGCGCCCGCGGTGCGTTCCTCATGTGTTCGCTGCTGAACCCACCGTGGTCGCTGCGCGTGCAGGACGAAG
Organism: Nocardia sp. NPDC058114; assembly: GCF_042884695.1. Lineage (NCBI taxonomy): Bacteria > Bacillati > Actinomycetota > Actinomycetes > Mycobacteriales > Nocardiaceae > Nocardia > Nocardia sp. NPDC058114. The sequence continues at coordinate 60,430 of NZ_JBHVTK010000012.1, read as the reverse complement.
CCCCGCTCACGGTGCTCGCGATGATCCGCGGAAAGGCTTGGGTCAGCACCGATTCCATGCCGCCGCGGCAGCTCGGCGCGGGCGACGTCGCGGTTTTCCGTGGGCCGCAGCCGTATACGGTGGCCGACGATCCGGCGACCGAACCCCAGGTCGTCATCCAGCCGGGGCAGGTCACCACGACGCCCGAGGGCGAGATCCTGTGCGAGACACTGAGTCTGGGCGTGCGCCAGTGGGGCACCGATATCGACGGTGAGACGCTGATGGTCACCGGAACCTACGAATCCGCGGGCGCGGTGAGCAGACGGTTGCTGCGTGCGCTGCCGCAGGTCGCGGTGCTGCCGCGCGGTGAGCTCGATACCCGCCTGCTCGATCTGCTCGTCGACGAAGCGACCAAGGACCTGCCCGCGCAAACCGCGGTTCTCGACCGCCTGCTCGACCTGCTGCTCATCGCCGCCCTGCGTGCCTGGTTCGCCCGCGACGACGCCCCCGCCTGGTACCACGCCTACAGCGATCCGCTGGTCGGCAAGGCCCTGCGCCTGCTCCAGCACAATCCGGCCCATCCGTGGACGGTGGTCGCCCTGGCCGAAGCGGTCGGTATGTCCCGGGCCGCGCTGGCCCGCCGGTTCAGCGAGCTGGTCGGGGAACCACCGATGAGCTTTCTGACCGAATGGCGGCTCTCGCTCGCCGCCGATCTGCTCGCCGAATCCGACGCGACGGTGGAATCCATCGCTCACCAGGTCGGATACGGCAGCGCCTTCGCCCTCAGCACCGCCTTCAAACGGCACTTCGGGGTGAGCCCGCGCGACCACCGGCAGGGGAGCGCGGCATGATGGCCCGATGAGCTATCCCGTCCTGTGGCCGATGCCGACCCGGTGGGCCGACAACGACCAGTACGGCCACGTGAACAACGTGACCTACTACTCCTACTTCGACACCGCGGTGAACGCCTGGCTGATGCGCGCCACCGGTACCGACATCACCGAGCTGCCCGCGCTCGGCGTCGTCGCGCAGACGTCGTGCCGATTCCACGGCTCGGTCAGCTTTCCCGACCAGCTCCAGGTTGGCCTGCGGATCGCCCGCCTCGGCACCTCGAGCATCACCTACGACCTGGCGATCTTCCGCGCGGGCGACGGCGGGCTCGAGCTCGCCGCCACCGGCGAATTCGTCCACGTCTATGTCGACGCCGACACCCGCAAACCGGTGGCGATCCCCGAGGTGGTGCGGACAGCGGCCGCGGAGCTCGTCACCGAGTAGCGTTTACGAGGCTATGACGCCGACCTCGGGGCGATGTCGACTCTGAAGCCCGTCGTGGCACAGCCTTCAGGATGCAATGACGCCGACCTCGGGCCATTCGCTGCCGCGGCGGGCGCGCAGGATGATCTGGCCCGCGGGCGAGTCGGGTGGTCCGGGGAGGGCGGCGAAGGTCTTCTTGTCGATGACCAGGGACGAGTCGAGTTGTTCTCGGCTCGGCCCCCATAGGTACTCGACCTCGGTGAGCTCGTCGCGAATCTTCTTGAAATACATCAGGTGCGCCATCGCCGGATCTCCGCGTAGACCTCCACCGATCAGCGGATCGTGACCGGCGGCTTGGAGACTATCGTGGCAGGAATCGAGCGATCTCGCCGCTACCTCGCCGAATTTTTTCGGGCGCACCCTCCGCTGTTCACGCGCGCAGCATGGTCTGGAACCGGCGCATACCGGAAATCCACCGGTCGTAGTCCGAACCCTTGTTGCGGTACATCTGCAGTACCTCGGGGTGCGGCAGGATCAGGAAGTGTTCGGCGGCCATCGCCTCGACGACAGTTTCGGCGACTTCTTCGGGGGAGAGCACCGCGCCCGCGGTCTTCACGGCCTTGATCGCCAGCGCGCCCGCCTCCGGGTTGTCGGGGATGAGCGCACCGGTGAGCAGCTGGGTGTCCACACCCATCGGACACAGGCAGCTCACGCGAATGCCCTTGTCGCCGTAGGTCACCGAGAGCCATTCGGCGAAGCCCACCGCAGCGTGTTTGGTCACCGAATAAGGGGCGGAACCGATTTGGGTGAGCAGCCCCGCGGCGGAGGCGGTGGAGACGAAGTAGCCACTGCCACGCTCGAGCCAACCGGGAACGAGTAGTTTCGCAGCCCGCACGTGGGCCATCACATTCACCTCGATGGTGCTCGCCCACTGGGCCTCCGTGCTGTCCAGGCCGGGACCGCCGCCGATGCCCGCGTTCGCGAAATACAGGTCCACCGGACCGAATTCGCGTTCGGCGGTGGCGATCGATTCCGCCACGACCTGCTCGTCGGCCACATCGCCGCCGACCGCGATCGCGTTGTCACCGAGGTCGGCCGCTACCTTCGCCGCGCTGTCCGCATCGAGATCGGCGACGACGACCTTCGCGTCGCCGGCGACGAGGCGATAGGCGAGTGCGGCACCGATACCCGCACCCGCGCCGGTGACGATCGCGACCTTGCCTGCTATCTCCATCCCCGCACAGTAACTTTTGGAGCGCTGGCGCGCTCGAGTTCGCGCCCCCGACGGGACGGGCGCGAACCGCCGACTTCGTCGGCGATCCCTCCTCGAGGTCGGGATGTGCGGGGCTGGGAGTGCGGTCATGGCGGTGCCGCGGTGTGGTTGCTCGATCAGGTGGCGACGGCGGGGCTCGGGGTGGTGGTCGTCGGTTCGTCTTCGGTGGCGGGTTCTTCCGTATCGGCCGGTGTGACGATCGCGGCGCGGGCCATCGCGCCGAGGGGGGTGTGGTTGAAGACCAGGTTCAGCAGGAACGCGGTGGCCGCGCCGAGGGTGACGCCGCTGTCGAGAAGGATCTGCGCCGAGGTGGGGAACTTGTCGAACATGTCCTTGGTGAACACCGGCAGCAGGCCGATGCCGATGGCGGTGGCCGCGACGGTCGCGTTGACCCGGTCCGTCAGATCGGCTTCGAGCAGTGTGGTGACGCCGACGATGGCGACCGTCGCGAACAGCACCAGCCCGACCCCGCCGACCACCGGCTTCGGAATCACCGCGACCACCTCGCCGATGCGGGGCACCAGCCCGAGCACCACCAGGATCGCGCCGCTCACCGCGGTGACATACCGGCTGAAGACCCTGGTCGTGGCGACCGCGCCGACGTTCTGATTGAAGATCGTGTCGACGAACGCGGTGAAGATGCCGCCGAGCACACCCGACAGGCCGTCGCCCACCAGGCCGCGCGCGAGATCGCCCCTGCTCAGTGGTTTTCCGGTGATCTCGCTGATCGCCAGCATGCTCGCGGTCGACTCGGCGAACACCACGGCCATCACGATGCTCATCGCCACCACGGCGGTCACCGGGAACTGTGGCGACCCGAAGTGGAACGGCTGCGGGATCCCTATCCAGTCGGCGGTACCGATCCCGGCGGTGGTGATCAGTCCCATCGGCAGCGCGATCACGATGCCCGCGACCAGCGCGATCAGCACACCGAGTTGCGACCACACGCCGCGTCCGAGGCAGACGAAGCCCACCGCGATCAGCACCACCACCGCTGCCAGCCCGATATTGGAGGGCGAGGCGAAGCCGGCCGACTTCGGATCGGTCCCGATGATCAGGCCCCCGGCGACCCCGATCAGCGATACCCCGACCACGGTCAGGACGGTTCCGGTGACCAATGGGGGGAAGAACCGCACCACCCGCGCGAACGGCCACGCCAGCGCCACCCCGACCACACCGCCGACCAGCATCGACCCGTACACGGCGTCGAGGCCGTACTCCTTGGCGATCAGGATCATCGGGTTGAGCCCGACGAACGTTGCGCCGCAGACGATCGGCAACCGCGCACCGGCCAGCTTGCCGACACCGAGGCTCTGCACCAGCGTGATGATGCCCGCGACCAGCAGGTCCGCACTGATCAACAGCGCGATCGTCGCCCGGTCCAGCCCCGCGGCCGCGCCGAAGACCAGCGGCACGGTGATACAGCCGGTGTACATGATCAGGACGTGCTGGATGCCGAACGCCAGTTGCCGAGCGAACGGCAACCGGGTGTCGACGGGATGCGCCTCACTCATGTAACAGGTTGTAGTCCCCGTTTTTTACCGTGAGTGAGCGCCGTGTTTCGTCGGCGTTGCGGGTCGGATATATCACCCGGTGGGTTCAATACTGCTGGTAGCCGCCCTGTGGGTAGTTCGGTCGCTGCTGTGCTGCCCGGATCCAGCGCCCGGTCGACCCGGCCGCGGCCAGGCACAGGATCAGCGTCGCGAACCCGGCTTGGATCAGGCCGATGGCCACACCCGCGACCGAGCTCACCCCGGATCCGAGAGTGAACACGAGGGAGACGAGGCCGCCGAGCGCGGTGAGCGACGCCAGGATGATGATGATCACTCGGCCGGCCGATTTGCGGAGGAACAGCAGCGTCGCGCCGATGAACCACAGCCCGGCGACGACGGCTCCGACCACGAAGTAGGTCATCACCATGGACGAGACGGGCACGGACGTGTACCCGAAGCTGCCGTCCGGCAACTGGACCAGCGGGCCGGCGCTGCTGTCCCCCACCATCGCGTAGCCGATCGCCAACCCTGCCGCGCCTACCAAGGAAAGCAGCAGGGCGAGCACAGCTGCGGTGATCGCCGTGCCCCCGGTAGCGGGTGGTTGGGGATAGCTGTATCCGGGTGCGCCAGGGCCGGGCGTTCCGTATCCGGGAGCGCCGTACCCGGGCCCGGGAACGCCGTATCCGGGAGCGCCGGGGCCCGGTGCGCCGTACCCGGGAAGGGCTTGACCATACGGGTTGTAGCCCTGCTGCCCGACCGGCGGATAGCCCTGACCTTGCTGCTGCTCGTACGGATACCCCATGACGCCCCCCTTTTTCCTCGGATACACCTGCCGAAATTCGTTCGCACGGTGCGCGGTCCGGTCGGACGCGCACCGGCCCGAACTATACGGCCGGGTCCCGACGCGTGCTCAGATGCGGCTGAGCAGCGTCAACGGGTCCTCCAGGAAACCCGCTGTGGTGGCGAGGAAGCGGGCGCCGAGCTCGCCGTCGACCATGCGGTGATCGAAGCTGAGGCCGAGGGTGGTGACCCAGCGCACGGCCAGTTCGTCACGGAAGACCCAGGGGCGCTTGCGGATCGAGCCGAGGCACAGGATCGCGGCCTCGCCCGGATTCACCAGCGCGACGCCGCTGTCGACACCGAAGACGCCCACGTTGGTGAGGGTGAAGGTGCCGCCGCGCAGGTCGTTCGGGGTGGCGTTGCCGGAGCGGGCGGTGTCGGCCGCCCAGCTGATCTCGCGGCACAGCTCGCGCAGGCTCAGTGACTGAGCCTCCTTGAGATTGGGCACCATCAGGCCGCGATCCGAGGCGACCGCGATCCCGAGATTCACATAGTGCTTGGTGACGATCTCCTGGTTCTGCTCGTCCCACGCGGTATTGATCCCCGGATACTCCGCGATCGCCGCCAGCGTGGCCTTGGCGACCAGCGCCAGTGGCGTGAGCGTGAGACCTTCGAAGGACTTGGTGGTGCGCAGGTGATCGAGCAGTTCCACCGAGGCGGTGCAGTCGACGGTGACGAAGGTGCTGGCCTGGGGAATCGTGCGCGAACTGGCCTGCATCGCGGCGGCGGTGCGCTTCCGGATGCCCGTGACGGGAGTGCGTTCTTCCCGGGCGGTCGGCTCGATCAGGCCGTCCCCGTCGGTGATGTGGCCGTTGGACGGAGCGCGCACGACATCGCCGAGGCGGGCGGGGGTGCGCGGCTGGGTCACCGGCACGGCCGAGCGCACATCGTCGACGGTGACCGCGCCCTCCGGCCCCGACCCCGCGACGAACCACAGGTCGATGCCGAGTTCCTTGGCCAGTTTGCGGGCCGCGGGAGTCGCGGCGGCGCGATGGGTGCTCGGCGTGCTCGAGGCCATGGACGGCGTGGCTTTCCTTCTCCGCGAGGTCGATTCGGCCTCGGGCCCATATCCCACCAGCACGTTCGTGCGGGGCTCCGCGGTCGGTGGGGCCGACACCTCGAGATCGTTGCGCACCCGGATCAGCGGCGCGCCGACCGGGACGGTGTCACCGGGCTGAGCGAGCAGTTCGACCACGACCCCGGAGAACGGCGACGGCAGCGCCACCACCGCCTTCGCGGTCTCCACCTCGGCGATGGTCTGGTTCAGTTCCACCGTGTCGCCGACCGCGACGGCCCAGGACACCAGGTCGCCGTCGGCCAGGCCTTCACCCAGGTCGGGAAGGCGGAACTCGAGAACATGACCGTCGTCATCGGCGGCTGGTTCCGGCACGAGGGCACCTTTCATCACGCGGCTAGACAGCGGTCGACCGCCGCCAGAATGCGGTCGGGGTCGGGCAGGTGGTGCTTTTCGAGCTTAGCCGGGGGGTAGGGGATGTCGTAGCCACCGACGCGCAGCACCGGCGCTTCGAGGTGATAGAAGCAGCGTTCGGTGACGCGGGCCGCGATCTCGGCGCCGAGCCCGGCGAACACGGGCGCCTCGTGCACGATGACCAGCCTGCCGGTCTTGTCCACCGATTCCGCGATCGTGTCGACGTCGATCGGCGAGAGACTGCGCAGGTCGATCACCTCGAGCGAATGTCCTTCCTCGGCGGCGATCTTCGCCGCGGTGAGCGCGGTGGCGACGGTACCGCCGTAGGCGACGACGGTGGCGTCGGCACCGCGGGTGCAGACCCTGGCCCTGTGCAGGGGCAGATCCGGTTCGCCTTCGAAATCTACGTCGGCCTTGTCCCAATAGCGACGTTTCGGTTCGAAGAAGATCACCGGGTCGTCCAGTGAGATCGCCTGGCGAATCATCGAATACGCGTCGGCGGGCGTACTCGGTGATACAACGCGAAGGCCCGCGGTATGCGCGAAATACACCTCGGGTGATTCCGAATGGTGCTCGACCGCGCCGATGCCCCCGCCGAACGGAATGCGGATCGTCAACGGTGCCTTCACTTTTCCGCCGGTACGGTTGTGGATCTTGGCCACCTGCGACACGATCTGGTCGAAGGCCGGATAGACGAAACCGTCGAACTGGATCTCCACCACGGGACGGTATCCGCGCAACGCCATCCCGAAAGCCGTTCCGACGATGCCGGATTCGGCCAGTGGTGTGTCGATGACGCGATTGTCGCCGAAATCCTTCTGCAAGGTGTCGGTTACGCGGAACACACCACCGAGCCGGCCGATGTCCTCGCCGAGCAGGACGACTTTGGCGTCGTCTTCCATCGCGCTGCGCAGGCCGACGTTGAGGGCGCCGGCGAAGGTGGTGATCATGACTGCGCTCCTTCGGCGAGGTAGGCCGAGAGCTGTTGGCGCTCTTCGGTCATCAGTGGATGCTCGGTCGCGTAGACGTTGTCGAACATCCGCACGGGATCGGGGTCGGGCATCTCGATTGTCGCGGTGCGCAGCCGGCGGGCGACCTCGTCGGCCTCGTCGGTGACCTGCCGGGTGCATTCGGGGGAGAGGTCGCCATCGCGGTCGAGGAGTAGACGCACGCGCTCGATGGGGTCGCGCTGGGCCCAGTACTCGGTGTCGGCGGCGGTGCGGTAGCGGGTCGGGTCGTCGGCGGTGGTGTGCGGGCCCATCCGGTAGGTCATCGCCTCGATGAAGGTGGGGCCGCCGCCGGTGCGCGCGCGTTCGACGGCCTGGCGGGTGACCGCGAGGACGGCGAGCACATCGTTGCCGTCGACCTGCACGCCCGGAATCCCGTAACCATCGGCTCGGCGGACCAGCGGGGTATGGCTCTGCACGGCCACCGGTTCGCTGATCGCCCACTGGTTGTTCTGGCAGAAGAACACGACCGGCGCGCTCCACGCCGCGGCGAATCCGAGTGCCTCGGCGAGGTCGCCCTGGCTCGTCGCACCGTCGCCGAAGTAGGCGATGGTGGCGATATCGGCGCCGTCGAGATGGGCGGCGAAGGCGTAACCGGTCGCGTGCAGCCCCTGGGATCCGACGACGATATTGGCATTGGTCATCTTGACCTCGCCGGGGTCCCAGCAGTGGTGTGAGACGCCGCGCCAGAGGGCGGTGAGCTGCTCGGGCGCGACGCCACGGCAGTAGGCGACGGCGGTTTCGCGGTAGGAGCAGAACACGTAGTCGTCGGGGTGCAGCGCGTGCGCCGAGCCGACCTGCGCGGCTTCCTGGCCGAGCAGCGGCGGCCACAAGCCGAGCTGGCCCTGGCGTTGCAACGCGGTCGCCTCGATGTCGATCCGGCGGGTGATCACCATGTCCCGATACAGCTGCCGCAACCGCTCGGCATCGATGTCGGCGACCAGCGCGCCGTGCTCCCTGTCGAACACCCGGCGGCCGTCGGGCTGAACCAGCTGGACCGGGTAGGTCTGCTTCTGCGACATCGTGATCGCCTCCTCGCCACCGCGCCTTGTGGGCCGATGCAGGTACGCCACTCCGCTGAGTGCGATGTGTATCACTCAGCATCCACCATAACGCGGTGTGCGCAAGCGGTACACGCGCACATGAGCAGAATGCATGGTCTGCGGGGGTGGTGCGCTGTCATACTGCGTTGTATGACCAGTCGCGAACCGGACGTGACACTCGACGCCACCGACGCGCGTTTGCTGCGTGAGCTGAACGCCAATCCCCGTGCCACCGGGGTGGAGCTCGCGGCGCGCCTCGGCCTGTCGCGCAACACGGTGCAGGCGCGTCTGGCGCGCTGGGACAGCGGTGGGGTGCTCGGCAGCTTCGAACGCCGGGTGGAACCGCGCGCCCTCGGCTACCCACTGGCAGCGTTCGTCGCTGTCGTGGTCGACCAGCACCGACTCGACAGCGTGGTGGACGAGCTGGCCGATGTCCCCGAGGTCACCGAGGTCTGCGGGATGACCGGCGCCACCGATCTCACCGTCCGCATCGTCGCCCGCGACGCCGACGACCTCTACCGCATCGCGGGCCGAATCCTGAAGATCCCCGGCGTGGAGCGCACCAATATGGCCCTGGTCATGCGTGAGCTGGTGGGACCGCGGACCGGCCCGTTGCTCGACCGGCTGGCCGGACCGAACTGAACTCGGCCCCGCCGCCGGACCCTCAGGTGCCGGTGGGCAGGAAGCGGCGCACGACGAGTCCGGCTACCAGCGCCCAGAAGGCGCCGCCGATGCCGAAGAGGGTGGTGCCGGAGGCGGCGACGAGGAAGGTGACCAGGGCTGCCATGCGATGGGCCGGGTCGCTGAGGGCGCCGGTCAGGGCGGCGGCGAGGGTGGCGAGGAGGGCAAGGCCCGCGACGGTTTCGATGGTGCCCGCCGGCGCGGCGGCGATCAGAGTAACCAGGGCGGCGGAGGCGAGGCCGAGGACGAGGTAGCTTGCGCCCGCTGTCGCCGCGGCGATCCACCGGCGTTTGGGGTCGGGGCTCGCCGACGGTGCGGCGGCGAGGGCGGCGCTGATCGCGGCGAGGTTGATCGCGTGGCCGCCCGCTGCCGCGCCGAGGATGGTGCCGATACCGGTGACGAGCATGGCCGGACGCCACGGGACCTGGAAGTCGAACGAGCGCATCACCGCGACGCCCGGAATGTTCTGCGAGGCCATGGTGACGATGTAGAGCGGGATGGCGATGCCGACGACGGCCTGCCAATGCCACTGGGGGACAGTCCATTCCACAGTCGGAACCATGGCGGACAATTCCAGGTGCCGGTTGTTCACCACGATGTCGATGCCCGTACCGACGGCCGCCGTGGCGAAGGCGACGAGCACGGCCCACTTGGGTGCGAACCGTTGCAGGACCAGCCACACCGCGATGACCGGGACCACTACGGCGGGCGAGGTGCGCAGCGCCTGCACCGGGGCCAGGCACAGCGGAACGAGGACACCGGCCAGCATCGCCTGTGCGATCGGCACGGGGATCGCGGCCACCAGCGAGCCGAGCCGCTGCCACAACCCGGTGATCACGATCAGTACGCCGGTCACCGCGAAGGCCGCGACCGCGCCCGGCCAGCCGCCCGCGACCAGTCCGGTGCTCGCGAGCAGGGCGGCACCCGGCGTGGACCAAGCCAGCGTGATCGGGATCCGGTACCGCACACTCAGCAGCAGAATGCCGATGCCCTGAGTGAAGCACAGGATCAGCAGGCCCGACGCGGCCTGCGCCGGACTCGCCCCCACCGCGCGCAAACCACTCAGCACCACCGCGAACGAACTCGTGAAGCCGACCAGTGCCGTGATGGCGCCCGCACCGAGCGGCTGTGCGATGCCCGCCGGTTTGTCGGCGATATCGGGCGAAGTGGTGGAGACCTGCGACATTGTGCCGATACTGCCCGACGCGGTGGGGGTCGTCGCCTGCCAGTCTCGCGAAAGTGGCCTGATTCGTGCGTGCCGATGGTGGGTCCAGTTTCGCGACCGGCCTGTGAACGATGCGACCGGGTTCGCGGGCCCGGCGGCGTGCGTTGCCGCGCCGGAGTCGCCGGCTCGGCCTGCGTTGCCGGGTGAAGTCGTGCGTCGATAGGTGCCGCGGAGCCGGTTCGATGCGTAGGGTGTCGGGGACGGTTTCGCAGGCGGGGGCTTGGAGGAGGAGTGGGAGTGGGCGCGGTATTGATTTCCTCGGCTGAGCTTCGGGAAGAGCTGGCGGACAAGCCGATTCACCTGCTCGATGTCCGATGGGCGCTGGGCGATCCCGATGGCCCGCAGCACTATCTCGACGGGCATGTTCCGGGCGCGGTGTTCGTCGATCTGGAGACCGAATTGGCCGCCGCGCCGGCGCCCCCGCGCGGCAGGCATCCGCTGCCCGATCCCGGCACCTTCGAGAAATGCGCGCGCAGTTGGGGATTGAGCTCGGGCGACCCGGTGGTGGTCTACGACGCGACCGGCGGCATGGCGGCCGCGAGGGCGTGGTGGCTGCTGCGCTGGGCCGGTGTGGACAACGTGCGCATCCTCGACGGCGGGCTGCCCGCGTGGATCGCGGCCGGTGGGGAAGTCGCGACCGGCGCCGAACCGGATCCGGTGGGTGGTGACCTGGTGGTGCGCCCCGGCGGTTTGCCGATGGTCGATGCCGACGCCGTCGCGAAATGGCCGGGTGTGCTGCTCGACGCGCGCGCGGGCGAGCGGTATCGCGGCGAGGTCGAACCGGTCGATCCGCGTCCCGGACACATCCCCGGCGCGGTGAGCGCACCGACCGCTGAAAACCTGGATGGCACAGGGCATTTCCGGAATGCGGAAGAACTGCGCGCACGGTTCGCGGGATTCGGCGACGGCCCGGTCGCGGTGTACTGCGGCTCCGGCGTCACCGCTGCCCACCAGATCGCGGCGCTGGCGATCGCGGGCATCGACGCCGCCCTCTACCCGGGCTCGTACTCGCAGTGGTCGAACGATCCGAAACGGGCGGTGGCGACCGGAGAGTAGGCGCTGCTGTGAGCGCTTGGCGACCGCGGGGTTCGGCGGTGTGACAGCACTGGCTCGGACCGGCTGCGGACCCACCCGAGCTCACGGGCAGCCGCGGGCGATGTCGTGGAGGGTGGCGTTGTCCGCGGCGGTGACGGGTAGGTTGTAGTCGACCGCCACAGTGAGGTACTCGGCGGCGTAGAAGCAGTGGTTGGGGCGCGCGGGCGGCAGCCATTCGGCCGGGGTGTCCTAGTGTGTGGTGTTGGATCATGATGTGGCCGAGTCGGATTCGCTGGTTGCCAGGGTTGGTTGCCGGTTCGCCCGGCCCGAGCCTCGGTGACCCGGCTGCGGTTGTCCCGGGTCACCATGTGCGCAGCGTTTGTCTCGGAGGGATCGAATGGTCGACTTTACTGTTGATGTGTCGAAGCTGTCCGGCTTCACACTGGATCTCCAGGACATCGGCGCCAATTTCACCGAGAACGCGGGCCGTTTACTACCGGGTTTAGCGCTACCAGCCGGAACAGCCGGACAGCTGGCACAGCTGTCGGTGTCGATCCAGAAGCTGCAAACCACACTGTCCAGCGACCATCAGAAGGACACGAGCGCCCTCGGCGCACTGGGTTCCGGACTGGGGACCGCGGCCACCGCGTACAAGAATTCCGATGAGCAGCACGCTGTCTCGATTAACCAGGCCGCGGCGAGCTTGACCGACGGGCAGGGTGTCGCGGCGACAAGCCAGGCAGGGGACGTCCGCCGATTCACCGGCCTGCAGCAGCCCAGCCTGCAGAACGTGGAGGAAGCCCAGTACACGGTCCGCCAGGTCGTCACCGGCTGCGTCGAGCTGCTCACCTCCTACGACGAGCCGCTCGGCCGGACCATCGGCATCAAGCCCGTCGCCGATTACCTGGCGCCGGTGGAAGCGGACTGGGAGGCGCTGCAGGGAGTGGGCAAGCGGATCGGCCTGCTCGGCATCAACGACTTCGCCCACTCGCAGAACCTGTCCTCGGGCACCGGGTGGATACAGGCCGACTGGACCGGTCAGCCGCGACCGCGTTCGGAGCTACCGCGACCACCCTCGGACAGTCGTTCGACACCCGCAGCATCGATCTCGACGCGGTCTCCAAGATCGTCGAGAACGGCGCGTTACTGCTCGAACGGCTCGTCTACAACCAGGCCGCGGACCTGACGAGCGCTCTCACGAAGCGCATGACCTTCGCCGATTTCACTCTCCCCCTGGCCAGTTGGGCGCAACTGATCGACCAGCCGATGGACGAGCCGACCAATGCGCCGCACCGGAACCGTATACCAGGAACGACTTGGCGAGGCCGAGTTCCTCGCTCTGCGCCATGGTGTTCACAGCGGACTGGGCCATGTTGCCGTAGTCGGCGTCGGTATGGAAATTGTAGACATCACAGATGTGGGACTGCTGCTTCAATTCGATCTGATGTGATCCGGCCGCACCTGGATGGGCGACCACAACGGTGGTCGAGGCGGATCGTCGATTCCTCCAGCACGTAGTCGTCGCCGGTCACGCGATAGTAATGATCGAACAATTTTTTGGCGACGGGGCGATCTCTCGAGCTGAAGTAGATCCCCACGGCTGCCGCCTGGGTGGCATTGGCTTGAATCAATTCACCGGTGAAATCGCGAATTGTCTTGAATTTGCTCGAGTCGACCACAGGAAAATTTGGATGAATAGAAGTGTCGTAACTCTTGATCGGCGGCGCCTGTCCGTTCTCGCCACCTTGAACTTCCTCGTACATCACATTCTCCAACTCGCAGGTCTACGATATTCCTGCGCGGTCCGATGCTGGTCGGGCCACAAGGACTCTACTTCGCCGCGGGTTCGATGGCCAATTTCGGTGGCACCGAATCTGTTGCGGTGCAATGCGTCCGGGTTATCGGCGGTCAGCCCCATCGCAATCCGCGCGGGGCGAGCCAGTGCTGCAACTGCACTCGGTGGTCGGTCGAGCGGGTGCCCGCCGCCGGTCGTGCGATAGCCGGGCGTGATCTGGCGGCGTCGTCGCCGGTGCGACCGGTACCAGCCGTGGTCGGCGGTATCGAGCCGGGTCAACACGAGCGCGACAAGCAGACGCCCGAATCACACGGATGCCGTTGCAGTACTAGTTCGTGACGCCGTTGCATGTCGCCGGGTTCCACAGCCCCAGGTGGTGGACCTGCGCATACCGCGCTGCGGCGCGGAACTCGCGCTGATACTGGTAGGGGTGTGAGTGTGAATATGTGTATTCGTGTCCAAACCCCTGAGCGATCTGGTTGAGGTTGAACAGCGCCCCATCCACCCAGACATACGCCAGGAGCCGACCGTATTTGTCGGTGCTGTCCTGCGACGGATCGGGCCTCACGACTACTTGTTTGCCGACCAGCACCCGCTTGGCACGGTCAGCCGCCTCGGTACCGAAACACTGCACCGACTTGCGCGGATCCTGGGTCTCAGGTGTGTCCAGACCCAACATCCGGACCTTCACCTGTTTGCTGTCCTTCAGGATCGACACCGTGTCACCGTCGATCACCTGCAACACCGGAAACGGCCCCGCTGCATCAGCCGGAACCGGAATTGGACTCGGCACCTCACTGGGCGGTGACGCCGACTCGACTCCAGGCACCTGACCACATGCCACAGCCAATGGAACCATCACCACGGCGCCGACAGCTGCGACGCCGTGACTCACGTCCCTCAGGCCATGCCGAACTGAGCGCTGCCGCACTACCAGGGAAATCACGCAACATCGCCCTCAACAGTCCAGATAATGCGGGTGTCGCAGCCGTCGTGACTGCCCGGCGCGCGTCGGACTGCCGGGTGCGGGTGTGACCGGCCCATCCGGTCCGATCACCGCGCACCCGGCAACCGCGAACACTGTGACGAGCAACCACGCCGGCTTCCCCATACCCGCATGTTGTAGCCGGTGGTACCGACAACAACCGCGCTTCGAGCGGCGCTGGGCGAGGGGAAGGCCGCGTCAGTCGACGATGCGGCCTACAACCAGGCTCGGGCCAGCAGGTCGTCCGCGGCCTGCGCGGCCGGGTTGGGCGGGAATCGGGTGGCTGCTATCGAGGAGACGTGGGCGCCGTCATGGCCGACCAGCCACGAACCGCCACGGTCTTCGCATTCGGCGATCTTGGCGAAGACGGTGAGCAGGAAGGTGATGGATTCACTGGGGTCGATGGTGTGCGCCAGGCGCTGGGATTCGCCTGGCCGCGACAGATCGAGCCAGACGCCTGCCTGACCGTCCAGCCGCATGCCGAGGATCTTCGTGGTGTCGATGAAGGTGAATTTGCGCCGTTCCCAAGGGGTGTTGGGTGTGTAGCTCTGCTCGAGAACCTGGAGCAGAATCGTCATCGCTGCCCTCCGCACGAATTACAAGGGGTCATCGGTCGAACCGGATCGGTCCGGTCCGCCTGGGTCCATATGGAGTTGTCGCCGGTGGGTGTTCCGGCCCGTGACCTGGGGTTATTTCAGTATGTTCTCGTTGCGGCGAGAAATCCAGGGGTATGGCGGCCGTGATCGGTGTCGGTGCCGCCTGCTTGGATGGAGTCCATGCTGCACGGTCTGTGGTCCCCCGAATCGGGCCTACTGCTGTGGCACGACGCGGAGCCGGTCGCCGTGGGGTCGGTGCTCGGCGACATCCTGGATCGTGCGAGGTTCCGGCACCGGGCCCAGGTGCTCGTCGTCGATGCCGGGGGACAGTCCGGGACCGCCGAGGTTCGCGCACACGCGCTCGCCCCACCGACGGCGGCCGTTGTGCTGCGCAGCCGACTGCCGCGCGAGCACATCTCCGGCGACCTGCGGTTCCTCGCGCACGTCGCGCGCGGCATCGAACGGTGGGTGCGAGCCGGTCGGGTGGTGCCCCAGATCGAGCGGGCAGACGGTCAGTGGTGGGTGCACTGGCGGCTCGTCGGCGGACAACGTCAACGGGCATGGCTGGCCGAGCTGGCCGCCGCGATGCCGCCGGCGCTGCGGGTGGCGGGCCCGCCCGCCGCCGTGCTCGACGACCTGTGCACACACCTCACCGACCCGATCGCCCGCGAATATCTCGCGCACCGCACGATGACGCACCCGCTGCTGGCCGCGCTGGTCGCCGACACCCCGTTGGACGCCGGCTCCTACCGCCTGTCGGAAACGCTGACGCAGTGGCGGGAAGGCTATGCCGCCGATGAGCCGGAACTGGTGTTGCGCCTGTGCGAACCCGACGGCGAATTCGGCACGGCCGACGAATCGGTGGCGCTGTGGCGACTACAGGTGTGCCTGCGCCCGGTCGACGACGCACCCAAACCCGTTGTCTTCGAAGATGATCCGGTGCTCGTACGGACGGCGGCGGAGAAACTCGGCCAGGCGCGCAAGGCCTACCCGCGCCTGCGCGACCTCCCCACCGATCCGCGCGGCCTCGACCTGCTGCTCCCCACCGAGGTAGTAGCCGACCTGGTGGCCCACGGCGCACATGCCCTGCAGGAAGCCGGTATTCGGCTGCTCCTGCCACGGGCCTGGAACATCGCCGAACCGAGCATGCGATTGCGCGTGAGCAGCCCCGCCGCCGCCGAATCCACGGTCGGCCTCAGTGGCCTGCTCTCCTACCGGTGGGAGTTGGCGCTCGGCGATCTGGTGCTCACCCAGGCCGAGATGGAACGGCTGATCAGCAGCAAATCCGACCTGGTCCAGTTGCGCGGCGAGTGGGTGCAGGCCGACCATCGAGCACTGGCCGCCGCTGCCCGCTACGTCGCGCAGCATGTCGACGACAGTCCGATCACCCTGGCCGACATGATCGGTGAACTCGCCGCCGAGCGGGTCGACAATGTCCCGGTCACCGAGGTCACCGCCGACGGCTGGGCGGCCGAATTGTTCGCCAGGGAAAGCGAACCCGAGCCGGTTCCGGTTCCGGTCGGCCTGAAAGCCCAGCTACGGCCCTACCAGGAACGTGGCCTGAGCTGGCTGGCCACGATGAGCCGGCTGAACTGCGGCGCGATCCTGGCCGACGACATGGGGCTGGGCAAGACTGTGCAGGTGCTGGCGCTGCTCGTGCACGAGCGCGAGGTCGGCACGGCTGCCGCGGCGGGTGAGAAGACACAGCCCGCGGTGGTCGACGAACACGCCGCCCTCGCGAGCTTCGACGCTGGGGCGCAGGTCGGACCGACGCTGCTGGTGTGTCCGATGTCGGTGGTCGGTAACTGGCAGCGGGAGACCCAACGGTTCGCACCTGACCTCCGGGTGCTCGTGCATCACGGCCCCGGTCGCCTCCAGGGCGCGGAATTCGCTGCGGCGGTGGCTGATTCGGATCTGGTGATCACCACCTACGCACTGCTCGCCCGCGATATCACGCTGCTGAACGAACAGCAGTGGGAGCGGATCGTGCTCGACGAAGCACAGCACATCAAGAACGCGGTGACCAGGCAGGCGCGCGCGGCCAGGGCGCTCACCGCGCGACATCGGCTGGCGCTCACCGGAACTCCGGTGGAGAACCGGCTGGAAGAACTGCGCGCGCTGTTCGACTTCGCCATGCCGAAACTGCTCGGCAGCCCGCAGTCGTTCCGCGCCAAGTTCGCGGTGCCGATCGAGCGCGAACGCGACAAGCAGGCCATCGACCGGCTGCGGCTGATCACCGATCCGTTCGTGCTGCGTAGGCTCAAAACCGATCCGGCGGTGATCAGCGACCTGCCGGAGAAGCTGGAGATGACGGTGCGGGCCAACCTCACCGTCGAACAGGCCGCCCTCTACCAGGCCGTCGTCGACGACATGCTGGAGAAGCTCAAAGACGCGAAAGGCATGGCGCGCAAGGGCGCTGTGCTCGGCGCGCTGACCCGGCTCAAACAGGTCTGCAACCATCCCGCGCACTATCTGGGTGACGGTTCGCCGATCCTGCGACGCGGCGGCCACCGCTCCGGCAAGCTGGCGCTGGTCGAGGACGTGCTCGACGCGGTGCTCGCCGACGGCGAGAAGGCCCTGCTCTTCACCCAGTTCCGTGAGTTCGGCGACCTGATCCTGCCCTACCTCACCGAACGGTTCGGCACCCCGATCCCGTTCCTGCACGGCGGCGTGGCCAAGCAGCGCCGCGACGATATGGTGACCGGCTTCCAGGGGGAGAACGGCCCGCCGCTGATGTTGCTCTCGCTCAAAGCGGGCGGCACCGGGCTGAACCTCACCGCCGCCAATCACGTGATCCACCTGGACCGCTGGTGGAATCCGGCCGTCGAGAACCAGGCCACCGATCGCGCGTTCCGGATCGGCCAGCAGCGCGCGGTGCAGGTCCGCAAGCTGGTGTGCGTCGACACCATCGAAGAGCGGATCGACGAAATGATCAACGGGAAGAAGCAATTGGCCGATCTGGCGGTCGGCGCGGGCGAGAACTGGATCACCGAGATGAGCACCGACGAACTGCGCGAGCTGTTCACCCTCGGCGCCGAGGCGGTGGGTGAGTAGATGGCCGACTTCAGCCAGTTCGGTCCGCGCAAACCGGTGCGCGGCGGCGCCCAGGCTCGCGGCGGTTTCGGCCGGACCTGGTGGGGCAAGTCGCTGCTCGACTCGGTGGAGAAGGTCGCCGATGCGGGCAGGCTCTCGCGCGGACGCACCTACGCCAGGGTCGGGCAGGTGGTGAACTACCGGATCGAACGGGGTGCGGTGACCGCGGAGGTGCAGGGCAGCCAACCGAGCCCGTTCACCTCGGTGCTGTCGATCCGGCCGCTGCGCGAGGACGAGGTGGACCTGCTGCTGGCCGAGATCAGGGAGGCGCCCGGCATGCTCGCCGAGATCGCCTCCGGCGCGCTCCCACCCGCGCTCGGCCCGCACCTGCTGCCGACCACGGCCTCCGAACTGGACTTCACCTGCAGCTGCCCGGACATGGGCTGGCCGTGCAAGCACGTGGCGGCGGTCTGCTATCTGCTCGCCGAACGCCTCGACGAGCAGCCCAGCGAGATCCTCACCCTGCGCGGCCTCGACCTCGACACCCTCATCGGCGGTGTCGAGAAGTCCGCGCGCACCGCCGATTCCGACGACCCTTACGGCGACGAGCTGGTCCTACCCGAGCTGCCCCGCGTCGAATTCCACGCCGTCATCGACGACCTCGACGCGATTCCGCTGCGTCGCGCGCTGCGGATGTCGGCCGAGGACGAACCGACCGCGGCAACGGGCTTACGCGAATTGCGCTCGCTCTATACCGAATTCGACGACTGAGTCGACGGTTCGGCCCGGTCTGCTGTTCGACCTGGCATCAGCCCAGCTCGTACTCGAACCAGATGTGGTGCCCGCCTTCGGCATCCACGTACAGCGCGCCGGTACCGGTGATGCCGGTCAATTCCCCGGTGCCGCTGCGGGGGACGATGTGGAAGAACTCGTCGGTGCGGTCGGTACCGCCGGTGGTGGCGGAGTGGACGAAGTTGAAGGCACCGGCTTTGCCGTGCAGCGCACCCTCGAAGGACTCCATCGCGAGATAGGTGCCCGCGCCGGTGCTCATGTCGAAGGCGGCGGTGAACAGCGTGGCCGAGAGCCCTTCGATCTCGCCCGCGTAGGCCTTCGTCATGGTCGAGATGCCGACCGGCATCCCGGTGACGATGGGGGGCTGCGGCGTCAGTTCGGTGGGATCGAACGCGGTGACCTCGAAGGTGCCGATGGCTTTCATGCGCCGATGCTAAACCCGTCCACCGACAGAAACCGGCTCGCGGACGCGGCGATTCACGCGGTCGGCTCGATCCGGTAGAACCGGACGGCATTGGCGCCGAACACCTTCCGCAGGTCGTCGGTGCTCGCGCCCGCGTCGCTCAGCGCGGTGGCCACGGTCTCGGCCGCGCCGCCGAGGCTGGTGATCGGCTTGTCGACCGGAAAGTTCGACCCCCAGATCAGCCGGTCGGCGCCGAACACCGCCAGCGCGTGCGCCAGCAGCGGCCCCACCCGTCTCAGCAGAGTGGGGACAGGTGTCGCAGTACCGCGTCGTGGCACCGGGTGCCCGAGCACCGGCATCATCAGCCCGCTCACCTTGGCCACCACGTTGGGCTGCGCGGCCAGATCGGTGAGGTCCTCGCGCCACCGATCGAACAGGAGCTCCCGCTGTCCGCCGGTGTGCCCGGTGTCCTTGCCGACCGGCCCGAAGATGCCCGCGGGCGTCCCCAGGTGATCGAGCACGATCGGTACCTTGGGGAACCGTTCGGCCAGCGCCGTCACCTCGGGTAGCTGCGCCGAATACACCCACGCGTCGAACGAGAGCCCCCGCTCGGCGAGCTGCCCGAAGCCGTTCAGGAACGCCGGGGCGGTGAGTGCGCCGTCGTGGGCGGCGAAGGACTTCACGCCGGGGTCGGGGTGGTAGGCGACCATCGACCGGATGCCACGGAACAGCGGCGACGCGGACTGATGCGCATCGAGCACTGCGCCGAAGTCCGCGCCGGCGGGGTCGGCCGAGCCGATGATCGTGGCCAAGGCGGGCGTGTCGACACCGAACGGCAGGCTCGCCACCCAGCGCGTCTCGTCGGGCTTCCAGCCCGTCCACTGCACCTCGATTTCCACCACGGATTCGACCGGCGTATTTCCCCGGTCCGCGCGGTAGTCGGCGGGCAGATAAGGCTGGAGGTAGGCGCTGGGCTCGCCGACGAATTGGCGGTCACGCAGCGGGGCCAGCTTTGCCGCGGTACCGACCGGCAGAGGCAGATATCGCATCAATTTCGCGAGCTTGCTGAACTCGCGTGGGGTGGCATGCGGATCCCACTGGTGAATATGGGCATCGATGATGTCGAAGTCGGTCAGATCCATGCTGTGCGTCCCATCGCCGCCGCTGGCAGAGCTCACGGCGATTGTCACACGCCAACGGCGTGTCGCGACGGATTACGCGGCTCACACAGTGCGCCGATACTGTCCGCCCACCGCGAAGAAGGCATCGGTGACCTGCTGCAATGTGCACACCCGCGCCGCGTCCATGAGCACATCGAAAATATTTCCGTCGGTGTGCGCTACCTCGGTCAGCCGGGCCAGCGCGCGATGGGATTCTTCGGCGTGATCAGCCTGGAAACCGTGCAGCCGGTCCAGTTGGGAACGGCGTTCGGTTTCGGTGCCGCGAGCCAGTTCCAGCGGGGCGTGGTCGGTGTCATCGTCGCGGCCGCGGAAGGTGTTCACCCCCACGATCGGCAGCGATCCGTCGTGTTTGCGCTGCTCGTAGCGCATGGACTCGTCCTGGATGCGGCCGCGCTGATAGCCGGTCTCCATCGCGCCGAGCACTCCGCCGCGTTCGCTGATCCGCTCGAATTCGACCAGCACGGCCTCTTCGACGAGATCGGTGAGTTCGTCGACGACGAAACTGCCCTGGAGCGGATTCTCGTTGACGGCCAGCCCCCATTCTTTGGCGATGATGAGCTGAATCGCCAGCGCGCGGCGCACCGAATCCTCGGTCGGGGTGGTCACCGCCTCGTCGAAGGCATTGGTGTGCAGGCTGTTGCAATTGTCGTAGACGGCGATCAGCGCCTGCAAAGTGGTGCGAATGTCGTTGAACTGCATTTCCTGGGCGTGTAGCGAACGCCCGGAGGTCTGCACGTGGTACTTGAGTTTCTGGGCGCGTTCGCCCGCACCGTACCGGTCGCGCATCGCGATCGCCCAGATCCGGCGGGCCACCCGGCCGATCACCGTGTATTCGGGGTCCATGCCATTGGAGAAGAAGAACGACAGATTCGGGGCGAAGTCGTCGATCGCCAACCCGCGCGCCAGGTAGGTCTCCACATAGGTGAATCCGTTGGCGAGGGTGAAAGCGAGCTGGCTGATGGGATTCGCGCCTGCCTCGGCGATGTGATATCCCGAAATCGAGACCGAATAGAAGTTCCGGACGTTGTTGCGCACGAACCATTCCTGGACGTCGGCCATCATGCGCAGGCTGAATTCGGTGGAGAACAGGCAGGTGTTCTGGCCCTGGTCCTCCTTGAGGATGTCGGCCTGCACCGTGCCGCGCACGGTCGACAGCGTGCGTGCCCGGATATCGGTGGCTTCCGCCGATGTCGGCTCGCGCCCTTCGGCATCGGAGAAGCGCTGCAGCGCTTGATCGATCGCGGTGTTGAGGAAGAAGGCGAGGATGGTCGGGGCGGGGCCGTTGATGGTCATCGAGACCGAGGTGGTCGGGGCGCCGAGGTCGAAACCGTCGAACAGGGTGCGCATGTCCTCGACGGTGGCCACCGAGACACCTGAGGTGCCGACCTTGCCGTAGATGTCGGGGCGTTCGGCCGGGTCGTGGCCGTAGAGGGTGACGGAGTCGAACGCGGTGGACAGGCGGGTAGCTTCGGCGTGGGCGCTGAGGACCTTGAAGCGGCGGTTGGTGCGGGCCGGATCACCCTCGCCCGCGAACATCCTGGCGGGGTCCTCGTTCTCGCGTTTGAACGGGAAAACGCCTGCGGTGAACGGAAATCGGCCGGGCAGGTTCTCGGCGCGCAGAAAACGCAGGAGGTCGCCGTCGTCGGTGCAGCGGGGCAGGGCCACCCGGGGAATGCTGGTCCCGGACAGGGATTCGCGGCGCAGCGGCGTGCGCAGTTCGCGGTCGCGGATGCGCACCACCTGTTCGTCGCCGCGATAGCTCTCGGCGACCGTCGGCCAGTCGGCCAGTGCCGCGGTCGAGGCCGCGGAGAGGGCGGGACGGGCCTGCGTGAGCAGGTCGGCGACCGCCGCGTCGTCGGGGAGCTCCGCGTGTACCAGTGCCAGCCGTTGAATCCGTTGGGCGGCAGTGGCTTCGCGCTGGGTGTCGGCGTGGTAGCCGCGGACCGTGTCGGCGATGTCGGCCAGATACCGGACCCGTGACGGGGGCACGAGCTGGGCGAAGCGGGTGGAGACCGAGGTGTCGACGCGGGGCAGGGCGCCGGGCTCGAGCGTCAGACCGTGTTCGGTGAGCAGGCCGGTGAGGTGCTGGTACAGGGCGGTGACGCCGTCGTCGTCGAACGTCGCCGCACTGGTGCCGAAGACCGGCATGTCAGCGGGGCTCGCGCCGAATTCCGCACGGTTGCGGATCAATTGGCGCGCCACATCGCGCACCGCGTCGGCCGCGCCACGGCGCTCGTACTTGTTGATCGCGACGACATCGGCGTAGTCGAGCATGTCGATCTTCTCGAGCTGGGACGCGGCGCCGAACTCCGGCGTCATCACATACAGCGCCACGTCCACGTGGTCGACGATGCCCGCGTCGCCCTGGCCGATGCCGGGGGTCTCGAGGATGACCAGGTCGTGACCGGCGGCCCGGCAGGCGGCGATCATGGCGTCGATATCGTCGGGCAGTTCGTGATTGCCGCGGGTGGCCAGTGACCGGAAATACACGTGATCACCGTCGAGGGCGTTCATCCGGATCCGGTCACCGAGCAGGGCGCCGCCGGCTCGCCTGCGGGTCGGGTCCACCGCGAGCACGGCGATGCGCAGCTTGTCCTGCTGGTCGGTGCGGAGCCTGCGCACCAATTCGTCGGTGAGGGAGGACTTTCCGGACCCGCCGGTGCCGGTGATGCCGAGAACGGGAACACGCCGTGTGGTCGCGGCCGCGAGGATCGCCGCTCGATCGGATTCGGGCAGCGAGCCCTGCTGCAGGCAGGTAATGGTGCGCGCCAGGGCGTTTCGATCCCCGGTATAGAGC
Organism: Nocardia sp. NPDC058114; assembly: GCF_042884695.1. NCBI lineage: Bacteria > Bacillati > Actinomycetota > Actinomycetes > Mycobacteriales > Nocardiaceae > Nocardia > Nocardia sp. NPDC058114. The sequence goes on along the minus strand of NZ_JBHVTK010000012.1, from coordinate 37,589 downwards.
GCGTCGAGATCGGGGGCGGTGCGCGCGGGGTCGACATCGCAGAGCTGGATCAGTTCGTTGATCATGCCGGGCAGGCCGAGGCGCTGGCCGTCCTCGGGGGAGAAGATCCGCACGCCGCTCGCCGCGAGCCGCTCGATCTCCTCGGCGACGATCACCCCGCCACCACCGCCGAAGATCCGCACCTCACCGGCGCCCGCCTCGCGCAGTGCCCGCGCCAGGTATTCGAAGAACTCGATGTGCCCACCCTGATACGAGCTCACCGCGACGCCCTGCACGTCTTCCTCGATCACCGCGTCGACGATCTCGCGCACCGACCGGTTGTGCCCGAGATGGATCACCTCCGCGCCCTGGGCCTGCAGAATCCGCCGCATGATGTTGATCGCCGCGTCGTGCCCGTCGAACAGTGCCGCCGAGGTCACGAATCGCACGGGATTCACCGGAACATGCAGGCTCATGACTGCCTCCGCCATTGATAGAGCGCCCGATACTAGGACATCAAAGTAATTCTACTGTGAACCGCGTCACTTGGCCGCGAAACGCCCCGCCCAGCTTGCGGCGGAATCATCACCGCAGGTCGACATACTCGACGGATGGTTCGCGAGCACCGGGTGGATGTGGCGTTGGAGCGACTGGTGGCGTCCGGGGTGATCAGTGGCGAGCAGCGGGGAGCGGTGCTGCGGGCGGTCGACGAGCAGGAGCGGGCCGGGCGCGCGAGCGGGGGACGGGTGGCCGCCGAGCTCGTGGCGTACCTGGGGGCCGCGCTGGTGGCCGCGGGTTTGGGACTGTTCATCGACAAGGCGTGGGCGCAGGTGGCGCAATCGGGCCGGGTGGTGTTGCTGGTGGTGGTGGCCGGGTGCGCGATGTGGGGAGCGGTGGTACTGGCCGAAGGATGCGTGGGCGTGTTCCGCCGGGTGCCGATCGCGTCGGCGGGGCGGGTGCGGCTGGCGGCGGTGCTGCTCGTGCTGGCGGCGGTGGCGGTGACCGGTGCGGTGGCGACGGCGTTCGACGGGCATCAGGGCGACGCGACGGCCATCGCGGCCTCGATCGCGGGACTGTTCGTCGCCGTTCTCGGATATCTGCTGGTGCCGAGCGTGCTCGGAATGGTCGCCGTGGCCTGCTTCGGTGTCGCGAGCATTCTCGATGTCACCTCGGAGCTGTTCGAGGTCCGGTCGCCGTGGCAGGGGATCGCGCTGATGGCGTTCGGTGCGCTGTGGTTCGGACTCGCGTCAGCTCGCCTGCTGGTGGCCGAATGGGCCGGCTATCTCCTCGGCGGGGTGATCGCGGTGATCGGCGCGCAATCGGTGACGTTCGGCGAATCGCTGTGGCGACCCTGCCTGACCGCGCTGATCGGGGTGCTCTGCTTCGTGCTGTACGTGCTGCGTCGCGACGCCGTGCTGGTGCTCGGTGGGGCGGCGGGGATCGCGGTCGCGGTCGTGCAGGCGGTGGCCGACTACACCGCGGGAGGGCCGGTCGTCGCAAGCGTGGTGTTGGGGATCGGCGCGCTGGTACTCACCGCGGGGGTGGTGGTCGTGGTCGGCAAGCAGGGATGACCTGCTGTGGGCCTCGGGAGGATCGGTTCAGGTCAGCGGATCAGGGTGGTTTCCTGGGCGCGGATCGTCCGGAAGAAGCGGGGACCCACATCGGCGCCGTCGTGGTTGTAGCTGTCGATGATCTCGGCGAGTTCATCGGCGAGCCGGCGCAGGTCCGCAGTGGCGGTGATGCGGTCGAATTCGTCGGGTTCCCACCCCCACGCGGGGGGTATGTCGGTGATGGTGACGACGATCTGGTCGGCGAACGGGGTCGTCACGGCCACGGTGAGCTGGGCGGGAGCCGCAGCGAGTGGGCTGTGGACGGTGACCTCGCCGGGCGCGCCCGCGGCGACGAAAGTGCGGGCGAAGGCGATGTCCTCGCGGACCGATTCCACGATCGAGGCGGTGCTCGCGTGCCTGCCCGCACGGTGGTGCCGCGAACCGTAGACGCGGTCCGGCGCGGCGCCCGAAGCAGTGTGGTCCGCGGATTTTCGGAGCAATCGGTCCAGCATCCGCTCGGCGGTGGCGCGCTCGCCCGCGCCGGTGTTCTCGTGGTCGATCAGTGCGCGCAGGCGGGTGATCCGCACGAAGTGGTCGCTGCCCATGGCGACGATTGTGCCGCAAATCGGGCGCGGTGGAATGCGTCACAGACGGCGTGGCACAGTTCAGATCCAGGTCACCGGAGAGCGGCGCGGCTCGGTATGGTCTGCACCATCCGTGACCGTTGATTGACAAGAGGGTGGCTGTGACCGAATTCGAGACGATTCTGCTGGAGCGCAAGGGCGGCACCGACGGTAAGGGCGGGGTCGGCTGGATCACCCTGAACCGGCCCAAGGCACTCAATGCTCTCAATGCCCAGGTCCTCGACGACGTCATCGCCGCGCTCGACGAGCTCGACCGCGATGATTCCATCGGCGCCGTCGTGATCACCGGCTCGGCGAAGGCCTTCGCGGCGGGCGCCGACATCAAGGAGATGGCGCCCAAGTCGTATATGGACATGTTCCTGGCCGACTACTTCGCCCGCTGGGACCGCCTGGCCAACTTCCGTAAGCCCACCATCGCCGCCGTCTCCGGGTACGCGCTCGGTGGTGGCTGTGAGCTGGCGATGCTGTGCGACATCCTGATCGCCGCCGACAACGCCAAGTTCGGCCAGCCCGAGATCACCCTCGGCGTCATCCCCGGCATCGGCGGCTCGCAGCGTCTCACCCGCGCGATCGGCAAGGCCAAAGCGATGGATCTGATCCTGACCGGCCGGATGATCGGTGCCGAGGAAGCCGAGCGCTCCGGGCTCGTCTCGCGGGTCGTGCCCGCCGACGAACTGCTCGACACCGCGCTGGAGGCCGCGCAGACCATCGCGTCGATGTCGCTGCCGGTCGCGATGATCGCCAAGGAGGCGGTGAACCGCTCGTTCGAGAGCACGCTCGCCGAGGGGCTGCTGTTCGAACGCCGGGTGTTCCATTCGCTGTTCGCGACCGAGGACCAGAAGGAAGGCATGGCCGCCTTCGTCGAGAAGCGGCCGCCGAACTTCACCAACCGCTAGTTCGGTTTCCAGTGCGGCGCACCGTCGATGAAGTGCGCGGTGCTCGGCGCGGTGCCCTGTTCAGGGGACCGCGCCGAGGGGTTGTCGTTGCTGAGCAGGCCGGCGACCGTGCCACCGAGGGTGGCCGTCACCGCGACCGCGGCGAGAAGTTTTCGGCGACCCTGGCGCGGCGGCACTCCGATGACCCCCGCACCTCGACGCGGCATCCGTAACCGTGCCGAGGGACGGCGGGCACACAGCAGCACCGCGCCGCGCGCCGAAACATATTCCGGCTCAGGGTCGTACACGATCGGCAGGCCGATCAGCTGGGCCAGATCCGCACGCAGGCTCGGGTTGCGCGCGCAGCCGCCCAGTAGTGCCAGCGCTCCCGGCTGCACCCCTGTCTCCTGGATCAGCACGCGCACGAACGACGCCGAATGATGCAGTCCCGCTTCGCAGAGGGCGGCCAGATCGCTGCGGGTGAGCACGGCGCGGCCGCCGGTGTCGGCGTCGGCGGCGGTGACAACTCTGGTGCGGCTCAACGATTCCCGATGTTCGCGGCTGGCGTGCGCGTCGGCCGAGACGCCACTGCGCGCGAGTTGCCAGCGCAGCAACGCGTCGTAGCCGTTGCCGCTGATGACGGTGCTGCGTTTGCCCGCGAGGATGGTTTCGGTACGGCAGTCGGCGTGGGTGATGGTCAAACCGGAACTGCCCAGGTCGTAGAGCATCACCGAGTCGATGGCGGGCAGCAGGCCGCTGAAACGCAGATAGCGCAACTGGGCCAGTGGCTCGTCGACGATCGCGAAGTCGGCTTGGCCCGCTGCCGCTCTGATCGCATCGGCCTGTAACTCGCTGCGGCAGGTGACCGCGGTGCCCGAAATGTACTCGTCACGGTCGGCGGCCGCGGTGCGCATGCGATGGATCGCGGTGAGTACCGATTCCTCCACCGATCCGCCCGGCCTGCGCGGTACCTGGATCCGGTCGATGGGCGGCATGTGGGGCTGATCGGAATGGGTCAGCAGCGCACGGGCTCCACCCGCGCCCGCCGACACCCCGAGGATCAGCACCATGCGCTACATCGTGAACCTTTTCGGGCTAGCTGCCAAGGGAATCGGCCGAAGATTCTCCGGTCGATTGCCAGGTCGCGTGGAATGCGAGGTTTTCCGGGTCGTCGACCTCGAAATCGCCCGCGTCGAGACGGAATTGTGCCAGCAGTCGTAACAGGTCGCGGCCCTGGTCGGCGGGCAGGCCGGGTTCGGCGAACACCTCGGCGTTCAGTGCCGCCGTGGCTTCGGCCACGGATTTCCTTCCCGCGCTGGTGATTTCGATGAGAGTTGCCCGTCGGTCGCTGGGGTGCGGGACGCGGACCACCAGCCCGGCGGCTTCGAGCCGATCGACGGTATTGGTCACGCTCGTCGGATGCACCTGCAGGCGCGCACTCGCCTTGGCCATCGGCAGCGCGCCGGTGCGGCTGAAACTGAGCAGCTGCAGGAGTTCGTAGCGGGAGAACGTCAGCCCGGACGGTTTGAGCGCCTCGTCGACGCGCGCCATCACAATCTGCTGCGCCCGAACCAGCGAGGTCACCAGGGCCATCCCGTCGGCGACCGACTCCCAGCCGTGGGCGACCCACTGCCGGTAAGCCTCGGCGATCGGGTCCTCGGAAAGCGGTCTGGGCCGTGACATGAAAACGATCATTCCACGACCCAGCCGCTTTCCCACAGAGCGAGCGGCGGGAATTGAACCCGCGTTAACGGCTTTGCAGACCGTTGCCTAAACCACTCAGCCACGCCCGCCTCGCCATTGATAGTGCCGTGCTCCGGCGCTCGCGGCGAGGGTTGGGATCAGCGTGATCGCAACGTCAGTAGGCCACGGCGGGGCCGTGGACGGTGAGGCGGACGCGGTTGCCGGTGGTGGGGGCGTCGATGCCGGTGCGGCGGACACGGACGGTGCCCGCGCCCTCGGCGAGGTCGATGGTGACGATCACATCGGGGCCGCGGAAGTCGACGGCGGTGACGTGGCCGGAGTGCGGTTCGTCGTCGCCGATCACCTGGGCGGCGAGCTGTTCGGGGCGGATCATCAGGGTCACTTCGCCGGTGGGGGCGCCCGGCTGCACCGGGACGGGCCCCAGGACCGACTTGGCGGTGTCGGCTTCGCAGAGGGCGTCGAGGAGCACACAGTCCCCGAGGAAGCGGGCGGTGAACAGGTCGGCGGGCCGGTGGTAGACCTGCTGCGGCGGCCCGACCTGGGTGAACCGCCCCGCGCGCATGACGGCGACCTGTTCGGCGAAGCTGAGCGCTTCCTCTTGATCGTGGGTGACCAGGATGCTGGTCATGCCCGCGGCGCGCAGCGTGTCGGCCACAGCCTGACGGGTGGTGGCGCGCAGGCCCGTGTCGAGGGCGCTGAACGGCTCGTCGAGCAGCATGAGATCCGGCTTGCGGGCCAGGGCGCGGGCCAGGGCGACACGCTGTTGCTGGCCGCCGGAGAGTTGATGGGGTTTGCGGTCGGCGTAGTCAGGGTCGAGGGAGACCATGGCCAGGAGTTCGATGACACGGGGGCGGTCGCGGTGTGGGCGCAGGCGGTCGACGGCGCCGCGCAGCCCGGTGTGCAGGCCGTAGGCGATATTGTCGGCGACGCTCAGGTGCGGGAACAGGGCGCCGTCCTGGGCGACGTAACCGATTCTCCTGCGCTGTGGTGGTACGCAAATATCTTGGTGCACAACAGTTTCCGAGCCGAGTCGCACCGAACCTGTATCCGGGCCCTCGAATCCGGCGATCACCCGCAGCAGGGTGGTCTTGCCGCAGCCCGACGCGCCGACCACCGCCGTAGCCGTGCCGTTCGGTACGTCGAGGTCGATGTGATCGAGCACCGTGGTGCCACCGAAACTCTTCGAAACCCCTTCGACAACAAGCCGACTCATATCCCGGCCGCCTTTCGTGACTGGGTGAACAGTAGATATGTCACCGGGACGGCGGCGATGATCATGATCAACGCGTACGGTGCCGCGGCCGCGTAGTCGAGTTCGCCCGACTTCGCCCAGAACTGCATGGCCAGAGTGCGCGTACCGGTGGGCGCCAGCAGCAGCGTCGCGGTGAGTTCTGTTGATACCGCGACGAAGACGAGCGCGGCGGCCGACGCGGCGGCGGGCGCAGTCATGCGCAGGGTGACCCGGAAGAAGGTGGTCGAGGCCGATTCGCCCAGCGACCGCGACACCTCTTCGAGGCCGACCGGGACCTGGGCCAGCCCGGCTCGCACGCTCACCAACGCGCGGGGCAGGAACATCAGCGCGTAGGCGATCACCACCAGCGACACCGTTTGGTACAGCGGCGGTGTCCAGCGAATGGTGACGGTCACCAGGGCGAGCGCGATCACGATGCCGGGCAGCGAACTGGTGATGTAGTTGGCGCCCTCGATCAGCCGGGCGAACGCGCTCGTGGAACGCACCGCGATCCAGGCGACGGGGAACGCGCACAGCGTGGTGACCAGCGCGGCCGCGGCCGCCAGGCTGATCGTCTGGCCCAGTGCCGCACCGATTTCCGCGGAGTCCCACACCGCTGCACCACCCAGCCACAGCCAGCGCCCGATCGTCCACAGCGGCACGCCGAGCGACCCGGCGACCACCGCCACGAGTACCCCGAACAGCGGCACCCGCAGCCCACCCAGCGCGATCGGCCGCGCCGCCCGCGCCGCACCACCACCCAGCCGGGCGTAGCGCGCGTCGCCGCGCAGCAGCGACTCGCCACCGAGCAGCGCCAGGCAGCACAGCACCAGCACCCCCGCGAGCATGCTGCCCGCCGGACCGGCGAAACTGCTCTGGTACTGCTCGAAGATCGCCGTGGTGAACGTGTCGAAGCGCAACATCACGAACGCGCCGTATTCGGCGAGCAGATGCAGCCCGATCAGCAGGCCGCCACCGAGAATCGCTAATCGCAACTGTGGCAGCGTGATTCGCCAGAACACCGCTACCGGCCCCGAGCCCAGCGCACGCGCCGACTCCTCGATCGCCGGGTCGAGTCGGCGCAGCGTGGCCGCGACCGGCAGGTACACCAGCGGAAAATACGACATCGTCGCCACGATCACCGCGGCCGACAGGCCGTGCATCGACGGGAAAACGCTCACCCACCCATAACTGTTGACGAACGCGGGCACCGCGAGCGGGGCGACCAGCACCGGCCCCCACCACGCCCGTCCCGGCACATCGGTGCGCTCGACCAGCCAGGCCGACCCGATGCCGAGCACCACACAGACCGGCACCGTGCACACCACCAGCATCGCGGTGTTCGTCAGCAGCTCGCCCACCCGCGGCCGGAACACCAGCGCGCCGGCCTCACTCAGCCCGGTGTCGAACAGCACCGAGACGATATAGCCCAGCGGCACGAACGTCGCCGCTGTGAGCACCAGTGTGACGAGCGTGCTGAACACCCCGGGCCGACCGACCCGGGGTGTCGACCTCACGAGGGTAGTGCGCACCTAGAGCAGCCCGGCCTCGGTCATCAGCTGGGTGACCTTCTTCGCGTCGAGCTTGCTCGGGTCGATCGCGGGTGCCTGCAGGTCGGCCAGCGGCGGCAGCGCGGGGTTCGCGGCGACATCGCTCGCCACCGGGTACTCCATCGAATCGCCGTCGCGCAGCACCTCTTGGCCCTTCTTCGCGGTGATGAAGGCGAGGAACTTCTGCGCGGACTCCTGCTTCTTGCTCGACTTCAGCACCCCGCCACCCGACACGCTGACGAAGGCGCCGGGGTCCTGGTTCTTGAAGTAGTGCAGCGCTGTGTTCGCGCTGCCCTCCTTGGTCTTGGCCTGGTCGCGGTACCAGTAGTAGTGGTAGATCACGCCGCCGTCGGGATTGCCCGCGTTGACCGCCTTCATGGTCGCGACATTGTTTTGCAGGCTGGTCGCGTTGGCCTTCATGCCGCGCAGCCAGGCGCGAGTGACGTCCTCGCCCTTCAAGGCGAGCAAACCGGCCACGATCGCCTGGAAGTCGGCGCCGGACGTGCCCGCCGCCCAGCGGCCCTGCCACTGCGGCTGCGCGAGATCCAGCAGCGAAGCGGGCAGCCCCGCGGTGTTGAGCTTGTCCTTGTTGTAGACGAAAACCGTTGCGCGAGCGGCGACTCCGGTCCACTTACCGGTCGACGGACGGTACCGTTCCGGCACCTGGTCGAGGGTGGCCTTGTCGACATCGGCGAACAGGCCCGCGTTCTCCACCAATGCCATGGCCGGGGAGTTCTCGGTGAGGAAGGCGTCGGCGGGGGAGTTGGCGCCCTCGGCGACGAGCTGATTGCCCAGCGCGGTGTCACCACCCTGGCGCAGGGTGACCTTGATGCCGGTCTCCTCGGTGAACGCCGCGACCCACTCCTTGGTGAGCGACTCGTGCTGGGCGTTGTAGACGGTGATCTCGTCGGCGCTGCCCGAGGACGAGGAGCAGGCGCTGAGGCCGAGGGTCGCCACGGCGACCGCCATCAGTCCGGCCAGAGGTTTCCAACTGCGCGAGGTCATTCGCGTCCTTCCACCAAGGGTCCCCATCCTATGATGAGGCTTGCCTAAGGAAGATACCCCGCGTGACATGCACAGATGCGGACGACCGGCGAATCAGAGTCCGGACAGATCGCGGGTGACGGCGTGATTGCGGTCCTCGATCGTGCCGAGGAGATAGTCCGGTGCGGTGCCGAAATACTGGCCGCGAGTCAGGCTGCTCCAGCGGCGGGCGTCCTCGGATCGGGTCTTGTGGAAGTTCACCCGGTAGCCGCCCTCGTAGACGTGGAGCAGGCAGTAGCCGCCCGGATACTCCTTCACCGCACCGACTTCCAGGAATTCCACCGCGCAGGGCAGGTCGGGCCGGGTGCGTCTGGTTCGGTGGGTGTGACCGCTGTGGTGCAGGAAGACGCCCGGCGCCTGCTGGTAGAGGCTCTGTAGTTCGAGGGCGGTCGCGCGGTCGAGGATGAAGCCGGGGCCGCCGATATTGGTGAAGCCCGCCTCGGCGGTGACGGGGTGGTGGCCGAACACGATGGTCGGCCGGTCCGGGTCGGCGCGCAGCGTTTCGGTGAGGGCGTCGAGTTGCGGGCGGTCCATGGTGCCGCCCGCGGCATCCGGGGCGCTGGTGTCGAGGCCGAGGATGCGCAGGTCACCGAGGTGGTGTTCGGTCAATTGCTGACGGGGCAGGAACTGATCGCCCCAGCAGTCGGCGCAGTCCGGATAGTCGTGCGGGCGGTCGTGGTTGCCGCGGGCGACCAGGTAGTCGGTGCCGAGAGTTCCCCATGCGTCCAGACGTTGTCGGACAGCACGTGATTCGTCGGCGGTGGCCTCGTTCGTGAGGTCGCCTGCCAGCAGCAGGAGCGAGGCGTCGCGGGCGCTGATATCAGCGAGGAGGCCGTCGAGCATGAACCGCGGATAGGGCGGGTCGCTCTGGTATCCGGGTGGGAAACCGGCGATCACGATGCCGCTCACCGTCTCGCCGTAGTGCACGTCGTTGGCCAGGGCGATGGTGTGTAGCAGGCGTCCGGGAGGTGGTGTGAGCGTGGTGAATTCGCCACGGGCTTCGGGAGCGCCGGGTGCCGCCGTAGTGAGCGCCGGGGCGGGGAGCGCGCGAATTCCGTTGGACAGGGCCTGGAATCGGTACGGGCGGCCGGGCTCGAGGTCGTCGATCTCGGCATAGTGGAACGGGGTTCTGGAGTCGTCGTGGTAGACGGTGAACGGCTCGCGGGGTGAATCCGCCGGGGCCAGGCGCACTTCGGTATCGGCGGGGACCGGAAAGGGCCGGCCTGCCGGATCGAGACCGAACGTGGTCCAGGTCAGCACCGCGCCACGATCGGTCACGGTGACGATTTCCAGATCGAACGCGATCAGCGGATCGAATTGCGCCGCACCGGAACCCGGTATCGCCGCGGCGAGCGCCGCGCCCGCCGCGGCGGCCAGTACGGTTCGGCGCGACGCTCCGCAGCAGCCCATACTGTCGAGCGTAACGGCGGTTCCAGGCGATACCGGGAAGCGTCACCGGGTGTTCGGTCAGTGTTTGTTGGCCGGTGCCGAGCAGATCTTCCAGGTGCCGTCTTCCTTGGTGAGGTGCTCCTCGGTACTCGACTCGGTATCGGGCTCCTCGCCCTCCACCGACAGCGTCAGCTGACCGGTGACCGTCGCTTTCGCGTCGTCGCCGGTGATCACGATGTCCTTGACCTCGTCGATCGTCACCTGCACCGTCGCCCGCTCGAACTGCGCCCGCTGCTCGGGGGTGAGATTGTCGATCTCCGTGCGATCCGCCTGACAGGCCAGCTGCGCGGCGGCGATGAAACCGTCGGCATCGAGCGTGTCGTAGAAGTCGCGCACCGCGACGTCGATCTGCTTCTCGTCCGACGACAACGGGCTACGCCCCTGCAACGTGAGCACGACCCCCGTCACCAGCACGCCGACGACCACCAACGCGACGATCCCCAACGCCACGAACAACCCGGTCCGCTTCTTCTTCGGCGCGGGCGGCGGCACGAACACATCGGGTCCACCCGGATACTCGGGCCCCGGCGGCCCCCCGGCCCCGAACCCCGCATGCGGATACCCCGGCGGCCCGGACGGCATCCCCGGATCGCCGGGCGGCTGCTGACCGAAGGGAGGCTGTTGTCCCTCGGGCGGATTCGTCATGGCAACGCTCCTGATGTCATCGGGGGCGTCGACCCCCAAAACCTATGGAACCGTGCGAGATCAAACCTGAATATCGAACAAACGAGGCGAACCATAACCTCCGCGCTCCACTCGACCTCACCCGGGTCTGGATGCCTTCGTGAAGGCAAGATGAAGCCATGACGGCGTCGAGTGGGGACTTGCCCTTCGTCCGCGGAACTGCTCCGCCCTACTATGCCGCGATCTTGACCACCGCCTTGTCGACGGACGCTGCGGACCTGGCTGGATACGCGGAGGCGGCGGCGGAAATGGCCGATCTTGCAGCGCGGATCGACGGTTACCTTGGCATGGAGTTCGCTCGAGACGCGGGTTGTGGCATCACCGTGTCGTACTGGAGGGATCTGGACGCGCTACGGACCTGGCGTGACAACGTCGAGCATGTCGCAGTTCAACGCCTGGGCCGCGAACGGTTCTACCTGGGGTACCGCGCGCGGATATGCCACGTCGAACGCGAATACGAATGGACGCGCCCGGCGGAACTCGGTGCACCCGTTCACGATGACCGCGAGTGCTGAAAAGGTAGCTCAGTGGCCGATCGAAACCTTGTCCTAGCTCGCCCAACGAGAAAGGCCCCGACCAAGTGGTCGGGGCCTTCTTCGGTGCCCTCGGCAGGAATCGAACCTGCGGCCTTCTGCTCCGGAGGCAGACGCTCTATCCCCTGAGCTACGAGGGCGGGATAGATGCCGGTCGCGGTGAGGCGATCGGGCAGCGACAGCGTATCGCATCGAGTGCGGTGCGCCAAAAACTGTGCCGGACCGGGGGTTGGGGCCGGTCCGGCCGCGGTTGTCAGCCGAGGGGGAGGGGGGTGGCGTTGCGGGCGGCGAGCATGGTGGTCATCAGCTGCGATTCGCCCTCTTGGGTTTTCGACATCGTGGCGGCCAGGGTGCGGACCGCGGTGGTGTCGGCGTGCTCGGCGGCGTAATCGAGCATCGGGACGCCGCCCTGGTGATGGCGCAGCATCAGTTGCAGGAACATCGTGTCCAGTGCGGGGCCGGTGGACCGGCGCAGCGCGGTCATCTCCTCCTGGCTCGCCATGCCGGGCATGGACTGCATCGGGCCCGACATCGCCGGCTCGGCGGTGGAACCACCGTGGTGGCCGGTGGTGCCGTGGTCGTCGCTCATCCAGCCCATGTAGCCGTCGACGTTCTGGTTGGACTCGCCCCACAGCTGCAACCAGGCCTGCATGCGGCCGATCTGGTTCTGCTGAGTGGTCAGGATGTCGTAGGCGAGGCGACGCACATCGTTGTCGGTGGAGGCGATCAGGGCCACCCCGGCCATGTCGACGGCCTGCGCGTGATGCGCCGACATGTCCTGACTGAAACCGATGTCGACCGCGCTCGGCTCCGGTTCGGCGTTCTTCTCCAGCGGCATCCGCAACAACACACCCGCCACCGCGCCGAGCAGCAGCAGACCGATCGCGCCGAGAACGAGCACCGCCCCGGCCGGGCGACGCGCGCTCGACTCGGGCGCGGTGTCGTCGGGTTCGACCGCGCTCTCCTGCGCGCTCACTACTGACCCGCGGGCAGGCCGCCCGGCATCGGGATGTTCGGCAGGCCGGGGATGCCCGAGCCCGTGCCGCCGCCACCGAGTTCGGTCTGGTCCTGCGTCAGGCCCTTGCCGTCCATCGGGACCGCTTCGGGACCGTAGGGCGAGGAGTCGAACGGCGGCGGGTTGTTCGCGTCGAAGATCGGGTTCGAGCAGCTCGCGCCGACCTCGGGGTAGGCGTAGGGATTCTCACGCAGGGCGGAGATGAACTGCTTGATCCGCGCGTCGTCGGCGTTGTCCAGCTTGAGCTGGTGGCCCCACGACTGCAGCGAGACCGCCGAGTCCAGACCCGGGTACGGCGACATCAGCGAGTACTGACGGCCCTTGACGAAGTTCGACAGCTTCTCGACACCGGCCGCGTCGACCTTGTCGGGGTTGTAGGCGATCCAGACCGCGCCGTGCTCGAGCGAGTGCACCGCGTTCTCCATACGGATCGGCTTGGCGTACACGGTGCCCGTGCAGTTCGCCCACGCGCCGTCGTGCGGGCCACCGAAGGCTGGGGCCTTGTCATAGGCCACGCGCTGGCTGGCGGTCACGTGCAGACCGGCCGGGTACTCCGACTTCACGACGCCGTCGATCTTCGCCGACGGGTCCTGGTTCTCCTTGGAGGGGACCCATTCCTTGAGGTCGGTCTGGGCCTCGCGGATCGCGGCCTGGTCCATGTACTTGGGCACCAGGCTGTAGGCCAGCAGCCCGATCAGCGCGACGATGGCGACGCCCGCGCCGAGCAGCACCCATGGGGTGTCGCGCTTCTTGCCCGGAAGGTTGCCCTTGCGGGTCTTGCGGGACGGAGACGACTTCCCCGCGGCCCGCACGGCCTTGGCTGATGTGGCGCTGGTCCTGCTAGGCATCGCTCGTTGTGCTCTTTCGACGTGTGGATCGGTGGGTTCGTGGCGGGCGGTCGTGGTTGCAAGGGGCCCAGCCAATAGGATAGAGACTCGTGACTCCAGCTGACCTTGCAGATCTCCTTCGTACCACCGCGGCGAAGGTGCTTGTCGAACGCGGACTGGACTCGTCGGTCCTGCCCGAGCAGGTCACAGTGGAGCGTCCGCGCAACCCCGAACACGGCGACTATGCCACGAATGTAGCGATGCAGGTGGCCAAGCGGGTCGGAACCAACCCCCGCGAGCTGGCAGGCTGGCTCGCCGAGGCGCTGTCGGCCACCGAGGGGATCGATGTGGCCGAGATCGCCGGGCCCGGCTTCCTGAACATCCGTCTCGCCGCTTCGGCGCAGGGCGTCATCGTCAGCCAGATCCTGGCCGCGGGGCAGATCTATGGCACCGGGTCCGCGCTGGCAGGCACCAAGATCAACCTCGAGTTCGTCTCCGCGAACCCGACCGGTCCGGTGCACCTCGGCGGTACCCGCTGGGCCGCCGTCGGTGACGCGCTGGGTCGCATCCTGGCCGCTCAGGGCGCCGACGTGACGCGGGAGTACTACTTCAACGACCACGGCGCGCAGATCGACCGCTTCGCGAAGTCGCTGGTCGCCTCCGCACTGGGCGAACCGACCCCGGAGGACGGGTACGCGGGCGAGTACATCGCCGAGATCAGCGCGGGCATCGTCGCCGCGCATCCCGATGTGCTCACCCTGCCCGCCGACGAGCGGCATGAGGTGTTCCGCAGCGAGGGCGTGCAGCAGATGTTCGCCCAGATCCGCGCGGACCTGCACGAGTTCGGCACCGATTTCGACGTGTACTTCAACGAGAGCGAACTGTTCGCCTCCGGCGCCGTCGAACAGGCCGTCGAGCAGCTGAAGAACTCGGGCAACCTGTACGAGAAGGACGGCGCCTGGTGGATCGCCAGCACCGAATACGGCGACGACAAGGACCGCGTGGTCCTCAAGAGCGACGGCAACGCCGCCTACATCGCCGGTGACATCGCCTACTTCCAGAACAAGCGTGGCCGCGGCTTCGACCTGGCCATCTACATGCTGGGCGCCGACCACCACGGCTACATCGGCCGGTTGAAGGCCGCCGCCGCCGCGTTCGGCGACAACCCCGACACCGTCGAGGTGCTGATCGGGCAGATGGTGAACCTGGTGCGCGACGGCGTCGCCGTGAAGATGAGCAAGCGTGCGGGCACCGTGGTGACTCTCAACGACCTGGTCGAACAGATCGGCGTCGACGCCTCGCGCTACTCGCTGGTGCGTTCCTCGGTGAACTCGAGCATCGACATCGACCTGGACCTGTGGACCAAGGCGAGCAGCGAGAACCCGGTCTACTACGTCCAGTACGCGCACTCGCGGACCAACAGCATCATCGGTAATGCCGCGAAGTACCCCGAATTCGCTTCTGTCGAACCGGATTTCGCGCTGATGACCTCCGGTCGCGAAGGCGATCTGATCCGCACCCTCGGCGACTTCCCGCGCGTGGTCGCGACTGCCGCCGATACCCGCGAACCGCATCGCATCGCCCGCTACCTCGAAGAACTGGCCGGTGTGTACCACCCGTTCCAGTCCGACGACGACATGCGCGTGCTGCCCAAGGGCGACGACGCCGTCACCCCGCTCAACGCGGCTCGCCTCGAACTGGTCAAGGCGACCCGTCAGGTGCTGGCCAACGGTCTTGCCCTGCTCGGCGTGAGCGCACCGGAGCGCATGTGAACACCGGCAAGCTTTTCAGGAAGGACGCACTGCGATGAGTGCACACCCGGCCGGTCCCCGGCACGCAGAGATCCCGCACGCGCCGAGTCTGGCCGAGCGCCCGACCGACCCGAGGGAGATGATCGACCTCCCCGACAACGTCTGGCCGCGCAATGCCTCGCGCGGTGACGACGGTGTGGTC
The DNA here is from genome assembly GCF_042884695.1 of Nocardia sp. NPDC058114. Classification (NCBI taxonomy): domain Bacteria; kingdom Bacillati; phylum Actinomycetota; class Actinomycetes; order Mycobacteriales; family Nocardiaceae; genus Nocardia; species Nocardia sp. NPDC058114. Next base: position 22,551 of record NZ_JBHVTK010000012.1, on the reverse strand, counting down.
GCGCTGGCGGGCGTGCCCGTCACCCAGCTCGCCGAGCAGTACGGCACGCCGCTGTTCGTGATCGACGAGGACGACTTCCGCTCGCGCTGCCGCGACATGGTCGCCGCGTTCGGGCCGAACGCCCGCGTGCACTACGCGTCCAAGGCGTTCCTGTGTGGCGAGATCGCGCGCTGGATCCGTGACGAGGGCCTTTCCCTCGACGTGTGCTCCGGCGGCGAGCTCGCGGTGGCGCTGAACGCCGGTTTCCCGGCCGAGCGCATCGCGCTGCACGGCAACAACAAGTCGGTGCCCGAGCTCGAAGCGGCCGTCACGGCCGGTGTGGGGCACGTGGTCGTCGACTCGCTCTACGAGATCGAGCGGCTCGAAGCGGTCGCCGGTTCGGCGGGCGTGGTGCAGGACGTGCTGGTCCGCGTGACCGTCGGCGTCGAGGCACACACCCACGAGTACATCTCCACCGCGCACGAGGACCAGAAGTTCGGCTTCTCGATCGCGGGCGGCGACGCCATGGAAGCCCTCGCGCGCGTCTTCGAGGCCGACAACCTGCGTCTGGTCGGTCTGCACAGCCACATCGGCTCGCAGATCTTCGAACTCGACGGTTTCGAGATCGCCGCGCGCCGCATGCTCGGCCTGCTGCGCGAGGCCATCGACAAGTTCGGCATCGACCGCACCGCCCAGATCTCGACCCTGGATCTCGGCGGTGGTCTCGGCATTTCGTACCTGCCGAGCGACAACCCGCCGCCGCTGGGTGAATTCGCCACCAACCTGCGCGCTCTGGTCGCGGCCGAAGCCGCCCGTGCCGGGCTGCCCGAGCCGACCATCGCCGTGGAACCGGGTCGCGCGATCGCGGGTCCCGGCACCGTCACCCTGTACGAGGTCGGCACCATCAAGGATGTCGAACTCGACGGTGGCGCGCGCCGTCGCTACGTCAGTGTGGACGGCGGGATGAGCGACAATATCCGCCCCGCGCTGTACCAGGCCGACTACGATTGCCGTCTGGTCTCGCGCTCCTCGGACGCCCATGCGGTCGTCGCGCGCGTGGTCGGAAAGCATTGCGAGAGTGGCGATATCGTCATTCGTGACACGTGGATGCCCGCCGATGCGGCCCCCGGTGACCTGGTGGCCGTGGCGGCGACCGGTGCGTACTGCTACTCGATGTCGAGCCGCTACAACCTGCTCACCCGGCCCGCCGTGGTCGCGGTGCGTGACGGTGCGGCGCGACTGATTCTGCGCCGGGAAACGGTGGCGGACCTGCTCAGCCTGGAGGTGGAAGAATGAACGGCACCAATGACGCGGGACGTCCGCTCGGCGTAGCCGTGCTCGGGATGGGCACTGTCGGCACCGAGGTGGTTCGCGTGCTGCGCGATCACGCCGATGACCTGCGTTCGCGCGTCGGAGCGCCGCTCGTGCTGCGCGGTGTCGCGGTGCGCGACATCAGCAAGGACCGCGGTCTGCCCGCCGAGCTGCTCACCACCGACGCCTCCGCGCTCGTCGCTCGCGACGACGTCGACCTGGTCGTCGAGGTCATGGGCGGCATCGACCCCGCCCGCAAGCTGATCGGCGACGCGCTCAACGCGGGCAAGTCCGTCGTCACCGCCAACAAGGCGCTGCTGGCCGACTACACCGGCGAACTCGCCGCCGCCGCCGAGGGCAGCCGCGCCGACCTGTACTTCGAGGCCGCCGTCGCCGGTGCGATCCCGGTGGTCCGGCCGCTGATCCAGTCGCTGTCGGGTGACCGGGTGAACAAGGTCGTCGGCATCGTCAACGGCACCACCAACTTCATCCTCTCCGCGATGGACGAGACCGGCGCGGCCTACGACGACGTGCTCGCCGAGGCCACCGCGCTCGGCTACGCCGAGGCCGACCCTACCGCCGACGTCGAGGGCTACGACGCTGCCGCCAAGGCCGCGATCCTGGCCTCGCTGGCGTTCCACACCCGGGTGACCGCGGCCGATGTCTATCGCGAGGGCATCTCCAAGATCACCGCCGAAGACCTCGAGACCGCGTCGGCCGTCGGCTGCACGGTCAAGCTGCTCGCCATCTGCGAGCGCGTCTCGGCCGGTCCGGGCGAGCCGACGCTGGAAGAGGGCGGCAAGGATCGCGTCTCGGTGCGCGTCTACCCGGCGCTCATCCCGCGCAAGCACCCGCTGGCCTCGGTGAACGGCGCGTTCAACGCCGTCGTCGTGGAAGCCGACAACGCCGGTCGCCTGATGTTCTACGGGCAGGGCGCCGGTGGCGCCCCCACCGCGTCGGCCGTGCTCGGTGACCTGGTGATGGCCGCGCGTAACAAGTTCTACGGTGGTCGTGCGCCCGGCGAATCGGTCTATGCTGAGCTGCCGATCGCGCCGATCGGCGACACCCCCACCCGCTACCACGTGAACCTGCAGGTGGAGGACCGTCCCGGCGTGCTCGCCGCGGTCGCCGACACCTTCGCCCAGCACGGGGTGAGCATCTCGACCGTGCGTCAGCAGGGCCACGGCGACGGCGCCCGGCTCGTGGTCGTCACCCACCATGCGGTGGAGTCGTCGCTGGCAGATACTGTCGCCGTATTGGCGGACATGGAATCCGTCACCGCTGTGACCAGCGTTCTCAGATTGGAAGGCACCGAAGAATGACGAACGGCATCGCCCCCCAGACCGGCGTGCACTCGCGCTGGCCCGGTCTGATCGCTGCCTACCGCGACCGCTTGGCCGGCGCGGCCGACTGGGAGCCGGTGACCCTGTTCGAGGGCGGTACCCCGCTGGTCCCCGCGCCGCACCTGTCCGCGCTCACCGGGTGCGAGGTGTATCTCAAGGTCGAAGGTGCCAACCCGACCGGTTCGTTCAAGGACCGCGGCATGACCATGGCGATGACCGACGCCAAGTACCGCGGCCAGAAGGCCGTGCTGTGCGCGTCGACCGGCAACACCTCGGCCTCGGCCGCGGCGTACGCCACCCGGGCGGGCATGGAATGCGCCGTGCTGATCCCGCAGGGCAAGATCGCGATGGGCAAGCTGGCCCAGGCCGTGATGCTCGGCGCCAAGATCATCCAGGTCGAGGGCAACTTCGACGACTGCCTCGAGCTCGCGCGCAAGGTGACCGCGGAGTTCCCGCAGGTGGGCCTCGTGAACTCGGTGAACCCGGCGCGTATCGAAGGCCAGAAGACCGCCTCGTTCGAGATCTGCGATGTACTCGGCAAGGCGCCCGATGTGCACGTGCTGCCGGTCGGCAACGCGGGCAACATCACCGCCTACTGGCGTGGATACCGCGAGTACTACGCCGACGGCATCACCTCGGTGCTGCCGCGCATGCTCGGTGTACAGGCCGCCGGTGCCGCGCCGCTGGTCAACGGTGCGCCGGTCAAGGACCCGGAGACCATCGCGACCGCCATCCGGATCGGCGCCCCGGCGTCGTGGAACGGTGCGATGGAAGCCAAGGAGCAGTCCGGTGGCGCGTTCCGCGCGGCCACCGACGATGAGATCCTGGCCGCCTACCGCCTCGTCGCCGCGAAAGAGGGCGTCTTCGTGGAGCCCGCGTCGGCCGCGAGCGTGGCCGGTCTGCTGGCCGCGCGCAAGGAAGGCTGGCTGGATTCGGGCCTGACCGTCGTGTGCACCGTGACCGGCAACGGTCTCAAGGACCCCGACAACGCGCTGGCCGGAATGCCCGAGGTCAAGCCGATCGCGGTCGACCCGGTCGCTATCGCCCGCGAACTCGAGCTGGCCTGAGTTGACCGCACCCGAGCCAACGCTGATGACAGCGACGCTGCCCGCCGGTCTCGAAGTGACCGTGCGTGTTCCCGCCTCGACGGCCAATCTCGGTCCCGGATTCGATTGTCTCGGAATGGCATTGGGCATCTACGACGAAATCGTGGTGCGCACTACCGAGTCGGGGCTGGGCATCCGCGTCGAGGGTGAAGGCGCCGACGACGTGCCTTGGGGCCCAACACATCTGGTGGTCCGCGCGATCGAGCGTGGACTGGAATCGCTGGGTGTGTGGGCCGACGGTCTCGACGTGGTGTGCCGCAACGTGATTCCGCACTCGCGTGGGCTGGGTTCCAGCGCGTCGGCCGTGGTCGGCGGGCTGGCCGCGGGCGCCGGGCTGGCCGCGAAGTTCGATCCCGCGCTGCGCATGGACGACGACCGGCTGGTGCAGCTGGCCTCCGAGTTCGAAGGCCACCCCGACAATGCCGCTGCCAGCGTGCTCGGGGCAATCGTGGTGTCGTGGACCGAAACCGATGCCGCGCAGACCCGTGCCTACCGGGCCGTGCGGCTCACTCCGGCATCGGCCCTTCGTCCGGTGGTGCTGATCCCGCAGGAACGCTCGTCCACGGCGCACACCCGCGGGCTGCTGCCCGAGCAGGTGCCTCACGGTGACGCGGCGTTCAACGTCAGCCGGGCGGCGCTGGCCGTCGTCGCGCTGACCGAACGTCCCGATCTGCTGATGTCGGCCACCGCCGACCGGTTGCACCAGACCCAGCGTGCCCCCGCGCTACCGCTCACCACGAAGTGGATCGAGCTGTTGCGCGCCGCGGGTATCGCGGCGACCGTCTCGGGCGCCGGCCCGACCGTGCTTGCCCTGACCACCGAAGAATTCCCCGATGACCTGCGCAAACAGGCCGAATCGGACGGTCTGCGCGTGGTCGAACCCGGCATTGCCGACGGGGTATCGATCGACTGACGGCGTGCCTGCCTTGCCGTTGTTCGCAATAGGCAGCTATTCTGAGCAAGTCCGTACATCGTGCGCATCAGACGCCGGTGCTTCATCAGGGCAATCGCTCCCCTCACCACTGTCTTCTGGTGGCGAAGGCCTCCGGTCCTCCCGCGGCGGGTAGTACGGCACAGGCGTCGAACATGGACGCATAATCCGAGCTCGGCATATATTGCCGGGTCTACGGAACGGAACCCTCGAATCAGCACACGGCATTCGAGGGAAGGAAAGGACTTCCGTGACAGAAACGGACCTGCTCGCGACACCCGGGGTGGATTCCAACCCTACGAACTCGGGCAGCCGCGAAAGTGAATCCGGACAGATTTCGAAAATGAGCGAACAAACCGACGTCGCACGATCGGGGCTGACTGGAATGCTGTTGCCGCAGTTGCGCGCACTGGCGGGGGAGCTCGGTATCCGAGGTACCTCCGGAATGCGTAAGGGCGATCTCATCGCCGCTATCAAGGAAAATCAATCCGGAGCGCCCGCCAAGGGGGACAAGCCCGCCGCCGCGCCCGTCGCGAACGACGCGCCCGCGAAGAACGAAGCGCCTGCCAAGAACGAAGCGCCCGTCAAGAACGAAGCGCCCGCGAAGGTGGAGAAGTCCGCCAAGGCCGACAAGCAGGCCGCGCCCGTCGAGAAGCAGGCTCCCGTCGAGGTCAAGGCCCCCGAGGCCAAGACCGTCGAGGTTCCGGCCGAGCAGGCCGCGACCGAGCAGGTCAAGACCGACGCCCCCGCCGACGCAGGCGAGGATTCCGGTCGCGACGGCGGTCAGCGTGGCCGCGGTCGGCAGCGTCGTGGACGTGACCAGGCCCGTTCCGGTGGTGGCGACAATGCTCCCGCCGAGAACCGAGCCCCGGCCGAGAACCGCGCCGAGGAGACCAAGCAGGCCGACAAGGCCGAAGGTGGCGATCAGGGCGAGCGTCGCCGCGAGCGTGGCGACCGCAACGGCGCCGAGCGTGGCGAGCGCACCGGTGGCGACCGCAACGGCAACGACCGTGGCGAGCGCACCGGTGGCGACCGTAATCAGAACGAGCGCAACCAGAACCAGAGCCAGAACGGCAACAGCGGCGGCAATCGCGGACCCCGCGACGACCGCGGTGGTGACGACGAGGAAGGCGGCCGCGGTCGCCGGGGTCGTCGATTCCGCGAGCGTCGTCGTGGTCGTGACCGCGATGGTGGTCCCGCCGGTGGCGGCCAGTCCGAGGCGCGCGACTACGACATTCGCGAAGACGATGTGCTCCAGCCGGTCGCGGGCATCCTCGATGTCCTCGACAACTACGCGTTCGTGCGGACCTCCGGCTACCTCGCCGGCCCCAACGACGTGTATGTGTCGATGAACCTGGTGCGCAAGAACGGCCTGCGCCGCGGTGACGCGATCACCGGTGCGGTGCGCGCCCCGCGCGACGGCGAGCAGAACAACCAGCGGCAGAAGTTCGACCCGCTGGTTCGCCTGGACACCGTGAACGGTGGCGAGCTCGAAGCGGCGCGTCGTCGGCCGGACTTCCAGAAGCTCACCCCGCTGTACCCGAACGAGCGCCTGCGCCTGGAAACCGCGCAGAACAAGCTCACCACGCGTGTGATCGACCTGATCATGCCGATCGGTAAGGGTCAGCGTGCGCTGATCGTGTCTCCGCCCAAGGCGGGTAAGACCACGATCATGCAGGACATCGCGAACGCGATCGCGATCAACAACCCCGAGTGCTACCTCATGGTTGTCCTGGTCGACGAACGTCCCGAAGAGGTCACCGATATGCAGCGTTCGGTGAAGGGTGAGGTCATCGCCTCCACCTTCGACCGCCCGCCGGGTGACCACACCTCCGTCGCCGAGCTCGCCATCGAGCGTGCCAAGCGTCTGGTGGAAATGGGCAAAGACGTTGTGGTGCTGCTCGATTCGATCACTCGATTGGGCCGTGCGTACAACAACTCCTCGCCTGCCTCGGGCCGCATCCTCTCCGGTGGTGTCGACTCGACCGCGCTGTACCCGCCGAAGCGTTTCCTCGGCGCGGCCCGCAACATCGAGAACGGTGGCTCGCTCACCATCATCGCCACGGCGATGGTGGAGACCGGTTCTACCGGCGACACGGTGATCTTCGAAGAGTTCAAGGGCACCGGCAACGCCGAGCTCAAGCTCGACCGCAAGATCGCCGAGCGGCGCGTGTTCCCCGCGGTGGACATCAACCCGTCGAGCACCCGCCACGACGAGCTGCTGCTCTCGCCCGACGAGATGGCTGTGGTGCACAAGCTGCGGCGCGTGCTGTCGGGTCTGGACTCGCACCAGGCGATCGATCTGCTGATGGATCGTCTGCGCAAGTCCAAGAACAACCTCGAGTTCTTGATGACGGTCTCCAAGACCGCACCGAGCGCTCTCGACGAGTGATCGTCTAGAACCACCGGCAAGGGCCTCGCTTCGGCGGGGCCCTTGCTCGTTCTCGGCCGAGAACGCGCGGCGCCGGCCGCAATATCACAGGGAACAAAGCGGAGGTGGGGGGTGTTCTGGGAGGGTGCGGTCTGCTCTGGCATACTGGACAACTGTGTGTCTGCGAGTTCGCAGACATCCCGCCTAGTCGGTTCCGGTTCACGTACTCCACTCCATGGGGCTACGACCCGGCGACCATTATCGAGAGGACGCCCATGAAGGCAGGAATCCACCCCACGTATGTCGAGACCACCGTTGTGTGTGGTTGCGGCAACACCTTCCAGACTCGCTCCACCAAGGAGTCCGGCCAGATCTCGGTCGAGGTCTGCTCGCAGTGCCACCCGTTCTACACGGGCAAGCAGAAGATCCTCGACACCGGCGGCCGCGTGGCTCGCTTCGAGGCTCGCTACGGCAAGCGCGCAGGTGCCAAGAAGGCCGAAGACGCCTCCTAGTTACCTCTCCCGACGCCCGGTACTGCATCAGCAGGCCGGGCGTCGGTGGTTTCTCTGCCCGAGGTCATCGCTTTCCCACACATAAGGAACTCTCTGTGACGCAGCCGTCCGCTATCGACGACATCCTGGCCGAGTACGCCGGCCTGGAGATGCAGCTCGCCGATCCGTCGTTGCACAACGACGCGGGTGCGGCGCGACGGGTGGGTAAGCGGTTCGCCGAGCTGGCGCCGGTGATGAGCACCTATCGCAAGCTCGAGACCGTGCGCGACGATCTGGAAGCCGCCCGTGAGCTGGCCTCCGACGACGCCTCGTTCGCTGCGGAGGTGCCGGGGCTGGAGACACAGCTGGTGGAGCTGGAACAGGCTCTCGCCGACTTGCTCGCCCCGCGCGACCCGCACGACGGCGACGACGTGGTGCTCGAGGTGAAGTCCGGCGAGGGCGGCGAGGAATCGGCACTGTTCGCCGCCGATCTGGCGCGCATGTACATCCGGTACGCCGAGCGGCACGGCTGGAAGGTGGAGACGCTCGATGTCACCTATTCCGACCTGGGCGGATACAAGGACGCGACGCTGTCGATCAAGAGCAAGGACGCCGCGCGCGACGGGGTGTGGTCGCGATTCAAGTTCGAGGGCGGGGTGCACCGGGTGCAGCGCGTGCCGGTGACCGAATCGCAGGGCCGCATTCACACCTCGGCCGCGGGCGTGCTGATCTATCCCGAGCCCGACGAGGTCGAGCAGGTGCAGATCGACGAGACCGACCTGCGCATCGACGTCTACCGGTCCTCCGGCAAGGGCGGCCAGGGCGTCAACACCACCGACTCCGCGGTGCGCATCACCCACCTGCCCTCGGGCATCGTGGTGACCTGCCAGAACGAACGCTCCCAGCTGCAGAACAAGGCGCGCGCCACGCAGGTGCTCGCCGCCCGGCTGCAGGCGCTGGCCGAGGAGCAGGCCGACCAGGAAGCCGCGGCCGGTCGCGCCAGCCAGATCCGCACGGTCGACCGCTCCGAGCGGATCCGCACCTACAACTTCCCGGAGAACCGGATCGCCGATCACCGCATCGGGTTCAAATCGCACAATCTCGACGCCGTCCTCGATGGCGATCTGGACCCCCTGCTCGACGCGCTCGGCAAGGCCGACCGCGACGCGCGAATGGCTGCCGAGTAACCGGCATGAGCAGTCGACTCCCCGCACCGGCGGCCCCGCGGGACACCGACGTGGACCGCTCGGCCGGGGCGGTCGCAGGCCTCATCACGCCCGCCACGGCCACGCCGAGGCCGCTCGGATGAACGATCGACGCGAGCAGCGGCCGACCTGCGAGCGCGCCGTGATGGGCCGGACGGTTCGATGACCGAGCGGGTGCGGTTGCGGCCGCTGATCGTCGAAGCCGCCGCCCGGCTGGCCGAGGCAGGCGTCGGGTCGCCGATGCCCGACGCGGAGAACCTGGCGGCCCATGTGCTCGGTACCGAGCGCATGCGGCTGGCGATGATCCCGTTGGTCGAGCCCGAGGTCGCCGATCGGTATCGCGCGGTGATCGAGCGGCGGGCCTCTCGAATTCCCTTGCAGCACTTGACCGGAACGGCCGCGATGGGTGAGATCGACCTCGCGGTGGGCCCCGGGGTGTTCGTCCCGCGCCCGGAGACCGAACTACTGTTCGCGTGGGCGCTGGCCTACCTGGAGACCCTTCCGCACGACCACACGCCGATCGTCGTCGACCTGTGCACCGGCTCGGGCGCACTGGCGCTGGCCATCGCGCACGCCCGCCCGGACGCCGAGGTCCACGCCGTCGAACTCGACCCCGCCGCCCTCGCCTGGGCCCGTCGTAACGCCGACACCCGTATCGCCGGGGGCGACACCCCGATCACCCTGCACGCCGACGACGTCACCGACCCGGCCCTGCTCACCCCGCTGACGGGCCGCGTCGACCTGGTCGTCGCCAACCCGCCTTACATCCCCGACGCCGCGATCCTCGACCCCGAGGTCGCCGACCACGACCCCCACCGCGCCCTCTTCGGGGGCCCGGACGGCCTCGACGTCATCCGGGCGATGATTCCCACCATCGCCCGTCTCCTGAACTCCGGCGGCGCCACCGGCATCGAACACGACGACACCAATGGCGGGGGAGTGGCGGCGCTACTGGCGGCAGCCGATTTCACCGACGTCGTCGAACACGTCGACCTGGCCGACAAGCCCCGCTTCGTGGTCGCCCGGCGCCCTGACCGTCCCTGATCGCAGGCGAATCCGGCGTGGCCTGGGTCGGCCTCGATCGCCGTCGATTCCGATGATGGTGTGAGTGGCCTCGGTGGCCCGGCACGAGTTCGCATCTGCGCGCGTGAGACCCGGTTCAGCGTAGCCCCGCCGACGACCGGCAAACTCTGGACGATTGCCCAATTGCCGGGCTGACGCCGCGACTCGGTCGGCGAACGGTCAACCAGCACACTCTGAGCATCAGGCGCCCGGTCGTGCCCAAAAGTCCCCCGGCACTGCGGCCTCAGCCTGGGAGTTAGACTCTTGCGCGCACCAACGACCGGAAAAAATTCGCGGAGAGGCGACAGACGCTGTGAGTACCGTCTATGACTGTGCCGAAGCTGATTCGCGTGCGGCGGGCATCACCGCCGCGACCAGCGCTCTGAAGTCCGGTCGGTTGGTCGTGATGCCTACCGACACGCTCTACGGCATCGCCGCCGACGCGTTCGATTCCGCCGCGGTGAGCGATCTGCTGGCCGCCAAGCGCCGTGGACGCGATATGCCGGTGCCGGTGCTCGTCGGGTCGTGGCACACCATCGACGGCCTGGTGTTCTCGGTGCGGCCGCAGGCGCGGGACTTGATTCGCGCGTTCTGGCCCGGTGCGCTGAGTCTTGTCGTGCAGGCCGCGCCTTCGCTCGCGTGGGATCTCGGTGATACCCGTGGCACGGTGATGTTGCGGATGCCGTTGCATCCCGTGGCGCTCGAATTGTTGCGTGAAGTCGGGCCGCTGGCGGTGTCGAGCGCCAATGTGTCGGGGCAGCCGCCCGCGACCACCGCCGCGCAGGCGCGCGAGCAGTTGGGGTCGCTGGCGAGCGTGTATCTCGACGGCGGCCCGGCCGAACACGCTGTGGCCTCGACGATCGTCGATCTCACCGCGGATCAGCCGCGGGTGTTGCGGGAGGGTGCTGTGTCGGTGGCCGATATCGCGGAGGTGCTCGGGATGGTGCCGGAAGCCCTGATCAGCTCCGCGCAGCGGTGATCGCACGCCGCTGATGAGCTCAGTCGTTCCCCTGCGCGAGCTATTGCTCGTGCTGCTCGTCTCCGCCACGGTGACTTTCCTGGCCACCGGAGGCGTGCGGGTGCTCGCCATCGCGTTCGGCGCCGTGGCGGTGCCACGTGAGCGTGATGTGCACGTGAAGCCGGTCCCGCGGATGGGTGGTGTCGGCATGTATGTCGGCGTCGTCGCCGCGGTGTTGTTCGCGCACCAATTGCCCGCGCTGCGACGAGGTTTCGACTACGCCCCGGATATCCCGGCGGTGCTGGTCGCCGCGACGATCATCGTGCTGGTCGGCATCGTCGACGACCGGTGGGGATTGGACGCGCTCACCAAATTCGTCGGTCAGATCACCGCCGCGGGCGTGATGGCCGTGATGGGCCTGAGCTGGTACGTGATCTACAACCCCTTCAACGACACCACCGTTGTGCTCGACGCGTTGCAGGGCGGCCTGGTCACCGTCGGCATCACCGTCACCCTGGTGAACGCGATGAACTTCGTCGACGGTTTGGACGGCCTCGCCGCCGGTCTCGGTTTGATCTGCGCGAGCGCGGTTTTCGTGTTCTCCATCGGTTTGCTCTACGACCAGGGCGGTTCGGTCGACACCTATCCGCCCGCGTTGCTGGCCGCCGCGCTGGCCGGTGCCTGCCTCGGATTTCTGCCGCACAATTTCTCGCCCGCCCGAATATTCATGGGCGATACCGGCTCGATGATGATCGGTTTGATCCTGGCCGCGGTATCCACCGGCGCCTCCGGGCGAATTCCACTCCAGGGTTACGGACCGCGCGACATTGTCGGTTTGCTGTCGCCGATCTTGCTGGTCGGGGCGGTGATGTTCATTCCGGTGCTCGACCTGTTGCTGGCGATCGTGCGCCGGGTGCGCGCCGGCGTGAGTTTCTCCACACCGGACAAAATGCATCTGCACCACCGATTGCTCCAGATCGGGCATTCGCACCGTCGCGTGGTCTTGCTGATCTATTTATGGGTCGGTGTTCTCGCGTTCGGCGCGGTGGGAACTTCGCTGATGGATAGACGCCTTGTTGTCCTGCTGGTGGCAGGCGGATTGGTGTTCGCGCTGGTAGTGACCGCGATCCCGTCCGTGCGCAGGTCGGAGTCGACGCAGCACTGAGTTCGGCCCGCAAGGTAAAGTTCGGGCCGTGAGCTTTACACCCGAAACCGTGCCAGGCCCTGACGCCCCTCTGCGCGCCGCGCTGCGCTACGGCCTGATCGGCCTCGGCGTGCTCGTCGTCGTCTCGGTGGCGATCGCCTCCGCGGTGGCCGGGATGCCCGGTCTGTGGGGGGCGCTGCTCGGCGCCGCGATCGGTGGTGGGTTCATCCTCACCACGGTCGTCGCGGTGCTGCTCGGCGCGAAGCTGCCGCCGACCATGGCAGGTGCGGTGATGCTGGTCAGCTGGGTCGGCAAGTTGCTGGTGGCGCTGCTGGTGATCGTGGTGCTCAAGCAGTTCGACTTCTACAGCGGGCCCGCACTGTTCTTTACGGTGGTAGGAGCCCTGCTGATCGTCCTCGGTGCGGAGACGTACGGCGTTGTGAGCCAGAAGGTTCCGTACGTCACGACACGCGCGGGAGACAGCGAAACGGCTTCCGAGCAGGAATAATCCCACCCAGCTACACACTGTCGTAGATAGCTTGGTAAAGTGTTGGTAAGCAAGCACCCAAGCTAGAGGCCCGGCCCGACAAACTCGGGGCTATGCCTCGAGTTACCAGGGGGGATCATCGGGATCCCACCCGGTGCCGCTATGCTTACTGCCGATCCGGGTGGAATGTGCCCGGTTGAAGCATGTCGACGATGTCGCCGACGCCCGAACAGAAGCCGATACGGGTTATACCGTACGAGCCGCTGTCGAATTTCGAGCCGACCAGAGTCGACCCCATTGATCGTCAATGTCCGATCGAACCGCGGGAATGACAGTCGTACCTGCGGCCCGAACACGGGAGAGAACGCTGAGCGTCATCACTTTGGCGGCGGGCGAGTTTCACGCGCCATCGCTGTCCGACTTCTACCCTCCAGCAGTGCTGTTCGCGGGGACGCCGTTCGAACTCGATCGCCTGATGCTGGTCCGGCTGCTGATGACCGCCGTATTGGTGGCCGTCTTCGTGCTGGCATTCCGCTCGCCGAAGATCGTGCCACGCGGCCTGCAGAACGTGATGGAAGCCGGTGTGGTTTTCGTCAAGGAGCAGATCGCCGACGAGGTTCTCGGTAAGGAAACCGGCAAGAAGTTCCTCCCGCTCATCGCGACGATCTTCTTCACGGTTCTGTTCCTGAACTTCTCCGGTGTGATTCCCGGATTGAACATCTCGTCGAATGCGCGCATCGGCATGCCGCTGGTGCTGGCCGCGATCGTCTATATCGCGTACAACTACGTCGGTATCCGGAAGTACGGGTTCTTCTCCTACATCCGCCACAGCATCGTCGTCCCCGACGTGCCGGTCGCGCTGCACGTGCTGCTGATCCCGATCGAGTTCATCTCGACCTTCATCCTGCGCCCGTTCACGCTCACCGTGCGTCTCATGGCCAACATGCTGGCCGGCCACATCATGCTGGTGCTGTTCTTCAGCGCGACCTGGTTCTTCCTGTTCGACGCCGCCGCGTGGATGAAGGTCTTCTCGCCGTTCTCGCTGCTGGCCGGCATCGGCTTCACGCTCTTCGAGCTGCTGGTGATCTTCCTGCAGGCCTACGTTTTCGCGCTGCTGGCCGCCGTGTACATCGGCCAGTCGCAGCACGCTGCCGACCACTGACCTGACTGACCAACGACCGGAAACCTGCTACACACGCCGACCGGCGGGTGAGCAACAGAAAGGGAAAGATTCATGAGCCTCGCTTACCTGGCCCAGGAAGCCGCGACCACCGAGAGCACCTTCAAGGGCTTCGGCGCCATCGGCTACGGTCTGGCCGCGATCGGCCCCGGCATCGGCGTGGGTATCGTCGTCGGTAAGGCCATCGAGGGCATCGCTCGTCAGCCCGAGCTGTCCGGCCAGATCCGCACCACCATGTTCCTCGGCATCGCGTTCACCGAGGCCCTGGCGCTGATCGGCCTCGTCGCCGGCTTCATCTTCTGATTCCGATGCGCGAACTCATCACGCTCGCAGCTGAGGGTGGAGAGGATGTGAATCCTCTCGTTCCCGAAACGTACGACATCGTCTGGTCGATCGTCTGCGTCGTCATCATCGGCGTGCTCTTCTGGAAATACGTGATCCCGCGTGTGACCAAGACACTCGAAGAGCGCACAGACAAGATCGAAGGCGGTATCGCCAGGGCCGAAGCAGCCCAGGCCGAGGCACAGCACACGCTGGAGCAGTACCAGCAGCAGCTTGCCGACGCCCGGCTCGAGGCCGCGCGCATCCGCGAGGAAGCACGCACCCAGGGTCAGCAGATCCTCGCGCAGATGCGCACGGATGCCCAGGCCGAAAGCGACCGTATCGTCGCCGCCGGTCACTCCCAGCTGGAAGCCCAGCGCCAGCAGATCCTGACGGAGCTGCGTTCCGAGGTCGGCCGTACGGCCGTCGACCTGGCCGAGAAGATCATCGGTCAGTCGGTTTCGGACGAAGCCAAGCAGGCGGCGTCGATCGACAAGTTCCTCAGTGAACTCGACGACACCGACGCCATCGGGGTCGGAAGGTAGCGACGCGAAAGTGAGAAGCATGTACGCAGCGAGCCGCGAGGCCAGTACCCGGTCTCGCGAGGCGCTTCGGGTCGCTCTGACCGGAAGCGAAACTGTTGCGGCCACAACGGGGTCGGAACTGTTCGCCGTTGTCGCCGTGCTGGACGACCAGCGTTCGCTGCGTGTGGCGCTCGCGGACGCCTCGGTGCCGGGTTCGGCGCGCGCTGAACTCAGTGAGCGGGTCTTCGGCGGCAAGGTCAGCATTGCCACGCAGGCAGTGCTGACCACCGCGGTGGCGCAGGACTGGTCACGCACCCGCGACCTGGTCGACACCCTGGTGCTGCTCGGGCAGGAGGCTCTGCTGGAGTCTGCCGCCGTCGGTGGCCGACAGGACGCGGTGGAGGACGAGCTGTTCCGGCTCGGACGCATCGTCGCCGACAACCCGAAGCTGGAGCAGGCACTGTCCGATCAGGGAAAGCCCGCCTCGGCGCGGCGCGAACTGGTCGAGCGGCTGCTCAACGGCAAGGTCGAGCCGGTCACCCTGGCGCTGGCCGAGCAGGCGGTGACCCGCCTGCGGACCAACAACATCGGCGTCGCCTTCGACGCCCTGTCCGATCTGGCGGCGGCCCGTCGTGACCAGATCGTCGCCCACGTGAACTCGGCGGTCGAGCTGAACGATCAGCAGAAGGAGAAGCTGTCGGCTTCCCTGCGGCGGATCTACGGCAAGGCGGTCACCGTGCACGTGCAGGTCGACCCGACGCTGCTGAGCGGCGTCGTCGTCCGCGTCGGAGACGACGTGATCGACGGCAGCGCCACCGGCCGACTGGAGAAGCTGCGTCGGGCTCTGTCGTAATCGACAAGGCCCAGACTCCACTTCCCCCATCCCCGACATTCGAGACCACAGCGAGAGCAGGAACAACATGGCGGAGCTGACGATCTCCTCCGACGAGATCCGTAGCGCGATCGAGAGCTACACCCAGAGCTACACCCCGGAAACCTCCATCGAAGAAGTCGGCATCGTGACCGATACCGGCGACGGTATCGCGCACGTCAGCGGCCTGCCTTCGGCGATGGCCAACGAGCTGCTCGAGTTCCCCGGCGGGGTTCTCGGCGTCGCGCTGAACCTCGAGGACACCAACATCGGTGCCGTCATCCTCGGCGAGTACGCCTCGCTCGAGGAGGGCCAGCAGGTCCGTCGCACCGGCGACGTGCTCTCCGTCCCCGTGGGTGACAAGTTCCTCGGTCGCGTCGTCAACCCGCTCGGCCAGCCGATCGACGGCCTGGGCGAGATCGAGGCCGACGAGCGCCGCGTGCTGGAGCTGCAGGCCGCGTCTGTGCTGGAACGTCAGCCGGTCGAGGAGCCGCTGGCCACCGGCATCACCGCGATCGACGCGCTGACCGCCATCGGTCGCGGCCAGCGTCAGCTGATCATCGGCGACCGCAAGACGGGCAAGACCGCCGTCGCGATCGACGCGATCCTGAACCAGAAGGCGAACTGGGAGACCGGCGACGCCGACAAGCAGGTTCGCTGCATCTACGTCGCGATCGGCCAGAAGGGCTCCACCATCGCGGGCGTCAAGACCGCGCTCGAGGAGCACGGCGCGATGGAGTACACCACCATCGTCGCGGCCCCGGCCTCCGATTCCGCCGGCTTCAAGTGGCTGGCTCCGTACACCGGTTCGGCCATCGGCCAGCACTGGATGTACCAGGGCAAGCACGTCCTCATCGTGTTCGACGACCTGA
Source organism: Nocardia sp. NPDC058114 (assembly GCF_042884695.1). Taxonomy (NCBI): domain Bacteria; kingdom Bacillati; phylum Actinomycetota; class Actinomycetes; order Mycobacteriales; family Nocardiaceae; genus Nocardia; species Nocardia sp. NPDC058114. The sequence goes on along the minus strand of NZ_JBHVTK010000012.1, from coordinate 6,395 downwards.
CCAAGCAGGCCGAGGCGTACCGCGCCATCTCGCTGCTGCTGCGTCGTCCGCCGGGCCGCGAGGCGTACCCCGGTGACGTCTTCTACCTGCACTCCCGTCTGCTGGAGCGTTGCGCGAAGCTGTCCGACGAGATGGGCGCCGGCTCGATGACCGGTCTGCCGATCATCGAGACCAAGGCCAACGACGTCTCGGCGTTCATCCCGACCAACGTCATCTCCATCACCGACGGCCAGGTCTTCCTCGAGTCCGACCTGTTCAACAAGGGCGTCCGCCCGGCGATCAACGTCGGTACCTCGGTCTCCCGTGTCGGTGGCGCCGCCCAGACCAAGGCCATGAAGAAGGTCGCCGGTTCGCTGCGTCTGGAAATGGCGCAGTACCGCGAGCTGGAGGCGTTCTCCGCCTTCGCCTCCGACCTCGACGCCGCGTCGCTGGCGCAGCTCGAGCGTGGTGCCCGCTGGGTCGAGCTGCTCAAGCAGGACCAGTACTCCCCGGTCTCGGTCGAGGATCAGGTCGTCTCGATCTTCCTGGTCGACGCCGGTTACTACGAGTCGGTGCCCGTCGAAGACGTGCGTCGCTTCACCGCCGAGCTGCTCGAGTACCTGCACGGCGCGACCCAGAGCTCGTTCGACGCGCTCGAGGGTGGCAAGAAGCCGCTCGCCGGCGAGGCCGCCGACGCGATCAAGGCCGAGACCGACAAGTTCAAGCAGGGCTTCCTCGATTCGAACGGCAATCGCATCGTGAACGAGGCTGCCGCGGGCGAGCTGGACCACGAAGAGGTCGAGTCGCTGTCGGTCACCCGCAAGCACGTCGACAAGTAAGCCGGGTCATGATGTCGGCAATTTCCGATCTGGCGAATGAAGGGAGTGTGAACCGCTAGTGGCAAGTTTGCGCGAATTGCGCTCCCGCATTCGTGGTGTGAATTCGATCAAGAAGATCACCAAGGCTCAGGAACTGATCGCGACCTCGCGAATTTCCAAGGCCCAGGCCAGGGTTGCGGCTGCCAAGCCGTACGCCGAGGAGATCACCAAGGTCCTCGGCGAACTGGCGAGCGCTTCGAAGAACCTGTCGCACCCGCTGCTGACCGAGCGTCCCAACGCTCGTCGGGCCGCTGTCCTGGTGATCACCAGTGACAGCGGTATGTGCGGTGGCTACAACTCGAACGTGCTCAAGCGTGCCGAAGAGCTCATGACCACGCTGCGTGGCGACGGCAAGGAACCCGTTCTGTACGTGATGGGCAGCAAGGGCATCACGTACTACAAGTTCCGCAACCGTCCGTTCCAGGCGTCGTGGTTCGGCTTCTCCCAGCAGCCCAAGTACACCGATGCCTCGGCCGCGTGCCAGCACCTGGTCGAGGCCTTCATGGCCGGCTCCGACAGCGAGGTCTCCTCGCTCGACGGCACCGGAACCATCGAGGGTGTCGACGAGCTGCACATCGTGTACACCAAGTTCGTCTCGATGCTGACCCAGAACCCGGAGGTGCGCCGCCTGGCGCCGATCCAGGTCAGCTACGTCGACGAGAACTACGAGCTCGGTGACGACATCATGTCGGATTCGCCGAACGCGGTGGCCACGGCGCAGTACGAGTTCGAGCCGGACGCCGATGTGCTGCTCGGGGCTCTGCTGCCCAAGTACATCAACACGCGTATCTACGCATCGTTGCTCGAGGCAGCGGCATCCGAGTCCGCGGCTCGGCGCACCGCAATGAAGGCGGCGACCGATAACGCCAACGAGCTGGCCAATGTGCTCCAGCGCGAGGCGAACTCGGTGCGTCAGGCCCAGATCACGCAGGAAATCAGCGAAATCGTCGGCGGCGTCAATGCGCTGGCGTCGAGCTCGGACCGCGACTAAGAAGCGCAGGAAGAGAACCAATCTAATGACCGCAGCTGTCACTCAGGACAACGCGAAGAAGGCGGGCGAAACCGCTGGTCGCGTCGTCCGTGTCATCGGCCCCGTCGTGGACGTCGAGTTCCCGCGTGGCGCCATCCCCGAGCTGTTCAACGCTCTGAACTCCGACATCGAGCTCCCGTCGGTGGCCAAGACCCTCACCCTCGAGGTCGCTCAGCACCTCGGCGACAACATCGTGCGCACCATCTCGATGCAGCCGACCGACGGCCTGGTCCGTGGCGCGACCGTCACCGACACCGGCAAGCCGATCTCGGTGCCCGTCGGCGACATCGTCAAGGGCCACGTGTTCAACGCCCTCGGTGACTGCCTCGACACCCCCGGCCTCGGCCGGGACGGCGAGCAGTGGGGCATCCACCGTCAGCCGCCGAGCTTCGACCAGCTCGAGGGCAAGACCGAGATCCTCGAGACCGGCGTCAAGGTCATCGACCTGCTGACCCCGTACGTCAAGGGCGGCAAGATCGGTCTGTTCGGTGGTGCCGGTGTCGGCAAGACCGTGCTGATCCAGGAGATGATCACCCGTATCGCTCGCGAGTTCTCGGGCACCTCGGTGTTCGCGGGCGTCGGTGAGCGTACGCGTGAGGGCACCGACCTCCGTCTGGAAATGGAAGAGATGGGCGTCCTTCCGGACACCGCCCTCGTCTTCGGCCAGATGGACGAGCCGCCGGGCACGCGTATGCGCGTCGCCCTGTCGGCGCTGACCATGGCGGAGTACTTCCGCGATGTCCAGCACCAGGACGTGCTGCTCTTCATCGACAACATCTTCCGTTTCACCCAGGCCGGTTCCGAGGTCTCGACCCTGCTGGGTCGCATGCCTTCGGCCGTGGGTTACCAGCCCACGCTGGCGGACGAGATGGGTCAGCTCCAGGAGCGCATCACCTCGACCAAGGGTCGCTCGATCACCTCGCTGCAGGCGATCTACGTCCCCGCCGACGACTACACCGACCCGGCGCCGGCGACCACCTTCGCCCACCTGGATGCGACGACCGAGCTTTCGCGCCCGATCTCGCAGAAGGGCATCTACCCGGCCGTCGACCCGCTGACCTCGACCTCTCGTATCCTCGAGGCTTCGATCGTCGGCGAGCGCCACTTCCGGGTTGCCAACGAGGTCAAGCGGATCCTGCAGAAGTACAAGGAACTGCAGGACATCATCGCCATCCTCGGCATGGACGAGCTCTCCGAAGAGGACAAGGTCCTCGTCGGTCGCGCCCGTCGCCTGGAGAAGTTCCTCGGTCAGAACTTCATCGTCGCCGAGAAGTTCACCGGCCAGGTCGGCTCGGTCGTTCCGCTGGAGCAGACCATCGACGACTTCGACCGTGTCTGCAAGGGCGAGTTCGACCACTACCCGGAGCAGGCGTTCAACTCCTGCGGTGGTCTCGACGACGTCGAGGCAGCCGCGAAGAAGATCCTCGGGAAGTAGTCCACTATGGCGGAGATGACAGTTGATCTCGTAGCTGTCGAGCGCAAGATCTGGTCCGGCCAGGCTTCGTTCGTCAGCGCGCAGACCACCGAGGGTCAGATCGGCATCATGGCAGGCCACGAGCCGCTGCTCGGTCAGCTCGTCGAGGGCGGCACGGTTTCCATCGTGTCGACCGACGGCGAGCGGATCGTCGCCGCGGTGCACGGCGGCTTCTTCTCGGTCACCGCCGACACCGTGCGGGTGCTGGCCGAGTCCGCGGATCTCGCGGGCGAGGTCGACGTCGACGCGGCACGCAAGGTGCTGGCCGATGCGAGCGCCACCGAGGTGGAGCTGCGCGCGGCCCAGGGCCAGGTGCGTGCGGTCGAAGCGACCGTGACCGACTGATCGCAGTAGTACGACTCTCTGCCGGCGAGGAACTTCGGTTCCTCGCCGGCAGAGTTGTTTGCACCGCCTTTTCGTGGGGATAGACGATCCGGCCGGAGCACCGCGTAGTGGGCGTGATTGAATGTCTGGGCGGGGGTGTCTTTGACACCGGCTAGAGCGAAAGGGCGTACGGCATTGCAAACCGGGATGGTTCTCCTGATCATTCTGGTGCTGACGCTCGTGTTCGTAGCCGGTGCGTCGACCTATCGCCTGGTGATGTTGCGCCGCGGGGGCACGGCCGCGCTCCTACGTTCACTGCCCGCGCGCGGCGGCCAAGGCTGGCGGCACGGGCTCATTCGCTACGACGAGGATCGCCTCGTCTTCTTCAAATTGACCAGCCTGAAATTCGGACCCGACTCCACGGTGCATCGGCAGGGCCTCGAGATCGTCGAGCGCCGAGCGCCGCAGGGCGACGAATTCGACATCATGAGCGATGACATCGTGGTGGTAGCCGTCACCGATCCGCACAGCAAATTCGAGCTCGCGCTCGACCGCGGTTCGATGGCGGCTTTTCTGTCCTGGGTGGAGTCGCGACCGTCCGATCGCGCCCGCCGCACTCGTGGAGGCCCGTCGTGAGCGTGCATTTGACCCGGATCTATACCCGCACGGGCGACGACGGGACGACCGGTCTCAGCGATTTCTCCCGTGTCGCCAAGAACGATCCCCGGCTGATCGCCTACGCCGACTGCGACGAGGCCAATGCCGCACTCGGTGTCGCCGTTGCCCTCGGTGCGCCCGAACCCGCTGTGCTGACGGTGCTGCGCCAGATCCAGAACGATCTGTTCGACGCGGGCGCCGATCTGTCCACCCCGGTTGTCGCCGAACCGAAGTATCCGCCGCTGCGCATCACCCAGCCCTATATCGACCGGCTCGAGAAGTGGTGCGACGAGTTCAACGACGGTCTGGCACCGCTGAATTCGTTCATCCTGCCCGGCGGCACGCCGTTGGCTGCGTTGTTGCACACAGCCCGCACTGTGGTGCGGCGCGCCGAGCGATCCGCGTGGTCCGCTGTCGAAACGCACCCTGACGACACCAGTGTGCTGCCCGCGAAATATCTGAATCGACTCTCGGACCTGCTGTTCATCCTCAGCCGCGCCACCAATCCTTCTGGTGACGTGTTGTGGCAGCCCGGCGGCGGGCTACCACGCTGAAAGCGACTCTCCGACGCGGAGAATCGGTCGGTTTCTTGTTCTTTCGTGGCAGGGGGGCGTGTCGTCGCGTGACGGTCGATAAGCTGGCGTGGTGAGCGAACGGTTTCTGGTCTCCGGCGGCAATCGACTCGTCGGCGAGGTCGCGGTCGGCGGCGCGAAGAACAGCGTGCTGAAGCTGATGGCTGCCTCGTTGCTGGCCGAGGGCACGACCACCATCACCAACTGCCCGGACATCCTCGATGTCCCCTTGATGGCGGAGGTGCTGCGCGGCCTCGGCTGCGATGTGACGATCTCCGACGATGTCGGCGGCGACAACTCGGTGGTGACGATCGATACCCCCGCCGAGCCCAAGTACCACGCGGACTTCCCCGCGGTGACCCAGTTCCGCGCCTCGGTGTGTGTGCTCGGTCCGCTGATGGCGCGCTGCAAACGCGCCGTGGTGGCGCTGCCCGGTGGCGATGCGATCGGTTCGCGACCCCTTGACATGCACCAGGCTGGCCTACGCCTGCTCGGTGCGACCAGTGCGATCGAGCACGGTTGCGTCGTGGCGTCGGCCGAACAGTTGCAGGGCGCGCGGATCCGCCTCGACTTCCCGTCGGTGGGCGCGACCGAGAACATCCTGATGGCCGCGGTCCTGGCCGAGGGGGAGACGGTCATCGACAATGCGGCGCGCGAGCCCGACATCGTCGACCTGTGCACCATGCTCGTACAGATGGGTGCGCAGATCGACGGTGCCGGTTCCTCCGTGCTCACCGTGCAGGGCGTCAAGAGCCTCTCGCCCACCACACACCGGGTGATCGGCGACCGTATCGTCGCCGCCACCTGGGGGATCGCCGCCGCGATGACCACCGGCGATGTTCGGGTCACCGGCGTCAACCCCAAGCACCTGGCGCTGGTGCTGGACAAGCTGCGTTCGGCCGGCGCGCGAATCTCCTACGAGCCCAACGGTTTCCGGGTCGTGCAGGCCGAGCGTCCACGTGCGGTGAACTTCGCGACGCTGCCATTCCCCGGTTTCCCGACCGACCTGCAGCCGATGGCCATCGGCCTGGCCGCGATCGCGGACGGCACGTCGATGATCACCGAGAACGTCTTCGAGGCGCGGTTCCGTTTCGTGGAGGAGATGATCCGGCTCGGCTCCGACGCCCGGACCGACGGTCACCATGCGGTGGTCCGTGGAATCCCGCGGTTGTCGAGTGCGCCGGTCTGGTCCTCCGACATCCGCGCGGGTGCGGGCCTGGTGCTCGCCGGCCTCGTCGCTGATGGCGTCACCGAAGTGCACGACGTCTATCACATCGACCGCGGCTACCCCCGGTTCGTCGAGCAGATGCAGGCGCTCGGCGGACAGGTCGAACGGGTAGATGCGCCGAAATAGGGCCCCTGACCAGCCGATTTGACTTCGCGTTTGTCGGCACGTAACTTTATTCGAGTCAGAGCGACACGGACACCGACTCAGCCGCCCAGCGGCCGGGACACGAGGTAGGACGTTGAGCGCCTGACTG
>NZ_JBHVTK010000011.1:0-226150 GCF_042884695.1 Nocardia sp. NPDC058114 | reverse complement strand
CTCGGGGGGGGCCGGCGCCCGCCCGGTTGCCCGTGGGGGGTGGTGTCCGCCCGTCGCGACACACCCCCCCCACAACACCCGCGGGACCGGCGGGGCCGCGAACTCGAGCGCGCCAGCGCTCAAAAAAAACCCTGTCGGACCCTCATGACATCATGCGAGCACCATGGAACTACGCAAGGGTGCGCACGCGCCGGTACCGACATCGCTTCTCGCCGTGGTCGTTTCATGGCGGTCGGCGCATACCGTAGACGCGCACGCCCTGCTGGTCACCGAATCGGGCCTGGTCCGCGCCGACCGGGATTTCGTCTTCTTCAACGCACCCCGGCACGCCTCCCAGGCGGTGACCCTCGACCAGGAGCCCGCCCCCGGCACCGCGCGACTGAGCATCTCACTGCCTCGCACCGAACCCGAGGTGGCGCGCATCGTCATCAGCGCGTCCCTCGACGACGCCACCTTCGACCAACTCCTCGACCTCACGCTGACCGTGCACGCCGCCGACGGCCCGGTCGCCCAGTTCACCATCGACGGTATCGAAGACGTCCAGGCGATGATGTTCGGCGAGTTCTACCGCCGCGACGGCCAGTGGCGGTTCCGTGCGATCGGCCAGGGTTGGTCGGGCGGGCTGGCCGGACTCGCCGGTGAATTCGGGGTCACGGTCGACGAGCCCACCACCGGACGTCCCAGCATCACTCCCGACGACAGCTCGCGGGTGCCCGCGCGACCGCATGGGGCAGCCGCCGACGCCGCGCGCTCCGCCGATCGCGCACGATTCGCGAGTGTGCCGTCACGGCACGACGCGTCGACGTCTACTGCCGATCTGCCCGGCGCCGACCACCGGGCGAACCGCTCGTCCCCCGAGTCTGCGAATCCAGCCGCAGCGCGATACGACGGACCGGCGTCGACGCGCCCACCGGCCCTGTCCCGCCGGGTCATCGACGTGCCGCCCCCGCCACCGGTCGACCCGGAGATCGCCGACTGGCACCCCGACCCGGAAACCCCCGATCAACTCCGCTGGTGGGACGGCGACGAGTGGACCTCGAGCGTCCGCCCGCACATCCACGATCACCGCACCCGCTGTACCCGCTGTGGTAGCCCACTGCGGCGCAAGCTGTTCGGTGGCCACGGACCGTGCAAGAACTGTGCCGCCGAAATCGAGGAGTTCCTCACGCACTGGCGCAACCGAGCCAGGCGCGTCCTCGCGGGTCCCGGCACGATGTCGGTGGAGTGGACCGAGGTGTGGGCCGCTCTGCGCTTCCAGCGCATCGACGAGGAGCGCGGCCGAACACTACTGCGCGAGGCGGGTCTGACCCAGGTCGAGCGGATGGTCGCCTTCGCCTTCGCCGACGGTGAGGTGTTCGCCGAGGAACTGGACGCTTTCGAACACGTGGTCAGCGAGCTGGCGCTGTCGGGCGGGATCGTCGACGATCTGCGTCGCCGAATGCATCGCGGCCGCACCCTGTCCCGCTTGCGCGCCGGCGAACTGCCCACCGTCAACACCCCCGGTCTGCATCTGGATCCCGACGAACGCGTGCACCTCGATCTGCCCGCTGTCCACATCCGCATGCTCGCGCGCGGCCCACGCAACACCGAGGGCCGCCTGATCGGCAGTTCCAAGAAGCTGCGTTTCGTCGGCGACGGCACCGGCATCGAGCTGCCGTGGAACCGGGTGGTGTCGGTGCATCCCGAGCACGGCACCGTCGTGCTCGCGGCGACCTCGGCGCGCGGCGGCGCTACCTTCGGCGTCACCGACCCCGACTATGTGGCGGCAGCGTTGGAAGGTGCACTGCGCGTATCGAAACGCCTGGTCCTGACGCCGGGACAGCTCGACAGCCGCAGCATCCCCCAGGACGTGAAAGCCCAGGTGTGGCAGCGCGACGGCGGCGCGTGCGTCGAGTGCGGCGACGGCCACTACCTGGAGTTCGACCACATCATCCCGCTCAGCCGCGGTGGTGCGACGAGCGTGACGAACCTGCAGATCCTGTGCCGGGCCTGCAATCGCGCCAAGGGCGCGCGGATCTAACCGAGAATCGCGTTCATGATGGTGCCGCCGCTGGTGGCGACGACGCCGCCGATCATCGCGCCCGCGATCATCTTCGGCGACTCCATGGAGCTGCCGGTCCACTTCTCCCAGGCGAACTTTCCGCCGGCGACGGTGATGGCGAGCACACCCGACAGGATCATGAACCAGGTCAGGTACTGAACCATTTTCATGATCTTGTCCGACAGCGGAGGCGCTTCCGGCGACGGGTTGCCGATCTGCGCGTACGTGGTGATGGTGTCGGCCATCGACGTCAGAATGATGCTCATAGCCTGCTCCCCTATCGCGTGACGCGAACTGCGTTCCAGCCCTGCCGTATTCGATCGTGGTCCAGGATACGGGCGCGAACCCCCTGCACACCAACAAAACCGATCGGTTCGATCGAGATGGGCGCCGACACGGTGACACATGACCGGATACCATCAGTGCAGAGTTCATCGTCGTCCCGTTCCTCCGAGATACCGAGTGAGACCCCATGCTCCTGGCCGCCGTCACCGATACCTTGGCGCAGATCGGCAATCCGACCCCCGAAGCACCGCCACTGGCGGACAAGATCATGCAGCTGGTCAGGTACCTGACCTGGTTCATCTTGTTGTCCGGCATCATCGCCATCACTGTCGCGGGCGGAAAGTTCGCCTGGGAGAAGTGGACAGGCAGCTCTATGGAGTCGCCGAAGATGGTCGCGGGCGCGATGATCGGCGGCGTCGTCGCCACCAGCGCGGGCACCATCATGAACGCGATGCTCTAGGTTCCTGCTCCGCTCGGGACGGTCCGGGATCAGCCCGGGCCGACTCGACCGGCTAGGAACACACCGACCCGAGTTCTGTTGGGGTTCAACAGAACTCGGGCCTACCGGATTGTCGAGTGTCGGCGCACGGCATCTACCTCCTGTCGTTCGGCGGGTCGGGTCGGCTACGTGTAGAGCCGGTCCACGAAGGCGTTCAGGTTTTCCACCACGCGGTGGGCCTTCTCCTCCGGCGTCAGATCCTCGCGATACCGGCTGCCCATCGACGGCCGCTTCTTGTTGCGCGCATACAGCGAGCAGGCCAGATCGGTGCACATGTAGCTACCGACCGTGTTGCCTTTGCGCCCCGACTCGCCCGTCTTGCTCGCGGTCATCAGCGAAACGCCGCCGCCGGAGTGCGTGGTGAGGCAGATCGTGCACATCTGTGTCTTGCCCGACCCGCCGGTCTCGTGCCGCAACGCGACGCTGACCAGCCCGTCCGCCCGCGGCACCGAGATATAACAGCGCCCCGCGTACGAGGGGTCGGTCCAGCCGAGGAAGTCGAGATCCTCCCAGGGGCGTTCACCCAGGTCACGCGGCACATTCAAGCGCTTGGCGTCGCCCTTCGAACAGTTGACGAACGACGACCTGATGTCGCGTTCGGTAATGGGTTCCATGCGTCGATCCTTCCAGTCTGCGAACTGCAAACGGTAGACACGCTAACGATCCCCACCTGCGGAGACAACCTGTTTTCCGGCCACCGATGACGAGCATCCCAGCCGATGGACGACTGTCAGCGAAGGATCCCCGCGGCCCGCGCGGCGCGCAGCCAGTCGGGGAACTCACCGAGCAGCCTGCCGTACAGCTCCGCGTCGCTGATCCGGTCGATGTCGTCGAGGGCGAAGAAGCCCGCGTTGTCCACGACGCGGCCGTCGAGTTCGTCGAGGGTGCGCAGGACACCGAAGTTGGCTGTGCCGAGGCCGATGAACTGCCAGAAGGCGGGCAGGTGGGCGGCCTCGCGCATCAGCGCCGCGATCTCGCGCTTCTTCGCGAAGCCACCGTCGGTGAAGAACAGGACGAGGGTGGGCTCGGTGAGGGTGTCGATGACCGCGCGCATGATCGGTAGTTCGTCGTTGCGGCCGCCGATGGCGTTGTAGTCGACGCCCTGGTGCGTGCCCTTGAGATGGAGATAGGTGTGCGCCCACTGCTCCCCGCCCTCGACGGTGATATCGGGCAGTTTCACGTAGCTGAGCGCGTAGAGGTAGGCCTCGAGCACGCCGTCGTCATCGAGTTGCGTGGCGACCGGGATCATGCGCTCGACGACCCGATGCACCGTGCCGGCGCGATACATCTTCTCCATGCTGCCGGTCTTGTCGATCACCAGCACCACCCGCGCCCTGGCTCCGAACGCGCTCTTGTCGATCAGCACCTTCGCGACTTCGCGCTTGCGCATGTCCAGCTTCTGGCGCTTGTCGAACGACAGCGCCGCCTCGCCGGGAACCGTCCGAACTTCCGCGACCACTTCCGGCTCGTCGTCGACGCTCACCCCGTGATCGGTGACCAGGTCGGGGAATCCGCCCGCGTAGCCCTGTCCGACGGCACGGACTTTCCACTGGTCACCCCGGCGATACAGCTCGAGCGCGATCACCACCGACTCACGATCGAGGCCGTCGATCACATACTCGTGCAGCACGTTCCCCGCACTGTCGGCGACCGAAGCCACCGGCGACGTGGCGCCGCCGAACGTATCCCCTTCTGCCGCGACAGTGATCACGGCGCGAATCTGCGCGATCTCGACCGGCACGGCACCGAGTGACACCTCGAGCGCGGCACCCTGGAGCCGAACACCCGGCGCCTGCGGCTGATTGAAGAAGACGAAATCCGCGTCCGAACGCACCTTCCCCGCGTCGGTCACCAGCAGTGCCGAGAGGTCGGCGGCCACGCCGCCGCGCACCGACAGCACCACCTCCCCCGAAGCCAAGCCCGCGTTCTGTCCTTTGACCAGCGCAGCAGCCATCGCCATCCCTCTCATCGCACCGTAACGCCCCACACCCTAGGCGAATACGGGCTAGATCCAGCCCTTCTCGCGCGCTTTGAGGGCGGCTTCGTAGCGATTGGACACCCCGAGCTTGGTCATCGCCGAAGACAGATAGTTGCGGGTGGTACCCGGGGACAGGTGTGCGCGTTTGGCGATGTCCTCCACGGAGGCGCCGTCGGCGGCGAATTCGAGGACGTCGGCCTCGCGGGCGGTGAGGACGGTGTCGCCCGCGCTGATGGCTTCGGCCGCGAGCTCGGGATCGACGTATCGGCCACCGTTGTGCACCGACCGGATCACCTCGGCCAGCGTCGCCGCGGAGGTCGTCTTGGGCAGGAATCCGCGCACACCGGCCGCGAGTGCGCGCTTGAGATACCCGGGCCTGCCATGGCTGGTGACGATCAAAGTGCCGGCACCAGGGGTGATCCGGAGCAGTTCGACGGCGGTGTCGATGCCATCGATGCCCGGCATCTGCAGATCGATGACCGCGACGGCGCCCGGCTCGCCGACCTCGGCCCTGCGGCGCCACGCGGCGACGAGTTCCGCACCGGAGCCGACGTGGGCCACGACCTCGAGATCGGGCTCCAGGCCGAGCATCGTCGCCATGGCAGCGCGGATGAGGGTCTCGTCGTCGGCGAGTAATACGGGAATCACTGCTTCTCCCAATGGATTTCGAGGGCGAATTCGTCGCCGGAGGTGGCGATGTCGAGGGTCGCGCCGACAGCGGCGAGTCGTTCGCCGAGGCCGCGCAGCCCGGATCGTTCACCGATCGCGCCCTGCGGGCGGTCGTTGCGCAGTGACATGCCGGACCCGCCGAGTGCGAGGGTCGCGGTGGTCGCGGCCGAGTGTTCGACGATATTGGTTGTGCCTTCCCGGACCACCCAGGCCGCGACTTCATGAAATGTCGCGGGCACCTTGGCCGCGTCACCCTCCACGACGAGTGCGCATCCCGCCGCCGACAGCAGTGATCGCGCCCCGGCCACTTCCCCGCGCAGGTCGATATTGCGGTAGCCGCGCACCAGGGTGCGCATCTGCCCCATCGATTCGACCGCCAGTGTTCTGACCTCGTCCATTTCCGCGGTCGCTCGATCGAGGTCGCCTGCCCGTGACAGTGCCGCCGCCAGTTCGCTTTTCACCGCGATGGCCGAGAAGCCGCGTCCGACGACATCGTGGAGGTCGCGCGAGAAGCGCAACCGTTCCTCGGCGACCTGCAGTTGCGCCTCGACACCTTTGGTTCGCTCCAACTCGTCGATGATGCCCAGCCCCCACACGGTGAGCCGGGTCAACACGATCGCGAAGACCCCGGTGAACAGGAACGCCGCCGCACCCTGCAGGCCCGCGCCCAGTGGCGTACCGAAGACCACCAGCGGAGTGGCCACGCTGAGAACGACCAGAATCCACCACTTGTGGCGAGTGAACGGGATGACGGAGAAGATCGCCATGAACACCGCGGACACGCCCACCGTGCGCGCGCTGAGGACCGTCGCCTCGTCGGTGGCCAGGCGGGCGACGATCCCGCTGATCGCCCACAGCGCGACCAGCATCACGATGGCGACGGGCAACATCCGCGGCCGCGCCACCACACCGGGAACGGTGGCGAACGCGGGTTGTGCCTCCAACGCGAACCCGGCCGCGATGCCACCGGCGACGATCCCGAGCACCGATGGCACCGACTCGGCGCTGATCGCCAGCACGACGACGAGCACGGCGATCACCGCCTGGAACGAGAGCCGGGTGTAGAGCCGGAACTTGGCGGCTCCCGACAGCTCGTGCCACCAGGCGGTCGCGCGCATCACCCGCGGTCGTCCCAGCGGAAGCTCTTGCGGGTCAGCACGAGCGCCAGCACGGTCCATAACGCCAGTGTCGCAAACGGCCGGCCGGATTCGGTGACGGTATCGGCGAAGCCGAGCGCGGCGTCGGATTCGGCGAACGCCGACAGCGTGCCCGACGTGCCGAGGGAGAGGAGGTCGGAGACGGCGGCGAAGGGGGTCCAGTCGGCCAGTTGCGCCAGCCGATCGGGCAGTACGCCGCGGATCGAGGACATGCCGAGCATCGCGATGATCATCACCGGCAGCGAGGTGATCTGCGCGGCCTCGGCGTTCTTGGTGTACGCGCTGGTGGCCAGGGCGAGCAGCGAGAACAGCACTGTTCCGCCGACGAGTGCTACCACGATCGCCAGTGGGTTGACGGGCGCGGGGGCGCCGGTGGCGTAGACCACCACGGCGATGACGGCGGTGCACGCGAGCGTCATGATGGCACCCGGGATGGCCGGAGCGAGCTGGATCTGCCAGTCGGCGGCCTCGCCCGTGCGCAATCGTTTCAGGACGCCTTCGCTACGGCGGGTGGTCACCATCGACAGCACCGAGTAGTACTGCACGAACAGCAGGGCGAGCAGTGCCAGCAATTCGAAGGTCACCGCCGCCATCGCCGCTGTGGGCTCGGCGTCTTTGCGGGCGATGAAGTAGGTGGCCAACGGAATTCCGATCGGGAAGACCGTCGCCATGTAGACGAGAGTCTTGTTGCGCCGGAACTGCAGCCACTCCGCTGTGGCGAGCGCGGCGAGTGGTCGACGGCGAAATCCGCCGGCGGGCAGGGTGGTGGTCATCGTGCTCCGATCAGGGTGGGAGTGGTTGCCTCGGCGATATCGAGAAAGACCGATTCCAGGGATGCGGCGCGCGCTTCGAGTCCGGTCAGGCGCACACCTGCTTCGCCGGCCCAGCCGAGCAGTTCGAACAGGTGGCCTTGTAAGTCGTTGGTGCTGATGGTGACTCGCGCTCGCGCGTCGACGCGGGCGCCGCGGAACTGCGGCACGGGCAGGCCGGGATGATCGAAGGCGATCCGCGCCGGATGGTCGTCGACGATGTCGCGCAGCGTGCCCCTGCGGGCGATCGCGCCCTTGTGCATGATCGCGATCTGATCGGCGAGCGCTTCGGCCTCGTCCAGGTAGTGCGTGGTGAGGACCATCGTCACCCCCGACGCTTTGAGGTCGGCGAGCAATTGCCATGTCCCACGCCGGCTTTCCGGATCGAGGCCGGTGGTCGGTTCGTCGAGGAACAGCAGGCGCGGCTGCCCGAGCAGGGCGCAGGCCAGGTCGACGCGGCGCTGCTCACCACCCGACAGTGAGCCGACCCGCACCCCGGACCGGTCGGTCAGGCCCACCTGCGCCAAGACTGCCTCGGCGGTGGTCGGTGCGGTGCACGTTCCACGCCACATGTCGAGCGTCTCGCCGACGGTCAGCTCGGCGGGCAACCCGCCCGACTGCAACATGATGCCGACCCGCGGACGGACCTGGTCGCGGTGCCGGAGCGGGTCGAGGCCGAAGACTTCGACCTCGCCTGCCGAGGGGGCGATGAGCCCCTCCAGCATGTCGAGGGTGGAAGTCTTTCCCGCGCCGTTGGTTCCGAGCAGGGCGAACACCTGCCCTTCGTGCACCTCCAGGTCCACGCCTTTGACGGCTTCGAACGCGTCGTCGCCGCGGCCGTAGGTTCGGCGCAGCCCGCGCGCGGTGATGACGTCTGTGTTTCTCATGCCTTCTACGGTGGTCGACGCGGGGCGTCGCCAGTAGTAAGCGCAGTCACCGATCCCCGATGGGATTCACACGGTCAAGCCATGACATAAGTCATCGGGCTGCGGCTGTGCGCAGGAGCGCTACGCCGTAGGCGATGAACCAGGCCGACCACAGCAGCCAGCCGGACAGGCCGATGAGACCGAGCGGGCCATCGTGGTCGATGATCAGGGGCGTGAGGGTCGCCGCGGTGAATTGCAGTGCGGCGGCGAGGAATCCGATGGTCGCATGCCATGGCTTGACGAGCCCGCCGAGCCGGCCCGCGACCGTCAGTCCGACCAGTGCCGTCGCGAGGAAGGTGCCGTTCAGTGCGAGCAGGGCATCGTGCAGCGCCCACAGTGCGCCGCCTTCCCCGCTCGAAGCGCCGAGGGCATAACGAATTCCGACGATCACTGTGAAAGTCGCGTTCTGCAACAGCAATCCGGCGAAGCCGACCAGCGACCACCCGGTCCCCGCCGTCCGCTCGGCCGGTCGCAGGGCCGCCAGTGCACCGGCACCGAACAGCACGGCACAGAACCAGCCCAGCGGTACCGGCGCCATCGCCAGCGCCACGAGGTCGCGGTGGTCGACGAAGAACGCGACGGCTGTGCGCGAGTCGGTACCGGGCTTCGGCAACCCGGCGGGTGCCAAGATCAGATTGGCCCCCAGGATGATCAGCGCGAACCCGATACCGGCGATCCCCGCGACCCGCTGAAACCGCGCGCCGCTCGACAGATTAGATTTATCGTTCATATTTTGAATATAGGTACCATAAAACGAAAGAGGAACCCCCTTTGGCCACCGACTCACCTCGCCGCCGCTACGACTCCCTTCGCCGCACCCTGCAAGCCCAGGCGACCAGCATCGAGATCGCCCAGGCCGCCCGCAGGCTGTTCGTGGAGCAGGGCTGGGCCGCCACCACGGTCCGCGACGTGGCCCGCGAAGCCGGCGTCTCCGTTCCCACCGTCTATTCCGCCTACGGCAACAAAACCGGGCTCATCCAGGCAATAGTCGATGCCGCCGATCTCTCCGCCGACGCCCCGCAGATGCTCGACACCCTGGAAGCCGCGGCAGGCGACCCCCGAGCTCAGCTGGCCGCCATGGCCGGCTACGACCGTCGCCTCTACGAACGCGCCGCCGACGTCATCGCCCTGATCCGCGAAGCGGGCCGCACCGAACCCGCCCTGGCCACCACCTACGTCGACGCCCGTCACCGCGCCGACCGAACCCGCATCGAGGTCTTCACCTCCTGGCCTCCCGGCACCCTTCGCGAAGACCTCCCCACCTCGGTCGACATCTACGCCGCCCTGTGCACCATCGACGTCTACACCACCCTCACCACCGAACGAGGCTGGTCGCCCGACCGAGTCGAAACCTGGTGGACCGCCACCCTCGCCCGCGAACTCCTCGCTTGACGATTCCCCCTCGGCCGACCGGGAATTTGTCTACTATCGGCCGTAGTAGAACGAACACTGGAGGGGCAGTGAGTGATCCGAACAAGACCGGTACCGGTCATGGCGCCACGAGGTCGTCGATGGCACGACTGGTGGAATCGTGCTCCCAATTCATGAACAAGCGCGGCATCTACCTGGGCCGCCGATCGACGAAACTCCATGTGGCCCTGTACCGCCGAACCAACGGCAGGCTCGGCGGCCACATGCCCGCCTGGCCCGACGCCCGAATCCTGCTGCTCGACCACGTCGGCGCCAGAACCGGCACCCGCCGAACCTCACCCTTGATGTTCCACGCCGACGGCGACATCATCGCCCTTGCCGCGTCCAAAGCCGGCCAACCAACCCACCCCGCCTGGTTCCACAACCTGAAAGCCAACCCGGACAGCACGATCCAGATCGGCGCCCGGTCGCACCCCGTCCGGGCCCGCGTAGCCACCGACGCGGAACGAAAACTGCTGTGGCCGAAGTTCGTCGAGCTCTTCCCGGGCTACGACTTCTACCAACGTCATGCGGGCAGTCGCACGATCCCGATCGTGATCCTCACCCCGCGCACCTAGATACCATCCGACCAGCATCGTCGATCGGCCCCTTCCGCTGCCCTACGCCGATCCGACCGTCGGGGACTTCGACTGGCGCACAGGTAATTTCCCAGCCATTTGCTGAATCCGCAACGCTGTCGACAGGCATCATCAAGGCATGAGTTTTACGGTGGCCTACCTGCAGTACGCCGGATCGGGTCCGATGCGGCACGAGGAGAAGCTCCTCACCGAGGGCCTCGCAAGACTCGGCGTCCCCGTCCGCCACTACAGCCTGAAGCGTATTCAACGCAGGCAGTTGACGTTGGGACCCGGCATCTTCATCGCCGGGGATATGGCCGCGATGCACGGCGCGATGCGCCAATTGGGCATCCCGCTACCGCAACCCGACGACTATCCCGACGTGCTTCGCGGCTTCCTCGGGCGGAAGGTGTGGGCGTCGACCCTGGGCGAGATCGAGCGCTCGATGGATGGCGGCTCCTCCCCGCCGGTTTTCGTCAAACCCGCGGACCGCCGCAAGGCCTTCACGGGCTCGGTCTGCTACTCGGAACACGATTTCGCCGCATGGGGGAATACCAGTCGGCGCCAGCGCGTCTGGTGCTCCGAGGTCGTCACCTGGGTGTCGGAATACCGCGTCTATGTCATCGGCAGGCGGATCGTGGCCGTGGACCACTACGAGGGTGACAACTCCGTGCCACTGAACAGGGAAACAGTCGAGTCAGCGGTCAGTGCCTACTATCGTTCCGGAACCGCCCCCGCTGCCTACGCCATCGATTTCGGCGTACTGACCAACGGGGAAACGACGCTCGTCGAGACCAACGACGGCTACGCCCTCGGCGCCTACGACATCACCGCCGACCAATACACCGCGCTGCTGATGAACCGATGGCGCGATCTACTCACGTCCGAGCCGCGGCCGGCACGAGCCACGAGCTTCTGACGTCGACTCATCGACGACGCAGGGACGCGTCCAGCAGAGATGGTGGGGTGTCGTGTTTCTCGTCGGGGGCGAGGTCGGTGCCAGGGGCCACGATGGCATCGACGGCGTCGAGGATCTCGGGCGGCAGGACGGTGTCGGCGGCGGCCAGCTGGGCGTGCAGGTGGTTCATGGTGCGGGGGCCGATGATGGCGCTGGTGACGGCGGGATGGGCCGTGACGAAACCCAGGGCGAGTTGGATCAGGGTCAGGCCCGCCTGGTCTGCCAGGTCCGCGAGTTGCTCGACGGCGGCCATCTTGGCGTGGTTGGCCGGGATGGTGGTGTCGAACCGGTCGGGCATGAATGCCGAACGGCTGGTGGATATCTCGCGGTCGGCGCGGATGGCGCCCGAGAGCCATCCCGAGGCCAGCGGGCTCCAGGCGAGCACGCCGAGACCGTATTCCCCGGTGACCGGCAGGACGTGAGTCTCGATGCCGCGCTGCAGGATCGAATAGCTGGGCTGTTCGGTGACATAGCGGCTCAGGTGGCGTTCTTCGGCCGCCCACTGCGCCTGCACGATGCGGTACGCGGGGAATGTCGAGGATCCGAAGTAGCGGATCTTGCCCGCACGCTGTAGATCCGTGAGCGCCGAGAGGGTTTCCTCATCGCTGGTTTCGGGGTCCCAGCGGTGGATCTGATAGAGATCGACGTGGTCGACGCCGAGTCGGCGCAGGCTGTCGTCGAGCGCGGTCATGAGCCAGCGGCGTGAACCGCCGCGATGATTGCGCTCCTCGCCCATCGGCATCGTCGCCTTCGTGGCCAGCACGAGGTCGTCGCGGCGACCCGCGACGGCCTTGCCGACCAGCTCCTCCGATTCGCCCTGGCCGTACATGTCGGCGGTGTCGATGAGGTTGACGCCGCCGTCGATGGCGACATCGATCATGGCGGTGACCTCGTCCTGGGTGGAATTTCCCAGCTTGCCGAAGTTCATCGCGCCGAGCACGAGCGTGCCGACCTGAACGCCGGTACGGCCCAGAGTGCGGTACTGCATGGCGGTTCCTCCCAGATGGGCTTGGTTCGGCTCGCCGGTTCTGGCATCCTCGACCAAGCGGAACGATGTTCCGCTAATCAACATACGGAACACTGTTCCGTTTAACAAGAGGGAGGTCTCGTGGCCGACAATCCGACCGAGGCGCCGCGCCGACGCGCCGACGCGCGGCGCAACCAGCAGGCCCTGCTCGACGCAGCCGCGGCCGCCTTCATCGCCTCGGGCGTCGATGTCCCCGTCCGCGAGATCGCCGCCCGAGCAGGCGTCGGCGTGGGCACCATCTACCGCCACTTCCCCACCCGGGCCGACCTCATCGTCGCCGTCTACCGCCACCAGGTCGAAGCGTGCGCCGAAGCGGGCCCCACACTCCTGGCCGCCCTCGGTTCCCCCCACGCCGCACTCGGCGAATGGATGACCCTTTTCGTCGACTTCCTCACCACCAAACACGGCCTGGCAGAAGCACTTCACTCCGACGCGACCACCTTCGAAACCCTCCACACCTACTTCCTCGACCGCCTGGTCCCCACTTGCGAAGCCCTCCTCACCGCCGCCGTCACCGCAGGCGAAATCCCCGCCGGCACCGACCCCTACGAACTCCTGCGCGCCGTCGGCAACCTCTGCATCGGCGGCCACACCCCCCGCTACCACCCCCGCCGGATGGTCGCCGTCCTCATCGCAGGGCTGACCGTGAAGTAGCCGACCAGAGCGCAGGCCGAGGACACTCTCGCGCTGACATACCCGAGCGGCGGTGAGCAGGCGGTTGTCGTCGGCACCAATACGCAGAAGGGCCGAGCGATGCCGACAGCAGCCGCCGAGATCGGGGTGGAGCAGCGTGTCGCGTTCATCCAGGCGGACCCGCGCCTGGTAGCCGAGAAGTGGCCGGCCATCCTCGACCTGTCCGGCCCTGGCGGCGATCCGTCCCGAATCCGCTGGGAGAAACCGCAGTTCAGAAGGGGAAGTGGGGCGGGTGGGGCTCGAACCCACGACCAGCGGATTATGAGTCCGCGGCTCTAACCGACTGAGCTACCGCCCCTCGCCGCGGGGGTCTCCGCGGGCGAGTCGCATGGTACCCGGCGAAGTGCGGGGTTGACCACTCGACGCGGCGGTCGTGTCGGACCGGCGGGTACGAGAACGGCGACCGGAGTCGCGGCTTCCGAGAAAGACGCGGCGACCGATCGCCGTGGTGGTGCTGCACCCGGGGGTAGGGTTTACGAGCGTTCAGCTCGCTGGCCTCCCCGCGCTCGTACATCGCGTTCGCGACGTTCGATGTTGCCCCCTGGGTTGCTGGCCAACTTGATGACTCCAACTACCAACAACAGAACCGCAGCTATCACTGCGATGATTATCAGTCCCTGCACGGAACATAACTTAACGTGTATTCCGTTGCAGCGCACAATAAGTTACAATGACGCGCCGACCGTCAACAAGGTACGACCGAGGGCGGAGCGGCTCTCGATCGCGGAGTGAGCCTGCCGCACCTGATCGATCGGGAAGGTTTGCCCGATCACGACTTCCAGCACACCCTCGGCGACCGCTTCCTGAGCGCGGGCAGTGATGCCGACCCAGTCCACGTCCTTGCCGACGATATCGAACAGACCGAGCACCGTGACACCGCGCGCACCAGCGGCATCGGTGTCGCCTGTCGCGAAATCACCGGCGGCGGAGCCATATCCGAGAAAGAGTCCGGTGTCGGCGGCGGCGGTCAGGGCCGCGCCACCGATATCGCCACCCGCACCGTCGAACACGACCGCCGCTCCCCCGCCGGTGATCTCCCGTGCTCGGTCCGCCCAGCCGTCGACGGAGTAGTCGACGACCGCGGTGGCACCCAATCGCGTTGCGAGCGCGAGCTTTTCCGGTCCGCCCGCCGCGGCGACAACCCGCGCGCCCGCCGCGATCGACAGCTGGATGAGCAGCGTGCCGAGGCCGCCCGCGGCGGCGGTGATCAACACCCACGAATTCGGTTGCACGGCAGCCCTGTCGAAGACAGCGAGCGCGGTGCGACCGTCGTGGGCCAGGCCTACGGCCTGCTCGGTGGTGAGCCCGGCGGGGATCTCGGTCAGTGTGGCGGCCTTGGCGAGGGACTTCTCGGCGTAACCGCCGGTGGGCAGGCCGCCACCGATGCCGCTGGCGGCGGTCTGGGTGACAACGCGCTTGCCGAGCCAGCGGGGGTCGACCTCGGCGCCGACCGCGCTCACCACGCCGCCGATCGCGCCACCGGGGACGTAGGGCAGGCTCAGCGGGAAGTAGTCCTGACCCCACCCGCTGCGCAGCCGGGTATCGAGGAACATCACGTCGGCGACCTCGACGTCGACGACCACTTCGACCGAATCCGGTTGCGGTGTGGGAACTTCCACCAGGTTCAGGACCTCGGGCCCACCGAATTCTTTGACCTGCACTGCGCGCATCGCGACTCCTTCGTGGTGTTGACCGAACGAGTCAAGGATGAAACCTGAAGTCGAGTTCAGGTCAAGCGCACTGGGACGTAGGTCACACGATCAGGACCCGCCGCCACAGCTGCTACTGCTGCCACCTCCACAACTGCTGCTACTCCCACCGGAACAACTGCTGCCGCTTCCACCGCTACAGCTACTGCTGCTCCCGCCGCCGCAGCCGCTCCCCCCGCCGCAACCGCTGTTCGAGCCACCGCCACACCCGGACGGGCTGCCCGGATCCCACGGCTGCCCCGAGGTCCCGTCGACATACCCGGTGATCCCGGCCGACCCGGCCACCCATCGCCGATCCAGCGGGCGCGCGTTCTGCGGCTGACTCGACTTCTGGATCAGCCACACGACGGTCGTCACCACCGCGCCGAGACACACCGCGACGAAACCGAGCACGATTACGAGCGTCAACACCATGTTCGCAGGCTAACGCCAGAACCCGGCCACAGCACCCCCACCGTCAGTGGCCTTACAGTGAATTGTGGCGTTCTCTTTCTCCCGGACCGGCAGACGGCAAGTCGACCTTCCCACCGTCGACCGCACCGTCGCCGCCCTGGTCTTCCCCGAAGCGATCTTCAAAACCTCGCCCTGGCAGCCTCGCGAACTCGTGGAAACCGGTCTGCGCCAATGGTTACGGTGCTGCGGTGCCGCCCTTCGCGACGACCAGGTGATCGGTATGCCCTCGCACGCGGTCGACGAGGCGTGGCACGGTTTCATCCTCTGCACCCAGCTCTACGCGACGTTCTGCGAGCAGGCTTACGGGCGTTTCCTGCATCATTTCCCCGAGGGCGCCGGGGAGAGTACGCAGAATCACGGCACCATGGTCGAACAGCTGGGCCGCACCGTGGTCGCCTGGTCGCTGGTCGCGCGACCCGAGGAAGAGTGCGTGCTGTGGGACCTGGACCGCACGGTCGGCGTCGAGAACGCGTGGGGCGTGGACGCCCGGCACGTTGCCGCCGTCGAGGAGCAACTGCGCCGGGCGTAGCCCCGATCTAGACCAGCTTCATCCGGCGCGCCGCGAACCGCACCGCGCCGGGTGCGATCCGGTTGATCCGGTACTGCACCCACGACTCCGGCGTCACCGGCACGATGTCGCGCCCGGTCCGCACGGCCTTCACGATCTGCGCGGCCACCCGGTCCGGGGTGTAGCCGCGTCGCTCGTACAGCTTGTCGAACTTCTGCTGCGCGGCGGCCTCCTCGGCGGCGGAGACGCCCGAGATACGGGTGGTGGCAACGATATTCGTGTGCACGATGCCCGGACACACGGTCGACACCGAAATGCCACGGTCGGCCAGTTCGGCACGCAGGCAATCGGAGAACATGAAGACCGCCGACTTGCTGGTGGCGTAGGCCGCCATGTCGCGCTGCGGACTGTAGGCGGCCATGCTGGACAGGTTCACGATGTGCCCGCCGAGCCCGCGATCGGCCATCGCCGCGCCGAAGGCCCGGCAGCCGTTGACGACGCCGCCGAGGTTGATCCGCAGTACGCGGTCGAACTCCTCCGACGGAGTATCGAGGAATCCGCCCGCCTGGCCGACACCGGCGTTGTTCACCAGCACATCGGGCACGCCGTGCGCGGCGATCACCGTGTCGGCGTGCGCGCGCACCGCGTCCTCGTTCGACACATCGAGTGGATAGGAGTGCGCCACCCCACCTTCCGATGCGACGAGCTCCGCGGTGGCCTTGGCGGCGAGCTCGTTGACATCGGAGACCACCACTTCGGCGCCGAGGCGCGCGAAAGCCAGCGCGGTCTCGCGGCCGATGCCGCTGCCCGCACCGGTGACGACCACCAGCTTGTGTTCGAATTCCCTTCGCGCAGCGCCTACTTCGGCCCTGGCGAGGCCGCGCGAGACGCCGGCGCCGTCGAGTGCGTCGATGAGCTCGGTGGTCGCGGTCGCGAGGAGTTCCGGATGCGAGAACGGCATCCAGTGCCCGGCGGGGACGTCGCGACGCCACAGCCGGTCGGTCCACTTGCCCGAGTCGTCGTAGCCCGCGGGCCGCACGGCGACATCGCGTCCTGCCACGATCAACTGCACCGGCACCTCGGTGCGACGCTCACGCGGGGAGAGCATGCGCGCCACGATGTTCGCGCGATAGATGAGCAGCCCGTCGACCATGTCGCGGCGGAAGGTGGGGCCGAGCTTCACATTGGCGGCGGGGGTGTCGTTCATGATCGACACCGCACGCTGCCACAGCTTTTCGGTGCCGATGGCGTTGAATGTGGCGCGCGGCAGACCGGGCGTCATGAAGAAGAACGTGTAGGCCGAGGAGGCCAGCTGGGTGATCGGCTGCCACACATTGCGCAGGGTGGGCCGGGAGAGGCGGTCACGCACCCAGGTGGCCAGGTGGTCGAGGTTGGGGCCCGAGACCGAGGTGAACGAGGCGACGCGCTCGGTGGCCCGCGGTTCGCACACCGCCTCCCACACCTGCACCGAACCCCAGTCGTGGGCGAGCACGTGCACGGGACGATCGGGGCTCACCACGTCGATCACGGCGTAGAAATCGCGTGCGAGTTCGTCGAGGCGGAAATCATCGGTGCGCTGGGTGCGAGTGGACTCGCCGTGGCCACGGGTGTCGTAGGCGACCACGTGGAAGCGCTCGGTGAGCAGCGGAATCACCCTGTCCCACAGATGGTGGGTGTCGGGCCAGCCGTGCACGAGCACGACGGTGTCGGCGGCCGGGTCGCCGTATTCGAACACGGCGATGTCGAAATCACCGCTGCGGACGGTGCGCTGGTTCGCGGGCTGCGGGCTGTCGTTCGTCATGATCTTTCGGACTCCTTGTCCAGCGGAGAAATCACAGGTCGAGCACCAATCGCTCACCGCGAGAACGGGATACGCAGGCCAGCATGGCACCCTCGGCGTGGTCGGCAGCGGACAGCGTGGTCTCGCGATGGTCGGGTTCGCCCGAGCGAACCCGCACCACGCAGGTGCCACAGAAGCCTTGCCTGCACGAGTAGGGCTGGTCGGGACGGGAATCGAGGATCGTGTCCAGCACGGTGCGGTCGGCATCGACCGTCACCACCGCACCACTGGACGCGAATTCGATCTCGAACGGGGTGCCGTCGACGATCGGCGGCGGCGAGAACCGCTCGAAATGCAGTTCCACGTCGGCCATCTCGCGCACCGCGGCGACGATCGCCGAGGTCATCGGGGTTGGGCCACACGCATAGACCGCGGTGCCCGGCCCGACGTCGGGCAGCAGGTCCACCGCGGCAGGTAGACCGTGCTCGTCATCGGTGCGCACCACGACGTTCGCGCCGAAGCCTTCGATCTCGTCCAGGAACGGGATGGTGTCGCGGCTGCGTCCGCTGTAGACCAGTGTCCACGGCACGCCGAGCCGGTGCGCGAGCCTGGCCATCGGCAGGATCGGGGTGATGCCGATCCCGCCGGCCACGAAATGCAGGCGCTGCGAAGGTGATCCGTGGCCCGGCACGGCGAACGGGAAGGCATTGCGCGGGCCGCGCACCACCAACCCGGAGCCGACGGGCAAGGCGTCGTGCACCTCGATCGAGCCGCCGCCGCCACCGGGGATGCGGCGCACGGCGATGCGGTACGCGCGCTCGTCGGCGGGATCGCCACACAGCGAATACTGGCGCAGCCGACCCGACGGAAGTTCCAGGTCCAGGTGCGCCCCTGGCCGCCAGCGCGGTAGCACGCGCCCGTCGGGTGCTTCGAGGCGAAGACTCACCACGTCCTGGTCGTGCGCTTCGATCCGGCGTTCGGTCACCACCACGGCCAGGCGGCGATCGTCGACGCGTGGGCGCAGATCACCGCGGTTGACCAGCGCGCTCCAGCGCAACCGGGTGGCCGCGATGGCGTCGATGACCTTCATCGCCGGATCGTGGCGGTACTTGCCGTAGAGATCGGCGGGGATGTCGCGCGTGGTCACGACGCTGCCGCGCGGGCGCCGGGCGAGGCCGCCAGATACGCGATCGCCTGCGCCGTCGAGCCGACCGACTGCGGGTTGTAGCCGGGCTGGAAGGTCGACAGCGCACTGGCCAGCAGCGACGGCACGCCGGGCAGCGCACCACGCCACATCGCGCCGAACACACCGGCGAGCAGCCGTGCGTAGCCCCGATCCGGCAGTTGCGGATCCTGCTGGACGAGGAACCGCGCACCGCGCACCAGCACGATGAGGAAGATCGGGAACACCAGCGTCATCGACGCGCAGCGCCGGACGTAGCCGACCCCGAAGTACTCGGCGACGTCGTGGGCGACATTGCGGTGTTCGACCTCTTCGGCACCGTGCCAGCGGAACAGGTCGGCCATCCGCGGGTCGGCACCGAACTTCTCGAGGTCGGCGTTGAGCACCCAGTCCCCGAGCCAGGCGAAGAAATGCTCGAGACAGGCGATGAAGGCGAGCCGCTCGACCAGCATCTGGCGGCCGGCGCGATCGTCGCCGCCGCGCGGGCCGAGCGAGATGCGGAACAGGTATTCCATCTGCGCCAGATAGGGACTCGCGTCGACGCCGTGGGCGGTGAAGACGTCGTCGAGCACCTTCCCGTGGGTCTGCGCGTGCATGGCCTCCTGCCCGATGAAGCCGAGCATGTCCTCGCGCAGCTTCTCGTCCTTGACGTAGGGCAAAGCCTCGCGGTAGGTCTCGATGAACATGCGCTCGCCCTCGGGCAGCAGCATGTTCAGCGCGCTGATCAGGTGACCGGCGATCGGTTCCGCCGACATCCACTGGAGGTCGACACCCGACCAGTCGAAGCTGACATTGCGCGCGTGCAATGCCACCACGCCCGGATCGATCTCCGGGCTTTCTCTTCCCCAAGGAAATAGCTTCATCGGTACTCCTCGATCAACCGCGCACGGACCTCCGTGCCCCAGGTCGCGACGTTGCGTCCTGCTCGGTAGTTCCGATGATACAACTATCCATAACTGTACGTAACACCTAAATGTGTCAGTTGGCCGCACCGAAGATCGCCAGCGCGACCGGCGCCGCCACCAGCAACCCGCACATCACGGCGTTGATCGCCTTGTGTTCGGCCAGAATCCCGGCGTATTCGCGCAGGACAGCGCTGGGCAGGTAGTAGCGCGCGGTCGGCGCGCCGACGGCCTGGGCGTCGATCCCGACCGAACGGGCGAGCAACGCGGTCCGCAGCACATGGAAATTGCTCGTGACCAGCAGAATGCGGCTGTTTATCCCCTGCCTGGCGAGCAGTTCCCGACTGAACAGCAGGTTCTCGCGGGTCGTCGTCGAGCGATCCTCCCGCAGGATCTCGTCGTCGCGCACGCCGTGTTCGACGAGGTAGGCGGCCATCGCCGTGCTCTCGGCAACCTTCTCGTCGGAGCCCTTGCCGCCGCTGGTCACCAACAGCGGCGCGGGGCCGTGCGCGCGGTCGGTACGCCAGATCTGCAGCGCGCGGTCGAGCCTGCTCGCCAGCAACGGCGGGACCCGGTCTCCGAGCAGGCCGGAGCCGTGCACCACGATCGCGACGGCGTCGTCGGTGCGGGTCACCCCGCCGTAGACGACCGAATAGAGCAGGAACGCGACCAGCACGAAGCCGAGGTAGGCGGCGACGAGCACCACCGCGAGCAGCAACACCCCGAGCACCACCCACTCGGCGATCACCGCCATCACCAGCAGCGCGTACGGAACCAGCAGCGCGACGCCGAGACCGAAGGAGAGCAGGTTCGCCGGACGCACGCCCTCGCGGCGCAGCATCACCACACCGTTGAGCATCAGCAGTCCGGCCAGGACCAGCACGAGCAGTGGCGACAGCGCCAGGGCGAAGAAGACCAGCATTTCGGGCCCTGATCCTTCGGCGCCCGAACCGATCAGCGCGGCGCCGACGCACAGGACTCCGAGCAGCAGCAACACCGCGTTGCCGAACCGGCGCCGCTCCTGACGGAAACACAGCGCGAACACCCCGAGCAGAACCACACCTATCGCCAGCAAGATCACCGGGCCACCCTAACCGCAGCACCGGCCAATCGGATTGCCGAGCTATTGCTCAAACCTGCTGGGCAACCTCGATACATGCGGATGAAAACTTGTTCACCAGCATTTTTATCAGAATTATGCCCCTCTATTCGCAACAGCTGATCGGTAACTGATAAGGGCGAAGGGAAGGCGGTGAGCGATCATGATCATCGATTACTTCCAGTGGTGGGCCAGGATGATCGTCGAATTCTTCGTCTGATCCGAAGACACGATTCGCGCAGGCGCGGGCTCGGATCCCAGTCGCGGGCCCGCCCTCGCGTCAGCGGATAGCACGCGAAGCCGATCAACGCCGCACCCGCGTGGCCCACATCGGTGAACGTGCGGTCCAGGAATACCGGTGGCACACAAACCGCCAGCACACCGAGCACGTACAGCACCCGCCACGGCAGCAACACACGGTAGGCGAGGACGGCGGCGACTCCGGCCAGCCCGTAGCTGACTCCCACATCGAGCGCGAACGCCGCACGCTCCGGGGCTCTGTCGTGGCGAATCGCCCAGAGCAGCACGCCCTGGCTGAGATACGTGGCGCCGACATGGGCGAGGACGACCACCACCAGCCAGCGCAGCGTCCCGAGCCACCGTTCGGCGTTGGCGTGCACGAGGCTGAACAGCACCGCGTAGACCAGCCACCCGCCGCCGTCGGTCCAGAACGCGCTGCCGACCAGCACCCGGATCGGGTCGTCGCCGAGACGATCGAGATTGGTCGAGCGGTGCCCGAGCCAGACTCTGGCTTCCTCCGGCGTGAGCCGCAGCTGGATCGCGGTGGTCACACCCAGCGCCGCCAGCCACACATAGGTGCCGGGAGCGCTGCGAATCCACCGCCACGCCGAGGCGGCGGCCGCCCGCACGCTGCCCGAGGCGCTCACCACGCCAGTGTGCCAGTCCTCGATCACGGTTCCGGTCATCCTCGCCGGGCGGTTGTTTCCCCGGCCGATCCCCGGGTAGGCGGCAACCAGAGCCGTCCACCGACCGGAACGGAGCACGTGATGCCTCAGCAAGCCTGGAGTGACAAGCGCGAACGGCAGTACGAAGACATCAAGAAGTCCGAGCGCGAGCGCGGCCGCAGCGAGAGCAGGGCCGAGGAGATCGCCGCGCGAACGGTCAACAAGACGCGCGCCCAGCACGGCGAGACCAAGGGCTCGAGCAAATCGTCGCGATCGCGCGGTTCCTCGCAGCGCAGCGGCCAGCAGGCGCAGGGCGGCGGCAAGACCCGCGATCAGCTCTACGACGAGGCCCGCCGCCGCAATATCGACGGCCGTTCCAAGATGAACAAGCAGGAACTGGCCAACGCCCTCGGCCGTAGCTGACCCCCAGCGAAAGGTTCGCCATGCAGCTCGGATTCAAACTGGCGGCCGAGGCTTTCGGCCCGAAAGAGCTTGTTCGACAGGCAGTGCGGGCCGAATCGGCCGGTTTCGATTTCGTCGAGATGAGCGACCACTTCCACCCGTGGCTCGACGAGCAGGGCCACTCGCCCTTCGCCTGGACGGTCCTGGGCACGATCGCCGCGAAAACCACCGACATCGGGCTCGCCACCGGCGTGACCTGTCCGATCATCCGCTATCACCCCGCCGTCATCGCCCAGGCCGCCGCCACCACCGCCCTGGTCTCGGATGGGCGGTTCACCCTGGGCATCGGTTCGGGCGAGCGACTCAACGAGCACGTCATCGGCCACGAGTTCCCGCCGGTGCTGATCCGTCAGCGGATGTTGCGCGAGGCGCTCAAGATCATCCGATTGCTGTGGCGCGGCGGCTATCGCAACTATTACGGCGAGTTCCTGGAGCTGTCGGACGCGCGGGTGTTCGATCTGCCGCAGACACCGCCGGTGATCGCGGTGGCCGCGGGCGGGCCGAGCGCCGCGGCGATCGCCGCCGAACTCGGCGACGGACTGTTCGCCACCGAACCCGATCCCGAACTCGTGCAGACCTTTCACGACAAGGGCGGATCCGGTCCGCGCTACGTCGAAGTGGGGGTCGCCTTCGCCGAGGACGATCGCGCGGGCGCCGAAGCGGCACTGTCGACCAACCGGTGGTCGACCGGTGGCTGGAAGGTGATGAGCGAGCTGCCCAATCCGGCGAACTTCGCCGCCGCGTCGAGCACCGTGCGAGTGGATGACATGCTCGAATCCTTTGTCTGCGGCAATGATCCGAAGCGCTACGTCGAGGCGGTGCGCAAGGCCGCCGACGCGGGTTTCGACCGTGTGGTGCTGATGAACGCGGGACCCGACATGGACGCGTTCCTCGACTTCTACAGCAGCGAACTCGCGCCCCTGCTCCGCTCGGAGATCTGACAGCGCTGCGGAGGGAGGCCGAAATGCCCATGTACGTCGGCACTTCCGGCTGGCAGTACCGCGACTGGCGGGGTGTGCTGTACCCGTCGGGGCTGCCCGTCCGGCAGTGGCTCGAGCACTATGCGCGGGCGTTCGCGACGGTGGAGTCGAACAACGCGTTCTATCGATTGCCGAGCAGGGAGAACTTCGCCGGTTGGCGGGAGCGCACGCCCGCGGGCTTCGTGATGGCGGTGAAGGCGAGTCGCTACCTGACCCATATCAAGCGATTGCGCGACCCCGCCGAACCTGTGCAGCGCCTGCTCGACCGGACCGAGGGACTGGGTGATCGGCTCGGACCGATCCTGCTCCAGCTGCCGCCGACCCTGCGCGCGGACCCCGATCTGCTCGACAACTGTCTGCGCTGCTTCCCCGACACGGTGCGGGTGGCGGTGGAACCGCGCCACGATTCGTGGTGGACAGACGAGATCGGTGACGTCCTGCGATCCCGTGGCGCGGCATTGACCTGGGCGGACCGTGATTCGCACCCGATCACGCCGCTGTGGCGCACCACCGACTGGGCCTATCTACGCCTGCACGCGGGCCGCGCCGCTCCCCGGCCGTCCTACGGCAAGCAGGCATTGCGCGGCTGGGCGCATCGGCTGCTCGGCACCTGGTCTCCCGACGCCGACAGCTACGTCTATTTCAACAACGATCACGGTGGTGCGGCGGTCCGCGACGCGGTCACCTTCGCCCACCTCGCGGCGGCCGCGGGCGCGGACGCGACTCGCGTACCCGATGTGCACGCGACCGCGGGCTGATCAGCGAGCCGATGGGGACAGGATCAGGCCGAACCCGGTCTCGACAAGACGGCGAACCCCGCCCCCGATGTCGCGCGATCGATGATCGGCGCGAGATCGCAGGCGGGGTGAACCAGTGCTCACCAGCCGGGATCGGTGTCCAGGGGGACGTTGATCCAGCTCGGGCGGGACGGGTCGAGCTCGAGGTGCTGGGTGCGCAGGCCGCTTTCGTTCAGCAACGGCCGCAGCGGGATTCCGCTGGGGAAGTTGCCGGCGAAGACGTCGACACGCAGGCGGTGACCCGGCAGCAGGACACCGTCGGTGGCGCGGATGCCGATCTCGATCGTCGTCGGCTCGCCGGGCACGATCGGCTGACGGGTATCCAGGGTGAGGTACGGATACGGGTCGGTGTAGTCGCCGTTCGGCGAGCGGGTCGCCTTGCCCTCGTCGATCGTGCGCAGGGATGCCATCAGCTGCCCCTGGGACCAGACCGTCGACGTGCCGTCGGGCGCGACATCGTTCACCGTCACCGTCCAGTAGCCGTCGGTGGCGTCGAGCACGGTGTTCAGATGAGCGGCGATCGGACCGGAGATCCGCGTCGGCGCGGCCACCGGAGCCGTGGTGAAGGTGAGCGCGGCGCCCTCGCTGATCCGGGCATCCTTGGCACAGATATCGGGCAGCGGGACCAGGCCGGCCGTGCCCTGCGCGGCATCACGCGAGCAGATGGTGGTCAGGCTCGGATCCACCGAAACACGTTGCGCGGCACCGGGAGCAGTGCGCAGGCTGCCGTCGTGGCGGGCGCCCGGCGCGGTGCCGGAGGCGGCGGCGTCGAGATACATCCGCCGGTGCTGCATGCCCGGCCGCGGGAAGGCGACATCGGCGGTCCACTGCCCACTGCCCTGCTGCCACAACGTGACCGGGTCGTAGCGGTCGATACCGTTGTCGATTCCCTTGAGCCACTTGTCGAACCACGCGCGCTGCAACGAATCCGCCGGCGCGGGCGCACCCGGCTGGCCGAGTCCCGAGGTCACCGTCACGTGGTAGACGTCGTCCATGACGAGCTTCTTCTGCTCGGCGGGCACGTTCACCGCGTTGTAGATGCGCGGGGTGGAGTAGGTGAAGATGTCGTGCCAGCCGCCGTAGAGGAAGGTCGGCACCCGCACCTGATCGGGCGAACCCACCCAGGCGGTCCGCAGCGCGCTCTCGTCGTCGAGGATCGACGCCATCTCCGGCGGGATCTGCTCCACGTTCGGAGTGGTCAGCGCGGCGATGAGCACGTTGAAGAAGGTGAACGGGTCGGTCACCCGGTCGCGCAGCCAGACCCAGTCGAATTTGCCGTTCAGCATCGACATCAGGTCGGGCAGCAGCTTCGCGCCGTCGACGGCGAGCAGCCAGGCCGGGATGAACCCGATCCCGAGCGCGCCACCGGGGGCGGCGACGTCGCGGATCAGGTCGCTACCGGGCACGATCGGGAAGATCGCCTTGAGCGCCTCGGGGTGCCGCTGCGCGGTCTGCAGCTGGTTGATCGCCGAGTAGGAGATGCCGCTCATCCCGATCTTGCCGTCGGACCAGCCCTGTTTCGCGGCCCAGTCGACGATTTCCACACCGTCGAGTTGCTCGCGTTCTCCGAAGACCTGCCAGGTGCCCTGGGAGAAGCCGGTGCCGCGCACGTCGACGACCACCTGGGTGTACCCGCCGCGGATCAGATTCCGGTCGACGCCGAAGGTGCGGGCCGCGCCGCCGGGCAGCGCGTTCATCATGTCGCTGAGGCTGCTGAAACCGAACGGCGAGAAGTCCAGGTTCTGCAGCACCGGCATCAGCAGGTCCGACAGGCCGGGAACCGCGAGCGCCGAGTCGGCGACGTTGGTGACCAGCTTGGTGTAGGGCGTCATATTGACGATCGTGGGCGTCGGCTCGGCGACGGGCTGACCGTCCGCACCGGCCGGGTGATAGACGTTCGCTTTCAATACGGTGCCGTCACTCATGGTGATCGGCACATCCCACTCGATGAAGACGTTGGGGTACTGCTGCGGCCCGTTATGGGTGGCGACGAACTGCGCGTCGAGACCCTCGGCATTCGGCGATGCTTGTCCGACCGGTGCGGATGCGACGGCGCCTGCCATTACGACGACGGATGCGACCAGCGCAGCCAGCCGCCCACGATGTGTGATCATGCTTCGGTTCAGCCCTCCACCATCGGGAACTCCGACGTTCCCGTACCGGGAAGTAACGTAGCGTGGGTCACGTCCGATCGCAAGAACATGTTCTGGGCAATCCACGATCAGCGCCCGCGCGCGTCCCACCGCGGTCACCTGACAGAATTGGCGTTGTGACAGCGTCCGAACTCGATGACGGCCGCCGGTACCGCGGGGCCGCCCCTGGGCAACGTCAGCAGGACCGCCGCACCCGGTTACTCGAGGCGGCCACGGACGCCTTCGGCATCGACGGCTACCGCAACACCACAGTCACCACGATCTGCGCGGCGGCCGGGGTCGGCAAACGCTACTTCTACGAGTCCTTCACCGACAGTGAGGATCTGCTGCTCGAGGTGTACCGCGAGACGGCCGCCCGGATGATCGAGGCGATCCATACCGGCCTGCGCGAGGCCGAGGCCGTCGACGCTCAGGTGCGCGTCGGCCTGACCGCGTACTTCCAGCTCATCCTCGACGACCCCCGGGTTCCCCGGATCGCCTTCTTCGAGATCCTCGGCGTGAGCCCCGCGGTCGACCGGGCCTATCACGACGTTCTCGACGCGCTGGTCGATATCTGCATGGCCCTGATCACCCCGCATGTCGACCTGGAAACCCACCCTGCCGTCAGCGTGCGCACGGTGCTGTTCGGCCTGGTCGGCGCCATCGTGATCATCGCCCAGAAGTGGGTGCTCGACGCCTACCGCCAGCCGATGGCCGATGTGGTGGACAGCGCGTGCCTGGTGGTCAACGCGGTGCTGGCGCGGATCGGACCGGACGGCGACCGACGGTGACGCCGGAACTGCGGCACCTGCGCTATCTGGCCGCTGTCGCCGAGCACGGGAACTTCACCCGGGCCGCGGAGCAGCTACACCTGTCGCAGCCGACGCTGTCGCACCAGATCAAGCAGCTCGAGCGCGCCGTCGGGGCGGTGTTGCTCGACCGGACCGGGCGCAGCGTGCGGCTCACCGACGCGGGGGCGGCCTATCTCGCGCATGCCCGCCGAGCTGTCGACGAGGTCGCCGCGGCGCAGCGGGCCGTGCACGACGTCACCGATCTCAGTCGCGGCCTGCTCCGCTTCGCCACCACTCCCACCTTCACGCCCTATCTGGTCGGCCCGCTGATCGCGGCGTTCCGGGCCCGGTATCCGGGGGTCACCGTCGAGTTCGGCGAGTTGTCCCAGGACGCCATGGAGTCCGAGCTGCTCGACGACCGCCTCGACCTCGGCATCGCGTTCGCTCCACCGCGCCTGCCCGGCATCACGGCCGAAGCGCTGTACGAGGAGACCCTGGCCGCCGTAGCCGGCATCGCCGCGCGCCCCGCGCTACCAGACTCCGTGACACCCGACGATCTGGGCGGCCGCGATCTCGCTCTGCTCAATTCGACGTTCGCGACCCGCCACCACATCGACAGCTACCTCCACGACCACGGCGTTTCGCCACGAATCGCGGTGGAGGTCAATTCGATTCAGGCGCTGCTGGAGGTGGTATCCACCTCGGACCTGATGACGATCCTGCCCGAGTCGGTCACCGACACCCATCCCCCACTCGCCCGGATTCCACTGCGGCCCAGCATGTCCCGGCGAACCGTCACGTTGCTGTCCGCGGCCGAGGGGCACCGCAGCGCCGCCGCGACAGCTTTCGCCGAATCGGTCCGCGAACAGACGCGGTGAGCGCGTCGGCGCGCCCGCTCAGCGCAGCAGTGCGACGATCGCGTCCTGGTGGAGGCGTTCGGCGTTCTGTAGCGCGGTGCGGCCTTCGGCATCGCGGATCTGCGGGTCGGCGCCCGCGGCGAGCAGCGCGGTGACGGTTTCCTGGTAGCGCTGCGAGCCGTCGCCGTAGACGACCGCCTCCTGCAGTGCCGTCCACCGCGGCTTGTTCACATGGTTGACGTCGACGCCCGCGGCGATCAGCATCCGCACGGTGCTCACATGCGCGTGCTCGCTCGCCGGGATGAGTGCCGTACCGCCGTAACGGTTCACACTGCGCAGGTCCGCGCCGTGGCGCAGGGTCGCCGCGAGGATCTCGTCGAGGCCCTCGGCTCCGGCGTACAGGTAGGCGGAGTCCTGGAGGTCGTCCGCCGCGTTCACGTCGGCGCCCGCCTCGATCAAGGCCGATGCGGCCGCGGTCGCCGTGTTCTTGGTGGCGGCGACCAGTGGTGTGCGCCCGTTGTCGCCACGCGTCTCCATATCGGCGCCGCGGGCGATCAGGTCGCGGACCCGGGCGGCATCGTCGGCGAGGGCCGCGTCGTAGAGGTCGGCGTCCAGGGCGTGGTCGAGCTGCCTGGTCTGCGGTGTGGCAGCGGAAGTCGTGGCCGACGTCTCGGGCGTCGCCGAGGCGACGGCGGATTCCGGCGTGCCCGGGTCGGCGGAGCAGGCGCCGACGCCCACCGCGAGCACCGCGAGCGCGAGCACGGCCGCGCGGGGGCCACGAACTGCCGGGCGAGCCGGATTCATAGGTATCTCCTCTGGTCAGGTCATGCTCCACCGTGCCCACCCCGTCCCCCCGCGTCCAGGACGCAGCGCCGATCGCCACCATCGACACCGTCTATGCGCAGCCGCCAGGACGCGATCCGAGGAACTGGGGCAGCTCTGGTTTCGACGAAAAGTAGGCACCGACCCGTTGATCGACGGTGTCGCCGGGTACCCCCGGAATATGACTACTCACGAGAACCGCCAACTCGACGAGGTCATCGAGCGGTTGATCATCCGGTACCCGACCATCGCACCCGCTGAGCTCGCCGACATCGTGCACAACGTCTACGACGCGTTCGGGAAGGTGCACATCCGCAACTATGTTCCGTTGCTCGTCGAACACCATGTGCGAGAAGAACTCGGCAGTCCGACAGGTGAGATCCCACCCATCCCGCATTGACCGGGCGGGCGGCCCCGCTAGCGTTGACGTAGACCCACGCCAACCATGAGGAGGTCCGCATGCCAGACACCGTCCGCGGAGTCATCGCCCGCGCGAAGGATGCGCCGGTCGAAACCGTCGACATCGTGATTCCCGACCCGGGACCGCACGATGTCGTCGTCCGCGTCCAGGCCTGCGGGGTGTGCCACACCGACCTGCACTATCGCGACGGCGGGATCAACGACGAGTTCCCGTTCCTGCTCGGGCACGAAGCCGCCGGTGTGGTCGAGTCCGTCGGCGCGGCGGTGACCCATGTGGCCGCGGGCGATTTCGTCGTCCTCAACTGGCGCGCGGTGTGTGGCGAATGCCGAGCGTGTCGGCGCGGGCGCCCCTGGTACTGCTTCGACACCCACAACGCCAGCGTCCCGATGACGCTCACCGACGGCACCCCGCTCACCCCGGCCCTAGGCGTCGGCGCTTTCGCCGACAAGACCCTCGTGCACGAAAAGCAGTGCACCAAGGTCGATTCCGAGACCGATCCCGCCGTCGCCGGCCTGCTCGGCTGTGGCGTGATGGCCGGGATCGGCGCCGCCGTGAACACCGGCAACGTCTCACGCGGGGACAGCGTCGCGGTGATCGGCTGCGGCGGCGTCGGTGACGCCGCCATCGCCGGTGCGCGCCTCGCCGGTGCGGGCACGATCATCGCGATCGATCGTGATCAGCAAAAACTGGACTGGGCCAAGGACTTCGGCGCCACCCACACCATCGACGCGACCAGCGAGGACGTGGTCGAGCGGATCAAGGAACTCACCGGCGGTTTCGGTGCCGATGTGGTGATCGACGCGGTCGGCCGCCCGGAGACCTGGCAGCAGGCGTTCTACGGGCGCGACCTGGCGGGCACGGTCGTTCTCGTCGGCGTCCCGACACCCGACATGACATTGGAGATGCCGCTGATCGACTTCTTCTCGCACGGCGGTGCGCTGAAATCCTCCTGGTACGGCGACTGCCTGCCCGAGCGCGACTTCCCGATGCTCATCGACCTCTACCGGCAGGGCCGACTGCCGCTGGACCGGTTCGTCACCGAGCGGATCGGCATCGACGGGGTCGAGCAGGCGTTCGCCGCGATGGCGCAGGGCCGGGTGCTGCGTTCGGTGGTGGTGTGGTGACTCGCATCGAAAGAGTCGTCACCTCGGGCACTTTCGCGCTCGACGGCGGCACCTGGGATGTCGACAACAATGTGTGGCTCGTCGGTGACGACACCGAGGTGCTCGTCATCGACGCCGCCCACGACGCCGATGCCATCGCCGCCGCGGTCGGCGACCGGCACGTCACCGCGATCCTGTGCACACACGGCCACAACGACCACGTCACCGTCGCGCCAGAACTCGCGCAGCGCCTCGATGCCCCCGTCCTGCTGCATCCCGGCGACGAGCCCCTCTGGCGCATGACCCACCCGAGGGCCGACTACCACTCGCTGGCGGATACCACCCGGATCACGGTGGCGGGCACCGATATCGACATCCTGCACACCCCCGGCCACTCCCCCGGCTCGGTCTCGCTGCACCTGCCCGACCTCGCGGCCCTGTTCACCGGTGACACCCTGTTCGCGGGAGGCCCGGGCGCCACCGGCCGCTCGTTCTCCGACTTCGACACGATCATCGACTCGATCCGAGACCGATTGCTCACGCTCCCCGAGGAGACCACGGTCCACACCGGTCACGGCGACACCACCACCATCGGCACGGAGCGGCCCGCGCTCGCGGACTGGATCGCCCGCGGACACTGACCGCGTGCCCACCGCCGATCAGCGGTGGGCACGCTGGTAGGCGCGGTGCCGAGGGCGATGAACGAGCCGTGAGCCTCAGTCGCGAAGGTCGGCGACGGACTCCTGGTAGGCCACTGCCGCCCGAGCGAAGTAGTCGAAGAGCACTTCGCGCTGCTCGGGGGTGTAACTCGCGATGATCTCGCCGATCCGGCGCCGCGCCGGGGCGAGCACCTTGTCGAGCTCGGCGGGCTGGTCGATCGGCTCGACGATGACCTTGCGCCGGTCGCCGGGGTCGGCGCCGCGACGCACGTACCCCGCCTGTTCGAGGCGGTCGACCAGACGAGTGGTCGGACCGGTGGTGAGGCCGGTGCGAGTACCGAGCTCACCCGGCGTCATCGCGCCGCTCAGCGCGAGGATGTTCAGCGCGTACAGGTCGGTCGCGTGCAGATCGACAGCCTTCGCACCTGCCTGGGCGTGCAGCACCACCGAACTCAGGTACCGGCGAAAGATCGCGCTCGGGTCGTCGTCAGGTACCGACATGCTCGCCACTCACTTCCTCCGCGCAGACACTTCGTCGCCAATGATAGATCGGAGTCCACTCCGTTGTGATCGCGCTGCGCGCAACCCGTGAATCCGGCATCTCCCTGCGCGATCGTGGAAGCATGACTTCCACCGCCGCGCCATCGACCACCGATTCCGAGCTGGACGCCATCTTCGCCCCGATCTTCGACCGGATCGCCGCGGGCGCGGTGGAACGGGAGGTCGATCGGCGGCTGCCGTTCGACGAGGTGGGCTGGTTGAAGGAGGCCAAGTTCGGGGCGTTGCGGGTGCCGGTCGAGTTCGGCGGGTACGGCGTGAGTGTGCGACAGCTGTTCCGGTTGCTCATCGACCTGGCGGCGGCCGAGTCGAATCTGCCGCAGGCACTGCGGGTGCACTGGTCGTTCGTCGAGGATCAGCTCCTGGCGCAGGCGGCGCCGGCGCGGGAGCGATGGTTGCGGGCGGTCGCGGCGGGGACCCTGGTCGGCAATGCGATCACCGAACCGGGGGTCGGCGCGGTCGACCGGTATCGCACCCGGCTGACCCGCGACGGTGACCGAGTGCTGCTCAACGGCGTGAAGTACTACAGCACCGGATCGCTGTTCGCCGATCACATCCTCGTCGCGGCCGACAGTGACGGCGAGCGGCTCGGCGTGCTGGTCGACGCCGACGCCGAAGGTGTTGTGCAACACGATGACTGGGACGGTTTCGGGCAGCGGCTCACTGCGAGCGGCACCACCGAGTTCACCGATGTCGTGGTGGCCGAGGACCGCGTCCTCGGACCCGGCTACGGTGTCGCGGGGCCCACCTACGGCACCGCCTACCTGCAACTGGTGCAGCTGGCGGTGCTCGCGGGGATCGCCGCCCGCGCCGAACGCGACGCCAGGGAATGGGTGAGCGCACGCACCCGCACCTACACCCATGCCGCCGCCGATCTGCCGCGCGAGGACCCCCTCGTCCAGCAGGTGATCGGCAAGCTGTCGGCGGCGGCGTTCACCGCGCGTGCGGCGGTGCTCGCGGTGGCCGATGTGCTCGACCGGGTGCTCGACGCCGGGGCGACGGACGAGAAGGATCTCGTGGCCGCCGAATTGGCCGCCGCGCAAGCACAACTCGGGGTGATCGACATCGTGCTCGGCGCCACGACCCAATTGTTCGAGCTCGGCGGAGCCTCGATCGTGTCCGAACAGCTGCGCCTGGATCGCCATTGGCGCAACGCCCGCACCATCTCGGTGCACAATCCCGCCCTCTTCAAAGCTCGCGCGGTCGGCGACTACCTGCTCAACGGCACCGACCTGCCGTTCGGCTGGAGCGCGGGCGAGCGGAACACCGGCACAACAGCTTCCGCGAGTCCGGAGCCCGAGGATGCGAGCACCGTGGCGGCATCGCGATGAGCAGGCCGATCCGGTTCAACGCCTTCGACATGAACTGCGTCGCCCACCAATCCCCGGGGCTGTGGCGTCATCCCGAGGACCAGTCGCACCGCTACACCGATATCGGCTACTGGACCGAGCTGGCGACACTGCTCGAACGCGGACGGTTCGACGGGATCTTCATCGCCGACGTCCTCGGCACCTACGACGTGTACGGCGGCAACGACATCGCCGCGCTGCGCCAGGGCGCGCAGACGCCGGTCGCCGATCCGCTGCTGCTGGTGTCGGCGATGGCGGCGGTGACCGAGCACCTCGGTTTCGGGATCACGACCGGCACCGGCTTCGAACACCCGTTTCCGTTCGCGCGCCGCCTGTCCACCCTCGACCACCTCACGAACGGGCGGCTCGGCTGGAACGTGGTGACCGGCTATCTGCCCTCCGCGGCAAGGAATTTCGGCGCCGAGGATCAACTCGACCACGACGAACGGTACAACCAGGCCGACGAATACCTCGAGGTGCTCTACAAGCTCTGGGAGGGTTCGTGGGAGGACGACGCGGTGGTGCGCGATGCCGAACGCGGCATCTACACCGATCCGTCGAAGGTGCACCACATCGGCCACCACGGCAAGCACTACACCGTGCCGGGAATCCACGTCTCCGAACCGTCACCGCAGCGGACGCCGGTGATCTATCAGGCGGGCGCCTCCCCGCGCGGTGTGCGGTTCGCGGCCGAGAACGCCGAGGCGATCTTCATCGCCGGA
Organism: Nocardia sp. NPDC058114; assembly: GCF_042884695.1. Lineage (NCBI taxonomy): Bacteria > Bacillati > Actinomycetota > Actinomycetes > Mycobacteriales > Nocardiaceae > Nocardia > Nocardia sp. NPDC058114. Next base: position 192,928 of record NZ_JBHVTK010000011.1, on the reverse strand, counting down.
CCCTCGAAAAGAATCCTGGCGCAGACAGTTTCGCGTGTCAGGGACGCGCTCGAGGCCGCAGGCCGTGACCGGTACGCGGCCAGGATCTACGCGCTGGCCACCATCATCACCGACGAGACCGACACCGCCGCACAGGCAAAGCGCGAGGAGTACCTGTCCTACGCGAGCATCGAAGGCGGACTGGTGTTCATGTCCGGCTGGATGGGAATCGACCTGTCGCAGTACGACCTCGACGACCCGATCGGCGAGGTGCAGAGCAACGCCATCCAGTCCGCGGTCGCGGCGTTCCAGGAATTCGACGACGACGGCCGCGAATGGACGGTGCGCGATATCGGCCGCTGGGCGGGCATCGGCGGCATGGGCCCGGTGTTCACCGGCTCCGGCAAAACAGTCGCCGACCTGTTGCAGGAGTGGGTCGCCGACACCGACCTGGACGGATTCAACCTCGCCTACGCGATCACGCCGGGGACATTCGAAGACATTGTGCGCCACGTTGTTCCGGTCTTGACCGAGCGCGGCGTCTACCGGACCGACTACGAGCCGGGCACCTTGCGCAATGCCCTGTTCGGTGCCGGTGATCGGCTCCCGCCCGAGCATCGCGGCGCCGGGTATCGCGTCGGCGGTCCGCGGTCTACCGTGTTGCCACCCGAGCAGTCGCGTCCCGAACCGGTGGAGGCACTCGCCCGTCCGTAGCGTGGCGTGTATCGCCGATCGGCGCCAGGACGTACTCGGCCTGGCGCCGATCGGCGTGCCCCATAGCTATATCCGCTGGGGTGCAAGGTATTCGGATCGATTCCCGCTGATCGCAACACTCATCATCGGGCGAAGGTGAGCGCACCATTCCGGTATGACATCGCAGACACCCGTTTCCCGTTCCCCTCGTTCGGCCGCGGTAATCGGCGCCGGCCAAACCGGCGTCACTGCGGCGCTAGGTCTTCTCGACGCCGGTTTCACCGTGACCCTCTACAGCGACCGAGATCAACGCTCACTCCGTGACGACGTCCCCGCCACCGGCACCGCCCTCGAATTCGGCGAGACCCAACAGGCCGAGGCGGCGCTCGGGCTCGACAGCTACACCGGGCGCGCGCCCCGCCACACCGGGCTCAGCGTGCGCATCGCCGGACCCGAGAACGCCGAACTGATCGCCCTCGACGGCACCTTCGACGGTTATGTCGGCGTCGCCGTCGACACCCGGCTCAAGGCCGATGAGCGCCTCACGGCCTTCCTCGAACGCGGCGGCGATTTCGTCGTCGAACCGGTCACCCCTGAATCCCTCGACGCCATCGCCGCCGCCAACGACCTCACCCTGGTCGCCACCGGCCGCGGCGGGCTGGCCGACCTGTTCCCGATCGACGAGGAACGCACTGTCTACGACAAGCCGCAGCGCTCGCTGCTCACAGTCACCGTGACCGGCCTGGACTTCGACCCTGGCGTCTTCGCGCACCGCAGCCCGGCAGGCGGGGCGCACAGCCTGTTCTCCATTCTCGCCGAGCAGGGCGAGGCGTGGTGGGGTCCGTACCTGCACAAGGACGCGGGTCCGAGCTGGGCGTTCCTGGGCTGGGCCCGACCCGGCAGCGACTGGGAAACCCGTTTCGCCGCAGCCGATTCCGCCGAATCGGCGCTGCAGATCGTGAAGGATCTCTACCGCGACTACATCGACTGGGACCTGCCGGAAGTGCAGGCCACCCAGGTGATTGCCGAGGACCCGCACTCCTGGCTCAAGGGCGCGGTCCGGCCGGTCGTGCGGGCCGGGGTGGGACACACCGCGGGCGGCCATCCGGTCGCCGCCCTAGGTGACACCGCGGTCGCCTACGACCCGGTCGCGGGCCAAGGCGCGCAGAGCGGGCTGATCCAGGCGCAGCGCCTGGTCGCGGCCGCCGCCGTACACGACGGACCGTTCGACGAACAGTGGATCACCGACCAGTACGCCACGTTCCTCGCTGCCCGCAGCGACGCCGCAGCCAAGGTGACCCGCCTGTTCCTCAGCGACCCCGAATTCGGCGACATCGGCGGCCAGTTCTTCGCCACGGCCGCCGTGAACCCGAAGTTCGCTTCGGCATTGGTCGGCCTGCTGCACCGTCCGCAGCCGTTCCTGCCGATCGACTCCCCCGCCGACGCCGCCGCCTACATCACCGAGGTCACCGGCACGGACGCGGCCGAATTGCTGGCGGAGTTCGCCCCCGCGGGCCGCTTCGAACGCTCGACGTTCGCCCCGGCCGCCGTCGGGTAAGAGGTGGATCCGGGCGGCCGCAGACACCAGCGGCCGCCCGCTCCGGTTCGTCCCGCCGGCTATACCGAAGCCCCGGGGCCGGTGCACTCCCAGGCCGCCTCGATCATCCGGAAGATCTCGTCCACCGCGGCTTCCGGATCGGCGGCCTCCCGGCCCAGCGAGTAGGCGTCGATCACGAACCTCGCGATCGCCGCGCTCTCCGTCGTGGTCCGCGCCAACGCGGGATCGGCGGCGACGGCCGCTGCCAGCGCCTGCGCATGGCGCACCCGCATCGACTCCCCGTACCTGCGCAACGCGGGGGATTCGTCGATCATGTGCCAGATCGGGGCGGCGCCGTCCGCCGAGCAATGTCGCACCATGGCATGGATTTCGCGCCGCAGCGCGGGGATGAGCGGTTCGTCGGCCGCCCGGTCGGTGACCGCCCGCACGAGTCCCTGTTCGAAGTCCTCATCCCGCTCGAACACCAGGGCCTCTTTGGCGGCGAAGTGGGCGAACAGTGTCGTGACGGCAACGTCGGCCTCAGCGGCGACTTCGCGGATGCCCACCTCGTCGTACCCGCGTTCCAGGAAGAGCCGCAGGGCGGTATCGGCGATCTTCTGGCGGGTCGCGGCCTTCTTGCGCTCACGACGTCCGGTCGGCACGGTCATGCCAGGAGGCTACCAGTTAGGAATATGTATCAGTTATGAATTCAAATCTGTTTCAAAACACTAACCGTTAGTGTTACGTTCGAGGCATGAGGAAAGTGAGCTTCGCCGAGTTCGGCGGTCCCGACGTCCTGCAACTCATCGATGCCGAGGAGCCCCACGCGGGCCCCAGCCGGATTCGCATCGCGGTGCGCGCGGCGGGCGTCAACCCTGTCGACTGGCGGCTGCGCGAAGGCCAGATCCTCGGGGCGCATCCGATCGCCTTGCCCGCCGGTGTCGGGCTGGACGCGGCCGGGGTGGTGGACGAGGTCGGCGCGGGCGTCGACGGAGTCGAGGTCGGCGACCCGGTGTTCGGCGAAGGCTCGAGCACCTATGCCGAGTTCGCCGTGCTGACGGCCTGGGCCCGCATGCCGGCGGGCCTGACGTTCGAGGAAGCCGCTGGGTACCCCTCCGTGGTGGAGACCGCGCTGCGCGTCATCGGCGAGGTCGGTGTGCGGGCCGGGCAGACATTGCTGGTCAGCGGCGCGTCGGGGGGTGTCGGATCGGCGGTGCTGCAGATCGCGCGCGAGCGTGGCATCACGGTGATCGGCACCGCGGGGGCCGCGAACCAGGACTATCTCCGGAGCCTCGGCGCCCTCCCCACGACGTACGGCGAGGGTTGGGTCGAGCGGGTGCGCCGGTTCGGGCCGATCGACGCGGCCCTCGATCTGGCGGGCTCGGGGGTGATCGGCGAGCTCGTCGAGCTGACCGGGGATCCACAGCGGGTGCTCACCATCGCCGATCTCGGTGCACCCGCCCTCGGGGTCCGATTCTCCGGCGTGGCAGGGAGCGTGCCGGATGCGCTCGCCGAGGCCGCCGCCCTCATCTCGCAGGGCACACTGCGTATCCCGGTCGAGAAGTCGTACTCGCTGTCCGACGCCGCCGCGGCGCACGTCGACAGCCAGGCCGGTCACTCACGCGGACGCCGGGTCATCGTCATCTGAGTCGTGCGCGCGATCGCGGCGAGGCCACGGCGGCCCACACCCAGGGGTGGACAGCGGCCACCCCCGGGTTCGCCGGGTGATACCTGCGGGCACTATCCGGACCGGCACAGAGAGCGGATAGTCATAGTCAGTCCCTATGACTTTCTCCCCGGTGAAGGAAAGGCCACATGCAGCCCAGCTACGTGCACCACGTCAGGCAGCAGGTTCGCGTCTACGGCGAGACCCGCTCCTACATCTACCTGCGTGAGGCGGGGCGCGAGCTCGTCGAGGAGGTCGTCACCTACCGCGATCTCGATCGCGATGCCAGGGCGCTCGCCGCGTGGCTGGCCGATCGCCCGGAATCGACCGAACCCGTCGTTCTGCTCTACCACGACGGCATGGCTTTCCTGCGGGCCTTCCTCGGCTGCCTCTACGCGGGCGTCATCGCGGTGCCCGCGCCCCTGCCGCACGACGAGCGCAGCACGCGGCGCGTAGCGGGCATCATCGCCGACTCCGGCGCCCGCCTGGTTCTGACCACCGCCAACTTCCAGCCGATGGTCGCCGCGGCCACCACCGCGGCCGTGGTGGCCACCGACGAACAGCTCGGTGACCCCGACGCGTGGCGCCTGCCCGACATCGACACCGGGACCATCGCGTTCCTGCAGTACACGTCCGGCTCGACCGGCACACCGAAGGGTGTCGTCGTCACCCACGGCAACCTCCTGCACAACGAAGCCGCGATCGCCGCCGCGATCGGGAGCGACGACACCTCGACCGGCGTCACCTGGATCCCGCAATTTCACGACATGGGCCTGATCGGCTCGCTGCTCGCCTCGATCTACGCCGGCGCGAACCTGGTGTTCATGTCGCCCACCACCTTCCTCAAACGCCCCGTGCGCTGGCTACAGGCGATCGACAAGTACCGCGCCACCTGCACCGCCGCCCCGAACTTCGCCTATGAACTGATCACCAAGCGCGTCACCGACGAGCAATTGGCCACCCTCGACCTGTCCACCCTCGAGGTGGCGTTGTGCGGCGCCGAGCCGGTCCGCGAACGCACCATCACCGCGATGCGCGAACGGTTCGCACCCGCGGGGTGGCGACCGACCGCGCTGCTGCCCGCCTACGGTCTGGCCGAGGCGACGCTGCTCGTCACGGCGGGCCCGGTCGACGCACCGCCAGTCGTCACCGACGGACCCGATAGCCTGCTGGTGGGTTGCGGACAACCGGCGCGCGGTCTCACCGTCCGCGTCGTCGACCCGCACACCGGCCAGCAGGCCGTCGACGACACCGTCGGCGAGATCTGGGTTCGCAGCGACAGCGTGGCAGCCGGCTATTGGAATCGGCCCGAGGAGACCAGGCACACCTTCGACGCGTATCTCGGCGACGAAGGACCCTTCCTGCGCACCGGCGACCTCGGAATGCTGCGCGACGGCGAACTTTTCGTCACCGGGCGGCTCAAGGACCTGCTCATCATCAACGGCCGCAACCTCTACCCGCAGGATGTCGAGGAACTGGTGGAGGAGTTGCATCCCGCGCTCACCACCGGCGTGGCCGTCTCCGTCGAAGCAGGTGGCCGGGAACGACTCGTCGTCGTGCAGGGCATCAAGACAGCGCTGCTGCGCGGTACCACCCTCGCCGAGCTGACCTCGACGATCAAGATCGCGGTCGCCCGCGGTTTCGATGTCCCCGCACCGAGCGTCGTCCTCATCGAGAGCCGCTCCGTGCACCGCACCACCAGCGGCAAAGTCCAACGGGCCTCGATGCGCGAGGCCTTCGTCGACAACAGCATCTCGACCGTCCTGCACGAAGACCTCGAACCGGCCCTGAGCCGATCCTCGACCGCGACCCACTGAGGAGCCGAAACATGTTCGCCACCATCACCACTCACTCCACGACAACCCAGGACTGGCTCATCGAGCGCGTCGCCGACTACACCGCACGCGCACCGCACCAGGTGGACCCGACGATCCCGCTCGCCGAACTCGGCATGGACTCGGTGTCGGCAGTGGCCCTGTGCGGCGAGATCGAAGACCGGTGGATGCTCGACATCGACCCGACCCTGGTCTTCGAATACCCCACCATCGCGGCCATCGCCACCTACCTCACCGCCGAAATCGCCGTCGCGGCATGACCGATATCGCTGTCGTCGGCCTCGACTGCCGTTTCCCGCACGCCGCCGACCCGGCGCGGTTGTGGCAGTTGCTGATCGACGGCCGCGACGCGATCTCCGACGTCCCGTCGAGCCGCTGGAACGCCGACGACTTCCACGACCCGGCCGGCGCACCCGGCACCATCAACACCCGCAGCGGCGGATTCATCGACGACGCCGACGCGTTCGACGCCGAATTCTTCGGCATCACCGCACACGAGGCCGAATCGATGGACCCGCAACAACGACTGCTGTTGCAGGCCACCTGGCGAGCCTTCGAGGACGCCGCGCTCGACCCCCGGGCGCAGGCTGGCTCACGGACCGGGGTCTATGTCGGCGTGATGGCCAACGAGTGGGCCAATCTGCAGATGAGCGACTACGCCGCGATCACGCCGCAGCACGGATCCGGCAACGGATACTTCATGACCGCGAACCGGCTGTCCTACCAGTTCGACCTGGAAGGGCCGAGCATCGCGGTCGACACGGCATGCTCGTCGTCGCTGGTCGCGGTCCACCTCGCGTGCAATGCCCTGGCAGCGGGCGATTGCGACCAAGCCGTCGCGGGGGGCGTCAATCTCGTGCTGACCCCGGCCGTCGGCGTGTTCTACACCCAGGCGGGTCTGTCGGCGCCGGACGCGCGGTGTAAACCGTTCAGCGGCAACGCCGACGGGATCGTGCGCGGTGAAGGCGTGGCGGTGCTCGTCCTGCGCCGCCTGGCGGATGCCGAGGCCGCGGGGCTGCCGATCTACGCGGTGATCAAAGGCAGCGCCGTCAACTCCGACGGGCGCAGCAACGGCATCACCGCGCCGAACCGATGGGCGCAACAGAAGGTGATCGGCGAAGCCTACCGGCGAGCGGGCGTGCGGCCCGACGACATCGACTTCATCGAGGCACACGGCACCGGAACGGTTCTCGGCGACATGATCGAGGTCAAGGCGCTCGGCAAGCTGCACGGGAGCAACCGGGCGCGGCCCTGCGGGATCGGGTCGATCAAGGGCAACCTCGGCCACACCGAGGGGGCCGCGGGCGTGGCCGGGCTCATCAAAGCCGTCCTCAGCCTGCACCACGGGGTGGTTCCGCCGTCCAGGTTCGCCGACCAGGAGAATCCGCGCCTGCAGATGGCCCGGCACGGCCTGCGCCTGCTCGACGATCCGATGCCGCTCGACGGACCCGCGCACGGTGGGGTGAGCAGCTTCGGGCTCGGCGGTACGAATGTGCACATGGTGTTGGCGAGCGCCACCGCATCGCCCGTGACATCCCAGGTTCCCGCCGCGTCGGCAGTGTCCGGGGCACCTGGAGCAGCCGGAGCGAGGGTGATCACCCTCTCGTCGGACAGCGAGGATGGACTGCGGCGCAACGCGATCCGGATGTCGGAGGCGTTGACATCGGTCACGGAGGACCACTTCGCCCAGTTCTGCTGGACGAGCAATCAGGTCAAGTCGTCGGGTCGGCACCGGCTCGCCGTCGTCGCCCACCACCGCGACGAGGCAATCGCGCAGTTGCACCCCGTTGACGGCACAGGCGAAGACGTGAGCCGGCGGCACGGTCTCGCGCAGCCGGTGCGCGCCGGCTGGATGTTCACCGGTCAGGGCTCGCAATTCCGCGGTATGGGTCGAGCTCTGCACGAGACGAGCCCGGGGTTCCGGCGCGCACTCGAACTCGTCGACACCGCCATGGCCGCCCACCTCGGCCGATCGGTCCGAGACCTGCTGCTCGACGAACACGCCGACCTCGATCCCACCGCCCTCGCGCAACCGGCGATCTTCGCCATGGAATACGCCATCGCCAAGACGCTCGCCGACCTCGGCATCCGACCGGCCTGGCTGATCGGGCACAGCATCGGCGAATTCGCGGCCGCGGCGGTGGCGGGTGTCTTCGATCTCGACGACGCCTGCAAGCTGGTCACCGCACGGGGACGGCTGATGCAACGACTGCCGACCGGTGGCGCGATGCTGGCCGTACGCGCCGCCACCGAGCGGATCGCCGACCTGCTCACCGACGAACCCGCCGTGGTGGTCGCCGCCGTCAACGGCCCGGAGGATCTCGTCCTCTCCGGCGACGCCGAGGCGCTGCACCGTATCGCCTCGGCGCTGCGCACCCGGTCGGTGATCGCGAAACCACTCACCGTGTCGCACGCGTTCCACAGTCCGCTGATGGCGCCGATGCTCGCCGAATTCGACACCATCGCCAGTACCTGCGCCTACCGCGCCGCCGCACTGCCGATCTACTCGACCGTGCACGGCAGGCTGCTCGATCCCGAGGAGGTGATGGACGCCGAGTACTGGACCGAACACGTCCGCGCCACAGTCCGTTTCGGCGACGCCGTCCACGCCGCGCTCGGCACCGACCCGACGCACATCATCGAGGTCGGCCCCCGGCGCGTACTCGCCGCGGCGGTGCGCAGGATCGATCCCGGGCTCGGTGCACGCTGCCTGTCCCCGAGTCCCGGCCCCGGCGCGACCGGCGACGACCTCGCCGCCACCGTCGCCGCGCTCTACCGCGACGGTCTCGACCCCGTGTGGAACGAACTCTACGAACCCGCGCAGCGCGTCCGTCACCGCCTGCCGGTGTACGAGTTCTCTGGCGCGCACCGGTTCTGGGTGGAGCCACCCACCGTCGGCGACGTCGGCGCATCGGCACCCACACCCCACTCCGCACCTACCGAGGAAACGACGATGGACTCACTGATCGCGCTCTTCCGTGAACAGAACGCGGTACTGGCGGGCCTGCTGGCGGCGCCCGGCCAGGCACCCGGCACACCCCTCGACACCGGCTCCGGCTCCGTGCGCCACGATCACGCCCCGGACGCCGCCGCGATCGTCCGCGCGGAGGTGGCCAGGGTGAGCGGATTTCCCGCCGACCGGCTGGCGGACAGCCGAACACTCGGCGACAGCCTGGGCTTCGACTCGCTCATGCTCACCGACCTGTTCACCGGTCTGACCCGCAAGATCCCCGGCACGACCGTCGACCCGGCCCTGGTCACGGGGACAACGACGCTCGGCGATGTCATCGCCCACTTCACCGGTCGACGCACCGATTCCCCTGCCGCGCCGAACACGTCGGTCGAGACATCCGAAACCACCTCCACCGCAGCCGAAGCCAGGCAGGCAGGCGTCGCCCCCGAATACCGGGTCTCCGACTTCGCCGAGGTGCGAGCCATCACCGATCGGCTCGCGGGCGGCGAAGCACTGGGCCTGGCCAACCCCTACTTCCTGATCAACGACGGCGTCACCCGAGACACCTCGTTCATCGGTGGCACCCAGGTGGTCAACTTCTCCAGCTACAACTATCTGGGGATGTCGGGTCACCCCGCCGTCGTCGCCGCCGTGCAAGACGCCGTGGCCCGCTACGGCAGTTCGGTCTCGGCCAGCCGGCTGCTCTCCGGCGAGAAGCCGATCCATCGTGAACTCGAGGCCGAACTGGCCGCCCTGCTCGGTACCGAGGACGCGATCGCACTGGTGGGCGGTCATTCGACGAACGTGACGATCATCGGCCATCTGGTCGGCCCCGAGGATCTGGTGATCCACGACAGCCTGGCGCACGACTCCATCCTGCAGGGCTGCCGACTCTCCGGTGCCACCCGCAGACCGTTCCCGCACAACGACCACGCCGCCCTCGACGCGTTGCTGACCGAGATCCGGCACCAGTACCGCCGGGTCCTCATCCTCATCGAAGGCGTCTACAGCCAGGACGGTGACATCCCCGATCTGCCCGCGATCATCGAGATCAAGAAGAAGCACCGGGCCCTGCTGATGATCGACGAGGCGCACAGCGTCGGCGTACTCGGCGAGAACGGCGGTGGCATCGGCGAATACTTCGATGTCGACCGCCGTGATGTCGAGCTGTGGTCCGGCACGATGTCGAAGGCGCTCGCGGGCTGCGGTGGCTATGTGGCAGGCAGCGCGGAGCTGGTCCAATTCCTGAAATACACCACTCCGGGCTTCGTCTACAGCGTCGGCATGACACCGATGAACGCGGCCGCGTCCTTGGCCGCGATGCGGTTGCTACGGACCGACCACACGCCGCTCGACCGCCTTCGACACAATGCCGAACTGTTCCTTCGCCTCGCCCGCGAGGCGGGCATCAACACCGGCGACAGCCACAACACTCCGATCATCCCGTGCATCGTCGGCGACTCGATGAAGACGCTGAAACTGTCCACCGCGCTGCTGCATCGCGCGATCAACGTCAACCCGATCATCTATCCCGCCGTGCCGGAAGACCTGGCCCGGCTCCGCTTCTTCGTCACCTCCTGCCACACCGAAGACCAGATCCGCGACACCGTCGCCGCCCTCGCCGAAGAACTCGCCCGGATTTCCGCCGACGACCTCGTCGACCACTAGCCCTGGCGGTCAGCCGGCCCAGTCGACCCCCTCTCGCCCCGCCACCGACGCACCGGGCCACTGTCGCGAGGAGTCATCCTTTTCGGGTGAGCCGAGCTCACGGCCGATGTGTGACCATCGGCGAATGCCCGCCCGGACAGCACGCCCACGCCGCCTGCGAGCCGGTCTGGCCCAGCTCGTCTTCATGCTCGCCGGGCTCGGCGCGGGCCTGGCCGCCCCGAGGATCGCCTGGGGACCACGCGCGCCGAGCGCCCCGGTGACCGACGCGCTGCTCTCGATCGGAATCGGCCTGCTCGGTGCGGTGGCCTTGATCTTCTCGCTGCTTTTCCTGGTGGTGCAGTGGGTGATGTCCACGTTCACGCCACGGTTGATGCTGTTCCGCGACGACCCCTTCATCTGGCGGACCTTCGGGTTCGCCCTCGGGTTGGTCGTGTTCTGTGTGACCGCGGCCCTCGCCATCGGCAGAAGTCCCGAGGTTTCGGCGGTCGTGCCGGTCCTCGCGATGCTGGCGCTGTTCGTGCTGCTCGTGCTGTTGCGGGCATTGCTGTTGCGGGCCTTCGCCGCCATTCAGTTGGTGCCCGCGCTCAGTACGATCGCCGATCACGGGCGGACGGTGCTCACCGCCCTGTACGCCGCACCCCGCCTCGACTCGCCACAGCTGCCGCCCGTGCGGACGACGGTTGTCTGGAAGCAGCCGCCCGCAGTGCTGCAACGGGTCGAGACGGCCGACCTGATCGACGCCGCGACGGCCGCGAACGTGACCATCGTCTTACGTGAGAATCCTGGCGCCACACTGCATCACGGCTGTCACGTGGCAGATGTGCACGGCGGCGAACTGCCGGAAGACGCTGTGCTGGGCGGTCTCGTCGTCGGCACCGAACGAACCTTCGAGCAGGACCCGCTGCTCGCGCTTCGGCTGCTGGCCGATATCGCGCTGCGCGCGTTGTCCAGCGCGGTGAACGATCCGGCGACTGCCGTACAGGCCATCGACGAGTTGGAGGATCTTCTCGGATGGGTGGCCGAAGCACGTCTCGAACCGCTGCGGGTCACCGACAACGCGGGTGTCGACAGGCTGGTCGTTCATCTGCCGGGATGGGAGGAATTCGTCCGGACCGGGGTCGACGACATCGCCTTCGCCGCCCGCTCACCGATGGTCGTCACAGGTCTGCGAGACTCCCTGCGTCGAGTACGCGACCGGGCGACCCCCGAGCATGTCGAACTGCTCGACAGATGGCTGGCCCGGCTCGACGACCAGCTGGCCCAGCTATGAGCTCGGACGAGCCCAGCGCGCCGTCTGCCACAGTCGTGCCCAGTCGAAGGCCGCGGCGGCGGGACGCACTCCCGGTCTGGTTCTGGGTACCAGCACGCGCAGCGCCCCCGGCTGGATGGTGCACCGGACGGGTGTAGCGAGCAACAGGGATTCGCCGTCTATGCCTGCCGGGATCTCGGGGGCGTCGGCGTCGACGATCAACTCGATCGCTGTCTCCTGCGACAGGCCGCGAAGTCGGGTTCGGCGCAGCAGACCGACCGCTTCCCTGGTGCTGGTGACCGACAGCGTGACCGCGCCGAGAACACCGCGATCGAGGCGAATACGACGGCTCAGGCCCGCTAGATCATTGCTGCCGTACGGGTTGTTGCTCACCAGGATCGCCTGTGGTCCCTCCACCGCCATCGCACCGATCCGGGCGACCAGTTTCGGGCCGCTGTGTCCAGTGAGCAGGTCGGGAAGCAGCGCCAGCACCGTCGCGGTCTTGTCGTCGCGATATTCCGGACTGCGCACGATCTCCGCGTAGACCCCGAACGAGGCGTTGTTGACGAAGGGCCGTCCGTTCACGGTGCCCAGATCGACGCGCAACTCCACACCGTCGCGCAGGGCGTCGAGTGACCGGGTGGGATCCGCGCGATCGAGCCCGAGATCCATGGCGAAGTGATTGCGGGTGCCGGCGCTGATCACCAGGAACGGCAGATCGTGTTCGACCGCCACAGCCGCGACGAGGGCCTGGGTCCCGTCGCCGCCGGCGACCCCGAGCAGATCGGCGCCCTCCGCGACTGCCTGGTGAGCCAGTGCGGTGACGTCGATTTCCTCGGGTCCTTCGAGCAACGCCACGCGGGCACCGAGTTCTTCCGCTTTGCGCACCAGGTCGAACTTCGTCACCTTCCCGCCACCGGAGCGCGGATTCATGATCAGGAAGGGGCGCTGCGGAGGTGGGACCGGAAATTCCGGCATCTTCGCGTCCGAACCGCTGCCGCGCAGGGCGGCGCGGGCGGCGCCGAGGGTCACCAGCGCGAGCGCACCCCACACCAGGACCACCCACAGCAGATTCGCCCGCACGAATGACACCACCACGACGACCGGCGCGAGCAGCGCCACCCCCAGTGCGATCCACCGCAGGATGCCGAACCGGGTGATGAACGAGTAGAGCGCCGCCACAGCGACCACGACGCCGCCGGTGCCGACGATCAGCAACGCCAACGCGCCGAACACCCCGGCGGCGAGCACGGGCACCACCACAGCGGCGGCAGCGGCGACGAACGCCAGTCGCGCCCACCAGCGTCGAGCGCGGCTACCGGCAGTGTCCGGCGAGTTCATGGAGGCGGTTCACTTGGCGGTGGTCTTGCGCGACCGGGGACGGCGCACTGCCTTGGCCGGTGCCGGTTTCGACGCCGATTTCGTGGCCGGTCTCGGTTTCGGCGCCGGTTTCGGAGCCGGGGCCGGGGCCGGTTTCGCGTCGGACCTCGTCTCGGCGGCGGGATCGTCGTGCCACTTGATCTCGATTTCGATTTCGGTCTCGTCGCCGTCGACTTCGATCTCGAATTCCCACTGGAGGCGGTCGGCGACGACGATCTCGATCGAGTCGTCACCGGTCTTCAGTTCCACTTCGGAGCCGTGGGCGAGGGCCCGTCCGATCATGATGAGCCGCTCGCCTACCTCTGTGCGGGAGAGCTCTGTTTTCCTCTTGATCTCCAACTTCGGCACGGCAACTCCTGACTGGATTCAGTGTGGACGTTCCTCCACCGTAGCCACTGCGGCGAGCTGGACGGATCACCCTTTTCGGATGAGCTGCACCTGCCGCCGGGCTTTCGAAACCCCAGCTCAGCCTGCACGGTCCAGGCGGGAGATGCAGTAGCCGTTCGCGGCGTGCTCGAGGGTGAGCTCGACCGCTGATGTCGCACCGTCCGCACTGCTCACCGGCGCGTTGATGGTGACGACGGTGCCTGTCGAGCTGCGGACCGTGAGTGCCTTGTCCTCGAATCGCCGCACCCCGGACAGGGCGGTGCCCGGCTGGGTGCCGTTGCACAGCAGTGGGTAGTCCGGTTCCACGTCGGCCGGGTTCACGGGGTCGCCGACCACCCGGCTCAGATAGCGCTCGACGGTGTAGCGAGCCTGCTCCTCGGTGAGCCCGGTCGACGATCGGTCACTGACGATCGGGCAGCCGTACACGGACCGTAACTCGCTGGGGCGCAGGCTGACCTGTAGCGCGTCGTTCTGCCAATACGGTCCGAACTGGCCCAGGCTGCCGGGTCGGCGCACCGCATCGGCGATCTGCTCGACATCGCCGTACATCCCGGGGATCTCGGCGGGCGACTGGGTCCAGCACTTGCGGATCAGGGCGCTCATGTCACCGGCGAGGACATCGTCGAGCCAGGGGCGCAGGACCGCCGCCGCCTTCGGGCTGTTCGGGACGGCGCCGATTCGCGCGGTCTGCGTCGTGGCAGGCGCGTCCGAAGCGCCCCTGTTCGCGGCGGTCAGCACGGCGAACGCGGTCACCGCGGCCACCACCGCCGCGCCACCGACACCGAGCAGGACTTTCCTGGTCAGCGACCTGCCAGGAGCCTGCGGCGTATCCCGCTGCAGCACAGCGGTCTCCCCCACCACCGGCGCGCCGGTGAGAGCGGAGATCGCCGCGTCGGCGAGCTCACCGCAGCTGGCGTATCGGTCGTCCGGATTCTTCGCCATCGCCCGCGCGATCACCCCGTCCAGGGCAGGCGGCAGCCCCGGATGTCCGGCCGACGGACGCGGCGGCGGCTCGATCAGATGCGCGCTGATCAACGCGGCCGGACTCTCCCGCTGGAACGGCACGAACCCGGTGAGCAGCTCGTAGAGGGTGCCGCCGAGGGCGTACACGTCGGTGCGCACATCCAGCGGTTGCCCCTCGAGCTGTTCGGGCGCCGCGTACGCGAGCGTGCCGAGCACCGATCCCGCGGAGGTGAGACTCGTCGTCTCCCCCATGCTCCGAGCGATCCCGAAGTCGGTGACCATCACCTCGTCGGTGCCGTCGTCGGCACGGGCGATCAGCAGGTTCGCCGGTTTGATGTCGCGATGCAGCAAGCCTTGCCGATGCGCGTAGTCCAGTCCCTTCGCCGCCTCGGCGACAATGCGTACCGCCCGCTGGGGCGTGAGCACCGACAGCCCCTGGCGCAGCAGCTGTGCCGCGTCTAGCCCGTCCACGAACTGCATCGCGATCCACAACCGATCGCCGTCGACGCCCCGATCGAAGATTTGCACGACATTCGGATGACGCAGCCGCGCGGCCAGATCGGCCTCACGCTCGAACCGGGCCCGAAACGTCGGCTCCACCGCGAGCCGCCCATCGAGCACCTTCACGGCGTCGCGGCGCGGCAGCCGAGGATGCTGGGCCAGATACACCGTCCCCATTCCCCCGCCACCGAGCCTGCGCTCGATGCGGTATCCCGCAAGGATCGCCTCCGGCCCGAACTCCATCACCACTCCTTCGCACGACCACCCACGTGACTGCGCTCAGGTTATCCGGCACGGGCCACCCCTGCCGCAACTCGGATTCGGCTGCACGGGTTCAGGTCTCCGCGCGCTCGCCCCATTTCGCCATCCAGCTCGCGTTCTCCAGCGAGATGGTGTTCTCGCAGTCCGTGACGAATTCCGCCCACCGCACCCGATCGGTGGGTGATCCGTCGGCGCGCCACCGATCGAGCCGCCGTCGCAGGCGATCCGCGGTGGCGAGATAGGTCATCACCAGGAAGTCGTACCGCTTGCCCGCGAGGTAGGCCAGCAACGATCCGCTCAGCGTGGTCATGACCGCGACCCACGGAGCGATCCGGCCCGACGATTCCGCGCCGACGCCGGTGTTGATCGCGGCGACGATCGTGGCCGCGAGGCCGAGTCCGACGGCCGCGCGGCGCAACCTGGTCGCGCGGGCGCCGTAGCAGCGGGCCGTCGGCAGGTAGTAGCCGTCGATCTGGGCCCGTACCCGGTCACGGACGTACTCGTCGGGCCGCATCGATCGCGGCGCCTGGACGGCATCGTCGCCGGGCGCGAGCAGCGGCAGCAGGTCCTCTGCGGCCTGTTCGATGCCTTCGATCTCGGCCTGCAATCGCTCGGTCTGTTGTGCGTCGCCGATGGCGCGGAAGGTGAGAATTCTCTGCTTGATGCCTTCGGAGACGGCCCGTGCCCGGGTCCAGCGGCGGGTCGATTCCGCGGTGAGGTACTGGGCGGTGAGGAACGTCGCCACCGCCAGCGCCACCGCACCCGACAGCGCCACGACGCGGGTCGTGGTGCCGGCCGAGCGCAGGATCGTCGTGGTCGAGGCCGTGGCGATCGCACCCCAGCTGCCGAGGAACAGGACGGTGAGCCGCACTCGATCCAACCGGCGCTTCATCCGGGTAGCGGTGGCCGACCAGCGAGTTCGGCGCTGCCAGAGAGTGTTCAGGAGATCGTCGTCGGACATCGGCTACTCCTCCTCGCCGGCGATCGGAAGTCCCGGGCAGAGCTCGATGTAGCCGATCTCCGAGGAGACCCGGCCCCGCCACATCTCCCGGCTCATGTTGTGCGTCATCTTGGCGCACAGTTGCTCGGGCGAGGCGGTCGGCACGGGCCACATCCGGATGGTCTCGTCGATGCTCGCCGAGATGATCCCCGAACCGTCGGGCAGGAAATCGACAGCGGTGACGAGAGCGCCGTGACCGACCAGGGCGGGTCCGATCTGGCGGTGCGTCCCCACATCCCACAGCCGCAACACGTTGTCGGTACCGACGGTGACCAGTGTGCGGCCGTCCCGAGAGAATTGGACTCTGGTGGCGGGGCCGTCCTGCACCATGGGTTCGCCGATTTCCTGGCCGGTATCGGTGTTCCAGATGCGAATCGTCTTGTCTTCGTAACCGACGGCGAGCAGGCGGCCGTCCGGGCTGAAGCTGGTGCTCTTGACCCACCCGTCCCCGACCATCGGGTCGCCGACCGGATTGCCGGTGTCGGCGTCCCACAACCGGACCGCGTAGTCGGTGGCGCCGGTGGCGACGCGCCGTCCGGCGTCGTCGATCGACACCATCTGCACGAAACCGTCGTCGTGGCGCAGTTCCGGTCCGACCGGCCGCATACTCGCCATGTCTCGAATCTGGGCCTTTCCGTCGCCGGCGATCACGATCCTGCGCCGACCAGGATCGTGTGCGAAAACAGCCGTTTCGGGCGGCAGCGGGATCGGCGACCCGACCGCAGCGCCCGATGCGGCATCCCAGAACCGAATTTCGGTCCAGGTGAGGGATTCGGGGCTGAACCCGGCGGCCTCCAGCTGTGTGCCTTCTGCTGTGTACTCCGCGAGCTGGAAAAGGCCTTCGTCGCCGCGGAGCAAGGGACCGACCTGCGCACCGGTGCCGGTATCCCACTGCCGAATGGTGCCGTTCGCACCGCCGGAGACGATATGCCTGCCGTCCGGGCTCACGTCCGCGCCCAGCACTCTCGCGCCGTGGTGGATGGTTCGCCCGCCACCCACATCCCACTCGCGGACGGTGGAATCCATACTGCCGGAGAGGATTCGACCGGAGTCGGGGTGGAAGGCGACACTGGACACCACCAGCTCGTGTCCCTCCAGTGGCTCTCCGATGGGCCTGCCCGTCGCGGCATCCCACAGCCGGATCGTCTTGTCATCGCCTGCCGAAGCGATCTGCGTGCTGTCGCCGCTGTAGACGACTTGTTCTACCGCGGCGGTGTGTCCGCGAAGCGGCTCCCCGATCGGGCGGCGGGTCCTGGTATCCCATTGCTGGAGATCGAATCCCGCGACCACCAGCCGGTCACCGTCGCGGTCGAAGGCAAGGCTGTTCACGGCACTGCCGGTATGCGCGGTCAGCGGTTCACCCGAGGGCCGCTGGGACCGAGCGTCCCACAGTTGGACGGTGCCGCCGACATCACCCGAGGCGATCAACCCGTTCCTGCCGAACGTCACCGAGGTCACCGGCGTGGTGTGCCCGGTCATCTCGCCGATCTGCTGATGCGTCTCGGCATCCCAGAGCCGGACGGATTCATCCAAGCTCGCCGACACGATGTGGTGGCCGTCCGGGCTGAACGCGACGCCGACGACCACACCGGTGTGGCCGCGCATTTCGGCCCCGATCTGCTTCTGGGACTCGACATCCCAGAGCCGAACAGTTCGATCTCGACCTGCGGACACCAGCCGGGCACCGTCCGGACTGAACGCGATGCGAGTGACTTCGGACGCGTGGCCGGACAGCAGAGCGCCGATCGGGGTCCAGGTTGCGGCATCGAGGAGCTGGATCGCGTTCCCACGCGTGGCAGCGATCTGTTTCCCATTCGGGCTATAGGTGACGCTGGAGACGTCGGCCTCGTCCATGTCGGCGATCTTGCGGATTTTGCCCTGCTGGTGGATCGCGTTGAGCAGGGCGAACTCCCGCCCGGTCCCCTCGCCGAGACGGTACGCGGCGATAGCCATCTGCATACCCAGGATGTCGTCGCTCTTCCCCGGCCACCGGCCCGAGAGCATGAGTTGCGAGTTCGCCGACAATGCCAGTGCTGTCGCGCGACGGCTCTCGGCGACGGCACGTTCTTGCGCCCGATCCGCGCGCACCCACAGCAAACCCGCGACCAGCGCGGCCACCATGGTCACCGCCAGCGCCGCCCGCAGAATCCGCGACCGCCGGTGCAACGCCCTGGCGCTGCGCTGCGCGTCCTCCTTCGCCCGGCTCTCCGTGGCCGCCAACGTTTCCGCCGCCTGCTGGCGTTCCCTGGCGGCCCGCAGCTCGTCCTCCCGGTGCCGACGTTCCTCGGCGATGCGCTCGTCCTCGACCTGCCGTGAGGCCAGCAGCAATCCCCGGGCAGGGTTGAGCCGCTCGCGGAATCCTGGTGCGGTGGCCAGTGATTCGGCATCGGTGAGCCGTGACCCCGACAGCAGCCATTCCTCGCGCCGCCCGTTCTGCTCCCACGCCTGCGCGGCCCGCTCGAGGTTGTCGGCGGCCTCCAGCTCGCCGGCCTGCACCCGCAGCCAGTCGGCGAGGGTATCCCATTGGCGCAGCAGGCTTTCCAACGCGACCTCGACGACAACGGCGCCGTCTCGCTCGTCTTTGACCAACAGCCTGCGTGCGACGAACTCCTCGAGCAGTGGATGACTCTCCGGCGGCAGATCGAACCAGCGGGCCGGGCGGCGCATCGGCTGGTCGTTGCCGGAATTGATCGTCGCCAGCCACGGCACGAAGGCCCGCCGCAGGATCGCCAACTGCCCGGCCCGGACCTCGGGATCGGCGTCGAGGAGCTCGTCGACCTCCCGCTGTACCACCCGCCGCAATCCACCGAGGGATTCGTAGTGCGCGAGGGTGATCTCCCCGTCCCCATAGTCCCGGTACAGCCGGGCGAGGGTGAGCGAGAGCAGCGGCAGGGTGTCGGCGCCGCGGGACCAGTCGTCGAGCAGACGTTCCACCAGGTCCGGGGCGAACGACAACTCGGCGCCGGCTTCTCTCGCCCGCCGCGCGGGCCCGACGATGACCTCCTTGAACTGGGCCTGCGGCATCGGTTTCAGATCGTCGAACGGGCGCACCGCGACCGACGCCAGCATGGGTGCGGTCTGGAGCGGCTCGTAGCGGTCCGAGCGGATAGTGGCGACCGCGATCATCGCGATCCCACGCTCGCGGTCGAGCAGTCCGCCGAGGAGAGTGAGCAGCACGCCTGCCTGCTCCCCCGCCTCGGGGCCGAACAGCTCCTCGGCCTGGTCGATCGGCAGAATCAGCGTCGGCGCCGGGTCGTCGCCGGAGTCCACAACGCGATCGCGCGCGGCCTGCTGTGCTTCGATCAGCCAGGCCCGCACCTGTTCGATGTCGCGGACGCCGTCCTCGATCTCGGTGAGGCAGGGCCGGCGCAGCCCGACGCCGACGCGCAACGCGTGAATCGACCGCGCGAATCCGGCATCGCCGGTGAGCGCCCTGCGGTGCGGCCGCACGATGTCCATGGTTCGGAAGTGGCGGTCGTCGCGGGCCAGCCGAGGCAGCAACCCGGCGCGCACGAACGACGACTTGCCGACGCCGGAGGGACCGAGGACGACGAACAGGTGGCCACCACCGAGGCCACGCAGGCCGCGCACGGTGTCCATCGCTCGCCCGATCTGCGCGTCGCGACCGAAATATACTGCGGCATCGACAGATTCGAGCGGTTCCCACCCGCGGTACGGTGCGCGTCCCGGGTCGCCGGGCGGTGGCCAGCCGAAGGTGTCGGCGCCGATACCGGCCGCCCGCAGACCGTGACGTAGTCGCTGCAACCCCTCTGTCAGGAACTCGACCTTCTCCCCGTCCACCAGGATCGTGGTCTTCGGTCCGTCCCCGAACAGGTCGCAGCGCTGCCACTCGCTGGTCATGTCGCGCCCGGTCAGCGGTTCGAGCCGGACCGTGAAGATCGGCTTGTTCAGGGACTCGGCATGGCGGTATTCGACCTTGCACTCATGAGAACTGTCCCAGTTGTCCGACAGCAGACAGATGACCGCCTCGCAGCGGTCGCCTGCCCGGCGCAACGCGTCCTTCCAGCGCACGCCTGCCGGAATCCCGGTGTCCGGGTCGAGATCGAGGAAGATCTCGCCCGCCAGACCGGGTTCCGCCTCGATCAGCCAGACCCGCAGTGCGACCGCTTCGCGGCTGTCCCGGCTCGAATGGCTGAGGAACAGCCTGGCCTTCATGGCAGTTACACCCGCGAACGGTCGATACCCGCTTCGACCAGCGCCGAGCGCGCCACGTCCTTCGCGCAGGCGGTGAGCGCGCCGAACGCGCTGATCCGGCTGAACGTCTGTCCGGTGTGGACGACATTGTCGTTTTCGTCGTCGCCGTCCACGATCGGCACAGCACCCGCCAGCAGCCATGTGCGAACATCGGCGACCGACGGCATCGTCCCGGCCACCCGCAGATGGAATTGCTGAATCAGCAGCACGATGCCGGCGACCACGGGCGTGGCCTGACTGGTGCCGTGCTGGATCGACTCGCCGCTGTCGTTGCGGATCCCCGACGAGGTCGTCGGGGCGCCGGGCGCGAAGATGTCGGTCGCGCAGGCGCCACCCACACTCGAGTGCAGGCGCTGCGAGAACGGGGTGATCCGATCCGGAGCCGTCGAAAGGGCGGTCGCCCCGGAGCCGTAGCTGAACGAGCCCTCGTCGGCGTCGTAGACCGCGCCGACACTGATCGTCTGGCGGAAGATCGCCGGGTAGCTCATGCCTTGGCCACTGTTGTGGGCGAAGTAGTCGTTACCCGCCGCGACACAGCAGGCGACGCCGGCGTCGGTGAGTTTCCGCATCACGTCGCCGATGCCGTCGCCCGCGAAATCCGCGTCCGAGGTGTTGTTGTCCGATGCGCCGAGCGACATACACACGGCGGAGATACCCAGCGATGCCCGATTGGCCAGCACCCAGTGCAGTGCGTCACGGATCGCCTCGAAGCTCCCGCCGCCGGAGTTGCCGAGGACCTTGACGGGCACGATATTCGCGCGCGGCGCCATCCCGGTGTGCACCCCGCCGGCACAGATGATCCCCGCGACGTTGGTGCCGTGACCCTGTCCGTCGCTCGGATCGGTGGGCGAACCATTGTTGTCGGCCGTGAAGTTCCGGCCTGCCCGAACCCGGCCCGCGAAATCGACGTGCGTGGTGCGGAGCCCGGTATCGAGGACGGCGACCGTCATGCCGGATCCGTCGACGTTGAACTTGGCGCGCGCCTCCGCGGCGCGCACCAGCAGATCCACCTCGAGCAGTTCGGGCATCACCGTCAGGTCGGTCTGCAACGGCTTCTCCACGGGGACAACGAACTCGTAGGCGACGTCGGCTACCGATTCGGCAGAGATGGTGTCGGACATGATGATTCCTTCCTACAGAGCCGAGTACGCGACGATGAAGTCGCAGACGTCGCGGGTCATCCGCCGTCCGAACCTGGGCTTGCTGTTGTCGCCGATCGCGTCGGCGGCACCGCGCAGCACGCCCACGACACAGGGCCATCCGTCGGTGCCGTACACGTAGAGACAGCGCGGTGTAGGACGATGTGCGCCGTTCACCTCCGCCCGGAGCAGCTCGACGAACGAAGTGGTCGGCGCGGGGTACACCGAGTTCGGTGAGACCTTCGCGTCGCCGATCAGAGTCGGTGGTCGGCCTTGGGGCGATGTCAGCGTGGTGATTGCGGTAGACATCCGTACTCCTCGACACTCGCGCGGCGCAGATGTCCCAAACGCCGACGTCAGCCGCAGATTTTCAGGCTGATCTGAACGTACGAGGATGTGTCCGAACCCACACGAGTACCCGGCTACCCCAATTTCCACGCAGGTACTACCCGCGCCGAACTACCGAGAAGCGAGAGCGAGCACCGCTAGCTCTGGTCCGGGTCTTCGACCGCGGCCAGGAAGGTCGGCAGATGGTTGCCGGGGACCGGCTCGGCGGGCTCCGCACTCGCGTCGCCGAGATACTGGGCGCTGAACAACGACACCGGTGCGGCGCCGGCGGCGTTCAGATGCGGATCGGTCATGGGGTCCCCCGTATATCGGTGTGACTGAGGTGGAATTTCGCGGAGCCTGCGCGTCAGGAGGATTCGACGGTTGGACGCTCGTCCGCGCGCGCCGACAGAACTCAGTTCAGCGACGCAGCTGGTTGTGCGGAATCAAGACCGTGGTGCGCTCGTCGATCGGCTCCATCGGCTCGAGCTTCGGCTGCGTGCTCAACTTGTCCGACAGCTTCTGCCGGCTCACCGACACCAGCTTCCTCGTCACCGGACTACCCGCGACCGCTCGCGAGGCCGCAGTGATCTGTTCGTAGCGTGCCCGACCGGCCTTCGTGCCCAGCACATAACCGGCCGCCACGCCGATGATCAACCGCAGCATCTCCTGGAGCTCCTCCCACGTCTGTGTGCGGGCTCCATCCTGCCCCAGCCGCCCCACCCCTGTCGATCCGGCCACCGTTCGACAGCACATCGTTATACGCCGCATGTCCGCAGGTAGCGCCCCGATTTGGGTTCCCGCGACACGATGCGCTAAAGTTTCATCTCGGTCAGCCCGCCAAGGCAGACCACCTGAGTCTAACCACCCAGGACAATCCCCTATAGCTCAATTGGCAGAGCAGCCGACTGTTAATCGGCAGGTTTCTGGTTCGAGTCCAGATGGGGGAGCATCTACCAGGGCAAACGTCATCGTTTGACCTGGTTTTCTGCTTTTCGGGGTCGTCGAGGCACGGAAACGGCACACTTTCATCGGTTCAGCTGCCCCAAAGTCTCCGTGAAGTCGGGGGCCTGAGTACGCGTTCCGACCGAGGCTGTGGTCCCTCGCATTCGGTCGTCTACTGTCCCTCGCGTTTGGGCGCCCCGGGGACAGGCAGGCAGAAGACTCCGCTTTGACATGCCGGTTCTGGGCTGTCGAAGGGCGGTGTCAGCGGTACGCCGCCACATGAGAGCAGCGTGCATCCGGCCGGGGCATATGGTCCTACGCCGAATGATGCCAGCAGGACATTGGGATCGAAGACACCGATCGGGTCGAGTTCGAGGTTCATGCTGGGGACGTAGGGGCCCGGGTCGGGCAGGTCGACGTCGGTGATCGCGCGGGCAAAGAGTCGAAGGAACTCCCGGTAGAGTTCACTGTTGGTGTTGACGGAAAGCAGCGTGCTCGGGTCGGGTGATACATCGCCGAGGACACCGTTCCAGGTGATCAGCAAGTTCAGACTCGGCACAACGAAATTTGTTTGGTGCAAGAAACCTACGGTTGCATAGGTGTCGGGCGGCATCGGGTCGAACGCCGCAACATCGATCGTCTTTCGCGACGGCAATGTGACGCCCGTACAAGGAGTTTGGTTGAGCCAGACAAGGAAGCCGTAGCAGGCGTTGGACTTCGACGGCTGCCGGTATTGGTCCATGTAGGCGGCGTCGATGACTCGTTTCCCGTTCCACTCACCGTTGTTGAGTAGAAGCAACCCGATCCGGGAGAAGTCGTTCGGCGGCAGGAACAGATACGCGAACCCGTAGATATTGCCCGCACGGTCGCGCTTCCAGTAGTAGTCCTCGGCATCGATGCCCAGCGGGTCGAACAGGTACTGCTGTGCGAACCCCTGAAAATCTCGTCCGATCGCGTGCTGCACAACGTAGACAAGGAGGTCGGGTCCGCGCTGGGAGTACTCGAAAAATGTGCCCGGAGGGTGCTCAACCGGCAAGGCTAAAGCTTGTTGGGCGGTGTTCAGATCGGGAATCAGGCCGGTGAAAGCCTCGGCGAAAAGTGACTGCTTCAAACCCGATGATTGCGTCAACAAGTCGCGGATGGTGATCGCGCGATGCGCGGCGTCTCCTTCGCCTTCTGGTAGGTAATCACCGATCGGTGCGTCCAGGCGTAGCAGGCCTTGTGTGACGGCGACACCGACGACCAACGCTGTCACCGCTTTGGTCGAACTCCACAGGTGCCATGCGACATTGCCGGTAGCAGAGTTCAGCGGTCCGGTACCTACGAGACAGTTGTTGCGGAAGATCTGGATGTTGGTCCGCATTCGCGACGACGCGAACGCGATCGCCTCGTCCATTGCTCGCTGGTCGATATCGACATCAGCGGGTGCGACGGACTCGACGGCGGCATCCCCTTCCGGCAGTGCGCATATTCGAGTCTCAGCGCTAGCTGGTGGGGTGCCGATCATTCCGAATCCCGCGAACAGCGTGGAAATGCTCAGCAAGGTGATCGAGACCTGGCGAAACCTCGATCGGCACCGTAAATCCATCTCGCACCACCTCGTTGTACTGCGATTTATTTACGTATCGATATAGGCCTACCACGATCGGTGTGGGTGATGGGGGAATTCGGGACGCATAATCGCTGACCGGGACATCCCCTGGTCAGCGGTCAGCTCAGCTTCTTCGTGCCGATGGAAATCAAGCGGACGAGGCGACCTCGTGGGCCGAGGTGTGTGTGTTGCGGATTGCGACACGAGGTGTCGCGTCGAGCGTCGCGGTGAGATCGGTGCGCATCGTGGTCAGCCAGTCGAGGATGTAGTTTTGTCGGACTTTCCACGGCCGCCGGTCGCCCTGGCGGGGGAACTCGTTGATCGAGCGTTGGACGTAGCCTGCCGCCAAATCGAGCAGTGGGCGCTCATGAAGGCCGGGATCTGCCTTGGGTGCGATGGCGGCCAGTTCGTGCCGGTCCATGTGGTTGAGGACCTTGCAGACCAAGCGCGAGGTGAGGTCGCCGCGCAGGGTCCACGAGGCGTTGGTGTAGCCGATGCACATGGCGAAGTTCGGCACTTCGCTGATCATCGCACCCTGCCATACGAATTGTGACTGCAGGTCAACAGCTCGGCCGTCGACTTTCAGCTGGACTCCGCCGAATGCCTTGAGCTGCAGACCTGTTGCGGTGATCACGATATCGGCTTCGAGCACACGGCCGGATCGAAGGCGGATACCTTCGGGAACGAAAGCATCGATGTGGTCGGTGACGACCTCGGCCGCTCCGCTCTTGATAGTTTTGAACAGGTCTGCGCCCGGGATGGCGCAAAGCCGTTGGTCCCACGGGTTATAGCTGGGAGTGAAGTGGTCCTCGACCAGCTGCGCATCGCCGAGAATGCGGGTGTTCATCTTGATGAGCAGTTCGCGTGCTCCCTCGGGCCGCCGACGGCAGTACTGATAGAAGGCGGTGCTGAAAAGAATGTTCTTGGTACGAATGATGCGATGCGCCATACCGGCGGGCAACATGGCGCGCAGTCGATCAGCGATCTTGTCCCGGCTGGGGACGGCGCTGATCCAGGTCGGTGAGCGCTGCAGCATCGTCACATGGGCGGCGTCTGTCGCCATGGATGGCACGAGGGTCACGGCGGTCGCGCCGCTGCCGATTACGACTACCTGCTTGCCGGTGTAGTCGAGGTGGTCGGGCCAGAACTGGGGGTGCACGATCATGCCGGTGAAGGAATCGCTATCCGGAAATTGCGGGGCGTGGCCTCGGTCGTAGTCGTAGTAGCCCGCACACGAGTACAGGAAGGTACAGGTCAGCGCAGAGGTGGTTGTTGTTCCGTCGTCGCTGTGCCGTTCGACGGTCAATGTCCATAGGGCATCGGCGATCGAGTAGTCCGCGGCGACGACCTTGGTGTTGTAGCGGACGTGTCGGTCGATGCCGAACTCGGTCGCGGTTTCCTGGATGTAACGCAGAATATCGGGGCCGTCAGCGATGGACTTGGCCTCGCGCCAGGGCCGGAACGGGTATCCGAGAGTGAACATGTCCGAATCGGAGCGAATCCCGGGGTATCGAAACAGATCCCACGTTCCGCCCAGCGCGCTACGGGCCTCGAGCACGGCATAGGACTTGGTCGGGCACTCGGTTTGCAGCCGGTATGCGGCACCCACACCGGACAAGCCTGCGCCGACGATCACCACATCGACATGCTCGGAGCTGGTGGTGGAACGCGGGTCGTCTGTCATAGCAACCAGTATTTGCCGTTCACTGCTCGTAGTTCTTGATCTGAGACGACAAAAATTTGATACTGGGCGACATGCCGATGATTCGTTCCGCAGCGCTGCGCGGGTTCCGTGCCACCGTAGCCGAGCTCGGCGGCAACGCCGACGAGCTGGCCGAGCGGGCAGGGCTACCGCCGGTCGCACTCGACAGCGACGACATTCTCATCTCCGATCTCGTGGCCGCCCGGGTACTCGAGTCCGCAGCACGCCTGCTGGACTGTCCAGATCTGGGATTGCGTGTTGCCGGCCGCCAGGACCTGGGAATGCTGGGACCGCTGTCTTTGGCGATCCGCAACGCCCCCACCGTCGCTGATGCGCTCGAATGTGCTTCTCGATACCTGTTTCTGCATGCCCAGGGAATGAGCATCGCGATGGAAGACGACCCGGACGGGGCGCGCGGTGTACTCGCCCTGAGATACGGGGTCTCGGCCGGCGGACGGGTCATCTCCGTGCAAGGCGTGGATCTTGGACTCGGCTTCCTCCACCGAACCATCGAGCTGCTGGTCGGCGGCCGGTACGGTCTGCGGTCGGTGGATCTGCCGTATCGACCCGTCGCCCCGATAGCCCTTTACGAGCGGTTCTTCGGAGCGCCGGTGCGCGTTGCGCGTCCGGCCGCGAATTTGCGGGTACCGCGCAGCATCACAACCCTTCCCCTCTCTGGTGCGGACGAGAGTCTGATGCGGTTGGCAATGACCTTCCTGGCGGAACAGGCGCCGTCGCACCCCGCGCTGCCGACCGGGACTCAGGTGCACGCGGCGTTGCAACAGTCGCTCGGCACCGCACCTGCGGAGATCGGTGTCGTCGCCAGGCTTCTCGCCGTGCATCCCCGCACGCTGCAACGCCGCCTCGCAGCTGAGGGCACGTCGTTTGCCGCCATTCTCGACGAGGTTCGTCGCAACCAAACCCACCGCTACCTGACCACCACCGACATGCCGATGAGTCAGATCGCGGCGCTGGTCGGGCTGAGCGAACAATCCACCCTGACCCGATGCTGCAGACGCTGGTGGGGTGCCACGCCGCGCGCAATCCGCCGCGGCGGTGCTGCGGCACCGTAACCGGGTGAAACTATCGGGCTGCTGATCAGAACCCAGCGCAGTGTCGCGCAAAGCGAAATTGTTGTCGTCTCACATCAAGTTCGCACGGATGTTGCCCAACAGACTGGCGGTCGAGCCAATTGTCGCGCCACTGTTGAAGGAGATCCGATGTCACTGTCCTCTTACAGGTTTACGGGGGCCACTGCGTTACTCACCGGTGCTGCGAGCGGTATGGGCGAGCAGATGGCATATGGGCTGGCTACACGCGGCTGCAACCTGGTGCTGGTCGATAAGGACGCCGACCGCCTGGCTACAGTCGCCGAAGTGGTGCGGTTGGCCCGCCCCGACCTAGCGGTGGATACCTATGTCGTGGACCTCGCCGACCTCGACAGCCTGGAGGCAAAGACCTCGGCGATCCTCGCCCGGCATCCGAGCATCACACTGTTGATCAACAATGCCGGTGTCGCCCTGGGCGGAAATTTCCGAGACCTCACGGCTGAGGAATTCCAGTGGGTTCAAGACATCAACTTCCGCGCCCCGGTCGCCTTGGCACGCTTGCTGCTCCCGACCTTGCTCGCCACACCGGGAAGCCACATCGTCAATGTTTCGAGCCTGTTCGGCCTCATCGCACCACCTGGCCAAACCGCTTACGCCGCAAGCAAATTCGCGCTGCGTGGCTTCAGTGAAGCGCTGCGCCACGAACTCGCCGACCAAGGAGTCGGAGTCACCACGGTGCATCCCGGGGGGATCCGCACCAGGATCGCGGAGAGCGTCCGGATCGCGGACTCGGCTTCCGAAGAACAGACACGAGTGAGCAAAGCGGCATTCGCCAAACTCCTCACCTATCCGGCGGACAAAGCCGCCGAGCAGATCCTCGACGGCATCACCCGACGCAAACCACGCGTATTGATCGCATCATCCGCCGTCACGGCCGATCTGATAGCCCGCATGTTTCCGGCCTCGTACCTGACGGTGATGCAGCGACTGAGTCCCCGTGGTACGCGCAAACGCCGAGCGGCGGCTCTGCGATGAGTTGGCTCGCCGAACTCCACCGGAACGGGGAATCCACAAGGACGGACACGGAATGAAGATTCGGGGCGCGGTACTCGAACACAGTGGGCAGGATCGACCATACGCACGGTCCCGGCCACTCGTCATCGATGAACTCGACCTCGACCCACCCGGGCCGGGCGAGGTCCTTGTTCGTATCGAGGCCGCCGGTATCTGCCACTCCGACCTGTCAGTCGTCGACGGCAATCGTCGCCGCCCCCTTCCGATGCTGCTCGGGCACGAAGCCGCCGGGCGAGTCGAGCTCCTCGGATCCGACGTCGATGACATCGCGATCGGACAGCGAGTTGTCATGACCTTTCTCCCGCGATGTGGATATTGTCTCGCCTGTGGCACCAACGGGCGATTGCCCTGCTCGGCGGGTAGCGCAGCCAACAACGACGCCATCCTCCTCGGAGGTGGAGTACGCCTGCGTCGCGGCGGGAAGGCGATCAACCATCATCTCGGGATATCGGGATTCGCCACCCACACAGTGGTCGACCGACGCTCAGTAGTTCCCATCGGCGACGACATACCGCCTGACATCGCTGCGGTACTCGGTTGCGCGGTACTGACCGGCGGCGGCGCGGTGATCAACGCAGGCCGCCCACAGCCGGGCGATGCGGTCATGGTCGTCGGGTTGGGTGGAGTGGGAATGGCGGCCCTGCTTACCGCAGTCGCGTTGGGCCACGGCGAGGTCATGGGCGTGGATCCGCTGCCCGACAAGCTCAGCCACGCACGCGCAGCGGGTGCCGCCGCTTGCACACCGCAAGAGGTGATCGAATCCGGGATCACCGCCGCCGTCGTCGTGGAGGCAGCAGGCAGTGCCCGCGCATTCGAGACCGCCGTGGCGGCGACCGCTCCAGGCGGGACAACCGTGACAGTCGGGCTGCCTGGACCCGAGATCCGCGCCACCATCGCGCCGTTGGGTCTGGTCTCGGGAGCACGCACGATCACCGGAAGCTATCTCGGTTCGGCGGTGCCCGAACGTGACATCCCGATCTTCGCGCAGATGTGGCGCGACGGTGTACTCCCGGTCGAGCAGCTGATCACCTCACGTATTCGACTGTCCGAAATCAATTCAGCCATGGACGAATTGGCCGACGGCAAAGCCGTTCGACAAATCATTGTCTTCGATCAAGATTGAGGCCCAGCAATTGAGCATCACAGCATCCACCATTCGTGACGTCGAGGCGCAGATGTACTACGGCGGGCAGTGGCGAGACGCACAGGGCGCCAGAACCTTTCAGGTCTTCGACCCTGCCACTGAGCTGCCCCTGGCCTCCGTGGCCGACGCAACGCCCGCCGACGCGCGCGCCGCTCTGAACTCCGCTGTCGTCGCCCAACGACACTGGGCTCGCACCGCACCTCGCACGCGATCGGAGATTCTGCGAAGAGCTTTCGAAGCCGTAACCGCCCGCGCGGAGGAATTCGCCGCACTCATCACTCTCGAGATGGGCAAACCGTTGGCCGAGGCGCGAGCCGAGGTCACCTACAGCGCAGAATTCCTGCGCTGGTTTGCCGAAGAAGCCGTGCGGGCAAATGGACGATTCGGCACCGCACCTGACGGCAAGACCCGACTACTCGTCAACAAACACCCTGTCGGGCCAACGCTGTTGATCACCCCATGGAACTTCCCACTGGCGATGGCCACCCGCAAGATCGCACCCGCCGTCGCGGCCGGCTGCACCATGGTACTCAAACCCGCCGCGCTCACACCGCTGACTTCACTCTTGCTGACCCGAGTCCTCGCCGAGGCCGGCCTTCCTCCAGGCGTGCTCAACGTGATTCCGACATCATCGGCGGCAGAAGCTGTTTCGGCGATCATTACCGACCCTCGGCTGCGGAAACTGTCGTTCACGGGTTCCACTCAGGTCGGTCGCCGTCTTCTCGCCGAGTCGTCAACACAAGTACTGCGGACCTCGATGGAGCTCGGCGGCAACGCACCGTTCCTTGTGTTCGACGACGCCGACATCGATACCGCCGTCGAGGGCGCGATCGTCGCGAAACTACGCAACATGGGGCAGGCATGCACCGCAGCCAACCGCTTTCTGGTGCACGAATCGGTGGCCGCGGAGTTCACCGACAAACTCACCGAACGCGTGGCCGCCTTTGTCGTCGGGCCGGGCTCCGACCCCACCACCCAGATCGGACCACTGATCGATGAGGCTTCCCGCCGCAAGGTGCACGACCTCGTGCTCGACGCTGTCGAGCGTGGTGCCGTCGTTCGCGTCGGCGGTGCGCCACTTCCTGGACCCGGGCACTTCTATCCGCCGACCGTCCTAACCGACGTGGATCCCGGTTCCCGCCTGCTGCGCGAAGAAATCTTCGGACCTGTCGCACCGATCATCCGATTCGGCACCGAAGACGAGGCCATAGCAGCAGCGAACAGCACCGAGTACGGACTGGCCGCCTACGCCTACACTCGCGACACCGCCCGTGGCCTACGTCTGATGGAAGAGCTCGAAACCGGCATGCTCGGGCTCAACGTCGGTGTGGTGTCCAATCCCGCGGCACCGTTCGGAGGGGTTAAACAATCTGGTTTGGGCCGCGAGGGCGGATTCGAAGGCATCGAGGAATATCTGGAAATCAGGTACACCGCAGTGAGCGACCCCTACGCCTGAGAGAGATCCTTGACCGCGTGCACTTTTCACGCGGTCAAGGATCTGGCGTGCTGACGCGACCTGGCTTCGACATGGCTATCGCATCGTCACGTGACTGCAGGGGTGATCGCGTGCGTGGTCCGGCGCAGATGAACTTGGCGCACCCCTGGCCGCGAATATTCCTGTGCAGATGCCCGGCCTGTGGTCGAGCGAATAGCGCGACTGTCCGGCCACGCCGGGCCGCTGGACTACGCATTTCTGATCGTCAGATGTCGGTGACAGCCGTATGGATGTCTTCGACTACCCGAATGATGTCAACGACCGCGATGATCTGTCCAAGTGTCGAGGAGGGCAGACCATCGACGGTCTGGACGAGACGACGCAATGAGCGATTGCTGAATTGCGCGACGATCTCAGCATCGCGGCGGTATCGAACCTTATCGCCGTGAGGACTACGGCGTGCACGTGGCATCGGAACTCCAATTCGCGCGCAGTGTTTCGAGCAGTCGGTCGTTCACCGCTGATGTTGAACGTCACGGTGGCGGGCGAGCTGTCTCGGCCAGAAATCGCATCCTCGGGAGCTGAGCTCGGCTCGGCTCCCGAGGATGTCGGGGGCTGGTGGAGATCTAGGTCAGGGCAGCGAGGTGACGGTCAGGTCGCCGTCGGCGTACTGGGCGCGCAGCCGTTTCTTGTCGAACTTGCCGACGCTGGTCTTGGGCACCTCGGTGATGAAGGTCCAGCGTTCGGGCAGTTGCCATTTGGCGACTTTGTCGGCCAGGAAGTCGCGCAGCTCGGCGGCCTCGGCGGCGCCGGCCTCGGTCAGCACGATGACGACCAGCGGCCGCTCGTCCCACTTCTCGTCCGGCACTCCGATGACCGCGGCCTCAGCGACGGCCGGGTGGCCCATCACCGCGTTCTCCAGATCCACCGAAGAGATCCACTCGCCACCGGACTTGATGACATCCTTGGAGCGGTCGACCAGGGTGAGATAACCGTTGGGGCTGATCTTGCCGATGTCGCCGGTACGCAGCCAGCCGTCGTCGAACTTGTCGGAGTCGATCGCGACGCCGTCGGGGGAATAGTAAGAGGCGGTGATCCAGGGTCCGCGAACTTCCAGCTCGCCTAGTGAATCGCCGTCGTTGGGCACGACGTTGCCATCGTCGCCGACCAGCCGTGCCTGCACACCGGCGGGGAAACGACCTTGGGTATAACGAAACTCCCACTCCTGCTCGCCGGTGACACCCGCAGGCGGATGAGCGACGCTGCCCAGCGGTGAAGTCTCGGTCATGCCCCAAGCCTGCACAATTCGCAAGCTGTGCTGCTCTTGGAAGGCGCGCATCATCGAAGGCGGCACCGCCGACCCGCCCACCACCGCGGCGCGCAGGTGCGAGATGTCCTGTGGCCTGGCAGCCAGCCCGGCAAGGACCCCGCCCCAGATGGTTGGCACGGCCGCGGCGAAGGTCGGCTTCTGGTCTGCCATCATCTCCAGCAGCGGTCCCGGCTGCAGGAAGCGGTCGGGCATGAGCAGGTTCGTGCCCGCCATCAGCGCGGCATAGGGCAGGCCCCAGGCGTTCGCATGGAACAGGGGCACGATCGCCAGCACGTTGTCGGACCCGGTGCAGCCCATACCCATCGGCGAGGCGACCTGCATCGCGTGCAGCCAGTTGGAGCGGTGCGAGTACACCACCCCTTTCGGATCGCCGGTCGTGCCGGAGGTGTAACACATTGCGGCGGCAGAGCGCTCATCGATCAGCGGGTAGTCGAAGGTGTCGGGCTGGGTTGCGAGCAGTTCGGCGTAGGAGTGCACCTGCACGCCGGCAGGTGCCTGCAACGCCTCGGCGTCGCCGTTGGCAACGATGACGTGACGGACCGTCTTCAGGTTCGGCAGATACTGGGCGAACATCGGCACCAGCGAGCCGTCAACGATGACGACCTGGTCTTGGGCATGATTGGCCACGAACACCAGCTGCTCTGGAAACAATCGGATGTTGAGAGCGTGGAGCACCGCGCCCATCGCGGGCACGGCGATGTAGCTGACCATGTGCTCGTTGTTGTTCCACATGAAGGTCGCGACCCGGTCGCCGATTCCGATTCCGAACCCGCGCAGCGCGTTCGCCAGTTTCGCTGCCTCAGAACCCATTTCACGGTAGGTCATGGTGCGCACGCCGCTGCCGGTCCAAGTGGACACTGTGCTGTCGCCTTGGAAGGTCGAGGCGTACTTCAGTAGCGTCGCCAGCGAAAGCGGCTCGTCCTGCATGGTGCTCAACATCGGTGCGGTGTCTCCTCTAGCTATTGATCGCATTTCGTTGTCCTCGGTGCGGTGGGGTTGATCAGCCGAATACCTGCGGTAATTGATGGCTGGTTCGACTGGTGAACTGTGGTCGCCTCTTGCCGAGGAACGCGTCGACGCCTTCTTTGCCGTCGGCGATGCTGGTGTAGAACATCGCCAGCGAGTCGACCCGGTGGGCATCGAGCGGGTGCGGTTGTGCGCTGTTGCGGTACATCATGTGCCGGGCCAGTGCGGTAGCGACCGGTGAGCGGTCGGTGGTGAACGTCTTCGCCAGCGCATACGCGGTATCCAGCAGATCGGCCGCCGCCACGACCGTACGAACCAGCCCGCTTTCGAAAGCGGCATCGGCGGTGAGGATTTCGGCCGCATAGGTCCATTCCAATGCACGACTGATTCCGACGATGCGCGGCAAGAACCACGTGCTGCACGCTTCGGGAACGATGCCGAGCTTGCCGAAGACGAACCCGATGCGGGCATCATCGCTGGCTATTCGAATGTCCATGGGCAGGGTCATCGTCGCTCCGACTCCTATTGCGGCGCCGTTGATGGCGGCGATCACCGGTTTGGTGCACGCGAAGATAGCTAGCGCCACGCGCCCGCCCGCATCACGCACACCCTGATGGATCGGCGGATCGGTCAGCCGGTGGTGCATGTCTGTTGGTGTGGGCCGGGCTGTTTCATCCAGACCGAACACGTTGCCGCCGACCGACAGGTCCATGCCCGCGCAGAAGGCACGCCCGGCGCCGGTCACCACGATCGCAGCGACTGCGTCATCACGGCTGGCTTGCTCGAACGCGTGCACCAGCTCGTCGGCCATGCTCACGGTGAACGCGTTGAGTTGCTCAGGGCGGTCCAGCGTGATGGTCAAGATCGCGTCGTGTACCTCGTAGCGCAGGGTCTGGAAGGTCACCGGGTTGCTCCTGACTGGGGTGTGATCGGCCGACGTGGATATCGCGCGACCGAACCAGATCGTGTTCGCTATGCCATCCCCGTCCCACGAGACGGCGTCGATGAAGGAAATCGGTCCTGCTGGGCGTCTTTGCCAGCAGGACTCGACAAGCTGTAAGTCTGTGCAGCCTCGGCGGCGAGAACTTGCCTTTGCGCGACAACAATTTGACTTCATCCGACAGATTCGCTGCGTCCGCGACGAGCCCTCCACCTGGAGTGCGGGCAAATTTGCAACATCTACTTGATTCGTTGCTACATTTGTGAGTATGTTGCATTCATGAGTGGTCCGGGTCACAGCAAAGTGTCAGCCGAGCAGGCGATCGCCGTCGCCAGGCGCAAGTTCCTCGAGGGCGACCGTTTGGATATGCAGAAACTCGCTGCTGAACTCGGGGTCGACCGAACAACACTGTTCCGTTGGGTCGGCAATCGCGACCATCTGCTCGCGACCGTGCTGTGGTCGCTCGCGGAACCGACTCACCGCGCAGCGGTGGCAGCGACCACACGCACCGGTGCGGCCCGGATCGCGGACGCGACGGGCACGTTCGGTCAGGCACTCATCGACGCACCGTATTTCCGCAGGTTTCTCCGCAGCGAACCCGAACGCGCTCTGCGCCTGCTCACGACCAAGGAAAGCCCCGTGTTGAACGAAATCGTCGACGCCGTGGAGCGCGTGGTGCAACAGGAGTTGGACCGTGGCCATCTCGTTCACCCGATGTCGGCGCACGATCTGGCCTATCTCATCGCGCGGATCACCGAATCCTTCATCTACGCAGATCTCATCACCGGAGAAGACCCCGACGCAACGAAGGCAGCCATCGCGGTAGCAGCATTGCTCGGCGACCCCACATATATCCCGAAGGGAACGTAGTCATGACCGTAAGCGGGCAATGTAGCCCCGAATTCGATGATCTCCGAACGGAGTTCGAGAAGAACATCGCCTCAGGTGAGGAGTTGGGCGCTTCAGTAGTTGTCGACATCGACGGCGAGGTCGTTGTCGACCTATGGGGAGGGTTCAGCGACATCGAGCGGACCCGGCCATGGGAAGCCGACACCATCACCAACGTGTGGTCGTCGACGAAGACAGTGACGAGCCTGGCAGTACTGATGCTGGTCGACCGGCATCAGGTCGATGTCCGCGCCCCGGTCGCGGAGTACTGGCCCGAATTCGGCGCCAACGGCAAGGACCGTATCGAGGTTCGCCACCTGCTGTCCCATACTTCCGGTGTCGCCGGCTGGGAACCGCCGTTCGCCCTGGACAATCTTTACGATTGGGATTCGGCGAGTTCGCACCTGGCTGCACAGAAGCCGTGGTGGGAGCCGGGGAGGTCCTCGGGCTACCACGCCCAGAACTACGGCCAACTGCTCGGCGAAGTTGTTCGCCGGGTCTCTGGGAAGTCCCTGGCACAGTTCGTCGCCGACGAAATCGCCGGGCCGCTGGACGCCGACTTCCAGATCGGTGCACACGAACTGGATTGGCCGCGCATCGCCGATGTGGTTCCGCCGCCACCACTTCCGTTCGACCTCACCGCGCTTCCCGAGGGCAACCTCATGCGCAAGGCACTCGGGTCCCCGCCACTCGATGCTGCCGCGGCGAACACCGCGTCCTGGCGGCGCGCAGATCTCGGCGCCTACAACGGCCACGGCAATGCTCGCTCGCTCGCTCGCATCATGTCCGTGATCCCGTGCGGTGGGAGCGTTGACGGTGTCAAGTTGCTGTCTCCGGCCACGATTGAGCTGATCTTCGAGGAACAGAGCAACGGCAGAGACCGCGTGCTCGGCGTCCCGCTGCGCTTCGGCATCGGCTACGGCCTCCCCGAACCTCAAACCGTTCCCGCGATTCCTGACGGGCGAATCTGCTTCTGGGGTGGGTGGGGCGGATCCATGGTCGTCATGGACTTGGACCGCCGAATGACCATCACCTACATGATGAACAAGATGGGTCTCGGTCTCCTCGGTTCGCCGCGGAGCGAGGCGTACCTGCGCGCGGTCTATCAAGTAATCGACGCCTGATCGGCGCGCATACAACGCCCGGTTCAAATCCGGGCGCGCCTTGCCATGGCTTGGCACGGCAACCGAACCGGCTGACGCCCAGCGGTTCCGCGAGTTGCTCGTTGTTTCGTAGACGACTCCGCAACTTTGATTCGATTCGACAGTGGGAGAGAACAATGCGAGATCTGGTCCAGGGACCGTTACGCTCCCTCGGCGAGTTCTTCTATCTGTCGCTCGACACTTTCCGTGGCATGGTGACATGGCCCTTTCAAGGCCGGGAATTCCTCGAACAGTGCTGGTTCATCGTGCGAGTGTCGTTGTTGCCGACGCTGTTCGTCGCGCTTCCCTTCACCGCATTGATCAGTTTCACCTTCAATATCCTTGCCGCGGAATTCGGGTCATCGGATATCGCAGGTGCCGGTGCCACGCTAGGGGCGGTGACCCAGGTGGGACCCGTCGTCACCGTGCTGGTCGTAGCCGGGGCAGGTGCGACCGCAATCTGTGCCGACCTCGGGTCGCGGACGATTCGCGAGGAAATCGATGCGCTCGAGGTGCTCGGCATCGACCCGATTGTGCGGCTCGTTGCGCCGCGTGTGCTCGCCTCGACTGTGGTTGCGCTGCTGCTGAATGCGCTCGTGTGCGCGATCGGGATCGCGGGAAGCTTCTTCTTCTCGGTGTACTTCCAGAACGTCACACCCGGAGCGTTCGTCGATGGCATACCGCTGTTGACCGGACTACCGGAGCTTGTGATCTCCGAAATCAAAGCCGGGATGTTCGGACTCATCGCCGCGCTCGTCGCGTGCTCACGCGGTCTCACCGTGAGGGGTGGCCCAAAGGGCGTCGGCCAGGCCGTGAACGAGACGGTTGTCTACGCATTCATGGCCTTGTTCTTCGTAAATATCGCCCTCACGGCGATCGGTATCAAGATGACGGCGGGTAGCTGAATGACGTTGGCAGTACCTAGGTTCACGTCGCGACCGGCTCGCTTCGTGTTTCTCCGCGCGAAGTGGCTGAAACGGGCAGTCGACGAGATCGGCAGGCAAGCGGTCTTCTATCGGAAAGCGATAGTCGAAATCCCACTCGCGCTGGTCCACTATCGCCGGGAAACACTACGGTTGGTCGCCGAAGTCGCACTCGGTTCCGGCGCCTTGGCGGTGATCGGCGGCACCATCGTCATCGTCGGATTCTTGACGATGTCAGCCGGGGCTGTCGTTGCGCTGCAGGGCTATACAACACTGGGCGACATCGGCGTCGAGGCCTTGACCGGCTTCATCGCGGCGTATGTGAATGTGCGCGTCGCGGCACCGGTGATCGCCGGTGTCGGCCTAGCGGCGACCATCGGTGCCGGCGCGACAGCACAGATCGGCGCTATGCGCATTTCGGAGGAGATCGACGCGCTGGAGGTGATCGGCGTGCGATCGGTTCCGTACCTGGCGTCATCGCGGATTCTCGCCGGCATGGTGGCGATCGTCCCGGTGTACGGAGTGGCGCTCATCGCCTCGTTCCTGGCGAGCCGAACGGCGACGGTCGTCGTATACGGCCAATCGGGCGGGGTATACGACCACTACTTCTACACGTTCCTCGTACCCACGGACCTGCTGTGGTCCTTCTTGCAGGCGATTTTGATGGGACTCGTCGTGATGCTCATTCACACCTATTTCGGCTACACCGCCAGCGGTGGGCCCGCGGGCGTGGGCGAGGCCGTCGGCCGAGCGGTTCGTTCGTCACTCGCTGCAGTGGTGTTCGTGACGCTGGCGGTGTCGCTGGCCGTGTACGGCACCTCCGGCAAGTTCAACTTCGCCGGATGATCAGGCGACTGCGGACGGGGCCGCCGCGCGACCCCCACGTCACCACGGCAGGAATCCTCTTCACCGGCTGCGTCATTGTCATCGCCGCGCTCGTCGTAGCCCAATTCCGCGGTGAGTTCATCGACAGCGTGAAGGTCGAGCTGCTTGCGCAACGATCCGGGTTGAACCTCGACACGGGAGCCAGGGTGAAGCTCCTCGATGTACAGGTAGGCCGCGTCGGCAAGATCAGAGAAGAAGCGGGATACGTATCGATCGAGCTCGATCTCCTCCCCGAGCACGCACATTCGATTCCGGTCAACGTCGGTGCTTCGATCGAAAGCACGACTGTCTTCGGCGCAAAGTACGTTGCACTGGTTTTACCGCAATCTCCAGCAGCACAAGCGATTACGAGCGGGGCAACGATCGACAACCGAGATGTCACCCCTGAGATCAACACCCTGTTCGAACGGCTGACCACAGTATTGAAGGCCGTCGCGCCGGAAAACCTCAACGCGACGCTCACGGCGATCTCCGACGCCCTGCGCGGCCGAGGCAAGCAATTCGGTCACACCATCGATCAGGCCGACGCCTATCTCACCCAGTTGCGTCCGAGCTTGGACAATCTGCAGCGCGATCTGGCGGCAACGGCCGACGTAGCCACCGTCTACGAGGACGCGGCACCGGACATCCTCGAGACTCTGCGGTCGTTGTCGACAACGGGAGACACTGTGGTGGACAACGTAGCTGGGCTCGACAGATTCTTCCTGGCAGCCATCGGAGTGGGACGGGCCGGCGGCGAGTTGCTCGAGGCGAACGGACAAGCCACCGAAGCGCTGTTGCGGTCGATCCGACCGACTACCGAACTGCTCGACGAGTACTCGCCAGGGCTGCCCTGCTTCTTCCAGGGGCTGGACAAAGCACGCGCCGACATCGAGTCCTTCGTCGGTGGCGCGGTGCCGGGAGTCAACATCAGTGCCACGCTGCTAGCCGGCGAGATGCCGTACCGCTACCCCCAGGACCTACCGAAGGTCGCTGCCAGCGGCGGTCCGCGGTGTGGCGAACTGCCCGTTCTCGACATCGCGAACGGACCGGCGAAATACCTCGCGACCGACACCGGAGTGAATCCGTACCTCCCCACGGATCGGCCGGCGCAGCTCAACGTCCTGGACTTCATGCTCTACGGCATCCCAGGGGGTAGACGATGAAGAACGCTGTGAAATTCGGCAGCTTCACGCTCGTCATGGTCATGGTTCTCGGGCTTCTCGTGTTGGTGCTCGGGCGAATTCGTCTCGACAGCAGGATCGACTATCGCGCCGAGTTCGCCGACGTGTCCGGGCTCGCCGAGGGCGATGTCGTCCGGGTAGCCGGTGTCGACGTAGGACGAGTGGGTGCCGTTGACTTGCGCGGCAGGGACGTGGACGTCGTGTTCGACATCGCTCGCGATATCCGGGTCACGAGTGATGCGCGCCTGACCGTGCGCTACTCGAACCTGCTCGGAGACCGCTACCTCGAGCTCGTCAACGGCGACCACCTCGACGAGCCGATGCAGGAGGGCGGCACCTTTCCGTTCGCACAGACAAACCCTGCCCTCGATATCGATTCCCTGCTCGGTGGGCTGGCACCACTGACGCGTTCGCTGGAACCCGAACAGATCGATCGCTTGACCGGTGAATTGATCCGTGTCCTGCAGGGACAAGGCGGGACGATCACCGGCATTCTGCAGGAGATCGCGATTCTCACCAGCACCCTCGCCGATCGTGACGCGCTGATCGGATCCGTTATCACCAACCTGGGTGCGGTACTCGGCACCGTCGGGAACGACAGCGGCGCGCTGTCCCGGGTGATCGACCATATGCAGCAACTGGTGTCGGCCCTGGCCGAACGGGGCACCCCGATCGCGGATGCGCTCGTGCAGGTCGAGTCGGCTTCCACGACACTGGCCGATCTACTCATTGCCGACCGCCAGCCCATCCGAGATGACATTGCCCAGGCAAACCGCGCAGCAACACTTCTCGATGACGGCAGCGCACAGATCGAGGCCGTACTGACCGCCTTGCCGGAGGCCTACCAGCGGCTGACTCGGCTCGGCGCCTATGGCAGCTTCTTCAATTTCTACCTCTGCGCGGTGACGTTGAAGATCGACGGTCCCGCCGGCGCACCGATTGTCACGAAACTCGTGCAACAGAAACAAGGCAGGTGTGTGACACCGCAATGAGGCGATACGAGAACCGAAACGCAGTGCGGACAGGCGTCGTCGGCGGAATATTGATTCTGGCGACTGTCGCGACTGTCTCGAACTACGACCGACTACCTGTGCTCGACTCCGACAGCGAGATCCGGGCAATATTCGCCGATGCCGGCGGCCTGAAAACAGGCGATCGCGTCGAATTTTCCGGCGTGAATGTGGGCACCGTGCGCGACATCACGCTGCGCGGCACCGACGTCGAAGTGACGATGGGTGTCCGCCCCGATCTCGCACTCGGCGCCACCCCCAGCGCACAGGCAAGGACTCGGACTGCACTCGGCAGCAAAGCCGTTGTGCTCACCCCCAGCTCTGACGATCGGCGATTCGACTATGCCTCAGCGATCCCTCTCGAGCGAACCCGGTCACCCTACGACCTGCCCACCGAACTCGGTAAACTCACCGACAACGTCGCCGGGATCGACACCGAGCAACTATCGGACGCCTTGCACACGACATCGGGTGTGCTCGAGCAATCCTCGCCAGAACTCGAGGCCGCACTCGACGGCGTCGCGCGTTTGTCGGAAAGCCTGGGCTCTCGGGATCAGGCACTGCGGCAGTTGTTCGCCGACGGGTCGAA
Source organism: Nocardia sp. NPDC058114 (assembly GCF_042884695.1). Taxonomy (NCBI): domain Bacteria; kingdom Bacillati; phylum Actinomycetota; class Actinomycetes; order Mycobacteriales; family Nocardiaceae; genus Nocardia; species Nocardia sp. NPDC058114. The sequence goes on along the minus strand of NZ_JBHVTK010000011.1, from coordinate 152,399 downwards.
AGTGACCGGCGTGCTGGCGGAGCGCAGCCGACAGATCAATACCCTTGTCGTCGACGGCAACCGCATCCTCGCCGAGCTCGATGCGCGGCGCACTGCGATCGGGAAGCTGTCGAACTCTCTGTCGGCGGTCGCACAGCAGATCAGTAGCCTCATCGCCGAGAACCGCGAACAACTCGCACCGACACTCACGCGGTTGAACAGCGTGCTCGACCTGCTCGAGCGGAACAAGAGTTCCATCGACGCCGCACTGCCCGGTCTCGTCAAATATATGGGGACACTCGGCGAATCTGTCGGCAGTGGACCGTTTTTCAGCGCCTATGTCGGAAATCTGCTACCCGGCCAATTCATTCAGCCGTTCGTCGATGCCGCTCTGGGCGACGGTCGTGTGCCGCAACCGGAGGGGCCGCGATGAGACAGAAGCGAAAGATGTTGGTGAGCAGTGCCATCGCGGGCATTCTCGTCGCGCTGGCGGTTGTGAGTTATGTGATCGTTCCGCGGATCACGGACAAGGCGATCGTCGCGTACTTTCCCGCGGCCGTCGGACTGTACCCGGGTGATGACGTACGCATACTCGGCGTGACGGTGGGTGTCGTGGACCGGATCGAGCCTGAAGGTACCCGTGTCGCAGTGCATTTGACCCTGGACCAGCGGTGGAAGCTGCCAGCTGACGCGCAAGCCGTCGTCGTATCGCCGACACTTGTCACCGCCCGATTCGTGCAGCTCACCCCGGCCTACGCCGGTGGACCCGAGCTGCCCGACGGCGGTTCGATTCCCGAAGAACGAACAGCCGTGCCGGTCGAGTGGGACAAGATCAAAGAACAGCTCACCCGCCTCGCGAAGCGATTGGGTCCACAGTCCGGTGAGCCGGGAAGTCTCGGTGAATTCGTCACCGACGCCGCGGGCACCATGCGCGGAAACGGCGCCACGTTCAATTCGACCCTGGCGAACCTCGCCCGGGCAACCACCACATTGTCCGACGGACGGACCGATCTCTTCGCCGCCGTAAGGAATCTGTCAGTGCTGGTGGACGCGCTCTCACAGAGTCACGCGCAGATCGTCGCATTCGGAGATCGGCTTGCGTCAGTATCAGAGCTGGTCGCGACAAGCGAGACGTCGTTGGGAGATACCCTCGCCGACCTCGATCTCGCGGTCGCCGACCTGCAGGCCTTCGTGGGGGAGAACAGAGCGGGAATCAGCGACACCGTCGACAAACTGGGCGGCGCCACGCAAGTCCTGGTGGACCGGCGACGCGACCTCGAACAGGTCCTGCACGCGTCGCCGACCGTGCTCGCGAACCTCGAGAACATTTATCAACCCGCTCAGAACTCCCTGACAGGAGCATTGGCGATGACGAACTTCGCCAACCCGGTCCAGTTCATCTGCTCGGCCATCGCTGCCGCCGGTGAGCAAGGCGCCGAGGAATCGACGAAGCTGTGCATCCACTACCTCGGACCATTGCTGAAGTCGCTCGCGTTCAACTATGCCCCGATCGGCGCCGTTGTCGGGAACTCGGTCGGCGCGCTTCCGGACCAGATCGAATACAGCGATCCGGCTCTCGAACAGGCTCCGCATGCGCCGCGCCCCTCCCCCGCGCCTGTCCAGGTTCCCGCACTGCCACCGTCGCTTCCTGGTTTCCCCGGTCTCATGCTGCCCACGCTTCCGCTGCCAGGAGGACCACGATGAGCGCAGTTGCCCGCCTGGTGTGCGTCCTTTGTTCGGCTTCGGTTCTCGCAGGGTGCGGGTGGACCGGGATCAACCAGTTTCCTCTGCCTGGCTCTGTCGGCACCGGGGATGGTTCGTGGTCGATCGATATCGAGATGCCTGACGTTGCCACCCTCACCGAAAACGCGCGAGTACGCGTGAGTGATGTGACGGTGGGGACCGTCCGATCGATCAGGGTCGAAGGCACACACGCTCTCGTGACGGTCTCCCTCGAGCCCGATGTTGAATTACCCAACGGCACAACAGCCAAGATCGGTGCCACGAGCTTGCTCGGCTCGGCTCACCTGGAACTGCTGCCGCCCAAATCGAGTCCAGTCGCAGCGCTGTTGCATGACGGTGATCGCATCTCGCTCGATAACGCCGACGCATATCCCACGACCGAGCAAACACTGTCGACGCTGTCGTTCCTCCTCACCGGTGGCGGGGTCGGCAAACTCGCCGAGATCAACCGCGAAGTCGGCGAAGCCTTGTCCGGTCGCGAGGACACCGTGCGCAGCCTGCTCGACAATCTGCGCGATTTCACCGGTCGGCTCAACCAGCAGCACGCCGATATCGTGGCGGCGCTCGACGGACTCGACCGCTTCTCGAACATCGTCGCCGGCGATCGCGAAACCCTCGATCAGGCACTGCTGACGCTGGATCCCGCGTTGACCACGCTGGACGCGCAGCGTGAGGATCTGATCGGCGCAGTCGATGCCATCGGACGATTCGCCCGTTCGGCCGACGCGCTCATCACCGCGAGCCGCGCGGACCTCGATGCCGACCTCCGGGCACTGGAGCCGGCATTACGTGCGCTGGCAGACTCCGGACCGTCCCTGACGTCCTCGCTCTCACTGCTCGCGACCCTGCCGTTCCCGATGAACTCCTATCGCAACGCCGTGCAAGGCGACTTCGCGAATCTGTTCTTGAATCTGGATTTGACGACCGCCCGGCTCGACCGGGCATTGCTGACCGGGACACCCGCGATGGGGCAGCTCGCCTCGCTCGGCGGCATCATCGGCCAGCTTCCGCCCTTCCCGCCGATCCAGGGCAATCCGCTCATCACGCCGCTGAACCTGGGGCAAACCCGTCCCACCGAACAAGGCGGTAACTGATGCTGCTCTCGCGACTCGTCAGATACCAGTTGATCGCCTTCGCCGTGATCACTGTCGTAGCCGTCGCCTGGATCGGCATGAAATACCTGCGTGTCCCCGCCATGCTCGGAATCGGCCGCAACACAGTAGAACTCGTGCTCCCTTCGGGCGGCGGACTCTACGAGAAATCGAACGTCACCTACCGTGGCATCCAGGTCGGCGTTGTCGACAACCTCCGTGTCGACGACGGTTCCGTCGTCGTCACGATGTTCCTCGACGGTGCTGTCGACATCCCCAAGAACGACATCGTCGCCGAAGTCCACAGTCGATCGGCCATCGGCGAGCAGTACATCGAACTGCTGCCGCAAACCGACTCCGGCCCCTATCTACATGACGGCGACACGATCGTCGGCGGCCGGTTGCCCACCCCTACAGCGGAACTGATCGACACGCTGGATCTCGCGTTGGCCGATGTTCCGCGTGATGATCTGCGTGCTCTCATCGACGAGAGCGGTACGGCGTTCCGCAACAAGGGCAACGATCTGCAGCAGATCATCGATGGGACAGGCGCATTCATCGATGAAGGATTGGCGAACATCGGCCCGACGCGGGCGCTGATCGACGGAGCCGGACCACTGCTCGACACCCAAGTAGCGAGCACAGAGTCTATTCGCGCATGGTCTGGCTACCTCGGTTCCATCACCCGAACGGTTGCCGACCGAGACGGCTCGTTGCGCAGCCTGATCGACAACGGTGGCCCGGCGGGAGAGGCGGGCGCTGCCCTGTTCACCGAGATCGCGCCAACGCTTCCCCGGGCCCTCGCCAACCTCCATTCCATCGCCGACGTCCTGCGGATCTACAACCTCAGTGTCGAACAGATCCTCGTCATCTACCCGGCGGTCGCAGCAGCGATCCAGAGTGTGGCCGCCGGCTCGGAGCCGTCGATGGGCAACCTCGACTTCAACCTCAACCTCAACGTGCCGCCACCATGCACCACGGGTTTCCTTCCGCCCGATCAACGGCGTTCACCTGTGGACTCCGCACCCCTTCCGCTGCAAACACCCGCGTTCTGCGCTGTGCCGCAGGATGATCCGACAGTCGCTCGCGGCGCACGAAATCTGCCCTGCACCGAAAACCCAGGGCGGCGTGCACCGACAGTCGAGCAATGCAAAGACCCCGCCGGCTACGTCCCGCTCGGCGAGAACACCCCACTCGAGACGGGAGAGAAATGAGATGGCTGACCGTTTGACCGCCTTGCTGCATGCCTTGCGCCGCACCGACCGGCTGATTGCCGCGACCGTCGGATTCGCGATCGTCGCGGCGGTATTCACCGGCCTCGCGGCAACGTCGCTGCGAGACCACCGCGCCATAGAGCGGGAGCATATCGAGAACGCCGAGATTCTCGATGCCGCCAGGTCGGGAATACTCGCGATGATCTCGATCCGTGACGCCTCGGCCCCAGACGATGTCAAGAAGGTCCTCGACCAATCCACCGGCGCATTCAAAACGGACTTCGAGGCACGGTCGGCAGCATTCGTGTCGGTTGTGCAGCAAGCGAAAGTGGTCACTACCGGTGACGTAGTCGCTCAGGGCATCGAATCCAGGGACGACGAAACAGCGACCGTGCTGGTGTACGCGACCTCGTCGGTCACCAACGCCGCCGGCGCCGAGAACGAGACCAGAAGCTGGCGTCTCCGCGTGACGATGACCGACGATCACAACCGCTACAAGATGTCGAAAGTGGAGTTCGTGGCATGAAAATACCTGTGCTGAAACATCTTCGAACACGGTCGCGAGCTGTACTCGTGCTGTGTGCGAGCGCTGCCCTCGTCGCGGTATCCGGCTGGGCCTATCTGGCATTCGTGGTTACTCCGCGTGACGTGGCGACGGGATCGACGCAGCAGCAGTCCGCCGTCGACGCAGCCACCCATGCCGCGGTGGCGATTCTCAGCTACGGATCGGACACCGTCGACTCCGACCTCGAACACGCCAACGACCTGCTGACCGGAGCGTTCGCCGGGTACTACGGCACCTTCACACGCGACGTCGTTATCCCCGCGGCGAAGGAGAAAAGGATCGACACCTCGGCGACTGTGGTGGGGAAGGCGATCACAGAGTTCACCGAAGACCGCGCCGACGTCATGGTCTTCCTGAACCAGTCCACGACAACAGCCGACTCCACAGAGCCGATCACTACGAGTACGACGGTCCGCATGGAGGTGGAACGCCACGGCAACGCGTGGCTGGTCTCGAAATTCGACCCGGCCTAAGTGGGAGTAGACGATGAATATCGACTTGGTAGATCCGATTCAACAGCTCGTGACAGCACTCGCTTACCTGCTGATTCGAGGTCATCTACCTGGCTGATCCTTGGCATTCGACCTCTTCCGACCTTCCTTTTCCCCTAATCCGAACAGGAGTGAACTGTTGACTACAACTCGCACCGCCATTGTCACAGGCGCCGCGCGCGGCATCGGGGCGGCAGTAGCCGTCAGGCTGGCCGGCGACGGCCACGCGGTTGCCATCGTCGATCTCGATGAGGCAGCCTGCAAACCCATCGTCGAAACGATCGAGCGAGCCGGAGGCACGGCAATCGCTGTCGGCGTCGACGTTTCCGATGAGGCCGGCGTCCAATCGGCTGTCGAGAAGGTTGCCGGCGAACTGGGCCAGCCGACCATCTTGGTGAACAACGCCGGTGTCCTCCGGGACAACCTGCTGTACAAGATGACCACTGACGATTGGGACGTCGTGCTGAGCGTGCATCTGCGCGGCTCATTCCTCATGACCCGTGCGGTACAGGCCCACATGACCACAGCACGCTGGGGTCGGATCGTGAACTTGTCCAGCACTTCTGCGCTGGGCAATCGCGGACAAGCGAACTATTCCGCAGCGAAGGCAGGCCTGCAGGGTTTCACCAAGACGCTTGCGCTGGAGCTGGGCAAGTTCGGTGTCACCGCAAACGCGATCGCACCGGGTTTCATCGAGACCGAGATGACCGCGGCGACCGCGGCGCGCATCGGGATGTCGTTCGATGAGTTCAAAAGCGCTGCCGCCGCGGAGATCCCAGTAGGCCGTACCGGCACACCCGACGATATCGCGCACGCCGTTTCGTTCCTCGCGAGCGAAGGCGCGGGATTCGTTTCAGGACAGGTGCTGTACGTGGCAGGAGGCCCACGGGGATGAGGTTTCTCGATGGCCTCAATGGGCTGCAGCAGGCCGAGGGTACCCATCTGGGGTATTCCGATTGGCATACCATCACCCAGGAGCAGATCGACAGTTTTGCTGACGCGACCGGCGACCACCAGTGGATTCACGTGGACGCTGAGCGCGCCAAGGCCGGTCCGTTCGGCGGCACGATCGCACACGGCTACTTGACCCTGTCGCTTGTTCCGATGCTGACCTGGCAGGTCTACACCGTCGAGGGCATGCAGATGGGTGTCAACTACGGTGCCAACAAGATTCGGTTCCCGTCTCCGGTGCCGGTCGGTTCGGCAGTACGGGCAGGCATCGAGTTGGTCTCCGTATCTCAGGCAGATTCCGGATACCAGGTGGTCACACGGGTCACCGTCGAACGTGCGGGCAGCAGCAAGCCTGCCTGCGTAGTCGAAGCTGTCACCATGTTCGTGCCATAAGGGGCGGTGCGAAGAACGACGCGCTGACGCCGAGGATACCGCCTCGGCGGCGGCGACCACCTCCATCCACGAAAATGCCCAATAACTACTTCCATTGGCCACACCATGTTCGAGCATTTCACACCACAATTGACGGAGCCGGATGTCATCGTCCAAATCCACTGGTCAGATGTCGGGGGCGACTGCTTGGATCTGTTCTACGAGGCCTGCGTGAGCGCCGCGAGCCGGTTCGTGGCCGCTTTCAACGCCTCTCACACCAATGCCATCGCCACGATGTGCGCCGATACCGCCGCGCTGTTGCTGCCACGCCTTCCATGCGAACGAAACTGGGTGATTCCCTGACGACCGTGTCCGATCCTCTCGATATCGACGGCATCATCCACGACTGGCGCGACAACCCCGCCTATTTACTCGCTGCTCGGCGTGGGCGCGCCCACGCCGCCGCTGGGCAACATCACTCAGGAGGCTCGCTGCGCCACCGGCGCAGGCGAGCTCTCCGTCGTGGAAGCGATCTGCGGCCACAATCGCGGAAGGTGCTGGGTCCGCTCGCGTCCGCGGTGTGCCGACTCAGCCCACAACACGGATTCATTGGGAATCGACTGCATCAGTCGGGATCCAACGGGAACACCTTGAACGCCACATTCGCAGGTGATGGGCTCGTTTTGGAACTGATGAAACACAATGGGCCGCAGAGTATTTGAATCGGCAGGTTTCTGGTCGAGTCCAGACGGGAGGTGGCGGATTTCGCTGGATACAGTCGAGAGCGGTGCCGCCGCCGCGAATCCCAGTGAAGGACAGCAAAACAATGCCTGACAACAACGAACCCGCTGTGCGCTACTTCGCGTTGATCGATGACGAGCGAGGCTGGCCCGAGGGCTGGCGCGCCCGTCGAATCACCGGGCTTGTGCGCCGGACCGACACCCAGCCTCTACCGACCGACGAAGCGCTCGGCAGGGACTTCACCTGGGGTCCTACCGAGTACCTCCAGCGCTATCGGCGGGGAATAGACGAGCCCCACGAGGAGATCTCCGCCGAGTCAGCCGAGCGATTCATCGCGAGTTGGCGCGCCTCGAGGGCGAGCAGCGAGGCCGAACGCACGCGCCCCGCGTCGAACCCACCCGTCGACGACGCACAAGCCTGATCGGTTCCGCGCGGCGAGCAGGTCGTCGGGTTCCGGTGCTTCGACCGGCTCGCGATCTCTCGTTTTGTGCTGAAAGTTGGGATCGGTAGGCGGCGGGTATGGCATGTACTTGCCGCATGACATCTTCTCAGCTTCCCTCGAACCAACCGCAGTCCCCCGGCCTGGACAAGAAGACCAGTGCGATCCTGTCCTACGCGCTGGGCTGGCTCACCGGAATCATCTTCCTCTTTGTGGGAAAGAACGATCCCGATGTGAAATTCCATGCTGCGCAATCGATCATCTTCTTCGCCGGGGTCTCGGTGCTCAATATTGTTCTGAGCATCGTCGGCTCGCTCCTCGGCGCCCTGGGGATCATCTTCAGCCTCGCCGGACTCGCCCTCGGGATCTTCGCGGTCGTCGTCTGGATCATGGCTATGGTCCAGGCGAACAACAGCGGCGGTGTCCGTGCGGAGCTTCCCCTTGTCGGAAAGTTCGTTGCCCCGTTCGCCGATCAGCTGGCCGGTTCGGTCAAGTAGCGACGTACCCGAAATCCCCGCACGGCGACCACGCCCAATACTCCGAAGATCAACGGCCCGAGACTGTCTCGGGCCGTTGACGCACGCCCGGACCGTCGCGCCCCGCAGGCTTCCTGACCGATTTTGACGAATGGACTTCGGTTCACGCTGTGAACAGCGCTACTACGGGCAGTGCTGTCAGGACTACCAGAAGTGTCGCCACGATCTTGGCCAGTCGAATCCGGCTCGAGCCGGGTTCGACGACAAACGGCGCGGCGGCTGCGAGGACCGCCGCGGCGGCCAGGGCGAGCACGGTGCCGATGAGGAGTTCGTAGCCATGGGGATCTGTCAGCGGATCGGCTGACAGTCTGGAGTGGAGCACGATGTACACGCACCGTAGCCAGAAAAGTCCTGCTGTACAGGCGATGAGAAGGGCCGACGCGGCGACCGGTATGCGCCATCGGGTGCCGGCCGCCTTGTTCGGTCTCACCACTGCCTCTCCACGACTTCGGTGGCCGACCTGGGGTCCGCGTCCGATCAGCATGCCTGGGCGGTCTGGTCGGGGTCAGCGCCGGCGGCTAACTCTTTCTCACCCGCGCCGGTCATGCGGGCTACAAGCGCGGAACGCAGGCGCCAGATACCGTCCGGCTGCGTCGGGTCGAGCCCGGTGATCTCGGCGATCTTGTTCAGTCGGTAGTCGACAGTGTTGGGGTGTACGTGCAGCGCACGCGCGGTGCGCAGACGAGTGGAGTGGGTCGCGAGGTGCGCTGTCAACGTCTCCAGCAGGACTGGATGGTCCTCGAGCGGGTCCAGTAGCGCGGCCAGATGCCTTCCTGCTGTGCCCGGCCGGGACAGCTGGTACTCCAGCGACAGGTCGTCGAAGCGCTCGAGCCCGACTCGGCGCAGGCGGCGCATGATGTCGAGCACCGCGTGCGCGCGCTCGACCCCTTCGGAGATGTCGCCTGCCCCTGCCACCACGAACGCGGCGCGAACCTGCGTCTGCGCCGCGCCGGCGATCTGCTCGACGAACCGTTCGGCGGCGCCGGGATCGAAATGGTCTTGCGGAATCAGCAGGGTAGCTGTGTCGGTGCCCATCTGCATCAGCGCGTTGTCATCGCAGTGGTGCAGCACCTCGGCTCTGATTCGCCGAATTGTCCGGTGCGCGAGGATATGGCGATCCGGGCGCGGCTCGTCCGCTCCATGGCGTGGCACGAACCCGACCGCGAAGACGAAATAGCTCTCGGCCAACCGGACCCCGCAGGCGCGCGCCAGGGCCGGTGTCGCATTCCCGGCGATCAGCGCGGCGGCCACGGCATCGGCTGCGTCACTACCCGCCACCTGCCTTTCACGCAGGTACGCCTGTGAGATCGCCATGGCGAGCTCGCGGGAGAGGTGGCCGAACATGCGCGCTGTTTCGATCAGTGCCACGTGATCCTCGTCGACCCTCGCGCGTGCGGTGAGATGGTCGAACACCGCCTGCGTGCCTACCCGCACGGCCTTGTGCATCGTGTCGATCGTGACGCCCTCGCGTGCCCATTCCATGACGTCGGCGCGCACCTCGGCCAGCGGTTCGGCAGTGTCGCCGCCGGTCAACATTCTGGCGGTGAGCTCGAGGCACGCGTTCACCAGTGCGGCGACATCGCGACGTAGGGCCGCCATGGGCACTCGGGCGGGTAGTTCACTGCCGACGATGAACAGACTCATGATCTTGCCCGAAATCGTTGACGCTGCGGGGAGCCGGTCGAGAATCGGCCGACCTACCGTCGTCGCGGTCCGGGCCGACAGGATGCTGTCGGGCATGCGCACATTTCCTACTTTCCGCTGTTTGCGCTTTTATCGTGCGGCCTCACCACCCCGCGTTCCAATGGTGCTTCGCACCCAGATGAAACCATCGTTGTGCACTATGCACCACCGGGCATGCAAAGGACGCTTCACCCGTACACCCAAACAGGCTACGGAAGCAGGATTCGCGGCTGCGGCCGACACGGTTCCGCCCGGCGAATGCACGGTCTCCGTGCTTGCCGAATGTCGAGTACGGACCTTCTCAGCTGTAGAAATGCTGCCTGTGCCCGCAATGACGGCGAGTGAGCCCACCCGGTGGGGAGCGCGATGGTCCCAGGATTCACCGTCGGCAGGCATCCGCTACGCCGGTCGAATTCGAGTGAACGAATGTGTACTATTTTGCCGTGAACAGCTCGGGCGCGCAGCCGCTACAGGGTTCGACCAGCCACGCTACTCCGCCAGGGTTGCTCCGATGACCACAGTCGCGATCACCGTGCTCGCGATCGTCGCCGCCGGTGAAGCCGTCGGCATACTCATCCTGTCGATCTTGCTGGTCCGGAGTCGGCGCAAGCGCCGGGCACCACGTCGGTCGACGACGGGGCAGCGGTTGGTGGTGAGCGGTCGCGAAGCGGTACGAACCGCCTGGCAGGCCGCTGATCTGGTGCGTGCCAAAGGTTTTCGTGCCGCCGTGCTCACCTCCATCGAAGACCTCGCGGGCTGGGCACGGGTCGAACGTCCCGACCTGGCCAGACTGGCGCCCGACGGCAACGTCGTCATCATGTTCTCCGACATCGAGCAATCGACCGCTCTCAACGAACAGCTGGGCGACCGTGCGTGGGTCAAGCTGCTCGACCGCCACCACCGCCTGGTGGATCGCTGCGTGCACAACCACGGCGGCCATGTGGTCAAGAACCAGGGCGACGGGTACATGATCGCCTTCGCCGCTGCCGACCGGGCGGTCCGATGCGGCCTGGCCATCCAGGCGGCACTGAGCAAGGACGCCGAAGCATCCCGGGGCGAGGCCGATTTCCGGGTCCGGATCGGTATCCACATGGGAAGTTCCGTCCGCCGGGGTGACGATTTGTTCGGACGCAACGTCGCCATGGCCGCGCGGGTCACCGCGCAGGCAGAGGGTGGCGAAGTCCTCCTCAGCGAGCCGGTGCTGGAGGCGATCGGAAGCAGTACCGATCTCACGATCGGAACCGGACGGGAAGCGACCCTCAAGGGTCTGCGGGGCACGCACCGCCTCACTCCGGTCTGCGCGCGGCGGTAATTCGAATCGGTTCAACTGGGCCGGGGAGTGTTCTGCCGCCAGTACAAAGCGTCCAATGCGACCGCGACATGCACGCCGTTCTCCGCCAGTGGACGTGGCAGCAACTCGTCCGCGCGGGCGATCCTGCGCAAGATCGTGTTCCGGTGGGTGAACAGGCGCGCCGCAGCGCGCGTGGCATTGCATTGCTCGTTGATGTAGACGAGGACCGATTCGCGTAGTTCGCTGTCGGCGTGTTCCAGATCGCCGAGGGTGTACTTGATGAATCGGTCGGCCTGAGCGCCGTTTTCGGTGATCAGCGAGGTCAGTTGCACCTCGCCGAAGGTGACCAGGCGTCGGGTGCTGTGCGGGCGGGCGAGGATTCGGTGCGCGGCCTGCGCGTCGAGGTGACTGGTCCGGAACCCGGCGAGGTCTCGGCCGGTCGAGCCGATCGCGATCCGCACGCCGGGGATATGGTCCAGCGCTTCGGTCAGTGCCGCGGTGTCGGGAGGGGTGGGGCCGGGCACCCACACCCACAGGGTGGCCGCGCTGGCGAGCACGCTCAACGCCGTGGCCGCCCCGGCGGCCTGTGTGAGGGCCCTGGTCACCCGATGCGGTTCGTCGAGTTCGGCACCGGGAATGTCACTCCAGGCGATGGCCGCGGTGTGGGTGGCGTCGAGCCGGTAGCCGAGGCGGGTCGACGCACGCTCGATGTTGGTCGGCTCCCCCTCGAGAATGAGCGAAATGACTTCGCGGCGTTCGGCATACGAGCCGCGGGCGAGTTCGTCGCGCTCCTGACCGATGACCTCGGTGATCGCCTCGATGGTGCCGTCCACGAATGCGGCGATCGAGGCGGCGGTGACCTCCAAGACCTCCTGCAGCTCGAACGGGTCCGGCGTGAGAATGAAGATGATGGTCATCCACCGTCGCCAGACGACATTTTGCCCGACGCGATAGGCCTGCAAAGCGGCCTCGTTCATGCCACGCCGGACCAGGTCGCGAACGGTGGCGATCTGGTCCGCACCGAGGTTGATCGGCACCGGCATTCCCGGATCGGCCACGTTGGCCGAGGCCCAGTGCAGCAGGTTGCCACGGTTGACGCGCCGGACCGCCTCGGCCAGCAGCGGATCCCCCGCGACAGCGCGCAGGCTGGTTGTCAGGAGAGTGGCGTCATAGAGTTCGTCGAGCCATTCCTCCGGCGCGTTCAGCGCGATCTCGGCACCTTGGCGGATTACTTCTCGCGCGCGGTCGGACAGGCGTCGATCGAACAGACCATCACCGGAGTGCACCGTGTCATTATGCAACCTCCGATCCGAATTCATCTGCGCCGAACTGCCCGTCGCCGACCCGCGTACTTCGTCAACGACACCCGCGACCAGGCCGCGGCGTTCGTCCGCGAACAGCTCAGCCGGTAGCCGCGAAACTGAGAGGTGTCGCCGGGCGGTCGCTGGCATAGTGATTTCGCATGGGACGGACGTTCGAGGATTTGATCGCCGAGGCGGCATCGGCGCCGGTGGAGGGATGGGATTTCTCCTGGCTCGACGGGCGGGCCAGTGAGGCGCGTCCTTCGTGGGGTTTTCAGCGGCTGATGAGTGATCGGCTGAAGACCGCTTCCGCTGCTCTGGATATTCAGACCGGTGGTGGCGAGGTTCTGGCCGAGGCGCAGGTGTTCCCGCAGACCATGGTCGCCACCGAGTCGTGGCCGCCGAACATCGCCAAGGCGACCGCGTTGCTGCATCCTCGCGGCGTCGTTGTCGTCGCCGCGCCCGACGAGCCGCCGTTGCCGTTCGCCGACGCGGCGTTCGATCTGGTCACCAGCCGACATCCGGCGACGATCTGGTGGGCGGAGATCGCGCGCGTTCTGCGTTCGGGGGGAACGTATTTCGCACAGCACGTCGGACCGGCGAGCGTGTTCGAGCTGGTGGAGTATTTCCTCGGTCCGCAACCGGAAGCCCGTCGAGGGCGCCATCCCGACAACGAGGCCGCCGCCGCGCGGGCCGCTGGACTGACGATCACCGACCAGCGGACCGAGCGGCTACGCATCGAGTTCCACGACATCGGTGCCGTCGTGTACTTCCTGCGCAAGGTGATCTGGATGGTGCCCGGGTTCACCGTCGAGGCCTACCTCGACCAGTTGCGTCGGCTCCACGATCGAATCCGGCAGGAGGGGCCGTTCGTGGCGTACTCCAGCCGCACGCTCACCGAAGCCACCAAACCGTGACTCACGGGTGGTGTCAGGCGCCGGCCGCGTAGCCCTCGTTGCCCATCGCCTGGGCGGCGAGGCTCTTGCGGTACTGCTCCAGCGCCACCAGGTCGCCGAACAGCGTCATGTAGGTGTCGGGCTCCTCGCTGGCCGACAGCCGCTGCAGCCTCGACTTGAGCTCGGCGATCTGGCGGCCTACCCAGGCTTCCTGGACTCGCGCGAGGATGCCCGTGATGAAGCGGGGGGTGTCGTTCTGGGTGCGCACCGGGAGCTGCTCGTTGGCCAGTTCGGAGACCAGGGCGCGGATCATCAGGTCGTCGGTATGGTCGGCGACGGCGGCGACCCATTCCGCACCGCTGAGCCCGGCAGCCGTGCCGCCGGCCTGGGCGATCATGATGCGCACGGCCACATAGGCGGGGTGGGTGAAGGCGGCGGCGTCGATGGCGTCGAAGGACACGCCCGCGATGCCCGGGTATTGCAGTGCGGCGCTGAGGGTTTGGCGCTGCGCGTACAGCACCGGGTCGTTCGGTGCGGGCCGCACCGAGGAGCTCTCCTCGACGCGAGGCGCGGGGATCGCCGCGGCGCCGGACTTCAGATCGGGCGTGGTGCCGCCCATCCGGTTCTTCTTCGCCTCTTCACCGACCCGGCGCACGACGAGCTGGATGTCGTCCCAGCCCACCCAACCGGCCAGCTTGGTGGCATACCCCTTGCGGGTGGCGTTGTCCTTGATCTGGGCCACCACGGGCACCGTACGGCGCAGCGCCTCGACACGACCCTCGACATCGTCGAGATTGTGTTCGGCCAGCAGTCCGCGAATCACGAACTCGTACAGCGGGGTCCGCCGCGCCACCAGATCACGCACGGCGCTGTCGCCGGAGTGCTGACGCAACTCGCACGGATCCTGCCCGTCGGGCGCCACCGCGATGTAGGTCTGTCCCGCCAGCCGCTGATCACCGCTGAACGCCTTCAGCGCCGCGGCCTGACCGGCCGCGTCACCGTCGAAGGTGTAGATGATCTCGCCGCGCCAGAAGTTGTCGTCCATCAGCAGCCTGCGCAGTACCTGCAGGTGTTCTTCGCCGAACGCGGTGCCGCACGACGCCACCGCGGTTTTCACCCCGGCCAGATGCATGGCCATGACGTCGGTGTAGCCCTCGACGACCACGGCCTGATGGCCCTTGGAGATGTCGCGCTTGGCGTGGTCGAGACCGAACAGCACCTGAGACTTCTTGTACAGCAACGTTTCCGGCGTGTTCACGTACTTGCCGGGCATGGTGTCGTCGTCGAACAGCTTGCGCGCGCCGAAACCGATCACCTCGCCGCCGAGATTGCGGATCGGCCACAGCAGGCGACGATGGAACCGGTCGATCGGACCGCGCTTGCCCTGCTTGGACAGTCCGGCAGCTTCCAGTTCCTTGAACTCGAAACCCAAGCGCTGCAGGTGCTTGGTCAGCCCGTCCCAGCCCGCGGGGGCGTAACCGCAGCCGAACTGCGCCCAGGATGCCTTGTCGAAGTTGCGGTCGGTCAGATACTTGCGCGCGGCCTCGGCCTCGGGTTCGTGCAGCAGGCCCATGTAGTACTCGTGCGCGGCGGCATTGGCGGCGACCAGGCGCGAGCGGGTGCCGCGGTCGCGCTGCACCGAGGTGCCGCCACCCTCGTAGTTGATCTGGTAGCCGATGCGATCGGCCATCTGCTCGACGGCCTCGACGAAACCGATGTGTTCCATCTGCTGCAGGAACTTGTAGACATCGCCGCCCTCACCACAGCCGAAGCAGTGGAACAGCCCGTGGTTGGGGCGCACATGGAACGACGGCGACTTCTCGTCGTGGAACGGGCACAGACCTTTGATCGAGTCGGCGCCCGCGCGTTTGAGCGCCACGTACTCACCGACTACATCTTCGATCCGGACACGTTCACGGATCGCCGCGATATCGCGATCTGGGATTCGTCCGGCCACGATGAGCGAGTCTAGTCGGGTCTGCTCAGCGGCAGTCCAGCGAGGCGGCGACGCGTTCGAAGCGGCTCTCGGTGTAGGACGCGATCTGGTCGATCACCACGCGCACGCGGGCGGCCTCGGTGGTGGCGGCGTTGAACCAAGGCAGCATCTGATCGTCGAGGTGGGCGGGCGCGGTGGTGAGCAGCCGATCGGCGACGGCCTGCACGCGGTCGCGCTGGGTCTGCTGGCGGGCGAGGTGGCCGGGGTCGGAGCGCACGTAGCGCAGGGCGACGGTCTTGAGGACGGCCACCTCGGCGGCCACGATCGGCGGCACGATCAGGTCGGCCTCGTAGCGGCTGAGCGGGCCTTCGCCGTAGCGCTCGTGGGTGGCCGAGATCGCGGCGGTGGCGAAGCGGCCGACCAGTTCACTGGTGAGCCGTTTCAGGGCAACCGAGGCGCCGAAGCTGCCGTCGTAGTTCACGGCGTCGGCCACGATGTCGAGCTCGGAGAGCCGTTGCGCGGCGGCGGCGAGTGCCTCGATCGACTGGTCGGGATGCTGGCCGTGGCCCTGCTCGGCCAGCGCCGCCTGTTCCGCCGGGTCGGCGAGGGCGCGCAAGTCGATGCGGCCGACGATCACACCATCCTCCACGTCGTGCACCGAGTAGGCGACGTCGTCGGACCAGTCCATGATCTGGCATTCCAGGCTTTGTTTGCGGTCGGGCGCGTCTTTGCGCACCCAGGCCAGGCGCTCGAGGTCGTCGTCGTAGGCGCCGAACTTGGTGCCGGAACCGCTTCTGCCCCACGGGTATTTGAGGGTCGCGTCCAGGGCCGCCCGAGTGAGGTTGAGCCCGAAGCTCTCTGCGTCGGCGTCGAGGACCTTGGGTTCGAGGCGGGTCAGGATGCGCAGGTTCTGCGCGTTGCCTTCGAAACCGCCGTAGCGGTCGGCGAATTCGTCGAGCGCGCGTTCACCGTTGTGACCGTAGGGCGGGTGGCCGATGTCGTGGGCCAGGCCGGCCAGGTCGACGAGGTCGGGGTCGGCGCCGACACCGTCGGCGATACTGCGCCCGATCTGGGCCACTTCGAGCGAGTGGGTCAGCCGGGTGCGCGGGGTGTCGCCCTCGCGCGGGCCCATGACCTGGGTCTTGTCGGCGAGGCGACGCAGCGCGGCGGAGTGCAGCACGCGGGCACGATCGCGGGAGAACTCACTGCGATGCCCCTTGCCCGCGGCGCCGGGCCACGCGGTCTTACCGGGCTCGTGGACCATGCGTTCCTGGTCGTGCGGGGTATAGGTCCCGGTCATCTCACTGTCCCGCCTCGTAAGGAAAATCTGCCGAGAAATGAGTGAGCTGGTACCAGAGCAGCGCGCCGGTTTCGCGGGCGATGCCGTGGAATTGCGACTCCCTCGTGTAGACGGCGGGCCCGGTACGGGTGGGTGCGGTCCACGCTTCCAGGCCTGCGTCGCGAGCCATCGTCCTGGTTCGCAGTGAATGCCACGGATCGCTCACGAGTACGGCCGATGACATATCGCGCTCCCCCATCGCCGACGCCACCGCCTCGATGCTGCGCAGTGTGTCGGAACCGGTTTCGACGGCCACGATGTTCTCGCTGGGGACGCCCTTGTCCTCCAGATACCGTTTGCCCGAGGCGGCTTCGGTATACAGGTCGCCCTCCTGTTTGCCGCCGACAGTGATCACGGTGGGCGCCACCCCGGCCTCGTAGAGTCGCCACGCCTGATACAGCCGCGCCTCGAAAACCGACGACGGCGTTCCCGAATACTGGGCCGCGCCGAGCACCACGATCGCGTTCGCGGGGGTGTAGTCGTCGATCCGCGCGACCTGCCAGACCCGGACCGCTGTCCCGGCGACCAGCACCAACCCCATCAGCACCGCGCCGGCGATCAACCGGACGAACCACACCGAGACCGTCGACACCAGCCCGCGCGGATGCCTGACATCCGGGGCGGGCGTGACCGTTCGCGAGAAACCCGATTTCACCTTCGTCAGTCTGCCAGGTCGCTCCGACGCCCCGCGGGGTCAGCGGTCACCACCGGATTCCGTTCCGGTGAACGGCCGACCGCCGGTACCGCGGACTCCCAGGGGATCGTCGCGGCGATGTCGACGAACGAGCGGATCAGCGGGCTGTGTGCCGCGCTGGTCCAGGCCAGCACGAGGCTGCTCGGCGGCTTGTCGGCGAGCGGGACCACCACGAGACCCTCCGGGACCGGGTGGCCCAGTGGTGTGAGGCCGACGGTGCCGTTCCACAGGACGGTTTGCTGACATTCGTGGACGGTGCGCACCACCGGGCCGGTGTCCGGATCGGTCGGGTGCGACCAGTAACTCCGCCAGATCGGTTCGGTATCGGCGGGCAGCTGGAACCACTGTCGATCGGCCAGTTCGCGCAGGTGCAGACTCGCGCGATCTGCCAGGGGATCGTCGACGCGAAGGACGACACCCACCGGGTCGGTGCGCAAAACCTGTGTGGTGATGCCGGTTTCGTCGAAGGGCGTGCGGGTGAGGGCGATGTCGACGCGTCCGGCGCGCAACCCGGCCGTCGGGTCGGCGAAGTCGCCTTCTCTGATGTGCACCTGGACGTCGGGATGCGCGGCCCGGTACGCCGCGGCCAGTCGGCTCCCTGCCGCTTCGGCGAAGGTGCCGATCGTGACGGCGGACGCCCCGGCGGCGACCGCGACCCTGGTGCGCACCCGATCGGCCTGGGCCAGCAGCTCGAGGGCCTCGTCGTAGAGGGCGGACCCGGCAGGCGTGAGAGTCACGCCCGTCGGTGAACGACGCAGGAGTTCGTAGCCGAGGTCGTCTTCGAGCTGTTTGATCGCCCTGCTCAGGGGCGGCTGGGTCATGTACAGCCGGGCGGCGGCGCGACCGAAGTGGAGTTCCTCGGCCACCGCCGTGAAGTATCGCAGCAGACGGAGGTCCATGAGCTGCGACGATACCCGCTCGGTATCGGTCCCGCAAAGATCAGTCTTGGACGCGACCGGTCTCGCGATGATCAGGTGGAAGTCATGAGCGTCATGGTCCTGATCGGACGAATCCTGTTCTCCGCGTTGTTCATCGGCGCGGCTATCGGCCATCTGAGCGCGGCGAAGGACACCGCGCGCTACGCCGCGAGCCGTGGGGTGCCGTCGCCGTTGTTCGCGGTGTACGCCTCGGGTGCCGCCGTGCTCGTCGCGGGAACGAGCGTGCTGCTCGGCGCCTGGGGCGACCTCGGATCGCTTGTCCTGGTGACGTTCCTGGTGCCGACGGCCTTCCTGATGCATGCCTTCTGGAAGGAGACCGACGCCGAGACCAAGCAACACGAGATGGTCCACTTCAACAAGGATCTCGCCCTGGCCGGTGCGGCACTGGTGTTCTTCGCGGTCTTCGCCTACACCGCCGACCTGGGGCTCACCCTCACCGCACCAGCCTTCACGCTGCGCTGACCGGACCGGAGATCACCAACCCCGCGCCCGCCATTCGGGCAGATTCGCGCGGTCGGCGCCGAGGGTGGTGTCGTCGCCGTGACCCGGGTAGACGACGGTGTCGTCGGGGTAGCGGTCGAAGAGTTTGGTGGTGACGTCGGTGAGGAGGGTGTCGAAGTCGGCGGGACTATGAGTTTTCCCCACTCCACCTGGGAAGAGGGAGTCGCCGGTGAAGAGGTGGGTGTGGCCCGCGTTGTCGGTGAGGGCGAGGGCGATCGAGCCGGGGGTGTGGCCGCGCAGGTGGATGACGTGGAGGACGAGGTCGCCCACTTCGATGGTGTCGCCGTCTTCGAGCAGGCGGTCGGGGCGGACCGGGAGGTGGTCGGCGTCGAGGGTGTGGGCGGCGGTGGGGACGTCGAGGGACTTGGTGACCTCGGTCAGGGCCTGCCAGTGATCGGGGTGGCGGTGGGTGGTGACGAGCAGTTCGATCTGGCCGGGCGTCTCGAGCACGGTCAGTTCGATGATGCGCTCGGCATCGTTGGCGGCGTCGATCAGCACCCCGGCGCCGGTGGTGGCGCTCTGGATCAGGTAGGTGTTGTTGTCCATCGGACCGACGGACATCTTCACGATGCGGGCGCCGGGGACGTCGCGCTGCTGGGCGTCCCCGCCCGCGGTGACGTGACCTGTGTACTGGCGAGCGACTGTGACCATGCACCCGATCGTAGAAGCCACGCGCCGCGCTGTCGTGCCGGTGTCGGTGTCGACCGTTAGATTCGACACATGCCGCTGTCGAGTTCGGCCCCACGATCGGTTTCCGCACTCTGCGCGGTGTTCGCCGTGTTGAGTCTGCTGTGCGCGCCGAGCGCGGTCGGCGAACCGCCCGCGCGCATGGGTCCGCAGGTGGTCGATACCGCGAATGTGCTCAGTGCGGGCGACGAAGCACGCGTGCTCGACGCGGTCGACGCCCTCTACCGCGATCACCAGGTGAAGCTGTGGGTGAACTATGTGCGCACCTTCGGGTCGATGGCGCCCCGCGACTGGGCTACCCGCACGTCCGACCTCTCCGGCTTCAGCGATCATGATCTGCTGCTGGCGGTGGCCGTCGACGACCGCGGCTACTGGCTCGACGGCACCCTTCCCGAGAGTGTGAGCGACTCCGAACTGGACTCGCTGCTCGCGGGCTCGGTGGAACCCGATCTGCGCGACCAGAAGTGGGCACAGGCCGCGGTCGACACCGCCGAGGGAATCGGTTCGGCGATGCGGGGCGGCGGAGTGCCGTGGGGTGTGCTGATCCTCATCGGGCTGGCCGTGATCGTGGTGGCCGGCGGTTTGATGTTGTTCTCGCGCAAGCGCCGTGACGACCAGGATCGTGCCGAGCTGACCACCGCGCGCAGGGTGGATCCGACCGATTCCGCGGCGCTGGCGCGATTGTCGCTGCCGACCTTGCACACGCTCTCCCGCGAGCGACTGGTCGAGATCGACGATGCCGTGCGGACCAGCGCCGAGGAATTGACCTTGGCCACCAGCGAATTCGGTGACACCGCGGTGACGCCGTTCCGCTCCGCGCTCGATGCCGCCCGCGCCGCCACCGCGAAGGCGTTCACGATTCGTCAGCAACTCGACGACGCGATTCCGGAGACGCCGGACCAGCAGCGCGCCATGCTCATCGAGCTGATCGCCACGGCGGGCACGGCCGATCGCGAACTCGACTCGCAGGTCGCCGATTTCGACGCCATGCGCGATCTGCTCATCGACGCGCCCGCTCGGCTGGACACGCTCACCCGCGACATCGTCGAGCTGACCGCGCGCATGCCGGGCTCCGAAGCCGAACTCACCCGCTTGGGCTCGACCTATCCACCCTCGGTCATCGCGCCGATCCACGACAACGTGCGGATGGCGCAGGAGCGAATCACCTTCGCCGAGAACAACATCGACTCCGCTCGAACCGCTCTCACCCAGCCCGTCGGGCAGCAGGGTGGTGCGGTCGCGGCGATCCGAGCGGCCGAAGGCGCGATCGGACAGGCAAGGACGCTGCTCGATGCCGTAGACCAGGCCGCGACGAATATCCAGCAAGCACGCGACGGTCTTGCGGCCGCCCTCGACGAACTGCGCGCCGACCTGAGCTCGGCCACGAGCCTCACCGAGTTCGGCGGCGCCGACCTGGCCGCCGCGGTCTCGTCCGCCACCGCGGCCCTGAATGCCCCGAACGCCGACAGCGATCCCCTCGGTACCTTCCACACCGCGGTCACCGCTGATGCCGAACTGGACCGCGCGATCGCGGCGGCCTCGGATCGCAAACTGGCCGTGGGGGATCTGCGACGCCGGCTCGATCGCACCCTCACCGACGCATCCGCCCGCATCGATGCGGCGTCGTCGTTCATCACCACCCGGCGTGGCGGCGTCGACGCGGAGGCCCGCACCCGGCTCTCCGAGGCGCAACGTCACCTCGCCGAGGCACACGGGCTCGCGGGCAGTGACCCCGAACGCGCACTCGTCAGCGCACAGACCGCCGCCGACCTCGGCGGCCGGGCCATGCAGCAGGCGCAGGCCAGCGTGCAGGCGTGGGAGACGCGTCAGCCGATGTCGGGCGGCGGCTCACAGACCGGCGCGGTGCTGGGCGGAATCCTGCTCAACGAGCTGCTGCGGGGCGCGATGAGTGGCGGTTCGCGGCGCGGAGGCGGCGGCTATGGCGGAGGCGGCGGCTACCGTCCGGGCTCGTACGGCGGCTCGTCGGGATCGCGTCGAGTCAGCCGGGGCGGCAGATTCTGATCCCGGCCAGCGCGAGGGTCGACCGCGCCGGGCGCAGTGCCGGACGCACCTGATCGCGGCGCGGCGAGGTCGACCGGTTCGCCCTTGACTCTCTCACCGTGTGAGGCCGTACACCGGAAGGCGTCATGTTCAGTATCGGAGATTTCGCCAGGCACGGTCAGGTGTCGGTGCGCATGCTGCGCCACTACGACGCGGTGGGCTTGTTGGCGCCCGCCAGAGTCGACGCGGCCACCGGGTACCGCTTCTATACGGCGGCGCAGCTGGCCCGGCTCAATCGGCTCATCGCATTGAAAGAGCTCGGGTTCACGCTGGAACAGGTGGGCAGAATGCTCGAGCCGGGGCCCGACGCGGCAGAACTGCGCGGCATGCTCACCTTGCGCCGAGCCGAGTTGGAACAGCGGATCGCGGCCGACCGTTCGCGGTTGACCGAAGTCGAAGCGAGACTCCGAATCATCGAAAAGGAGGGCGTCATGCCCGATCAGGATGTGGTGGTCAAGTCGGTGCCCGCAGTCAGAGTGGCCGAATCGTCCAGCTGGGCTTCGGGATTCGAACCCCAGGCGATCAGCCCGGTGATCGGGCCGCTGTTCAGCGAACTGTCCGACCGGCTGGCCGCGGCCGGGATCACGATCGCCGGTCCCGCGATCGCCTACTACGACGCGCGTGACGACGGGACGGTCGGCGTGCACGCGTGTGTGCCGGTGAATGTGGAACCCGCTGCGGCACCGGACTTCTCGATCGTCGATCTGCCCGCGCTCGAACACGCCGCGACCACCGTCCATCGCGGGAACGTGAGCGGGATCGGCGCGGCGTGGCAGGCGCTCGGTCGCTGGGTGGAGGACAACGGGCACCGCACCGGCGCGCCCGTCCGCGAAGTCACCCTGGAGTGGACGCCCGATCCCGATGGCTGGGTCACCGAGCTGCAGGAGCCTCTCGCACCGCGCTGAGGCGCGGCCGGCCCGTGCGATCCGCAGGCGAGATCCGTGCACCCAGCCTCCAGCGGTCGTGGCCGGCGGAATTCCCATCGACTGCGCCACTTGCGGCGGGGTGCCGCTCTGCGGAGCCGGGCCGTGCCGTCGGATTCAGGCGGTCGCGGCTTCCTGATCCGCGGATGACCAGGACAATTCCGCGGCGACGGCATCCAGCAGGTGGGCGGCGAGCGGGCCGCCACCCAATCGGCCGATGGTCAGTCGACCGAGATAGGTGTAGACGAGGAAGGTGACCGCCGCGGACGCCCCCGTCGACGGGCGGGGGTGTGCGGAGAGGTAGACGATCTCGTAGTCGTCGAGAATCAGCCCGGCGGGGGCGCGGAACGGGGGCACCGTCCCGGTGTTGGTGAGCGCGATATGCCCTGCGGTGGAGTGGATTCGATCGGGACCGAAGAAGTCGGGGAAGTGCAGAACCGACTGTTCGATCACCCCGTCGGCCAGGTCGTTGTGCAGGCTGGTGCCGATCCGGCGAGCGAGCACGACGAGGTCCGCGGTGTCGGCGGCATCGGTGGCGAACGCGGCCAGGCCGGACAGGTTGGTGCCGGCTTCCGCGGCGACCGCAGGGTCGAGGCGCCTGCGCAGGTCGACCGGATACATACACGAGACGTGGTCCGCGCCCGAGAGATCGCCGTATGCCCGCAACACCGCGGCGGTGACCAACCCGTTGACGCTCACCGCATGCGCGCGAGCCAGCTCGAGCACTCGTGCGGTCGCGACGGTATCCAGCTGAATCCGCGCGGGCCGGGCCAACGTGGCCGGTGCGGCCTCCGCCCGCTCGATCCCACTCACCGAATCTGTGACGACGAGCGGACGCGCTACCGTCTCGAGTCCCGACCGCCGTCCACGCCGGATCCCCCGCTGCGCCAGCAGCACCTCGAGCGACGCCGGATACTCCCACGTCGCACCGGCTGCGGTCTCCGACTCGGCGACCACGGTTGCCGTGTCCGCGATCTTCCCGGTCTCCACATAGTCGGTGTAGAAGCCCCACAGCCGCGCGAACAGTTCGACACAATGCCCCGCGTCGGCCACGCTGTGGTGCACGAACAACGTGACCCGAGCCCGATCCTCTTCGGCGAGAACCACATCCAGATAGGCCAATTGGGCCCCGGGATCCATGGACTCGGCCGGAATCCGCACCTCGTCGGGATCGCCGAAACTCACCCACGCGCCGACGGCCTCGATATCCCCCGGACGCAACAGGATTCCGTTCTCGTCGGCATCCTCGACGATCCGGCACACCAGAATCGGAAACCGCCGCTGCAACGCCGCGAAGGCCGCGCCGAGCCCGGCCGCGTCCAGTTCCCCGAGCACCGTGACCGACCGTCCGGTGAAGGTCGCGTGCCGCACGAATCGTTGTTCCGACGGGTCGAGCGCCCGCACCACGTCTTCCGGTTCCCACAGCACAACGAAGATCGTGAGGCAAGCGTCCACCCAACGCAAACCGTCAGCTACGCAGTGTGATCAACCGCCCAGTGCGCGGACGTGAAAGAGCCCGCACCGAGCTAGCGGTGCGGGCTCCGTCGACCTGACGGATCAGGCGCCGATCAGTCGTGCTGCCAGGTAGGACTCGACCTTGTCCAGGGCGATGCGCTCCTGGGCCATCGAGTCGCGCTCGCGGATCGTCACCGCGTGGTCGTCGATGGTGTCGAAGTCGACCGTGATGCAGAACGGGGTACCGATCTCGTCCTGACGACGGTAACGACGGCCGATGGCACCCGCGTCGTCGAAGTCGACGTTCCAGTTGCGGCGCAGCTGGGCGGCGAGGTCCTTGGCCTTCGGGGTCAGGTCGGCGTTGCGCGAGAGCGGCAGCACCGCGGCCTTGACCGGCGCGAGGCGAGGATCCAGACGCAGGCTGATCCGCTCTTCGGTCGTGCCCTTCGCGGTGGGCACCTGGTCGACGGTGTAGGCGTCGACCAGGAAGGCCATCAGCGAACGGGTCAGACCGGCGGCCGGCTCGATGACGTACGGCGTGTAGCGCTCACCGCTGGCCTGATCGCGGTAGCTCAGGTCGACGTTCGAGTGCTCCGAGTGCGTCTTGAGGTCGTAGTCGGTGCGGTTGGCGATGCCCTCGAGCTCGCCCCATTCGCTGCCCTGGAAGCGGAAGCGGTACTCGATGTCGGTGGTGCCCGCCGAGTAATGCGACAGCTTTTCCTTCGGGTGCTCGAACAGGCGCAGGTTCTCCGGGTCGATGCCGAGGTCGGTGTACCAGGACAGACGGGTGTCGATCCAGTACTTGTGCCACTCCACGTCCTCGCCCGGCTTGACGAAGAACTCCATCTCCATCTGCTCGAACTCACGCGTGCGGAAGATGAAGTTGCCCGGCGTGATCTCGTTGCGGAAGCTCTTGCCGATCTGGGCGATGCCGAACGGCGGCTTCTTGCGCGCGGTTTCCTGGACGTTCTTGAAGTTGACGAAGATGCCCTGCGCCGTCTCGGGACGCAGATAGTGCATGCCCTCTTCGTCGTCGACCGGGCCGAGGAAGGTCTTGAGCAGGCCGGAGAAGTTACGCGGCTCGGTCCACTTGCCGGGCTGGCCGGTGTCGGGATCGTTGATGTCGGCCAGGCCGTTGGCGGGCGGGTGGCCGTGCTTGGCCTCGTAGGCCTCGATGAGATGGTCGGCGCGGTAACGCTTGTGCGTGTGCAGCGACTCGACCAGCGGATCGGAGAAGGTGGCCACGTGGCCCGAGGCCTCCCAGACCTGGCGCGGCAGGATCACCGAGGAGTCGAGACCGACGACATCGTCGCGGCTGGTGACCATGGTCCGCCACCACTGCCGCTTGATGTTGTCCTTCAGTTCGACGCCGAGCGGACCGTAGTCCCACGCCGACTTGGTGCCTCCGTAGATCTCACCGCACGGGTAGACCAGACCCCGGCGCTTGGCGAGGTTGGCAACGGTGTCCACCTTCGACTTGGGTGCCACGCGAGATTTCTCCATCCACTGCGAGTCGGAATTGTTCGGCATGCCGTACCGGTGTTCGATGCGGCCTACCGTACGTAAGTGGGTCCAGCGTATCGGGACGCGTCCAGTGGGTTTGCAGCAGCCGAGGTGTCCGCGCGGCGCGTCATTTGACATGCGCAATTATGCATATCAAAATGGAATCTGTTTCCATTAAGGAGTTGGTTGATGACCACCGAGGCCGCGCCCGCGCACCCGCACAACCCGTACCACTCCCCCGCCCCCGCCGCCGTGCCGTCGCGCACGGTCCTGGAGGACGCGGGCGAGCTGCTGCGGGCACTGGCCGCGCCGGTACGCATCGCCATCGTGCTGCAGTTGCGTGAGTCGCCGCGCTGCGTGCACGAGCTGGTCGACGCGCTCGGCGTCACCCAGCCGCTGGTCAGCCAGCATCTGCGCATTCTCAAATCGGCGGGCGTGGTGCACGGCGAACGCTCGGGCCGCGAGGTGCTCTACGAACTCGTCGACGACCATCTGGCGCATATCGTGGTCGATGCCGTCGCCCATGCCGAGGAAGGGTAATCCGTTGGCAGACAACACCTCCGCGAAGCAGGTCGGGGTCCGCAGCACCCGCCAGCGCAGTGCCATCTCGGCCCTGCTCGACAATATCGACGAGTTCCGCTCGGCGCAGGAATTGCACGACGAGCTGCGCAAACGCGGCGAGGGTATCGGCCTGACCACCGTCTACCGGACTCTTCAGTCCCTGGCCGACGCGGGCATGGTCGACGTGCTGCGCACCGACACCGGCGAATCCGTCTACCGCCAGTGCTCGAGCGGCCACCATCACCACCTGGTGTGCCGCCAGTGCGGGCGCACCGTCGAGGTCGAGGGCCCGACGGTCGAGGCATGGGCCGAGACCATCGCGAGCGAACACGGCTTCACCGAGGTGAGCCACACACTCGAGATCTTCGGCACCTGCCGCGAGTGCGTGCGCAGCCGAACCGATGCGGCGAGAGACGAACCCGCATCCGTGTGACTCACATCACATGATGGAACCTTCGCTTCGCGAGCCCCGTCCAACCTTCACGAAGGGACCGGCCCGCACGGGCGCGCAGTCCTCTCGGCAGCGAAGAAGGGGACATCGTGAGCGGGACCCTGGGCGTCGAGCCCGATCAGTTGACGACGATGGCGACGACCTGGCGTCGGGAGGCGGCCGAAGTCGACGCGCTGAGCTGGACGGCCGCGAGCGAGGCGACCGGCGACGGCAATGACGTGCTCGCCGCCGTACGCGGACTGTCCGACCCGGCTTCGCAGGCCATGGACTCGATCGCGACCCGGTACACGACGCTGGCCGACCTCGTCGACAAGTTCTCCGCCGATATCCAGGCAAGAGACGCCGAGACCGCGGGCGAAATCGGAAAGCTCGGTACCCGCTGATGCGGCCGACCATCCCCCAACTCGACACCTGGAATCTCGAGGGCCTGCACCGCGCCGGGGAAGCCGCCCGCGCCAACGCCGACATCCTCTCGACCTCCGTCGACGACTGCTCGCGCGCGATCTCGGCCGCGGGTAGCTGGTACGGACAGACCAAAGACGCGGCCTCGCGGCGCATCGATGAGGAAATCGATCACGGCTACGAGGTGCGCACCGTGCTGCTCCGTGTGGCCGACGACGCCGAAGACGCCTACCAGGGCCTGAAACACGCCAAAACCTATGTGCTGGAACAGAAGAACCTCGCCGTCGGGCAAGGTTTCGTGGTCGCGCCCGACGGCCGGGTGACCCACTCCGATCCGAAAGAGGAGGGCGCCGCAGGAGTTTTCCAGCTCAACCTGCTCAGTGGGCTGGACGAGCTCGAACGCCTCGACAACCTGTTCGGCGCCAGGCTACGGGAATCGATGGGCGACCTCGGGGCGATGCGCGACGGGCAGCCCGACATCACCCTCGCCGACGGTTCGATGCGGGATCCGGACGTGGTCGCGATCCAGCTGGCGTCGATGTCGCCGGACGATCGGGCGACCTTCCTGGCCGGGTTGAGTCCCGAAGCGCAACGTCAGCTGGTGATCGCGGCGCCGGAGAAGCTGGGAAATCTGAACGGCGTGCCGTTCGTGATGCGGATCGAGGCCAACGAGATCAATGTCCGCAACGCGCTGACGTCGGAGAAGGCCAAGCCGAATCGAGACGAATCGCGGGTGAAGCAGCTGGAAGCAATGCTCGCGCCCATCCCGAATCCCGAAGGTGCGTGCACGCTCGACACCACCGCCGCCGCGACCGGCGAAACAGCGACACCGCAGCTGGGCATGGTCGACCGCAAGTTCGTCATGTTCAGCACCGAGGGCAACGGGCGGATGATCGAGATGGTCGGCGAGATGAAGTCGGGCGCGCCCGGTGTGGGGGTGTATGTGCCCGGCACCAGTACGAATCTCAACGGCTCCGGGTCGAATCACGTGGCCGCGTGGAATCTCGCCGATCAGACGGGCGGCCCGATTTTCCTGTACATGGAGGGCGACTTCCCGCAGAGTCTGACCAGCCTTTCCGACGGGGCGCCGAGCCCGAAATTCGCCGCGGACATGGCGCCTCGGCTTGTCGACTTCGGCCGCGAAATCGACCGGGAAGTCGGTGCGACCGCGCCGGGGACGCCGGTTTCCTATGTGGGACATTCCTACGGCGGCTCGATCGTCGGCTCGGCCGAGCAGTTGGGTCTGCGCGCTGACCGCATCCTGCACGCTTCTTCGGCGGGCACCGGCGTTTTCGACACGGGCTGGAACAACCCGAACCCGAGTGTCCAGCGGTATTCGATGACGGCACCCGGCGACCTGATCGGTGTCGTGCAGTCGTATCCCGAAGGCGGACTCAGCATTCCGGGCGCATTCACGATTCCCGGAAACCCCCACGCGTCCGCCGAATTGGGCGGTGATCCCGACGAGGTACCCGGCGTAACACGACTCGATACCGGCTTCTACAGCGACACCTCCCGAAACCACCCCACCGAGGTCGTCTTCGGTACCGACGGGCACGGGAAGTACTGGGACGACCCGAGATCGACAGCGTTTCAGAACATCGTCGGCGTTATCGAAGGATCGACCGCGACCGCGTATGTCGAACGAGGAATCGAAACACCGTACGTCGACATCGGTTTGGGAGACAACGGCGACGGAGGCAAGGAGGGGTTCGACGCAGCGAAGGCAGCTGCTGCCGCTCGCCTCGCGGCAGCCCTCGGTAATCCCGACCTCGACCCGTACGCCGACCCCCGCATCACCGACAATGCCGAGCCCGGCCGAACGATCGACATCAAATGACGAAAACAACGATCGTGGCCTGCATCCTGATGATCACTGCGGGCGTCACGGGATGCAGTGGTTTCATCCACGAAGGTCCGACCAACGAGCGGATCAAAGACACCACGGGGCTGACCGTCGCCGAGGCAGGCGCGATTGTCGAGCGCAATTTCGAGCTCATCTGGCCGCAGAAGGGCCCCGTCGAGATCGCGAATCTGACCTTGCCGGGCACGGGCTGCCGAACGAACCCGAACTCTCTGATGTCCGAGGGTCCGCCGTGGCGGCCCCGGTACACGATGGAGGAAGTGAACCCGCCCCAGGAGTTCATCGACCGAGCGATGGCGAATCTCGAAGCGATGACCACACGCGGCTTCACCCTCGTACCGAGCCAGCGGCCCGACAACGACCCGGTGAACCGGCTCTACCGCGACTCGACCGGCTACACCGTCGCATCGTTCCGGGATACCTCCGTTGGGCCGAGGAACGAGGTGCGGTTCTCGATGACCGCGTCCTCACCTTGCGCGGCGGAGTAGGCGTGACCTTTCGCGATGCGTATCAGCGTGACTACGATCTTCGGAGCGGGGACGTCATGAACGGGCACCGGTTCTGTGGGAGGGACGAAGACATGGCAGTTCGAGGTGCGGCGGCGAGGGTGTTCGGCGTTGTCGCGGTGGCGGGGTTGGCTGTCGTGGGGTGCGGTGAGGGGGAGCAGGGAACGGCTACTCCGCAGACGAGCGGTGTGAGTGTGGCGGCGAGTCCTACTTCGGTGGATGCCGAGGCGAAGGTGTGGGATCCGTGTTCGTTGCCGGATTCGGCTGTCGGCGCGGTTGGGATGAACGTGGGAAGCAAGAAGAAAGATGTCGCGGGAGTGGACTTCACTGGATGGAAGGTCTGCAACTGGACGGACTCGGCTAAGAAGTACACCTTCTCCGTGATGTCGTCTGCGCACACGCTTGCCGAGTCCAGGCAGCGAACCAGCGAATACACCGGATGGGCCGACCTCCAGGTCGGATCCCGCAATGCGCTCGAGTTCCGACCGATCGGCTCCGCGAACGACGTCGCTTGCTACGTCAGTGTCGAAGTGCCTGCCGGATCGGTCGATTTCAAGGTGCAGAACCGCGTCAGCGCTGAAGGGGCCAGCGAACCTTGCGGCGAGGCCCGGCGACTGAGCACCGCACTGGTTCAGTACTTGCCCACAAGCTGAGGGGACAGCTGATGGTGCTCGGCATAGATCCGACTCAATGGAGCCGACTACTCGGTCAGGCAGAGGCCGGTCAACTGTCACTGGATCCCGAGACAGGCAAAGACCTCGATCGCGTGTGCGACGACCACTTGGACCGGCTCGAGGAGGTCTACGAGATGATCGAAAGTGTGCGACGAGTCGGCGGGTTCGGCTCGTTCGACTCGAGCAAGATCCTCGAGAACAAGTTCTCGCTCACCGCAGCCGGAGGTGATCGTGCGTTGGATACAGTGATCAGGCAGCACATCGAAACGGTCAAGACAGCCAAAGAGGTTGTGGCCAAAGCGATTGCGAACTTCGTTGCCCAGGACGAAGCGACCGGTGCCGAGATCTCCGCGACAGGAGAACACCTGTGACCTACGAGGACTACAAGAGCAAGGTGATCGCAGCTCAGGAGCAGTGGAATACCGAGCGGGCCAAGATCTACGACCGCCAGCTCGCCGGCAACTACGCCACGATCTTCGGCGGCGACATCCAACCCCCGCACATCACCACCCCTGACAACTACGACAGCATGACGCTAGAGCAGATGCAGGCGGCGGTCGCGGCGATGAAGCCACAGCTGGTCGATGACGCGGTCACCGCGTGGGCGAATATCGGTGGCGCGCTGATGGGCACCTTCACCGGGTTCAACCAGCAGTTCGCCCGCACCGTCACCGGCGCGGGCGGCCATGGCGGATGGACGGGCGCGGCAGCTTCCGCCGCCGTCGCGGCCGTGAACAACTATGCGCAGCAATCGATTCCACTCTCTCAGGCCGCGACTGCGATCAGCCTCAAACTGACCGAGATGCGCACCGGGATCGAGCAGACCCAAGCGTTGATGCCCGGCCTCACCGAGCGCACCAACGTCACCGGCAAGTCGTTGCCCGCCGACGGTGTGATGAAGGTCGACGATCACAACCGCGACGAAGCCACCCAGGAGGGCAGGCGGATCTTGCGCTCCGTGTACAGCCAGGTCGCCGGCCAAACCGACAACGGCGTTCCCTTCTTGCCGACCGCGCCGACCATCGCCGACGACGGTGGACCGGGCAGCAACAGCGAGACGAATGCCGTGGACAGTCGAGATGGTTCGACCGCAGCTGGCAGCGAAACCGAAGACCCGGCGGCGGGAACGAACGGCGACAGCGCGACACCCGAGGATGCCGCTACCGAACCGCCTTCCACCACAACCTCTTCGACAGACGCGGGCTCGACCACACCCCAGAGCGCCACCACCACACCGCAATCCACCACCCCCACCACAACAGCTCCGAACACCACCGCGCCGACCAACGCTGGTGCAACTACGCCAGGCCTCGGCACACCCGGTGTCGGCGCCCCGGGCACCGGCGCTCCCGGCTCCGGCAGACCCACCGGCAGCGGGCCCGGCGGATCTGGCACCCCGCGCGGCAGCGGCACCCCGACCAGCGCCACTCCCGGCCGAAGCACCCCTGGCACCCCGTCCCCCGCTGCCGGGGCAGCAACCGGAACCCGCGCGGGCACCACCTCCGCCACCGGTCGCGGCGCAGCGGGCGTGGGCGGCATGGGCGCACCGGGCGCAGGTCGCGGCACCTCCGACGACGAACGAACCAAGGACATCCCCGACTACCTGATCACCCAGGAGAACGGTGACCTCCTGCTCGGCGCGGACCAGATCAGGACCGTGCCCCCGGTGATCGGCGGAGACGACGACAGTGCACCGCGCTGAATTCACCGGCATCGAATTCGAGATCCTGTGGTCCGGCTACGGCCGTGACCGCCTCCCCTATCCGCTCCAATACCGCACCGACATCGCCGAATTCGACGAGCTGAAGCAGCACCGGGAAGCCGCGGTGGACGCCCTCCTCCGCAAATACGACCCGGCGGTGGAACGCGCCCTCGCCGTTCTGCTCGACCCCGATGCCAGGGTCGAATCCAAAGGCTATGTGGGACAGGACAACACGAACATCATCCGCTTCCACGGCGCGATTCGCGGCGCGGTCGGCGCCACCCTGCAACAGGCGCCGGGCGCCGCGGAGGACACCGGCGCCGACATCACCCTCACCTACTGCACCCCCAGCCAGGTAGCAGCCCTGACGGTCGCTGCCCTCCCCCGCACGAAGCCGGGTAAGAAGGCGCCGGTCGAGGTCCGCCGAGACCAGCTGTCCGTCGAAGAAGACCACTTCGAGTACCGCGCGGGCCGCCTCAGCTCGGCCGACCAACTCAACCGCATGTTCCACCGCCCCCGCCGAGCCTTCGGCGAGATCTCGGCCCTGTCCGGCCCCGCCCTCGACTCGCGCCCCACCCCCGCCCGCACCTTCTGGTGGATGGACTACCCCGACGGCCGCTACTACGTGAAAACCGGCGACCCCATCGTCGCCGAACCCCTCCCCACCGACCGCATGATCGCCGGCATCTACCGCATGCTCACCCGAGCCCAGCGCTACCACCAAGAATTCGGCACCGACGACTACCGCACCGGGTAACCGCACAGCGCACGATGCAGCGATTACCCGTCTATTCGCTTCAAATTATGCAGCGAATAGACGGTAATATCGCTGCATGACGAACCGTGGGTACATCTGGGAGGCGACGAACTGGCCTCGCTTCACCTACGACGCCGTTCTGCTCGCCAAACCGACGGCAGAGGTCGCGCTCGCCCAGGGGCGCCTGCACGGTCGACTCACCCACGCCGACGACGCCACACAGGAACGCGCGGGGCTGGAAGCGCTGACCACTGACGTCGTGCAGTCGAGCGCCATCGAAGGCGAGTTACTCGATGCGGCGTCGGTCCGGTCGTCCATCGCTCGCAGGCTCGGTGTCGATATCGGCGCGACAACGCCCACCGACCGCCGGGTCGACGGTGTCGTCGATATGGTCCTCGACGCCACCCGCCATCACGACCAACCGGTGACGGCGGAGCGCCTGTTCGGCTGGCACGCAGGACTCTTTCCCACGGGCTACTCCGGCATCTCACGAATCCGGGTGGGCGGCTGGCGAACCGATGAGACCGGACCGATGGAGGTGATCTCCGGACCATACGGTCGGCAGCGAGTCCACTTCGAAGCCCCACCCGCCTCCCGCCTCGACGACGACATGCACCGCTTCCTGATGTGGCTCGACGCGGAAACCCCCGAACCCGCGGTGCTGAAAGCCGGCCTGGCACACCTGTGGTTCGTGACGATTCATCCCTTCGATGACGGAAACGGCAGAATCGCACGCGCGATAGGTGATCTCGCCTTGGCCCGTTCCGAACACAGCCCTCGCCGGTTCTACAGCCTGTCCGCCCAGATCCAGCGCGATCGCAAAAACTACTACGCCATCTTCGAAAGCACCCAACGCGGCGACCTCGATGTCACCGCCTGGCTGCTCTGGTTCCTCGATGCGCTACTCCAGTCCATCAACAACGCCGACCGAACCATCGACGCAGCGCTCGCGAAAGCCCGCTTCTGGCGCACGTGGCACACCACGGCGATGAACTCCCGTCAGACCGAAATGCTCAACCGAATCCTGGACGGTTTCAACGGAAACCTGACAACCCGCAAATGGGCGATCATCACCAAAACGTCCCAGGCCTCCGCCCTCCGCGACATCAACGAACTCATCGAGCTCGGCGCCTTGCGACGCTCCGACTCGAGCGGCCGAAGCACATCCTACGAACTGACGGAAATCGCCGAGCCGAACACGGAGTAGCTGCCGAATCTCCGCAGCCACAGGCTCCGCTCGACATCACAGCCAAAACGCTCCGCACGAGAGTTGGTCGTGCGGAGCGTTTTCGCGGGGCGGGTCAGGCGGGTACTGCCACCGGTTCGGGAGATGCGGTCGGCGTGGTCAGCTGGCGGGAGCGGAGGGCGCCGAGGCCGAGGAGGGCGACTCCGCCTGCGGCCCAGGCGAGTAGGACGGTGAGGGGGGCGAGGGCGCCGGCACCGTCGAAGTAGGCGACCGAGCGGAGCAGGGCGGCGGCGGCGCCCGGGGGGAGCAACTGGCCGATGGTGCCCCAGGGCTGGGGCAGGAGTTCGGGGGCCGAGGTAGCGGCGGAGAACGGGTTGCCCACCAGCAGCATGGTGAGGGCGCCCAGGCCGATGCCGGGGCGGCCGATCGCGGCGGCCAGGCCGACGATGACGGCGGCGACGGTAAAGGAGGCCAGGCCCGCGATGGCGGCCAGTTCGAGGTAGGAGCCGGGCAGGATCGAGAGCCAGGTGTGGAAGATCAGGGTGCTCAGGAGCCCGCCCGCGATACCGAAGGCGGCCAGGCCGGCGAGCCGGGACCCGAAGGCGGGGACCAGCAGGGTGAGCAGGATGCCCGCTGCCATACCGGACATGACCAGCGGCAGGACCATCGAGCCGAAGCCCGCGCCGCGCTGGTCGTCGGGATCGACGGCGATCACGTCCTCGACCGGAGCGACGGGGATACCGCTGAGTTGTTGTGCCACGGCGGTGAGCTGCTGGGCGACGGCGGGCGAGGCGGCGGAGGCGACCAGGACCTGCGGTGCACCGTTGCCGGTGACGACAGCGCCGTAGATCTCGTTGTCGGCCATCGCGTTTCGCGCCTGCTGCGCGTCGGCGACGGTGATGATCTCGAAGGCCTCGGGATCGCGCTGCCGCAGTTGCTGGGCGACCTGGACGGAGCCAGGACCCGCGACGGCGATCGGCAGATCACGCGGGCCGATATTGACGGCGGGCCAGGCGAAAGCGATGAGCATCAGGGCCTGGATCGCGGTGGCCGCGAGGCCGAGAGCTACTGCTCGGCGGGTGATCGTCATGCGATTTCTCCCATTAAAGCGAATGTTCGTTCTTTTTGATGTTCCTACCGTGACACCGCCCACCTCGCTTGTCAAGAACGGACATTCGTTTTACTTTTGACCCATGCCCCGAGTCAGCGAAGAACACCTGGAACGCCGCAGGCAGCAGATCCTCGACGCCGCGCAGCTGTGCTTCGCCAGGAAGGGCTTCCACGAGACCTCGATGCAGGACGTATTCGCCGAATCGCAGATGTCGGCGGGCGCGGTCTACCGGTACTTCGCCAGCAAGAACGAGATCATCGCCGCGCTCGTGCAACGCACGATGGGGCCGCTGCGCGAGCGGCTCGCCGAGATCATCCGCACCGAGACCGCGCCTCCCCCGGCGGAGGTCATCCGACTGCTGACCACCGAGATCGTCAAACGCAGTGGGCCAGAGGGACCGCTGCGGCTCGCCCCACAGGCGTGGGCGCTCGCGCTGGTCTCGGACGAGGCGGCCGTCCCGGTACGCGCGGCCATCGCGTCGATGCGCGCGTTGTGGTTCGAGTACGCGGACCGATTGTGCGAGTCCGGCTGGCTGCCACCGGGCACCGATTCCGACGCGATCGCCAAAACGCTCATCGGGCTGCTGCCCGGCTTCATCCTGCAGCACCTCCTGCTCGCCGACGTCGACCCGGAGGATTTCGCCCGCGGTCTCGAGGTCATGCTGCCGGGACCTCCGCACCATCCCCGGTGAGCAAGGCCACTGTTGCCACCGCCGCCGAACGGGTAGGTTCGGGTGCGGCACCGGAGGGGGTCCCGAGCGCCGGACATCGTTGAATACCGATCCGACCAGGGAGTTTCCTGTGACTTTGCACCGTCGAACCCTTCGATCACGCGGCCTGACCGCGCTGGCAGCCGTGACCGTCGTGGCCGCGCTGCCCGCGGCGATGGCAGGCACCGCGCAGGCCAGGATGATCGGCGGATTCGAGGTGGGCGGCGCGATCGAGACCGAATACGACCAGGCGGGCGGCCCGGCGCTGGGCGAGCCCACCTCCCCGGAAGCCGACGCGGCAGCCGGCGGCAAGTACCAGACCTTCGCCAACAACGCGGCCATCTACTGGCATCCCGACACCAACGCCAACACCGTCTCGGGTCAGATCCGGGACAAGTTCGCCGAGACGGGCAACGAGTCGGGCAAGCTCGGCTACCCGACCACCCGCGAGGAGTCCACCCCGTCGGGCGGCGGTCGCTTCAACCACTTCCAGAAGGGCTCGATCTACTGGTCCGTCGGCACCGGCGCACACCAGATCAGCGGCCCGATCCGCGACAAGTGGGCGGCGCTGGGCTGGGAGTCGAGCCCGCTGGGCTTCCCGCTCACCGACGTGTCCGCGGCGGGCAAGGGCGACGGCCAGTTCACCATGTTCCCGACCGGCGCCATCTACTGGACGTCGAAGACCGGCGCGCACGCGGTGTGGGGCAGCATCCAGGCCGACTGGATCCGCGCGGGCGGCGAAAACGGCCGCTACGGCTATCCCACCAGCGACGAGTACGACTACCAGGGCGGCAAGGCCCAGGATTTCACGGGCGGCAAGATCACCTGGAAGCCCGAGCGCTGAGCTACAACCAGCCCTGACGCTGCGCCGCCAGAATCGCCTCCGCGCGGTTGCGGGTGCCGGTCTTGCCGATGGCGGCCGAAAGATGGTTGCGCACAGTCCCTTCCGAGAGGTGTAAGCGCTCGGCGATGGCCCCGGCCGCCGAACCGTCGGCGGCCGCGGCGAGCACTTGACGTTCCCTGGCCGTGAGCGGAGACGTTCCGGCAGTGAGGGTCTCGGTCGCCAGCGCCGGGTCGACGACGCGAAGTCCCAGGTGTACCCGGCGGACCGCGTCGGCCAATTCCCGTGCGGGAGTGTCCTTCACGACGAACCCGCTCGCGCCCGCATCGATGGCGCGACGTAGGTAGCCGGGGCGCCCGAACGTGGTGACCATGAGGATTCGCACGCGCGGGTGTTCGGCGTGCACGCGGGCGGCGACCTCGATGCCGTCCAGGCCCGGCATGTCGATGTCGAGCAGTGCCACGTCGGGGCTGGTGCGGGTCACCGCGGCCAGGACTTCGTCGCCGCGGCCGACCTCGGCGACCACCTCGAGGTCGGATTCCAGACCGAGCAGGGCGGCGAGCGCGCCGCGCACCAGTGCCTGGTCGTCGGCGAGCAGCAGCCGGATCATCGGACACTCCCTTCCGCGGGCACCGTCGCCAGCAGGCCGACGCCGCCGCCCAATGGCGTCGACATGGTCAGCGTGCCACCGGCCGCGCGCAGTCGCTCGGCCAGCCCACGCAAACCCGAACCGGACGGTGCGGTGACGTCGCAGCCACGGCCGTCGTCGGTGATCTCGATGCTGTTCTCGGTAACGACCACGGTGCAGTGCTGGGCAGCACTGTGGCGCACGACGTTGGTCACCGCCTCGCGCAGTACCCAGCCGAACAGTTCACTGTGCCGCGTGTCCACCATCGTCGAATCGGGCAGTACAGCAACGATCTCGGCTGCGGTCAGCGCGGTGTGCGCGGTGGCGAGTTCTCGGCGCAAGCTCACCTCACGCAGACCACCCACGGTGTCGCGCACCCCGGCGAGCGCCTCGCGGGCCAAGCGTTCCACATCGGCGAGCTCGGTCTTGGCGCGCGCCACATCGACATCGATAAGGCGTTGCGCGAGTTCGGTTTTGATGGTGATCACCGTGAGGGAATGGCCGAGGATGTCGTGCACATCGCGGGCGACCCGATTGCGCTCGGCCTCGATCGCCAGGTCGGCGCGCTGACGGCGGGTGATCGCCTGTAGTCGCCTGCCGCGCAAGCCGATCTCTCTGGCGAGCCAGATCACCGGTGGAATCACCGCGAGCACCAGCGCCGTGCCACCGAGCCACCGACCCGGCGCGAACACGGGCATCGCCACCATCGTCGCCGATACCGCCACCACCACGACCAACGAGAGCCGGGTGGGCAGCGAGAAGATCGCGACCGCGGCGATGTAGAGCACGGTCGGGAGCGCGGCCGCG
Source organism: Nocardia sp. NPDC058114 (assembly GCF_042884695.1). Classification (NCBI taxonomy): domain Bacteria; kingdom Bacillati; phylum Actinomycetota; class Actinomycetes; order Mycobacteriales; family Nocardiaceae; genus Nocardia; species Nocardia sp. NPDC058114. Next base: position 114,870 of record NZ_JBHVTK010000011.1, on the reverse strand, counting down.
CCGAGCAGCGCCATCATCACCACCGACAACGCGGCCATGCCTGCGAGCAACGGCCAGATCCGCGGATCGACAGACCGCGGATCGTCCTGCTCGTCCCAGTCGAGTCGGCGGAAGACGACGAACGCCGTCACGATCAGCCCGCCGAACGCCAGCACGGCTGCCGTCGCACCGACCGACCGCACCGTGCCGTGCTCGACCCAGCTGTCGTAGATCTGCGGTACCAGGTACAGCAACCATCCCGCCGCGAGCGCGGCACCGAACCACCCGCGGCGCATGCCGCTGGTATCGGTCGCCCCGGTGCCGAACACCCGGTCGACGAAGTCACCCGAACTCACGAGCAATCCCTTCTCACAGCACTTGCGCAGCCACGCGGGCCGACCCGGCGAGTACCGACGGTACCCACGAATCGGCCCGGGTGATCGTTCGTTCAACGAGCGGTGTCCCGGCGGAACAGCGCGGCCGCGCCCACCACGAACACCGCGGTCCACGCGACGACATTCACCACGGCCAGCGCGATGGTGCCCGCACCGGTGTCACCGAACGGGGTACGCACCAGGGTGGCGACCCCGTAGGTCGGCAGCACCTTCGACACGGCGGCGAACCACCCGTGGATCGGGAAGAACAGCCCGCCCGCGAACGACAGCATCGCCAGTCCGGGGCCGAGCAGTTGCATGACGTTCTCGGAGGGCAACAGGTAGCCCATGAGCAGACCGAAGGCCGCGAACACCAGCGAGCACACCCAGGCGAGCAGGAAGCAGGCCACCCAGGCCACCGGCGTCAGGCTCGCCCCGCAGAGCGCGCCGACGACGAACACCGTCGTCACCGCCACCAGCCCCAGCGACATCGCGACCGCGATCTTCGTCGCCACGTAGGCCACCGGCCGCAGCGGTGTCAGCCGCAGCTGGCGGGTCCAGCCGTGGGCACGTTCGACCGCCACCATCGCGCCGCCGCTGGTAGTCGCGAGCAGGGCGCCGTAGAGCGCCATCGACACCATGATGTAGCCGGTGACGTTGCCCGAACCGAAGGACTCGTCCCGGTTTCCACCCTGGAGACCGAAGATCACGAAGAACACCGGCGGCATGATCAGGGTGAAGATCAGGGTGCGCCGGTTGCGGAGCATGCGGCGAAGTTCGAGCGAGAGAAAAGCCGGGCTGAAGCCGCCGAGGCGAGGTGTGCGCACCGGTTTCGTCGCGGTGCGGGTTGTCTCGATCATGTCAGCGCTCGCCTTCGGGTGCGGAGGTCAGCGCGAGGAACGCCGATTCCAGGTTGTGGGTGGTGATTTCGATGTCGTGGGCCGCGGTGTGGGTGAGCAGGAAACGGGCGATGTCATCGGAGTCTCTGGCCTGCACCAGGATTCGATCACCGCGCAGCTCCACCTGCTCGACACCGGGCAGCGCGGACAGGTGGGCCGGGTCGGCTCCGGGCAGGGTGGCCGCCACGGTCCGGCCGACGGTCAGGTTCTTGATCTGGGCGGCGCTGCCGTCGGCGACGATACGACCGGCACGCACCAGCACGATCCGGTCGGCGTAGGCATCGGCTTCGTCGAGATAGTGGGTGGCGAACAGCACGGTGCGGCCACTCACGGCGTCTTCGCGCATGGCCGCCCAGAAATCGCGTCTGCCCGACACGTCCATGCCGGTGGTGGGTTCGTCCAGCACGATCAGGTCCGGGTCGGGCAGCAGTGCCAGCGCGAACCGCAGCCGCTGCTGCTGGCCACCCGAGCACTTTCCGACGAGGCGGTCGGCGATATCGGCGATGCCCGCCCGCTCGAGGACTTCCGGCGCCGGCCGCGGCCGGGCGTGCAGGGCGGCGACCAAGCGAACGGTTTCGCCGACGGTGAGGTCGGGCAGCAGCCCACCCGACTGCAGCACCGCGGCCACCCGCCCGGCCCGCACGGCATCCTCCGGCGCTTGGCCGAAGACCGCGACCGTACCCGAATCGGGAGCGGTCAGGCCGAGGAGCAGGTCGATCGTGGTCGACTTACCCGCGCCGTTGGGGCCGAGGAAGGCGACGATCTCGCCCGGCGCCACGGTCAGATCGAGACCGTCGACGGCGCGGACCGGACCCGTGGTTCCGGGAAAGGATTTGCGCAGGTCGCGCAGCTCGATGGCCGCGCTGGTTGTTCGTGGTGAAGGCATGGTTCAAGATTCGCGCGGACGAGGCCGCGAAACCTGAGCCGACTGTCACCATTCGCCCATGACAGGTGTCATGGGTTACGGCGCGAGCAACCCCTGCCGGGCTCGGCTCGCACCGGACAGCGCGAGCAGCAGCATGGTGGTGAGTGCCCCGTCGTCCAGACCTTCGGCGGGGAAGGTGTAGCGCAGAATGACGTCGCCCAGCTGGCCACGAGCGATCAGCGTGACCGACCCGAACTGGATCTCGTTGTTGCGTTCGGCGACGCGCTTGTGCAGGGCCGCCTTGAGCGGACGATCCCAGGCCAGCACGCTGGTCAGCGACAGCACAGTGAGGCCGGGCGCGAGGGTGACGGCGCGGATCGAGCACAGGGCGCCGTCGTATTCGAAGCCCAGCGACCCGTCCGCGTCCACCCGGACATCGACGTCCTGCATCTGCAGGCACGCGCCGGTGCGCGCCTGCAGGTCGATTTCGGGTGAGACCGTGGTATCCATCTCGGCTCCGTCGTCACTCATTTGGCGCCACCGAAGCGGCGATCGCGCTTGGCGTATTCCAGGCACGCGTCCCACAGGTTACGCCGGTCGAAGTCGGGGAAAAGCGTGTCCTGGTACACGAATTCGGCGTAGGCCGCCTGCCAGATCAGGAAGTTCGAGCTGCGGAACTCGCCGGAGGGGCGAAGGAACAGATCGACATCGGGCATATCGGGTTCGTCGAGGTACTTCGCGACGGTGGCCTCGTCGACCTTCTCCGGGTCGATCTCGCCCGCAGCCACCCGGCGCGCGATTTCCCTTGCGGCGTCAGCGATTTCGGCACGACCACCGTAGTTGACGCACATGGTCAGCGTCATCACGTCGTTGTCCTTGGTGAGCTCTTCGGCCACCTCGAGTTCCTTGATCACGCTGCGCCACAGGCGGGGCCGGCGCCCGGCCCAGCGCACCCGCACACCCATCTCGTGCATCTCGTCGCGGCGGCGGCGGATCACGTCGCGGTTGAAGCCCATCAAAAAACGCACCTCGTCGGGGCTGCGTCGCCAGTTCTCGGTGGAGAAGGCGTAGGCCGAGAGCCACTTCACGCCGATCTCGATGCAACCTTCGACGGAGTCCATCAGCACGGCCTCGCCGCGTTCGTGTCCGGCGGTGCGCGGCAAGCCACGCTCCTGGGCCCAGCGGCCGTTGCCGTCCATCACCAGCGCGACGTGGTTGGGGACGAGCTCGGGCGGGATCGCGGGCGGACGCGCGCCGGAGGGATGCTGGGACGGCGGCCGCACGGTGCGGGTGCCGTCCTTGCTCGCGGGAGAGGAGTCACGACGCAGGATCACGGCGTCCATCCTGCCTGATCGCCGGGTACGGGCTGCACGGGCTCCGGCTTCGCGCCGTTTGCTCAGCCGACCCGGCCCACGACTGCGGCGTCGGGCCGGTCCGCGGGTTCGATACGGGATCGCTCGATCAGCGGCAACGTGCGCAACTGGCGCTCCAGATGCCACTGCAGGTGGGCGGCGACGAGACCGCTGGCCTGGCGGCGGACGTTGTCGGGAACGCTGTCGATGTAGGCCCACTCCCCCTTCAACAGGGCGACGAGCAGATCGAGCACCCCGGTGATGGGCGTGCTCGCGCCCGGCGGACGACAGTGCACACAGACCGCACCGCCCGCTGCCACATGGAAGGCGCGGTGCGGGCCGGGGGTCGCGCAGCGGGCGCATTCGTCGAGCGCGGGCGCCCACCCGGCGAAACCCATGGCGCGCAACAGGTACGCGTCCAGGATCAGTTCGTGGGGTCGCTGTTTGGCGGCGATCGCGCGCAGGGCACCCGCGGTGAGTACGTGCAGTTTCGGGGCGGGTGCGCGTTCTTCACCCGCGAGACGCTCAGCGGTTTCGAGGATCGCGCACGCGGTGGTGTAGCGGCCGTAGTCGTCGATGATGTCGGCGGCGAACGCCTCCACGGTGATGACCTGGGTGACGATGTCGAGCGTGCGCCCGGGGTGCAACTGCACATCGATGTAGGAGAACGGCTCGAGCCGCGCCCCGAACTTCGATTTGGTGCGCCGCACCCCCTTCGCCACCGCCCGGACGAGCCCGTGTTGCCTGGTCAGGAGCGTGACGATGCGATCGGCCTCGCCCAGCTTGTGCTGGCGAACCACTACCGCCTCATCCCGATACAACCGCACGCGCCCAGTCTTCCATGTGCGCCCGACACCGCGGTCACGGACACGGATCAGGACTGGAGCAGACCGGCGATGAGGAGCAGCAGCGATTGCTGGGTTTCGATGCGAGCACGGTCGGGGTCATCGGCGTGGGCGACGATGAGCGAGGCTTCGGTGATGGCGCTGAGCAAGAGTTGCGCGAGTACCGGAACGGGGGCGACCGGGATCAGGCCCGCGTCGGTGGCGCGTTGCAGTTCGTCGGTGATGAGGCCGAGTCCGTGGCGAGCTTCGAATTCGCGGAAAGCGGGCCAGCCGAGGACGGTCGGGGCGTCCATCAACACGATGCGCAGCATTTCCGGGCGGGCGCAGATGTCGAGAAAACGCGCCAGCCCCGCGGTCATGCCACCGATGATGTCGGCGCGGTCGACAGCGGCGACAGCGCTCGCGATCTCCTCGGTGGCCTCGGTCTCGACCTGTTCGAGGACCGCGAGGAACAGTCCGCGCTTGTCGCCGTAGTGGTGGTGCAGGGCGCCGCGGGTGACACCGGCGGCGGCCACCAACTGCTCGGCCGACGTACCGGCGAAGCCGCGCTCGGCGAACAGGCGACGGCCTGCCTGCTCGAGCGCGGCTCGGGTGACCCGGGAGCGATCCTCCTGACTACGGCGCTGCATGCAGCCGAGTGAACTCCACGATCAGTTCGGTGAGCAACTCCGGCCGGTCCTCGGGGATGAAAGTGTAGGAATTGTCGAGGGTGCGCAGGCTCGCCCGCGGGAGATCGGCGACCAGCCGTTCGGCCAGCGCCATCGGGAACAGTTTGTCCTCGGTCGACCAGACCACCAGCACCGGCGCATCGACCGTGCCGAAGCGTTCGGCGGCGGCCACGGTGCATCGATTGTCGACACCGGCGGCGAAGCGGCGCAGATCATCGCGGATGGCGGCGTTGCGCCGGGCAGACCCCAAATAGGACTGCGCGATCTCTTGCGGCAGTTCATGTTTGGTGACCAGCCCGAATCCGAGTGGCAGGCGCTGCATGAACCCGAAGCGCATCGGCGCCAGCAGCGGCCGGATCACGCCGGGAATCTTCGCCACCTTCAGCAAGCCCGCGAAAGGCTGCGGCGGGAACACTTCGTAGCAGTCGACGGCGGCCAGGACGACGCGGCCGATCCGTTCCGGCCGGCGGGTCATCAGGATCTGGGTGAGCGCACCACCGGTGTCGTTGGCGACGATCGTGACATCGGTGAGGTCGAGCGCGTCGAGGAACTCGGCGATCAGGTCCGCGATGCCGGTGGGACCGAGATCGGCGTCGGGCATCGGGATGGTGTGGGATCCGAGCGGCCAGTCGGGCGTGAGGCAGCGGTGGCCTGCGGCGGCCAGACCGGGCACGACCCCGCGCCAGATATCGGCGTTGACGAGCAGTCCGTGGACGAAGACGACCGGCGATCCGGAGCCGGTGTCGTGATAGCGGATGCGGCCGGATGACAGGGCGATCTCGCGTGCCGGGCCGAGTGCTGAGCTGATTCCCATGGGGTCCTCCCCTGGTCGAATACTGGGCACGTCCACTGTTACATACATACCGTATGTATGTCTATACCCACCCTAGGGGATGTGGACGGGTGACCAGGTTCGCGTTACGGTCGAGCCACGCACCTGCAGAGACGGAGCTCACATGTCCGCGCCCGACCACATCGCGCCGAATTCCTCGGCCGATCTCGGCCTCACCGAGCTGTCCTCGGCCGTGGCCGACGGCAGTATTTCCTCGGTCGTCGCCGTCGCCGACGCGCTCGACCGGATCGAGGCGTCGCAGCCGTCGCTCAACGCGTTCCGGGTCGTCCGTCGCGACGCCGCGCTGAAGGAGGCGGCCGAGGCGGACGCGCGGTTGGCGGCGGGTGTGCGGCTGCCGCTGCTGGGTGTGCCGATCGCGGTCAAGGACGACACCGACATCAGCGGCGAGGTCACCGCCTTCGGGTGTGGTGGGGAGTTCACGCCGAAATCCGCCGACGCCGAATCGGTGCGCCGGCTGCGCGCGGCGGGTGCGGTGATCGTCGGCAAGGCCAATACCTGCGAGCTGGGGCAGCTGCCGTTCACCAGCGGTGACGCGTTCGGCCACACCCGCAATCCGTGGGATCGCACGCGCACGCCGGGTGGGTCATCGGGCGGGTCCGCGGCGGCGGTCGCGGCCGGATTGGTCCCCGCCGCGCTGGGTTCCGACGGCGCGGGGTCGGTGCGTATCCCGGCCTCGTGGACCAACCTGATCGGGATCAAGCCGCAGCGAGGGCGCATCTCCACCTGGCCGCTGGCGGAGGCGTTCAACGGGCTCACCGTCAACGGACCGCTCGCGCGCACTGTGCGGGACGCGGCGCTGCTGCTCGACATCGCCGCCGGACCGCACGAGGGCGACCGGCACAAGCCCGCGCCCATCGAGGCGAGCGCGGCCGTCGGGCGCGATCCCGGCAAGCTCAGAATTGCGCTCTCCCTGAGCATTCCGTACACCGCGACCACCACCGCGCTCGATCCACAGATCGCGGCCGCCGTGCACGCGCTGGCCGCCACCCTGCGCACGCTCGGCCATACCGTCACCGTGACAGACCTGCACTACGGGTTGATGATCGGCGCGTCCTTCCTGCCACGATCACTGGCGGGGATCAGCCGGGTGCACCGGGATATGCCGGGCGCGGTCGTCGACCCGAGGACCACCACCAATGCGCGCATCGGACGTGTGCTCAGCGGACCCGCACTCACCGCCGCGCGTCTCGCGGAACCCCTGCTGCACAAGCGCATCGGCTCGTTCTTCGACGACTACGACCTGGTGCTGGCGCCGACCACCGCGACCCCTCCCCCGCAGGTGGAGGAGATCGATGGCATCGGCTTCGGTGCGACGAACAATCTGATCACCGCCGCATGCCCGTACACCTGGCCGTGGAACGTGCTCGGCTGGCCGAGCGTGAACGTGCCCGCCGGCTTCACCGACGCCGGACTGCCGATCGGTGCGCAACTGATGGGCACCGCCGACAGCGAACCACTGCTGATCTCGCTGGCGGCCCAGCTGGAATCGGAACTGCACTGGGAACGTCACCGCCCCGCGCAGTGGTGGTGACCGTTCCTATCGGCCCGGTTCCGTCCACCCTTCGAGGTCGCTCTTGGTACCCGACGGACAACCGTCCTGGCCGGTCTGCCGGGGAAACATCATCAGGCAGCGCTGTGGTCCCGCGCCGCCGACCGCGGTGGTGACCAGCACCGCGATCGACGAGCCGTCGGCGACACGGCTGGTCGAGAAACCGAGAGTGCCAGTGACGCCGCGATAGTCGGACTCGCGCAGCTGGACCGCGATGGCGGTTCGGTTCGGCGGGAGGTCGGCCAGCACGCCACGGCTGTTGCGCACCGCTTGAACGAACAGGCCGCTCACGTCGAAGGCCAGACCGGTACGGTCACCCGCCCAGGTGGGCCGGTAGTCGGTGAGGTCGGGATAGCCACGGAGGTCCCCGATCAACCCCGCCAGTTCGGTACACAGCTGCTCGTGTTCGAACGGCACCGGCTGGTCGCCGAGCTTGCCGATGCCGCCGACACAATCGGCGCCGCCGAGCATGACCGGCGAGGCCTTGGACACATAGCGCACGGTGAGGTTGGCGGGAAGCGCGGCGGTGGCCTTCGGATCGGTGATCAGCCTGGTCACCGCGTCGTTGCCGAGGATCGCCGGGCCCGCGCCGCTGAGGCAGCCGCGACTCACCGATTTGGCGAAGGTCGGGAAGTCGTCGTTGCGGCCCGCGAAGAACAGCAGGGTGCGACGGTCGAATCCGGCGGTCTCGCACGGTGCGGGGAAACGGTAGAGCTGCTGCTGTTCGCGCCAGCTCATACTCTGTTGGGCCACACCGCGTTTGGTGAGCTCCTTCTGCAGATCTTCCACCAGGGTGGTCACGTACAGATCACCGGCGGCCTCGGGGTGATAGATCGCCACCTTGTCGTAGCGCGATGCGCCGTTGAGGTCACGCGCACCCTGCACATAGTCGGCGACGAGACGGGCCTGCACGGTATTGCTCGGTGCCGCTTGGAAATACAGCGGCGATGCCTGCTCCAGACCATCGGCGGACAGGGTCGTGGCCACCGCGGGCACCCCGAGTTCACCGAGACGCGTGATGGCCTTGCGGGTTTCGTCGTTGCTACGATCGATTCCCACCACACCGAGCACGCTGGGATCGTCGGCCACGAGCTCGCGCAGCGGATTGTCGACCACCCACCCGGCCTGGCGCATATCGGAGCCGCCGTTGGCGATGATGATGCGCAGCAACGGTTCCGATTCATCGGAGGCCAGCAATGCGCGACGCTGCTGCACCGCCAGTCCGGCCAGCTCCTCGACCTGGGCGTGCGGATAGCGCACATTGGTGTCGACGTAGCTGAGGCCGGCGAAGTACACCAGCGAGATCAAGGGTCTGTTCGGGTTGTTCGCGCGCGCGTCGGCCGCGGCGACATTGAGCCGGAACACTTCTCGCTGCATCGCCGACAGCTCGGGGTCATCGGCGAAGGTCTGGCGGGGGTTGTCGCTGTAGCCGACGCATTCACCGTCGCGCAAACTCACCGAGACACCGTCGGTCCACGGCCAGTGCGAGCATTCGGCGCCACGCAGCGGCGGGAAGTAGACCAGGGTCGCGGCCACGGCAAGCACGATCGGGATCAGCACACACAGACCGACGAACCAGCTGCGCGCGGCGAGCGGCGGCGCGGGCGGCAGTGCGAGACCGCGAAATCGGCCATCGCTGACGCGCGGGGTCGTGTCGGGCGGCAGGATCGCGCGCAGGGGCAGAAACCAGGCGTCGGCCTGACGATGGGTGCGCCGATTGTCGATCTCGCGCACCCACTCCTGCAGTGGATCGGGCGGTTGCGGGGTCGGCGCGTCGGCGAGACTTTCCAGGGTGCGCAGCGGGCGGAGGTCGCTGATGTGCGAGAGCTCGCCGACCTCACGGCTGGGCCCTTCGTCGCGCAGCGCCACCACGACCAGCGGATCGAAAAGGCCGGTCTCGTTCCGGATTTCGTTGATCCAGGTGAGGATGCGCGCACCGTCGCTGCCCTCGGCCAGACCACCGAGCAACGCCACCGGGTACGCGGTGCGCCGCCAGCTCGACGGGCGCCAGATCCGGCGTCGGTAGGCATCGCGCAGGTCCTCGAGAAACGCGTGCACGAGGAGCTTGGCAACCTGCTCCTCGTTCTCGTCGACCCGATGTGACGCGGTGAGCCGGGACGCGAAACCGAGGAAGCTGCCCGACAATTCAGGCGCCAGGTAGCGCTGGTGCAAGAACCACCGCGTCACCTTCGACATGCCGGGAATGCGCCCCGACACCCACAGCCACAACCGCAGCACCGGCCACAGCGCCAGCACACCGAAGACCACTCGCGAAATCGTGTCGCCCGCAACACCTTCGGCGGTGTCGGAACGGCTCGTCGGTGAACCGCTACGCAGCAGTTTGGGCAGTCTGCGACGCAGCTCGTCGGGTGCCTCGGATTCGTCGGAAGTCACCCGCTGGCGGGTCAGCCAGTCGGCGGTGCGGTAGCGCGGGAACTTGATCGCGCCCATCGCGGTGTCGTCGGCGGCGAAACCCGCCACCAGCTGCTGGACGATCGGCAGGCAGTGGCCGGGGATCTCCTGGTCATTGGCGTGCGGACCCGCGTCGATCGCGTTGAGGTCGGGGGTGAGCAGCGTGCGCGGCAGGTCGGGCGCGTGCAGGTCGATCTTGACGCGCGGCGTCGCCCGCCTGCCCCCGGATTCGCTGAGCCAACTGTAGATTTCGCCGACCAGCGCGGTGTGCCCGGCAACGCCGACGACTTCGATGATCGGCCGCGGCAGCGCGCGCCGCCCGTGGACCAATGTGCGCAGCACGCGCGGGCGGGCGTCGGGAATCTCGAGCGCCCGCAGCAGCTCCAGCAGCTTGCCGACATCATTGGCATCGGGCACTTCCACGGCCTCCCCGGACGATCAGCGACGCACGCCGAACGAACCGGCGTGTTCGCCGAACGATACCCCGAACCGCCGACCGTCAAACGGTCAAAAGCCCAGCTTTCCCAGCTGTTTCGGATCGCGCTGCCAATCCTTGGCGACCTTCACGTGCAGGTTCAGGTAGATGCGGGTGCCCAGAATGTGCTCGATCTGCTTGCGGGCATTGGTGCCGACCTCCTTGAGGCGGGCACCGTTCTTACCGATGATGATCGCCTTCTGACTCGGCCGTTCGACGTACAGCAGGGCATGCACTTCGAGCATGTCCTCGTTCGCCTCGTACGGCTCGATGTCCTCGATCACCACGGCCAGCGAGTGCGGTAGTTCGTCGCGCACGCCTTCCAGAGCGGCCTCGCGGATCAGCTCGGCCATGAGGGTTTCCTCCGGCTCGTCGGTGATCTCCCCGTCGGGATAGAACGCCGGACCCTCTTGCATCTGCGAGGCGATCACGTCGACGAGCACCTCGACCTGTTCGCCCTTCACGGCCGAGACCGGAACGACCTCGGCTTCGGGGCCGAGCAGCTTCGACAGCGCCATCAGCTGGTGCGCGATCTCGTCGCGACCCACCTTGTCGATCTTGGTGACCACGCCGAGGATCTTGGTCTTGGGCGCCATCATCCTGATCTGCTCGACGATCCAGCGGTCACCGGGGCCGATCTTCTCGTCGGCCGGGATGCACAACGCGATCAGGTCGACCTCGGAATAGGTGTCGCGGACTAGGTCGTTGAGACGCTGGCCGAGCAGGGTGCGCGGACGGTGCAGGCCGGGGGTGTCGACCAGGATCAGCTGGGCGTCCTCGCGGTGCACGATGCCGCGGATGGTGTGGCGGGTGGTCTGCGGGCGCGAGGAGGTGATCGCGATCTTGGTGCCGACCAGGGCGTTGGTGAGCGTCGACTTGCCGGTGTTGGGGCGGCCGACGAAACAGACGAAGCCGGAACGGAATTCCTTGCCGGAGTCAGCCACCGTGCACCTCGCTCAGCACGGCGCCGGTGCGGTCGGTGCGGATCACCGAAGCCGACGGCGAGACCTCGCGCACGGCGTCGATGCCCGCGTCCTCGGCGTCACCCCCGACGACGACCGCCGCCTCGAACCCCTCGGCGCCGCTCGAGATCGCGGCGGCCACGGCGGCCTGCAGCGCGGTCAGGCGCAGCGCGTTCAGCCCGACCTCGCCCGCGGCGTAGGTGCGGCCATCGGTATCGCGCACCGCGGCGCCGCTCGCACCCCCGGTGCGGCCCAGCGCGCCACGCGCCAGTACCAGCAGTTTGTTGTCCTCTGCGTTCAGTTCACTCATGGTGCTCTCCGTTGTCGTCGGGCACGCGCACCGTGTCGGTGTCGGCGGTTGCCTCGTCGGTCGTGCCCTTGCGGGGCTTGTCGGTCTTCTTCTCCGCCTTGTCGGCCTTGTCCGCGGCCCGGCGCACCAGCACGGTGTTGACTCGCATGCGCCCGCGCGCGTCGGCGCCACCCTCGCCGCGCAGCACCAGCCCGTAGACGGTCACCTTGGAGCCGGGCAGCGGAACGCGGCCCAGCTCGTGAGCGAGCAGCCCGCCCACCGTGTCCACGTCGTCGTCCTCGATGTCGAGGCCGTACAGCTCCCCCAGGTCTTCCACCGACAGCCGCGACGAGACGCGGTAGCGCCCGTCGCCGAGGTCCTCCACAGGCGGGGTTTCGTCGGTGTCGTATTCGTCGGCGATCTCACCGACGATCTCCTCGAGCACGTCCTCGATGGTCACCAGGCCCGCGATACCGCCGTACTCGTCGACCAGCAGCGCCATGTGATTGCGGCGGCGCTGCATCTCGTCGAGCAGTTCGTCGAGCGGCTTGGAATCGGGGACGAAGTTCGCGGGCCGCATGACATCGCCCACCGACACCTTGCGGGCGCGATCAGCGTAGGGCACAAGGTCTTTCAGGTAGACCACGCCGCGGATGTCGTCGACGTTCTCGCCGATCACCGGAATCCGGGAATGGCCCGATCGCACCGCCAGCGACATCGCCTGGGCGGCGGTCTTGTCGTCCTCGATCCACACCATCTCGGTGCGCGGCACCATCACCGCGCGAGCCGGAGTGTCGCCGAGCTCGAAGACCGACTGGATCATCCGGCGTTCATCGTCGGCCACCACGCCGCGCTCGCGGGCCATGTCGACCACCTCACGCAGCTCGATCTCGGAAGCGAAGGGGCCGTTGCGAAATCCCTTACCGGGGGTGATCGCGTTGCCGAGCAGAATCAGCAGGCGGCTGACCGGGCTGAGCACCGCGCCGATGATCTGCAGCGGCACGGCGGCGGCCAACGCGATCGAGTAGGCGTGCTGACGGCCGAGGGTACGCGGACCGACGCCGATCACGACGTAGGAGACAACAACCATCAGCGCGGCGGTGACCAGCAGCGCCGTGCTCTCGTTCCACAGGTCCAGCGTCGCCGCCGCCAGCAGCACCGTGGCAGTGATCTCGCACAGGATACGCAGCAGGACAACGAGATTCACATAGCGCGGACGGTCGTCGACGATCTTGCGCAGTCGCGCGGCGCCGGGGCGCTCCTCGCGGACCATGTCGTCGAGCCTGGCCCGTGACACCGTGTTCAGTGCCGAGTCCACGCCCGCGAACACCCCGCCGATACCGATCAACACGATTGCCAGCGGGATCAGGGTCAGTGCTGTCACGCGGGGCCTTCACCGGGTGCGGTGAAACCTGCCTTGCCGAGTAGACGGTCGTCACGCTCGGCCAGCTCGGCGCGGCGCTGCTCCTCGCGCAGGCTCACGTACCACTCCTCGAGCAGCTGGGCCTGCAGCGCGAACATCTCCTTCTCCTCCTCCGGCTCGGCATGGTCGTAGCCGAGCAGGTGGAGCACGCCGTGCACGGTGAGCAGGGCCAGCTCGTGATCGAGCGAATGGTCTGCCTTCTGCGCCTGACCCATCGCGAACTCCGGGCACAGCACGATGTCACCGAGCATGGACGGGCCGGGCTCCGGGCTGTCGGGACGACCGCCGGGCTCGAGCTCGTCCATCGGGAACGACATCACGTCGGTGGGGCCGGGCAGGTCCATCCAGCGCACGTGCAGGTCGGCCATGGTGTCGAGATCGACGAGCACCATCGACAGTTCGGCGGCAGGATGGACGTCCATCCGGCCGATCACGAAACGCGCGACGCTGACCAGGTCTTCTTCGGGAACGTCCATGCCCGATTCGTTGGCGATCTCGATGCTCACCTGTTCAGGGTACGGTGCTGGCCCGACGCCGCCGGGAGCGGCATCGGGCCAGCGTGGCGCACCTCAGCGCCGGTCGCTGCGACCCGCGGCCCTGCGCTGGGCGCGATTGCCCGGGTAGTGCGGGCCCGGCACCGCGCGGGTCTCGGATTCGAAGCGGTCGTAGGCGTCGACGATGTCGGAGACCAGCCGGTGACGGACCACGTCGGCGCTGGTGAGCTCCGAGAAGTGGATGTCGTCGATATCGGTGAGGATCTCCGCGGCCGCCCGCAGGCCCGAGCGCTGACCGTTGGGCAGGTCGACCTGCGAGATGTCGCCGGTGACCACCATCCGCGAACCGAAGCCGAGGCGGGTGAGGAACATCTTCATCTGCTCGGCCGTGGTGTTCTGCGCCTCGTCGAGAATGATGAACGAATCGTTGAGGCTGCGACCACGCATGTACGCCAGCGGCGCGACCTCGATGACACCGGAGGCCATCAGCTTCGGAATGGCTTCGGGGTCCATCATGTCGTGCAGGGCGTCGTAGAGCGGGCGCAGGTACGGGTCGATCTTGTCGTTGAGGGTGCCGGGCAGGAAGCCGAGCCGTTCACCCGCCTCGACCGCGGGCCTGGTCAGGATGATGCGGGTGACCTGCTTGGACTGCAGGGCCTGCACCGCCTTGGCCATGGCCAGGTAGGTCTTACCGGTGCCCGCGGGGCCGATGCCGAACACGATCGTGTTGTCATCGATCGCGTCGACATAGCGCTTCTGGTTCAGCGTCTTGGGGCGGATGATCTTGCCCCGCCGCGACAGGATATCCAGGCTCAGCACCTCGGCGGGCGATTCGGACACGCCCTCGTCGGTGAGCATCGAGATGGTGTGGCGAACCGCCTCGGGCGTGATCACCCGGTTGCGGCCGGTCAGCGCCACGAGCTGCTCGATGACCCGCTCGGCCAGCGCCACATCGCCTGCCTTACCGGTGATGGTGACGGTGTTGCCGCGGACATGGATGTCGGCCGGGAGGAGTTTCTCCAGCTGCCGCAGGTTCTGGTCGGCCGAGCCGAGGAAACCGAAAACCGACTCCGGGGCGAGCTCGATGCTGGAACGCACGGTCCGCGCGGCGGGACCAGCATTGTTACCGCCTGCGCCGATGTCTGATACGGGGTTGGTGGGGTTGCCGATCTCGCCTGAGTTCTTCAAAAGTGGCTACAGCCTGCTTCCGGTTTCGACCTGGTGTTCGATGAGATCAGTTTACCGCCGAGCACTGACACCGCACAGTGGATAAAATGCGCCCGTGGTATGCCGTTCGCGTCCCCGTGAAATACCCGGTTCCGGACGGTCCACTCCTGCCTCACCAGCGCGAGGTCAACGCCCCCAGCGCGCCGAGCGCGACGGCCGCCGCGGTGGAGGTGCGCAGCACGGTCGGGCCGAGGAGCACGATGTCGGCTCCCGCCTCCGCGAGCGCGGCCAGCTCGGCGTCGTCGAGGCCGCCTTCGGGGCCGACGATCAGCACCACTTCGCTCGCCGCGGCCAGCGGCAGTTCGGTGAATCTACCCGCGCCGGATTCGTGCAGGGCCGCGACGATCGCGCCGTCCGCCTTGGCTTTTCGCACCAGTTCCACCAGGTCTCGGGTGCGGTGCAGGGCGGCGATCTCGGGAATGTAGGCGCGACGGGATTGGCGGGCCGCAGACTTCGCCGCCGCACGCCACTTCTCGATGCCCTTGGCGGCCTTGGCTTCCCAGTTCGCGACGCAGCGCGCGGCCTGCCACGGGACGATCAGGTCCGCGCCGGCCTCGGTCATCAATTCCACGGCCAGCTCGGAGCGATCCGACTTGGGCAGCGCCTGCACCACGGTCACCGCCGGGGTGGGCGGCGCGGCGATCCGACGGTCACGGACCGCCAGTTCGAGCCGGTCCTTCTGGGCCGCAACGACTTCCGAGTCGGCCAGCACACCGTGCCCATCGGACAGGGTGATCGGTTCGCCGACCTTGATCCGGCGCACGGTCGCGGCATGGCGGCCTTCGGGGCCGTCCAGCACCGCGACAGCGCCCGGCTCGGGGACCTCGTCGAGGTAGAAGACCGTTGCGGCCACGGGCTCAGCGCCCGCTGAACGACGCGCGCAGCCGGGCGAACAGACCGCTGTTGTGCTCGGACTGGGTCGACATCACCTCGGCGCGATCCTTGTCCCGCATGCCCTTGAACTTGCGCAACAGATCGGTCTGCCTGCCGTCGAGCTTGTTCGGCACGACGATGTCGAGGTGGGCGAGCAGGTCGCCGCGCGCACCCGAACGCAGGCGCGGCATGCCGTGCGCCCGCAGCTGGATGACCTCGCCGGGCTGAGTGCCCGCCGCGATGGTGAGTTCGGTGGGGCCGTCGAGGATGGTGTCGACGACCACGGTGGTCCCGAGGATCGCGTCGACCATCGGCACCCGGACCGTGCAGTGCAGGTCGTCGCCGTCGCGCACGAAGGTGTCGTGCGGCTGCTCGACTACCTCGACGTAGAGGTCACCGGCATGGCCGCCGCCGGGGCCCACCTCGCCCTGCGCCGCGAGGCGAACCCGCATGCCGCTGGCGACACCGGCCGGGATGGGCGCGGCGATCTCGCGACGGGCGCGCACGCGGCCGTCGCCACCGCACTTGTTGCAGGGGTCGGGGATGGTCTCGCCCGCGCCACGGCAGGTGGGGCAGGGCCGCGAGGTGAGCACCTGGCCGAGGAACGAGCGCTGCACCGACTGCACCTCGCCCGCGCCGTCGCAGGTCTCACAGCGCACCGGCTTGGAGTTGCCGTTGGTGCCAGAGCCCACGCAGACATCGCAGAGGATCGCGGTGTCGACGGTCAGATGCTTGGTGACGCCGACCGCGCATTCGGCCAGGCTCAGCCGAGTGCGGATCAGCGAGTCGGCGCCGGGCTGCACGCGGCCGCGCGGCTTACGCTGGCCACCGCCCTGGCCGCTCATCCCGCCGAAGAACGCCTCGAAGACGTCGCCGAGGCCGCCGAAGCCCGCACCGTTGAATCCTGCTCCGCCGCCGCCGTTTTCGAGCGGGTCACCGCCGAGGTCGACGATCCGGCGCTTCTCGGGGTCGGTCAGCACCTCGTAGGCGGTGGAGACGTCCTTGAAGCGGGCCTGCGCGCCCTCGTCCGGGTTCACATCGGGGTGCAGTTCGCGGGCCAGCTTGCGGTAAGCGCGCTTGAGCTCCTGGTCGGTGGCGTTCTTGCCGACGCCGAGCAGTCCGTAGTAATCCCGTGCCACGTGAGTTCTCTAGTCCTTGGTCGGTGTGGGCCGGCCGAGCGCCGGGCGCATCCTTTAGTCGAATCCACTCAACTTTACCGGCCGAAGTATCGACCTTAACAGTCCGGTTGTCGTGGATCCCGAGCTGGCTTCACCTTTCGGCGAGCACCTCGCCGATGTAGCGGGCGACCGTCGCGACGGATGCCATGGTGCCGGGGTAGTCCATGCGGGTCGGGCCGAGCACACCCATACCGCCGAGCACAGCGCCCGCCGCACCGTAACCGGTGGAGACGACGGAGGTGCCGCGCATCTGCTCGACCTGGGTCTCCTCGCCGATCTGCACCATCACCTGGCCCGGCTGCTGGGCGGCGGCGAGCAATTTGAGCACGATGACCTGTTCTTCCAGGGCTTCCAGCACGGTGCGCAGGGAGCCGGGGAAGCCGAAATCGGCGACATTGCGGGTGAGATTGGCCGTGCCGCCGAGGACCAGGCGTTCTTCGGGGTGCTCGACCAGCGTCTCCACCAGGACGGTCGAGACCCGGACCAGCACGTCGCGGATCTTGGCCGGTGCGCGTTCGGGCACACCGGCTACCGACGCACTCGCCACCGACAGCAGCTTGCCGTCCATAGCCCCGCCGAGCAGGCCGCGCACGGCGGCCAGGTCCTCGTCGGAGATCACCGCGCCCAGGTCGACGATGCGCTGGTCGACGCGGCCGGTGTCGGTGATCACCACGAGTAACAGCCGGGCCGGGTTGAGCGCGACGACCTCGATGTGGCGCACGATCGAGGCCGAGACGGTGGGGTACTGCACCACAGCGACCTGGCGGGTGAGCTGGGCCAGCAGGCGCACGCCGCGGCGCAGAACGTCGTCGAGGTCGACCCCGGATTCGAGGAATTCCATGATCGCCCGGCGTTCGGCGCCCGAGAGCGGTTTCACCTCGGCGATCCGGTCGACGAACTCGCGATAGCCCTTGTCGGTGGGGATGCGGCCCGAGCTCGTGTGCGGCTGCGTGATGTAGCCCTCGGCCTCCAGCACCGCCATGTCGTTGCGGATGGTGGCGCTGGAAACGCCGAGGTGATGACGTTCCACGAGGGACTTGGAGCCGATCGGTTCCTTGGTGGCGACGTAGTCCGCGACGATCGCTCGCAGGACCTCGAAACGTCGATCCTCGGTACTCGACGCCATCGACCCCACCTTCCTCGCTCGTGCCTGGTACGTCACGCCTACCCGTGCTGCGTTCGCACAGGGTCGCACGCCGACGCTCGCAGCGTCTTGTTGTCCAGTCTAATTGTCTTGTTGCCGATCCCTGGATCGCACGGCTGTCCGGCATCGAACCGTCATGCGGGGATATCCGGCGTCGGGGGCGGTGTTCGGCTTGTCGGCTCGGTCGAGCCCCACGCCAGGGTTGTCCACAGACCCGAGTTATCCACAGTTGTGGTTTCGCGGGTTGCCGGGCTCGGGCAGCGGGCGTAGATTTCGGACTGAATCAGGGGGCCTACCAGCTGTTTTCAGCTGACTACAGAGTGCACGGGGAGGGAACTGTGGTGTATCCGGGTGGGGTCGGCGAAGCGGGGCAAGTCGGTTCGAGCGCGGTCGCGGTGCGGCCGGCGGAGTTCGCCCGGATCGACGGTGCGTGTGTGGAATTTCTCCACGCGATCGCGCGGATACGGGCGCTTGCCGTGGAAATCGGCGATCAGGAGCGCTGGGGGCTCGGCGAGGGAGAAGCGCGGTTGGTATCCGGTCGCACATTGGTCGCGCGATTGCGTTCCCTCGCGGCGGCGAACGAGAACAGCGTCACTGCCGTATTGGACGCGCATTCACAGATCGTGGCCGATATTCGGCAATCTTTCCGGGCTGCGCGCGATCTGATGGTGGTTGCTGACGAAGCGTGGGCTGATCGACTTCGGATGCCGGAACCCTCTGCGGGACAACATATTTCTTCGGTGTCAGCGTGACAGGCCCCGAGCCGAGCGGTATTCGCGGCGAGAACACATATCCGGACTATTCGAGCGACGTCACGAAATCGGGTGTTCCCGGCGGCGGGGAGAACACGCATTGTTGGCGACATCGGGAGATCGTCGCGGCATTCGGGGCGCTCGAGGTGACCGACGCGTTGGCGCAAGCGGACAGGTTCGAGCAGATCGCGCGGTGGTGGGACGAGGGTCTACGCGCATTCCGGCACGCAGTGGATGGGTCGCTGGCATCGGCTTGGTCGGGCGTGGGTGCCGCCGCGGCCGGATCCGCGGTCGACGACTATGTCGCCCGAGCGCACGATCTGACTGTCGCGCTGGAGGATTTGCCGGACGTGGTTCGAGCGGCTGCCGAGGCGATCGTGGCGACCAAGTACGCAGTCGGGTCACCCGTTGCCGAGGAGATCGGCGCCGCGGCATGGTCGGCGAGTGGGGCGGTACACACCATGGGCTCAGCATCGGCGCACGGTGCGGCGTCGGCCGCGGAGGAGGATGCGCGGGCGGCGATGCGGCAGCGATACGTGTTGCCGATCGCGGAGTTGGTCGCTCGCATTCCGGTGCTGCCCATGCCACTTCGGTCGTTCGACTCCGGCGAGCTGAGCGATCGGCAATTACTGATCGGCACCGTGGGGCAATCGCGAGGCGAGCGGCACAAGCTGTCGCCGGTCGAGGTTTCCGCAGTTGGCGGGCAGAACTTGTCCGCCGCGTCCGGGGAGAGTTCGGCCCAGCAGGTGGCGATCGGCCACTCGGAGAAGGTGAGGAGTGATGGGCGCGGCACAGGAATGCCGATCGACGGTCACGAACTGGTCGACGGCAGATCGGTGGAATCCGATGACCGATCGGCACGCCCCGGCAACGCTACGACGGTGACCTCGGCGTCGTCGGGTGTCACTGGCGCGGCACCGCCGAGCGGTGCGGCTACGTTGACGGCACCTGTCGGCGCGGGTTTGCTCACAGCGCCCGCGGGGACTTCCGCGGCGGCTGTCGACCCCGGGGTGGTTTCGACGGGCCGTGTTCCCGCTGCAGGCTCAGCGGCTGGGCGTATGGGTCCGAGCGTCAGCACGAGCGGAGGCGATGACCGGACATGGGGTAGGGCACCGCGGTATCGACCGCCCGGCCAGCACGATGTGTCGAGGCCGGGTATCGGGCACAGCGTTCCCGGATCGACAGGCCCGGCTATCGGCGTCAACCCGCCGTCGGGGCACGCCACAACCAGGTCGGTCGATCGCTACTTCCATTGCGGAGGAGGACCGCCGACGGCGCCCGCGCCGGGCGTCGACGCCGTGCGCGGACTGCCGGAGTACTTGATCACGCTCGCGAACACCGCGGAACTACTCGGTGCGCCACGACCGGCGATAGCCGGTGGGGTGATCGGTGGTGGCGATGACTTCTCGCCGGTCGAGCAACGCTCAACGGCGACTCGGGGCTGACGGCGATGTCAGCGCGTCGGCGAAGGCGTCGGCAGTGGCCGCCCGATTCGGGCGGCCGGTGCCGGATCAGACTCGGGCAGCAGCGCCGCAGCGAGCGGCGGAGTCGGGGGCGCCGACCTGCTTGCCCGCGAGGGCGTCGAGACCCAACATCGCCAGCAGCGACGTGCAATCTTCGGCGTCGTTCGAGTGCGAAGCGACCGTCCGCGCGGCGACCGCGCATTGACGAGCGTTCTCCGCCTTCTCCGCGGAGCGCGCTTCAGCGAATTCGCTCTGCTCGTGGACGAGGGTGATGTGCCGTTCGGTGGACATATAACTCCCTAGGATCGAGCCGAAGCCTACGCCCCTAATCGTTATCTTCCACCCCGAACCCACCGAACATACCCTTAGAGCACCCCGCTGTTCGAGGCCTCTCGCCAGGTGTGCATTGGTGGATTACACCAGGATGACCGGGCAATCTTTGGATGCGATCCCAAGCCTGAGAAATCTCGAAATTCAGATCACGATGACATCACCACTCGCGCGATTCTTCGACTGGTTCAGCAGCCCGTCGATCAGCCGAGAACGGCTCCCGCGCCCCCTCGCGCGGTCAGATGAGGAGGTCGCGGACGATGCCGTCGGCGAGGAGGCGGCCACGGTCGGTGAGGACCAGATTGTCGCCGGTGACGCGGGCCAGGCCGTCGGCCAGAATGCGGTCGAGGGCCGAGCTTGCCGAGGGGGCTAGATCCGCGAGAGGCAGGCCGGTCCGGAGGCGGACGGTGAGCATGAGGTGTTCGGTGTAGCGCTCGTCGTCGGTGAGGGCCTCCCAGCCCGCGGCGGGGAGACCGCCCAGGGCGACACGGTCGGCGTAGCGGGCGGGGTGCTTGACGTTCCACCAGCGAACGCCGCCGACATGGCTGTGCGCGCCGGGACCGGCGCCGAGCCAGTCGCCACCGTCCCAGTAGCCCAGGTTGTGCTGACAGCGGGCGGCATCGCTCGCGGCCCAATTGGAGACCTCGTACCACGTCAGACCGGCGTCGGCGAGGCGGGCATCGATGCGTTCGTAGCGGGCGGCGAGGACATCGTCGTCGGGTGCGGGCAGTTCACCACGGCGGACCTTGCGTGCCAGCGCGGTTCCGTCCTCGACGATCAGGGAGTAGGCGGAGACATGATCGACACCGGCGGCCAGCACCGCGTCCAGACTCAGATCCAGATCGGCATCGGTCTCGCCCGGGGTGCCGTAGATCAGATCGAGGTTCACGTGGTCGAACCCGGCCGCGCGCGCCTCTTTCGCCGCGGCGACCGCGCGGCCCGGCGTATGCGTGCGGTCGAGCACCTTCAGCACGTGCTGTGCGGCGGACTGCATGCCGAGCGAGATCCGGGTGTAGCCCGCCACGCGGAGCCGCTCGAAGAACTCGGGCGAGGTGGATTCCGGGTTGGATTCGGTGGTCACCTCGGCGTCGGCGGCCAGGGTGAAGTTCGCCCGCACGGCATCGAGAACCGACGCCAGCCCGTCACCACCGAGCAGCGACGGTGTCCCGCCGCCGACGAAGATCGTCGACACCGCGGGCGTCGCGCTCGGCAGGGCACCGAACTCGGCCGCGGCGGTCGCGAGCTCGCCGCGCAACGCCTCCAGCCACGACTGCGGCGACGCCGAAGTACCCAGCTCCCCCGCCGTATAGGTGTTGAAGTCGCAGTACCCGCAGCGCGTGGCGCAGAAGGGAACGTGCACGTACACCCCGAACGCGCCGCTCCCGAAATCGCGCAGCACCGGTCGATCGGCATCGGCCGGTGTCACGCCGGGAACCCCGGAAGCAGCGCTGGTAGTCACCCCTCCAGTCTGCCGGGCCCTGGTAGCGCGCTCCGCCCGGCCCCTCGCACGTCAGTCCGTCACGACGGGCGTGTTCTGGTTGGCGGTGAGCACCCAGGCGCCGTCTTCCTTGGTCATCACATACATCGGCGTGCCCTGCCCGGACAACTCGCCGTCGAGGGTGAAGTAACTCTGGCGGATCTTGACGGCGGCGACATCGGGCCGCAGGAACAGCACGTGCTCGACCTCATAGGTCGCGGTGCCGTGCGTCGTGGCCCCTGGCAGCACCTGCGCCGTGAACTCGGCGATGGCCGGGCGCCCGAACAGCCGCTTGCCGTGACCGGTGGTCCAGATCGCGTCCTCCCGGAAAACGGCGACGAACTCCTCGGCCAGTTCGTTGGCCTGGGCGTGCGCGATGGTGTCGACGACGGCGCGGATGGCCGCGAGTTCGGTGCCGAGATCGGCGGGGGTCTGACCGGCGGCAGTGGCGTCATTGCTCATGGCACTACTGTGCAACCTCGAGTGCGATCCAGGTCAACCACGCTGTGCGGCACCGCACACATGTCCGCGCGGGGTATCACAGCCCGGTTCCGGGCGGCGGCCTATGACCCCCGTCACAGAACAGGACGGCCGTCCAGGGAATTTCCCCCAAAAGTGCGGGAAATATCTCCTTGCGGTCGGAACGACCAGGCTGACGTGGCACAATAGCCACATGCACGCAACTGGAGTACGACTCGTGGCCCGTCGCCACGTCGACTTCCAGCGTGTCTGCAGCGCCTGTTGTCGGCCCGGTTTCCACCGGTAGCGCAGCGGCGTCCACGCCCGGGTATCCCCCGGTGCCTTCGACTTTCATCGGCCCGCTGACTCCCCTGACGCGAGCCAGCCCCTCGCGCCTTCAGCACGGATGTCCCAACACCCCCGCAGGAGCGACCACCCATGACGTCGAGCACCGACGCCGGTTCGACCGAACAGTCGACGGCGCAGGCCCGCACTGAGCGTTCAACTGCCCAGCGCCCGGCCCGCCCGAGCACCGATGCCCCGGTCGCACCGCGCGCCCGCACCGGCAAGCCGGTCCGCCGCCGGTCCGAAGGCCAGTGGGCCCTCGGCTACCGCGAGCCGCTGAACCCGAACGAGCAGTCCAAGAAGGACGACAACCCGCTCAACGTGCGTTCGCGCATCGAGAACATCTACGCCAAGGGCGGCTTCGACTCGATCGACAAAGCCGACCTGCGTGGCCGTTTCCGCTGGTGGGGTCTCTACACCCAGCGTGAAGAGGGCTACGACGGCACCTTCACCGACGACGACAACATCGACCTGCTCGAAGCCAAGTACTTCATGATGCGGGTGCGGTGCGACGGCGGTGCGCTTTCCGCCGCCCAGCTGCGCACGGTCGGCCAGATCTCCACCGAGTTCGGCCGCGACACCGCCGACCTGTCCGACCGCGAGAACGTCCAGTACCACTGGATCGAGGTCGAGAACGTCCCGGAGATCTGGCGCCGGCTCGAGTCGGTCGGTCTGCACACCACCGAGGCGTGCGGCGACTGCCCGCGCGTGGTCCTCGGTTCGCCGCTCGCGGGCGAGTCGCTCGACGAGATCATCGACCCCACCTGGGCGATCGACGAGATCGTCAAGCGCTACATCGGGAAGAAGGAGTACTCGAACCTTCCCCGCAAGTTCAAGACCGCGATCTCGGGCCAGCAGGACGTGGTGCACGAGATCAACGACATCGCCTTCGTCGGCGTGAACCACCCCGAGCACGGCCCCGGCCTCGATCTCTGGGTCGGCGGCGGTCTGTCCACCAACCCGATGCTGGCGCAGCGCGTCGGCGCTTTCGTGCCCCTCGAAGAGGTCCCCGACGTGTGGGAAGCGGTCGTCTCGCTCTACCGCGACTACGGCTACCGCCGCCTGCGCACCAAGGCCCGCCTGAAGTTCCTGATCAAGGACTGGGGCATCGAGAAGTTCCGTCAGGTACTCGAGGACGAGTACCTGAAGCGTAAGCTCATCGACGGTCCGGCACCCGTGCAGCCGGCCAAGCCCATCGACCACGTCGGTGTCCAGAAGCTGCGAAACGGCCTGAACTCCGTGGGGTTCTCCCCCATCGCCGGTCGCGTCTCGGGCACCATCCTGAGCAAGGTCGCCGACGCCGCCGAGAAGTACGGCTCGGATCGCATCCGCTTCACCCCGTACCAGAAGCTGATCGTCCTCGACATCCCCGACGACCAGGTCGACGCGCTGATCGACGAACTCGAACCGCTCGGCCTGCAGGCCCGCCCCTCGGTCTGGCGTCGAAACCTCCTCGCCTGCAGCGGCATCGAGTTCTGCAAGCTGTCCTTCGTCGAGACCCGCAAGCGTTCGCAGGTGCTCGCACCCGAACTCGAGCAGCGCCTGGCCGACATCAACGCCGAACTCGACGTGCCGATCACCATCAACATCAACGGGTGCCCGAACTCGTGCGGCCGGTCCCAGATCGCCGACATCGGCTTCAAGGGCCAGCTCGTCGACGACGGCACCGGGAATCAGGTGGAGGGTTTCCAGGTTCATCTCGGTGGCAGCCTCGGCCTGGACAGCGCGTTCGGCCGGAAGTTGCGTCAGCACAAGGTGACCAGCGTCGAGCTCGGTGACTACATCGATCGCGTCGTCCGCAACTTCGTCAAGAACCGGGAATCCGGGGAACGCTTCGCGGTGTGGGCTGTGCGCGCCGACGAGGCCGACCTCCGATAGTCGATGAGGAGATCCCCACTGTGACAACGAATCTCGCGGCCAAACTGTCCGAAGCCGAATTGCGCGCGCTCGCCGAGCAGGGCGCGGCGGAGCTGGGCCCCGACGCCTCACCCGCCGACCTGATCGCCTGGACCGACCGCAACTTCGGGAACGGCTACATCGTCGCCTCGAACATGCAGGACGGTGTGCTGGTCCACCTGGCCGCGCAGACCCGTCCCGGTGTGGACGTGCTGTTCCTCGACACCGGCTACCACTTCGCCGAGACCATCGGCACCCGCGACGCGGTCGAGGCCGTGTACGGGGTGAATGTGGTGAACGTGCGCCCCGAGGCGAGCGTCACCGAGCAGGACGAACTGCTCGGCAAGGATCTGTTCGCCCGCGACGCCGCCGAATGCTGCCGGCTGCGCAAGGTGGTCCCGCTGAAGAAGTCGCTGAGCGGCTACAACGCGTGGATCACCGGCATCCGCCGCGTCGAGGCGCCCACCCGCGCCAACGCGCCACTGATCTCGTTCGACGAAGCCTTCGGCCTGGTGAAGATCAACCCGATCGCACCGTGGTCCGACGACGAGATGCAGGCCTACATCGAGGCCAACGGCATTCTCGTCAATCCCCTGGTGGAGGAGGGCTACCCGTCCATCGGCTGCGCGCCGTGCACGCGCAAGCCCGAGCCGGGGTCCGATCCGCGCAGCGGCCGCTGGGCCGGTATCGCCAAGACCGAATGCGGATTGCACCAATCATGACCATCACCACCACTGGGAGTGAGCCTGTGAGTACCAACACCACCGAACGCGAACTCGGCCTGTCCGAGTTCGACACCCTCGCGGCGCTGGAATCCGAGGCGATCCACATCTTCCGTGAGGTCGCGGGCGAATTCGAGCGTCCCGTGATCCTGTTCTCCGGCGGCAAGGACTCCACCGTCCTGCTGCACTTGGCGCTCAAGGCCTTCTGGCCCGCGCCGCTGCCGTTCACGCTGCTGCACGTGGACACCGGCCACAACCTCGACGAGGTGCTCGAGTTCCGCGACAAAGTGGTCGAGCGCTACGGCCTTCGCCTGCACGTGGCCTCGGTCGAGGAGTACCTGGCCGACGGCCGCCTGACCGAGCGCCCCGACGGTATCCGCAACCCGTTGCAGACCGTGCCGCTGCTCGACGCCATCACCGAGCACCGCTTCGACGCGGTCTTCGGCGGCGGTCGTCGCGACGAGGAGCGCTCGCGCGCCAAGGAGCGGATCTTCTCGCTGCGCAACGCCTTCGGGCAGTGGGATCCGAAGCGTCAGCGCCCCGAGCTGTGGAACCTCTACAACGGCAAGCACGCGCCGGGTGAGCACGTACGCGTGTTCCCGCTGAGCAACTGGACCGAGCTCGATATCTGGCGCTACATCGCCCGCGAGGACATCGACCTGGCGTCGATCTACTACGCGCACGAGCGTCCGGTGTACTCCCGTGACGGCATGTGGATGACGCCCGGCGTGTGGGGCGGCCCGAACGAGAACGAGGTCCTCGAGACCCGTTCGGTGCGCTACCGCACCGTCGGCGACGGCTCCACCACCGGCGCCATCATCTCCGACGCCGCCGACAACCAGGCCATCCTGGCCGAGGTCGCGGCGTCACGACTGACCGAACGTGGCGCTACGCGTGGCGACGACCGTGTGTCCGAAGCCGCCATGGAAGACCGCAAGCGAGAGGGTTATTTCTGATGTCCGACCTATTGAGGCTGGCCACCGCCGGTTCTGTCGACGATGGCAAGTCCACGCTGGTCGGACGGCTGCTCTACGACACGAAGTCCGTGCTGGCCGATCAGATCGACGCGGTCACCCGCGCCTCGGTCGACCGTGGACTGTCCACGCCGGACCTGTCGCTGCTCGTCGACGGCCTGCGCGCCGAGCGTGAGCAGGGCATCACCATCGACGTGGCGTACCGCTACTTCGCCACGCCCAAGCGGTCTTTCGTGCTGGCCGATACGCCGGGGCACGTGCAGTACACCCGCAACACGGTGTCGGGCGCGTCCACGGCGCAGCTGGTGATCCTGCTGACCGACGCACGCAAGGGCGTCATCGAGCAGACCCGTCGCCATGCGGCCGTGCTGGCACTGCTCGGTGTGCCGCGTCTGGTGCTCGCGGTGAACAAGATCGACCTCGTCGACAACCCGGCCGAGGTGTTCGCCGAGATCTCCGCCGAGTTCAACGAGCTCACCTCGAAGCTGGGCTGGGCCACCGAGGACGTCATCGAAATCCCGGTCTCGGCGCTGCACGGCGACAACATAGCCAGCCGCTCCGAGAACACCCCGTACTACAACGGCCCGTCGCTGATCGAGCACCTGGAGTCCGTTCCGGTGGACGCTGATTCGACTGGTACGCACGCGCTGGGTCTGCGTTTCCCGGTGCAGTACGTGATCCGTCCGCGCACGGCCGAATACCCCGACTACCGGGGTTACGCGGGTCAGATCGCGGCCGGTTCGGTGTCACCCGGCGACGAGATCGTGGTGCTGCCCTCGGGTAAGAAGACCACCGTCGAGCGCATCGACACCCCGGACGGCGAACTGGCCGTGGCGCAGGTCGGGCGCAGCGTGACGCTGATCCTGGCCGACGAGGTCGACATCTCACGCGGCGACATCATCGCCTCGGTGCACGACGCGCCGGAGTCGATCGACACCTTCGACGCGACCGTGTGCTGGCTCGGCGACAAGGGTCTGCGTCCCGGCGCCCGGCTGCTGCTCAAGCACGGCGCCAAGACTACCCAGGCCATCGTCGGCGCGCTCGTGGAGCGGTTCGACGAGCAGACGCTCACCGCACAGGCCGGCCCGGAGTCGTTGGAGCTCAACGACATCGGTCGCGTCTCGCTGCGCTTGGCCGAGCCGATCCCGGCCGACGACTACCGCACCAACCGGCACACCGGGTCGTTCCTGCTGATCGACCCCGCCGGTGGCAACACGCTCGCGGCCGGCCTGGTCGGCGACGTGCTGACCTCGGTCGAGGTCGGTACCGCGGTCTGATGTATCGCCTGCCCGCTCCGCCGCGTGGTGCCGTTGCGGTGCCGCGCGGCGCGGGCGGGCCCGCGTTGATCGCGGTTGCCCATGGCAGCCGCGATCCGCGTTCGGCGGCGACCATGGCGGCCGTGGTCGCCGACGTTGCCGCTGCCCGGCCCGACATCCCGGTCCGGCTGGCTTTTCTGGATCTCAGCACGCCCTCGGTGGACGAGGTGGTCGACGACCTCGCCACCCAGGGGCACACCGACGTGATCGTCGTTCCGCTCCTGCTGGGCAACGCTTTTCACGCGCGGGTCGACCTTCCGGCGCTACTGGCCGAGGCAGGCCGCCGTCATCCCCGGCTGCAACTCACCCAGGCGGCGGTACTCGGCCCCGATCCGCTGCTCATCGCCGCGGTGGCCGACCGAGTCGCACTCTCGTGCCACCTCCCCCTGCTCCCCACCCTGGTCACACCGTTGGTCCCAGCCTTTCCGGGTGCGCTCGCTGCCACAACAGATCCGTTGAGTGATGCTCCGGTCGGAATCGCCGTCGCCGCGGTCGGTTCGCGCGACGCCGCGGCCAATCGGCGGACCGCGGTGGTATCTCGACGACTGGCGGCGGTGACCGGCTGCCCTACTGAAATGTGCTTCGCGACAGTCGAACCCAGTGTCGATCTGGCGGTGGATCAGCTGCGCGCCCGCGGAGCCGAACGCATCGTCGTCGCGCCGTGGTTTCTGGCGCCGGGGCTGCTCACCGACCGGCTGGCCGCGGCCGCGCCCGAGGTCGTGCATGCCGACGTGATCGGAGCACACTCCGCGCTGGTCGACGTGATCTGGGCTCGATACGACACTTCCGTCGCCACCGCGCTCGTACTCTCGGCCTGATCCCAGCAGATTCGGGCCGCTCGGTCCCGCCCCGAACGGGGTAACCCGTCGCGCTGCCCTCGATTCGGCCGAGCCCACTCCGACCGGTTCGGGACGCGAGCGCGAGGTTCGCGCTG
Source organism: Nocardia sp. NPDC058114 (assembly GCF_042884695.1). Lineage (NCBI taxonomy): Bacteria > Bacillati > Actinomycetota > Actinomycetes > Mycobacteriales > Nocardiaceae > Nocardia > Nocardia sp. NPDC058114. The sequence goes on along the minus strand of NZ_JBHVTK010000011.1, from coordinate 86,341 downwards.
CCCACATCCGCACCCGCGACGATCCGCGCTTTCACTTCGGATCGACGTCGCCATCACCTCTACGGCCAGAAGTTCGCCTGTATCGCGTCTACTGGTGCGGCTCTCGGCACAACCGGACTCGGCATCCACGGTGGCGCAGCTCACACGCATTCCACTCTTTACGACATACCCCCTAGGGGTATATGTTCGTATCAACGCACAGCGAACTGAGAGAGGCGAAACGATGACCACCAACGCCCACGCCGGACACACCGCACACGTCAACGCCGCAGCCCAGCCCGGCCACGTCGAACAGAGCACCGCGCACGGCGGACACGCCGAACACGGCGGCGGTGCGCACGCCCCGCACAACGGTCACGCGCCGCAGGGTGGCGCCCATGAAGGACACGAGGCCCACTCCGAGCACGGCGGTGGCACTCACGCCGGACACGGCACACACGCAGCCGGGCACGATGCGGGCCTGCCCGGGGGCCTGGGGATTACGCAGGACGGGTACACCCTCGACCTCGACACCACGATCGCCGAGCCCGGCAAGATCGACTTCCGATTCCGGATTCTCGGCCCGGACGGGTCGGCAGTGACCGAGTTCGACGCGATTCACGATCGCGAACTGCACCTGATCGTGGCGCGTCGCGAGCTGACCGGGTTCTGGCATGTACACCCGCGACGGGAAGCGGACGGCACCTGGGTGATCCAGCTGGACCTCCCCGAAGCCGGGGCTTATCGGGTGTTCACCGATATCGCACCGCGCGCACTCGGCCGCACCATCACCCTCGGCGCCGATCTGGCGATCGCGAGACACTATGCGCCACAGCCGGTTCCGGTGGTGAACCGCACCACCGAGGTCGACGGCTATCAGGTGACAGTGGCCGGTGAGTTGCGCGCCGAGGGCGATCTACTGACGCTCACCGTGCGCAAAGACGGCGAGCCGGTGACAGATCTGCAGCCGTACCTGGCGGCTTTCGGCCACCTCGTCATCCTGCGCGCGGGAGACCTCGCGTACGTCCACGTCCACCCCAACGGCGAACCCGGCGACGGAGTCACGCCTTCGGGTCCCGAAGTCACCTTCCACACGGCGGTTCCGGGCCCCGGGACCTACCGCCTGTTCCTGGACTTCCAGCACAACGATGTCGTCCGGACAGCCGCATTCACCCTCACCACTCTGGAGATCCCGGCTCCCTGACACGGCGACTGTTGCCGTGTCAGGCCAGAGCGCATCCGCGAACCAGGTCGGCTACGTTCGACTCGGCGCGTCCGACAACAAACGGGTCGCGATGGTGCGGGCCGCTTGCACACGAGCCGAATCACCGGTCTGGCGAGCGACATTGGCGGCGCTCACGATCGCGTCCAGTTCGAAGACCAGCAGATCGGGGTCGACGTCGACGAGTTCGCCCATGGCCTGAGCCTTCCGGACCTCGCCGGCCAGGAAGGACAGCCAGTAGTCGTGGTCGGCGACGACGGCGTCGCGCACGGGACCGGGCTTGCTGCTGAATTCGGTGAGGGTGGCCACCCGGAAGCAGCCGCCGGGGAAGGGCGGATTCTCGATGTGCGCGAACCAGCCGTCGATCAGCGCGCGAACCCGGGTTCCACCGCGTGGCGCGCGCAGGCCGGGAGCGATGACGCGTTCGATGAAGATGTCACGGCCCGCCTGAACGGCGGCGAGTTGGAGCGCCTCTTTGGTACCGAAGAGGGTGGCGATGCCGCTCTTGCTGATGCCGAGGTCGGTGGCGAGCCGGCCGATGCTGAGGCCGTCGAGACCCTCGACAGAGGCGAGTTCGGCGGCGCGCCGGGCGATGGTGGCGCGCGCACGGGCGCCCTTGGCCAACCGCTGATCGCTCGGTTCCGACAACTGGGTCATGTGCATCATTGTTCCACTGCGGGGTTGCGAAGGCGAACGATCGGTCGTACTTTTATTTACGAACGATCGTACGTTCTTATTCTCCCCCTCGAAGGACTCCGCATGACCGACGTGACAGCTCGGCCCGAAGATCCGCTCAGCACAGCTACTCCCGACAGCAGCGCCGCAGGCCGCACCCTCGCCGTCGCCTCGGGCGCGGCATTCATCGCCTTCCTCGACCTCTCGGTCGTCAACATCGCGTTCCCGACGATCGCCCTGAGCTATCCCGGCACCCCCACCGGGACGCTGACCTGGATCGTCAGCGGCTACGCGATCGCGTTCGCGGCGCTGCTCACCCCGGCCGGGCGCATCGCCGACGCACTGGGTCGCCGTCGCCTGTTCGCGCTGGCACTGGCCGGATTCGCCATCACCTCGCTGCTGTGCGGGCTGGCGCCCGGCGCGGGCTGGCTCATCGCCGGACGGGTCCTGCAGGGCATCGCGGCGGCGTTCATGGTGCCCGCGGCACTCGGGCTGGTCCTGGAGGCCACGCCACGAGCGAAGATCGGCGCCGCCATCGGCGCCTGGTCGGCCGCCGGTGGTTTCGCGGCGGTGGTCGGCCCGGCGCTGGGTGGCGCGTTGGTCGAGGCGTTCGGCTGGCGCGCGGTGTTCCTGATCAATGTGCCGATCGCGTTGGCGCTGATCGTGCCGGGGCTGCGGCTGCCCGGCGGCGACCAGGGCTCCCGCGAGACGACGCTGCCCGATCCGCTCGGCACGCTCGCCGTCGCGATCGGGCTCGGTGCGATCGTCGCGGCCGTCACCGAAGGCCAGTCGTGGGGGTGGACCGCACCCGGCACGCTCGTCGCCTTGCTCGGCGGTCTGGCGCTGACCACGTTCGCGTTGCTTCGCTCCCGTCGCCACGCCAATCCCGCTGTCGCCGTGGCACTGTGGCGTGATCGGCAATTCGCCGTGGCGAATGCGGGTTCGTTCCTGTTCGGCGCCTCGATGTTCGCCTGGCTGCTGGCCGGTCCGCTGTTCCTCGATGCCATCTGGGGCTACTCCGTCCTCGAATCGGCGGCGGCGCTGACCGTCGGTGCGGTGGCCTCGATGGTGACCGCCGTTGTCACCGGGCGGATTACGACGCCGGCAGGCCAGCGGTGGGTAGGTGTGCTCGGTGCGCTGATGTCGACAGCCGCGCTGGTCTGGATGAGCACCGACGCCTTCGGGCCCGAACCCGCGCTGTGGACAGCGTGGATTCCGGCGGGCGTGCTCGGCGGCGGCGGGATCGGCATCGTCGTCACGGTGTTCGGCACCGCGGCGGCGAGTTCTGTTCCACCGCAACAGTTCGCGGCGGGTATCGGAATGAACGTCACCGCCCGGCAGGTGGGCGGAGCACTCGGCATCGCCGTCCTGGCGGCCATCTTCTCGGCGACCTCCGACGACCCCCTTCGCGGCTTCCACCTGCTGTTCGCCGTGTGCGCGGCCATCAACCTCGCCGTCGCCCTGCTGCTCGCCGCGCCGTCGCGGGCTCGTTCGACCGACTGAACCAGAGGAGATCGACATGTCTTCCAGCACACCGCTCTCCGTGCAGTTCTCCGCCGAGGCCGACGATCCGCTGGTACTGGCGCCGGAGCAGGCCGCCGCACTGCTCGCGGGGGCACCGTGGCAGCGTTTCGCGGTGCTCGGCGATTCGATCGCCGCGGGGACGGGTGACCCCAGTCCCGGATACGCTCCCACCGGCTGGGCCGATCGGGTCGCGGCACACCTCACGTCGGTGAATTCCACACTGGCCTATCGCAATACGGGCCGGATAGGCGCGACCAGCGGTCAGGTCATCGACCGCCAGCTCGCCGAAATCCTGGAGTTCGCACCGGATCTCGTGCACCTCAGCTGCGGCGGCAACGACCTGTTCACCGCGGGCGGTGACATCGATCAACTGCACACGAATCTGTCGACGATCCTCACCGCGCTGGCCGCCACCGGGGCACAGCTGTCGATTTTCACCGTGGCCGACGTGTGGTCGGTCGAGCGGATGGCCCCGATGCGAGCCATGCGGCCGCAGATGATCGCGTTCAACGAGGTGGTGCGGGCGATGGCCGCCGAATTCGATGCGGTGCTCACCGAATTCTGGAACCATCCGCTGCGGTCGAGACCCGAGTTGATGAGCGCGGACCTCATCCACTTCACCACGAGTGGGCACGCGGTGGTGGCCGGTGAGGTGGTCACGTCGCTGGCCTCGCTCATCGACAGGTCGTAGTGGAGGCGGGGCGGTCGCAGCAGGATCGCCCCGCACAGACCTCAGCCGGCAACGGCCTGTGCGCCGATGCGTCGCTCACCTGTTGTCGTGCACCAATCGAGTACCGAGTGCGACCAGTTCGGATCTCACCTCGGCAGGACCGACCACCTCCACGTCGCCGCCCCAGCCCGCCAGCTGCCGGGCGACCATGTTCGCGGTATCGGCGGAGATCTGTGCTCGCACCCGACCGTCGGGTGCCGGGCCGAGCAGAGTGCAGTTGCGGCCCTGCTGATCGGCCAGGATCGGGGCGAGCTCGGTGGAGACGAGAACCGTCGCGGAAACGGCGGCGCGCCGCCCCTCCATCTGCTCGACGATCTGCGCCCATTCCGCGGCGAGATCGAAATCCGCTGGTCGGTCGGCTGTTTCGTCGAGCGTGATGGCCTCGGCGATCCGGTCGAGGCGGAAGGTTCGCTGCCCGCGGTCGGTGCCCGCGATGAGATACCAGACCGTCTCCTTCTCGACCAAGCCCCACGGATCGATCGTGCGGACCGTGCGTTCCCCCTTGCGCAGGTATTCGATGCGCACGCGGCGGCGATCCACCACCGAGCGGCGCAGCGTATCGAGCACCGCGGGTGCTCGAGGATCGGGGCGACCCCACCGCGCCGGATCGACCACAACCGCGTCGGCTGCGGCGGCCGCATCGGCGCGGAAAGTGTGCGGCAGGGCGCGGACCAGTTTGCGAAGGGCCGACTTCAGTTCGGGGGCGGCCTGGGCCGCCGGACCCGCGAGCAGGAACAGCGCCCTGGTCTCCCCCGCCGTCAGCCCGGACAGGTCTGTGCGGGCGCCGCCGATCAGCGACCAACCGCCCCCGCGACCCGATTGCGGATAGACCGGGATGCCCGCGGCCGACAAAGCCTCCAGGTCACGGCGGGCCGTCGCCACCGAGACTTCGAGCTCGGCCGCGACCTCCGCGGCCGTCACCCGCCCGCGTGCCTGCATCAACAACAGGGTGGCTACCAATCTGTCCGCTCGCATACTCGGCAATTCTGCCGAACAAAGTGCTCATTCGGTGAGCACTTTGGCTGGCAAGGTCGTTGTCACACCGAAGCGACAACCGAATGGAGCAGACATGCTGCGCGGAATGGCCACCACCACCTACTACGCCGACGACCTCACCGCCGCCAAGGACTGGTACAGCGAATTCCTCGGCATCGCGCCGTATTACGAGGTACCCGGCGGGTACTACGAGTTTCGGCTCGGGCCGTTGCAAGCCGAGCTGGGCATCATCAACCGCGCGTATGCCCCGGCAGGCGCACGCAATGCACCGGGTGGAGGCGGAGTCGTGTTCTGGCAGGTCGACGACCTCGCGGCCACCTTCGCCCGGTTGCTCGAGCTCGGCGCCACCGAGTACGAGCCGATCACCGAACGCGGCGAAGGAGCCGGGTTCGCGACCGCGGCGGTGCTGGATCCGTTCGGCAATGTGCTCGGGATCATGGCGAACCCCCACTATGTGGCGATGACCGCGCCGGTGCCGACCTAGGTCCCGCGTTCAGGCTGTGGCACCGGTGGCGACAACCGCGGTGCTCAGGCGAACCAGCGCTCGAGGACGGTGGCCACTCCGTCCTCGCTGACGTCTCCGGTCACCTCGTCGGCGAGGGCGAGCACCGCGTCGGGCGAGCCTGCCATCGCTACCGAATGTGCCGCCCAGCGCAACATCTCCCGGTCGTTGAAACCGTCGCCGATGGCCAGAGTCGCATCGGCCTCTACGCCGAGGAGGAGCCGAAGTCGTTCCAGTGCCCAGCCTTTGGACACACCGCGCCGGGAGACCGTGAGCCACGGACCGTACTCGCCGTGCACCCAGGAGGCATCGGGCACATCGAATTCCTGTAGGAGGCGCAGCATTTCGTCGGGGCTGCCGTCGGGCCACCAGCCGTTGAGGCGCGGGGTCGGCACACTGCTCAGTGTGCGGTGGTCGACCAATCGGAAGTCGCCGATCGAGAACTCCCCCGGCCCGTGCCCCGTCGCCCAGGTACCGACGCCCACCTGTTCCGCGGCGAAGATCATCGCTGGGAACAGTGCGCGCAGCGCGAGTACGGCAGGTCCCGGATCGAACGACTGGACCGCGACCGGCTCGCCACGCGCCACATCGATGTGCACAGCACCGTTGGAACACAACGCATGCCCCTCGGCGAGCCCGAGCTCGCTCAGCACCGGACGTGTGGTGAGCACCGTTCGCCCGGTGGTCACCACCACATGCGCGCCGGCCGATACCGCCGCTCGCACCACCGCCCCCACCCGCGCGCTGATATCGACCCCCTTCGCCAGCAGGGTCCCATCCACATCGAGCGCAATCAGCTTCGGCGCTCCCCCAGCTAAACCCACCGCCCTATTGTGCCCGCACCCACCGACAGCCCACCCCGGTTTCACTACCAGCGCTCCGACGACCGGCCGCGCGAACCGCATCGCCGTGGCTGCGGACCGCGAGATCGACTCTCGTGGCACACCCGTCCATGTCGCAGCGAGCCCCGCGACATGGACGTGATACCGCGGCCGGGCTACGCAGGCGCGTCAGCCGATCAGCAGCGAGAGCCGGAACCGTCGGAGGAAGAGCTCGTCGGCGGTGGCGCGCTCGTGCACTGCGTGTTCGAGGACACTCAGCACTCCCGGGCGTTCTCCAGCGATGATGACGTCGAACTCTTCACGTGCGGAGTGCATTCGTCGATGTCGCCTACAACGTCGATGTCGCCTACAACGAAGCCCTAGAGTTCCCGTTCTCGCGCCCGACCTCGTTCGCCGATCGGATGTTCATCCCACCGGCGAGGCAAGGCCGACCTGTCAGTAGCAAGAACATTGATGCCGCGGCGGCTGCAACGGGCGTGACCCATGGTCAGCGGCGTGAGCCGCCACCGCCACCGCCACCGCCGCCACCGGTGGAGCCACCTGCCGATGCGCCACCTTTGGAGCCTCCCGAGGAAGCGCCGCCGGAGGACGCACCCCCTGAAGACGCACCACCTGATGCCGCACCACCGGAGGACACACCGCTGTCGGATCCGCCGCCGGAGGACGCACCACCTGACACGCCACCGCCTGACGCACCACCACCGGACGCACCACCACCGGACGCACCACCGCCTGACGCACCGCCACCGGACGCACCACCGCCTGACGCGCCACCACCGGACGCACCACCACCGGACGCACCGCCACCGGACGCACCACCGTCGGATCCACCACCACTGGACGCACCACCACCGGACGCACCACCGCCTGACGCGCCGCCGCCTGAGGCACCGCCACCGGACGCACCACCGCCTGACGCGCCGCCGCCTGAGGCACCGCCACCGGACGCACCACCGTCGGATCCACCACCAGATGCACCACCACCGCCGGTGCCGCCGCCGTTCGATGCACCGCCATCAGACGCCCCGCCGCCGGTCGAGCCACCGGAAGTTCCTGTGCCGCTCGATGTTCCGCCACCGGTCGCGCCGCCTGTGGTATCCCCGTCGGTCGTACCGCCGGTCGGCGTTCCGCCCGAGGTGGTGCCACCGGTCCCGCCGGTCGACGTGCCGGGGCTGGAAGGTGTTGTGCCGGTGCCGGTTCCACCGGTCGGGGTCGATCCCCCGACATCGACCGTCACGCCGCCCGAACTCGGCGTGGATGTGCCACCGGTCGGTGTGGACGTGCCGTCCGTCGGTGCCGTACCCGGCGACGGCGCGTTACCTACGGCGGGAACAGTGCCGGGCGAGGTCGGAGTGCCCGGCACCGCAGGAGTGCCGGGGCTCGAGACCGGGCCGCTGTGGGGAAGTTCGGGGGTGCCGGGGTTGGTCGGCGTGTTCTGGGGCTGGGCAGCCTGTTGGCCGAACGGTAAGGGGTTTATGAAGCGGGCCGGGTCGCCGTAGGTGGTACGGGCGAGGACCGGCGACTTGCAGTCGTTGCTGACGTCCAGGCGGCCGGGGGCGCCGCGGTCGGCGCTGCCGCCGGGGCGTGATGTGCCGCCGGGCGCGGTCGCGGGGGCGATGAAGTTCTCGTAGGCGCTGCGGGCCGCGGCTATGCCCGCCACCCGGATGCGGCCGTTGAGCGGGTCGACATCGCTGACCAGACCTGCGGTTCGGGCGGCTAGGAGGTCGGCGCTCATGTCGTAGAGCAACGCGTCGGCGGGAGCGCCCAGCACCGGGAACCGGTCGAGTACCGGCATCAGGCCGGGGTCGAAGGGGCTGCCGAACACGGTCATCGCCGACATGGCGAGCGCGGAAACGACTGCCGCGCTGGAGAACACCGCCACGTGCGGCACCGGGCCACCGGTTTGCTGCTCCGGCGCGAAGGTGCGAGCCGCCAAACCCGCCGCGCCCGAAGCGATCACCTGGCCGGGGTCGGCGACGGTGACGAGCGGAACGCCGAGTTCGGCGAGGGTGCGGGCGACTTCGGGCGGACGCGAGGCACCGCCGACCACGAGAATGCGCGACAGGTCCGCGAGCCGCAGCCCCGCCGCGGACACGCTCTTGCTGACCAGCGGGAAGGTGTCGCGGATGTGCTCGGCGCGCAGCGCGTCGATGTTCACCATGGAGGTGAGGGTCTGGGTCGCGCGGCCCGGACCCGGGTCGCCCGCGTAGCGAGCGACCATCTCGCCGAGCGGCTTGCCACCGAAATCGATGGACCGCGTGGGAGTCCCGACCATCGGGTGGTGCGGCCAGTCGGGACCGACACGCAGCACGGTGAGGTCGAGGCTGGTGGCGCCCAGGTCGTAGACGAGCACGAAGCCCGGCTCCAGTGGGCCGCGATCGACCTCGAGCCATTCCGCGGCGGCGACCGGTTCCGGCACCAACAGGACCTCACCGGCGCCCGCGAGATGCAGCGCCTGGCCGAGTAACGAGACCTGTTTGTCGGTATAGACCGCCGGATAGGTCAACACGATCCCGGCGGGCGGTTCGGCCAGCTCGATCAGACCGGTGACCACCGCGGCGATCAGGTTGGTCGCCGAGTAGAACCGTCCACCCATCACCATCGGCTCGGGCTCGCGCGTGAGATCCGCGAAATCCGTGATCGCCGAGGCGAATTCGTTGATCGCGCCGATACGGGGCCTGCCCGCGTCGTCGAATGTCAGTGCGGTGCGTCGTGTTCGCACCGCCGGTTTGGCCGGATCGTCGGCGACTACCGCCGAAATCGCATTGACCGCACCGATACTCAAGCCCAGACCTCTGGTCATGTTTTTTGCTATCCCGTCAACGCACCGTGACCACGTCCAGCACGCGAGCGCACCATGTGGCCGCGGTCGTCTTCCAAACAGCTCGCCTAGATTAACTGGCACGTCCGCGAATTGCTGCCGGATTGATACGGAAACCGCAACCATGCGTCGCCACAAGGCGATTCATGCAGGTGAGATCATTGAAGCCAACATATCCACCCCCCTGAACACCCTCCCCGCGATTCACAGACTCCGAGAAGCAGCTACCTGCGAGTAATCGGACAGAGCGCCCACTGAATACATTCTTCAAGTTTGTTATCCCGCGCATTCAGTGCACTTACCGGCCGGTAACCAATTCATTTACTACCAACGCGATTTCACTGGCGGCGAATTACATTCCCCCATTTCGAAGTCGGCCCACTTTCAGTGACACGTCAATGCAGCGACCGAATCCCGCCAGCACGACCCTGCGCGCGCCGGTTGACTGAAAGGACGGAGAGACACCGACCCGATGTTCGAAAAACCAAGGGAAAGAAGGCACTACGCATGTCCACTCGATTCGCCGACCAGGTCGTACTCATCACCGGCGCCGGCTCCGGCATCGGCAAGGCGGTCGCACTGCGAGTCGCGTCCGAGGGAGCCGCCGTGGTTCTCGGCTCCCGCGGCAAGGACCAGGGCGAGCAGGTCGCCGAGCAGATCAGGGCGACGGGCGGCCGCGCGCTGTTCGTCGCGACCGATGTCACCGTCGATGCCGATGTCGAACGACTCACCCAGGCCGCGCTCACCGAGTACGGCCGCCTCGACGCGGCGTTCAACAACGCGGGCGCGGTGAACGCCTTCGGGCCGATCGCCGAGATCGATACCACGTCCTGGCGCGCCGACCTGGATCTGAACCTCGACGGCGTCTTCTACGGTCTGCGCCACCAGGTTCCGGCCATCACCGCCTCCGGCGGCGGCGCGATCCTGAACAACGCCTCCAACCTCGGAGTGGTCGGCATGGCGCACGTGGCGCCGTATGTGGCCGCCAAGCACGCCGTCGTCGGACTCACCCGGTCGGTGGCGCTCGAGACCGCGGCGACGGGTGTGCGGGTCAACGCGCTGATCTCCGGTGCGGTCGACACCCCGGCGTTCCGCGCCTCGATGGGCGCGACTCCCGAGGCAGAGGCGGCCATCGCGGCGCTGCACCCGATGGGCCGGATCTCCCAGCCCGACGAGGTCGCCGCGGTGTGCGCCTTCCTGCTCAGCCGCGAGGCGTCGTTCGTCACCGGTGCGGCCATCGCCGCGGACGGCGGCTTCACCGCGCAGTAGGCGCACACGAAAGGCCCGCAACGTCTCCCAGTGACGTTGCGGGCCTTCGCTTTTCGATCAGCTGCGAGCGAACAGCCGCTTCACCGAACGTTCCCGCTGCACCGCGGCCCCGCGGGCGACCGCCTGCGGGCGACGGGCGCGAACGAGTCGGTCGAACTCGGCCGCGTCACGGGTGGGCTCGCGCAAGTTGCCGCCGTTGAAATCGTCGGCGAGCTGCTGCACGGTCTCCTGTGCACACGACTTGTTGGTCCCGATGAAACCGGTCGGGCCGCGCTTGATCCAGCCGGTCACATACGTGCCGGGGAAGACCTCACCACCGGGTGCGGTGAGCACCCGGCCCGCGTCGTTCGGGATCACCGCGCGAGCGTCGTCGAACGGCAGATCCACAGTCGGCACCCCTCGGTAGCCGACCGAGGTGAGCACGACACCGGCCTCGAGCAGTGTCGTATCACCGGTCGGCGTGGCGGCCACGCGACCTTCGGCATCGGCGACGAGCTCGTTGCGCTCCACCCGTACCCCGGTCACCGTGTCGGTGCCGACGATCTCCACCGGCGAGGACAGGTAGCGGAACACGATGCGCTTACGCTCACCGAACGGGCGATTCGCGACGCTGTGCAGCAGGCGCAGCTTCTGCTCCACCTTGTAGGGCAGATCCGGCGTGATCGCGGGCAGCTCGCCGTCGATCGCGATGTCGATATCGGCGGCCAGCAGGCCGACGAACTCGGGCACCGTGAACGCCGACTCGGCCGGACCACGACGGCCCAGGATCACGACCTCTTCGATCTTGCTCTCGCGCAATGCCTTCAGCGCGTACGGCGCGATATCGGTGTCGGCGAGCAGCGCCGGATTCACGGTCAGGATGCGGGCGACATCGAGCGCGACGTTGCCGTTGCCGACGATCACGACCCGCTTCTGGTTCAGGTCGAACCGGTCCTCGGCGTGGTCGGGATGGCCGTTGTACCAGGCGACGAAGTCGGTGGCCGACACATTGCCCGCCAAGCCTTCGCCAGGAATGTCCAGCTTGCGATCCGAGGACGCGCCCACGGCGTAGATCACGCCGTGGAAGTGCTCGAGCAGCTCGGCATGGCTGATGTGCTTGCCGATCTCGACATCGAGGTAGGTACCGAAGTCGTCCTGCTTCGACATGATGTCGAACAGGTCGGCGACCTTACGGGTGTGCTTGTGATCGGGCGCGACGCCCAGGCGCGCCAGCCCGTAGGCCTGCGGCAGGCGGTCGAACATCGTGACCGCGACACCGGGCTGGGTGAGCAGCTCGTCGGCGGCGTACATCGCCGAGGGACCCGATCCCACGATGGCGACGCGCAGCGGGGAGCGCTGCGTGTCGATCGCGGGCGGCATCACCGGCGCGGCCAACGTCGGCCGATCCCGCTGCACGCGGTAGAAGTCGGCGTTGATCTCGATGAACGGCTTCTGCTCGTCGGTCAGCTTCTTCGACGAGGTGATGGCATCGACGGGGCATGCGGTGGCGCAGGCACCACAGTCCACGCAGGCCGCCGGATCGACGTAGAGCATCTCTGCGGTACGGAAATCCGGCTCATCCGGGGTGGGATGAATACAGTTGACCGGGCATGCGTAGACGCACGAGGCGTCACTACAGCATGACTGGGTAACGACATATGGCATATTGCTATCGTCTCAGGCGGCGTGCTTAGCGGAGCGCTTGGGCTCCGAGCGGTACCGGCTGGACGGGCCGTCGATGCCGAACATCTTCCACACCTTGCGGGCGACCGGGTTCATCAGACCGATCTCCTCGGCGAGCGCGCGCACGTCGATGAAGTAATCGGCGAAGACCTGCTTGGCCTCCTTGGAGCCGTAGAACAGCTCCTTGCGCACGTCGGCGGGCATGTCGAACTGCTTGAAGAAGGTCTTCGGCGGGGTCGCGATGGCCCGGCCGAGGATGAACATGATGGTCGGCATGGCCAGCGACAGCACGAACTTGTTGAACGAGCGCTGCGCGGGCACGTTCTTCTTCAGGAACTCGTGCGCGAAGGAGATGTGGCGAGCTTCCTCGGCCACGTGGATCGCCATCACGCCGCGCATGATCGGGTGAATGTCGTCACCCGAGCGCAGGATGTCCTTCTGGATGTGGTCGATCGGCTCTTCGCCGGCGAGTACGGCCATGAAGAACAGGTTCGGCATCAGCGCGCCGACCGGGGAGACCAGGTGGCGCAGCTGACGCACGAGCGGGTTCATGCCCGGCACGTCGGCGACGCGGTTCACCATCTCCTGGAACATCAGGGTGTGGTTGTGCTCTTCGATCATCTCGTGCGAGCAGTACCGGAATTCCGGATCGTTGTTCTTCAGATTGAAGATGTGCTGCATCATGCCGACGATCAGGATCGCCTCGAACTGCAGGCCGACCTTGGCCACGTTGGCCTGACGGACCTTGCCGATCTCGATCTTGGTGTCCAGCGGCAGCGCCTGGTACCAGGGGTGGCGACCGATGGGGTCGGCCGAGGTGACCAGGACCCAGCGCTCGGGCTTGCAGTTCGGATCGAAGTCGGGGGCGTCCCAGTCGATGTCCTCGAACGGGTCGAAGTGGCGATCGACCGATGCCTCGGACAGCATCAGCAACTTCTCGGCGTACGCCTGAGCCTCCGCGACTACAGGATCGACGTCAGGGGTGGTGGGCGCAGACATCGTCGTCACTGCCTCTCCTCTAGGGACGTTTACTGTTTCCAATGGTTACACCTACACCGAGTCACGTCAACTCCATGCCATGCCGAATCTCTCGTGTTCGGCGTGGCGAAAGCCCTGTTGAGGAAGCTACTCACCAGTAAAAATGCCTCTACCTGTGACACTGCGTCATGCACAGTCTTCGAGGGTCCGCGGTGAGACACGAAAAAAAGTTGTCCGGCGAGCGCGTCGAACCGGCTGACGGACCGCCGGTACCGGTTAACCTGCGCCGATCCCCATCAGTCGGACCGCGCACGGACCGCCGGCGAACCCCTCGACAACGCACCGGGGCCCCGCGACAGGTGTCGCGGGGCCCCGGTCGTTGCTGGAGGATCAGGCCAGGGGAAGGTCCGGGATCCGGGTGGCACGGGCGTACACCGTCTCGCCCTCGGTCAGGTGCAGCGCCGCGGCATCACCGCGGGTGACCTGGGCGGCGAACTGGTCACCGGTCGCGGCATTGCGCAGTTCCAGGCGCACCTCGAAACCGAGGCGCACGATCCGCTCCACCGTGGCCCTTGTGACGCCCGCCGATTCGGCGGTGCCCTCGTGTTCGGCCATCGCCATGCTCGGATCGCGCCCGACGCGGATGTCGTGCGGGCGGACCAGGTGGCCGTTGAGCCGGGCGACCGCGCCGAGGAACGACATCACGAACTCGTTGGCGGGCCGGTCGTAGACCTCCTCGGGCGAACCGACCTGCTCGATGCGGCCCTTGTTCATCACCGCGATCCGGTCGGCCACATCCAGGGCTTCCTCCTGGTCGTGGGTGACCAGCACGGTGGTCACGTGGACCTCGTCGTGCAGCCTGCGCAGCCACTGCCGCAGATCGGTGCGCACCTTCGCGTCGAGCGCGCCGAACGGCTCGTCCAGGAGCAGCACCTGCGGGTCGACGGCCAGTGCGCGGGCCAGTGCCATGCGCTGACGCTGACCGCCGGAGAGCTGCGCGGGATAGCGGTGCTGGAAACCGTCGAGTCCGACGATGCCGAGCAGCTCGTCGACGCGCTTGTCGATCTCTTTCTTCGGCCGCTTGCGGATGGTCAGGCCGAAGGCGACGTTGTCGCGCACGGTCATGTGCTTGAACGCGGCGTAGTGCTGGAACACGAAGCCGATATCGCGCTTCTGCGGCGCCACGTGGGTGACGTCGTTGCCCGCGATCACCACCACGCCCGAGTCGAGGGACTCGAGGCCGGCGATCGAGCGCAGCAGCGTCGACTTGCCCGAGCCCGACGGGCCGAGCAGGGCGGTGAGCTGGCCTGCGGGAATATCGATGCTGACATCGTCGAGGGCGGCGAAGGAACCGTAGTTCTTGCGCGCGTTGGTCACGGTGATCATTCGGTGCCCCGCTTGCGTTCGAGGAGAGTCATCAGGAGAAGGACGATCAGCGCCATACCCATGAGCAGGGTGGCCGCGCTGTAGGCGCCGAAGGTGTTGTGGTCGTTGATATAGCGGCCGTGCACCAGCAGGGTGAGCGTCTGGGACTTGCCGGGAAGCGCCGTGGAGACCATGATCACCGCGCCGAACTCGCCCAGCGCGCGGGCCACGGTGAGCACGACGCCGTAGGTCAGACCCCAGCGGATGGCGGGCAGGGTGATGCGCCAGAACGTCTGCCAGCGCGAGGCGCCGAGGGTGGCCGCGGCCTGCTCCTGATCGTCACCGATCTCGTGCAGCACCGGCTCCACCTCACGCACCACGAACGGCAGCGTGACGAAGATGGTCGCGATCACCATGCCGGGCAGGCTGAAGATCACCTTGAATCCGAGTGATTCCAGCCCGCCGAACCAGCCGCCCGCGCCCCACAGCAGGATCAGTGACACACCGACGACCACCGGCGACACCGCGAACGGCAGGTCGACGATGCCCTGCATCAGACTGCGGCCCGGGAACTTGCTCCGGACCAGCGCCAGCGCCGTGACCACACCGAACACCACGTTCAGCGGCACCACGATGACCACGATGATCATCGACAGCTGGAACGCCGAGATGGCCGCGGGCGTGGTGATCGACTCGATGAACGCGCCGATCCCCCGCTCGAACGTGCGCAGCAAAATGATCACCAACGGCAGCACCAGCAGGATCAGCAGGTAGCCCAGCGCGACCGTGCGCAGCGAGATCCTGGTGAACGCGGACAGTTTCATCGGGCCGCCTCTTCTTTGCGCGAGGTGCGTTCGGCCAGGATCCGCAGCACGAGCAGGCTGACGAACGAGATCACCAGCAGCGCCACCGACACCGCGGCCGCGTTGACCGGCCGGTCGACCTCGATCTGCTGCTGGATGTACTGCGAGGTCATCTGCGTCTCGCGCGGGATATTGCCGCCGATCAGCACCACCGACCCGTACTCACCGATCGCCCTGGCGAAGGCGAGGCCGCCGCCGGAGATGATCGCCGGCGCCAGGGTGGGTAGCACGATGCGCCGGAAGGTGATCCAGTTGCTCGCGCCCAGCGACAGCGACGCCTGCTCCACTTCCTTGTCGACCTCGATCAGCACCGGCTGCACCGAGCGCACCACGAACGGCAGCGTGACGAAGGCCAGCGCCACCACCAGACCGGGCTGGGTGGCGTTGAGGTGGATGTCGACCGGGCTGTTCGGGCCGTAGAGCGAGAGCAACACGATCGAGGCGACGATCGTGGGCAGCGCGAACGGAAGGTCGATCAGCGCGTTGACGATGCCCTTGCCCGGGAACTCGTCACGAACCAGCACCCAGGCGATCAGCGTGCCCATCACGACATTGATCACGGCGACGATCACCGAGACGCCGATCGTCACCTTCAGCGAGTCGAGCGCCGAGGGCGCGGTGACCGCGTCCCAGAAGCCGGACCAGCCGTCTTCGAAGGAGCTGACGGTGAGCGCCGCCAGCGGCAGCAGCACGATGAGGCTGAGCCACAGCACGGCGACACCGATGCCGAACGGGCCCACCGACCCGGTGACGCGCAGCCAGGCCCAGCGAGGTCCGCGCGAGGTCGGCGGCTTTTTGTCCAGTTTCACGGCGCCGCCGGGATCGGAGGTCTCCCCGGTCCCGGCGGGCCCACTGCTGTCAGTCACAGTTGTCCAGTATCGCGTGTGAGCCGGGTCACGGCCTACTTGGTGGCCTTGTCGTAGATGACGGCGACCTTGCCGGTGCCCTGCGCGAACAGATCCTTGTCGACGGCCTTCCAGCCACCGAGGTCATCGATGGTCCACAGCTTGGCCGGGGTCGGGAAGTCCTTGGCGAACTCGGCCGCGACCTTCGGGTCGACCGGACGGAAGCCGGCCTTCGCCCACGCTTTCTGGCCCTCGGCGGTGAACAGGAAGTCGCGGAACGCGGTGGCCTTGGCCAGGTTCTTCGAGTTCTTCAGCACCGCGACCGGGTTCTCGATCTTGAAGGTGGTCGGCGGGTTGATGTGCTCGATCGGGTCGCCGTTGCGCTCGGAGAAGATGGCCTCGTTCTCGTAGCTCAACAGCACGTCGCCGGTGCCCTGCAGGAAGGTCTCGGTGGCTTCACGGCCCGACTTGGGCTGCACCTTCACGTGCTCGGGCGAGACCAGCTGCGACAGGTAGTCCAGACCTGCCTGCTGGTTCTTGCCGCCGTCGCTCTTGGCGGCGTAGGGCGCGAGCAGGTTCCACTTGGCCGAGCCCGAGCTGAACGGGTTCGGGGTGACGACCTCGACACCCGGCTTCAGCAGGTCGTCCCAGTCCTTGATGCCCTTGGGGTTGCCCTTGCGCACCACCAGGGTGACGACCGAACCGAAGGGGATGCCCTTGGTGGCGTCGGCGTTCCAGGTGGACTCGACCAGACCGGCGTCGACCAGGCGGGTGATGTCGGGCTCGACGGAGAAGTTCACGACGTCGGCCTCTGCGCCGTCCTTGACCTTGCGCGACTGGTCGCCCGAGGCGCCGTACGAGGCCTGGACCTGCACACCCTTGCCCGCGTCGGTCTTGTTGAACTCGGGCACGACCTTGTCGAAGCCCGGCTTCGGGACCGCGTAGGCGTAGAGGTTGAGGGTGCCCCCGCTGCCGTCGGCCACGGTAGCGCCGCCGTCGGTCGAGTCGCTGGCGCCACCGCCGCAGGCGGTCAGGGCGACCGCGGCGACAGCAGTGAGAGCGATGGCGGCGGCGCGGCGGCGCGAGCCGATCCAGGTGTTGCGAGACATCGGGGTGTACCTTTCGGGAAAGGACCTGCGGCGCAACGATTTTCGTGGCGGCAGGGAAGATCGTGTCGATCGGTAGACCTGTCGTACGTGGATATACGACAGTTGGCGCGACTCGGGCCCAACGGCCCCCGGAGTGACGGACTACGACTGCGAAAGGAAAGCGCGCGCCAGTCTACTGGGCAAGAACGCGCAGCCGGGTCCGGTGGCCGATCATCGACAGAGAATGTCTGCGACCGCGAGGTTGCCGACAGCGATCAACGCCAACTCATGGCGGATCTGCGGGGCGACACTCGACGACACAGGCAGACTGTAGCAGATTGCGCCATGATGATCGCAATCGACGAGAGTTCTCTAACCAGGGGGGATTTCATCCTATGACCATGGCTCCAGACCGGGTTCGCACGCGTTTTCCGGAGATCAGCACGCGCACTTGGGAACACCCGGCCGACCGCACCGCACTCGTGGCGCTGCGGTCGCTGAGCGGCTTCGACACGGTGCTGCGGGCGCTGTCGGGATTGTTGCGGGAGCGCCAGCACCGGTTGATGTACCTGGCGACCGCCGTGCGGGTCGACGATCGGCAGTTCCGCACCCTGCACGAGTTGCGCGCGGACTGCGTCGGCGTGCTCGACGCGCAATCCACACCGGAGATGTTCGTGCTCCAGGACCCCTCGGTGAACGCGTTCACCATCGGGATGGACAAGCCGTTCATCGTGCTCACCACCGGCCTGCTCGAACTGATGGACACCGAGGAACTGCGGTTCGTGGTCGGCCACGAACTCGGCCACGCACTGTCCGGGCACGCGGTGTATCGCACGATGCTCATGCACCTGATGCGGCTGTCGGCCTCGGTCGGCTGGATGCCGGTGGGCGGCTGGGCGTTGCGCGCGATCGTGGCAGCGCTGATGGAGTGGAGCCGCAAGTCGGAGCTGTCCGGCGACCGGGCGGGGCTGCTGTGCTGCCAGGACGTGGAGGCTTCGGTACGCGTGCACATGAAGACCGCGGGCGGTGCGTGGCTGCACGAGATGAACCACGGCGCGTTCCTCGACCAGGCCGATGACTACCTGCGCTCGGGCGACCTGCGCGACGGCGTGCTCAAGCTGCTCAACCTGGAACTGCAGTCGCATCCGTTCTCGGTGCTGCGCGCGGCCGAGCTGCGCCGCTGGATCCAGTCCGGCGAGTACGAGCGGGTGCTCGGCGGCAGCTATCCGCGTCGCGAGCAGGACAAGAACGCGCGGATCAGCGAGGAGGTCAAGGAGGCGACCCGGCACTACCGCGAGTCGTTCGACCAGTCCGAGGACCTGCTGGTCCGCACGGTGCGCGACCTCGGCCGCGACGTGGGCTCGGCGGTGAACACGGTGGGTCAGGAAGTCGGCCGCACGGTATCCGACCTGGGCAAACGTTTCGACGACTGGCGCAAGAACTAGCCGCAGTGTCGGCGCGGGCTGGTGCTCGCGCCGACTAGCGCGTGAAGAACCACGCGATGACGACCAGGACCAGTAGGGCGATGAGCGCGAGCTGGACGCGAGAACGTGGCATCAGCGGGCACCGCTGCCGACGGTCGGGCGTTCGGCGAGGGTGACCGGCATCGGCGGTTCGGTGCGATCGTCGCGGCGCAGCAGGCGGAAGGCCATACGCAGGCTTCGGTCGAGCAGGAAGGCGATGGCGAAGCTGATCGGGACCATGCCGACCAGCACCACGAGAAACTGCGGAATGAAGGGCAGCCCGGCTACCCAGAGTTCGAACCCGTCCCACCAACCTGCGATGCGTT
Source organism: Nocardia sp. NPDC058114 (assembly GCF_042884695.1). Lineage (NCBI taxonomy): Bacteria > Bacillati > Actinomycetota > Actinomycetes > Mycobacteriales > Nocardiaceae > Nocardia > Nocardia sp. NPDC058114. Next base: position 67,191 of record NZ_JBHVTK010000011.1, on the reverse strand, counting down.
GCACGCCGTCCAGCCTAGTCGGTCGCCGTGAACGCCCTCGCCGTCCGCATGGCCGCGGGCGAATTCCCGGCCGCGACCGGCCGATACGCCGAGATCGCCGCCCCCAGCGGTGGACGCGCGCCCACACCGCCGTGATGATGGGGTATGGAGTCTTCCAGCGCTGACAGCCTGCCGATTCTGAGTCCGGTGTCCTCCAGCGGCCGTCGCGGCGCGTTTCCCCCGATCGACGACTATGCCTTCCTGTCCGACTGTGAAACCAGCTGCCTGATCGCCAGCAGCGGTTCGGTGGAGTGGATGTGCGTGCCACGCCCGGACTCCCCCAGCATTTTCGGCGCGATCCTCGACCGCAGCGCCGGGCATTTCCGGATCGGCCCCTACGGAACGAACGTGCCCGCGGCGCGGCGCTACCTGCCGGGCGGGATGATCCTGGAAACCACCTGGCAGACCGAAACCGGCTGGCTGATCGTGCGCGACACCCTGGTACTCGGCCCGTGGCACAACAACAACGCCCGGTCCAAGACCCACCGGCGCACCCCGATGGACTGGGACGCCGAACACATCCTGCTGCGCACGGTCAAGTGTGTGAGCGGCACCGTCGAACTCGAAATGAGCTGCCAGCCCTCGTTCGACTATCACCAGCGCGGAGCCAAATGGGAGTACACCGGCAAGGTCTACGAGCAGGCGACCGCGCGGGCGTCGAGCGATCCCGACAGTGGGCCGTCGCTGATTCTCACCACCGATCTGCGCCTCGGCCTGGAGGGTAGGGAGGCACGCGCCCGCACCAGGATGGCCGAGGGCGACCAGGTGTTCGTCGCGCTCACCTGGTCGGAGCTACCCGCGCCCGCCACCTACGACGAGGCCGCGCAGAAGATGTGGGCGACCACCGAGTGCTGGCGGCGCTGGATCACCCAGGGTGATTTCCCCGACCATCCGTGGCGCAGCTACCTGCAGCGCAGCGCACTCACGCTCAAGGGGCTCACCTACGCGCCGACGGGCGCGCTCCTCGCCGCCGCCACCACCTCGCTTCCGGAAACCCCTGGCGGAGAACGTAACTGGGACTACCGCTACACCTGGGTGCGCGACGCGAGTTTCGCGCTGTGGGGCCTGTACACCCTCGGACTCGACCGCGAGGCCAACGACTTCTTCGCCTTCCTCGACGATGTCACCACCGGCGAGAACGGGGACGCCGTCCCCCTGCAGGTGCTCTACGGGATCGGCGGCGAACGGCAGATCACCGAATACGAGCTGCCGAATCTGTCCGGCTACGACGGCGCGCGCCCGGTCCGCGTCGGCAACGCCGCCTACGACCAGGACCAGCACGACATCTGGGGCACCATGCTCGACGCGGTGTACCTGCATGTGAAATCGCGCGGGCAGGTGCCGGAATCGCTGTGGCCGCTGCTCGAACGCACCGTGCACGCGGCGATCGCGAACTGGCGCAAACCCGATCGCGGGATCTGGGAGGTCCGCGGCGAACCGCAGGACTTCACTTCGTCGAAGGTGATGTGCTGGGTGGCACTGGATCGCGGCGCCCGGCTGGCGGAGTTGCACGGCCAGCACGAGCGCGCGGCCGAGTGGTTCGAGATCGCCGAGGAGATCCGCGACGACGTCCTCGAATTCGGTGTCAGCCCGGAGGGCATCTTCACCCAGACCTATGGTGGCAACACGCTCGACGCCTCGCTGCTGCTGGTGGTGCTGACCCGATTCCTGCCGCCCGACGATCCGCGCATCCGCGCGACGGTGCTCGCCGTCGCCGACCGCCTCACCGTCAACGGACTGGTGCTGCGCTACCGCACCGAGACCACCGACGACGGCCTGGAAGGCGAGGAGGGCACCTTCACGATCTGTTCGTTCTGGCTGGTCTCGGCGCTGGTGGAGATCGGCGAACTCGAACGGGCAACCAATCTGTGTGAGCGGCTGCTCGGACTGGCCAGCCCGCTGCGCCTCTACGCCGAGGAGATCGACTCACGCACCGGGCGGCACCTGGGCAACTTCCCGCAGGCCTTCACCCACTTGGCGCTGATCAACGCCGTGACCCACGTGATCCGGGCCGAGGACCAGCGCAACGCGGGTCAGTTCCAGCCCGCGCACTCACCTTCGCACCGCTCATGAGACCGGGGCGGCCGACGCCTTCGCCCGGTGCCGGACACAGTGTTTCGCCCCACCGGGCGCCCGCTCAGTAGGCGAGGCGTTCGGCGCGGGCGCGTAGCCCCGCCACCGTGCGCAGGCCCGCGTCGATCTCGGTGATACGCAGTTCCCGATGGTCGCCGTAGCGCAGGCCTGTCTCCTCGGCGGCGCGCAGGGCCTCGTCGGCGGTACGGCCCACTTCGGCGGCGATCTCGGTGTAGTGGTCGCGCAGCACACGTTGCAGGGAGCGAAGGCGGTTGCGCGATTCCTTGCCCACCTGGAAGATCACGTCGTCGGCCAGCCGGGCGACGGCCACTTTGGCCTCTGCCTGCCTGCGATGCTTGCGGTTCTTGCGGTCGTCCCACAGCGCGTTCACACCGAGCAGCACACCCGCGCCGGCGGAATACCAGTTCACCAGCGACATCCCGAGCAGGCTGGTGGCCAGACCGACCATCAGGATGCCGCCGTAGGAGCCACGCAGCGCGGTGAGCAGCTGCTGTCCCACACCGGCTTTGGCACTTTCGAGGGGTTCCAGCGGCTGCACCGGCTCGAGAACCTCGCCGGGGTTGGTCAGCCGCAGTTCGGGCAGCGGGGGGGTTCGGTTGTCGGGCGGGAACTTCGAGGCCACCTGCTCGGTGAGCTCGACGGCACGGTAGTGCGCCATCACGAAGTTCTCCTCGACCGCCTCACAGATCCGCGCGTCCAGCTCGGAGGCGAAATCGGACCACTTGCGGGCAGGGTCGGTGCGGGTGATCTCGGCCTCGGCCTCGCGAACCAGCGTGCGCAACCGGTGCCGCAGGTCGTGTTCGATGTCTGCGCTGAGCTCGGAGCTGCCGTCGACGAGGGTGACCTGCCAGGTGGCGGTGCGCTGTCGCAGCTGATCGGCGGTGGTGCGCGCGGCGGCGAGGCGCTGGGTGATCTCGGCGCGCCTGCGCGGGTCGCGCAGTGTGTCCGACTCGGCCCGCAGGGTGACGGTGAGCTGATCGGTGATCAGCGCGATATCGCGCACCGCGGCCGCCACGGCCACCGAATCGGCCTGGGCGACAACATATTCCCGCAGGTGATCGATGAGCTGGGGCACGCCCGACTCGGCATCACGCTGCTGGTCGCCGCGCTCGGCGGCCTCTCGGTGCAGCAGACCCGAGACGGGAGCCACCGCGAAGTTCAGCCCGGCACCGTCGAGCAGCGCGCGATTGCGTCGCTGGGTGAGCGACCAGTGCGGGTTGCGGTCGATCTTGGTGAGTACGCAGACCACCGACGGGCACACCTGCTCGACCCGGCGCAGGTAGTCCAGCTGCGCCTCGGTGAGCTCGGCGGCGGAGTCGGCGGCGTAGAGCACGACATCGGCGGCGGCGATCATCGACCAGGCGGCCGCCTCGTGCGCGGTCGAGCCGGGCGCGTCCATCACGACGAGCCCGTCGGCCAGCAGCCCACTCGGCTCGGCGAACTCGGCGCGCAACACACCGAGCGAGGTCAGGGCGGGAAGCGGATTCAGCGGATCGACGGGCACCCGTTCGACCCGGCCACCCGGCGCCGACTTCACCAGCGTCGCCTTCGGCGCCTGGCCGTATTCGACGATCACCGGAACGCTCGGCTTGCCCTCGGTGGCACTGACCGGCGACCCGACCATGCTGTTGACCAGCGTGCTCATCCCCGCCTGCGGTTCGCCGACGACGACGATCCGGACCCGCGGATCGCTGAGCCTGGCCCGCACCATGCCCAGCCGGGCATCGAGGTCGTTGCGGCCGCCCGAGCGGACCAGTTCCCGCAGTTCGTCGACCAGCGCGACAACGGGAGCCATCACATCCGGATGCTTCACCGTCGCGGTCTGCAGTCCGGCTGCGGCAGACACCTGTTCCTCACTCTCGTCGCATCGACACGGCCGAAATCGTCGTGTCAGACCACGAAGTCATACCCGTGGTGCTCGATGGGAAACGCGGCTGCGTGCAAATCACCGCCACCCAAGCCCGTATCGAACAATCCGGCCGAGACGCCATGGTAACCGCTGTCGTGCTGGTCGAACTCGGCGGCGATCGGCTTGGTCTCGATGACCGGGGGTTTTACCGGTGCGACGGTCGGCTGCACGGTGACCGGCGGCGGGGTGACCACCGTCGGCGGGTCGATGTCGACGGTGGGCTGCTTGGTCGGCGGATCGATGGTCGGCTGCTTGGTCGGCGCCGTCGGCTGCTGGGTGGGCACCGTCGCACTGGTGTGCGGGGTGGTCTGGCTGGGCACATCGACGGTCGGCGTACTCCCACCGGTCGAGGGGGTCGTCACGCCGCCGGTGCTGGTCCCCGGCTTGGTGGTGAGGTCGTCGTCGGGAGTGGTCGGCATGGTCGGAACGGTCGAGCCGGTGTGGCCGGTCGGCGGCACGGTGATCGGCACCTTGGTGACGTCGGGCGCGGTCGGCGCCGTGACCGTGGGCACCTTCACCGTCGTCGGGGTGTCGAGGTCGACCGTCGGGACCTTGGAGGGAACCGTCACCGGCACGGTCGTCGGGGTGTGGCCGCCACCGGAGACTTCGGGCAGCACAACGGGTTTCGTGGGGGTGGGTGGGGTGAACAGCGCGGGCACCGAGGCCGCGGGCGCGGTCAGCGGCGACACGGCTTGGTGACCGAACACATTCGCGATCGGGGTGGAGGCCGCGTCGGGCTGGATGGTGGTCTGCAACGGCGTGCTGACCACGGGGTTGACCGCCACCGGCGCGGGCGCTGCGGGGGCGACAGGCACGGGCGCGGGAGCGATCGGGGCCGGCGCGTGCGCGGGAGCCGCGGCGAACGGTGTCGCCGGGGCGGGTGCGGGAGCCGCGATGGCCGGCGCGGGTGCCGCGAGCGCCGGGGCGGGCGCGGCGGGTGCCGTCGTGCCGGGCAGGCCGATGCCCGACGAGGACGAACCGGGCAGGCCGGGAGCGCCCGACGACGAGTTGCCCAGACCGGTTCCGCCGGACGCGGAAGTGCCGAGGCCGGATCCGGCCGGCGTGGTGCCTGCCGTGTCGCCGGGGACCTTCAGTCCGTCACCGAGCCACTGGCCGTAGTCGTCGAGCTGATCGCCGACCTGGCCGACCTGCACGTCGACCTTCATCTGCGACGTGGCCCACACGCCGTCGAGCCCGACGTGGACGTCGACCTGCCAGTCGGTGGTCACCATCGCGCCGACACCGTCGAACATGCCACCGATACCGTCGAATGCGCCGTCGAGGTTGCCGATCCCGTCGAACATGCCGCCGGGCGCGTTGGCACCGGCCGAACCGCCACCGGGCAACCCGACGCTGTCGTAGCCGGGGAGGCCGAACCCGTTGCCGGGCAGACCGTCGTAGCCCGGAATGCCGATACCGCCGCCGGGCAGACCGTCGAAACCGGGCAGACCGTGGCCGGTGCCGGGTAGCTCGAAACCGGGAAGGTTGCCGTGGCCCGGAAGACCTTCGAAACCGGGCAGATCGAAGCCGGGGTCCGGGGTGGTGCCGGGCAGCGGGTTCGGGGTGTCGTGGTACCCCGGTCCGGCGGGCGTGTGCCCGTAGCCCGGTATGCCGATACCGCTGGACGGCTCGTCGCCGCCGGGGATCCGGAATTCACGATCACCGTCGGAGCCGGGAACCTCTGGGCGCCGGGGGGATTCGTCCGTCGCCGCGACCATCGAGACGTCGGGCTTGGGCGGCGCGGCGAAGGCCGTGTGCGGAATCACCGGGGCAGGCGGGGGCTCGACGGCCAGGTCGGGGAAGGTCACGATCGGACTCGGTGCGTCCGGGCTCGGATCGGTGGAAACGGTCTGCTGCGACCAGCCCGCGTACCTGCTGTCGGCATTGCTGGTGCCCGGCTCGCGCGTGGTCCCGTTGGCCGCGACCAACGCGCCACCGGTGACATAGGCGCCGGCCCTGGCCACCCGGGCTACGCCGTTGGCGATCCGGTAGGCCGTGTCCGACCCCTCCGACCCCTCTGCGCGCGCGGCACCGTCATCGAAAGGCAGATCACGCGTCATCAAAGCTCCAACACTCGCATCGCTGTGGTTCCCCACCACAAACAGCGGCGAAGTGAGGCCCATCCAACACTATTTCCCGGACATCGGCCTGTCATTTCGTGCAGGCCGGTTGGTACCCCGCTCACCTTATGGCGAGCAACATCTTTCGGCGAGCCCGGGGAATCAGGGGCGCGCACGATCCCAAGAGAACTCTAACGAATGCTCAACGGAGCGTGAAGATCGGAACCCTAGCGTCGGTGCGGTCCACCGAGAAGGTCGGTGAAACGCACAGTCAGGAGCCCGATCATGACCGCACTCTCCACCCGTCACCGCGTCAAGGCCGCCGCACTACTCGGCGGTGCCGCCGTGATCACCGCCACTGCGGCGGGCGTCGCGTCCGCCGATCCGGGCGAGCGCCCCGACGACGGCCGGGCAACCACGATCATCTGCACCGCGCCGGGCGGCGGGGACGCCCCCGGTCTCCCCCCGCTGCCCGCCGAGCCCGGAGTCCGTTTCGAACGCGTCGTTCCCGGTGTGCCCGGCCAGGAACCCGGCCGGATCCACATCGAGCGCGCGGCCCCGGGCACCCCCGCACCGTCGATGGACGGTCCCGTGGAATGTCAGCGGATCCACCCCGATGGCGAGCGCGCCATCGTCCCCGCGCGACCGTTCTGACCAGCATGAACAGCGGAAAACACTAGGGTGAGTGCATGACGGGACAGCAGATCTTGGTCGTCGACGACGAGGTCCGCGTGCTCGCGTCGCTGCGGCGCGGCCTCGAGCTCTCGGGCTTCGAGGTGATCACCGCGCCCGACGGCGCTCGCGCACTCTCCCTGGTGGGGACCGCTGCTCCCGACGCCATGGTGCTCGACGTGAACATGCCCGAACTCGACGGCGTCGGGGTGGTCACCGCCCTGCGTGCGATGGGCAACGACATCCCCATCTGCGTACTCAGCGCGCGCAGCGCGGTCACCGACCGGATCGCCGCGCTCGAGCGTGGTGCCGACGACTATCTGACCAAGCCGTTCGATCTGGGCGAGCTGGTCGCGCGGCTGCGCGCGCTGTTGCGACGCAGACCGGTCACCGCCGCCTCGCCGGCCGACACGATCCAGGTCGGCGAGGTGATGATCGATCTGACCGGACATCGGGTGCACGCGGGGCCGGCCCCGGTCGACCTCACCAAACGGGAGTTCGAGCTGCTCGCGATGCTGGCGCGCAATGCCGGGATCGTGCTCGGGCGCGAGCAGATCCTGTCGACCGTCTGGGGGTACGACTTCAGCACCGACACCAATGTGGTCGATGTGTTCGTCTCGTATCTGCGGCGCAAACTGGAGGCCGAGGGTGTCGCGCGGGTGGTGCACACCGTGCGCGGGGTCGGGTTCGTGCTGCGGGATCAGCCGTGAGGGCCTCGTGGTCGTTGCGGGTCCGGGTCGCGTTGGTGTCGGCGGCGGTGGCCGCGCTGGTCGCGGTCACGCTCGGGCTGACCTACGCCGCGCTGCTGAAGGTGACGGGGACGAGCCAGCTCGATCAGACCGTGTCGAGCATGCGGGTGCAGATCGCGCAGCGCTACGACGGCGTGCCCGGGGAGCCACCCGAACTTCAGGCTCCCTCGGCCCCGGTTCCGTTGCCCACCACCGGGATAGCGCGTGAGCGCACCATCGTGGTCCCCGGCGCCCCACCCGATGAGGCGCTCGCCCAGGTCCAGGGCGCCCCGGGGTTGCTGGTGCGGCTCGATCCCGATCGCGAACTCGTCGACGCCGCCATCACCCGCAGCCAGCTGATCGGTCTCGGCATCGGGGTGGCCGGGGTGATCGTCGCCGCCGTATTGGGTTGGGTGCTGGCCGGATTCGCCGCACGCCCGCTGCGCAGACTCGCCACCGCCACCCACGAGATCGACACACTCGACGAGTTGCCGCCGCTGTCGGGGCGCGGCGCCAAGGAGGCCGAGGAACTGTCCGACGCGATCAACCGGATGCTGGCACGCCTAGAGACCGCACACGGCGAGACCCGCCGGGCACTGGCCAGTGCCCGCGACTTCGCTGCCGTCTGCGCCCACGAGCTCCGCACTCCGCTCACCGCCATGCGCACCGACCTGCAAGTGCTGTCCGGCACCGAACTGCCCGCCGACCAGCGCGGCGCCGTTCTCGCCGATGTGCTGGCCGCCGAGGGTCAGATCGAGCGCACCCTCACCGATCTGGAACGCCTCGCCGTCGGCGATCTCACCGATCACGGTGCGTTCGAACCGTTCGAACTGTGCGAGACCCTCGACCGCGCAGTGCAGAACGCTCGCCGCGCGAATCCCGGCGTCGACATCTCGCTCACCGCCTGCGATCCGGTCCCGGTACACGGACTGCCCGGCGGGATCATGCTGATCGTGACCAACGCGGTCGCCAACGCGGTCCTGCACGGCCGGGCCACCGAGGTCGCCGTCGCCGCACGGTCCACCGGCAACGGCGCCGAGATCACCATCGACGACAACGGCACGGGCATACCGGAACACCTGTCCCCCACCGCTTTCGACCGCTTCGCCAAACGCCCCGGCTCTCCCGGCTCCGGTCTCGGCCTCGCACTGGTCCGCCAGCAGGCCGAGTTGCATTCCGGTACCGCCGAACTCGCCCACAGCCCCCTCGGCGGCGTGCGCCTGCGGGTGGAAATAGCTCAGGCGCCGGTGAGCACCGGCGCCTGAGCGGTCGTTCTGAGAGCTTTCCTACTTCTTGGGCTTGTCCGAATCCGAGGACAGCGCCGCCACGAAGGCTTCCTGAGGGACCTCCACGCGACCGATGGTCTTCATGCGCTTCTTGCCCTCCTTCTGCTTCTCGAGGAGCTTGCGCTTGCGGCTGATGTCGCCGCCGTAGCACTTGGCGAGGACGTCCTTGCGGATCGCCCGAATGTTCTCGCGGGCAATGATCTTCGCGCCGATCGCGGCCTGGATCGGCACCTCGAACTGCTGACGCGGGATCAGTTCGCGCAGCTTGGTCGTCATCTTGTGCCCGTAGCCCTGCGCGGCATCGCGGTGCACGATCGCGCTGAACGCGTCGACGGCCTCACCCTGGAGCAGGATGTCGACCTTCACCAGATCGGCTTCCTGCTCGCCCGCCTCTTCGTAGTCGAGGCTGGCGTAGCCGCGAGTGCGCGACTTCAGCAGGTCGAAGAAATCGAAGATGATCTCGGCCATCGGCATGGTGTAGCGCAGCTCGACGCGGGTCTCGGACAGGTAGTCCATGCCGCCCAGTTCGCCGCGACGCTGCTGGCACAGCTCCATGATCGAGCCGATGAACTCACTCGGCGAGATGACGGTGCACTTCACGATGGGTTCGTACACGTGCCGCGACTTGCCCTCCGGCCAGTACGACGGGTTGGTGACGACGTGTTCGGTGCCGTCCTCCATCTCCACCCGGTACACCACGTTGGGTGCGGTGGAGATGAGCTCGAGACCGAACTCGCGCTGCAACCGCTCGCGGGTGATCTCCATGTGCAGCAGACCGAGGAAGCCACAGCGGAAGCCGAAGCCCAGCGCCACCGAGGTCTCCGGCTCGTAGGTGAGCGCGGCATCGTTGAGCTGCAGCTTGTCCAGCGCGTCACGCAGATCCGGATAGTCGGAGCCGTCGACCGGGTACAGACCGGAGTAGACCATCGGGCGCGGCTCGCGGTAGCCGGTGAGCGCTTCGGTGGCGCCGTTGCGGGCGCTGGTGACGGTATCGCCGACCTTCGACTGGCGCACGTCCTTCACGCCGGTGATCAGGTAACCGACCTCGCCGACGCCGAGTCCCTGGGTGGCCTTCGGCTCGGGTGAGACGATGCCGACTTCCAGCAGTTCGTGGGTCGCGCCGGTCGACATCATCTTGATCTTCTCGCGTGGGGAGATCTTGCCGTCGACCACGCGGATGTAGGTGACCACACCCCGGTAGGTGTCGTAGACCGAGTCGAAGATCATCGCGCGGGCCGGTGCGTCGGCGTCGCCCACCGGAGCGGGGACGGCCTCGATCACCTTGTCCAGCAGCTCGGTCACGCCGACGCCGGTCTTGCCCGAGACCCGCAGCACGTCGCCCGGCTCGCAGCCGACGATGTGGGCCAGCTCGGCGGCGTAGCGATCGGGATCCGCGGCGGGCAGGTCGATCTTGTTGAGCACCGGAATGATCGTGAGATCCTTCTCCAGCGCCAGATACAGGTTCGCGAGAGTCTGCGCCTCGATGCCCTGGGCGGCGTCGACCAGCAGGATCGCGCCCTCACAGGCCTCGAGCGCGCGAGAGACCTCGTAGGTGAAGTCGACGTGGCCCGGGGTGTCGATCAGGTGCAGGACGTAGTCGGTGCCGTCGACCTGCCACGGCAACCGCACGTTCTGCGCCTTGATCGTGATGCCGCGCTCACGCTCGATGTCCATCCTGTCCAGGTACTGGGCACGCATGGCCCGCTCCTCGACCACACCGGTCAGCTGCAACATCCGATCGGCCAGGGTCGACTTGCCATGGTCGATGTGGGCGATGATGCAGAAGTTCCGGATCCGGGACGGATCGGTGAACGTCGTATCGGCAAAACTGGAAGCCACTCCACTCCTCGCGGGGTATAGGCGAACTGCGCCCATCGTCCCATGCGCCCAGCTACTCCACTCGCACCGGTGCACCCGACCGCGTCATTCCTGCGAGCCCGGGCCCTGTCGCCGGTGCACCGAAGTGCGAGTCGGCGTTATATTTCACAGATGGCCAGCAGTTGGAACAGTCTCGGCAAGCAGCTCGGCGTCATCGCCAAGGAGCAGGGGCCCAAAATCGTGCGCAAGCAGGGGCCACGACTGCTCGAGAAGCTGGTGGACGCACTGGCGACCAAGCAGGGACCCGCCGTCGCGGTGCGCCCGACGGCCTCGACCCCCGTGCCGACGGCGCATCGCGCCCGCCAGATCGTCTACTGCCCGCAGCTCGACGGGCGCGCCGACCCCGGGGAGATCGTGTGGACCTGGGTGCCGTTCGAGGAAGACCCGACCAATGGCAAGGACCGGCCCGTGCTGGTGGTCGGGCGCGACCGCAAGACTCTGCTCGGACTGATGCTGTCGTCGAAGGCCGACCGCGCCCACGACCACAACTGGGTGGGCATCGGCACCGGCCCATGGGATCACGACGGCAGGCCGAGCTGGGTACGGCTGGACCGGGTACTCGACGTGCCGGAGGACGGCATCCGGCGCGAGGGCGCGATCGTCGAGCGCAAGACCTTCGATCTGGTCGCGCACCGGTTGGTAGCCGAATACAGCTGGAGCTGAACGACAATCGAACCCCGACCCGGAGACATCCGGATCGGGGTTCGACGGTTCGTAGCTAGGAGTGCACGTCCTTGGACCGGCCGAAGATCAGGCCGTAGAGCAGTGCGCCCAGCGCCCCGCCGATCAGCGGGAACACGATGAACGCCCATATCTGCCCCATCGCCCCGTCCTGATACGGCGCGACGCCCAGGCTGCGCGCCGGGTTCACCGAGGTGTTGTCGATCGGCAGCGAGACCAGGTAGATCACCGTGAGCGTGACGCCGATCGAGAGCCCGGCCAGCGGCACATCGGAGATCTGGTCGGTCGAGGCCAGCACCACGAACACCAGCAGCGCGGTGAGCATCACCTCGATGATGATGGTGGCCGCCAAGCCGTACCCGTTCTGCACCACCACATCACCGAGCGGACCGGTCACCGCCGACGGACTGTGCGCACCCCAGCCGTTGGCGCCGAGACCGTCGACCGGCCGGTCGTAGGCGGGCAGATTATTGGCCAACGCGAACACCACCAGTCCGGCGAGGAACGCGCCGACCACCTGGGCGATCACATAGCCGACCGCGCCGATCGCACTGATCCGCCCGAGCAACATGTGCCCGAGCGTGACAGCCGGGTTGACATGGCAGCCCGAGATCGGCCCGATCGCGTAGACCAGGAACAGCAGCGACAGTCCGAAGGCGAAGGCGACACCGAGCGGGCCCACCCGATCACCCGCCAGCACCATCGTGCCGACGCCACAGACCACGAGGACGAAGGTGCCGAGCGCCTCGGCCACCCACTTCTTCGGCTCCGGGACGACTTCGATTTCGACGAGTTCCTGTGCAGTGGGAGACATCGGCCGCCACCTCTCCGGGAGGAATAAACCCCGCGGCGAGCGGGGTCCGCACGAGCCTCTCGGACACTACGCGAGCCGGGTGACCTCCACAACGACCTCCAGGTCTGTCGAGCCGCCGCCGGAGAACACGCCTTTCAACGGCGGCACATCGGCGTAGTCACGACCGACGCCGACCGACACGTGCTGCTCGTTGACGGCGAGATTGTTGGTCGGGTCGTAGCCCCACCACTGCCCGGTCCACGCCTCGATCCACGCGTGCGACTGGCCCGCCACCGTTTCGCCGATCGCCGCACCCGGCTTCGGATGCAGGTACCCGGACACGTAGCGACTGGGAATTCCCATGCTGCGCAACAACACCAGCGTCAGGTGGGCGTAGTCCTGGCATACGCCGCGGCGCTCGGCAAAGGCCTGCAGCGCCGAGGTGTGCACCGAGGTCGTGCCCGCGATGTAGTCCATCTCCTTGTGCACCCACTCGGCCGCGCGCACCACCGCCTTGGCCGGCTCCTCACCGCGCGAGAGCTGACGCGCCACCGTCGACAGTTTGCGATCGCGCGGCACATAGGCGGTGGGACTGAGCATTTCGTCGAATCGGTCGACGACCCGCCCGCCCTGCAGTTCGTCCCAGCTCAGCTCCTCGGTGGGTTCGGCGAACGGTTCGGTCTCGACCACCGAGGACCCGGTCACCTCGAGTTCGGTGTGCGGTGCGTGCAGGTCGAAGGCCGTGACGGCGGTGCCCCAGTAGTCGGTGTAGCGATAAGCCCTGGTGGCGGGCACGGTTTCGACGCGATTGAGGATCACGTTCTGCCTGCTGTCGGCGCGCGGGGTGAGCCTGGCCTCGTTGAACGAGCGCGTCACGGGCGCGTCGTAGACATAACCGGTGGTGTGCACCACCCTGATCCGCCAACTCATAGCTCTCCCTCTACCTGCACGCGGCTGTCCTGCTTGCTGCGCACGTCGGTCCACGCCACCCACGGGGCGGCATGGAAGTACTGGCGTGACACGGCTTCACTGAGCTCACGGCACGATTTCTGCAGGGCGAGCAGGCGGCTCTGCAGATCTTCCAACAACACTCCCGGCGGCAGGAACTCGAGTTCGCTGCGCGCGCGTCCGAGCACCCGTTGCGCCTCGTGCCGCGCGCCGACGCGACTGCCCGGCCGCTGATCCAGCTCGGTCAGGCAGGCCTCGGCGACGCGCAGCGTGTGGAACACCGAACGCGGGAACAGGCGGTCGATCAGGATGAACTCGGCGACTCTGGCCGCGTCGAGGGCGCCGCGATGGGTGCGCAGGTAGGTGTCGTGCGCGCCCGCCGAGCGCAGCACCGTCACCCAGGCGGGCGAGGAGGTCTTGTCACCGGCGCGCGAGAGCAGCAGGCGCACCATCATGTCCACGCGTTCGATGGAACGCCCGAGCAGCAGGAAGCGGTAGCCGTCGTCACGACTCAGGGTCGAGTCGGTCAGTCCGGTGAACATCGCCGCCCTGCCCTTGATGTAGGAGAAGAACTCGTGCGGACCGAGGCCACGCGCCGCCCGCTCCGCCGCGGCCATGCCGTTGTAGGTGGCATTGAGGCACTCCCACATCTCACTCGAGGTGACTTCGCGTGCGCCGCGGGCGTTCTCGCGGGCTTTGGTGATGGAGTCACTGATCGAGACGCCGTGGTCGTGGCTGTAGGCGACGAGATCGGTGACCGACCACACGTCGAGGCGAAGGCCCTCGGGTGGTTCGATCCCGAGCACCTTCAGCAGCACGCGAGACGTGCGGTCCGCGTCGACAGTGGCGTCTTCGAGCAGTTGGTGCACCGCCACGTCCAGGATGCGCGCTGTGTCGTCGGCGCGCTCGACGTATCGGCCGATCCAGTAGAGGGATTCGGCGTTTCGAGCAAGCATGTCTCTATTCCCCGATCAACCGCTGTGTCTGCTGTTGTTGCTGCTGTTGCTGATTGGCCTGCGGGGTGCTGAGTTCGCGACCCAGCTCGAACGAATCCGCTTGCGGCGGTTCGCTGACGAGCTCGGGTCCGGCCAGTTCCCGGTCTTCGGTCCCCGAGCGCCCGGCCAGCACCCAGGTGTCCTTGCTGCCGCCGCCCTGACTCGAGTTCACCACCAGTGAGCCCTCCGGCAGCGCGACCCGGGTGAGACCGCCGGGCAGCACCCAGATGTCGTCCCCGTCGTTGACCGCGAACGGGCGCAGGTCCACGTGCCGGGGCGCGAGATCGTCACCGATCTTGGTCGGCACCGTCGAGAGCTGCACCACCGGCTGGGCGATCCAGCCACGCGGGTCGGCCTTGATCTTGCGCTTGATCGTCTCCAGCTCGCGCGGCGAGGCGTCGGGCCCGATCACGATGCCGTAGCCACCGGAACCCTCGACCGGTTTGACCACCAGTTCGCCGACCCGGTCGAGCACCTCCTCGCGTTCGTCGTCCAGCCAGCAGCGGAAGGTGTCGACATTGGGCAGGATCGGCTTCTCGCCGAGGTAGTACTCGATGATCTTGGGCACGTAGGTGTAGATGAGCTTGTCGTCGCCGACACCGTTGCCCACCGCGCTCGAGATCACCACATTGCCCGCGCGGGCGGCGTTGAGCACGCCGGCGACGCCGAGCACGGAATCGGGGCGGAAGTGCATCGGGTCGAGGAAGGTGTCGTCGATGCGCCGGTAGATCACGTCGACCTGACGCTCCCCCGCCGTCGTGCGCATGTAGACGACATTGTCGCGGCAGAACAGGTCGCGACCCTCCACCAGCTCCACACCCATCTGCCGGGCCAGCAGCGAATGCTCGAAGTAGGCGGAGTTGTGCACGCCCGGCGTGAGCACCACCACGGTCGGGTCGACCTCGTTGGGCGCCGCGGAGGCCCGCAGCGCACGCAGCAGGTGGCCCGGATAGTCGCCCACCGCGCGCACCCGATGCGAGGAGAACAGATCGGGGAAGACCCGGGCCATCGTGCGCCGGTTCTCCATCACATAGGACACCCCCGACGGCGAGCGCAGATTGTCCTCCAGCACCCGGAAGTCGCCCTTTTCGTCGCGGACCAGGTCGATGCCCGAGACGTGGATGCGCACGCCGTTGGGCGGGACCAGCCCGGCGGCCTCGCGGTGGAAGTGCTCGCACGAGGTGACCAGACGCTTCGGGATCACCTGATCACGCAGGATGTTCTGCTCGCCGTAGACATCGGCCAGGAACAGTTCCATCGCGGTGACCCGCTGTTTGATGCCGCGTTCGAGCTTGGCCCACTCCGCGGCGGCGATCACCCGCGGCACCAGATCCAGCGGGAACGGGCGCTCCTGGCCCGACAGCGAGAAGGTGATGCCCTGGTCGATGAACGCACGGTCCAGCGCGTCCGATCGTTTGGCCAGGTCATCGACATCATTGGCGGCCATCGCGGCGTGGATGCCCTTGTAGGGCGCCCGTACCTTCCCCGATGCGTCGAACATCTCGTCGAACGCGTCGGCGAAGCGGCCGGGGCCATATCCCTCGAACAATCCGGTGTGGGTGGCTGCCGGATGGCCGTTCGTTCTCACCATCGCCGGTGATGCAGATCGAGCCGTACTCGGCGCAGTGGTGGAGGTCATGACAAAAACTGTGCATCACCCGGCGGCAGGGTCGTGTGTGACACAGGTAAATTCTTTGCATCACCTGAAACGGGTGAAATCGGCGCCCGCTCGCCCGGCCGAGTGGATCGAGGGCCGATTTCGCCGGGGGATGCCGAGCTGGTAACCTCGATCTTCGGCGCGGTGTTACCCGTAGTTCAGCACCATCTGCTGCATCGTGGGCGCGCGCCCGACGAGCTTTCAAGGAATACCACCCAGCGACAGGAAACCAGAGGATACAGGCGTGGCCAACATCAAGTCCCAGATGAAGCGGATCCGTACCAACGAGGAAGCGCGCAAGCGCAACCAGTCGGTCAAGTCCGCGCTGCGCACCGCGATCCGCAACTTCCGTGAAGCTGCCTCCAGCGGTGACAAGGAAAAGGCTGCTGAGCAGCTGCAGTTCGCGAGCCGCAAGCTCGACAAGGCCGCGTCCAAGGGCGTCATCCACGCCAACCAGGCGGCCAACAAGAAGTCCGCGCTCGCGCTGGCTCTGAACAAGATCTGATCGACGGCGAGCCTGGTGCTCGCTGGCAATACTTCGCAAGACGCAGCCGCCGTGGCCTCGATGACCACGGCGGCTTTTGTCGTTCCCTTCCACCGGCTACCATTCGCGCCATGCTGACGGTGTACGCGAATCAGACGGTGGTACGAGGCGATGACCTGGCCGAGGTGATCCGCGCGGCGGAGATCCTGGGCATCGGTCTCAAGGTCGAAAATGTGATGGTGCCCGACGAGGACGGTGGCTACGGCGCCGCGTGGATCGTCACCCGTGAGGACGAGGTTCCCCTCTACGACGAGTGGGAGGGACGCTACGACGACCTCGACGACGACGAGGATGTGGACGTCTCGCTGGTCGTCGCCGGCGAGTAGTCAGTTCACGCAGGGCACCTGGCCCGAGGTGATGTCGCTGCGGACCGGCCTGCCCGCGTCGGGAGTCTGTGGCGCCGACGTGGTCGTGCTGGTCTGCCAAGCGCCCGCTGTCGACTCCGACGACCAGGCGGCAGGCGGTTCGGTGCGTTGTCCGGTGCGCCCGGCCGTGGTGGAGGCCGGGACCGGCATACCGAAGGCCGCGGCCATCTCGCGGCGGATCGCCGACCGGTCGACGATGTTCACGTCCTGGCCGTTGATCACGTCGTAGCGCAGCACCGGCAAGGTGCGGAACTCGACCTCGGGATCGTCGGCGGCGCCCAGGGTGCGGACGAATTCGGTCATGTTCCAGCCGTCCGACAGCACGATATTGCGATGCGCCACATCCATCAGTGCCGAGAGCTTGCGCGGGTCGGTGAGGGTGCCCGCGCTGCGAAGCTGGCGGGCCACCGAGGTCAGGAACGCCTGCTGGCGGTGGGTTCGGTCCAGATCGCCGTTCTCCAGCCCGTGCCGCTGCCGGACGAAAGCCAGCGCCTGCGCGGGATTCAGCTGCTGACGCCCGGCGGGAAAATCGGCGCCGGAGAACTCGGAGTCCTGGACCGGCTTGTTCAAACACACTTCCACGCTGCCCAGCGCAGCGGCCAGATCATAGAAGCCCGCCAGGGTCACCTCGGCGAACCTGTCGATCGGCACGCCTGTCAGATCCCGGACCGCGGCCACGGTAGCGGCCCGCCCCGCCTCCCTGCCCGCCTGTTCCAGCTTCCGCTGATCGGTGACGCCCCGCGCGATCAGCCGGTCCTGCACGGCCGCCTTCTTCAACCCGTACGCCTCCTTGATCTTGGCGTGGGTGTAGCCCGGGATCCCGGTGACCGGCACATAGTCGTCGCGCGGTATCGACACCGCGACGATCTTGTCCATCGACGCCGGAATATGCACCAGGATCAGGGTATTGGCGTTGTATCCGCCTTCGTCACCGTCACCGGCGTGCAGTTGCTCGAGGACCTCGGCCGGTAGCTCGTTGCCGTTCTGATCGCGGCGGGTATCCAACCCGATCAGCAGGATGTTGAGATCGCCCCCGAGTGAGTGCGGGGCGTCGTCACCGATCGCCCGCGACCGCAGGAACCCCGCATCGAAACTCCCCGCCGTCGACCACCCATATGCCGTGACCACCACCACCGTGGCCGACAACACCGCCGCGACCACCTGCACCACCCGCCGAGCTACCCGCCCCGCCGATCCCCGACCGCGTCGACCGCGCCCGCCTCGTCCATCCCGGCTACCACTCGGCTCAACCATCTCATGATCAACTGTGCCAGCCGCGAGAGCGACCGGACATCGCGATTGGATCCCGATTGGATGGCGGTGCGACGCGCCTGCTCAGCCGCGCTGGTCAGCCAGTGGCGCGGAGGTCGAGGATGCGGGCGAGGGCGTGTTCCACCGCGTAGGTGGCGTCGGCGGCGCCGCCTTTGACGTCGGCATTGAGGGTGGCTACCACCTGTAGGGCGGTGCCGATGGTGGTGGGGTTCCAGCCGCGGGCTTGGGCTTGGGCTTTCTTGATCTTCCAGGGGGGCATACCCAGTTTCTGGGCGAGGGCGAACGGGTCGCCGCGGCCTGCCGAGCCGACTTTGGCGATGGTGTGGACTGAGTCGGCGAGCGCGTCGGCGAGCAAAACGTGGGGAACGCCGCGGTCGGTGGCCCAGCGCAGGGCTTCCATCGCGCCGGGACGGTCGCCGGCGACCGCGAGGTCGGCGACGTCGAAGCCGGTGACCTCGGCCCGGCCGGAGTAGTAGCGGCGGACCGCGTTCGCGTCGACCTTGCCACCGGTATCGGACACCAATTGTGAACAGGCGGCGGCCAATTCACGCAGCTCCGAACCGACCGATTCGAGCAAGGCTTGCACGACTTCGGTCGAGACCTTGACCCCGAGGGCCCGGAACTCGCCTCGCACGAACTCCACGCGCTCGGCGCCCTTGTTGAGTTTGGTGCACTCGTGGACCGTCGCGCCCTTCTTCTGCAGTGCGGGTGCCAGCGCTTTGGCCCGTCCGCCGCCCGAGTGCAGAACCATGAGCACCACACCGTCGGGCGGATCGGCCGCAGCCTCGGTGATCACCGCGACCGCGTCCTTGCCCGCTTCCGCTGCCGACTCGAGCACGATCACCCGGTCTTCGGCGAACAGCGAGGGGCTGAGCAACTCGGCCAGTTCCGCCGTGCTGGCGTCACCGGCGCGCAATCGGTCGACGGGTACCGAATCCGGATCGGGCGCACAGGCCCGCACCTGCGCGGTCACCGTCGCAACCGCACGTTCGACCAGCAGTTCCTCGTCGCCGAGGACCAGATGCACCGAGGCAGGGCGTTCGCTCACCAGGCGATCCTACGTACGCCCACCGACATCCCTTGGCGCCGACCTCGGGCATGTTGCCGAGCACCGTCGTCCCGCTGCGCCCGGCCGAGTTCGACCAGCTCCCGAGGCGGCCGGACGCGACTCGACCACCGGGAATCGACGTGCTGCTCGTTCTTCACGGTGACCTTCGAGCATCGGTCCGAGACGTCAGTCGTGGCGGGTATCAACGTGCCCACCGACCGGATCGAGATCCTCGACGCCATCCAGGCGTGGGGCCGTGCCGCGTCTGCGGTGCTCGTCGACGAGACGTGACGGTCCGCAGATCGGCGGCGGTACCCACGATCACGACGTCACCCTCGAGGTCGGTCCGAGCGACGGTTGCGCCGAGCGCGGCGAGGGTCGAGGTCACCGTGGGGTGCGGATGCCCGAAGGTGTTGTCCGACCCGGCACTGACCAACGCCAGGCGTGGTCCGACGGCACGCAGGAATGCCGTTGTGGTGGTGCGTGATCCGTGATGGGGCACCTTGAGGACGTCCGCCCGGACATCCTCACCGCGCATGATCCGGGCCTGTGCCTCGGCCTCGATGTCGCCGGTGAACAGGATCGTTCCGGCCGGCGTGCGTGCTCGCATCACCAGTGACCGATCGTTGGCCGCATCGGCCGACAGTGACGTCGGCAGGTCCCGGCTCGGTGCCAGCACACGCAATCCGACTGCGCCGAAGGTCATTTCGTGCCCCGCGTGCAGTTCCATCAACGGAATATCAGCCGCACCAGCCAGTTCCGTCACCCGCTCCACTCCCTCGGTGTCGTCACCGTGGCCATGCGATTCTCGTTGGGAAACAGTCTGTTCCGCGGAACGGCGACCACTTTTCGCCGGCCTCTCCCCCGGCGTCCCACGCGGGCACACGACATGATCGTCTCCCGTCTGCCGCACCTCGGCGCCCACCGTCGACGCTCGCTCCATCGGATGTGAGGTTGCGGTCGGCTGCGGTCGCCCCGGCATGGTCGGCGTCGCCGAGCGCGACGGCGGTCCGCCCGAGTCGTCCGGATGCAACGGTGGGACAGCCGAATCCACAGAGGGCACCCGCACGGCGGCTACCCCCTGCGCAGGTGGTGACGATTCCGCTGTTCGCGATGGGTATCTCTCGATTTCTGTGGGATGCGAGGGAGTTCCGGTCGACGGGGTGAGGTTCGGCGGCGTCGGCGCAGTGCTCGGTGTCGGCGCTGTGCCCGGTGTCGGCGCAGTGCTCGGCGTCGGCGCTGTGCCCGGTGTCGGCGCAGTGCTCGGCGTCGGCGCAGTGCTCGGCGTCGGCGCAGTGCTCGGCGTCGGCGCAGTGCTCGGCGTCGGCGCAGTGCTCGGCGTCGGCGCTGTGGTGCGGTCTGCGGCGGCACAGGTTTCGGCGATCGCTGAGCGGAGTTCGCCCGGGGCGGTAGCTATAGCGTCGACAGTGCGGCCTCGGAGAGCGCCGGCGAGTCCGTTGATGTGATCGGCATGGGGGTGAGTGAGGACCAGCAGCGGGATGTGGGTGATTTTCAGGCGATCCAGGCAGGCCCGGATCGGGCGTGGGTCCGGGCCGACGTCTACGACGACCGCGGCACCGGGAGCAACAGACAGAGCCAGGCCGTCGCCCTGCCCAACGTCACACATCGCGAGTACCCAGCCCGATGGTGGCCATCCTGGCTGCAAGAAGCGCACCGGGAGCAGCACAATCGACACTCCCAGCACCACCACCGCGAGGAGTCTGCGGGTGTGCGACCAGCGCAGTGCCGCCACGACCACGACGACGATCACCGCCGCGACCGATCCTGCGACCACGCCGCCAGGCACCGTGATCGTGGCGCCCGGCACCGCGGCCGCGCGATCCGCGACGCCGAGCAACCACCACATCGGTGGCCGCGCGCACCACAGCACCCATACCGCGGCATCACCCCATACGCAGGCCACGACCGCGCCCACCGCGCCGATCACCGTGATCAGCCCGACCACCGGTGCGACGAGCGCGTTGGCCACGATCGCCACCAGGCTCACCCGCCCCGACAGGGCAACCATCAGCGGCACGGTGACCACGAACGCGGCCACCGACACCGCGACGATCTCCGCGGGTGCGCGCCACCAACCATGCGCCCGCAACCAGTCCGCCCAGCTGGGCGCGAGCAAGATCAGCCCCGCGGTCGCGAGCACCGACAGCGCGAATCCCGCGCTCACCGCCAATTGCGGTGCAACGGCCAGCAATCCGATCACCGCCGCACACAACGCCGGCAGCGCCTGCTTGCGTCTGCCGGTGAGCAGGGCGAGCACTGTCACCGAGCCCATCGCTGCCGCGCGCAGCACACTCGGGTCGGGGCGGGCGATCACGACGAACAGCGCGACGGCCCCCGCCGCCGCGGCAGCACTGGTCCGCGGGCCGGCCGTGAGCAGGCGGGTGAGTGCCAACAGGGCCGTCAGCAGGATGGTGAAATTGGCTCCACTGACCACACAGAGGTGCTGCAATCCAGCAATTTCGAATGCGTCACGCACTTGTTCCGGCAGCGCGACAGTGTCACCGACAACGAGCGCGGGCAGCAACCCCGCCGCAGCAGGTGGCAGTGCCTCGGCGGACGCGTCCACCAGATCCGTTCGCACGCTCGCCGCGACCCGCTGCCACCACGGCGGCTCACCGATCCGCTTTGGTGCGTCGGCGGCGTGCAGGGTGGCAACCGTCAGATCGGCGCGGTTCGGCTCGCTGACCTCAGCCCGGAATCGCACCACTTGCCCAGGCGACAGCTCAGCCCACTCACTGCCCTGCGCGAGCACCACAATCGAACCGCCTGCCTGCGTCCATGTCGGGCCATGACCGAACTCGCGCAGACCCGCACGAACAATCCACCGCCGCTCACCACCGAACCCACCGGCGCGCAGGGGCTTCGCGTCATCGGTGACCACCGCGAGCACGTTCACCGACCGGCCGAACGATTCTCGCAACGGATGTGCCTGGACATGGTGCTCCTGCCAAGCACCGGCCGCCGCGAACCCCGCACCGAGCAGCATCGTCGCCAACCCGGTCACCGCGACAACCCGCCACCGCTCCCGCCGATGGGCCATCGCCCACAGCAGCACCACCCACAACCCGATCGCGACCACGATCGACGCAGCAGCCAGCACCAATCCCGCGACCCACCCCACAGTCACCGCGACAATCGTCGCCACCCAGCACCCGAACGCCGCAGGAACCAACCGCATATCGAGTACCTGTAGCTCCGGTTCCCCTTTGCCCGTTTGTTGTCCCACACGAACCCGGCGTCCTGGCCCCCGCCCCGCCGACTCCCAGAGCTCTGCTGCTCGCGTCCACCGACGCCGATCCGACCTTTCCTGCGAAGCGCCCCCGCGTTCAGCCGTTCCCAGCCGCCCACGCCGGTCCGAATCTCCCGGAATCGTTCCCCCGTGCTGTACGACTCTCGGTCGCCGGCGCGGTTCCTCCCGAACCGCTCCCTCGCCCGGCTCGTGTCTCATCCGCCTGCCGTGTCGTCAGGTCGGGGCGTACCGATGCCCAGGTCCACCACATCGTTCGCAGAACGAGG
This sequence comes from Nocardia sp. NPDC058114, assembly GCF_042884695.1. Lineage (NCBI taxonomy): Bacteria > Bacillati > Actinomycetota > Actinomycetes > Mycobacteriales > Nocardiaceae > Nocardia > Nocardia sp. NPDC058114. The sequence goes on along the minus strand of NZ_JBHVTK010000011.1, from coordinate 44,685 downwards.
TTTTTCGCCCGATCCGAGTGGACATGCGAGGCGGCGGAGATCGCCTGATCCCGGCGCGCAGTCCTCCACTGTTTCGATGGGTTGAGCTGTGGCGGGTCCGGTACCGAGCCGTGCGCAGGGCCACACCGGGCAGGTCACGCGATCACCTCCGCGCGGGGTGTCTTCGCATGGATCATGCCGTCACCAGGTCGCGGAGTCGAGCCAGCCGGGCGGGACCGATGCCGTCTACCTCGCCGAGTTGAGCGACATCGGTGAAGCGTCCGTTGGTGGTGCGCCACGCGAGAATTGCCTTGGCGGTGACCGGTCCTACGCCGGGCAGTGCGTCCAACTCGGCTTCGGTCGCGGTGTTCAGATCGATGCGCGAATTGCCGGACGAGACACCGCCACTGAGGCCTGCGGTGCTCGAACCTGCGGTGCTCGAACCTGCGGTGCTCGAACCTCCTGGTTTCGAGCTCGCGGTGTTCGAGCCACCGGTACCGGGCGTGGTCACAGGTGCGCGACCAGCACCGATCGTGATGCTGCCGAGGCGTGGTTGACCGGTTTGAGGATCGGTGGCTCCGACTATGACCTGGTCCCCGTCCACCAGTCGTTGAGCCAGGTTCAGGCCTGCCAGGTCGGCACCGTCACGAATCCCTCCCGCCTTCTCCAAGGCGTCGGCGATCCGGGAACCGTCCGGCAATCGGTGCAGCCCGGCTCGTTCGACCAAACCGACCACGCTGACGACGACATCGGCACTCGAGGTCGGACCTGGACCGGACACGGCCGCGACCACCGTGGTCGGGCCGGGCTGTACCGCAACGCTTTCCGCCCGCAGTACCGGTACCGGCGGAACCGCCCGCGCCACCGGCTGATCGCGTAGCACCATCACACCGGTGAGCACCACAGCGATGACCCCGACCAGCCCGAGTACCAGCGCGCCGCGACGCCCCGGATCCAGCCGTGCGTGTTGGAAGCGCGCTGGCACCAGGCGGTTTCGCCTGCCCGATCCACCATCGTCGAGCCACCCGGGTGTCCCCACTGGGCCTGCCGGTCCGGCCGACGGCGCGAGTTCGTCATCGTCCCACTGTCCTTCGCCGTCGCCAGAGCGCGCAGCACTGTTCCCGGCCTCCAACCCTGACGCGCGCAGCGGCTGACTACTCGGTCGCGCTCGCTCGCGGACCGCCAGCCCGCCCAGCCGCTGCCGTACTCGCTCGTGCTCTTCGTGTCGTGACATGGCAGCGACGCTAGGCCGACGCCGACCTGACGAACCCCCGCCGACCTGGGCTTCGAGGAAACCTGTGGATAACTCCGAACCTGTGGACAACTCACCGGTCAGCGTGGCTTCGCACCCGGAATCTCTTCTGCCCGAGTGGATACCGTGCGCTCATGGCCGATTCGACGTACCCAGGAACCCATGGAACTCGCACAACGATTCCGCGACTTCGCACTTCTCGAAGCGCGCGGAAATTCCCCGCTCTATCACCGGCGAGCGCTGGATATCAGCGTCGACGCGGAGGTACTGGCGCTGATCGCCCAATTGCCCACGGACAAACAGCAACCCAACCTGATCCTGGCCGCCGCGCGAGTGCACGGCGCGACCGCGGTTCCCTATCACGAGTTCCGCGACCAACTGCACGAGAACTGGTCGGCGATCTCCGCGACCGCGCTGCGCAGACGTACACAGACGAACGAGGCGGGCCGGGCGGCCACCCTGCTGCCGGTGCTGGCCCGCCTGCCCGGACCCCTGTCGCTCATCGAGGTCGGAGCATCGGCCGGACTGTGCCTGTACCCGGACCGTTTCAGTTATCGCTACAACACCGCCGCGCTGGATCCGGCAGACGGTCCGTCATCGGTTGTGTTGACCTGCAAGACAACCGGAGCGGTGCCGATCCCGGACCGGCTCCCCCGGGTCGTCCATCGGGCTGGAGTAGATCTGAACCCGCTCGATGCCGGGAACAGCGACGACCGGCAGTGGCTGTCCGCGCTGGTCTGGCCGGGACAGGACGAGCGGCTGTCGCGCTTGCGTTCGGCCTGCGCGATCGCGGCGGCGGACCCACCGGCCATCGTCACCGGCGACCTGAACGAGCAGGTCACCGAGCTGGTACTCGCGGCGCCACGCGCCAGCACCGTAGTGGTTTTCCACAGTGCTGTGCTGAGCTACCTCTCCCCTCAGGCGCGGGCGGACTTCCGGGCGACGGTGCGGGACCTGCCCTGCCACTGGGTGTCGCAAGAGGGCACCGGGGTTCTCAGCACGCTGGCCGACCGGTTGCCCCCGCGCGAGAGCACAGCGGCCCGATTGGTGCTCGCCCTCGACGACGAGCCGTTGGCTTTCGCCGGGCCGCACGGCCAGTCGCTGGACTGGTTCGGCCCGGCGTAGCGACCTCAGAGTCGGCGCATCACCGACACGACGCGGCCCAGGACGACGGCTTCGTCACCGTCGATCACGGAGTAGGCGGGGTTGCGCGGTTCGAGCTGCACGTGCCCGTTGCGGCGGCGGTACACCTTGACCGTGGCTTCCTCGCCGATCATCGCCGCGACGATATCGCCGGAGTTGGCCTCGCGCTGGCTACGCACCACCACGAGGTCGCCGTCGCAGATCGCGGCATCGATCATGGAGTCGCCACGCACCCGCAAGCCGAATACCTCACCACGGCCGACCAGTTCACGCGGGAGGGTCATGACGTCGTCGGGGTTGTGCTCGGCCAGGATCGGAGTGCCCGCCGCGATGTCGCCGACGACGGGCACCGACACCGAGGCGTCGGAGTCGGCGGCGGAGGCGCCACGCAGGAACAGGCGCACGTCGATGGGTCGGGTCATGGTGGCGGCACGGCGCAGGAACCCGTCCGCCTCCAACGCCTTCAGGTGTTGGGAGACCGTGGATGTGGAGCGCAGGCCCACCGCGTCGGCGATCTCCCGCGTGCTCGGCGCGTAGCCGTGGGCGAGCACCGAATCCCTGATCACGGCGAGGATGTGTTGTCTGCGGGGAGGCAGGCTCGCGGCGTCGAGGTGGTCGAAGTCGTCGTATCCGGTCATCGGGGAATCGTAGATCCCCCCGCGATCATCACTTCAGTCCAGGTTCCTCGCGAAACAGTTCGACTGCGGCAGGACGTGATACGGCGCGAACAGCGGAATCCGGTGATAGCCACTGCGCTCGTAGAAGCGCACCGCTTCCGGCTGCAGGTGCCCGGTCTGCAGGATCATCCGCGGCCGACCGGCCGCGCGCACGGATGCTTCGGCGGCGTGCAACAGCGCGGTCGCGGTTCCGGTGCCACGGTAGGCGGGACGCACGAACATCCGCTTGAGTTCGAGGTCACCGGCGTTCCAGCGCACCGCGGCGTGCCCGACAGGCTCCGCGCCCACGTACGCGACGAACGTCTGGTGCACGGTCGCGTGATCGACCGCGATCGGCGAGGGACCGCGCAGGGCGAGCTCGAGGTGGGCGTAGCGGGGACGGACCTCGGCCGACATCTCCGCGCGCAGCGACTCGGCATCCGGGTCGTCCCAGTCGACCACGAGCACTCGTGGCGAAACGTCGGTCTGTGGGGATGTGTGGCCAGCCATGACAACCACGGTAGGCACCGGATCATCGTCACCGGACTGTTTGCCCTCAGCGAGATTCTGAACCGGCAGCGTTCAGACGCATCCGCCGGGCAACACCGCGACACCGAGTGCGCCGACACCGAGGTGCACACCGAGTGCGGGGCCGAACTCGGCAACGTAGAGCTCTTGCACCTCCGGCAGCTGCTCACGCAATTGCGCCGCGATGTTTTCGGCGGCCTCGGGGGCACCGAGATGCTGGATGCCGAGCGCCGCACCATCGGATGCGGCCGCCTCCACCGCGGCAGCCACCAGCTTGGCGTAGGCACGCGATCTGGTTCGCACCTTCTCGCGCATTTCGAGCTTGCCCTCCACCAGCTGCAGCAGTGGTTTCGTCACCAGTTCACTGCCGAAGAACGCTGCGGCGCTGCTCAGCCTGCCACCCTTGCGGAGTTGCTCGGTGCGGTTGACCAGGATGAACGTGCGCGAACGGGTCGCGGCCGACACCGCGCGCTCGTAGACATCGTTCAACGCCTCGCCTGCCCACGCCTTACGCGCGGCGGCCAGCACGGGCAGACCGGTCGCCAGGCCTGCCCCGAGCGAATCGACAACGCGCACACGATCTTCGGCGCCCATGTCGCGTACCGCCTGACGGCCCGACTCCCACGTCGCCGACAATCGGCGCGACAGATGGACGGCCACCACACCGTCGCCGTCGCTGAGGCTCAGCGCTCGTTCGTAGGCTTCGCGCAGTTCTCCGGGCGAGGCGGCCGACGTGGTGACCGAGTCGGCGGTGTAGTCGATCTCGATCGGGTCGACGCCTTCCCGGATCTCGTGCTCACCGACGAGCACATGCAACGGCACCACTTCGATACCGAGCTCGGCGACGAGATCGGCGGACAACCCCGCCGCCGAATCGGTCACCACCACAACGGCCACGGACTACCGGACCTCCTGCAGCGCCTTCGTCATCGCCGTCGCCACCGCCGCGTGCCCGGCCCAGCCCCAGTGGATGCCATCCGGGTTCGCCGATCCCGACTCGATGTCGTCGCGCACGGCCTCGCCGAGGTCGACGAGCGGCACCGACGTACGGCCCGACCACGCCTGCAATGCCTTGACCGCCCGCGCCCTGCCCCGGTGGACCCGCCCGTAGGCGTCGCACTTGTGGACCGACGGCAGCACCGCCACGACAGGCAGCTCCGGACGCAGATGATTCAGCGCGGTCCGCGACTGCTCCAGGTAGTCCACGCTCACCTTGGGCGGAAGGGCAACCGGGCGACCGAGTTTCGACAGCTTCGGCTGCAGCCAGTTGTAGGACGCCCGCACGCCACGGCGCAGACGCGGCGGACGGATATAGCGAATCATCTCCCGCAGCGCGGTGGGCAGCGGGGACGGCAACGTGTCCATGCCGCCGACGGCGAATACGACCGCCCCGGCGCGCGGCACCGCGGCCCACACGCGCGGATCTCCGATCAGCGCCCAGTAGGCATCGCGACAGGTCCAGCCGATCCGAGCGATCAGTTCGACATCCCAATCCAGTTCCGCGGCAACCATATTCGGCCAGATCCGTGGATCATCGGCAGGCAGCCCGCCCTTCGGCCCGTAGTAGGCGAGCGAGTCGGCGATCACGAGCAGCACTGGACGCGGTGCGGCCGACTCGACCGGCCTGGGCGACACGGCTTCCTCTACGAGCAGCGAACCGGCGGTCTCCGCAACGCCCGATTCACCGGGCGAGACAGCAGGTTTCGCGGACACCTCGACCGCGGGATCCGCGACAGAAGTTGCCGAAGATGTCAGCAAGCTGTCCGCGATATCGAGGTCCACGTCCGGAAGTGCGGCGGGAGGATCGACCTGCGCATCAGCAGAACCGGTTTCGACGGCGGTCGCCACCTCAGCCGAAGAAACTTCGGACGAGGTAGCGGCATCGACCCGAACCGGATCGCTCGCCTCCGGCCGGAGTGGTTGCGGCGCAGCCGTATCCGTAGATCCGGCGGCATCCACGATCGACTCGGCGACTGCCGGGTCATCGACGGACTGCTCCGTGGGCTTCTCACTGCCGGCAGCCGATACCGCATCCGCAACAGCGGTGGCGATATCCGCAGCGGACTCGACGGTATCGGTCTGTGCAGCACCGGAATCCACATCGCCGAGTTCGTCTGTCGAACCGTCATCTGCGACAACATCCACCGATGCCGTGGCACCGGAAGTCTCGCTGTCCGCTTCCTGCACAGCGGAACTGGATGCGACGTCGACAGCGCCGCGTGCGGCCTCGGCATCGTCACCGATCGAGGTCACCGCACTATCGCCGTCGACACTGCCGTCTGGGGAAACATCGGCGGTCGGGGACCCGGAATCCGCTGTCCCCGAGCCGGACTCGACGACGTCTGCCGCCGAGTCGACCGGCTCGGGTTCCGCGACGACCGGCGGGGGCACCGGGCCGAACAGGGCATCGGGCAGCGATCGCGCGCTGCGTGCGGTGACCTGCTTGAAGAGCTCGTCCGGTACCGAACGGATCGGCTCCTCACGCTCTGCGCGCGCGGGCCGAGCGGGTGGCGGACCGAATAGCGCGTCCGGCAATTGCCGTCCGGCTTTGGCCGTCACCTGCTGGAACATCTCATCAGGTACTGATCGGTCGGGCTCTTCATTGGACATCGGGAGCTACCTTCGCCGCTGCGTTCCACACATCGAGGCGCCAGCCGGGTCGATCGATGTCCGGGCCGTGGCTGGAAAGCTGCACCCAGCTGGTATTGGCCAGCCCACCCAGGGCAGGCCAGTTCTCCGGTGGCAGTTCCAGCAACGCGGCCGTCAGAGCAGCGATCAGCCCGCCGTGCGCAACCAGGATGATAGTCCGACCGGGCCAATCCTGCCGCTCGTTGTACAGTTCGCGCACCACAGGCAGGGACCGGGCACCCACCTCGAGCTTGCTCTCGCCGCCGGGCGGTGTGTAGGTCGCATCGAGACGCCACTGCACGCGCGCGCCGGGGTAATCGGCGTCGACTTCGAGGTGGGTCAGGCCTTCCCAGTCGCCCAGGTTGGTTTCGCGCAGTCGCGGATCGGTGATGACAGGCAGATCGCTGATGTCACCGAGTGCCTGGGCGGTTTCCTTGGCGCGACGCAGATCGGAGGCGTGGATCGCGATGGCGTTGCGTGAACCCAGTTCGCGCGCGGCCTCTTTGGCCTGCTGGCGACCGAGTTCGGTGAGATCGGTGTCGATCTGACCCTGCATCCGGTCGGCCGCGTTCCATTCGGTCTGCCCGTGCCGCAACAGGATCAGGTTGCGCACATGGGCGTACTTGCTCACTCGTTGATTCCCTCTACCTGCGCGTCGTCGTCCGCGGCCGGAGTCGGGAGTGCGGCGATGCCTTCGACGGGAACCGCCGGGCAGTCACGCCACAGGCGCTCGAGTGCGTAGAAGTTGCGCTCGTCGTTGTGCTGGACGTGCACGACGATATCGACGTAGTCGAGCAGCGCCCAGCGACCCTCACGGGTGCCTTCGCGACGGACCGGCTTGTGGCCGGCTTCGCGCAGCTTGTCCTCGATGTTGTCGACGATCGCGTTGACCTGGCGCTCGTTGGGCGCCGACGCGATGACGAAGCAGTCGGTGATCACCAGCTGCTCGGAGACGTCGAGGACGACGACATCGGTGGCCAGCTTGTCGTCGGCGGCGAGTGCGGCGACCGTGGCCATCTCGATCGCTTCGGTAGAGGCACTCATACGGTCTCCTCCTGCGGGGTCAGACCCTCGCTCATGTGGCTCAACGTCAGCTACCTTCCGTTCCTGCGGGCACGTAGAGGTGCCGCTTCGATATGTACTGCACCACGCCGTCGGGGACGAGGTACCAGACCGGCCGACCCTCCGCGGCGCGGCGGCGGCATTCGCTCGACGAGATGGCCAGCGCGGGGATCTCGACCATCGTCACGGCGTCGGCGGGAAGGTCCCGCAAATGCTCCTCGAGATGATCGGTGTTCAGTTCGTAACCCGGTCGGCTCACCCCGACGAACTTCGCCAGTTCGAACAGTTCGGTCCAATCCTGCCATGTCAGGATGTTGGCCAGCGCGTCCGCACCGGTGATGAAGTACAGCTCCGCGTCGGGATGCGCGTTTTGCATCTCGCGCAGGGTGTCCACCGTGTAGGTGACCTTGTTGCGTTCGATGTCGGCCCGGCTGACGGAAAACCTCGGGTTGGACGCGGTGGCGATGACCGTCATCAAATAGCGATCCTCGGCGGGGCTGACCTGCTTGTTGACCTTCTGCCACGGCTGGCCGGTCGGCACGAAGATCACTTCGTCGAGCTCGAACCGGTTCGCGACCTCGCTCGCCGCGACCAGGTGGCCGTGGTGGATCGGGTCGAAGGTGCCGCCCATGACGCCGAGCTTGCGGCGCGGCCGAGCTGTTTCGTGCATGAGGTCTGAGCTTAATCCGGCCCATGAGATCGGGGCGGACCGGACTACTCCGCGCCATCGCGACGCTCGCGAGGTCCCGACGCCTGGGCGCACATCTGCGCGAACTGGGCACGGGTGCGTTTCAGCTCCTCGACGAGGTGTGCGGCCGGCTCGGCGGCTACCCGGCGGTCCAGCTCGGTCAACAACACATCGATCGTTACCCACCAGGGCCCACGCACACGCCCCTGCGGTCCGCGCAGTTGCAACCAGGCGGCGGCACGCAGGCAGCGGGCCCGCGGCACGATCTTGTCCTGTTCGCCCCACAGGCCCGCGGCGCGCAGGTAGCCGCCGAGCGCCTCGGTCTCCTGTCCACAGCACTCCCGGGCGACCGCGGCCGACCAGACCAGATCGGCATGGCGGCGGCGCAACGAGGGCATACCGCCGATCAGCCGTGCCGCCTCGGTGAACTGCCAGGCGGCCTGGCGGTAGCGACCGACGTGGTTCAGCGATTCGGCGAACTGGGCACGTACCAGCGCGAGCTCGGCAGGTGGGTAGCCGACGGGGCCGGTGAGCAGTGGGCGGTCGAAGGCGACCACCGCTTCGCCGTGCCGACCCGCACGATGCCAGGCACGACCCGCGACCAGCCACAGGTGGACCGAGTCCGCACACGAGATCGGCTGCCAGCAGGCAGCAGCCGAGGCCGCGGCGCGGGCTACGTCGCGGTCACGGCCCGGCTGGGCGGCGACCGCGGTCACCAGCTGCGTGCGCATCGCGGCTAGTTCGCGCCCGGCCAGCTCACCCGCACCGACAACCAGGGCCCGACGCAGTTGCTCCTCCGCTGCCGCGGGAGCGTCTGCCAGCCGAGCGGCGGCGATACCGGCCAGTCGCCGCGCCGCCCGCGCCCCTGAACCCGGCGCCAGCGGACCGGCATCCGCACCGAACGAACCTGCCGCGAGCGCCGTGGCCTGCCCTGCGCCGGCCGAACCCACCTCGCGGCCACCGGCAGGCGGAAGGTGAGGTTCTTCTTCTCGAAGCGAATCGTTCTCGTTCGCGAACGCATCGTTCACCGGGCGGAGCTCGCCGACCGCGCGAGCGCACAGCCCGGCAGAACCACCACTGCACCCGATATCCGTCGATCGGATCGCTCGTCGTCGCGCGACGCCCCTGCCAGCATGGGCGTGATCTTGGTAGCCGTGCCATGTGAGCCGCTTAACGTCGGCTGAAGTACTCAGGCGGTGGGGCGCTTCGACTTCGGGAGCTTGGCGACGACCGCGTCGTAGGAGGCGTCGATCAGTTCGCGTAGTTCGTCGTCCGGCACCGCGCCGCCGACGCGGATGCTGTTCCAGCCGTAGCGGCCGATGTAGGCCGACACGGTGACGTCGTCGGGGTAGATGTCGACCAGCTCGTCGGCTTCGGTGCGGTCACGCCCGCACTTGAGCCCGATCGACGTGCCCGCGCCGAGGAACGCGAAGACTTTGTCGCCGACCTTGGCGACGGTGTCGCCCTCCCACGGCTCGTCTTCCCAGGCGCCCGGTTTGGCCAGGCAGTAAGCCAGGACGTCGACACTCATCGTCAGCTCCTTCAGACGGGCAACAGTCGGGAGACCACCTCGGTCAGCTGCCGAGCTGATCGGCATTCGTGCATCTCGATCACCGAACCGTAGTCGCGGGCCGCTGAATCGCCTGTCCCCCACAGGTTCTGGGGTTCCGGATTCAGCCAGTGCGCGTGCCGGGCGGTGCCGACCAGTTCGCGCAGGGTGTCCAGCTGCGGGTTGCGGTAGTTGGTGCGGCCGTCGCCGAGAACCAGCAGTGAGCTGCGGCTGGTGACGGCCTCACCGAAGTTCTCGGCGAAGCTGGTCAGCGCGTAGCCGTAGTCGGAGTGCCCGTCGGCGTCGATGATGCGCGACTCGGTGAAGATCCGGGTCATCACATCGTCGAGACCCGCGTACGGCTCGAAGAAGCTCGTCACCTCGTCGGTGCGGTCGACGAACGCGAAGATTCGCACCCGGGAGAACTGCTCCCGCAGCGCGCTCACCAGCAGCAGTGTGAAGTTGCTGAACCCGGCCACCGAGCCCGAGATATCGCACAGCAGCACCAGTTCCGGTCGACCGGGACGCGGCTTGCGGTTCACCAGATCGATCGGCACCCCGCCGGTGGACATCGAGGCACGCAGGGTCTTGCGCAGATCGATTTCGCCGCGCCGCGCTCGTTTGCGCCGCACCGCCAGCCGGGAGGCCAGGATCCGGGCCAGTCGCTGGGTGCCGCGCCGCAGTTCGGTGAGCTCGCGTTCGGACGCGCGCAGGAAGTCGGCGTCCTCGGCCTGGCGCGCGACACCGTAGGTCGCGACGCGTTCGCGCCCGATCTGCTCTGCCACGCGCCGATTGGTCTCGGCTTCCACGCTGGCCCGAAACCCCGCGATGCGTTCCCGTGCGACGCGGCGGGCAACCTCGGTGTCGCGCTCGCTCGCGTCCGGCGGGAGAGCGAGACCCGCGAGCACCTTGGCCAGCAACGACTGGGGCGCGAGATCTTTGAGAGCCTGGTACGCGGAGAACGACGGTCCGCGCGCGGACTGGTACTGCCCGAGCTGTTCGACCACCTGCCCGGCCAGCATCTGCAACTGCTCGCCACCGCCGTCGGCGGCGAGCAGTTCGGCGAGCTGCTCACGGAGGGCGGCCAGGTCGATCTGGCCGTCGGGAGTGCGTGGCAGGTCCGGAGTCTCAGCGGTGCGATCCCCCACGGCAACGGGGAACCACAGATCGAACAGGCCGTCGAAGGTGGCGCGGTGGGTGGGCCTGCGCAGCAGCGCACAGGCCAGCCCTTCGCGCACCGCTTCGCGATCGAGCAGATCCAGCACGGTCAGTACCCGGCCCGCATCGACGGTTTCCGAGGGTCCCACCGGCACGCCACGGGCGCGGAGCGCACCGACGAAACCGGCGACGTGGCCGCCGATTCCGTGGGGTGCTGGCGCAGTCACGATCAGGCCAGTTTCAGCTCGGCCAGCGCGCGCTGGTGATCGCTGCGGTGCTTGAGCACCACGCCGAGCGTGGCGCGCACGGTCGCGTCGTCGAGGTCGGCGGCGCCCAACGCGAGCAAGGTGTTGCCCCAGTCGATCGTTTCGGCGACCGAGGGCAGCTTCTTGAGTTGCATACCGCGCAACACGTGCACGACCCGTACCAGTTGCTCGGCCACGGTGCTCGGGAGTTCCGGCACACGGCTGGCCAGGATGCGGCGCTCGAGATCTTCGTCGGGGAAGTCGAGGTGAAGGTACAGGCAGCGGCGTTTGAGCGCCTCCGACAGTTCCCTGGTGGCGTTCGAGGTGAGCACCACGAACGGCTTGCGTGTGGCGGTGATGGTGCCCAGCTCGGGCACGGTCACCGCGAAATCGCTGAGCACTTCGAGCAGCAGACCCTCGATCTCGACGTCGGCCTTGTCGGTCTCGTCGATCAGCAGCACCGTCGGCTCGGTGCGGCGGATGGCGGTGAGCAACGGCCGCGAGAGCAGGAACTCCTCGGTGAAGACGTCGGCTTTGGTTTCGGCCCAATCATTTTCACTCGACGCCTGGATCCGCAGGATCTGCTTGGCGTGATTCCACTCGTAGAGCGCGCGCGCCTCGTCGACGCCTTCGTAGCACTGCAGGCGGACCAGTTCGGCATCGGCGACCTGGGCTACCGCCCGCGAGAGTTCGGTCTTGCCGACACCGGCCGGGCCCTCGATGAGCAGCGGTTTGCCCAGCCGGTCGGCAAGGAAGACCGAAGTGGCCGTTGCTTTGTCGGCCAGGTAGCCGGTGGTGGCGAGGCGGGAGATGACATCGTCTACCGACGTGAAGATCGGTTCCTGTACGAGAGTCACGATCACACCGGCCGAGTCTGGCCGTCGCCCCACACGATCCACTTCGTGGAGGTGAGTTCGGGCAGTGCCATCGGGCCGCGGGCGTGCAGTTTCTGGGTGGAGATGCCGATCTCGGCGCCGAACCCGAACTGCTCACCGTCGGTGAACGCGGTGGACGCGTTCACCATCACCGCGGCGGCGTCCACGCGGGCCGTGAACTCGCGAGCGGCGGCCAGATCGGCGGTGACGATGGCCTCGGTGTGGCCGGTCCCCCAGGTGTTGATGTGGTCGACGGCGGCATCGAGGTCGTCGACCACCTTCAGCGCGATATCGAGGGTGAGGTACTCCTCACCCCAGTCGGCGTCGGTGGCCGGGATCTGACCGGGCAGGTCGCCGTGGATGGTGACGCCCGCGTCGTCGAGCGCCTTGCTGAGCCGCGGCAGCGCGGTCTCGGCGACGGCGGCGTCGATGAGTACGGTCTCGGCGGCGTTGCAGACGCTGGGTCGGCGGGTCTTGGCATTGAGCACGATGGCCTCGGCCATGTCCAGATCGGCGGCCGAGTGCACGTAGACGTGGCAGTTGCCGGTGCCGGTCTCGATGGTGGGCACCTGCGCGTCGCGGACGACGGCGTTGATCAGGCCCGCGCCGCCGCGCGGGATCACCACGTCGACGAGGCCGCGGGCCTGGATCAGGTGGGTGACGCTGGAGCGGTCGTTGCTCGGCAGCAGTTGCACGGCGTCGGCCGGAACATCCTGGGCGACAAGGGCCTCGCGCAAGACCTCGACCAGTGCGGCGTTGGAGTTCGCCGCCGAGGACGACCCGCGCAGCAGCGCCGCGTTGCCCGATTTGAGAGCGAGACCGAACGCGTCGACGGTGACATTGGGCCGCGCCTCGTAGACCATGCCGACCACACCGAGGGGGACGCGGGTCTGGCGGATCTCGAGGCCGTTGGGCAACGTGGAACCGCGCACGATGACACCCACCGGGTCGGGCAGAGTGGCGACCTGCCGCAGCCCCGAGGCGATGCCGTCGATGCGGGCCTTGGTGAGCCGCAGCCGATCGAGCAGATTCTCCTCGGTACCGGCGGCCTGCGCGGTCGCGATGTCCTCGGCGTTGGCCGCGAGTACGCGATCGGCGGCGGCGAGCAGGGCGTCGGCCGCCGCGTGCAGGGCGTCGTTCTTCTGCGCCGTGGTCAGCTGAGCCAGCACACGGGACGCGACGCGAGCCCTGCGGGCGGCGTCGTGCACCGCTGCGCGGATGTCCAGCTCGGGGGTCACTTCTACCGTCATGGCTATCAGCCTACGCAGGCCGCCTCGCGCGCTCGACGCCACCCGGGACCCGGAATAGCCCTCCGACCGGCACCGGGACCGGGACCGGGACCGAGTTGTGCACAGGTTCGGCGACGCCGTCGACAAAGTTGTCCACAGCAACGCCGTCGCCACTAGATTCGGCGTCATGGATCGCACCGGTTCACCGACCGTCGTCGTGCTCGGCAGCGTCAATATGGACCTGGTCACGACGGTCCCACGCAGGCCCGCGCCGGGTGAGACGGTGCTCGGGAGCGACTTCGCAACCGTGCCCGGCGGTAAGGGGGCGAACCAGGCGATCGCGGCCGTGCGATCCGGGGCGCGGGTGCGATTTCTCGGGGCGATCGGCGACGACGCGTTCGGGACGGACCTGGCAGCCACGTTGTCGGGGGCCGGCGTCGACATCACTTTGCTCCGCAGGGTCGATGGCGCCAGCGGGATCGCCTCGATCGTGGTCGACGAGGCAGGCGAGAACAGCATCATCGTGGTGGCGGGGGCCAACGGGCGGGTGACCGACCTGACGGCAGCCGAACTCGCCGCGATCGCACGTGCCGACATCCTGTTGTGCCAGTTGGAGATTCCGATCCACACGGTGCTCGCCGCAGCACAGCACGCCCGCGCGTCGGGCACCGTCGTCGCGCTCAATCCGTCCCCGGTTCAGCCGCTGCCCGACGAATTATGGGCGGCCGTCGATCTCGCGATCGTGAATTCCCTGGAGTCCGAGCAGTATTCGGACGAGCTGACGCACGTCGCGCATCTCGTGCGCACGCTCGGTGGGGACGGCGCCGTTTATCGCGACGCCGACGGAAACGAGCGATCCGTCGGCGGTCGCACCGTCGACGTCCTCGACACGACGGGCGCGGGCGACGCGTTCACCGGCGCACTGGTCGCAACCTGGAATCAGGGCGTGTCTACCGCGCTGAACTGGGCGAACACCGCCGGAGCTCTGACGACCACCCGGCTCGGCGCGAGCTCGGCGATCCCCGGAAGCGACCGGATCGCGGCGGCCCTCACCGCCGACTGACCTGTCGGGCGCGGCGAAAATCAGGTGCGCCGCCTCCACCCCATCCCTACCGTTGGTCCTTCATCAAGGAGAGGACCGACCATGTTTCCCGTCGAGCTGCGCGGTACGCGAGCGCAGACGCTCATGTGGGCCGACGAGCACGAGATCGAGCAGTCAGCGCTGCGCCAGCTTCGCAATATCGCGAACCTGGAATGGGTGCACGGACTGCGCGTGATGCCCGATGTGCACCTGGGCAAAGGGGCGACGGTCGGGTCCGTGATCGCGATGCGTGATGCGGTGGCGCCTGCCGCGGTCGGGGTGGATATCGGATGCGGGATGGAGAGCGTGAAGACCGATCTCACCGCCGCCGACCTGCCGGATGACCTGCGCTCGTTGCGCAGCCGGATCGAGAGCGCAGTACCGGTCGGCTTCCAGGCGCACAAGGACGCGGTGAACGTCACGAAGCTGGGTGCGGAGTTCGCGGGGTCGCATGGGCAGGCCGCGTTGCGGGCCAACAGCTGGGAGCGGTTCTGGCGTTCGTTCGGCGAGCTGCATCCCGGGGTCTCCCAGCTGGAGTCCAAGGCGCACAAGCAGATCGGATCGCTCGGGTCGGGCAATCACTTCATCGAGGTCTGCCTCGACCAGGACGATGCCGTCTGGATTCTGCTGCACTCCGGTTCGCGCAATATCGGCAAGGAGCTCGCCGAGCGGCACATGGCGGTGGCCCGCGCGCTGCCGCACAACCAGTCGCTGCCGGATCGCGATCTGGCCGTCTTCGTCTCCGGGACAGCGGAAATGGACGCCTACCGGCGTGACCTCACCTGGGCGCAGGAATACGCCGCGCGTAATCGTGCGGTGATGCTGTCGCTGGTGTGCCGTGCGGTACGCGATGAATTCGCCGGGCGCGAGGTGCGTTTCGACGAGCCCATTTCCTGCCATCACAACTATGTGGCCGAGGAGATCATCGACGGTGAGCCGATGCTGGTGACCCGTAAGGGCGCGGTGCGGGCCGGATCCGGTGAACTCGCGTTGATTCCGGGTTCGATGGGGACGCGGTCGTATGTGGTGCGGGGCAAGGGGAATCCGGCGTCGTTCCAGTCGGCCTCGCACGGTGCGGGGCGGCGGTTGAGCCGGTCGGCGGCCAAGCGGCAGTTCACGGTCGCGGATCTGGTCGCGCAGACCGAGGGTGTGGAATCGCGTAAGGACGCGGGCGTGGTCGATGAGATCCCGGCCGCGTACAAGGACATCGATCAGGTGATCGCGGCACAGGCCGATCTGGTCGAGGTGGTGGCGACGCTGCGGCAGGTGCTGTGCGTGAAGGGCTGATTCATGGTCGGCTGTCTGTGTTGCCCATCGAACCTGTCGGAGGTGTACGGCACGATAGGCGCATGACCTCACCCGCAGGCAACGATGTGCTCGACCTGACGGCTCCTGACCTGCGCGAACGAGCCGAACAGCTGCTTCGTGAGCTCGCCGGACCCGATGCGCGGCTGCGGGAAGATCAGTGGATCGCGATCGAAGCGCTGGTGGTGCAGCGCAGGCGGGCGCTGGTCGTGCAACGGACCGGGTGGGGTAAGTCGGCGGTGTACTTCATCGCGGCCAAGTTGCTGCGCGGAGCGGGGCGTGGGCCGACGGTGATCGTGTCGCCGTTGCTGGCGTTGATGCGCAACCAGGTGGCGGCCGCCGAGCGCGCCGGGGTGGTGGCGGCCACGATCAACTCGGGCAACGTCACCGAGTGGGACGAGATCCATCAGCAGGTGGCCGACGGTGCGGTCGACGTGCTGCTGGTGAGCCCGGAACGGTTGAACAACCCCGACTTTCGCGATCAGGTGCTGCCTCGCCTTGCTGCCGACGCCGGGCTGGTCGTCATCGACGAAGCGCACTGTGTATCGGACTGGGGCCACGACTTCCGGCCCGACTACCGCCGCATCCGCACGTTGATCGCCGACCTCGGGTCGGAGGTGCCGGTCCTGGCGACCACCGCGACCGCCAACGACCGGGTGGTCACCGACGTGGCCGGACAGATCGGCACCGATACGTTGGTGCTGCGCGGCACTTTGGATCGCGAATCACTGCACCTGTCGGTGGTGCGGTTCGACGACGCGGTGCAGCGCACGGCGTGGCTGGGCGAACAGCTGCATCGGATGCCGGGCTCGGGCATCATCTACTGCCTCACGGTCGCGGCGGCCAACGATCTGGCCGACCTGCTGAATTCACACGGCCACACCGTCGCCGCCTATACCGGCCAGACCGACCCGGCCGAACGCGAGGTGCTCGAGGCCGCGCTACTGAACAACGAGGTGAAGGCGTTGATCGCGACGTCGGCACTGGGCATGGGTTTCGACAAGCCGGATCTCGGATTCGTCGTGCACGTCGGTGCGCCGTCCTCGCCGATCGCCTACTACCAGCAGGTCGGTCGCGCGGGGCGCGGTACCGAACGCGCCGAAGTGGTCCTGCTGCCCGGCCCCGAGGACGCGCGGATCTGGAGCTACTTCGCCTCCGTCGCCTTCCCGCGTGAACACATCGTGCGCTCGGTGCTCGACGCGCTGGACACCGACCGGGCGATGTCGACGGTGGCGCTCGAACCGCTCGTCGAGCTGAACCGATCGCGTCTCGAGATGGTGCTGAAGGTGCTCGACGTCGACGGCGCCGTGCGCCGGGTGCGCGGCGGGTGGCTCTCGACCGGCCAGGACTGGACCTACGACACCGAGCGCTACGAGGGCCTGGCCGCGGCACGCGACGCCGAACAACAGGCGATGATCGATTATCAGTCGACGGCGTCGTGCCGGATGACCTTCCTGCGCCGCCAACTCGACGACCCCGGCCTGGGCGGGCTCGCGACAGCGGAGCTGGATTGCGGCCGCTGCGACAACTGCACCGGCACCCGTGCCGACACCACCGTCGACGACGCCGCGATCGCCGCGACCCGAGCCCGCCTCGATCGTCCCGGCCTCGACCTCGCCCCCCGCAAACAGTGGCCCAGCGGCATGGCGAAATTGGGAATCCCGTTGTCGGGCAAGATCTCCGGCGGTGCCGAGACCGGCCGCGTCCTCGGCCGACTCACCGACCTGGGCTGGGGAATGCGGCTGCGCGCCCTGCTCGACGCCACCGACGCACCGGTCCCCGACGCGGTCTTCGACGCCTGCGTCGCGGTACTGCGTGACTGGACCTGGACCACCCGTCCCACCTCGGTGCTGGCTCTCGAATCCCCCCGATATCCCCAGCTCACCGCCAGTCTCGCCGAACGCCTGGCCCAGATCGGCCGACTCGACAACCTCGGCACCCTCCGCACCAGACCCGACCGTCCCCCGGTCTCGGCGGCGAACTCCGCCCATCGGGTCGCCGGGCTGTTCGACTCCTGGGAGATCCCCGACCTCTCCGGGGTCGACGGACCGATCCTGCTCGTCGACACCCTCACCGACACCGGCTGGACCATGACCGTCGCCGCCCATGCCCTGCGCACCAGCGGCGCCGACGCCGTCCTCCCCTTCGCCCTGGCTACCCCGACCTGACCCGGCCCGAGCTCCCCGATCCCGAGGGGCGGCCGGGTCGCCCCTCGGAGCCGCGAACACGTGTGCCCCGGCGCGCCGAAAACACAGCCCAACACGCCGCCCAGATTGTGGGCACCCATCACCACCAGTGCTTGAATGCGCCTATGACCAGGACCACATTTGCTCGAACCCTGATGGCCGTTGCCGCGGGCTGTGCGGCCGGATTCACCCTCTTGACCGTTCCCGCCCAGGCGTCGAACGAGAACCCGCTCGACTGCGCCGGCGTCCCCGGCGCCCAGGCCGCCGCCGACCGTGAGAGCGCGATCCGCGGCATCGCCATCACGCCGCTGTGCTTCAGCGGCGGGCTCTACAGCGGCGTCCACGCCGGTATCCCCCTGGCGGTGCTCAATCCGTTGACGATGCCGGGCACCGCGAGCGTGTGCGTCGCCGAACGCGAAAACGTCGAGGCGGCAGCGAGATTCGAATGGACCGACCGGGTCCACGTGATGCCGATGTGCATCCAGAATCGGGCGTTCGGCGTGTACGAGCTGTAGCTCGCCCCGCACGGAGCGGTCCGCACGGAGTCGATCCGTGCGGACTTTTTTTGCCTCTTGCCCTATACGTATACATCTACTTATAGTGAGTCGGACGGAACGAGTACCGCTACCGCACAACTGAACACAGACCCACGACGACGGCCCGAAACGCAGGGCACGCCGCTCGTATACCCATGCCCACATGCGCACTGCCTTATCAAATCGGAGCAATCGATGACCATCGAACCCGCATACGACACTGCAATAGACACCACCGAGCCGAACACCGACAACGACGGGTTCGCCCCGGTGCTCGTCAAGGTCGGTCCAGGTGGCGGCCGCACCCAGCGCTTCACCGGCCGCGAGGTCGGCCGGTCACGCCGGGTAACCCGCAAGACCATCGAAACAGTCCGGGTCTACCTGACCCGCAAGGGCAACTTCCTGGTGCACAAGCAGACCTCGGCATGGTCGGACTACAACGAGCTCGGCGACTGGACCGTGGACTGGAAGAACTGGCGCTCGATCCTCGGCAAGGGCGAGCAGAGCTGGGGCGACTACACCACCGAGGTCGTCGATTCGCTCGACGCTGTGCGCCCACTGGTCTCCCCGAAGGCGCACCTGATGATCGTCGACCGCGTCCAGCACCCGCGCAACCACGACCTCGACATCTGACCAGCCGGGCCGGGAAAGGACCTACCACTATGTTCGCCAGACTGGGACGCGTCGTCGTCCACCATCCCTGGAAAGTGATCGGGCTGTGGGTGCTCGCGATCGTCGCCGTGTTGTCGACGGCGCCGACGCTCACCGCGACGACCGACCAATCCGAGTTCCTGCCTTCGCATTACGAGTCGATCCAGGCGATGAAGTTGCAGGAGCAGGCATTTCCGCAGCATTCCGCGCCCGCCGCGCTCATCGTGATGGTCCGCGCGGACGGCGCGGCGCTCACCGACGACGACTCGACTACGGTCGGCGCGGCAGCGGCAGCGCTCACCGCACGCAATATCAAGGGGGTCACCGGCATTCAGGTGACACCACCGTCGGAGAATCGCCTGGTTCAGGTCGTCGCCGTGCAGATGACCAAACTCACCGACGCCGCCGACAAGACGCAGGGCGAGGCGGTGAAGAGCCTGCGCGAACAGCTGAAGGAACAGGTGCGTGACACCGGGTTGAAGGCAGGCATCACCGGCACCGCGGCACAGACCCTCGATCAGACCGAGGAGGGCGAGAAGGGCATGGCGATCATCGGCATCGCCACGATCGTGCTGATCCTGGTGCTGCTGCTGATCATCTTCCGCAGCCCGGTCATCGCCTTGCTGCCGGTGATCACCATCGGCGCGATCTCGAGCACGGTCAGCGGCCTGATCGCCATGGCGGCCAAGGCATTCGACCTCGATATCGACACCTCGATCAGCGCCATCCTGCTGGTCGTACTGTTCGGCGTCGGCACCGACTACATCCTGTTCCTGATGTTCCGCTACCGGGAACGGCTGCGAGCGGGCGACGATCCCAAGACCGCGATGATCAACGCGGTGGCCCGCGTCGGTGAGGCCATCACCTCGGCGGCAGCCGCCGTGATCATCGCGTTCATGGCGCTGACCCTGTCGAGCCTCGGCATGTTCCGGGCGATGGGTCCCGCGCTGGCGATCGCCGTCGCGGTGGCGCTGCTGGCCGGTCTCACGCTGGTACCCGCGATCGTCTCCCTGCTGGGCACCAAGGTGTTCTGGCCCTCGAAGGCGTGGCAGGTCGAACCGAGAGGCGCGCGCTTCGGCGCGATCGGCGCGGCGATGGGCAGGCGGCCGGGCGTATTCGCTGTCGCCTCCGGCGGAGTGCTGGTGGCGCTCGGGGTGTTCGCGGTCGGCTTCAACCCGACCTTCGATCTGAGCTCGGGTTCCACCTCCGACGCCTCCGAGTCGGTGGTCTTCACCACCGAGCTGCTCAAGGGAATGCCCGCGGGCGCCACCCAGCCCTCCGACGTGCTGCTGCACTCGCCCGGCGGACCACTGAGCGAGGACCAGCTCACGACCTACCGAACGGCGTTGACCCAGGTCGAAGGCGTCGGGCAGGTCGGGCAGGCGCAATTGTCACCGGACCGCACGATCGCCGACTTCCAGGTGACGCTCGCCGACGCACCGGAATCCGATGCGGCGCTCGACACGGTGGCCGGTCCGCTGCGTACGGTCGCGCATCAAGCGGCGCCCGCGGGAGCCACGGCGGCGGTCGGCGGCATGACCGCGGTGTTCGTGGACTTCAAGGACGCCATGAACCACGACTACGCGATCGTTTTCCCGGTGGCCGCGATCCTGATCATGCTCGTGCTGGCGCTGCTGCTGCGCAGTCTCGTCGCACCGTGGTACCTGATGGCCTCGGTGTTCCTCGGCTTCGCCGCGACCTTGGGTGCCACGGTGCTGGTGTTCCAGCAGATCCAGGGCGAGAACGGCCTGATCTTCACGCTGCCGGTGATCATGTACCTGTTCGTCGTCGCGCTGGGCACCGACTACAACATCCTGATGGTCGCCCGGTTGCGCGAGGAAGCCCGCGAGGGGCACACGCCACGCGAAGCGGCGGCGCTGGCCGTGCGGCACACCGGGCCGACCGTCGCGGCGGCCGGACTGATCCTGGCGGGCACCTTCGCCTCGATGATGCTGGCGGGCAACAGCACCCTGTCGCAGATGGGCTTCGCCATCTCGGTGGGCATCGCGATCGCCGCGTTCGTGATGGCGCTGTTCTTCACCCCCGCGGTGACCGCGCTGCTCGGGCGGCGCGCGTGGTGGCCCGGCCACGGTGGTGACAGCGACGCGGACGCGAAGTCCCGCTGGGCAGAGCACTCCTACGCCGAGAGCTACTACACCCCGCCGACGGAGCACAGCCGCTGGTAACGGCCACACCGACGCAGGCTCGCTCCCCCACGGGGGCGGGCCTGCTCGTCTATCGTTGGGCGGGTGGCCAAGTCTGCGGCGCCTGCGGTCGAACTACCGGTGGGTGAGCACACCGTGCGGGTCAGCAATCCCGACCGGGTGTATTTTCCCGAGCTCGGCGTGACCAAGCTCGACCTCGCGCAGTACTACCTGAGCGTCGGGGACGGGATCGTCAACGCCCTGCGGGATCGGCCCTGCATGCTGCACCGATTCCCCAAGGGACTGCCGGGCGGAAAGGTGCACCAGAAGCGGGTGCCCGCGGGTGCGCCGGACTGGATACCGACCGTGCGCGTGTATTTTCCGCGCTACGGCAGGCACGCCGACGAGCTCTGCGTGCACGAGCTCGCCGAGGTGATCTGGGCTGTGCAGATGTCCACCGTGGAGTTCCATCCCTGGAATTCGCGGGCCTCCGATACCGAGTCGCCCGACGAATGGCGCATCGACCTCGATCCGATGCCCGACTGCCCGTGGTCGCGGGTGCAGCGGGTGGCCGGGGTGGTGCACGAGGTGCTCGACGAGCTCGGCGCGGTCGGCTGGCCGAAGACCTCCGGTGGGTCCGGACTGCACGTGTACGTGCGGATCGCGCCGGAGTACGGGTTTCAGGAGGTTCGCCGGGCCGCGCTCGCGTTCGCGCAGGAGATCGAACGGCGTGCGCCCGAGGATGTCACCACGGCCTGGTGGCGCAAGGACCGCGATCCCGCGCAGCTGTTCGTCGACTACAACCAGAACGCGCGCGACCACACCATCGCCGCCGCCTACTCCGTGCGTGGCGTGCCGGAGGCCACCGTGTCGACGCCGGTTCGCTGGACCGAGATCGACGACATCGTGCCCCGCGACTTCACCATCCAGACCGTGCCTGCCCGCTATGCCGAACTCGGCGACCTACAGGCCGACATGGACAACGCCGTCTTCGACATCGCGCCCCTGCTGGAACTGGCCGACCGGCACGGCGTCGAGGAACTCGTCGACCTCGACGAACAGTGAGCAGTCCCGGATCACTTCGCGAGACCGGGAGGGTGCGGGGGCGCCGTCGACAGCGACGAGGAAGAATCAGGGTCCGGTACCGCGTGCGGTGCCCAGGACAGCGCTCGAGCCGCAGTGCGGCACCAGCAGCCGATCGACCCAGGAGGTCTCTGTGCAGGAATCCGCGACCACGATCGCGATCGCCCCGGATCAGCCGGCGCCGCGCTTGCTCGAGAAAGCGGTCGTCGGAGCGGGCGCTCGGGTGGGTGAGGTGGCGGAGGCCGACGCACTGATCTGGACCGGCAAACCCAGCGATTTTCCGGCGACCCTGCCGTCGTCGGTGCGCTGGGCGCAGTTGCCCGCCGCGGGGATCGAGGACTTCTTCGACGCGGGCGTGTTCACCGCGCATCCGGACGTGGTGTTCACCTCCGCGGCAGGGGCGTTCTCGCACAGTGTCGCCGAACACGCGCTGATGCTGTTGCTGGCCGGGGTGCGGTACCTGCCCGAACAGTTACGGGCGACGTCGTGGCAGCAGCGGGAGTTCTTCCCGCACGTCGGATCGCTGCGCGGCAAGACCGTGACGATCGTCGGCGCCGGCGGGATCGGTCGCGCGCTGATCCCGATGCTGGCGCCGCTGGGCGCCCATGTGATCGCGGTGAACCGGTCGGGACGTCCGGTGACCGGCACCGGCATTCCCGCCGATGTCGAGACGGTGCCGACCGATCAGCTCGCGCGGGTGTGGTCGCACACCGATCATGTGGTGGTCGCGGCACCCGCGACGGCGCAGACGCGCCACCTCATCGGCGCCGACGAACTGTCCAGGCTCAAGCCGTCATCGTGGGTGATCAATGTGGCCCGTGGCAGCCTGATCGACACCGACGCGCTGGTGGACGCGCTGACCGGCGGGGTGATCGGCGGCGCCGGACTCGACGTCACCGACCCGGAACCGCTGCCCTACGGGCACCCGCTGTGGACATTGCCGAACGCGATCATCACCCCGCACGATTCGAACCCACCGCAGTTGCGGTTGGCGGCGTTCGCCGATCATGTCGGCGCGAATGTGGCACGGTTCGTCGCGGGCGAGCCGTTGGACGCGATCATCGACACTGCGCGCGGTTACTGAGAGGTCCGGCCGCTGACCCGGACAGCGATCGTAAAAACGTCGGCCGACCTCAGCGTCCGCCGGAACAGTCAGCTGAGGTACTCAGAGCGGGAAAAGATTCCGTTCGGAGATATGAGGCTCGATCGGCACGCCGGAATCGGACAACGCGGGTTAGGCTGTCCCCGTCCTGGTTCGGTAAGGATGGGATCGGCAATGGGATGGACCTTCACCGCTGACGAATTCGCGCACGTCTGGCGGGAATCGGGTCAGGATCGCATGCCGTTTCCGTTGCGCGTGCTCGAGTCGCCGCACACCGAGAACGACGCGGCGCGGCTACGCGCGGGACTCGACGACCGACTACGCGGGGGTGACCCCGACCTCGCCGCCTGTCTGCGGATCATCGCCGAACCACACGCCAGGATCGTGCTGGTCGGTGGCGCCCATACCCCAGGCAGCGAAATCCGGCTGCTGGCCTGCGCGGTCTACGACCATGCGGTGCTGGTAAGGCAGGAACCGAGTACCCGGCCCGATTACGGTGGCAGCGTGCGTGTTTCGATCGGGCACACCGCGGGGATCGGCGCGCGCGTCACCGCCTGCCTGCCCGATACCCCACCCGGACGCGAACCCGCGCGCGAGGCCGCGACCGAGGCGGTGCGCGACGAGGAAACCGTGCTCGCGACCCATCCCGCCGTGCCCCGCATCCAGCGATTATTACGCAGGCCGCACACCGCCGAGGGCCACATCCGCATCGAAACCGGGCTCGACCGTCCGGTGCCGAACCCACCGGTGCACTACAGCTGGATCGACGTGGCCAACGACGGCCGCTACCTGCTGCGAGCGGGCGAAACCGTGCACGTGGTGCCCGCGTCCACTGGGCAACTGGCCGCGCAATTGCAGCGCAGATTGGTGCCGGCGCACAGTTCGCACAGCAGAAGGTCCGGCTAACCTGGACTCCACCGCATCATCTGGAGGGGAGACGCGATGACGATCGAGAGCAGCAGAGCCGAGATCTCCCGGTTCCGCAGCGCCGCCGTGGCGGGGACACTGACATTCGACCCCGATGCCGCGCGCCGGTGCGCCGACCTTTACGAACAGCAGGCCGAGCATCTCGCCCAGCTGCGACAGGGGCTCGAGAACGCTGCCGAGGCAGCGGGATTCGGCGGCTTCGTCTCCGCCCAGCAGTTGCAGGCGGGCTTCGCGCACAAGGCACGCGACGCCGCCGAACTGCTCGATCGCTACATCGAGGCGGCCTACCGGATGAAAGAGGCGTTCCTGCTCAGCGCGGGCCTCTACGAGGAAGCCGACGCCGCCGCGGCCGCCGCCCTGCGCGCCGTCGATACGCGGGTGCGCGGATGAGCACCGACCCCACCTACATCAGTGCGATGGAACATTTCGAATCCATGCCGCACGAACAGATCTACACGCGCGCCCAGCAGATCGACGCCGGTGCCGTTCTCGGCGCGTCGATGACCTGGCTGGAGACCGCCGCCACCCTCTCCACCTCGATGCCGCTGACCAAATCCGGCGCCGAGCGGGTGATCGACGACACCGGCTGGTCCGGCGCCGCCGCCGATGCCGCCGCCGCGAGCACCCGCAGCTTCGCCGCCTCTATCGACGAACTGGCCACGGTGATGGCCGAAGTCGGCGCCCGCCTGGGCGGTGTCGCCGCGGCCGCCGAAGCCGTGAAGCTGGCCGTGGTGGCGCCGGGCGGTTCAGGCCCGATCGGGGCGATCGCCCGCCTGCTGGAGAGCGCGCAGGTGATCGACGCGCAGATGGCGGCCGAGGCGCTACGCCAAGAAGCTGTGCTGGCGATGAACATGATCTACAAGCCGGCGTATTCGCTTGCCGGAACCGGTGTCCCAGCACTGCCCACCGCACCAGGGGAGACAGAAACGCCGTCGGGCCGAGGTGGTTCACCGTCGCCGGGTAACGGGTCGACTCCGAGCCCCTCCGCACCACAAGGCAATTCGCCCCAGGAACCAGAATCCGGCGCGGCGCCCGGTGAAGCCCCCGCACCCGGCGCCACCGTGACGCCAGGCGAAGCCCCCGCACCGTCGGAAACCCCTGCACCCCAAGGTCAGAGCTCGACCCCACAGTCTCCGGCATCCGAGACCCCCTCGCCCACCACCGAAGCGCCCGCACCGTCTTCCGAAGCGCCCGCACCTACTACCGAAGCGCCCGCTCCCACCACCGATGCGCCAGCGCCACCCGCACCGCCTACCGAAGCACCTGTGCCGTCTTCCGAAGCGCCCGCACCCGCACCCACCACCGAAGCGCCAGCGCCGTCTTCCGAAGCGCCCACACCCACCACCGAAGCGCCAGCGCCACCCGTGCCGCCTACCGAAGCGCCTGTGCCGTCTTCCGAAGCGCCTGCACCCACTACCGAAGCGCCCGTGCCGTCTTCCGAAGCGCCCGCACCCACTACCGAACCGCCAGCGCCGCCTACCGCAGCACCCGCGCCGCCTACCGAAGCGCCCACACCCACCACCGAAGCGCCCGTGCCGTCCACCGAACAACCCGCTCCACAGAGCCAGGGCCCGACCGTTCCGCCGACGAGTTCGCCCAGCGAGGCGCCCGCTCCCCCGCCCACGCAGCCGAATCAGCTACCGACACAGCAGGATTCGAATCCACCGGCACCGAGGCCCCCGACCACGGAAACCCCGCGGCCGACCGAAGCGCCCGCACCGACCTCGGAACAACCGGCCTCCCCGGCACCACCCGGCCGCCAAGCGCCACAACCACTTCCGCTGCCGGGCATGCCCGACATGTCCGACCCGGGCGGTCAGCCCGGCGTCACCGGCCCGGTTCCCGGATCCGACGTGTCCCCGTCACAGCCGGCCACACCCAAGGCGCCACCGCCCGAGACCGATCAGCCAGGAGTAGTCCCGCCGCGGTAGATCATCGACCGCAATACGTCCACGGCCCTTTCGTCGGAGTGCCCACCTCGAACCCAGGTCATCACGCCCCGCAGCCGTGTGAACACCCCGAACGAAGGTCTCCGTTCAGACCTTCACCAGATCGTCCGCGTGAATCACCGGACGTTGCATCGTGTCGGGGAGATCAGTCGTAGACCGGCCGAGCATAGAGACGAGCTCGGCACTGTCGTATTCGATAACCCCCCGAGCCACAACCGCGTCATCAGGGCTGACCAGATCCACCACATCCCCCCCGAAGAAGCGACCACGAATCCCGGTGATACCCGCCGCCAGCAACGAGTGTCGTTGAGCCACCGCATCAACCGCCCCCGCATCGAGCAGAACCGCGCCCCGCGGATCAGCGGCATGGCGAACCCAGAACTTACGACCGGAGAGCCGGATCGGGCGAGCAGCGAACGCCGTACCCACGGTGCCGCCGGTGAGGGCAACCGCAGCATCAGCGGCCGAAGCCAGCAGGACAGGAATGCCCGCATCGGCGGCGAGGCGGGCAGCGGAGAGCTTGGAGGCCATCCCGCCGGTCCCGAGCGCGCCACCGCTACCCGCGATCACGCCGTCGAGGTCGGCACTGCTGCGCACCTCGGGAATGAAGTTGGCGGCACCCTTACGCGGGTCGCCGTCGTAGAGCCCCGCCACGTCCGACAGCAGGATCAGGGCGTCGGCGCCCACCAGGTGCGCCACCAGGGCGGCGAGGCGGTCGTTGTCGCCGAAGCGGATTTCCTCGGTGGCGACCGTGTCGTTCTCGTTCACCACCGCGATCGCGCCGAGCGACCGCAACCGGTCCAGCGTGCGCTGGGCGTTGCGGTGATGCTCCCGGCGGGCGAAATCGTCGGCGGAGAGCAGGATCTGGCCGACGGTGCGGTCATAGCGGGCGAACGATGTGCCCCACGCGTGGGCGAGAGCCAGCTGTCCGACGCTGGCCGCGGCCTGCTTGGTCGCGAGATCCTTGGGCCGTTTCGACAGGCCGAGCGGAGCGAGTCCCGCGCCGATCGCGCCCGAGGACACGACCACCACATCCGAACCGGCCCGCATCCGCGCCTCGACCGCGTCGGCCAGCAGATCGAGGCGGGCGGTGTCGAGGCCACCTTCGAGGCTGGTCAACGCCGACGAGCCGATCTTCACCACCACGGTGCGCGCCGACACGATCGCCGCGCGTCCCTGACTCAGCTCCGAACCCACCTGCATCGTTCAACTCCCTGCACCACGATCACCGAGCTACCTCGTCAACCATCGCAGTATGCCGATCCAATGGCCGCGCCCGACAGCGATTTTCGCCGGGCGCGACCCACCTCACTCTTTGCGTTCGCCGTTTTCGTCGAGCAGACCACGTCGCGCCTGCGAGGCGAGCTTGCGCTCGGCCGCACCGATACGATCGTTGGTCTCGAGCCGGAGGTCGGTTCCGCGGCCGGTCGGCTGCATATCGACACCCGCCGAGATCATCGGCTCCCATTCGAAGGTCACACCGGCGATGGTGACCGGGCAGCCCGGTTGCGCACCCTGTTTGACCAGCGCGGCTTCGACACCCAGGCGAGCCAACCGGTCGGCCAGGTAGCCGACGGCCTCGTCGTTGTTGAAGTCGGTCTGGCGAATCCAGCGCTCGGGGCGAGTGCCGCGCACGATGAAACCACCCGCCTCCTCCGGGTCGGCGATGACGCTGAAACCGGTCTCGTCGGTCGCGATCGGGCGGATGATGGTGCGCTTGGGCGCGGCCTTGGGGTGATCCTCGCGATACTGACGAACCATGTCGGCCAGCGCGAACGTCAACGGGCGCAGGCCCGCGCGGCTCACGGCGGAGATCTCGAACACCGGCCAGCCACGCTCGGCGAACTCGGCGGACACCATTTCGGCCAGCTCGGCCGCATCGGGCACGTCGGTCTTGTTGAGGATGACCACGCGCGGGCGGTCGGCCAGATCACCGAGGCTGGCGTCACCTGACAAGGCGGGCTTGTAGGCGGCGAGCTCGGCCTCGAGTGCATCGACGTCGGAGACCGGGTCGCGGCCGGGTTCCAGGGTCGCGCAGTCGACGACGTGGGCGAGCACCGCGCAGCGTTCGATGTGGCGCAGAAAGTCCAGGCCGAGGCCGCGGCCTTCGCTGGCACCGGGGATCAGGCCGGGCACGTCGGCGATGGTGAAGGTCGTGTCACCGGACAGCACGACGCCCAAGTTGGGGACCAGCGTGGTGAACGGGTAATCGGCGATCTTCGGCTTGGCCGCGGACAGCACCGAGACCAGCGACGACTTGCCCGCGGACGGGAAGCCGACGAGTCCGACGTCGGCGACCGACTTCAGCTCGAGTACGACGTCGACCTCGTCGCCCTCTTCGCCGAGCAGCGCGAAACCGGGCGCCTTGCGTGCCTTGGACGCCAGCGAGGCGTTGCCGAGGCCACCGCGGCCGCCACGGGCGATGATGAACCGGTTGCCCGCGCCGACGAGGTCGCAGACCACCTTGCCGTCGTCATCGACGACGACCGTTCCGTCGGGGACCTGCAGCACCAGATCGGCGCCGTTCTTGCCCTCTCGGTTGCTGCCCTCGCCGGGCTTGCCGTTGCCGGCCTTGGCGTTGGGGTGGAAATGGAAATCGAGCAGGGTGTGGACGTTGGCGTCGACCTCGAGGATCACGTCGCCGCCACTGCCGCCGTTGCCGCCGTCGGGCCCGCCGAGCGGCTTGAACTTCTCACGATGCACCGAGGCGCAACCGTGTCCACCTCTACCGGCACGAACATGCAGCACGACGCGGTCGATGAATTTGGACATGGGTTGATCCTCCTCCTTCTGACTAGTCGTTTGCGGTAAGGGGTGGGGAGAACACGACAGAGCGGGTCAGGGAATCAACCCTGACCCGCTCTGGTGTCTGTGGGGAGCGAAGCTCCAGGCGGTCAGGCCTGGACCGGCTCCGGAACGACGATGTTGACGGTCTTGCGGCCACGCTTGGTGCCGAACTCGACCGCGCCCGCCTCGAGGGCGAACAGCGTGTCGTCGCCACCACGGCCGACGTTCACGCCCGGGTGGAAGTGAGTTCCACGCTGACGGACCAGGATCTCGCCCGCGCTGACCTTCTGGCCGCCGAAACGCTTCACGCCGAGGCGCTGGGCGTTCGAATCGCGGCCGTTCCGGGAGCTGGATGCGCCCTTCTTATGTGCCATTGCTTCGTCTCCTCGGGAAAATTCTTACTTGATGCCGGTGACCTTGATGACCGTCAGCGGCTGACGGTGACCCTGGCGCTTGTGGTAGCCGGTCTTGTTCTTGAACTTGTGGATCCGGATCTTCGGGCCCTTGGTCTGGTCGATGACCTCAGCGGCCACGGAGATCTTGGCCAGCTTGTCGGCGTCGGTGGTCAGATCGGTGCCGTCGACGACGAGAACCGGGGTCAGCGCCACGGCGGTGCCGACCGCGCCCTCGATCTTCTCGACCTTCACCAGGTCACCGACCGCGACCTTGTACTGCTTTCCGCCGGTCTTGACGATTGCGTACGCTGCCATCGGTCGGCTTCCTCCACTCACATTGGTCCTGCACATGTCCACGCCGCAGCTGCGACGCGTATTCCTGGGCTCATCCCCGCACGAGCGGGGGAAGAACGTTTGCTGCCTGCGGTATCACCCGGCCTGCTCGGCTGGATGCTCAATCACTGGGCAGCGACCGACCTAGGTTACCAGAATGGTATCCACTCCCCCAATTCGGCCGGTCAGGGGCCGAATCGGGGCTTGCGTGCGCGGAGCGATCCGCGCACGCAAGCATCGGGTTACTTCGATTCGGCGGCCGGCGCGCCCGCGGGACGACCCACGGCGCGACGACGCGGCTTGCGCTCCGGGACGACCACCGGCTCCGCCGCGAAGTCCACGACGGCCGCCGCGGGCGGCTGCTCGTTCGCCGACAGGACGAACACGGCTCCCGCGCTGTCCGGCGCGGGCGCTGCCGTCGACCGGGCTACGCGACGCCTACGAGGCGCCCGCGGTGCGGGTTCCTCGGCGGCGGCAGCCGGTTCAGGCTCGGCGACCGGGGCCGGCTGCGCGGTCTCGACCGCGGCCGGTTCGGGCTGCGAGGTCTCGACGACCGGGGTCTCGGCGACAGCGGCGGTATCGGCAGCTGCCGAGATCACCGCTTCCTCCTCGGCCTCGGGTTCCGCCTCGCCGGAGATGACCCCAGTGAGCGGCCCCTCGGCGCTCTGCTCGGTATTCGCCGCGGCGGCACCACGACCCGACCGGCGCGAACGCGAACGCGACCGCGACCTCGTCGGCTCGGCGGGCGCCTCCTCGACGACCTCGGTGTGCTCGTCGCTGGACTCGTCGTCGTGATGACCTGCCATCGCGAGTACCACCGGGTGGGCCCGCTTGACCGCGATGTCCTCTTCGGCGTGCTCGGCGGCCGGTGCGGTGCCGTTGGTCGCGGGCGCCGCGGCGGCCGCGGGCTTGTCGCGATCCTTACCGCGACGACGACGCGAACCGCCCTCCTTCGACCGCGGCTCCTCGACCCCGGACCCGGAATCCACCGGGTAGGAGTGCACGAGAATGCCGCGACCGTGGCAGTGCTCACAGGTGGTGGAGAACGCCTCGACCAGCCCGGTGCCCAGCTTCTTGCGGGTCATCTGGACCAGGCCCAGCGAGGTGACCTCCGACACCTGGTGGCGGGTGCGGTCGCGTCCGAGCGCCTCGGTGAGACGACGGAGCACCAGGTCACGGTTGGATTCGAGAACCATGTCGATGAAGTCGACGACGATCATGCCGCCGATATCGCGCAGCCGCATCTGGCGCACGATCTCCTCGGCCGCTTCCAGGTTGTTCTTGGTGACGGTCTCTTCGAGGTTCGACGAGCCCGAGCCGGTGAACTTGCCGGTGTTGACGTCGACGACGGTCATCGCCTCGGTGCGGTCGATCACCAGGGTGCCGCCCGAGGGCAGCCACACCTTGCGATCGAGCGCCTTGGCCAGCTGCTCGTCGATCCGGAAGGCGTCGAACACGTCGACACCGTTGTTCTCGTGCCGGTTGACCCGCGGCAGCAGGTCGGGCGCCACCGTGCGGACATAGGTTTCGACGGTGCTCCACGCGCGGTCACCTTCGATGACCAGCTTGGCGAAGTCCTCGTTGAACAGGTCGCGGATGACCTTGACCAGCATGTCGGGCTCTTCGTAGAGGGCCTTCGGTGCGTTGGTCTCCTTGGCGGCGGCCTCTTCGATGGTGCGCCAGGCGGCCTGCAGCCGCTCGACGTCGCGAGCCAGTTCGGGCTCGCTGACACCCTCGGACGCGGTCCGGATGATCACCCCGGCGTCGGACGGGACGATCTCGCGCAGGATCTCCTTGAGCCGCTTGCGCTCGGTATCGGGCAGCTTGCGACTGATCCCGGTGGACGTGCCACCGGGCACGTACACCAGGAAGCGACCCGCGAGGGAGATCTGGGTGGTGAGACGGGCGCCCTTGTGACCCACCGGGTCCTTGGACACCTGCACCAGCACCTGATCGCCGGGCTTGAGCGCCTGCTCGATCTTGCGCTCGCGACCGCCGAGACCGGCGGCTTCCCAGTTCACCTCACCGGCGTAGAGCACACCGTTGCGGCCGCGGCCGATGTCGATGAACGCCGCCTCCATGCTGGGCAGCACGTTCTGGACCTTGCCGAGGTAGACATTGCCCACCATCGACGCCTGACCGGAACTGGTGACGAAGTGCTCGACGAGGATGTTGTCCTCGAGGACCGCCACCTGGGTGGTGGTCTGGTGACCGGGCGCGTGCTCGGCGGGGTCGAACGCCTTCTCGCGCACGACCATCACCCGGTCGACCGCCTCGCGGCGAGCCAGGAACTCCGACTCGGTCAGGATCGGCGGACGACGACGCCCGGCTTCCCGGCCGTCACGCCGACGCTGACGCTTCGCTTCCAGCCGGGTGGAGCCGGAGATGCCCTGCACTTCGTCGGGGTTGCTCGCGCTGGAACGACCGCGGCTCTTGTTGCGGGGCTCGCGCTCGTGCACCACGGTGTTCGGCGGATCGTCTTCGGTCGCCGACTCGGCGTCGGCGGACTCGCCACCCACCTTGCGGCGACGGCGACGACGGCGACGACGGCTGGCGCCATCGGAGGAGCCGTCTTCGTCATCGGTGTCGGATTCGGTGTCCTCGGCCTGCTCGGCTTCGGCGGTGACCTGCTCGGCCGGCTGCTCGGCCTCGTCGGTGTCGTCGTCATCGCTGTCGGAGTCGGTGTCCTCGCCGTCGGCGGACTGCTCGCCACGACCACGACCCCGGCCACGACGGCCACGACGGCGGCGGCGCGGCTGGCCGTCGGCGTCGTTGTCACCGGACTGATCGGCGGACTCGTCCTCGGCCTCGGCGTCGAGCTCCTCGGCCTTGGGCGCGACGGTTTCCTCCACCGGCGGCGCGGCGGGCTCTTCGATCTTCTTCGGAGCCCGTTCGGCCCGACGGCGTTTGCGGGTCTCCTCGGCGGCGGTGGCGTCCGGCGGGAGGAACAACGGCATATCCACCGAGGCGGGCGCCTCGAAGGTCACCGGCTCGGCCCGCACGGGGGATTCCGACGCCCGGTGGGTGAACAGATCCGTGTGCGCGTCCTCGCGCATCGCGGCGAACACCTCGTCGGTGCGCGCGACGTGGGGCGCGGAGAACAGCGACGCGGGCGCCGCGGACGTGTCGGCCGGCTGCTCGGCGACGGGGGTGGACGCGGCGCTCTTCTTCGCGCGCGTCGCGGGTGCGGGTGCTGAAGGTTCGCCGGGTTCGGCGTCAGCGGCGGCGATCGCGTCGCGCACCGTTTCGGCGACCGAACGGTCGACATTGGATTGAACGCTGCGCGCCTCGGCGCCCAACTCGGCCAGTTTGGCCAGGATGCGTTTGCTGGTCACTCCCAACCGCTTGGCCAGTGCATGAACTCGAATTCGCTCCGGCAATTGATCGGCATCCTGTTGTGTTGTGTCCAGCGGCTCTTTTTCGGCCACGAAGTCTCCTCGGGCCCCCGGGCGCGTCCTTCCCCGGTACGGGAGTGACGCGGCCGACGCGGGGGCATCGTCCGTGCACCTCGTACCCGATGGTACGAGGGTCATCTGGTCTCGCCCCGCGTGTCCGGTCGCACCTTGATCGATCATCTGGCGGGCCAACCGGTCACACGGCGCCTGGCTGTACGGCGTGGCACCGCGCTTTCGAGCGCTCATCCAGCGTGCCTGCGCGGGCGACCCCAGCAACAGGGCCATCCGTGGCAGCGATGATCGGCATCAACCGCGGTGTCATCCGGTCATGTCCGACACCGCGTCACGTACCTGCGCGACAGGTCGGCGTCGAACACATCCGTAATCAGTATCCCATACGGTTCGCGCGGGGATCGCCATCGGCGCAACTCACGCGAACTCCGCCCCGCTCACGGCGGTGGTATCACCCGGCGGATCCGGCAAGCGAGGGCGCCCCGGCCGAGCGGAGTTCGATACCGCCTGACCGGGTGTCCTTCTACCTTTGCTGCGCTACCGACCGCTGCGGGTCAGGCGGGGAATTCGGGGAACCAGAGGGCGATCTCGCGCTTGGCGGACTCGGGCGAGTCGGATCCGTGGACCAGGTTGAACTGGGTCTCCAGGCCGAAGTCGCCGCGGATGGTGCCGGGCACGGCCTTCTCTACCGGGTCGGTGCCACCGGCGAGCTGACGGAACGCCGCGATCGCGCGCGGGCCTTCGAGCACGGCCGCGACGACCGGGCCGGAGGTGATGAATTCGATGAGCGAGCCGAAGAAAGGCCGCTCGGCATGTTCGGCGTAGTGCTCGGCCGCGAGTTCCGCGGACACGTTCTTCAGCTCCAAGGCCTGGAAAGTGAGGCCCTTGCGCTCGATGCGCGCGAGGATCTCGCCGGTGAGGCCTCGGGAGACACCGTCCGGCTTGATGAGTACCAACGTCTGCTCAGTCACGGGGTAACCCTAGCGTCGGCCGTGTCAGGACGCCGATCGGGCCCTCGAGCGGTCAGGACTTGGTGCCCATTCGCTGGCTGGGGAGCAGTCCCGCGTCCATTCGGCGCTGGACATCCGAGCGCAGGACGAGGATGAACGCCCAGACCGCGATGAACACCACCGCGATCACGCCGATCGACAGGTGGATGAAGGCGCCCGCGAGCAGCAGCACCTGCAGGCCCAGGTTGAACGGGATCGCCCACGGCTTCCGCTGTACACCCGCGCCCAGGATCATCAGCACCGAGAGCACCACGAGATAGGTTCCGGAGAACCACGTGACCCCGCCGCCCACGTCGGCGACCACCGGCAAAGCCAGCAACACCACGATCGCCTCGAGGATCAACGTCCCCGCCATGACGCCGCGCAGACCCTTCCACGGATCGTTGGCGGGAGGAGGCACTTGTTCTTCACTCACGCCGGAGCCTTTCCGAACAGGGCGCGCGCCGCGCCCGCGGTGACGACCGACCCGGTGACCACCACGCCGGCGCCGGAGATCACGTCGCCCTCGTCGCCGGCCTGCTCGGCCAGCGCGATCGCCGACTCCAGCGCGTCGGGCAGGGTCTCGGCGGTGATCACGCGTTCATCGCCGAACCGCTGCACGGCCAGGTCGGCCAGCGAGTCCACGTCCATGGCCCGCGGCGAGCCGTTGCTGGTGACGACGATTTCGTCGAAGACCGGTTCGAGCGCGTCGAGGATCCCGGCCGCATCCTTGTCGGCGAGCACCGCGACCACCCCGACCAGCTTGCGGAAGTCGAACTCGCCGGTGAGCGTCGCGGCCAGCGCCTGCGCACCCGCCGGGTTGTGGGCGGCGTCGACGAAGATGGTCGGCGCGTTGCGCATCCGTTCCATCCGCCCCGGGCTGGCCACCGTCGCGAAACCGGCGCGCACGGCCTCGATATCGAGCTGACGATCCGCGCCCGCCCCGAAGAACGCCTCCACCGCGGCCAGGGCCAGGGCCGCGTTGCGGGCCTGGTGCTCGCCGTGCAGCGGCAGGAAGATCTCGTCGTAGACGCCGCCGAGCCCCTGCAGGGTGAGCAGCTGCCCGCCGACGGCGACGCCCCGTTCCAGTACCCGGAACTCCGCGCCCTCGCGGGCCACCGCGGCGTCCTCGGCGACGGCCCGGCGCAGCAGCACGTCCATCACCTGGGGTTCCTGCTCGGCGATCACCGCGACGGTGTCGGTCGGGATCAGCGCCTCGGGTGCGCGCTTGATGATCCCGGCCTTCTCCTTGGCGATCGACTCGAGGTCGGGACCGAGGTACTCGGTGTGGTCGAGGCCGATCGGGGTGATCACCGCGACCTGCGCGTGGATCACATTGGTGGCGTCCCAGGTGCCGCCCATCCCGGTTTCCACGACGGCCACATCGACCGGCGCCTCGGCGAACGCGGCGTAGGCCATGCCGGTGAGCACCTCGAACTTGCTCATCGCCGGGCCGTCGGATTCGGCGGAACGCTGGTCGATCATGCCGATATAGGGCGCGAGCTCGTGATAGGTCGCCACATAGCCGGCCGGGGAGATCGGCGCGTTGTCGATGCTGATCCGCTCGGTCGCCAGCTGCAGGTGCGGGCTGGTGATCCGGCCGGTGCGCCGATGCAGGGCGGTGAGCAGGGCGTCGATCATCCGGGTCACCGAGGTCTTGCCGTTGGTGCCCGCGACGTGGATCGCCGGATAGTTGTTCTGCGGGTTGCCCAGCAGATCCATCAGGGTGGCGATCCTGGTGAGCGAGGGTTCGATCTTGGTTTCGGGCCAGCGCTTGTCGAGCTCGGCCTCGACCAGCGCCATCTCGGCGAGGTCGACCGGCGACGGCCCGGTGCTGAGCTGGGCCGCGCTGTAGTCGCTGCCGCCGAAGTCGGCGTCTTCGGGGTCGAGGTCACCGGGGCCCATGTCGCTCACTTGGCGCTCAGCTCCGCCAGACGGGCGCCGATGCGCGTGACTTCGGCCGCGGCCACATCGCGTCGACCGGTGATCTTGTCGACGACCGGCTGCGGCGCCTTGGCCAGGAAGGCCTCGTTGCCGAGCTTGGCCGTGGTGGTGTCGAGATCCTTCTGCGCGGCCGCGAGATCCTTCTCCAGCCGGCGACGCTCGGCATCGAGGTCGATCGCGCCGGAGGTGTCGAGCTGCACGGTGACGGTGCCGCCGGACAGCCGCACCTCCACCTCGGCGGTGGTGGCGAAGTCCTCGCCCGGTTCGGTGAGCCGGGCCAGATTGGCCACCGAGTCGGCGAACCCGCCGAGCCCGACCTCCTCGATCCCGACGAGCGTGGCCTTCACCTTCTGCTTGTCGGCCAGGCCCTGATCGCCGCGGAACCGGCGGATCTCGGTGATCAACCGCTGCGTATCGGCCACGCGTTGCGCGGCGAGTTCGTCGATCGCCACGCCACTGGCCTGCGGCCACGCGGCGATCACCACCGATTCACCGCCGGTGAGCGCCTGCCACAGGGTCTCGGTGACGAACGGGATCACCGGGTGCAGCAGACGCAGCACCGCGTCGAGCACACTGCCGAGCACGACCGCGGTGCTCTCGGCGCGCGCGTCGGATTCGGCGAACTGCACCTTGGACAGCTCCAGGTACCAGTCGCACAGCTCGTCCCACGCGAAGTGGTAGAGCGCCTCGCAGGCCTTGCCGAATTC
Organism: Nocardia sp. NPDC058114; assembly: GCF_042884695.1. Taxonomy (NCBI): domain Bacteria; kingdom Bacillati; phylum Actinomycetota; class Actinomycetes; order Mycobacteriales; family Nocardiaceae; genus Nocardia; species Nocardia sp. NPDC058114. Next base: position 8,167 of record NZ_JBHVTK010000011.1, on the reverse strand, counting down.
GTAGGCGTCGAAGGCGGTGTCGACCTCGGCGCGGACCGCGTCGAGCCGGTCGACGATCCAGCGGTCGGCGTCGGTGAGGGTCTCGCGCGGGGGCAGCTCACCGGTGCGCGCACCGTTCATCAGGGCGAACTTGGTGGCGTTGAACAGCTTGGTGACGAAGCTGCGCGAAGCCAGTGCGTGCGCGTCGCCGACGGACAGATCGCCGCCGGGCTGGGCGCCGCGGGCCAGGGTGAAGCGCAGCGCGTCGGCGCCGTAGGAGTTGATCCAGTCGAGCGGATCGATGCCGTTGCCGCGCGACTTCGACATCTTCTTGCCGTGCTGGTCGCGGATGAGGCCGTGCAGGAACACGTCTTCGAACGGGACCTGCTTCCGGCCGCCCTTACCGGCGGTGAGCACCGGATCGTCGCTCACGTACATGCCGAACATCATCATCCGGGCCACCCAGAAGAACAGGATGTCGTACCCGGTGACGAGGACGCTGGTCGGATAGAACTTCGACAGCTCGGGGGTCGAGTCGGGCCACCCCATCGTGGAGAACGGCCACAGACCCGAGGAGAACCAGGTGTCGAGCACGTCCGGGTCCTGCACCCAGCCCTCGGGCGCTTCCTCGCCGGGGCCGAGGCACACGATCTCGCCTTCGGGGCCGTACCAGATCGGGATGCGGTGGCCCCACCACAGCTGACGCGAGATGCACCAGTCGTGCATGTTGTCGACCCAGTCGAACCAGCGCGGTTCCTGGCTGGCCGGGTGGATCTTCACGTCGCCCTCACGCACGGCGTCGCCCGCGGCCTTGGCCAGGGTGTCGACCTTGACCCACCACTGCATCGACAGGCGCGGCTCGATCGGCTCGCCGGAGCGCTCCGAGTGACCGACCTGGTGCTTGTAGGGGAACTTGCGGCCGACGATGCGACCTTCGGCCTCGAGCCGTTCGCGGATCTTCACGCGGGCCTCGAAGCGGTCCATGCCGTCGAATTCGGTGCCGCTGTCGGCGATCCGGCCGGTCTTGTCCATGATCGTCGGCATCGGCAGGCCGTGGCGCAGGCCGAGCTCGAAGTCGTTGGGGTCGTGCGCCGGGGTGATCTTCACTGCGCCGGAACCGAATTCGGGGTCGACGTAGTCGTCGGCGACGATCGGGATCTGACGGCCGGTGATCGGGTGGTACAGCGTGGTGCCGATCAGCGCCTTGTACCGCTCGTCGTCCGGGTGCACCGCGACGGCGGTGTCACCGAGCATCGTCTCCACGCGGGTGGTGGCCACGATCACGTGCGGTTCGTCGTCGTTCAGCGAGCCGAACCGCATGCTCACGAGCTCGCCGTCGACCTCCTTGTGGTCGACCTCGAGGTCGGAGATGCCGGTCTGCAGCACCGGCGACCAGTTCACCAGGCGCTCGGCGCGGTAGATCAGCCCCGAGTCGTAGAGCCGCTTGAAGATCGTCTGCACGGCGCGCGAGAGGCCGTCGTCCATGGTGAAGCGGTCGCGGCTCCAGTCGACGCCGTCGCCGAGGCGACGCATCTGGCCCTGGATCTGCCCGCCGGACTCCCGCTTCCAGTCCCACACCTTGTCGATGAAGAGCTCACGTCCGAAGTCCTCTTTGGACTTCCCGTCGACGGCGAGCTGCTTCTCCACCACCGTCTGCGTGGCGATACCCGCATGGTCCATGCCCGGCAGCCACAGCACCTCGTAGCCCTGCATCCGCTTGCGGCGGGTGAGCAGGTCCATGATCGTGTGGTCGAGCGCGTGGCCCATGTGCAAGGTGCCGGTGACGTTGGGCGGCGGCAGCACGATCGAGTACGGCGGCTTGCTCGAGGAGGCGTCGGCGGCGAAGTACCCGGCGTTGACCCAGCCCTCGTACAGGTCGGCCTCTACCTCGCCGGGGTTCCAGCTCTTGGGCAGGGCATCGGCACGATTACGCGAGTTGTCAGGGGCTGCGCTGGTCACGTCCCAATCCTAAGGGGAGCGGCAACCAGCTTTTTCCCCGCCTACCCGAGCACAAAAAAAGACGGAATCTTCGGTGGATGAGGGACACCGAAGACTCCGTCTACAGCTCTGATACTACCGGCGATCGACCCCACTCAGCAGAATCCATATGGAATTCTCAGCTTCTACCCGGCCCTGGTCAGCACGGTCTGTGACGCGCCACGACGACACGCGGAAACCGTTGTCTCCCAACCCTCCAGCCGAAATATCCGGGCAACCCCCGATTGCCGTTTTGTCCGTTTTACCGGACCCTGGAGAGGGTGACGCCCCCGCTCGATTCCTCGTCTCCCGTTCCCGCGTCGGCACCGAGGATCATCACCCCGATCGCCCTGCTCGACCTGCGCGCGAGCGAGGTCCAAGAACTGCGCTACCCGAGCACCACCGTTCTGGTCTTCGCCGGTGTCCCCGGCGCGGGAAAGTCCACCGCACTACACCGCTTCTTCGGCTCGGGACCCGATGCCGAGCAACCGGTGCGGACCGCGTCCGGCGCCCTCGTCCTCGACTCGAATCACACCCGCAATCGCCTGCGTCACCGGTTGGGCTGGGCGCCGTATTCCCTGTGGCGCCCGCTGGTCCACCTCGCGCACTACCGCGCGATCCGCGACGCGGTCCGCGACAGCGACGGACCGGTCGCCATCCACGACTGCGCCACCTTCCGCTGGAGCCGTCGCCTGATCGCCCGCTGGACCGAGCAGGGCCGCCGCGAACTGCACATGGTGCTCATCGATGTGCCCGCCGAGCAGGCCAGATCGGGTCAGATCAGCCGAGGCAGAAGCGTCAACAGCCTGGCCTTCACGGGACACTGCCGCCGCTGGGAAACGATGATGGACTCCCTGGGAGCCCGCGGCACCGCCCTCGCGCCGGACCCGCAACCGCTGTCCTCGACCTCGGTGGTGATCATCGACCGCCCGACACTGCACGCGGTGTCGCGGATCGCCTTCGACCCGGCCTGATCAGGGCACCAGCACGCTCAGCGCCCCGGGCATCGCCTGCACCGTCACCGGCAACATCCCCGCGGGCTCACCATCGGCCGTGGCGTATCCGCCCTCCGCACCGACCGTGATCCGCCGGGCCCGATAACGCTTGGTCGCCGGATGGTCGATCCGTTTGCCCGCCGACAACGCGGGCAGCAGCCGCGCCATCTCCAGCCGTGACACCGCGCCGACCACCGTGATGTCGAGGTACCCGTCGTCGGCGAGTGCTTCCGGACACACCAGCATGCCGCCGCCGTAGGTGCGGGTGTTGCCGATCGGCGCCATCACCGCGTCGGTCAGGATCACCACGTGGGAGTCGGGCGGATTGTCCAGCGCACCGGGCGCGAGGCCGGACAGCTCGATCCGGAACGGCAGTGTGTAGCCACGCATCAGCTCGACGACCGCGGCAGCGGTGTAGCGCAGCGGGCCACGGGGATAGCGCATCTTGTTGGCGCGCAGCGTGACTCGCGCGTCGAAGCCGGTGCCGACCACGGTCGCGAACCAGGTGGGTGCGGCGTCCGCCGATTCGATCCGCCCCAGATCGATGGTCCGGGCTCGACCGCCCAGCACGATCTCGACGGCAGCAAGGGGGTCACCGGTCGGTATCCCGAATTCGCGCGCCAGGTCGTTGCCGGTGCCCGCGGGCACCAGCCCGAGCGGCACCCCGCTGTGCGCGACAGCGGCCAGCAGCACGTTCATCAGCCCGTCACCGCCGACGCAGATCACCGCATCCGGCCGGTCCTCGCCGGCCAGGAGCGTCCTGACCTGTGTCACCGACTCGTCCGCGCTCGGGGCTCGCACCTCGACCACCTCGACACCGCGCGCCAGCAGTTCGGCCAGCACCGCCTCGGCGACGTCGTCGCCCCGGCCCGACCCGGAACGCGGGTTCGTGACGACGACAACGCGCCGCATCGAATGTTCGCTCACGGCACCAGCTTCCCAGGGTTGAGCACTCCGGTGGGGTCGAGTTCGCGCTTCACCGCACGCAACACCCGAACCCCCAGGTCACCGATTTCAGCGCCCATCCACGGCCGGTGGTCGGCGCCCACGGCGTGGTGGTGGGTGATGGTGCCGCCCGCGGCGACCATCGCGTCGCTCGCGGCGGATTTGGCGATGCGCCACTGCGCGATCGGATCATCGAGCTGCTTGGCGACGACGGTGAAATACAGCGATGCCCCGGTCGGATAGGTGTGCGAGATGTGGCACATGACCAGCGCGGGCGTGCCCTGCGCACCGAGCGCGTCCATCAGCGCGCCGGTGACCTTCACTTTGAGATTCGCCAGATTGGCCCAGCTGGTAGCGGTTTCGAGCGTCTCGCACAGCACGCCGACATCGAGCAGCGCGTCACGCATGTAGGGCGCGGCGAACCGGCCGTGCTCCCACTGCTGGGCAGGCGCCTCGCCGAGTGCGGTGCCGCCCGCGGCAGCGAGCAGCTCGCTCGCCTCGGCGGATCGGGCCGCGACATGGGCCCGGCTGCCCTCGAAGGTGGTGATGGCGAGACAGCCCGATACCGGATGGCCGCCGACGTCGGCGGAGCGCGCCAGATTCAGACCCGTTTCGGCCTCGTCGGACAGCCGCATCACCGTCGGCGCGGCGCCGGCCTGCACCACGCTGCGCAGCGCAGCGGAGCCGGTGGCGAAGTCGGGGAACGACCAGGCTTGGTAGCCCACGGTTTCCGGCACGGGATGCACCCGCAGGGTGACCGAGGTGATGATGCCGAGCGCGCCTTCGGATCCGACGAACAACTCGCGCAGGTCGGGTCCGGCTGCCGACGCGGGCGCGCGCCCGAGGTCGAGGGTGCCCTGCGGGGTGGCGATCACCAGGCGCTCGACCATGTCGTCGAACCGGCCGTAGCCCGCCGACGCCTGACCCGACGACCTGGTCGCGGCGAACCCGCCGATGCTGGCGAATTCGAAGCTCTGCGGAAAGTGCCCGAGCGAGAGTCCGTGCGCACCGAGCAACTCCTCGGCCTGCGGGCCGGTGAGTCCGGCGCCGAGGGTGGCGGTGCCGCTGGCCGGATCTACCGCGGTGAGCGTGTCGAGCCTGCGCAGGTCGAGTGCGATCACGGTGCCGAACTGCCCGCGCACGGGATCGACGCCACCGACCACGCTGGTTCCGCCACCGAACGGTACGACGGCGACGCCGTGTTCGGCGCAGTACTCCAGCAGCGCCAGGACCTGCGGGTGATCGGCGGGGAAGACGACGGCGTCGGGGGCGTCCTGCGGGGTGTTCGCGCGTCGGCGCAGCAGGTCGGGGGTGCTCTTGCCGCCCGCGTGCCGCAGCCGGTCGAGATCGGCGGTAGTGAGATGTTCGTCACCGACGATCGCCGCCAGGCCTGCCCGATCGGCGGCCGTGAGCGTGGTGGGGATCAGCGGCACGTCGTTCTCGTCGCGGCGCACGACCGGCTCACCCGAGATCCCGAACACCTGCGCGAGCAGGCCACGGATCTGCGCCGACAGCGGCTGGTGACCGGCGGCTACGCCCCAGGCGTCCCACACCATGCTCGGTGCCACGGTGGCGGACCCGGTTTGTTCGTGTTGCGTCTCGACCATGCGTTACATAATGACATATACTGTCAAGCAGTAACCAACGATATGTCCCAGAGTCGACATCCGTACCGCTGTCGGATGTCACTACCGACCCTTCGCGACGGAAACCCCGCTGGTCCGCTCGATACCCTTGGGCGGTTCCAGCCCGACCACGGCGCAGCTGTCCCGGCGCCACCGAACCCACCGGCGGTGAAGCACGATGATCGATCTCGCGACCCACGCTGACCAGCTTTCGCCCACCGACGTGGCGATTCTCGATGCCACGCGGGCCTGCGTCGTCGACTTCGGGGTTCGCCGAACCACGCTCACCGAGGTGGCGCGCCGGGCCGGGGTGAGCAGGCCGACGGTTTACCGCCGCTGGCCCGACACCGGATCGCTGATCGCCGAACTGCTGGTGCGTGAACTGCGCACGATCGTCGCCGAAACCATGCCCGACACCGGCCTCGGCCGGGATCGGCTGGTCCACGGCATCGTGACGGGCTCGGCGGCGATTCGGTCGAACGCGGTGTTCGCCAAGATCTTCCGCACCGACACCGACCTGATGCTCACCTATGTGTTCGGCCGGCTCGGCCGCAATCAGCGCACGCTGATCGGGCTGTTCGCGACCGTGATCGAGCTCGGGCACCGAGACGGGTCGATCCGGTCGGGTGATGCCGAGCACATGGCCACCATGCTGCTGCTCATCACCCAGTCGGCGGTGCAGTCGGCGGGCACGGTGGAGTCGCTGCTGGCCGGTGCGGAGTTCGACGTCGAATTGTCCAGGGCTATCGAGGGTTATCTGCTCCCGCCACCCGAGAAGGACTCCTGATGCCTGCTGACTTCCCCATTTCCGGTGCCACCCTGAACGCGGCGCGCCGCACCACCGACCTCACCGCACTGGGCGAGAACCCCGAGGTCGACGTGGTGGTGATCGGCGCCGGTGTGACCGGAACCGGCGTCGCCCTCGACGCCGCCGCGCGCGGACTGCGCACAATCCTGGTGGAGCGCAACGACTTCGCCTTCGGCACCAGCCGCTGGAGTTCGAAGCTGGTGCACGGTGGGCTGCGGTATCTGGCGAGCGGACGGGTCGGGATCGCGCACGAGAGCGCGGTCGAACGCGGCATCCTGTTGCGCACCACCGCACCACATCTGGTGCGCCCACTCCCCCAGCTCGTTCCCTTGCTGCCCGGCATCAAGCTCGGCCAGAGCTCACTCATCCGCGCGGGCTTCGCCGCCGGTGACGCCCTCCGGATCGCCGCGCACACCTCGGTCGACACGTTGCCGCGCTCGCGCCGGGTGGCCGCCGCCGAGGCCCTGCGCCTGGCACCGACCGTGCGGCGCGACGGGCTGCGCGGTGGATTGCAGGCCTGGGACGGTCAACTCGTCGACGACGCCCGCCTGGTCGTCGCGCTGGCTCGCACGGCGGCCGCGCACGGCGCGACGGTGCTCACGCGCATGGAGGCGGTTGCCGCGAAGGGTGATTCGGTCCAGCTGCGCGACAGCCTGACCGGCGAGACCTTGACGGTTCGGGCGCGCGCGGTCGTGAACGCGACCGGAGTCTGGGCGGGCGAGGTCGACCACAGCATCGAACTGCGGCCCAGCCGCGGCACCCACCTCGTCTTCGACGCCGCGGCGTTCGGTGGCCTCAGCGCCGCGTTGACGGTGCCGGTACCCGGCAGCATCAGCCGGTTCGTCTTCGCGCTGCCCGCCGCGCACGGCCGCGTCTATCTCGGTCTCACCGACGAGGACGCGCCGGGCCCGATCCCCGACGAGCCACAGCCCACCGAGGCCGAGGTCGACTTCCTGCTCGACACCATCAACACCGCGCTGCGCGAACCGTTGACCCGCGCCGATATCCGCGGCCGGTTCGCCGGCCTGCGCCCGCTGCTGAAGACCGCCGACGACAGCACCGCCGACATCTCCCGCGAACACGCGGTCCTCACCGCTCCCGACGGCCTGATCACCGTCGTCGGCGGCAAGCTCACCACCTACCGCCAGATGGCCCAGGACGCCGTCGACGCCGCGGTCACCCAGGCCGCCCTCACGGCAGGCCCTTGCCGCACCACCCGGATCCCCCTGATCGGCGCGGTCGCCGGTGCCGCCCGCGACCGGATCGACGCCCCACCGGTCCTCATCGAGCGCTACGGCAGCGAGGCGAGCCAGATCGTGTCCGCCTGGCTGGCCGATCCCACCCTCGCCGAACCGGTCGCCCCCGGAATCGACGTCACCGCCGCCGAATTCGACTTCGCCATCACCCACGAGGCCGCCCTCACCGTCGACGACCTCCTGGATCGCCGCACCCGCATCGGCCTGGTCCCCACCGACCGCGAAGCCGCCACCCCCGCCGCCGAAGCCGCCTTCACCAGACACGCCGCCATCACCACCTGATCAACCAAGCCTTCCCCCGACCGCACTCCCAACCACACGGTCCACCCAACCCCGTCCCCGTCTCGAACAACCACCGCGCGCACCCAAGCCAGTCCCCTCATCAAAACCACCGCGCGGATACCAGCCAGTCCCCCTCGTCAACAACCACACCGCACACACCCAGCCTGTCCCCCTCTCCAACAACCACACCGCGCGCACCCAGCCTGTCCCCGTCTTCAACAACCCACCCAACCCAGCCACCGCACTCCCGACCCCTAGGGAGGGACGGCCACGAAGTGGCCGGTCCGCGGCCGGGCCGCC